>CAVSUO010000011.1:0-27626 GCA_963731255.1 uncultured Actinomycetes bacterium | reverse complement strand
CGATGGGACTCGAACCCACGAAACCTCTTGACTGCCAGTCAAGCGCTCTACCAACTGAGCTACGCCCCCGAGACACCACAACCTAGCAAGCGAGGCTTCCCGGAGGCGCCGCCCGGCGGCTGGCAGCGGCCTGATATCGGTGCCGGTCGCCCCTGTCCCCCCGGTACCATCCCAGCCATGGCAGAGGCCTACGACGTCGGGGCCGTCGAGAAGAAGTGGCAGGAGCGATGGGCCGACGACGGCACCTACGAGGTCAATGCCGACGACCCCCGCCCGGCTGAGTACGTGCTGTGCATGTACCCCTACCCCAGTGGGCCGGCGCACCAGGGACACATCCGGAACTACACCTTCGGCGATCTCGTCGTGCGGTACCACACGATGCTGGGCAGGGCGGTCCTGTCGCCCATCGGCTTCGACTCCTTCGGCCTGCCGGCCGAGAACGCCGCCATCCAGACCGGGGTCCACCCCCGTCTTACACCGAGGCCCGCATCGACGAGCTGAAGGCCAGCCTCAAGGCGCTGGGGGCGGTCTACGACTGGCGGCGGGAGATCCGCAGCCACGACCCCGAGTACATCCGCTGGAACCAGGTGATCTTCAAGCGGTTCCTCGAGGCGGGGCTCGCCTATCGGGACCGGGCCGCAGTCAACTGGTGCCCGGGATGCCAGACGGTGCTGGCCAACGAGCAGGTCCTGCCGGACGGCACCTGTGAGCGGTCGGGTGACGTGGTCGTCAAGCGAGACCTGGAGCAGTGGTTCTTCCGTATCACCGCCTACGCCGAGGAGCTGCTGAACGCGCTGGACGACCTCGATTGGCCCGACCGGGTCAAGACCATGCAGCGCAACTGGATCGGGCGCTCCGAGGGAGCCGAGTTCGACCTTCCCGTCGAGGGACGACCGGACCTGTCCATGCGTGTCTTCACCACCCGGCCCGACACCAGCTTCGGCATGACCTATGCCGTGCTGGCGCCCGAGCACCCGCTGGTCGACGAGCTGACCATTCCTGGGCAACGGGCCGCCGTCGACGAGTTGCTCGCCCGAGTCGCCCGCAGCACCGAGATCGAGCGCCAGTCGACCGAGGGTGGGCTGGAGAAGCGCGGCGTCTTCACTGGCAGCAGCGTCATCAATCCCTTCACCGGTGCAACCGGTCCCCGTCTACCTGGCCGACTACGTGCTCTCCAGCTACGGCACCGGCGCCATCATGGCGGTGCCCGGCAGGACCAGCGCGACTGGGAGTTCGCCCAGACCTACGGGCTGCCCATCGTGCGAACAGTGGCGCCACCGGCCGACTGGGTGGGGGAGGCCTACACGGGCGACGGGGAAACGATCAACAGCGACTGGCTGAACGGCCTGCGGGTGGACGAGGCCGTCGAGGCCGCCATCGGGTGGCTGGAACGCGAGGGGATCGGCAGGCGCACCGTCAACTACCGCCTGCGGGACTGGCTGGTGAGCCGTCAGCGCTACTGGGGCTGTCCGATCCCGATCATCTACTGCCCGTCGTGCGGGATGGTGACCGTGCCCGACGATCAGCTACCCGTCCTGGCCCCGGACGACGTCGAGTTCCGTCCCACGGGCGAGTCGCCGCTCAAGTACAACGAGGGCTTCCGGCACGTGTCCTGCCCCGCGTGCGGCGGGCCGGCAGAGCGGGAGACCGACACGCTGGACACGTTCGTCGACTCGTCGTGGTACTTCCTTCGCTTCTGCGACCCGTGGTCGACCGATGTGCCGTTCGAGCCAGGGCGCCGTTCAGCACTGGATGCCGGTCGACCAGTACATCGGCGGCATCACCCACGCCATCCTCCACCTGCTCTACGCCCGCTTCTACACCAAGGCGCTGGCCGATCTCGGGCTCGTGCCGGTGGAGCTCCGTGAGCCGTTCACACGGCTGTTCAACCAGGGCATGATCCGGCTGGGTGGCAGCGCGATGTCCAAATCCAGGGGCAACGTCGTGGCGCCCTCTCGCTACCTGGAGACGGTCGGCGCCGACTCGCTGCGGCTCTTCCACCTGTTCGCCGGGCCTGCGGTCGACGACGTGGACTGGAGCGCCCAGACCGACGAGATCATCGACGGGTGCGCGCGGTTCGTCGCGCGGGTGTGGCGACTGGGCATCGGCGACGCACCCGGGCCAGCGCCGGTTGATCGAGAGCCCACCGACGCCGATATGGAGATCCAGCGGGCCACGCACCGCCTCATCGAGCGGGTGACCGACGAGTTCCACCGTTGGTCGTACAACACGTCGGTGGCGGCGTTCATGGAGTTCACCAATGGCCTGTACCACTACGTCCAGTCGGGGGCACGCGCCGCCACGCTGTCCGAGGCCGATCGACACCATGATCCTGCTGCTGGCGCCCATGGCGCCGCACGTGACGGCCGAGCTCTGGGAGCGGCGGCGGGGTGGCCACGTGCACGAGCAGGGCTGGCCCCAGGCCGATCCCGAGCTGGTCCGCCGCCAGGCCGTCACCCTCGTCGTCCAGGTGAACGGCAAGGTACGAGATCGCATCCAGGTCGACCCCGGCGTCGACGAGGCCGAGGTCGAGCGGCTCGCCCTGGCCTCCCCGAAGGTGCAGGAGCAGTTGGGTGGGCGACCGCCGGCTCGAGTCGTCAGCCGCCCACCGAAGCTGGTCAACATCGTCACCGCCCGCTCGGGCTGACGTCCGCGCGGCCACCGGCCCTGACCGCGCCATCCCGCTCCAGACACGTAACGCCAGGCTGCTGCGGGTGGTCGAAGTCCCATGACCCAAGCTTGGACGTCCGGGCCCGCCCAGCCACGGTCGCAGCACTTCGACGCTCACGGCCCGGATCGAGCGGGCCACGACCAGGGGCGGGACCGCGACGTTCGTCGGCTCCGGCGACCCGGAGCCCGTGAGCTGGGCCCGGCTGCACGATGACGCCCGGGCGGTGGCCGCCAACCTGCAGCGGCGAGGCATCAGCCCGGGTGACCGGGTCGCCCTCCTGGCCCCCACCTCCCGCTCCCTCGTCACGACGATCCAGGCCACGTGGCTGGCGGGCGCAACGGTCGTGGTCCTCCCGCTTCCGATGCGGCTGGGGTCGGTGGAGGACTTCGTCGCCCAGACGCGGGCCCGGGTGCGCAGCGCCGACGTGAGCATGACGCTCGTCGACCGCGACC
Source organism: uncultured Actinomycetes bacterium (assembly GCA_963731255.1). Taxonomy (GTDB): domain Bacteria; phylum Actinomycetota; class Acidimicrobiia; order Acidimicrobiales; family AC-9; genus AC-9. The sequence continues at coordinate 24,503 of CAVSUO010000011.1, read as the reverse complement.
TGGCTGCGTTCCTGGACCCCGACCCGGCGGACCCGCCGCTCGTCCTGCTCGACGAGGTGACACCGGGACCTGGTCGGGCCGGTGCCGCCGACCTCGAGGAGCCGGCCATCGACCCTGCCTCGCTCGCCATACTCCAGTTCACCAGTGGGTCCACCGCCGACCCCAAGGGCGTGATGCTGCCGCACGCCCAGATCGGCGCCAACATCGACGCCATCGCCGAGGCCGCCCGCCTCGACGTCGAGGGAGACGTGATCGTGTCGTGGCTGCCGCTGTACCACGACATGGGCCTCATCGGGCTCCTGATGACCCCGATGACCACGGGCACGGATCTCGTTCTCGGCGCGCCCCAGGACTTCATGGCCGCTCCCGGCCGCTGGATGCAGTGGATGAGCGACTTCCGCGGCACGGTCACCTGCGGCCCCAACTTCGCCTACGCCCTCGCCGCCAGGGCGCTCCGCCGTCAGAGTGGTTGGGACCTCTCGCCGTGGCGCGTCGCCCTCAACGGCGCGGAGCCGGTCGACCCCCAGGCGGTCGACGACTTCTGCGCGGCAGGGGCTCCGCACGGTCTCGATCCCAAGTCGATGTTCTGTGTGTTCGGTATGGCCGAAGCCACGTTGGCCGTGACCTTCCCCGAGCCCGGGAGCGGGATGACCACCGACACCGTCGACCGCCGGGCACTCGAGCACGAGGGCTCGGCCGCCCCCGTCGCCGAGGGGGATGAACGGGGACGCCGCCTTGCCCGCTTGGGGAGGCCGTTGCCCGGGCTCGAGGTCCGGATCGTCGAGCCGGCGAGCGGGATCGTCCGATCCGAGCGCGAGGTCGGGGAGCTGGAGGTCCGCGGCAACTCGGTGACGCCCGGCTACTACCGCCACGCCGAGGCCACGGCCGAGGCGTTTCGCGGTGAGTGGCTGCGAACGGGCGACCTGGCCTACATGGCCGATGGCGAGCTCGTCGTGTGCGGGCGCATGAAGGACGTCATCATCATCGGCGGCCGCAACGTGTACCCGGAGGACATCGAGCGCGCCGTCGGCACCATTCCCGGCGTCCGGCAGGGGAACGTCATCGCCTTCGGGGTCGAAGGGCGCAAGGGCCGGGAGGCGCTCGTCGTCGTGGCCGAGACGAAGGTGGAAGACCCTCAGGCGATCCGCCAGGCCGTCGCCACGCGGGTGCGCCATGCCGTGGGCCTGACCCTGGAGGAGGTCGTCCTGGTCAACCCGGGCAGCCTCCCCAAGACGTCTTCAGGCAAGCTGCAGCGCTCGTTGTGCCGCAGCCGCTACCTGGCGGCCGACCTCGGCGAGGCGTAAGGGGCGAGGCGTGCCCGTCCCGCCGGCGGCGGGACCGGTCAGGCCGGACCGAGCTGCTTGAACCCGGCCAGGATCCCGCGCCACCGCTCGGGGTCGGCCCGGTAGGGGGCGTAGAAGGTGATGCGGTCGACCACGTCACCCACGCGCGCCACGATCTGGGCGGGGACGTCCTCGGGTTCGCACACGACGGCGAAGGTGTGGAGGACCTCGTCGTCGATGAGCTCTGCCATCTTCATCCACTCGCCCTGCTTGGACAGCGTGTTGAGCTCGCTCTGCAGGTCCCCCCAGCCGTGGAGCTCCAGCACGGGCCGGTAGGCGGGGGTCGACGCGTAGAAGGCGATCTGGGCCCGTACGCCCCGGGCGGCGTCGGCCATCTCCGCCTCCGAGGTACCGGTCACGACGAAGGCGGGGTACGAGACCTGCACGTCCTCCCGTCGCCGCCCGGACGCTGCCAACCCTCGCTCGAGGGCGGGAATGGTGGCCTCCCGCAGGTACCGCTCCGTCGTGAAACCGTGGACGAGCAGGCCGTCGGCCACCTCGCCCGCCACGGTCGTCATCAGCTCGCCGACGGCGGCCAGGAACACCTTCGGCTGCCCGTACCGGTTGGGGCCGGGGTTGAAGAACGGGGTCATGAGGGTGTGGGTGTAGAAGTCGCCCTTGAAGTCGAGCTTGGTGCCCTCGCTCCAGCTGGTCCAGATGGCGCGCATGGCCAGGATGAGCTCCCGCATCCGGGGCGCCGGGTGCGACCACGGCATGCTGAAGCGCTTCTCGATGTGCGGCTTGATCTGTGAGCCCAGGCCCAGCATGAACCGGCCCTTGGAGTAGGCCTGCAGGTCGTTGGCCAGGCTGGCGAGGTTCATCGGGTTGCGGGCGAACGCCACTGCGATGCCGGTGCCGAGCTCGAGGCGCTCGGTGTGCTCGGCCGCCAACAGCAGCGGCAGGAACGGATCGTGGCCGGTCTCGGCCGACCAGGCCCCGTCGTATCCGGCCTCCTCGGTCTCCCTGGCCGACGCTCCCGCTGTCTCGAGGTCGCCGCCCACACCACCATCGACACGCATGGGCCCGCAACCTAGTCGCTGGCGCGGCTGCGGCTCATCCCTCGGCCGGCGCGGCTGCCTCGCTAGCGCTCGCCCCGCAGGTACCGCTCGAGCTCGGCGGCGATCTCGTCGCCCGACGGCAGGGGCCCGAGATCGAGCGGGGTGCCTTCGGCGGCGTCGATGTTGTCCTCGAGCTGGCTGACCATGGCCTTGTGCTCGCTGCTCTGGGCGATCAGCTCGTCGACCCTGCTGCGCGTGACGTCGGCCGCGGCGTGGAGACCGGCCGACTCCAACGTGAGCCCGGCGACGTTGGCCAACCCGTCCACCAGGGCGGCGCTGGCGGCCGGATAGGGCATCGCCGACACGTAGTGCGGCACCCGCGCCCACAAGCCGACGGCGGGGATCTCGGTGGCGGCGAAGCCCTGCTCCAAGGCGGCCTCGATCCCGGCCGGGACCTCGAGCGTGCCCGACACGACGCCGACCCTGGAGGCGAGGTCGGGCGTCGTCGCCGTGGCCGCCAGCCGCACCGGCCGGGTGTGGGGGGCCGCGGCCGGAAAGGCTCCGAGCCCCACGGCCAGGCGCACCCCGAGCTCGTGAGCCAGCTCCACGACACTGGCCACGAAGGGCCGCCAGTGCAGGTCCGGCTCCGGCCCCACGAGGAACAGCATGTCGTTGCCGGTCCGGTCCTCACCCACCAGGAGGCGGATCTCCGGCCACGTGAGGCCGGCGTTCACGACCCTCGACGATGCGCAGCACGGGGCGACGGGCGCGCTGGTCGATCAGGTCGTCGCCGTCGAAGGTGGCCAGGACCTCGGTGGGGATCGACCCGAGCAGCGCGCTCGTGGCCGAGGTGGCGCCGAGCCCGGCGTCGACCCATCCTTCGAGGCTGACCACGAGCACGGGCCGGTCGGGCTGTCGCGAGGGTCGTCGCTCGTACAGAGCCATAGGGAGCTTCCTAGCCTAACTGGGGCGTTACAGCCGGTCGGCTGCCGCCTTGCCCGCTTCGGCCAGCCGCGCCACCTGGTCGGAGAAGGCGTCGACCCCGCTGCGGTCGCCGCCCATGGCGCCGCCGGCGTAGCGGGCGTAGACGCCCTCGAGCGATGCAGGCGAGCTTCCAGTAGCCGAAGGCGACGTAGAAGTCGAGCGCCGAGACGTCGCGCCCGGAACGGTCGCCGTACCGGGCCCGCATGCTCGGCGCGGCTCGGGAAGCCGGGAACGGCCGTCGGGGCGAGGCCGAGAGCGGGGTCGGCGTCGCCCGGCTCGGCCCAATAGACCATGAGCAGGCCGAGGTCGGCCAGTGGGTCGCCCAGCGTGCAGATCTCCCAGTCGAGCACGGCGCGGCAACCGCCGTCGTCGGCCAGCATGGTGTTGTCCAGCCGGTAGTCGCCGTGGACGATGGCGGTCCCCGACCTGGTCCGGCATCCGCGCCGACAGAAGGTCGTGCAGCTCGTCCACCAGCGGGACCGGGCGGCCGGTGCCCTCCTGGGACTGGCGGAACTGGCCGTACCACCGCTTGAGCTGACGCTCGATGTACGCCTCGCGACGGGCGAGATCGCCCAGGCCGACGGCGTCGACGTCGACGGCGTGGAGATCGGCCAGCACGTCGATCAGTGACTCGCCGGCGCGGCGGCGGCCGTCTTCGTCGAGGACCTTTCGCGCCGTCTCGGCGTCTCGGAGGATGTGGCCCGGAACGAAGCCCATCACGTAGAAGGGCGCGCCGTTGACGCTGTCGTCCCCGCAGTACCCGAAGGTCGGCGCCACCGGCACGGGAGTCGGGCCCAGGGCGGACACGATGCGGTGCTCCCTGCCCATGTCGTGGGCGGTCGGCAGCACGTGGCTGGTGGGGGGCCGGCGCAGCACGAAGTCGTTGCCCGCCGAGTCGGTGACCCGGTAGGTCAGGTTGGATCGTCCCCCGGCGATGAGCTCGAAGGCCAGCGGCGGCGTGGCCTCGGCGACGTTGGCCTCGAACCACTCGCCGACCTTGGTCTCGTCGATCCCTTCCATCGGCCCGAGACGCTAGCCCCAACCCGTCCGGGCACGCCGGCCCGGTATCGTCTAGCCCGATGACCGACGTGACCGACGCCAGCTTCGAGCGCGACGTCCTCGAGCGTTCCGCCCAGGTCCCCGTGGTCGTGGACCTGTGGGCGGAGTGGTGCGGTCCGTGCCGGACCCTCGGCCCGATCCTCGAGAGGGTGGTCGCGGACACCGACGGCGCCGTCGAGCTGACCAAGGTCAACGTGGACGAGAACCCGCGGATCGCCGCCAGCTTCCGGGTCCAGTCCATCCCGGCGGTGTACGCCCTGCGGGACCGACAGGTGGTGGACAGCTTCATCGGCGCCCAGCCGGAGGCGGCGGTCAAGGAGTTCGTCTCGCGTCTGGCCCCGGCCGCGACCGAGGCCGACCGGCTCGTGGAGCTGGGTGACGAGAGCTCGCTGCGACGGGCGCTCGAGCTGGAGCCCGACCACCCGGGCGCGGTCGTGGCCCTGGCCGAGCTGCTGGTCGCCCGGGGTGAGGCCGAGGAGGCGCTGGGCCTGCTCGGACGGGTGCCCGAGACGGCCGAGGTCCGCCGGGTCGCCGCCCTGGCCCGGCTCGGCGACGGTGCCGCCCTCGACGGCGACGTCGGCCTGGAGGTCCGCCTCGACGACCTGCTCGACCGGGTGAAGCAGGACGAACAGGCCCGCCGGGAGTTCCTCGACCTCCTCGAGGCGATGGGCCCCGGTGACCCTCGCACCGTGGCGTACCGCAAGGCGCTCACGGCCCGCCTCTTCTGAGTCCCTCGGCCGACCCGGAGCAGCATCTCGCTAGCGTGCACGGCGTGCGTCTGCGCCTCGGGGACCGCAGCTACGACTTGCGCACCAGGTCGCTGGTGATGGGCATCCTCAACCGCACCACGGACTCGTTCTTCGATCGCGGCGCCTACTTCTCGATGGATCGGTTCCTTCGCCGGGCCGACGAGCTCGTCGGGGAGGGCGCCGACATCCTCGACGTCGGAGGTGTGAAGGCGGGGCCCGGACCCGAGGTGGGTGTGACCGAGGAGCTGGAGCGGGTCGTGCCCGCGGTCTCGGCCCTCCGCGACCGGTTCGACGTTCCGCTGTCGGTCGACACCTGGCGGGCCGCGGTCGCCGAGGCCGCCTTCGCCGCCGGGGCCGTCGTCGGCAACGACATCAGCGGGTTCGCCGATCCGACCTACCTGAAGGTCGCCGCCGCCGCGGGGGCGAGCGTGGTGGCCACCCACATCCGCCTGGGCCCCCGGATACCCGACCCAGAACCCACCTACGACGATGTCGTCGGAGAGGTGTGTCGGTTCCTCGCCGAGCGGGCGCGCTGGGCCGAGGCGGAGGGCATCGGGCGCGATCGGGTGGTCGTCGACGCCGGGCTCGACCTGGGCAAGACCTGGCAACAGTCCCTCACCCTGCTGCGGGCCTCGGACCGGCTGGCCGCTCTCGGTCACCCGCTGCTGCTGTCGGCCTCGCACAAGCCCTTCCTCGGCCGCCTGTGCGACCTCGAGGTAGCCGACCGGGGAGATGCGTCCCTGGCGGCAGCGGCCCTCGGGGTGGCCAGGGGAGCGCGGATCGTGCGAGCCCACGACGTACGAGGCACGCGCCGTGTGTGCGCCGCCATCGCCGCGGTGCTGGAGGCGCCGTGAGCCCCAGGTGGGAGCGAAATGGGACCTGAGCGTGCCACGACCCGCGCGCCCGCTTACGTCGTGGCGGGCGACGACGCATCATTGGTGGGAGAGGCGGCCCGCGATCTGCTCCGCGACCTGGTCGGCGAGGACGATCCGGCCCTGGTCGTCGAGGAGCACGGCAACGAGGACGACCCGGACATCGGATCGGTGCTCGACGCCTGCGCCACGCCACCGTTCCTGACCAGTCACCGGGTGGTGGTCGTCCGCGACGCCGGTCGGTTGCGCGCTGATCAGGTGGGGGCGCTGATCTCCTATCTCGAGGACCCGCAGCCGACAGCGTCACTGGTCCTGGTGGCCGGCGGCGGGACGATCCCGACGAAGCTCCTCAACGCGGTGCGCCAGCGCGGACACGTTGTCGACGCCTCTGCGCCCACCGGACGGGGCCGGTCCTCGTGGCTGGCGTCGCGCGTGCGCGAGAGCGCGGTGCGACTGGACGCCCCGGCCACCGCCCTGCTCGGCGAGCACCTGGGGGAGGACCTGGGTCGGCTGTCGGGCCTGCTCGATGCGCTCGCGGCCGCCTACGGGGAGGGGGCCAGCCTCGGGTCCGAGGAGGTCGAGCCGTTCCTCGGCGAGGCGGGAGGTGTGGCGCCGTGGGAGCTCACCGACGCCATCGACCGGGGCGACACCGAAGGTGCTCTGGAGGTGCTCCACCGCATGAGCGGGGCCGGCCAGCGACACCCGCTGGTCGTGATGGCGACCCTGCACCGCCACTACGCCGCCATGCTTCGCCTCGACGGGGCTTCTGTGCACACCGAGGCGGACGCCGCCGCCCTGCTCGGGACCCGCACCACCTTCGTGGCCGGGAAGGCGCTCAGAGAGGCCCGCCGCCTGGGTCGAGACGGCGTCGGGCGGGCGATCACCCTGCTGGCCGCGGCGGACCAGGACCTGCGCGGAGCCAGCGCCTGCCCGGCCGACGTGGTGATGGAGGTCCTCGTCGCCAGGCTCAGCCGGCTGGGCCCCCGCCGGTCCCGCCCGGCGCGTCAGCCCCGCCAGCCTCGCGGTGGGGGTCGGGGCAGGCGCTGACCGGATGCGGCCTGGTCAGCTCTGGGCGGACTCTTCCTGGAGCCGGGCCAGGCGACGGGTGAGCCGTGATTTGCGGTTGGCGGCCTGGTTGGGGTGGATGATCCCCTTGGCCGCCGCCTTGTCCAGCCGCTTGACGGCCTGCCTGACGGCCTCGTCCCGGTCGTCAGCGCCGGTCTCGGCGGCCCTGATGGCGTTCTTGACCCGCGTCTTCGCCTCCGAGCGGACACCCTTGTTGCGCAGGCGGCGGCGCTCGTTCTGACGGTTACGCTTGATCTGGCTCTTGATGTTGGCCATCGTCTCGGCTCCATCGGGCCAGCCGCCGGGGCTGGCCTCCGTCGGCCAGCCTCCCGGGCTGACCTCGAACATTGGTCGACTCGGTCCGGCCGAGGTTACCAGCAGGCTGGTCGCGCGCCGGACGCCGGCCCTGACAGCGAGCTTTCGTGACAGTGATCCAACACCCACGCCTTCGCAACTTCTCCATCATCAGCCACGTCGACCACGGCAAGTCCACGCTGTCGGACCGGATCCTCGAGCTGACGGGGGCCGTGGACCCGAGGGACATGCGCGAGCAGTACCTCGACTCGATGGACATCGAGCGGGAGCGGGGCATCACCATCAAGGCCCAGAACGTGCGTGTCGAGTGGCGGGGCCACGTGCTGCACCTGATCGACACGCCGGGGCACGTGGACTTCGGCTACGAGGTCAGCCGGAGCCTGGCCGCCTGCGAGGGGGTGGTGCTGCTGGTGGACGCGTCGCAGGGTATCGAGGCCCAGACCCTGGCCAACTGCTACCTGGCTCTCGAGCACGACCTCGAGATCGTGGCCGTGCTCAACAAGATCGATCTGCCGGCGGCCGAGCCCGATCGGTACGCGTCGGAGATCGAGCAGGTGCTGGGCCTGCCGGCCGAGAGCATCCTGCGCATGTCGGCCAAGACCGGCGAGGGAGTGGAGGCGCTGCTCGACGCGGTCGTGGATCGCATCCCCGCGCCGACCGGCGATCCCGACGCACCGTTGCAGGCGCTGATCTTCGACTCGTACTACGACCAGTACCGCGGCGTGGTGAGCTCGATTCGTGTGGTCAACGGCACCTTGACGGCCGGGGCCCGCCTGCGCCTCATGCAGGCGGGCGTCACCCACGACGTGGAGGAGATCGGCCTGCGGACACCGACGCCGCTCTCGGTCGCGACGCTCGGCCCCGGTGAGGTGGGTTATCTCATCGCCGGCATCAAGGACGTCGCCGAGGCCCGGTCGGGGGAGACGGCGACCGAGCTGCGTCGACCTGCCGCCGAGCCGCTGGCCGGCTACCGGGATCCCAAGCCCATGGTCTTCTGCGGTCTGTACCCCGTCGACGGCGACCGGTTCTCGGACCTTCGCGAGGCGCTCGAGAAGCTCCGTCTGAACGACGCCAGCTTCACCTACGAGCCCGAGACGTCGGGCGCGCTCGGCTTCGGGTTCCGCTGCGGGTTCCTGGGCCTGCTGCACATGGAGATCGTGCGCGAGCGCCTCGAGCGTGAGTTCGACCTCGCCCTCATCGCCACGGCTCCGTCGGTCGAGTACCGGGCCCACCTGACCAACGGCACGGTCGTCGATGTCGACAACCCGAGCGCCCTGCCCGCTCCCACCGCCATCGATCGGGTGGAGGAGCCGCTCCTCACCGTGACCATCCTCACCCCCACCGAGTACACGGGGACGGTCATGGACCTGTGCCAGTCCCGCCGGGGCGAGATGGTCAAGATGGAGTACCTCTCGCCCCAGCGCCTCGAGCTCGTGTACCGCGTGCCACTGGCCGAGGTGGTGATCGACTTCTTCGATCAGCTCAAGAGCCGGACGAGGGGTTACGCCAGCCTGGACTACGAGCCGGCCGGCTACGACGCCTCCAACCTGGTCAGGGTCGACCTGCTGCTCAACGGCGTCCCCGTCGATGCCTTCAGCACGGTGATGCACCGCTCCAAGGCCGAGGACTACGGACGCCAGATGACCGCCAAGCTGCGCGAGCTGATTCCTCGGCAGCTGTTCGACGTCCCGATCCAGGCGGCCATCGGTGGTCGCATCGTGGCCCGCGAGACGGTGAAGGCCAAGCGCAAGGACGTCGTGGCCAAGTGCTACGGCGGCGACGTGACGCGCAAGCGCAAGCTCCTCGAGCAGCAGAAGGAAGGCAAGAGGCGGATGAAGAACATCGGGCGGGTCGAGGTGCCCCAGGAGGCGTTCATCTCGGCTCTTCGCCTGAGCGACTGAGTGAGGCCCGCGGCAGCCCGACCGCATCTCGTCAGTACGATGGCTGACGTCGCCATCGCCGCCAGAAAGCCCCGTATGGGTCACCGCATCGGCGCCGGCCCAGGAGGCCGGCGTGGGAAAGCCGCCACATCCGCCGGCAGCCGTTCGCCGACATCAGCTCGTGGACGGACGGCCAGCCGGTTGCGGGCGGGCCTGGTAGGGGCGGCGCTGGCCGAGGTCGGGCTGACGGCGCTGCGATGGTCCCGGCATCGACAGACCCGAGGCCGGGGCGGCGAGCTGTGGGAGCTGGCCAGTCCCGAGCTCGACCTGACGATGGTCGTGCCGTACTACAACCCGGGATCACGCCTCCGGGGGACAGTCGAGGCCCTGGTCGAGGTGCTGCTCGAGTCGGGGCTGACCTTCGAGGTCATCACCGTGTCGGACGGCTCGACCGACGGCAGCGCCGACTCGCTCGCGGGAGTGGCCGGCGACGTCAGGCGGGTGGTGCTGAGCCGCAATTGGGGCAAGGGGCAGGCCCTGCGAGCGGGGCTTGCCCTGGGCCGTGGTCGCTACCTCGGCTTCATCGACGCCGACGGCGATCTGCCCGCCGAGCTCCTCCGTCCGTTCGTGTCGCTCATGGGGCGCCACGAGCCCGACATCCTCCTCGGCAGCAAGCGGCACCCGCAGTCGGTGGTCCACTACCCGCCGCTTCGCCGTGCCTATTCGTGGGGCTACCAGCAGCTCATCCGCGTCCTCTTCCACCTGCATATCCGCGACACCCAGACGGGCATCAAGCTGGTCAGACGGGACGTGCTGGCGGCCGTTCTCCCCCACATGGTGGAGAAGCGCTTCGCCTTCGATCTCGAGCTGTTCGTGGTGGCCCGCCGGCTCGGGTACCGGCGGTTCATCGAGGCCCCGGTTCGCATCAACGAGCGCTTCAGCAGCACCATCTCGCCCCGCGCCGTCCTGCTGCTGCTGCTGGACACCCTGGCGATCTTCTACCGGCTCCGGGTCCTGCGCTTCTACGGCGGGTCCATCCCCGCGCCGGAGCTGGCCAGCCCTCCCGCTGGGTCGACGGGAGCCGTGGGGGGCGCCAAAGAGCCATCACTACCTGGGCCTTCGCGACGCGAGGGGGGCAAAACGGTCGACGGACCGCAGCGTGGCCCGCAGGCGGGGGAGGGCATCCCCGTGGCGGCGGAACGCCGGCACCCGCCTGGCACTCGGTAGAATCAAGTGCTAACGCCCCCGCGCAGCGGGGGTGGCCAGGTCGAGGTCGGCCCGAGTGGCCGGCCCCAGGGTGTCGGTGAACCGTTGGACGAACGCAAGGCTTCAATCCTCCGAGCAGTGGTCTCCGAGTACATCGAGACGGCGCAGCCCGTCGGCTCGGCTCACGTGACGCGCGTGCCGGAGGTCGGCGTCTCGGCGGCCACCATTCGCAACGAGATGGTCGCCCTGGAGCACGAGGGCTACCTCGCCCAACCGCACACCAGCGCCGGGCGCATCCCCACCGACAAGGGCTACCGGTACTTCGTGGACCGGCTGAGCGGACCCGGTCCGCTCGACCCGGGCCGCCAGCAGCAGGTGCGCAAGTTCTTCGCCCAAGCCCACGGCGAGCTGGAGCAGATGCTGCACGACACCTCCAAGCTGCTCTCGCAGCTGACCGACTACGCCGCCGTGGTCGTGAGCCCTGGCACCGAGGCCGCCATCATCCGCTCTGTCCAGCTCGTGAGCCTCGCCCATCGGGCTGCGCTCCTCGTTGTCGTGCTCTCGAACGGCGCCGTCGAGAAGCGCTCGCTCGAGGTGGACGAGTCCACCGGTCCCGAGCGGCTGGCGTCGGCCACTGCGCACCTCAACGCCCACCTGGTGGGGAGGACCCTGGGCGATCTCGGCCAGCCCTTGGCCACGGGTGACGAGGGGACCGACGCGGTGGTCCAGGCGAGCCTGGCTGCCCTCACCGGCCCCGATCACAGCGAGGATCCCGAGCACGTGTACGTCGGCGGCGCCGCCCGCATGGCCACGGCCTTCGAAGCGGTCGAGACGGTCCGAAGCGTGCTCACCATCCTCGAGCAGCAGTACGTGGTGGTCACGATGCTGCGCGACGTCCTCGACCGCGGCTTGTCGGTCGCCATCGGCACCGAGCACGGAGTGGTGCCTCTGGCCGAGTGCGCCGTGGTCGTGGCACCGTATGGTGGGGCGGGCGAAGACGCCGGCACCATCGGGGTGCTCGGCCCCACCCGCATGAACTACCCCCAGGCCCTCGCTGCAGTCGCCGTCGTCAGTCGACAGCTCGGGCGCCGCCTCAACGAGGGATAGCTCCTCTTGCCAACCGACTTCTACGAACTGCTCGAGATCGATCACAACGCCACTGATGACGACATCAGGCGGGCCTACCGTCGCCTGGCCCGCGAGCTGCATCCGGACGCCAACGGCGGTGACCCACACGCCGAGGAGCGCTTCAAGGAGGTGACGGTCGCCTACGAGACCCTGCGGGACCCCGAGCGCCGTCGCCGCTACGACATGTTCGGTCCCGAGGCTGCGCGTGGGGCTGGGCAGGGAGCCACCGATCCCAACGCCTTCTTCGGCGGTGGTCTCGGCGATATCTTCGATGCCTTCTTCGGCCAGAGCCCGTTCGGAGGTGGAGGCGCGGGTCGTGGCCGAACGGGGCCCGTGCAGGGCGCCGACCTCGAGGTGGTTCTCGAGCTGAGCTTCGAGGAGGCGGTCTTCGGTGCGCAAGGCGACGTCGGACTGAAGGCTCCCGTGACGTGCTCGACGTGTGAAGGCAGCGGGGCCAGCCCGGGCACGTCACCGACCGTCTGTCCGGAGTGTCGAGGCGCGGGCGAGGTCCGTCGCGTACGTCAGTCGATCCTCGGCCAGATGGTCACGTCCGCGCCCTGCTCGCGCTGTCGTGGACTGGGTCGGATCATCGCCGATCCGTGCCGAGACTGCCGCGGAGAAGGGCGGCGGACCGAACAGCGGAGCTACACGGTGGACGTGCCCGCGGGCGTGGACCACGGCTCGACCCTGCGCCTCACCGGTCGGGGGGCGGCCGGACCCCGTGGAGGCCCGCCAGGCGATCTGTACGTGCACCTGTCGGTCAGCACCCATCCGCGTTTTCGAGCGCGACGGGTACGACCTCACGAACGTGCTGCACCTGCCGGTGAGCCAGGCCGCGCTCGGGACCCACATCGCGTTCGAGACCCTCGACGGTACCGAGGACCTGATCGTTCCGCCCGGGACCCAGACGGGCCGGGTCTTCCGTCTGCGGGGGCGGGGCGTGCCCCATGTCAACAGCAGGGGTCGGGGTGACATCGTCGTCGAGGTGGTGGTCGACACGCCGACGGCGATGACCGAGGCGCAGGAGGAGCTGCTTCGACAGCTCGCCGCCGAGCGCGGCGAAGCGGTGGCTCCCGTCGAGTCCGGCGTGTTCTCCCGGATCCGCTCGGCCTTCAAGTAGGCGGGCCGTGGCGGTCGCCCACGTCTTCGTGGCCGACCTCGATGCGCTGGTTGTCGACGATGCTGATCGGCACCATCTCTCCCACGCGCTCCGCCTCCGCCCGGGCGAGGAGGTGACGGCGTCCGACGGTCGCGGCCGTTGGCGGCGGTGCCGCTTCGTGACCGGCGGCGCCCTGGAGCCTGACGGGGCGGTCACCTACGAAGACCCCCCGTCACCCCCCGTCGCCATCGGGTTCGTCGTCACCAAGGGATCGCGGCCCGAATGGGTGGTGCAGAAATTGACCGAGGTGGGCGTCGATCGGATCGTCCCACTCTCGTCGTCGCGCTCGGTCGTCCGCTGGGACACGCGGCGCGCCGAACGCAACGTCGACCGCCTCCGCCTGGTTGCCCGCCAGGCGGCGATGCAGTCTCGGCGCAACCGCCTGCCCGAGGTCAGCGAGCTCCTTGCCTTCGCCGAGGTCGCCGTCGCTGGTGCCGCGCTGGCCGAGGTGGGCGGCGACGCCCCGTCACTCGAGCGCCCTTTCGTACTGGTGGGTCCGGAAGGGGGCTGGGATCGGACCGAGCTCGCCTGCGGTCTTCCCCGGGTGGGTCTGGGGCCGAACGTGCTCCGGGCCGAGACCGCGGGGGTGGCGGCCGGCGTGCTGCTGTGCGCCCTGCGGGCCGGGCTGGTCAACCGGGCGTCGGTGGCAACTGGAACACCTGACCTGGGAACACGAGGTCGGGATCATCGCGGTGTGCCAGGCGAGCCTGGTTGGCCGCGATGAGTCCCCTCCAGTAGTCGTCCACCTCGGCATCGGAGGGCGACCGGCCCCACGCCCGGGCCAGCGTCGCCTCCGCCACCGACCACAGGTTGTCGCCCGATCGGACGACCCACGTCGGGGACGGCGGTGATGCCGTCGGGACTGGCGCCGGAGGGGTGCTGACGGGCGGCGCGCCCACGGGCGGCGGAGCCACCGTCGATGTCGCGGTGCTCGTGGTCGGCGGACCCGCCGGCAGTCGACGCATGATCGGCACCGGCGATGAAGCTGGCGGCTGGGCGACAGGTGCGGCCCAGGCCACCGCCTGGGTGCTGGTGACCGTCGCGGCGACGGTCATGCCGGCGGCACCCTGGAGGAGACGGCGGACGAGGCGCGGGCTGAGGACGTCGGCGGCGGCGGACCAGCGGGTCGAGCCGGCGATGCGGGCGAGCAGGCCAGCGAGCGTCGTCGCCAGCAGGTACCAGGCCAGGCCCATGGCCGCCAGCCGAACGGCACCGAAGGCGAGCGCGGCCGGCGACCGCTGGTCGAGCCAGGTCGCCAGGGCGCTGGGTCGGGTGACGGGTGGGGCGGCGAGCGGACCGCGCCCGAGTACGTGGAGGATGCCGAGCGCCCCGGCCAGGAGCGCCACCCAGCCGATGAGGAGGATCGTCCCGCCCATCCGGTTCCTGGTCATGGAACAGCATCGTACATCATGAGAGTGGCCGAGCACTGAAGCACATGTAGAGAGTTGAAACGCACCGAGACCCCGCCGTATGCTGCCGGCACATCCAGCTGGGAGGGGTTGCCGCCGTGGTGGTCACCGAACGCAGCGCGGCGACCCACGCCGGCGACGGGGCTGCGACTGCGGCCGACGGAGCCCGCCCGCTGCGCCGCCGGCGGCCGCTGCCGGGGGGAGGGCGGTGGTGGGCGGCTTCCTCGTCATGGCGGCGGCAGTGGGGATCTTCGCTGCCTACACCGGCGCCACGAACCGCAACGGGGTGAGCTACGTGGTGGCCCGGCACACCCTGTCGGTCGGTCAACGCATCAGCGGGGCAGACCTGACGACGGCGCCGATGGTGCTGTCACCGACGATCGGCAGCGAGCTCGCCTTCCGTGATCCCGCTCGTCTCGTCGGGGCGCTGGTGGTGGGACCGGTGCAGGCTGGCGAGCTGATCCAGGCCAGCTCCGTCGTCGCCGGGGCCGACGCCACGGGCGACCGTCAGCTGTCGTTCCCGATCGCAGCCGCCCGCGCCGTCGACGGCACGCTCAAGGTCGGCGACCTGGTCGACGTGCTGGCGACGTACGGCAGCGGCGCCGACGCCACCACGGTCGCCGTGGTCCGCCAGGCGCGGGTCGTCGCCCGCAGTGACACGTCGGCGACCCTCGACCCGGCCGGGAGTGCGGGTGAGACCATCACCCTCGGGTTGGCCAGCTCGGTCGACAGCCTCGCCGTCGCCCATGCCGTGGACGCGGGCCAGGTGATGCTGGTGCGTTCGACGGGAGCGAGCAGCTCCACCGACAGCGGCACGTACCGCAGCCCATCCGCAGTGCCGGGCGGCTGACGCTCATGGCCGGCGACCGGTACGTCATCCTCGGCCTCGCTCACCCTCGGGCCGTGTGGTTCCGCACGGTCGCCCAGTGGGCGAACGCCTCGTCGATCCCCGTCGAGTTGGTCAAGTGCCTGTCGGCCGAAGAGCTGAGGGCCAGGTTGGGCTCGGGGCGCGCCTTCTCTGCTGCGATCGTGGACGCTCGGGTCGCCGCTCTCGACCGGGACCTGCTCGACGAGATGAGCCGGGCCGGGTGCCCGGCACTGGTGGTCGAGGACCGGCGCCGTCGGACCGATTG
This sequence comes from uncultured Actinomycetes bacterium, assembly GCA_963731255.1. Taxonomy (GTDB): domain Bacteria; phylum Actinomycetota; class Acidimicrobiia; order Acidimicrobiales; family AC-9; genus AC-9. The sequence goes on along the minus strand of CAVSUO010000011.1, from coordinate 9,203 downwards.
GTTGACGTTGGGAGCGGCGGCGGTCCTGCTCGACGGCTTCGATCGGGAGGAGCTGCTGCGGGCCCTCGCCGCCCACGGCACGGCCATCGCCAGCGGAGACGACGTACCAGGCACCATCCACGACATGACTCCCGACGAGCCACGCCGGGACCGTGGTCGCGGTCTGTGGCCCCGGAGGGACCGGTGCATCGACCGTTGCCATCGCCCTCTGCCAGGGACTCGCCGAAGGCGTCCGGGGCGTCCTTGGCGAGCAGGGCCAGACCGGATCACCGACCGAGACGGGCGGTCGGGTCATCCTCGCTGATCTCAAGCGCAACGCCGAGCAGTCGATGCTGCATGATGCCGGCGACATCGTCCCGGGCGTCCAGGAGCTGGTGGAGGCGCACCGCAACGGTCAACCCGGATGTGATGCGATCATGGCGCTGACCTTCCTTGTCGAGGAGCGCGGCTACCACCTGCTCCTCGGCCTGCGGAGGTCGTCGGCCTGGGCAGCGCTGCGGCCGCGTGCGTTCGAGGCCGGGTTCGCCAGCCTGTGCCACAACTTCGCCACCGTGGTCGCCGACGTAGACGCCGACGTCGAGGGCGAGCGGGACGGGGGCTCGCTCGAGGTCGAGGAGCGCAACGTCATGAGTCGCACGGCCCTGAGCCGAGCCGATGTCGTGCTGGTCGTCGGAGCCCCAGGCATGAAGGGCATCCATTCATTGGCGAGGGTGGTCGGAGATCTGCTCGGCCTGGGAGTCCCAGGCTCCTGTGTCGTGCCAGTGCTCAACCGTTCGCCTCGGTCCCGCCGCTGGCGGGCGGAGCTGACGGCTGCGCTCGCTGCTCTCATCCAGTCGGGCGCGCCTGGCACATCCGCCGAGCAGGCCAGCATCGCCTCACCCATCTTCCTGCCCGAGCGCAGGATCGAGGAGTGCCTGCGCGACGGCGTTCGTTTGCCGGGCCAGCTCACCACCCCCCTGACCGGAGCGGTGCGAGCAGTCTTGGAGCGCCGCGATGGCCGGACACGTCACGTTGCCGGGCCTGAGCCAGTGGCACCGGGGTCGATCGGTCATTGGGGTGCGGACGCCGAGGAGGCATTCGGATGACGCTCCTCGGGATCGGTCGCTGAGGTACCGCGGCCCGACTACGCCGTCGCGACGGGCGCATCGCTGCGGCCGAGCGCCAGCTCGAACCACACCGCCTTGCCCTCGTCTCGCCAGTCGACGCCCCACGAAGCAGACAGCGCATCGACGAGGTGCAGCCCGCGGCCGTGGTCCTCCAGGCCATGGATCGGGACGAGCCGAGCAGGGTCTTGACTCGAATCTGACACCTCGACCCTCAGGCGCTCCTGGCTCGTCGTGACCCGCAAGGCGAAGTCCGTCCGAGCGTGGACGATGGCGTTCGTCACCAGCTCGGTCGTGAGGAGGACGCCGATCTCGGTCGTGTCCTCGTCACCCCATGATCGGAGCGCCGCCTCCATGACCTCCCTGGCTGCTCGGGCGCTCAGGGGATCCGGTACCAGGTGGGTCTCGACGTTCACGGTGCCTCGCAGGTAGCGCTGAGGACAGCCCTACCCTGGACGGCAGAAACCAATCGTTCGCCCGATCACTGGCCCCTCGAGAGCTCCGGCGAGCGCCTCCTCACGCCGACAGGCCGAGGTCGTCCGGGGGCGACCGTTCGGGCGAGGATCCCGAGGGTGGCGCGCAGTGCGCCCTCGGGAATGACCGGGAAGATGCTCGCGTCTTTCCACGTCTGCTCGACCGAGGACCAGTCGTAGTATGACGTGACCATGGTGCCCTCTTTGATCGGCTCGAGCTTGTAACCATAGACGTGTCCAAGGTTGAGTTGACCCTCGGGCGTCCAGGCGATCTCTCGATCCGGGTCGAACCTCACGATCCTCACGGTCACGTCGTACAGACCGAGTGGGTAGTCGTTGAGCGCCTCGCGGTCCATGTGTACCACGAAGGTGTCGCCGACAGCACCGACACGCTCCCCACTCGCGCTCATCAGCATTCCCGAGCTGTCGATGGCGACATGGCCGCCAGGATCGGTCAATACCCCGAAGATGGCCGCCGGCTCGGCGGCAATCGCCCGCTCGACCTCGATCCGTTCAGTCATGGCCGTGACATTCTCGCACGACCGTCAGGGGTGAGGTCGTCCTGAGTGGGTTGGCCTGGACCTGGGCCGGCTCGGCAGGCGAAGATCAGGTATGCGCGGTCATGAGACCGAGGCGCTGGCGGCTGCGATGGCGACTGGCCGTCGCGACCTAGCCGATGGACGAGCAGTTGCCCGTGAAGGGCACACCTGCGAAGCGCGCCAGCAGGAAGGCATCGGTCTCCGGTTCGAAGAAGGCGCCGGCCTCCTCGTGAGACGCGCCCTTGTACTCCTCGAACTGCACAGGGACGCCTTGCTCGCAGTACTCGTGGGCCAACATCTCGACGTCGCGAGCGACCATTGCTCCGTCGCCGGTTCCGTCGACATTGCCGACTCCCATGAACAGCGGCACGGTGGGATGGCCCGGAGCGGTGCCCATCAGCTGGTCGTTCAGCAGCCGCGCGAACGTGGGCACGTGGAAGAAGTCTCGGTACTGTGGCTTCATGAGCTGTTGAATGGTGAGGCCGGGATAGTGACCGAACACGGACGCAATGCACACCTGGTCCTCAGCCCGGACAACCTTGAGGCCATACGGCGACAAGTAGGGCGTCAGGTCGATGCCATAGGCACGGGTCAATCCGATGAGCACCCCTGGGATCGCGGCGGAGAACTCAGTGGTGCCATTGATGTAGGTGAACATATCGGCGTAGTTGGCGGGGATGCCGCCCTCCGCGACGCCAACCATGTGTAGCTCTGGGGCATACGCGGGAGCCAGCTCGCTCGCCCAGTCAGCCGCCACCGCTCCACCGGAGTACCCGGACAGTCCGACCTCGGTCGTGCGGGCAACGTGCAGGTACGACTCGGTCGCACGCACGGCGTCGAGCGCCCCGTACCCGGACTCGTGGCCGGCCATCCAGTCGAGGTGGGTGCCCTCGAAGTCCGGGACGGTCACGGTGTACCCGTGTGTCAGATACCAGACGATGAGCAGCTCCTCTTCCTGGGTCTCCTGCTCCATTGCTGGCCCGGGATTGCCACCTGCGAGGGTGTAGCTGGGGTCGCACTGTGCACCGAGGCCGTCGTAGAAGCTGAGGTACTCCACGATCCTCGACGGGGCGGGGACGTGAGCCGGTTGGAGCACCGTCGTCACCGTGACGGTCGGTTGCCCCAGCTGGCCGGTCGTCCGGTAGAGCAACTGTTCGGCGGCGACAGGGGTCGGTGTCGTCCCGAAGGCAACGCGGATCGACCTGGTCTTCAGCACCGTCCCTGGTGGAACTCTGCTGAGCGGCTGGGGTCCCGAGTACCTGTAGAAGGCGTCCTGTCCAGGTGGCAGCGGCCCGGCGGTCGCGGAGGTCGGTGTCGCCATTGCGATCGGCAGCAATAGGAGGAGGGACGCGAAAGCCACCGACAGACGCCTGCCCGTGTACCCCAGCACCACACCAGCTCACCAGAGAGATCGGGCGCTGTCCAGGCTGACCTGCAGTTCGAGCTGCTCATCCGGGGTCGCGACCAGGAAACACGGCGAAGAACGGCGAATCACCTCGAAGGGGTGTCGGCCTGCCGAGGCCGCCTCGGAGGGATCGTGGCTCGTAGACCTCGTTGGATGCCTGGACTCGTTGCAGCCCTTCTTGCCGTCGCCGGGATGGTCATCGGGAGCGGAGGAGGGGTGTCGGCGGCGGGATCCGCGCCTCCTCCACCGCGTGTGCCCGTACCCCAGCAGGGAACGGGGGAGCTCCGGGGCATTGCCACGGAGCTCAGCCCCAACGACAGTGGTATGCCGCCGGGGGTTGTCAACGGGCCCTGCAGTCCGTCGGCGAGCCATCCCTACCCCGTGGTGCTCGTCCACGGCACGTTCGCCAACGAGAACTTCAGCTGGCAGACCCTGGCCCCCCTCCTCTCCGACGCCGGCTACTGCGTGTTCGGGCTCAACTACGGGGCCACGTCGTGGACCGCTGACTTTGGCGACCACTCCTACGGCATCGACTACGTGGAGCACTCTGCGAGAGCAGCTCGAGAGCTTCATCGCAGGTACCGTGCTACCGGACACCTTCGAGCCGGCCCACAACACGGCCGGATACCGCCCGGGCACCCACCCGGCCCAGGTCGACATGGTGGGCCACTCCCAGGGCGGGATGATGCCGCGTTACCTCATCGATACGACCTCCAGCTCACAGTTCCCCGGCCTTGGAGACGCCGGCCAGGTCCACACATTCGTCGGTCTTGCTCCATCCAACCACGGCAGCGACGCCTACGGCCTGGTGCCGATCTTCGCCAAGCTCTTTGGCGCCAATGCCTACACCTTCCCCACCTCGGCCGGGTGCCCGGCTTGCGGCGAGCAGGAGGCGGGGTCGCCGTTCCTCCAGGCCCTCAACGGGCGACCGGACGGCGCGGGCGTGGACTACTACGTGATCGAGTCGAACAGAGACGAGGTCGTCACGCCGTACACCTCGGCCTTTCTCCCCGCCACCGAGAACGTCCAGAACGTCGTTCTGCAGAACCAGTGCCCGGCGGATCTGACCGAGCACGTCGGCATCATCTACGACCCAGTGGCGCTCCAGGACGTGATGAGCGCCCTGGCCAACAACAGCAGGAAGGCAGTCCCCCTGCCGCGGCCGTCATGTCCCGCCGCCGTGCTGCCTGTCCTCAGCGGCTGAAGAACAGAGACAGCGGGTCCGGTCGCGCCTGCGTCGGTTGTCACGGCACAGGCTGATCCTGCTGATCGTCACAGCTCGAACCGATGCTCCGAGGTCCCCTCGACACCGAGGCCGTCCAGCACCATGAGGGAGCGCGCGTCTGGTGGCGGCGCTCCATCGCCCAAGTCGACCCCGATCGAGGTCAGGTAGACGCGGTCGCGTCGAGGGCCTCCGAAGGCGACATCACTGGGGTTCGGAACGGGGAGATCGACGAGTCGGTCCACCCCGGTAGGGACGAGGCGGGCGAGCTTGCCGGCTCGAAGGACGCAGCTCCAGACTCCGCCGCCGGCGTCGGTCGTGGCGCCGTCGGGTGCCCCGCCGATATCGGCGTAGTCGGCGTAGACCCGTCGGGCCCCGACCGAACCGGTGGCCCCGTCGTACGGGTAGGCGTAGATCTTGCCGGCCTGGGTGTCCCCGAAGATCAGGGTGGGTTCCCCGTCGATCGCGATGGTGACGGGACCGTTGGCGTTCCCGATGCCTTCGTCGATCTGGCGCCACCCGTACCTGGTCGAGTACCACCAGAACGCGCCCGGGCCGGGGGCCAGGTTGAGGCTGCCGGTCACGAGGTTGCCGGCGGGGTCGGCGTTGGCGTCGTTCGCCCGGGTGTGCATCCCGGCGGGGTAGGGCGCCAGCAGCTCGATACTGCCCGAATCGGGATCGACGACGTGCAACCCTCCGTCAAGGCAAATGATCAATTGCGGGCCAGTCGTGAGGACAACGCCGGTGGGCAGGCTCGGTAGGTCGAGGGTGTGCAGAGCCTCACCTCCCTCGAGCCAGTGCAGGCGCTGGCTGGCGCAGTCGACGAAATAGAGCCGCTGGCGCTCGTCGTCCCAGCGGAGGCTCTCGCCCCAGGTCAACTCGACGTCGCCGACACGTGACATCGTGTATGCGCTCACGCTCTGTCTCTCCAACCGTCGAGGCTCATGGCGGTAGCGAGGCAGATGAGCGTGACGCAGAGCCCCAACCTTGCACACATAGATCTCATGGCAGTCGCTCGCGCAGGACTCCCGCGTCCTTCAACATGGACACCTCGTCGTCGGTCATCCCCAGGACCTCCTTGAGCACCTCGCGGTTGTGCTCACCCTGGTGGGCCGGGCGCCCGTGGGTGCCGGCGCGGGCCGCCGAGTATCGAACCGCGGACCGCGGGAGTCGAATCGGCCCCGTCGTCGCGTCGCCGACGTCGACCAAGGCCCCCCGGGTTGTGGCCCAGTCCGACGTGGCCGCCTCGGTCACGGTGCGGAGGGCACCGGCGGCCATCCGCGATCGCCCCATGGCTGCCTCGAAGTCCGCGAAGGACTGGAACCGCCCTGCGAGCTCTTGGAGCTCCTGCAGCATCGCGGCACGGTTGTCATCACGACTCTCATGTGTGGCAAACCGCGGCGTCGGCCAGGAGGCCTTCTTCGCCCATGGCCCTGCACCAAGCGGGGAAGGTGGACACGGGGTCGCCGGCGACACAGACGACGGTCCCGTCTCCTAGGCGGAGCACGGGCGCGTTGTAGCCGCCGAACACGTGGAAGCGGTCTCCCTCGCCCCCGGCCAGCTCTACTGCAGTCAGCTCCATGGCCTGCAACAGGGTCTCGGCCATCGACACGTCCACGTGCTGACCCCGGCCGGTGCGGTCACGCTGACGGAGTGCGGCCAGGACCGCGATCGTGGCCTGGAGGCCGGCGTAGAGGTCGGCGTGAGAGACCGCCTCGGCCACGGGCTCCGACCTCCGACGACGAGCCGTGAGCTCCATGAGGCCGAGCTCGGCGTGCATCACCGGGGCGTAGGCTCGTCGGTTGGCCGAAGGGCCGTCCTGGCCGTACCCGCTGACAGAGCAGTAGATCAGTGCTGGGTTGAGGGCCCGTACCTCCTCGTACCCGAGCCCGAGCCTTTCGAGCACCCCAGGTCGGAAGTTCTCGACCACCACGTCGGACACCCGGACCAGGCGATGGATGAGCTCGCGACCCTTGGGCGTGGCCAGGTCGACCGAGATGCAGCGTTTCCCGCAATTCTGCTGGGCGAAGTAGACCGGGATCCCACCCGCCCTCGGCTGGGCCGTCCGAGTCAGGTCGCCTTCGGGCGGCTCGACCTTGATCACGTCGGCACCGAGGTCAGCCAGGGCCTTGGCGCAGCTCGGGCCGGAGAGGACCCGGGACAGGTCGACCACGCGCACCCCGGCGAGCGGCCAGTCGGGGGTCGCCGCCTCGTCGCCGGCCTGTTCTCGGTCGACGGGCTCGGTCATCGCTCGAAGATCTCGGTGGTGATCACAAGGCAACCAGGTCATCCAGCGCCAGGTTCACGTCCGACAGCAATGACACCGACGCGGATGTGGTCAGACGTCGGTACGCGGGGGCTGGAGCGGGGTCCCGGCTGCCGGCGGCGACGCCGTGGGCATGCTGCTGGCCATCTTCTCGCGTGCTCGGCGCGGATCTTCTCGACGGCGGCGTCCATCTTGGCGGTCGTCGTCAGCGTGGTGGCCGTGCGGGTCACCAGCCAGCCGGCGGTCCGTGTGGTGATGTCGGCGTGGCAGTAGTGGCACCGCCCGGTCTCCTCGGGCTGGGCCGGTGCCCCGCAGACCGGGCATACCGCTACCGCCCCGGACGCGTGCGTCTGCGACGACGACGGCCGCTGGAACAGCCACCGCTCCGACCACGTGCGGTTGCTGGCGCCGAGGCCCCACGAGGCGTACACGGCCGGATCGGTCGATACCTCGAAGCCGATGAGGGCGCTCTGGCAGGTGGCGTCAGCGGCGGCGCCGTCGAGGTGCGGCGTGGCGCGGCGGCGCTCATGAGCGACCCGAGGAGGGGAATGGTGCTGATGGCGAGGAGGTGCTGGGCGTAGCTGTTCCAGACGGTGCCGTCCATCACTGGGCGGAGGGGCTCGGGACTCCGGGATCGCCACGCTGCCACCGCCCGGTCGAACACGGTCTTCGACCACTCCACGAAGGCATCGGCGTTGAAGGCAGGATCGACCGAGGCGAGGGCGGCGGGACCCGCTGAGCTGCCGCCGTCGACGGTTTCGACGGCCGCCTCGGTGCCGGCGATCGCCGCGCCAATCACCAACCATCCGCCCTCGACTCCTGGAGGCGGTTCCTCCTTGTCCCTCTTAGCCCAACGCATGGTCCCTCATCAGGCGTGGAGGTGCAGGGCGGCCGCCCGCTCGGGGGCGACCTCGGTCACCAGGCTCACGGGGAGCAGCCGCACCAGCTCGTCGGGGATCTGCGCCAGCCAGCTCGGGTTCTTGCGGATCTCCCGACCATCTGATCGAGGTACATGTCCACCATCGGGTTGTGGGAACGCACGGCGGTGAGCAACCAGCCGCTGGTGAGCACGGGGATGGGCTGCCGGCAATGGGTGCAGAGTCCTGTGTCGTCCGTCGCGGTGGGCGCACCGCACGACGGGCACGACTGTGCTGGCTGCATCGGAGCCGGTCCGGGCGTGACGGACCGCTGGAAGAGCCAGTCCTCGCTCCAGTCGGGGGTGAAGCCGGGCGGCATGCCGCCCGTGTCCGGCGGTACGTCGATGTGCACGGCCATCGAGAACCGGGCGGTGTCGTAGGACGGCCCGGACCACACGCCCACCAGCGACGCCTGTGCCCGCATGAGACCGAAGATCATCCCCATCCCGGAGGCCGTGCCGCTCGTGATCGCCGCACCCATGGGGTCCCACAGGGCGTCGGCCAGAACGGGGCGGACCGAGGAGGCGTCGCCAGCGCTCCACGCCGCGGCGACCGCGGCGTAGACCTGGTCGGCGAACGTCGTCAGGGTCTGCGGGTCGAACGCCGAGTCCCGCGTCCGGATCGTTGAGATCCCGGCATCGCGTGCCGCCTGGTCCTGGGCGTCGAGCACGCCGGGTTCGGAGCCCGGGAGCGGATCACCGCGCTCGGGGGCCTCGCACACGAGGAGCGGGGTCATGAACTTCATCATCACGCCCATGAAGCCGGCCATCATTCCGCCGGCCATCGTGGGGCGGGACGTGGTGCTGTCCCGGTGGTGGGCTGGCGGCAGTGGCGGACGGGGCGCCACTGGCCGCCAGCGCCTTGGCTTCCCTCCAGGCCTTCAAGAGTCCCATCGGGCCTCGATTCGGAGCGTGTGCTGGGAGACGGCGGCAGCATAGCTTGACCTGGCCGACCCGTGGATGGTCGATATCTCCAGGCCGCCAATGCCGGTGCCGGTCCGCCGCCAGCCGCTCGTCGAGCCTCCTTACGAGGAGAGGGCCTCGCCGTATATGGCGTCGATGGCGCGCTCGCGGTCCAGCGCGGAATTGTCTCGAGCCTCCTCCGAGGCGATCCACTCCGAGACATCCTCGGAGCGAACCACCAGGACTGAGCCGTGGAAGTGGTGTACCAGACCGGTGGCGACCGATCCGAAGTCGCCGCTCGTGGCGGCGTTGTGTGGGCGCCCACCCACCACGATGTACTCAGTCGAATGCTCCTCGGCTACGGCCATCAGCTCAC
>CAVSUO010000010.1:0-19893 GCA_963731255.1 uncultured Actinomycetes bacterium | reverse complement strand
ATCTCGTAGTGAAATTCCCGGGCTTGCCGACCAAGAGACCGCCGATAGCGTAGCCCGGCGCATCCAGTTGAAGACGCTTCGGCACAGGCGGTACGAAGATCCGGGTACATAGAACCTTGCACGATCGGAAACAAGGCACAATGGAACCCTTTCTCCCGCCGCAGGTAATGCGCGTAACCGGCCCGCGCCCAGCGCACTGTGCGGTGCATCGATTCGAGTGCCGCCTCGTGCGTTGCCGGATAAGCCGCAGGCACTCATCGAGCGCCATGATGATGTCGCTCCCGAGCGCGAGCTGTACGTCGACCGTGCTTTTGGGCGTGAACAGGTGACGCTAGCAGCTCCAGCACCTCGCTCTCGCGTTGGCTGAGCGACAGATGGCTACCGGGCCACAGCTCGCGCCCCACCGAGCTGGGCGCCCCGGAGGGCGATGCGGGTGGCGATGGTGGGATCGACGACGATCTGACCCTCGGCCACCCGCACCAGGTGGTCCGCCAGCTGGACGCCGCTGAGGGACTTGAGCAGGTAACCGGCTACGCCCAGCCGCAAGGCCTCGAACAGGCGGCGCTCCTCGGCTGTCGTCGGTGAAGATCACCAGCCGGAAGGGCGGGTTGTCCGCCAGCAGCCGGCCGGCCAGCTCGAGACCGCTCTCGCCCTGGATGTGGAGGTCGACCAGGACGACCTCGGCCTTGAGGTCGGGAATGGTCGAGGCCAGATCGTCGCTGGCCAGGACGCGGCCGACGACCTTCACCTGCTCCCGATGGCGGGCCAGCATGCTGCGGAGGCCGTCGATGATGATCTGCTCGTCGTTGACGAGGACCACGCGGACCGTTGGCGCTTGGTCCTTCTGGCTGGGTCTGACCGGCCCCACGGCGCTAGCCCCAGGACGCTCCCACCGGCGGCTGCCCGCCGATCGCTACACTCGCCGTGTCCGCCATGGTCTCCCCCCCGGGCCCGCTTCGTCGAGATCAACGCCCGAGCCAGGTTAGCCGTTCACCCTTCGAGGGGGAGGAGGGCGCTGCCGAGGAACCCCACGAGCAGGTCGTTCACCTCGATCGGGCGTTCCTGGGCCGTCCAGTGCCCGCACCCGGCCAGCACGTGCGAGCCGCGCAGATCGGGGAGCGTCTGGTCGAAGCTGGCGATGGCCGAGCTCCCCAGAGCGTGGGCCCGTCACGGTCTCCGCCGATGAAGAGCGAGGGCACGGTGATGGGGCGGCGGGCCCAGACGCCGAGGTCCTCCCAGTCCCGATCCACGTTGCGGTAGCGGTTGAGCGCGCCGGTGAAGCCGGTTCGCTCGAACTCGGCGACGTAGACCTCGAGGTCCTCGTCGCTGAGCCAACCCGGGAAGCTCGTCGGGGATCACGAAGCGGTCACGCAACCGGCCGCCCGGCCGGACCGTGGCGATCGTGCGCCCGTCGGGGGGCGCCACGGCGTCGCCCGAAGCGGCCACGTACATGCCGAGCAGCCACGAGCGGACATCCTCCTCGATCTCCGCCTCGGCCCGCCCGGGCTCCTGGAAGTAGAGGATGTAGAACTCCTCGTCCCCGCCCATGCGTCGGAAGGCGTCTGTTGGTCGGGTGGGACCGGCTGGGGAGTACGGCACGCTCAGCAGAGCCACGGCGCGGAACACGTCGGGGCGCAGCAGCGCGGATGCGGCGGCGATGGGCGAGCCCCAATCGTGGCCCACCACACCGGCCGTCTCCTCGCCGAGCGCCGCCACCACCCCGAGGTTGTCGGCGACGTGTGCGAGCATCCGGTAGGAGTCGACGGCTGGCGGGCTTGGACGAGCGGCCGTAGCCCCGCACGTCGATGGCCGCGGCCCGATAGCCGGCGTCGGCAAGGGCAGGCAGCTGATGGCGCCACGAGTACCAGGACTCGGGGAACCCGTGGAGCAGCAGCACGAGCGGGCCCTCGCCCTGCTCGACGACGTGGATGCGCACGCCGTTGGCGGAGACGACCTGATGACGGGCAGCCTTCATGGCGCAGCAGTCTGGTTCATCGAGGAAAGCCTCGCTGGCGCCGTTTACGCCGTTTACAATGACCCCTGGTGACGGCAAGTCAAAACGTGTTGGGGGAAGGCTGATGGGGGGCCGGAGCTACCCGCACAGGCTGACGATCGACGTGGAGCCTGAGGTCTACGAGGCGTTGCGGGTGCACGCCTTCCGACAGCGGACCAACGTGGCCGAGCTCGTCCGGGGGATGGCTCGGCGCCTGCTGACGGAGGACCGGAGCCTGGCGCGCGAGGTTCGTGAGCGTCTCGACGGCAACGCCGCCCGGAGCGCTCACCGTCGAGCCCGTTCCCACTGATCTGTGCCATCTGTAGAGCACAGATGACACAGATGTCGTGTGGTAATCTGGTCGCGGCTCGACCTGTGGCCACTGATATCCCCCCCTCGTGGGCCCGGGCGAACTGCGGTGGCCGGTGCGGGCGACTCTTTCGCCGCCGGGGAGGGTGTGCCCCACCGGTCCACCGGCTCTCGCTGGTGGCGGTCAGTCCCAGGCAGTACGGACGGCCAGCGATCGCACGGCGGAGGACCTCACGGCGCGGTACTCGACCGTCCACTGCTGGTGGCCGCGATCGAGGCCTCCGGCATTGGCACCCGACGTGCAGACGTAGTCCAGCACGACGGTCCCGACCTGCGGAGCAGTCCCCGTGCCGAGGACACAGCGGTCTCCGTTGACCAGCTCGAAGGCCCACACGGGTCTCGGGCCGGACCCGGTCGAGTTGGCGGCGCCGAGGGGAAGCGGCTGGGTGAGGTCCAAACGGATGGCGGGCGCCCATGGCGCTGACGTGCAGATCAACTGGGCGGCATCGGGTTGATCATGAGGGGCGAAGCAGGGGTCCATGATCTGGTTGGCGGCCGTGCATCGCCACGCGCTCGGGTCCTGGTACAGGGCGAGCGAGCCTTCCCAGCACGTTCCGGACGCTGTGGCCGAGATGGCGGGGCGTACGGTCGAGGCCGATGTCAGTGAAGGAGCGTAGGCCTGCGCCCTCGTCGGCGCCGCGGTCGAGCTGGTCGCACAACCCCCGAGCCCGAGCGTCCCCGCCACGAGCGCGACGAGGGGTGCCCTCAGCCGCATGACGGGATCATACCGTCGTGCTGCACGCGCGACGCGCCACGGGGGGCCGTCAGCTGGGCGGGCGGAGCGCGGCTTCGAGCACGGCGATCACACCAGGAGCCCGCTCGGGTTGCGGCCGGCCGCCGGTCTGCAGGATGCCGATGAGCAGGGCGAGCACGACGGTGACCAGTCCGTCCGCGAGCGCCGTCGGGTCGACGTCGTGGCGAACCATATGGGTCTGCTGCTCACCTGCGATCAGCTCCGCCAGCTGGGCCCGCAACCGGGCCAGCGCGGGGATGTCGAGCAGCCGTTCGGTCGACTCGGGTTCGAGCCCTGAGAGCACCCGCCGGGCGAGCGGGTGGTCGGGCAGGGCGTCCAGGAGCAGCTGGATGAGCTCCGCCCAGTCGCCGGTGAAGCGGCCGCGCTCGACGGCCAGGAGCGCCACCTCGACCAGGGCGTCGGCATCAGCGTCCACGGCCGCGGCGAAGAGGGCTTCCTTGCCGGGGAAGTACGCGTAGACGGCGGCGGGCGTCACGCCCACGTCGTGGGCCACGTCGGAGAGCGCGACGCCGCGCAGGCCGTCGGCCGAGAACCGATGGATGGCCGCCTGGAGCAGGGCCTGGCGCGTGCGCTCGCCCTTGCTGGAGACGGTGGTGTGGAGGGTGTCCGAAGTCACAGAAGTGAAGGGTTGACGATTTCTGTCAATTCATAGGATACTCGATCCATGGCTCCTGTGAGTGGGGACGTGAAGCCAGAGCTGAGGCCGGACGTCAAGATCGAGCGGCTGTCTGCGGTCTCGCTGCGCCGGACGATCGAGCCCGACCTCGAGGTGACCGGCGAGCTGGGGGGCGGTGCGGTGCTGCCTCCCGAGCTGCTCAGCGTGGCGGGGCTCGGGCTCGAGCTGAGCGCCGACCAGCTGACCAAGCTGTCGCGGGAGGAGGTGGCGTCGATCGTCGACGCGGGCCTGCGGTTCGAGGCCATCCTCATGGCGGGTTTCGCGTTCCAGCTGGCTCTGCAGCGCGACTACACCGATCCACGCGTCGTGTACGCCCTGCACGAGATGGGCGAGGAGACCCGGCACTCCCGCCTGTTCGCCCGGTTGCTGGGCCAGCTGCGGCCCACGGCCCGCAACCCGCTGGACAAGCGGGTGTTCCGGGCCGTCCAGCGCATCGGGATGGGGGCCATCATCAGGAGGCCGGCGTTGCTCGACGTTCTCGTCCTGGCCGGTGAGGAGATCCCCGATCTCCTGCAGAAGAAGGCGGCCGAGCACCCGGACACCGATCCCTTCCTGGCCGAGGTCAACCGTTATCACCGCCAGGAGGAAGCGCGTCACCTGGCCTTCGCCCGCACCGTGCTGCCCGAGCAGTGGAGCCGGGCGGCGTGGACGGACCGCTTCGCCGTGCGCCACATCGCCCCGCTCGTCATCCGGGACATGTTCCGCCTGCTCGTCCACCCGGGCGTGTACGAGACGGTCGGGCTGCCGGGGTGGGCCACCTGGCGGGCGGCGAACCGCAGCCCCGAGCGGGTTGCGCTGCGTCACGAGGCGACCCGCCCGGTGTTGGACGCCATGCTCCAGGCCGAGGTTGTCACCCCGGGGCGCGTGCCGAGAGGCTGGCGCGATCTGTGCGGTGTCGACGCCAACGGGGTCCCGGCGGCCTGACGGCCGGCCTGGTGACCGAGCCCGATCCCACCGGCGCCGGGTACTGAGCGCCCGCCCGACCCCGTTCGAAGGAGCCCACGTGACCAGACCGACCGCAGACGGACCGCCGGCGTCGGGGTGGCGGTCCGCCCGAGGCGACAAGGCGGCCGGCACAAGGGTCGCCGGGCCCGTCCTCGTCACCGGGGCCGCCAGCGGGATCGGGCGGGAGACGGCGCTCGCCTTCGCCCGGGCGGGGTCGCCGGTGCTGGCCGTGGACATCGACGAGGCGGGCGCGCGTGCCACGGCCGGCGATTGCGCCCGGGCGGGGCCGCCGGCCGACGCCTTCGTGGTGGACGTCGCTGACCGCCAGGCGGTCGTCGACCTGGCCGAGAAGGTCCACGCCATCCACGGGCCGCTGGAGGTGCTCGTCAACAACGCCGGTGTGGGCATGTCCGGCCGCTTCCTCGATGTCGAGCCGGCGGACTGGGACTGGATCGTCGGGATCAACCTCATGGGGGTCATCCACGGGTGCCAGGCCTTCGGGCCCGCCATGGTGGCGTCCGGACGCGGGCACATCGTCAACATGTCTTCGGGCCTCGCCTACACACCCACGGCCAGCGAGGGCGCGTACGTCACGACGAAGGCCGCGGTGCTGGCGTTCTCCCGCTGCCTGCGGGCCGACTGGCACCGCCACGGCGTCGGCGTGTCGGTGATCTGCCCGGGGATCGTCAACACCCCGATCCTCACCAGGACGAGGTTCCGAGGCGCCCAGGCCGACCCGGCGCAGGTACGCCGGCTGGCCGCGGTGTTCCGCCGCCGCAACTATCCGCCATCGAGGGTCGCCACGGCGATCCTCGCGGCCGTCGAGCACGATCGCGCCGTCGTCCCCGTCTCTCCCGAGGCGAAGCTGGGCTGGGCGCTGAACCGGATCCTGCCCGTGGCGGTCTCGGACCTGCTGGCCAGGGCGGGCGCGAGACGGGACTGACGGCCCGCCCGATTTCGTCCCAAATCCTGAAAAGTTGATCAGGTTAGTCAGATATCGCGCTACGATCGCGGTCTGCGCCGGGTGGCCGAGCCCGGACCATCCACTCAGTCGAGGACCGGGATCGATGGAGTTCGTGCGGCCGTTTCGGACCGTGGGCAAGCTCAACGACGTCGAACGGGTCAAGCTGGCCCGTCACCCGCTCGACGTGTACCAGGCCGTGATCGACCGGTACTCCAAGGAGGGTCCCGCTGCCATCGCCAGCGTGCACGGCGAGGCCGAGCGGCTCAAGTGGGTGGGCCTCTACCCGCAACGCCAGGGCGGGGACGCCTTCATGGTGCGGATCAAGGTTCCGGGGGGTCGGCTGAACGCCGTCCAGGCCCGGACCATCGGCCAGATCGCGGACGAGCTCGCCCGCGGCCCCGCGCCCAACCCCGTGTTCGGCGACGGCTACTGCGATCTCACGACCCGCCAGGACGTGCAGTTGCACTGGATCCGCATCGAGGACGTCCCCGAGATCTGGCGGCGGCTCGAGTCGGTGGGCGTCGTGACCGTTCAGGCCTGCGGTGACTCCGCCCGGAACGTCCTGTGCTGCCCCGTGGCCGGGAGTCGACGGCGACGAGGTGTTCGACGCCTCGCCGGTCGCCGCCGCCATCTCCGAGTTCTTCACCGGCAACCGCGAGTACGCCAACCTTCCCCGCAAGTTCAAGATGAGCGTGACGGGGTGCCGCGAGGACTGCGCGCAGGCCGAGATCAACGACATCGGGCTGTGGCCGGCCCGCGCCGACGACGGGACCGTCGGGCTGAACGTGCTCGTGGGTGGGGGCCTGTCCGACGGGCCCCGCATGGCGTCCGACATCGACGTCTTCGTGCGCCCCGAGCAGGCCGTCGAGATCACCCGTGCCATCGCCCAGGTCTACGGCGAGCTGGGCAACCGCGAGAACCGCGGAATCTGCCGGATGCGGTACCTGGTCCAGGAGCTGGGCCCCGAAGGGTTCCGGGCCGAGGTGGCGGCCAGGAGCGCGTTTCCGCTCGTGCCGGCCGGTGAGCAGCTCACCAGGCGCTATCGGGGTGACCACGTGGGCGTCCACGCCCAGCGCGAGCCAGGCCGGTACTACGTCGGGCTGAGCGTGACGGTGGGCCGGATGGCGGGGCTGGACCTGGTCGAGGCGGCCCGCCTGGCCGAGTCCTACGGAGACGGCGAGCTGCGGCTGGCGACCGACCAGAACCTGGTGCTCACCGGCGTCGCCGAGGACCGCGTGGACGATCTGCTGGCCGAGCCCCTGCTGCAGGTCCACAGCCCCGACCCAGGGCCGTTCACCCGGGGCGCGGCCGCCTGCACGGGCAACGAGTTCTGCCGCTTCGCCGTGGTGGAGACGAAGGCCCGAGCGGTCCAGTGGGCGCGGTTCCTCGACGATGAGCTGGCTGACGAGTGGCGCGGTGCGAACGGCAGCAGCGGCGACGGTGTCGTCCGCATGCACTTCTCGGGGTGCTCGGCATCGTGCGCCCAGCCGCAGATCGCGGACATCGGCTTCCGCGGCGAGACGGCGCAGCTGCCGGATCGCATCTCCGAGGCGGTCGACATCGGCCTCGGGGGCAGCCTGGGCACCGAAGCCGCGTTCGCCGACTGGGTCGAGGGGGCCAAGCCCGTCGACGAGGTTCCCGACGCCCTGGTGCGGGTGTTGCGCCGGTACCGGGCCGAGCGCCGACCAGACGAGCCGTTCCATCGCTGGTCCCGCCGGTCGGAGAACGCCGAGCTGCGGGCGACGCTGAAGGGGTCCACCTGATGGCCGGCTTCAGCATCCGCGAGGAGATGACCGGCGCCGAGGAGGCGCCCGGCAAGACCTGGTTCTGGGAGCTCGAGGCGGGGGTCATCGACGCCGGGCGCTGCATCCAGTGCGGCACCTGCGTCGCCGTCTGCCCGTCGGACTCGATCGGCATCGGGCGGGACGACGACCTCCCCGAGCTGGTGAAGATGTGCACGGGTTGCTCGCTGTGCTGGGACTTCTGCCCGCGCGGAGGACTTCGGTACGAGGCGACCTGGCCGCTGATCGAGGAGACACCGGTCACCCTCTCGACCCGTGGCAACGGCAACGGGCAGCGACAGCGGGCCGCTACCGCCGACCCGCCTGGTGACGGCTCGGGCTCGGCGTGGGCGATCAGCGGAGGACCGGCGAGCGACGGGCTCGGGGTCGTGCGTGAGTCCTACACGGCGCGGGTGGCCCCGGAGGTGCCGGGCGCCCAGGACGGCGGGGTGGTGAGCGCGATCCTGATGGCCGCCCTCGAGGCCGGGCACCTCGACGGTGTCCTCCTCGCCCGTGAGGACGACAACAAGCCGTGGAAGGGCGTCGCCCACCTGGCCCGGACGCCCGAGGAGGTCGCCGCCTCGGCGGGCAGCTTCTACAACCAGACGATGGCGCTCGGCCATCTGGACCTCGATCGCCACGACCTGCCTCCCGACCCCCGGATCGCCGTGGTCGGCACGCCCTGCGAGGTGCAGGGCATCCGGGCCATGCAGGCGCGGCCCTGGACGTGGGGCCAGTCGCGTGTCGACGCCGTGGTGCTGACGATCGCCCTGTTGTGCACCAAGAGCTTCGACTACCGGGGGCTCATGCTCCGGGAGCTGCGGGACGAGCGAGGCATACTGCTGTCGCAGGTGGGCAAGGTGGACGTCATCCACGGTCGCATGATCGTCGAGGACCGCGACGGCAACCGCATCGTCGACGAGCCCGTACGCGACTTCCACGGCGCCGCCCTGAAGGGCTGCGACGAGTGCGCGGACTTCCTGGGCCACGGGGCCGACATCTCGGTCGGCAGCGTCGGGTAGCGACGAGGGGTACTCGAGCGTTCTCGTCCGCACCGAGCCGGGTCGCGCCGCCTTCGAGCTGGCGAGAGACCGGCTGGACGTTCGGGGTCTCGACTCGGCCGAGCCGCTCCACAAGCTGAGCAGCTTCGACAAGAAGGTCGCCCTGCGCTCGCTGAGGCGGCCCTTCGACCCGGACGGGGCGCTGTTCGTCGACTTCGAGGAGCACCTGCGGTCGTACCGGGACTCCGACCGGGCACCGGTCTTTCAGGAGCGCTGACCTCCGTGGAGCTCCCGGGGCTCGACGAGCCGGTCGGGCTTCGGGTGCGGGCGGCGACCGATCCCGACGCGGGTGCGGGCCCAGATCGCCTCGGGCCGCCTCATCGTGGCGCCGGTGTGGAAGGCCTGGGGTCCGACGCTCACTGCCCAGGGGGTCGACCGGGCCGCCCTCTCGGCCGTGCTGCGAGGCTCCGGCTACGAGCTGTGGCTGTGGGCGGCGGGCGAGCGCACGTGGGCGCAGTTCCTGGAGGGACTGGCCGGAAGGGTGAGCGCGAGTCGAAGCCGGGGCCGAGGGCCGTGCTCCCCGGCGCGAGGGCGTCCAAGGCGGGTAAGCCGACGAAGGCCGCAGGGCGGGCGAGGTCGACTCGGGAACAGGCGTGGGGCGGCGAGCACGGCCAAGGCGACGAAGTCCGGGAAGGCGACGCCGACCAAGGCGGCGAAGAAGACCCGCCGGCGCTAGGCCGATCGCTCCTCAGTCCTGGATCTCGACCGGGGTGCCGAGAGGCAGCAGGGGAACCAGGGCGTCGACGTCGGCAGTTGTTGAGCCGTACGCAGCCGTGGCTCACGCTGTGGCCGATGCTCGACGGGTCGCCCGTCCCGTGGAGACCGATCTCGGCGTCGTAGCCGTCGAAGTCCGTGAGCGTCGGGGAGTGGCCCGGACAGACCGTAGGCGTAGTCACCGTAGACGCCGGGGTTGGTCGTCTTGAGCAGCTCGGTGATGTAGTAGGTGCCGACTGGCGTCGGCGTCGTCCGGAGCACCGACCGCAACGGGATACGAGCGCTCGAGGTTGGCGAAGCTGTAGATGTTCAGCTGGTGCGTCGACTGGATCGACCACCAGCCGGTAGGGGTCGCCCTGGATCTTCACCTCGCTCGCCGGGATCCAGCCCGTGCTGCCGTTG
The DNA here is from genome assembly GCA_963731255.1 of uncultured Actinomycetes bacterium. Taxonomy (GTDB): domain Bacteria; phylum Actinomycetota; class Acidimicrobiia; order Acidimicrobiales; family AC-9; genus AC-9. The sequence continues at coordinate 10,234 of CAVSUO010000010.1, read as the reverse complement.
GGCTTGATGGGCAGGAACACCTGGATACCAGCCCCCGACCGGCTGGGTGATTGTCCGGCAGTGAGCAGGAGCGTGAGCGGCGTGCCTTCGGGCAGGGGGCTCGTGAGGGTGACCGTCATCGGTCCGTTGGGAGCGCTGTGCATGTCGACCTGCGACTGGAGGGCCGTGGCCGTGTAGGCGGGGAACTGCGGAGTCGGCGGCGCCGCTGTCCGCGCGACGGCGGCCGGTGTGCCTGGTGACGGTGCCGTGGCCGCCCGGATGGCGGCCTTCGCCTGGTCCGCGTCGCTGCTACTTCCGCAGCCGGCGGCCACAGGCCCCGACAGCGACAGCGACGGCGACTATCGCCGTCGACCGCATCCGTGACACTGCGAAACTCCTCGCCCTCGTTCGAAGCGCAATAGTACAGAAGGCCGCACACCCGCAGGTGTGCGGCCTTCTGCTGGGTGCTACTGGAGTCGTACTGCTCAGCCGGTGAAGTGTCGCTGCCGTGGTGACGGGCGCGGCCACCGGGGCCTGCTGGACCTGCTGGAAGACACCAACCGCGGGTGTGGTCACCACCTGCCGCTGAATGACCGTCTTGGTCTGCGGCACCACGACCGTCTTGGTCACGGTCTTCGTCGGTGTATTGATATTGACCGTGTTGCAGTTCGCAGCCTTCTGAGTGATGCGCGTTGCCGTTGCCGTTGCCCCGTTCCCATTGTTGGTGGAGATGCTGACGTTTGTACCTGCCACCGCCGCCCCCGCGGAGTCCGGGCGGCCTGGCGGTGTGCCGGTAAACGGGACTCTGGAAGGCGCAGAGGTTGTTGCCCGATCTTGATATTGCCGTTGCCGTTGCCGTTGTTGCTACCGATCTCGGCGTTGTTGCCGGTCTGGACGACCTGCAGCGACGAGCAGTTGCCCTGTTGGGAATGGACGATGTTGACCGTATTGTCGCTCACGTTGGTGCTCGCGGTACCGTCCGTCGATGCTCCCGCTGCGCCTGAGAACACGCCGAGAGCAACAGTGCCCAATCCTATGACGCCCGTGCTCGCGACATACCTAAGCCTTGGCATTCCGCTTTATCCCCCCTATTACTCATGGACTCCGCCGAGCCCGCCTAGAACAAGGTTGTAACACAGCGGATGCCCTGCGTCCATGATTGTGGAGGGCATGAGTGACCCTTTGTCACGTTATGCCGAAATTGAGCCGAGTCAGTCCGTCTACAGACGGGGGCTGAAGCGCACAGGAAGGCAGGTCGGCTTGCGGAACCCCAGGCCGTGAATGTGGGGGTCAGCGGTCTCCGATCCCTCCGGACCGGGTGCCAGCTCGATGTCCGGCAGACGGTCGAGCACGGCGTCGAGCACGACCCTCATCTCCATGCGGGCCAGGTGCATGCCCAGGCACATGTGCGGCCCCGAGGCGAAGGCCAGTTGTTGCTGCTCGGGACGATGGAGGTCGAAGCGGTCGGGCTCGGCGAAGCGAGTCTCGTCCCGGTTCGCCGAGCCGAGACACAGGGTCACGCGGGCGCCGGCGGGGATGGCGACGTCGGCGATCGTGACGTCGCGTGTCGCCAGCCGCGGGATGAACGGTATCGCCGGTTCCCATCGCAGAAGCTCCTCGATCGCCCGCGGGACGAGCGCGCCGTCCCGGCGGATGTCGTCGAGCTGGTCGCGGTGCGTGAGGAGGGCGAACAGGAGGCTGCCGATCGAGCAGTAGGTGGTCTCGGAGCCGGCGGGCAACAGGAGCCGGAGATAGGAGACGATCTCCTCGTCGGACAGCGCCTGGCCGTCGATCTCGGCCAGCGCCAGCTCGCTGATCAGGTCGTCGGCCGGATGGCCCCGCCGATCGCGGACGATCGGCAGGAGGTAACCGGCGAGCCGGTCGGAAGCCTCGCGGCTGGCTCGATATCCGGCGCCGACGCTGGTGAGCGTGAAGGCGAGCTCCTGGAACATCGGGTAGTCGGGGCGGGGGAGGCCGAGGATGCGGGCGATGACCTGCACGGGGAAGGGAAAGGTGAGCTCCCGGACCAGCTCGGCGTGGCCGCGGCCCGCGAAACGGCCGATCGTCTCCTGCGCCAGCGGCTCGATGAGCTCGGACTCCCATCGCTGCAGCGCCTTGTGACGGAAGGCGTGGCCCGCCAGCCTGCGGAACCGCCCGTGCTCGGGCTCGTCCATCTCGAGGATCGTGTGACCCATGACCGGGCCCATCACCCGTTCGTAGACTCTCGAGGAGAAGGTCACGTTGTCGCGCAGCACACTGGCGCAGTCGTCGTAGCGCAGGACCGCGAAGCGTCTCCCACCGTCATCGGTGCCGGCGCCCGCGTCCGGTACCGCGTCTCCCTCGACGACCCCGAGATCGCGCCGGAGGCCGGCGAGGCGCGTCCACGGATCGCGCTGGCCCCCCACCGTTCGGTCGAAGGCCTGCTGGGCGCTGGTAGACGGCATCGACGCCCTCCCCCTGATCGCTGACGTCGGCGTCAGCGTACAGGGACGTCCGGTGCCGGCGGCAGCGGCCCGGCCACGGGCTGGGACCTGCGGTCACGCCCGACAAATCCGACATTTCTGTCGAACGGGACCTACCGCTGCGGCACGCCCTTTCGGCGGAGGCCGGCCGCCTAGTTGTCGGCCGCCGGATGCTCGACGACGCTGACCACGCGGGCTGCCATGAACCGGGCGGTGCGCACGGCCTGGCCGGAGCGGGTGACCTCCGTTACCTCCGTGACGCCCCGGGCGGAGGACACCTCCACCCGCCGGCCCGCCTTCGTGGCCAGGATGTCGAACTGGCGCACGCCGCCGCCGACGTCCACGAGGACCTCGACCCGATCACCCTTCACGTTCACGAGCGTAGAACCCTGAGGTCAGCGAGGTCGTGGATGGCCCGACGGGCTCGAGCGCCAGGGGACGCGACCCGGCCCCCGGTTCCCGACACGTTGACGGTGGCGGGCTCGCTGGCGAGACTCAGCGGTGACTGGAGGAGGTCGCATGAGCTACGCGCTGCGGGGAGCGCTGGTGGTCGACGGGTCGGGATCTGCGGCCCGTCGGGCCGACGTGGTGATCGAGGACGGGCGGATCGCCTCGGTGGGCGGGAGCCCGGAGGGCCGATCGGGCGTCGAGGAGGTGGACCTGTCGGGGCTCGTCCTGGCGCCGGGCTTCATCGACATCCACACCCACTACGACGCCCAGGTCCTGTGGGACCCCGACCTCACGCCTTCCTGCTGGCACGGGGTCACGACCGTCGCCATGGGCAACTGCGGGTTCGGGATCGCTCCGACCCGGCCCGAGCACCGCTCGACGATCGCGCGGACCCTCGAGAACGTGGAGGGGATGTCCGCCGAGGCGCTGGAGGCCGGCATCCCGTGGGGCTTCGAGACATTCCCGGAGTATCTCGACACGCTCGACGGCATACCCAAGCGGATCAATGTCGGAGCGTTCATCGGCCACACACCGTTGCGCCTCTACGTCATGGGGGACGACGCCATCGAGCGAGCCGCCACCGACGACGAGGTCGAGGACATGCGGCGGGCCGTGCTGGAGGCGATGGCGGCGGGAGCGCTCGGGTTCGCCACGTCGCGGTCACCGACGCACGCCGGGGCTGGTGGGCGACCGGTGCCGAGCCGGCTGGCCGAGGTGGACGAGGTCTTCCGGATCGCCGACGCGCTGCGCGAGGCCGGCAAGGGCGTGGTCCAGGTCACGCCCGGGCCCGGCTTGTTCCTCGACGAGTTCGCCAGCCTCTCGACCGGGCTCGGGCTCCCGGTCACGTGGACGGCGCTGCTCACCGGGTTCGGAGCGCGGGGAACGGCCACGGCCCTGGCCGAGCGCACCGCGGCGCTGGGCGGGGAGGTGTGGCCGCAGATCGCCTGCCGTCCTCTGGTCATGCAGGTAGCGCTGGAGGATCCGTTTCCGATCGCCATGCTGCCCTCGGTGAAGGAGGTGCTCGCCGTGCCTCGCGGCGAGCGTGCCGGGATCTACGCCGACCAGGCGTGGCGTGAGCGGGCGCGCCCCGAGGTGAGCAAGGCGTGGGAGAAGCGCTGGTCCAAGATGTCGATCGAGGAGACCGGCCGCCATCACGCCCTGCGGGGCCGCACCGTGGCCGAGCTGGCCGAGGAGCGCGGGGTCGAGCCCTTCGACGTGCTGGTCGACCTGTCGTTGGAGGACGACCTCCGGACCCGCTTCCAGGTCGTGTTGCTCAACGACGACGAGGTGGAGGTGGCCGAGCTGCTGCAGGACAAGCGGACCGTGCTGGGCCTGTCCGACGCGGGGGCGCACGCCAGCCAGCTGTGCGACGCCTGCTTCTCGACGCACCTGCTCGGCTACTGGTCGCGCCAGCGACGGACATTGTCGCTGGAGGAGGCCGTCTGGCGGCTCACCGGTCATCCCGCTCAGGTCTTCCGACTCGAGGGGCGGGGCCTCCTGCGAGAGGGGTACGCCGCCGACCTGGTGGCTTTCGACCCGGAGAACATCGGTACGACGGAGGCCCGGCGCACCTGGGACCTCCCGGCCGGAGCAGACCGGTTGGTGGTCGACAGCCTCGGCATCGAGCACGTGTGGGTCGGCGGGGTGGCGACGCGAACGGATGGCGTGGACGTCGAGGACGCAATGCCCGGCCGCCTGCTTCGCAGGTGACGCCGGGAGACCCGGATGAAGTGGAGGCAACCGTGTCAACGACCATGATCTCGGCCGATTCACACGTGACCGAGCCGCCCGACACGTACGCGCCGCGGATCGACGCCCGATATCGGGACGAGGCGCCACACCTGGCTCACGACGACGAGCTGGGCGACATCTTCGTCATCCCGGGGATGAAGGTGCCCGTGCCGATGGGCCTCGTGGCCGCGGCGGGCAAGCCGGCCGAGGAGATCAGGACCTTCGGCGTGCGTTTCGACGAGCTCCACCGGGGTGGATGGGACCCGGAGGCCCGCCTCGCCGATCAGGACCGCGACGGGGTGGCGGGCGAGGTCGTCTACCCGACCGTCGGCATGGCTCTCTGCAATCACCGGGACATCGACTACAAGAAGGCCTGTATGGACGCCTACAACCGGTGGATAGCCGAGTACGCCGGCGCCCATCCGGATCGGCTGTTCGGTGTCGGACAGACGGCGATGCGTACTCCGGCCGAGGGGATCGAGGACCTTCGTGCCATCGCTTCCCTCGGGCTGCGTGGCGTCATGATGCCGGGCCAGCCGGGCGAGGCCGACTACGACAGCGAGATCTACGACCCGTTCTGGGAGGCGGCGGTGGAGACGGGGCTCCCACTCTCGTTCCACGTCCTGACCACCCGGGAGACCTCCCCGGTGCGGGGACCGCGGCTCAACGGCTTCATGAGCATCATCCGCGGCCAACCAGGACGTGATCGGCACGCTGATCTTCTCCGGCGTGTTCGAACGGCATCCCGCGCTGCGGGTGGTGTGCGTGGAGGCCGACGCGGGTTGGGTGCCGCACTGGATGTACCGGGCAGACCATGCCTTCAAGCGGCACCGTCACTGGCTGCCGGCCGGGGCACTGTCGCGCCTACCGAGCGAGTACTTTCGCGACAACGTGTACACGACGTTCCAGGACGACTGGGTGGCGTTCCGGATGACCGAGATGGTGAACGTCGAGCGGCTGATGTGGGCGAACGACTTCCCGCACAGCGACTCGACCTGGCCCTGGTCGCAGGAGATGCTGGCCGAGCACACCCACGGGCTCTCGGACCGGGATCGCGACCGCATCCTGCACGACAACGTTGCCGAGCTGTACGGGCTCGCATGATCGGCTAGCGGCGATGCCGGGGGACGCGACGTCCCGGTCCGTCGATGACGCGGTGCTCTCGCTCGGTGTCGACATCGGCGCCGAGGGCCGTCTCGAACGGTTGGCAGAGGCGGCTCGGGGCCTGGTCGGTGCCCGGTACGCAGCCATCGGTATCCCCGACGACCAAGGGGAGTTCGCGCAGTTCGTCACGTCGGGCCTGAGCGACGAGGCGGTGGCCGCCATCGGTCCGCTTCCGAGGACGCACGGGCTGCTCGGTGCAATCCTCCAGGACGGCAAGGCATACCGCAGCGACGACATCCGCTCCGACCCCCGGTTCGTGTGGTGGCCCGCCGCCCATCCCCGTATGGGAACGTTCCTCGGCGTCCCGGTGGATCTCGACGGACGGGTCATCGGTGCCTTCTACCTGGCCGACAAGAGCGACGGCGGGTGCTTCGACGAGGTGGACCAGCAGATGATCGAGGCGTTCGCGGCGCGGGTTGCCCTTGCGGTCGAGAACGCCCGTCTGCACGAGGAGAGGCTGGAGCTGGGCGTCGTGGAGGAACGCAACCGACTGGCCCGCGAGCTCCACGACTCGGTGACCCAGACGCTGTTCACGTCGGTGCTGCTGTCCGAGACCGGGCTCACGTTGCTGGGCAGCGACCACCCGGAGGCCGCGGTCGAGCTTCGCCGGTCCCAGGAGCTGGCCCGCCAGGCGCTCGACGAGATGAGGTCGATGATCTTCGAGCTGCGCCCGCCCGAGCTCGCCAGCGACGGGCTGGTGCCGGCCCTCCGCAAGCACGTCGAGATCCTGCAGCGCGTCCACCGTGTCCCCATCCGGGTCACCGCCGCGGGTGAGCGCCGCCTCCGCGGGCGCACCGAGCGCGAGGTGTTCCGGATCGTCCAGGAGGCACTCGGCAACGCCGTGCGTCACGCCCGGCCGACGGCCGTGGACGTGATCATCGAGATGACCGCCAGCCGCTTGACCGTCGTCGTGAGCGACGACGGCGTGGGTTTCGATCCATCCGCGCCCCGGCTCCGTGCCCGCCACCTCGGGCTCACCTCGATGGAAGAGCGGGCCGGCGCGTTGGGCGGGACGCTGCAGGTCACGTCGGCTCGCGGAGAGGGCTCGTCGATCAGGGCCGAGGTGCCGGTTGACACCTGAGGTGCGGGTGGTGATCGCCGACGACCACCCCGTGGTCCGGCAGGGCCTGCGAACGTTCCTCGCTCTGCAGGAGGGCATCGAGGTCGTCGGGGAGGCTGCGGACGGTACCGAGGCACAGGCGACGGTGCGGGCACTGACGCCGGATGTCATCCTGCTGGACCTGGTCATGCCCGGTACTGACGGCGTTGCCGCCATCGCCCGGCTGACGGCCGAGAGCCCCGACACGAAGGTGCTCGTGCTGACCAGCTTCCCCGACGACGACAAGCTGCTCGCCGCCGTCCAGGCCGGTGCAGCCGGCTACCTGCTCAAGGACGTGGCGCCGGCCGAGCTGGCGAGTGCCATTCGCGCCGTGGCGAGGGGGGAGGCGGCGTTGAGCTCGAGACCGGCGGCCCGTCTGCTGCGCGAGTACGCCCAGGGAGGATCGGCGGCCGGCGCCGTGGCGCTCACGCGACGAGAGCGAGAGGTTCTGGCCCTCGTCGGTCGCGGCCTGGCCAACAAGCAGATCGCACGAGAGCTCTCGATCGCCGAGAAGACGGTCAAGACCCACGTGAGCCACGTCCTCAGCAAGCTCGGGCTGGCGGACCGGACGCAGGCCGCCCTGTACGCCGTCCGCACTGGTCTCGTGGATCCGGGACCGGGGTCCTAGGACCAATTGCCGGCTCTGGCTGAGGCTGGGGCCCGATGACGCCGAGCCCCCTCAGCCGTACCTTCAGCATCATGGCTGAAACAACGACATCTCATCGCGAGCGGGTCGCCATCGTCACCGGTGCCTCCAAGGGGCTGGGGTTGGCCCTGGCGCGGGCCCTGGCCGCACGCGGTTGGCATCTGGTGCTGGACGCCAGAGGTGGGGACGCGCTGACCCGAGTGGGCGCCGAGCTGAAGCGGCAGACGACGGTGGTGACCGTCACCGGTGACGTCGCCGACGAGGAACACCGGGTCCGCCTCGTGGACGAGGCCGCCCGGCTCGGACGGCTCGAGCTCGTCGTGAACAACGCCAGCGCGCTCGGTCCGAGCCCCCAGCCGGCGCTGGCCGACTATCCCCTGCGCGAGCTGAGGAGCGTCTACGAGGTCAACGTGCTGGCGCCGCTGCGTCTCGTGCAGCTGGCATTGCCCCGGCTCGTCGCCTCGCGCGGTCAGGTCGTCAACGTGAGCTCCGACGCGGCTGTCGAGCCCTACGCCGGCTGGGGCGGTTACGGGTCGTCGAAGGCTGCCCTCGAGCAGCTCAGCAACGTGCTGGCGGCCGAGCACCCCGAGCTGGGAGTGCTCTGGGTCGACCCCGGAGACATGCGGACCGAGCTCCATCAGGCCGCCTTTCCGGGCGAAGACATCTCCGACCGCCCACCGCCCGAGGCGAGCGTCCCCGGCCTGCTCGCGCTGCTGGAGCGCGAGGCACCGAGCGGCCGGTACCGGATCGAGGCCGTGGGCGAAGCGGGCCGCGGAGGCCGGCCCGACGGGACTGACGCCGCGACACCGGGTGAGTTGGTGGGCAGATGACGGTGGCGACGGCCGGATTGGATTTCGAGCTTCCCCCGGCGCTCGAGGCGCGAGAGCCGGCAGAAGCGCGGGGGCGAGGGCGGGACGACGTGCGCCTGCTCGTGTCGAGAGGGTCAGCGGAGCCGGCGCACGCCTGCTTCCGGGACCTGCCCACGCTGCTCGAGCCCGGCGACCTGGTTGTGATCAACACGTCGGGAACGCTGCCGGCGGCGTTGGCCGGGCATCTCGGCGACATCAGCGTCGACGTGCATCTCTCCGGCCGGCTGCCCGGCGGTCACTGGCTGGCCGAGCTGCGTCGACCGGCCTGGCCGGCGAGCCTTCCCGAGCCCGGGGGCAAGGAGGGGGACGTGGTGCGGCTGCCCGCTGGTGGGTCGGTGCACCTGGTGAGGCGGTGGCGGGGCTCGCCCCGTCTCTGGGTCGTCGCCCTCGATCTACCCGTCGGCGACCTCGACTTCATCCGCGCCCAGGGCAGCCCCATCCGGTACGGGCACGTGCCCGACGACTGGCCACTCGACACCTATCAGACGGTCTACGCGACCGACCCCGGCAGCGCGGAGATGCCGAGTGCGGGCCGGGCCTTCACGGCCGAGATCATCACCGCCCTGGTGGCGAGGGGCATCTCGGTCAGCCCGCTCGTGCTGCACGCCGGGGTGTCGTCGACCGAGGTGGGTGAGGCGCCGCCGCCCGAGTGGTACCGCGTTCCAGCGGTCACCGCCCGCCGGGTGAACGACACCAGGGCGGTTGGTGGCCGGGTCGTGGCCGTGGGCACGACGGTCGTGCGAGCCCTCGAGACGGTCGTCGACGATGACGGGCTCGCCGCGCGGGCGTCGGGTGGACCGAGACGATGGTGACTCCGGACCGCGCCGTCCGCTCGGTGGACGGGCTGCTCACCGGCTGGCACGAGCCGCGAGCCAGCCACCTGCTCATCCTCCAGGCCATTGCGCCGCCCTTTGCGCTGGAGTCGGCCTACCGGACCGCCCTCGACTGCGGCTACCTCTGGCACGAGCTCGGCGACCTCCACCTGATCCTGCCCGGATAGGTCTAGGTCACCACCTGCTCGCTGTCGTCGGGCTTCGGCCGCGGGGCCGGAGCGAGGTGACCGTTCCCGTCGGTGCCGTCCGCGGCCGCCGTCACCGGCGCCGGCTCGAGCTGGTGCCGGCCGCCGCGGTCGCCGTGGAGATCTGGCGACGGACGGCCGACGGGGTCCTGCCGGAAGAAGCTGGCGATCCACCGCGGCCGGTAGGCCGTCAGGGCCGCGAGGGCGACGACTGCGCCGACGACGGAGCGGGCGACCCAGGTGCGAGCCACCTTGTCGGCCAGCTGGTCCAGCCAGCCCTCACCGCCGGGAGCCACGGCGAAGGTGGGCAGGACGCTGGTCCAGAGGATCGCCCGCTCCCACCGGTCGGCGGCGGTCGCGGCCACGAGCATGAGCCCCCACGTGAGGTACCAGGGGTAGAAGGTCGGACCGAGGACGGCGACCACGAGGAGGGCCACGCCCAGGGCGGAGACCCATCGCTCCCTCGGGCTGCGAAGGAGGAGGTAGGACACGGCCGCGAAGGCGACGACCATGCCGATGTCCCGCCACATGTGCAGCGCGGTGAGGAACGAGAGACCGAGATAGTGATCGAAGCCGAAGGCCAGGTCGTTGACCACCGCCAGGCGCGGCGAAGCCGTGCCGGGAACGCCGAGCGCACCCAGCCACCCCCAGCTCAGGCCGGATGCGGCGGTGACCGCGGCGATGGTGCCGAGGGCGACGATCCCGCCTCGGGCCGCGCCGGCGGCCCGGGACCGGATCGATGGAAGGTCGCGGACGATGCTCCAGACGATGAAGACGATGGCGATGGCAGCCGGAAGCTTCACCGCCGCGGCCAAC
>CAVSUO010000009.1:0-100854 GCA_963731255.1 uncultured Actinomycetes bacterium | reverse complement strand
CTCATCAACCCATCGCCTTCGAACGGCGGGTTACCTTCCGGTATGGAGGTGCCCCTTGCCATCGTATATTTCCTCCTTGCGAGCCACGGTATAGCCCAGCTGTCACAGGCCGGGACGGCGATGGCAAGAGGAGAGATTTTTCTCTTTTGCCGATCATCGCCCCGTCATACTGACCAGCTTGCAAACCGTGCTCTGCTTATGGGCGGAGGCGGCGGGCGCATGTGATGCTGATGAGGAGAGAACGGAATGTTCAGCCATGTTATGATCGGGAGTAACGACATCGCCCGGTCGAAGAAATTCTACGATGCTTTGTTTGTCGCGATGGGCGGTCAGCCCGGCGTCGAGGATGCCAGAGGCCGGCTGGCTTACACCCACAATGGCGGGCGCTTCATGGTGTCCAAACCGATCGATGGCAAGCCGGCCACCCATGCCAATGGCGGCACGATCGGCTTCACGATGAGCGGTCCCGAACAGGTTGACGCATGGCATAAAGCCGGCGTCGCGAATGGCGGCACGTCAATCGAGGACCCGCCTGGCATGCGCCAAGGGGCCGCCGGCCAGATGTATCTCGCTTATCTTCGCGATCCCGACGGCAACAAGCTGTGCGGGCTTTACCGCATGCCTGCCTGAATTATCGCGGATCAAAACTGAGGAGGGCCGTCCTTTGCGGGCGGTCCTCGCGGGCGAAAGAACTTGGCTCGGTCGAATTGGCCGCGCACCTCACGAACTCTCATTCGGGCTTCGTCGCGTGGCCGTTCTGGGAGGCCGGCAGTTACCGGCGCGTCCGCCGCTTGGCATCAACGATTTTGGAGCCGATAGCGGAGCCAAACCACACCGCCCTCCAACACCTCGGTGCTCGCCAGCCTATGAGGTGGCGGCTCGGCGCTTGATGATCAGTGCGTCGACGACGGTCAGGCTCTGGCCTTGCGGATGGACGATGACGGGGTTGAGGTCGATTTCGTCGATCGCCTCGGCGTGATCGGCGGCAAAGCGCGATAGAGCGGCGATCAGCTCGGCGAGTGCGGCGCGGTCGGCCGGCGGGGCGCCGCGTACGCCGTCGAGCAGGGCGGTACCGCGCAGCTCGCCGAGTAAGGAAAGCGCTTCGTCAGGGCTGATCGGGACCGGGGCAAAGGTCACGTCGCGCAACACCTCGACATGAATACCGCCGAGCCCGACCATCAGCATCGGGCCGAAATCGGGGTCGCGGGTGATGCCGAGAATGATCTCGTGACCGGGCGGCGCCATTTTCTGTACAAGCACACCCTGGATCGCGGCGCCGGGATGCGCCGCCTGGGCATTCGCAAGCACCCGTGCATAAGCCTCGCGCACCGCACCTTCGCCGGTGACTGCGAGCGCCACGGCGCCGGCCTCGGTCTTGTGGGTGATATCAGGCGATTGTACTTTGAGCGCGACGGCACCACCGATCCGCGCCGCGGCCGCCGCGGCTTCGTCAGCAGACTTCGCCAATGCCTCGGGCGGGCGGGGGACGCCGTAGCCGGCGAGCAATTCCTTGGCCTCGTTTTCGGTCAGAACCGGGCCGGCGGCGGCCAGCGCCTGGGCCGTTGTTTGGCGAAGAGAAGGTGCAGTGGCGGGGGGCAGCGCTCGGTGCAGCCGCGTCTGAAAGCGGGCGTAATCCACGAGCGCCCGAATGGCACGTGCGCAGCTCGGCATCGAGGTGTAACACGGGATCCCGGCCGCGGCGAAAGCCGCCATCGCCTGCGGCGAGGCGCCGGTATAGGTCGACAGCAGGATCGGCTTGTCGCGCGGGCCGGTCAGCTCGGCCAGTTCCTCGGCGCGCTTGATGGCGGTCGCGTCGTTCGCGAGTGAGCCGATCAACAGGATTGTGTCGATCCGCTGCGATTGCTGGACGATCTCGATAAGGCGGGCATAGCCGACCTCGTGGATCGCCTGAGCGGTGCCGTCGACTGGGTTTTGCGCCGAGGCATAAGACGGCAACAGCGCCAGCAGACGCTGCTGGATATCCTCCTCGAGCACCGGCAGTTCGAGACCGTGCGCGGTCAGGATATCGGCCATCCACACCGCACTGCCACCGGAGCCGGTAATGACGGCGACGCGGTTGCCCGCGGGCAACGGACAGAAGGCGAAGGCGGCGGCGACATCGAGCATGTGATCGAGATCCTCGCCGCGAATGATCCCATGATGGCGAAAGATCGCGTCGTCGATGACCCCAGCATGCGCGAGCGCGCCGGTATGCGACGCGGCGGCGCGACGGCCGGCTTCGGAGCGGCCGACCTTGGCGATAATCAATGGTTTGCCCGCGGTGGCGGCCTTGTCGGCGACGGCGCGAAACCGATCGGGGCGGCGGATCGCTTCGAGATAAAGCAGAAAGATGTCGGCGCCGCCATGGTCGAGCGCCCAATCGACATAATCATGGGCTTCGAGGATCGTCTGATTGCCGGCGCTGACCTGATAGGTGAAGCGGAGCTGACGATCGCGCCCGCGGTTCAGGAATGCAAAGGTCAGAGCCCCACTCTGACAGCTGACCGCGATCGGTCGCCCATGCGGTGTGTCGGGCAGCAATGGGCGCTGCGGGTCGTGAAAGACCGGGCTAAACGTCGCCACAACGCGCTGCAGCGGGTTGACGATACCCTCGGAATTCGGCCCGCACACGAGCATGCCGTGCCTTTCAGCAATACGGCGGAGTTCGAGATCGCGGGCCTGCGCCGCCTCGCCACTCTCCTCGGCAAAGCCCGAGCTGATCACGACCGCCGCGCGGATGCCGCGGGCGCCGCACTCGTCGAGGGTGCGCGGCACGACCGCCGCCGGGACCACAATGACCGCGAGTTCGGCCGCCTCGGGCAGATCGCCGACCGAGGCACAGGCGCGCAAGCCCAGCACCTCGCTCTGGCTGCGAGTGACCGGATAGACGCGGCCGGCATAGCCATGGCCAATCAATGCATGCGTCAGCCGGCCGCGCAGGGTCTCGGTGTCGGCCGAAGCGCCGATCACCGCGATGCTCTCGGGCGCCAGGAGCGGACGTAGATCAGGCATTCAGGAGGCCTAGTGTTGCCCTCTCCACCCTTCAGGGGGGAGAGGGAGGGGCCCGTCGCGGCGCGACGGGAGGGTGAGGTGGGCGTCGGCATGCGCGGGAATCCCCCACCTCACCCAGCCCTCTCCGCCCCCGAGGGCGGAGAGGGAGAATGCGGCAGAGCCCCTGATACTGACAGGCATCGGTTCAACGCAATCCGAGGCCGCGGGCGATGATGCCGCGCAGAATCTCGCGGGTGCCGCCCTGGATCGTCAGCTTTGGCGCGATCAATGTCGTATAGCGCAGCGCCTCCTCAAACCGGTCGTCGTTGCTGTCGGGCTGCGAATTGCCGAGCGGCGGGGCCATCAGACGCACCTTGTCGGGCAGGGCCTGCTCAAAATTGGTGCCGAGATCCTTGACGACGGCGGCTTCGACCGCGGGGGTTTTGCCGGCTTGCAGCATGCCGGCGACCGACAGTGACATGCGGCGCAGGGTCGCGAGATGCGCCACCTGGCGGCCGATGCCTTCGGCGACGCGCTCGCTCGGCTCCTCGCCCGCAACCCGGACAAATTCGACAAGCACTGAGAGCGTCTCGATCCACCGGTCAGGGCCGCTGCGCTCGTAAGCAAGTTCGTCGGTCGCCTGCTTCCAGGCCATGTCGACTTCGCCGATCAAATGCGAGTTGGGCAGAAACGCGTCGTCGAACACGACCTCGTTGAAATCATGCGCGCCGGTCAGATTAATGATCGGGCGGATCGTGATCCCCGGAATCTTCATCGGGACTAGAAACTGGGTCAGCCCGTGACGCCGGTTTTCCTTGGTGGACGGCGAAGTGCGCAGCAGCGCGATCATGTAATCGGCTTCATGCGCATTGCTGGTCCAGATCTTGCGGCCGTTGACGAGCCAGCCGCCATCGGTTTTCGTCGCCCGGGTCGAGGCGGCAAAGACATCCGACCCCGAATTGGGCTCGGACAGCCCGATGCAAAAGCACAGCTCGCCGGCGGCGATCTTTGACAGGATCGTTTGCCGGATCTCCTCCTGACCATAGCGCAGAATGACCGGGCCGCTCTGCCGATCGGCAGTCGAATGGGCGCGGGTCGGCGCGTGCACCGCCAGCATCTCTTCGGTTACGACATAGCGTTCGAGCTGCGAGCGCTCGTGTCCGCCGTATTTTTTAGGCCAGGTCATGCCGATCCAGCCTTGGGCGCCGACCTTGCGGCTGAACTCGCGCGAGAACCCGCCTTTGCCGCGATGCGCGGTCAGGGCGCCGGCTTCGGTCTCCTGGCGCAGAAAATTGCGGACCTCCTGCCGCAATTCCTTCGCCGCGGACGGCAGTTCGACGGGATCGAAACGGAAATCAGTGGTCATCGATACCTCACGATCCCAGTGGTCTCACGAATTTTTGGTGATAAAGGGCCACAGCTGGTCGGCGCCTTGCGCCACGACCATCCGGCCAAGGCGCGTCGCCCATACCGTCTCGTTGCCGAACTCCTCGCGCCAGCTCCACAGCCGGCGGGTCGCATGATGCAGCGTGTGCTCGTAGGTAAAGCCCATCGCGCCGTGCACCTGATGCGCAATCGCGGCTCCGGTGCCGGCGGCCTCGCCGGCGCGCACCTTGGCGATCGCCACTTCAGCCGCGTCGAGGTCGTCGCCGGCGCAGGCTTCGGCAGCGAGATCGGCGGCGGCACCCGCAGCCGCGACTTCGCCCGCAAGCATCGCCAAATTATGCTGGACGGCCTGAAATTTTGCGATCGGCCGGCTAAATTGCGAACGGTCGAGCGCCCATTGCACCGATTGTTCGAGGATCTTCTCGAGCGCCCCGGCGATTTGCTGCAGACGCACGGCGGCGCCAAAGCGCTGGATCATATCTTCGTCGAGGGCGACGGACTGGACCGTCTGCGGAACGGCGCCGTCGAACGTGACCGTATCGCGCGGCTCGCCGGCGAGGCTCTTGTCTTGCGCGATCGGCAGCTCGCGGGTTTGGACCAGCGCCACGACCTGTTCGCCGCCGCGATGCGCCAGCACGGCGATATGGTCGGTATTGCGGGCGAACGGCACCCGGCGAGCGCGACCGCCGAGCCTGCCGTCGCCACCGAGCGTGATATGCCCATCGGCATGCACCGGGGCGATCGTCATCGGCCCGGCCGGCACCTCAATGCCGGCACGCGCCAACAGCCACCCGGCGAGCAAGGTTTCGGCGAGCGGCACCGGCACCGCAAACCGGCCAGCCGCCCGCAACACCGCAAAACCGTCCGCCATCGAGGCGCCCGCGCCCCCCAGCTCCTCTGGGACCCAGGCGAGCGGCAATCCGGATTGTTCGAGCGCCTCCCACAACGCTCGCGGCCACACGCCGTCTTCGGCATCATTGATCGTGGCGGGTTCGCACAGATCGTGGAAAATCCGCGTCGCGGTATCGACTATGATGTTTTCGGTGCCGTCGCTCATGTCGGTTCCGGTTGATCTTCCCTCGCGAGCGATCGTAATGCAGCCGCCGCGCGACGGGAAGCGATTGTGGCACAGGACGCGAGCTTGACGTATAATCTAGATCTTAAGCCAGCTTGCAGTCCGTTATGCGCGAGATTGGACCTTCGAGGTGAAGAACCGGCTCGGCGCCCTGCTCGACCGAGTTGAGCAGGGAGAGGAGATCGTGATAACGCGGCGAGGCAGACCGGTCGCGAAGCTGATTTCTGCCGGTCCCGGTTTCGACAAGGCAAAGGCGCGCCGTGCGATTGCCGGACTGATCGAGGCGAGCCGTGGTTTGTCGCTCGGCGGCCTGAAGATCAAGCACCTGATCAACGAGGGCCGTTCGTGAGGTTTGTTTTGGATAATTCCGTCGCACTTGCCTAGTGCTTTGAAGACGAGTGGACGCCTGCAACCTTTGCCTTGCTCGAAGAGATCGGGGAGGCCGCTGCCGCTCTAAAGCTCAAAGTTTTGGGGCAATAAGGCGTCCAGAATTCGAGAATTGACATCTCAACCTACGGGAAGAAGCCATGTTTATCGCGATGAACCGGTTCAAGGTTGTTCCTAATGCGGGAGAAGACTTCGAGCGGGTGTGGACGACGCGTGACAGCTATCTGGACGCGGTCCCCGGCTTTATTGCCTTTCACCTGTTGCGCGGGCCGGAACACGAGGATCACGTGCTCTATTCCTCCGCCAGGACCAAGCTGTCGGACGAGGTGGCGGAGGAGATACGCAAGCACTTCGGCAGCAAGGTCTGTCGGAGCATCGTCCCGCGGACGGTGCGCCTTTCCGAGGCGCCGTCGTTCGGCCAGCCGATCATTCTGTTCGACTCATCCTCCCGGGGCGCCCTCGCCTACCGGGAGTTGGCCAAGGAGGTCAGCGGTGGCGCGTCGCAGCGCGTTGGGTAAGGGGCTCGGGGCACTCATCCCGTCGGAGGCGGCTTCCGACCGGGGCTCCGCTCTCATGGATATACCAGTGAGCGCAATTCACCCTAACCCGCTCCAGCCACGGGAGAATTTCGACGAAGAGTCGCTGGCCTCGTTGACCGCCTCGGTCCGCGAGGTCGGCGTGCTCCAACCGATACTCGTCCGTCGTGACGAGGACAGTTACGAGCTCGTGGCGGGCGAACGGCGGTGGCGGGCCGCCAAGCGGGCCGGTCTGGTGACGATCCCGGCCCTGGTCCGCACGGCCGACGACGTGGCCAGCATGACCCAGGCGCTGGTGGAGAACCTCCATCGTGAGGATCTCAACCCCATGGAGGAGGCGGCGGCCTACCAGCAGCTCATCGAGGACTTCGGCCTCACTCACGAGGAGGTCGCCGCTCGCGTGGGGCGTACCAGGGCGAGCGTCTCGAACACGCTGCGGCTGTTTCAGCTCCCCCCGGTCTGCAGCGGCTCGTGATCGACGGACAGCTCTCGGCGGGCCACGCCCGGGCATTGCTGGGGACACCCGATCGCAGCTTCCAGGAGCAGTTCGCCCGGCGGGCCGTGGCCGAGGGCCTGTCGGTCCGCGCCGTCGAGGAGGCCATCCGTCAGCGGGCCACCGAGCCGGCGGCGGCGACGAGCGATCCCGATGACGTCGGTACCCCGTCGGCTCCTGCAAGCCCGACCGCGCAGCCCCCGCAGCGGCTCCGCCCGCCCGGGCTGTTGGAGCTCGAGGAGCTGCTGTCGGGCCACCTCGACACCAGGGTGAACATCGAGATGGGCTCGAAGAAGGGCAAGATGACCGTGGAGTTCGCCACGCTGGAGGATCTCGAGCGGATCTACCGGGTCATGGTCGGCGAACCCTCGACCAGCTCTTGAGGCTTATCCTCTAGGACAGCTCGAGAGTTATCCACAACCTGTGGAGGAGGTTGTGGATTTGGCCGGTCTCCAGCGGCGCTCGACGGTTCAGTCCCAGGCGGCGCGTACCCAGGTGTCCAAGGCCTGACGGACGGCGCGAGCGACGTCGCTGGAGCGCTCCACGAACATCAGCGGCGGTCCGAGCTCGCAGACCACGGCGGGCATCCTCGTCTCCCGGAGAACGGGCAGCGACATGCCGTGCACCCCCCGGTCGGGGACGCAGAGCTGGGCCGGGACCGTCTCCTGGACCAGCTCGGCGAGGCGGCGCCCCCCGGGGGACGAGTAGCGCGAGCCGCCGTAGTACGAGCTGGAGCACCCGCTGCTCGTGGGGTCGAGCATCAGGCCCAGGTAGACCTCGGCGGCAACGGCGTTGGCGTCCGCCGCCTGTCGCGATCCGTCGGGATGGTGCAGGTCCACGACGTCGGCCCCGGCACCGGTGAGCACCCGGGCGATGGTGGCGATCGCGGCCCCGAGGCCACCGTGCTCACCCACCACGATGCGGCGGCCCTGCAGCGTCCGCGGTCCTCGTCGCAGCGTCTCGCGTTCGCGGACGTCACTCACGAGCTCGGGACCCTGGCTGCGCGCTTGGATCCGATAGAGCTCGTCGAGCGTCGAGGACCCCAGGATGCCGTCAGCGGTCAGTCCGACGTTCTGCTGGAAGTCGGAGAGCGCCAGAGAGGTGTCGTCCCCGAAGATGCCGTCGACGCCGACCGGTGTCGAACCCCAGCGCGCCCAGACGCTGCTGGAGCTCGGCGACGTCATCGCCCCGCAGCATGGGCCTGCGGCGATACAGGAGACGATCCCCGAGCCGATAGCCGGCTTCGACGAGAGCCGACCACGTCTGCGGTCCGCACACCCCGTCGACCCGCAGTCCGCGGCGACGCTGGAATTCCTTGACCGCGGCCTCGGTGTGGGGCCCGAAGTCACCTGGTGGGTCGAGCGAGGCGGGAACGTCGATGACCGCCAACCGCTGTTGGAGGTCCTGGACGTTCTCCCCGCTGGCGCCCCGCTGCAGCGCGAGCTCGCTTAGAGAACGCTCTGCAGCTCCTGGAGGAGCTGACCCTTGCCCTTGGCTCCGATGATCCGCAGCTGGGGTTCCCCATCGCGGAACAGAATGAGCGTGGGGATGCTCATCACCTCGAAGCGACGAGCCGTCTCGAGGTTCTCGTCGATGTTGAGCTTCCCGATCCGCAGCTGCCCCTCCTGCTCGGTGGCGATCTCCTGGAGGATAGGAGCGACCATCTTGCACGGTCCGCACCACTCGGCCCAAAAGTCGACGAGCACGGCCTCCTCTGAAGACTTGATCTCTTCGTCGAAGTTGCTGTCACTCAGGGTGACGATGTTGGGGGGCACGGGCGCTCGACCTCCTCGAATTGGTTCTGACAATGCTACCTGCAGTCGAAAACAGCGCTGGCTCGCCGGCCATTCCAGCCGGTCGGGCCCTCGAGCCGCCTCACGACTGCGACTGCGCCTGCTCAGCCGCGTGCGCGGTGGCCTCCAGCCATCGCTCGGCGTCGATGGCCGCCATGCACCCCGATCCTGCGGCGGTGACCGCCTGGCGGTAGACGGAGTCCTGCACGTCGCCCGAGGCGAAGACTCCCTCCACGCTGGTCCTGGTTCCGTCGTGGGTGGTGATGTAGCCGTTCGGGTCCATGTCCAGCTGACCCCTGAACAGGTCGGTGTTGGGGGCGTGGCCGATGGCGACGAACAGGCCGCCGAGGTCCAGCGTGGACTCCTCGCCGGAGGTGACGTCGCGGAGGCGCACACCGCTCACCGAGCCGTTGCCGAGGATCTCCGTCACCATCGAGTCCCAGCGGAACTCGATCTTGGGGTTCCTGAAGGCTCGGTCCTGCATGATCTTGGACGCCCGGAGCTCCTTGCGCCGGTGGATCACGGTCACCGACTTGGCGAACTTCGTGAGGAACAGTGCCTCCTCGATGGCCGAGTCGCCCCCGCCGACCACACCGATGGCGCGCTCGCGGAAGAAGAAGCCGTCGCAGGTGGCGCACGTCGACAGCCCGTGGCCGAGCAGCTGTTGCTCGGCGGGCAACCCGAGCATGAGGGCGCGGGCACCCGTGGCGATGATCAACGAGCGGCCCTGGAAGGTCGGCTCGCCTGTGTTCTCGGGCCGGCCTCCCGGCGGCGCGCTCACCGTCGGTCCACACCGAGAAGGGGCGGGACGTGAGATCGACCCGTGACACCTTCGCGGTCACGATCTCGGCGCCGAACCGGGCCGCCTGGGCCCGGAAGGTGCCCATCAGGTCGGGACCCATGATCCCGTCCACGAACCCCGGGTAGTTCTCGACGTCGCTGGTCAGCATCAGCTGTCCGCCGGGCTGGTCGCCGGTGGACGACGGCTCGCCCTCGATGACCAGCGGCACCATGTTGGCGCGGCCGGTGTAGATGGCAGCCGTCAGCCCGGCTGGCCCTGATCCGACGATGATGACGTCGCGAATACCGTTCAAGCTCTCACCTCTTGGACTTCGGTCTCCTGAGCGTCCACAAGAACAGCCCGGTGAGGGTGAAGATTCCTCCCAGGAGGGTGTAGCTGGCCCAGACCCGTTGGGGCCCCTTGAAGACATAGGTGTTGAGCAGGCGCAGGACGCCGACCGACGACAGCCAGAGCACCACCAGGGCGACGGACCCGGCGACGAGGCCGTAGACGAGCCCCCTGGCCACCAGCGTCAGCGGCCTGACCGACTTGTCCCGGACGGCGACGACGACGTTCTCGACGGTCTCGGTGGCCTGGGCGGGCCAGTCGCCCGAGGAGGCCCCGCCCACAGAGGTCATGGGTGAGAGACTACCCCCGCGTCGGGTGGGTGGAACCGCTTGCGAGATCGGGCTGGGGTCGGGTGCGCGCCGGCGGGAGGCCAGCGGCGGCCGGGCTCTCGGGGTCGGGCCTCAGGGAACGAGGAAGGTCACGCCGACGGTCCCCGGACCGGAGTGGGCCCCGATGATGGGTCCGACGTCGGCGAGGATCATGTCCTCACGGGGGTAGACCTCGGCCAGCATCGTCAGTAGGTCCTCGACGTCGGGGGCGGCGGCGCTGAGGACCGCGAGCTGCTCGATGGTGCCCTGCTGACGGACCTTGTCGACCAGATAGCGCAGCGATCGCGTGCGCGTGCGCTGCCGTGACTCCGCCTCGACCACGCCGTCACGCACCTCGATGATGGGCTTGATGGACAACAAGGATCCGAGGAAGCGCCGAGGCGCCGCCGATGCGGCCGCCCTTCTTGAGGTAGTCGAGCGTGTCGAGGGCTCCGAACACCCGCGTCCGGGTGATGAGCTCATGGGTGAGGCCGGCGACGTCGTCGATGCCTTTCCCTTCGGCGCTGAGGCGGGCGGCTGCCAGGGCCATCAGACCCTGTCCCATGGTGATCGTGCGCGAGTCGATCACCCGCACCGGGAAGTCGTCGGCGACGGCCTGGGCGGCTGCGGTGGCGGCCTGAAGCGTCGCCGACAGCGCAGCCGAGAGGCAGATGCAGACGGCGCCGTCATAGCCGGCCCCGGACGCCTTCTCGAAGGCGTCCTGGAAGGCGCCGGGCGATGGAGCCGCCGTCTCCGGCAGGACCGACGAGGTCGCGCACCGCGACCAGAACTCGTCGGGGGTCAGGTCCCGGCGGTCGAGGAACTCCTCGTCGCCGAAGCGGATGGTGAGCGGCACGACCGTGATGTCGTGACGCTCGGCCAGGTCCGGCGCCAGATCGCTGGCGCTGTCGGTGACGATCTTGATGCCGCCCATGGCTCCCTCATTCCGCTCGTGGGGGCGCTGCGCTGCCCCTTATACGACCTGTCCGGCCCGCCGGTGGTGACATGGGACACAAACGGTCACGTCCGTCCCCTCCGCATGCTCAGCTGGGCGGCCAGGCCGGCCCCGAGCACGAAGACGACCACGCCGGTGGCGATCGACGCAAGGACCCGCAGCAGCAGTCCGACCCCGTTCGTGTAGCCGATGGCGGCCGAGACCAGGGCGACGGCGAGCGCCATGACGAGGCAGATGACCGCCACCCGGAGGACCGGCCGGGCGACGAGGCGGATCTCGATGCCGGTGCCCTTGCGCCGCAGGTCCCACAGGGCGACGCCGGCGGCGACGGTGTAGGCGACCGAGTACGCCAGGGCGAGCCCCTTGGTGCCCAGCGGCTGGTACAGGGCGAAGGCCAGGACGATGTTGATCCCGTTCTCGATGAGGTACATGAAGAACGCGGTGCGGGTGTCCTGCATGGCCTGGTACGCCCGCATCAGGAACAGGTACGCCGAGAAGCCGGGGATGCCCACGGCGAACAGGGCCACGGTGCTGGCCGTCATCCCCGTGCCCCCGCCGGCCGCGGCGCCGTGGCCGAGCACGAGGGCGATGATCGGCCGGGCCAGGACCAGGTAGCCGACGGCGGCGGGCAGCAGCACGACGAGGATCGCCCGCATCCCGGCGCTGAGCCGCCGGCGGAACCCGGCGAGGTCTCCGACCGACCAGCGCTCGGCCAGGTCGGGCTGGACCGCGGTCATGATGGAGACCGCGACGATGCCGTAGGGCAGTTGGAAGAACATCGTGGCGTAGGTGTAGGCGGACACTCCGCCGGCGATGGTGTCGGCGAGGGCGAGCACGATGAAGTTGGCGACCTGGTTGGCCACCACGAAGCCGAACGTCCAGCCGGACAGTCGAAGGATCGTTCGCACGGCGTCGTTGTGACGGTCCCATCTCCACCGCAGGCGGATCTTGGCCCGCCACAGACTGGGGACGAGGGCGACGGCCTGGACGACCACGCCGAGCGTGGTTCCGAGCCCCAGCAGCAACAGGAGGCCCTGGTCGTGGCGCAGGCCGTCGAGCGTCGGGTGGTGGGCGAGATGGGCGAACTCCAGGAGGATCCCGATCACCACGAGGTTGTTGAGGATGGGGACGAACATCGGGACCACGAAGCGCCGGCGCGAGTTGAGCAACGCCGTCATGAGCGACACCGCTCCGTAGAAGGCGACCTGTGGAGCGAAGAGGCGAAGCAGCGTCGTGGCCACCGCTCGCTGGTCCGCGGCGGAGGCGGAGTTGTTGGCAGCCGTGTAGAGGTCGATGATCAGCGGGGCCAGCAGGGCGAAGACGATCGTCACCCCGACGAGCAGCACCGCCGACAAGGTGACGACCGACGAGATGGCTTCCCACGCGTCGTCCTCGGAGCGTGTGGCCAGCCGATCGACGAAGACCGGGATGAAGGTCGCCGAGAGCACGCCGCCGAGCACCAGGTCGAAGATGATGTTGGGGGTGTTGTTGGCCAGGTTGTAGGAGTCGGCCAGCGGGCCGATGCCGAGCGTGTACGCCAGTACGAACAGCCTGGCGAAGCCCGTGAGCCTCGAGAGGAGGGTCCCGACGGCCATGGCTCCGGTGGTGCGGGACAGCGCGGCGGGCCACGACACCCGCGACCCGGGACGTCTCGGACCCCGCGGAGGCGGTACGGGCGGTACCGCGGGGATCGGCAGCGTGTCGTCGCTCAATGTCCGGGCCGCACCAGCCGTCGGTTGCGCTCGCGCCGGCGAATGATGAGAGAGCGGCCCCACCACCCCAGGAGGAAGGCCCCCGCCCCGACGGAGAGGGCGATGGCGACCGCCGAGGTGGCGGTGGACCTCACCGTGAACCGGCTGTTGAGGAGCACAAGGTCGCCGTTGGGCGACACCAACGAGACGGAGAGTGGGAAGTCGCCCGAGCGCGCGGGCGCTGACGTCGAAGTACTCGGGGTTGTCCCGCCGGTCGATGGCGAGGACCTGGCTCGAGCCGTTCGGAAAGCTGAGCTTGTCACTGGCGACGGTGAGCACGGCGTGCACCGTGTAGTCGGTCTGGGAGATGACCGTGATCGGGATGCGGCCGGTCCGAGAGGTGAGCGTGATGGTGCGGTCCTGGGCCAGCGTCAGCTTGGAGAGCTGGGCGCCGATCTGGGCCTGCGCCCCGGACATGTAGCGGGTCTGTTCCGCCGGGCGGAGGTCGCTCGACTGGCCGGTCAGCAGCACGTCACCGATCTCGCCCAGGAGGCGAGGATCGTTGGCCACGACCGTGGAGAAGGAGGCCAGCCGGCGCTGGGCCGTTCGCAGGCTGGCCACTGGCACCCGCGTCTCGTCGCCCTGGCTGGCCAGCTGACGGACGACGGGCGTGCCGCTCGATCCGACGGCGGGGATGCTGGCGTCGAGTGACGAGAGCGTGAGCGGTTGCACGATCGGGCTCTGGGCCAGGCCGTCCAGGGCCGCGTTGAGAAAGGCAGAGCTCGCCGGCCAGTCGAGCGGCGTCTCGACCGCCACGGCGCGGGGCTCGCTCGAACCCGGCTGCTCGAAGTAGATCTCGGCCAGGTCGGCCAGGAGCTGGTGGGCGGCCAGGACCTGGTCGCCGCCCGGCGTGAAATGCGCCGCCAGCCCCGAGTCGGCCGCCGTGACCAGGGGCTGGCCCGGCTGGGCTCCCGCCACCTGGAAGGGCTGGGTCAGCGTCAGCTTGCTCCCCGACGATGCGAGGCTGGTATCCGGCACCACCAGGTGGTCGACCCCCTGGGCGCGGAGCGGCGCCAGGTCGCCCTGGTCGATCGGGCTGCCCATGGCCAGGGTGTGTGGGTTCGGCTGCGCGTGGAGCGTGGCTCCCAGCACCTGGACACCCCGGGTCAGTTGCGCGGTGGCCTGGTCGGCCAGGCCGAGGTCCGCCAGGCCGGGCAGGCTGACCGGCACGTACGGCCCCGTGAGCACCTGCTGGGTCGGGTCAGCCGCCACGGCGGCGAGGGCGGCGAGCGTCTGATGGTCGGTGGGGCGCGCGCTGTCGGCCAGCGCCTGCATGGTCTCTGCCGTGGGCTCCAGGGTCACGGGAACGGTCTCGTGGCGGGCGAGCGATCCCGCCAGCTCGGAGAGTTGGCGGGACTGGTCCGGCGGCAGGCTCCGACGGCCGTCGGGCGTCAGAGCGGGCGGGGCGTGTGCGGGCAGGATCCAGGTGAAGCCCAGCTTGGTGCCGGTAGGTGGCGTTCCGACGAACACCAGGTGTGTCGTGAACCGGTCGAGGACCCGGTTTCCCACCTGGTCCCGGAGCTCGACCTGGACGGGATAGACGCCCCCGCATCCGCCCGCACAGGAGCCGAGGTCGAGACTCTCCCCATTGGGCGGCACTGGTGTCTGTGGTGGAGAGGAGACGACCGGGATGGTGATGGTCACGTCGCCCGCTGGGCCCGTCGGGAGGGCGCTGACCGCGGTCGGAGCGAAGGCCCGGAGCACACCCACGCTGCGCCCCTGCAGCGTCTGGCTGAACGCCGAGCGGCTGGTGAGCTTGTCGAACACCGTGACCGCCACGCCGAGGCTGGTGCGAGGAAGGGCGGACGAGACGGACAGGCGTAGCTGGAAGCTCTGGCCCGGGCTCACCCAGGGCGTCTGCTGGGCGAGGTTGAGGCGCCCACCGGCTGGGGTGTCCGCACCGGCGACGGCGGTGCCCATGGCGCCGCTCACGGTGAGCGTCGCTGCGGCGAGGGCCAGGGCGGCGGCCGCGCGTCCCGCCTGGCGGAGGGTCATGGTCGGACGCCGGCGCTCAACACCGACAGGCCTCGCGGCTCGCGGCGGAAACCGAGGCTCTCGTAGAGGGCAAGGGCCTTACGGTTCTCGAGCTGGGTGTTGACCACCACGCGCTCGACGCCCCTGCGTCGCAACCAGGCGAGGCCGTCGAGCACGAGCGCTCGCCCCACGCCACGCCGCTGCCATGCCGGGTCGACGGCGAGACGTTGCAGGAAGCCGTGACCTCCCGCCCGGCCGGTGATCATGTAGCCGACGACTCCCGTCGCCGGCACCGCAACGGTCTGCCTGTCTGACGCCACCCGGAAGCGCGTCCGCGGGGTGGCGTGCAGCGCATCGGCGAGCCCGGTCTCGTCCAGCTGCCAGAAGGCGTCGAAGGCCAGATGGTCGAGGGCGAGCACGTCCGGGCGATCGGCGCTGTGCACCCGGCGGATGAGCAGCCCTGAGGGCGTGTGCCGCTTCCAACCGCTGGCGAGGCCGCTCAGATCGGCACTGAGCACGTGGAGGCTCTCCTCCACCTTGAACCCAGCGCCGAGGAACGCGATCTGCTCCGGCGCCGCCAGTGCCCCCGTCACGACCCGAGAGAACCCGCGACCGGCCAGCTGGTCGAGGCACCGCCGCACGAAGGTCACCGACGGGGGCGGTGTCCCGGCCAGAGGGCTCAGGTAGGCGACCCGGTCGTCGCCCTGCCATGGCCCGATCCGCGCCTGCTCGGCCCCCCAGCGGACGACCTGGACGTTGGCTGTGCTCACCTTGCCTCGGAGCCTACAGAGGGTGTCAGGGGAGGTGGCTGCTGCGGCGAGCAGCGATGGTTCCGCCCGATAACCTCGGCCGGGTGGCCGTCCTCTTCGGTACCCACACCGTCTACCTGGAGCACGACACGGGCGTCGGGCATCCCGAGCGACCGGCTCGACTGCGCGCCGTCGCCCGGGGGATCGAGCAGGCGGGCCTGGCCGAGCTCCTCGTGCCGTTCTCGCCCCGGCCCGCCACCCGGGCCGAGCTCGAGGCCGTCCACGCGCCCGAGCACCTCGACGCCGTGGAACGCTTCTGTCGCGCAGGCGGTGGCGCCCTCGACGCCGACACGACTGCCGGCGAGAGCTCGTGGCAGGCAGCGACCGTGGCGGCCGGCGCCGGTGTCGACGCCATCGAGCGGCTCGACCGGGGCGAGGCCGATGCCGCCTTCCTGGCTGTGCGCCCACCTGGTCATCACGCCACCCCGGCACGGGCGATGGGTTTCTGCCTGCTCAACAACGTGGCCGTCGCCGCCGCCAGCCTCGCCGATCGAGGCGAGCGTGTCCTCATCGTCGACTGGGACGCCCACCACGGCAACGGCACCCAGGCCGCCTTCTACGCGGACCCGCGGGTGCTGTACGTCTCGATGCACCAGTTCCCTCTCTATCCGGGTACCGGCCGGCTCGAGGAGACGGGGGAGGGGCCAGGGGTGGGCACGACCATCAATTTTCCCTTCCCACCAGGGACCACCGGTGACACCTATCGATCGGCGTTGGACCAGGTGCTGGCGGCGGCCGTCGAGTCCTTCGCCCCCACCTGGGTGATCGTCTCCGCCGGCTTCGACGGCCATCGGGCCGATCCGCTGACCGACCTCGGACTGTCGGCGGGCGACTTCGCCGATCTCACCACTGCGGTCGTCGGGCTCGCCCCGCCCGGCCGCCGACTGGCCTTCCTCGAGGGGGGCTACGACCTCACGGCGCTGGCCGAGTCGACCGCCGCGTGCCTGGCTGCGCTGGGCGGAGCGGCATACCGGCCCGAGCCAGCGACGGCCGGCGGCCCTGGCGCCGCCGTGGTCGAGGCATCGAGGCTCGTCCGCGAGCGCGAGGTCGTCCCCAGGCCCTCCCGGGGAGCCGGCAGCAACGCCTGAGGAGCCGGCCATGATCCCCGAGCGGCTGGCGCCGCTCATCGAGGAGGCGTCAGAGCTCGCCGGGCGGTTCAGTGCCGCCGGTCGCCGCCTCTACCTCGTCGGCGGAACGGTGCGCGATGCCATCGCCGATCTGCGCGCCCATCCTGGCGACGTCGACCTCGACTTCACCACCGACGCCTCGCCCGAGGAGGTCGAGGATCTCGTCAGAGGCTGGGCCGACGCCGTGTGGTTGCAGGGCAAGGCCTTCGGCACCGTGGGGTTTCTCCATCACGGGACGGCGCAACGAGATCACGACGCACCGGGCCGAGGTCTACCGGCCTGACTCGCGCAAGCCCGCGGTCCGCTTCGCCGACGATGTCGAGACCGACCTCTCGCGTCGCGACTTCACGGTCAATGCCATGGCTCTCGCGCCTACCCGAGGTGGAGCTGATCGATCCCTTCGGGGGACTCGCAGGACCTGGCCGAGCGCAGGCTGCGTACGCCACTGCGACCCGAGGAGTCGTTCACCGACGATCCGCTCCGCATGATGCGCGCGGCGCGGTTCATCGCCGGCCTCGGCCTGAAGCCGGAGCCGGATCTCGTCGAGGCCGTGCGCCGGCTGCACGACCGGCTGCAGATCGTCTCACCGGAGCGCATCCGCGACGAGCTGGACAAGCTCGTGACCGTGGAGCACCCGACCGACGGGCTGTGGTTCCTCTGCGAGACGGGTCTGGCGTCGGAGTTTCTGCCCGAGCTGCCGGCGCTGGCTCTGGAGCAGGACCCCGTGCATCGCCACAAGGACGTTCTGGCCCACACCATCGCCGTCGTGGACCGAGCCCGCCCGGACCGCCTGCTGCGCCTGGCCGCCCTGTTGCACGACATCGGCAAGCCGGCGACACGCCGCATCGGTCCTGGCGGGGTGTCGTTCCACCACCACGAGGTCGTGGGGGCGCGCATGGCTCGCGAGCGCCTGCGAGCCCTCCGTTACTCCAACGACGACGTCGACGTGGTCTCCCGGCTCGTCGACCTGCACCTGCGGTTCCACACCTACCGGATGGGCTGGACCGACCGGGCGGTTCGCCGCTACGTGCGCGACGCGGGGCCGCTGCTCGACCGCTTGAACGAGCTGACGCGGGCCGACTGCACGACACGCAGCGTGGCCAAGGCCCGGGCGCTGTCGCGGCGCATGGACGAGCTCGAGCGTCGTCTGGAGGAGCTGCGGGCCACCGAGGAGCTCGACGCCATGCGGCCGGACCTCGACGGCCACCAGATCATGGAGCAGCTACAGCTGCCACCGGGACCCGAGGTGGGTGAGGCGCGGTCGTTCCTGCTGGAGCTGCGTGTGGACGAAGGTCCGCTGGGAGAGGCCGAGGCCCGGCGGCGGCTGTCGCAGTGGTGGGAGGACCGCTCGAAGCAGGCTCACTGACCGGCGGCGAAGCTCTCCACCATCTCCCGGGCGTCCTCGTCGCGGTACTGCGCCGGAGGCGACTTCATGAAGTAGGCGGACGGGCCGAGCAGCGGGCCTCCGATGTTGCGGTCGAGAGCGATCTTGGCGCAGCGCACGGCGTCGATGATCACGCCCGCCGAGTTCGGCGAGTCCCACACCTCGAGCTTGAGCTCCATGTTCAACGGCACGTCGCCGAAGTTGCGACCCTCGAGCCGCAGGTAGGCCCACTTGCGGTCGGCCAGCCAGCCGACGTGGTCCGACGGGCCGATGTGGATGTCGTCGTCACGGATCCCGTGCTCCAGCTGGCTCGTCACGGACTGGGTCTTGGAGATCCGCTTGGACTCCAGCCGCTCGCGCTCGAGCATGTTCTTGAAGTCCATGTTGCCGCCGACGTTGAGCTGGTAGGTGCGGTCGAGCGCCATTCCCCTGTCCTCGAAGAGGCGGGCCAGGAGACGGTGCACGATGGTGGCGCCCACCTGGCTCTTGATGTCGTCACCGATGATCGGCACACCCGCCTCGGTGAAGCGACGCGCCCACTCGGGGTCGCTGGCGACGAAGACGGGGATGGCGTTGACGAACGCCACCCCGGCCTCGAGGCAGGCCTCGGCGTAGTGGCGTTGGGCAGCTTCCGACCCGACCGGCAGGTAGCCCACGAGCACGTCGGCCTCGGTGCGCCTCAGCACCTCGCTGACGTCGACCGGCTCGGCCGGGGACTCCTCGACCTCGAGCCGGTAGTACTTGCCGAGACCGTCGAGGGTGGGCCCCCGGCTGACGGTCACCCCGAGGTCGCCCACCTCGGCGAAGCGGATGGTGTTGTTGTGGCCGGCGAAGATGGCCTTGCCCAGGTCGAGCCCCACCTTCGTCGCGTCCACGTCGAAGGCGGCGACGATCTCGACGTCGCCGACGTGGTAGCCGCCGAGCACGACGTGCATCAGCCCCGGCACCGTCTCTCCCGGCTCGGCGCCGCGGTAGTACTCGATGCCCTGAACGAGGGCACTGGCGCAGTTGCCGACCCCGGCGATGGCCACCCGGATCTTGCTCATCGGTCGCTGTCCTCCGTCTCGGCGGTCTGGCTGCTTCTCTTGGCTGCGGGTCGGTCCCCACGCCGGGCCGAGCTGCGCTCGGCGGCGATGAGGCGATCGAGCCACGAGA
The DNA here is from genome assembly GCA_963731255.1 of uncultured Actinomycetes bacterium. Lineage (GTDB taxonomy): Bacteria > Actinomycetota > Acidimicrobiia > Acidimicrobiales > AC-9 > AC-9. The sequence goes on along the minus strand of CAVSUO010000009.1, from coordinate 81,601 downwards.
TGTCCCGCTCGGTCGTCTCCGTGTTGTGCTCCACGAGGGAGCGTGTGTACGCGTCCAGGCGCTCGCGCCCGGCCTTGATCGTCTGTCTGGTCCTGGCGAGACGCTGGACCAACTGCGCCCGCCGTCGCTCGAGCAGGCTCAGCCGCCCGTCCGGTGGCAGATGTCGGGCGAACGCGAGCCGGAGCGTGAAGCTTCGGTCGTCGCCCGCCGACTGTGCGTCCGCCACCAGCAGCTCCTCGAAGAGTCGCTGGCCCTGCTCGGTGATCCCGTAGACCTTCTTCCCCCGGCTTCCTCTGATCACTCCCCGGCCCCGGTAGGCGGCCCGCTCTCCGCCGAGCGAACCGGTCATCGGGATGCTGGCGATGGGGCGATTGGCCTCGACTGCCTTCACGGCGCCGGCTGCCTCGAGGCGGGCCAGGGCCGGGTACAGGGAGCCGAACGAGACGCTCGACAGGGGCCCGAGCGTCTCGCCGAGCAGCTTCTTCAGCTCGTAGCCGTGCAGCTCCTGGTCCTTCAAGAGGCCGAGGATGGCCATCTCCAGCACGTCGTGCTCCGTCCTGACGTCTTGGCTCGTCGAACTCTGCCGATCCGACGTATCGGGCCGGCCGATGTATCGGATCGATATATCGACATGCTAGCAACGTCTCCATGGGTTGGCGAACGCGCCCGGTCCTCCGCAGCGCTCAGGGCGCGAAGCGGCAGGGTTTCGGGCTCGGCGGGGGGCGGTAGCCTTGCGCCGTGAGCTTGCACCCCCAGTCGTTGCGGGGCCGTCCGTCATCCGGGCTGTCGGGAGACATCGACTACCGCCTCGCCCGCAACGCGGTGGTGAGCGAGCTCAAGCGGGGGCGCATGTCCCGTCTGGACGTCTGTGACGCCCAGCCCGAGCTGCTGCGGGCCGCCCGCAACGTCGGCACGTCGACCGGGGAGGACTGCCCGATCTGCGAGGAGGCCAAGGTGGTGCTGGTCTCGTTCGCCTTCGGCCCCCGTCTGCCCGCCAGCGGGCGGTGCCTCGCCACCGAGCAGGAGCTGGCCAGGCTGTCACGCCGGGCCAGCGAGCTCGCCTGCTACGTGGTCGAGGTGTGCCCGGAGTGCTCGTGGAACCACCTGGCAAAGATGTTCCTCGTCGGTGGGCGGTATCGAGGCTGACCGGCTGATCCGGCTGGACGGCGGGCCGCCGGGCCTCCGGCGGCCTCCAATCACGGCTCCTGGGCGGCCTCGGTCGGCTCGTGTGGGTAGAGCGAGCGGCACGAGAAGCACCAGAGCTCGGTCTCCTCGACCTTGGTCGTCGACCCGGGCCTGTCCCACGACTCCGGCACCACGTAGAGCCGGTGCACGGCTACGAGCTCGTCGTCCTCCCCGGCGCAGTTCTCGCACACGCGCTCCACGAGACTGACAGTACACTCGGGTCACCGCCGGCAGCCGGGTGGCGCTGGACGGGAAGGAGGCTGACATGGGGCAGCACGGGACCGTTCCCGCCGTACGATCGCGCAAGCGGGCAACGGGGAGCCCACCGCTGGTGATGGTCACGGCGTACGACGCGCCAACGGCGCGGATCGCCGATCGAGGGGGCGTCGACCTGATCCTCGTCGGCGACTCTCTGGCCATGGTCGTGCTGGGCTACGAGGACACCCTGCAGGTGACCGTCGACGACATGGCCCATCATGTGGCCGCGGTGAGGCGGGCCGGGCCCGAGGCGCTCGTCGTGGCCGACCTGCCGTGGATGAGCTACCACGTCGACGAGGCCGACACGCGTTCGCAACGCCGCCTCCCTGGTGCGCGCCGGGGCACAGGCGGTGAAGCTCGAAGGCGGGAGACGGCGCGCCGGCATGGTGGCCGCGCTGGTCGACGCCGAGATCCCGGTCATGGGGCACCTGGGTCTGACCCCGCAGTCGGTCCACGTGATGGGGGGTTTCACGGTCCAGGCGCGCGAGGCGGAGGCAGCCCGGACGCTGTTGGCCGACGCCCGGGCCCTGCAGGACGCCGGCTGTTTCGCCATCGTGCTGGAGGGCATACCGGACGTCGTCGCGGGCATGGTCACCGAGGCCGTGGACGTCCCCACCGTCGGCATCGGCGCCGGTCCCTGGTGCGACGGCCAGGTGCTGGTGTTCCACGATCTCCTCGGTCTGGAGGAGCGGAAGGCTCCGAAGTTCGTCCGTCGCTACGCGTCGCTCGGGGCTGACGCGTCCGCCGCGGTGGAGGCCTTTGCGGCCGACGTCCGGGCGGGGCGATTTCCGGCCGACGCCGAGAGCTACCACCTCAAGGACGAGGTCGCGGCCAGCCTCTGGTCCGCCGCCCAGCCGGGTCCGGCGGCCGACGCGCCGGAGGCGATCTCGGTCGGATCCGGCGGTGGGGGTCATCGACGGAGGGCGCTCGCCACTCACGTTGACCCGCTCGACGTTCGCCGCCGTCACCATCTGCCGGACGGCGAGCTGGTCCATTCATCATCTCCGTCACACCCCCGCGCCATACTCGATGGCGAGATGAGTGAATCGCAGACGTCGACTACCATGATCAGGTTCCAACCACCCCTGCTCCGGACGGACCGGGGCCCCGGGCGTCGCTGCGCCGGGTCCAGAGGGAGGTGAGTCGCAGTGCGGCCCTACGAGGTCATGATCATTCTCGACGCCAGCCTGGAGGAAGATGCCATCCGGGCGGTCATCGACCGGGCCACCGAGGTCATCCGGTCCCGAGGGGGCAACCTCAACCGGGTCGACCGCTGGGGCAAGCGTCGCTTCGCCTACGAGCTCGACCATCGCTGGGAGGGGTACTACCTCCTCCTCGAGATCACGGCCGAGCCGCCGGCGTTGACCGAGCTTGCCCGGGTGCTCTCCCTCACTGACGAAGTGCTTCGTCACAAGGTCATACGGCTGCCCGACCGGGTGGCGGGACTCGCCCGTCCCGGCGCGCGATCAGGGACCGGTGCCGAGGCCGAGGCGAGCTGACTCTCGAACGGAGGAACCATGTCGAATGGGAACAATGTCACCTTGGTTGGAAACATCACGCGCGATCCGGAGCTGCGGTTCACGCCGACGGGACAGGCGACCGCGTCCTTCGGGCTCGCCGTCAACCGCCGCTGGCAGAACCGGCAGACCCAGGAGTGGGAGGAGGCCACCTCCTTCTTCGACGTGGTGTGCTGGCGGGAGATGGCCGAGAACGCGAGCGAGAGCCTCGTCCGCGGCTCCCGTGTGATCGTCACCGGCCGGCTCGACCAGCGCAGCTGGGAGAACGCCGAAGGTGAGCGGCGATCGAAGATCGAGGTGGTGGCCGACGAGATCGGTCCGAGCCTGCGCTGGGCGACCGCCCAGGTCACCAAGAACGAGCGCCGGGGTCCCGGCGGCGACGGCGGGTCGGGAGGAGGTGGGGGCGGCAGCCCCCGCCCCGTCGGTGCCGGTCAGTCGCTCCGGCTACGAGCACGGCGAGGAGCCCTTCTGATGCCCCGCGGTGGTGACCGGGATCGATCGAAGCGGTCCTCCAAGGATTCGGGCCGGAGAACCAAGAAGAAGATCTGCATCTTCTGCAAGGACCACATCGACTGGGTCGACTACAAGGACGTCAACCTGCTCAGGAAGTTCATGAGCGACCGGGGCAAGATCCGGGCCCGGCGGGTCAGCGGCAATTGCGCGCAGCATCAACGTGACGTCGCCGTGGCCATCAAGACGGCCCGGGAGCTGGCTCTTCTTCCGTACAGCCAGCGCACCATGACCGAACGCTCCGGCCGTGGGGGACGCGGCTCGCCCAGGCCGGTCGTGCCGCGCGTCGAGCGGGAGGTCGAGACCCCGGTGGGCACAGGAGCACCAGCACCGGGCGCCGCTGAGGCTCCCGCGGCGCCTGGAGATGGCGCTGCCGCCACCGGAGACGGCGAGGCGGCTCCCGCCGAGGCACCCGTCGCTGCCGACGCGCGTGCCGGCGGCGACCAGTGAGGGTCGTCCTGAGGGCCGACGTGACGGGCGTCGGCAAGCGGGGGGACATCGTCGAGGTAGCTGACGGCTACGCCCGCAACTTCCTGGTGCCGAAGGGCCAGGCCATGCGGGCCACCCCGGGCGTGACGGCGCAGGCGGCCGCCATGCGCAAGGCCCGCGACGTCCATGACGCCAGGCAGCGGGAGGGGGCCGAGGCCGTGGCTCGCCAGCTGGTGCCCACGGCGATCCGGATACCCGTGCGAGCAGGCGCCGAGGGGCGGCTGTTCGGTTCGGTGACCGCTGCCGACATCGCTCAGGCGGTCACCGACCAGTCGAGCGTCGAGCTCGACCGCCGCCGCCTCGTCCTGGACGAGCCCATCAAGACCCTCGGCATGCACGAGGTCACGGTGAAGCTCCACCCCGAGGTCGAGTTCCAGCTCACGGTAGAGGTCGTCACCGGCGCCGCCGCCCGCTCGGGCTGAGTCGCGCAGCTGGCGCGCCAGGGCGGTGAGGAACCGGCACCCTCGGCTGGCTGCCAGTTCTTACGAAATGGCAGCCACCCGAGGCGCCGGCCCCTCTGGCCCGACGAGCGAGGCGGTGCGAAACGACTGGGCGGCTACTCCGGTTCGGTGCGAACGGGCGAGCGAGAGCAACCGTTCGCCGGGGACGGCCGACGGTACAAGGGGAGCCGGACGAGCGCATCGGCCCGGATTTCGAAGAACCGGGACGAGGCGCTCGGCCGGATCGCCCGCACGCGGTCATGAGCTGAGGCCCCGAGGCGCCCGACGCGCGGGGCGATCCGCGTCACCGATACACCCGGTCGGTACGGTCGACGTATGCCTGGCGGTCGTCCGCGCGTAATCCACTGCCAATCCCCAGCAAAATCAACAGGTCGTCCCCTGGCAACCTCACAGGCTGCGCGGCGAGGGTAGGGCGCCATGGTTCAATCGCTCGACGACGCCCGACGTAGGGGGCGTAGTGGCGCCGCAGGGCGAGTCCCGCCGCACAACCTCGAGGCCGAGGAGTCGCTCCTCGGGGCGATGATCCTGTCGCGGGACGCCATCGCGACCGCCGTCGAGCGATGCGGGGCGGACGATTTCTACAAGCCTGCTCACGGCCACATCTTCGACGCCGTGACCACCCTGTACGCCCAGGGCGAGCCGGCCGACCCGGTCACCATCGCCGACGAGCTCCGCCGGGCGGGCTTGCTGGACGCCATCGGGGGCCCGGCGACGCTGATCTCGCTGCAGGCGAACACCCCGGCCATCTCCAACGCCGGCCGCTACGCGCGGATCGTCGAGGAGCATGCGCTCCTGCGCAGGATGATCGGCGTCGCCGCCGAGATCGCCGAGCTGGGCTACCAGGTGCCGGACGACGTGACCGCGGCGGTGGACCGGGCCGAGACGATGGTGTTCGAGGTGGCCCAGCGTCGGGGTGTCGACACGGTCGCCACGGTGCGGGACCTTCTGGCCCGCACGCTGGACAACCTGGAGTCGTTGTACGACCGGGGGGACGCGATCACCGGCATCCCCACCGGGTACAACGACCTCGACGAGCGGCTCTCCGGTCTGCAGCCCTCCAACCTCGTGATCGTCGGCGCCCGGCCCAGCATGGGGAAGACGGCCTTCGCCCTCGGTCTCGCGGCCCACGCGGCCATGGAGAGCCGCCTCCCCGTGCTGCTCTTCTCTCTCGAGATGAGCCACCTCGAGCTCACCCAGCGCCTGCTGTGCGCCGAGGCCCGGGTCGACGCCACCCGGATGCGGAACGGCCGGCTGCTCGAGTCCGACTGGCCGAAGATCAGCACGGCCATCGGCCACCTCGGTGAGGCGCCGATCTTCATCGACGACAACCCCAACATCACCGTCATGGACATCCGGGCCAAGGCCCGCCGGCTGAAGAGCAGGGAGGGTCTGGGGCTGGTGGTCGTGGACTACCTCCAGCTGATGTCCGGTCGCACCACGGCGGAGAACCGCCAGGTGGAGGTGTCCGAGATCAGCCGGGGGCTCAAGATCCTGGCCCGCGAGCTCGAGGTACCGGTCGTTGCCCTGTCCCAGCTGTCGCGCAACCTCGAGATGCGGGCCGACAAGCGCCCCGTGCTGGCCGACCTGAGAGAGTCGGGCTCGCCTGGAACAGGACGCCGACGTCGTCCTCTTCATCTACCGGGACGAGGTGTACCACCCGGACTCGCCGGACCGAGGAACGGCGGAGATCATCCTGTCGAAGCACCGCAACGGGCCGACGGGGCTGACCCAGCTGGCGTTCCTCGAGCACTACACCCGCTTCGCCAACATGGCTCGGGTGTGAGTGGCAACCTACCGGCATGACCGAGACCGCGGCCCGTATCACCGAGACGGCCGAGTGGCAGGCCCTCCAGAGCCACTTCGCCCAGGTCGAAGGCGTCCACCTCCGGGAGCTCTTCGCCCGCGATCCGCGCCGGGGCGAGGCGATGACGCTCGAGGCGGCCGACCTCTACCTGGACTACTCCAAGAACCTGATCACGAGCGAGACGCTCCAGCTCCTCCGAGCCCTGGCCGAGCGAGCCGAGCTCCGCCAGCGGGCCGACGACATGTTCAGCGGCCGGCGGATCAACGTGACCGAGGACCGGCCCGTTCTGCACGTGGCCCTCCGCGCTCCGGCCGGGACGTCGATCGTGGTCGACGGCACCGACGTCGTACCCGAGGTCCACGCCGTTCTCGGGAAGATGCGCCAGTTCAGCGACCGGGTGCGGGGCGGCGAGTGGACGGGCTACACGGGACGACGGATCGCCAACGTGATCAACATCGGGATCGGCGGCTCCGATCTGGGCCCGGCCATGGCGTACGAGGCGCTCCAGGACTACAGCGACCGGTCGTTGACGGTCCGCTTCGTCTCCAACGTGGACGGCACGGACATCTGGGAGGCCACTCGCGACCTCGATCCGGCCGAGACGCTGTTCGTGGTGTCCTCGAAGACCTTCACCACGGTCGAGACGCTGACCAACGCCCACACGGCGCGGGATTGGCTGGTGGGCGGCCTGGGCGACGAGAAGGCGGTGAGCCGGCACTTCGTCGCCGTCTCCACCAATCGGACCAAGGTGGAGGAGTTCGGCATCGACGCCGACAACATGTTCGAGTTCTGGGACTGGGTCGGCGGCCGGTACTCGTACGACTCCGCCATCGGTCTGTCACTCATGGTGGCGATCGGAGCCGACAACTTCATGGACATGCTCGCCGGCTTCCACGCCATGGACGAGCACTTCCGGACCGCCCCTCTCGAGGCCAACATGCCGGTGATCCTCGGCCTGATCGGGCTCTGGTACGACGACTTCTTCGGTGCCCAGACCCAGGCCATTCTCCCGTACAACCAGTACCTGGGCCGGTTCACCGCGTACCTGCAACAGCTCGACATGGAGAGCAACGGCAAGTCGGTCGACCGGGAAGGCAGGCCCGTCGACTGCCAGACCGGCCCGATCGTGTGGGGCCAGCCCGGGACCAACGGACAGCACGCCTTCTACCAGCTGATCCACCAGGGCACGAAGCTCATCCCCTGCGACTTCATCGGGTTCTGTCAGCCCAACCACGTCGTCGGCGGCCACCACGATCTCCTGATGGCAAACTTCTTCGCCCAGACCGAGGCCCTCGCCTTCGGCAAGACGAGCCAAGAGGTCGAGGCCGAGGGAGTACCTGCCGCCCAGGTGCCCCATCGCACCTTCCGCGGCAACCACCCGACCAACACCATCCTCGGGCCCAAGCTGGCGCCCCGCCTGCTCGGCGAGCTCGTCGCCCTCTACGAGCACAAGGTGTTCACCCAGGGGACGATCTGGGACATCAACTCCTTCGACCAGTGGGGGGTCGAGCTGGGGAAGGTCCTCGCCAACCGCATCCTGCCGGAGCTGACGGCGCCGACCGAGCCGGAGCTCGACCACGACACGTCGACCAACGCGCTGATCCGCCGCTACCGCGCCTCCCGGTGAGGTTCTGACCCAGCGGGAGGACCGCTACCGCGTCGTCGCCGCCGCCCGGCGGCGAGACAGGCTGCCGCCCTTGCAGGTCACGCACACGGTCGCTGCCGGCATGGCCTCCAGTCGCGCCGAAGGGATCTGCTCGCCACACGAGGCACACCGCCCGTAGTTGCCCGTTTCGACCCGGTCCAGAGCGGCCTCGATCTCGAGGAGTGCCGCCATGGCGGTGGCATGCAGCGTCTGGTCGCGGTCGCGGTCCACGACCATGCCGGCGCCTTCGCCGAACCCGTCCTCGACGTCGGTGTCGCTCGTGTCACGCTCGGAGGTGAGCTCGGCCACGTCGGCTTGCAGTCCCTCGGCGAGGTGCTGCTGCCGGGTGCGCTCCTCGAGCAGCAGCTGACGCTGGTGGTCCAGGAAGTCGACGCCGTACTCGTCGGTTTTGGTCATGATGCGGTTCATGGTCCTCGCTGTGTCGCACGATCGTTGGGACGCCTTGCAACGCAGAGCGTCGTCGATCTATGCCCGTGGGATGGGTGGTTACGACCCAGGAGCCAAGCTCACCCGAGCCGCTCAGCGCGATGTTCCCCCTCTTCGCCGCCGAGTCGCACAACGACTCGGAGATTCCTCCACCGAACTCTTCGGCGAGGTTACGCGTGCGCCCCTCGGAGGACAAGGGTCAATTGCGAAACGAGCTCGCGGTTCACGTGCCCGCTGTCGTCGAGCGACGTATTCTGTGCCTGCCGTCACGGTGAACGTACGGTTGTGAACAGCCGTTGTGCCCATGGGCACCGTGAGAGGGAGGGTGACATGCGACTCGGCAAGGAGGAGACCAAGGGCTTCATCGAAGAGCCAGCGGAGGTCTCGCCCACGCAACTCGATGAGGTCGACACCGATCCCCGGCGGGAAGGCGAGCCCACCGCGGTGCGGCCTGCGCCACGAGACCCAGAGGATCAGCCCACCGCCACCCGCTGAGTGGGATGCGGTCGCTGCTCCGCCGCTCATTACCCGTCGAAGAGCCAGCCGCTCCGCTGACCGGGTACAAGCTCGCCTATCCGTTTCTGTCAGCCGACGACCGCTGGGCCGGGTTCGCCGGTCTGTCGATCGGCGGCCAGCATGTCTACGGTCCCGTGGCCGAGGCCGCCTGTGTGTGGAGCCGTCGGCACGCCCCGCCCAAGCGCACCTGTAGTTGTGGCTTCTACTGCTTCCATGCGCTCGCTCCGGCGCGTGCGATGGCATGCGAGACGAGGTATCGACCCACGGTCCTGCTCGAGGTGGCCGTCACCGGGAACTTCATCCGCTACCAGGACGGCCTTCGCTACGGCAGACAGCGGGTGCGGGCGGTCCGTGTCGGTCGTTGCCGGTGCGGTCGCCCGGCGACGGTGCTGGTGGACAGCGGGAGCGGCCTTGCCGGCTGGCGCCAGCTCGAACCGACCTGTGCCGGCTGTGGAGGGTGGTCGGCCGGGCTGACGTTCCGCGCCTTCGCCGAGCGCCTCGGAGGAAGATCAGCGTGGTGAGCGATTGTGAGCCCGCCCCGGCCGGCATACCGGCCGGCGTCTCGCCCGGCGTCCCGGAGCCCGGTGCCGCGGAGCCCCTGGCGGGCGGCCCCGGTGGCCCCGCCAGGGCGGCCGAGCCGTCGCTCGCCGTCGTCGCCGCCGAGGTGGCCCTCCTGCAGGCTCGCCTGGACGAGCTCCAGCGCGATCTGGCCCGCCTGTCGGGCGACGACCCGTCGGGAGCCGCCCAGTAGGACCGGGAGGGGGCGGCGGGAATGATCGAGCGCCCGGCATTGCTGCCGAGTGTGCGGGAGCGCCGCGCAAGCGGTGCTCCGAGATTGGAGACGAGATGCCGATCACCCGTTTGAACCACGCTGTGCTCTACGTTCGTGATGCTCGACGCAGCGCGGCCTTCTACACCGACGTCCTCGGGCTCGTCGTCCGCCACGAGATCGGCGATGGCAAGGCGATCTTCCTGCGCTCGCCCGGTTCTGACAACGACCACGATCTCGGGCTGTTCAGCGTCGGAGACGATGTCGGTGGATCCCAGGCGGGCCGCGGAACGGTCGGGCTGTACCACCTCGCGTGGCAGGTGAACACCCTCGATGAGCTCGATCGTCTCCGGGAGGTTCTCACCGAGCACGGCGCCCTGGTCGGTGCCAGCGACCACGGCGCCACCAAGAGCCTCTATGCCCGAGATCCCGACGGGCTCGAGCTCGAAGTCATGTGGGCGGTGCCGGTGGAGCTGCTGGACGAGAGCGCCCAGTCCGTCCAGATCGCGCCCCTCGACCTCGAGAAGGAAAAGCGGCGCTACGGCGCCACCACCGTCAGTACCGGTTGAGCGCCGCCCGTCCGCCCGTTCTCCGAGCAGGCGGGGGCGAGCGGGGTTAGCCTGCGCGCAGCGGCACCGGGGCGAGCGACAGTCCTGGTGGCACAGGCTTTCGTGCTGCTCCTGGGTGCCAGGACGGAAGAGCCGCCTATGAGCACCAGCACCGAGCGCCGTTTGAGGGTGCTGATCGTGAGCAACCGGCCCATCGTCCGCGCCGGGTTGTCCGCCGTGCAGCGAACATTCCGGCGGCTCAGGGTGGTCGGCGAGGTCGATGGTGTCAATGCCGCGTTGGCGGAGGCGGCGCGATCGGAGCCGCATGCTGTGCTGTTCGACGTTCACCTCGGCGGGCCTGACGGCCTCGACCAGGTCGCGCAGCTGGTGCTGGCGTCGGGCGGCCGACCGATCGTGGTGCTCGCCCGTCGCGACGAGGCCCGCTTCATCTGGCTGACTCTCCGGCGGGGCGCCTCCGGCTTCCTCCTCGAGACGGTCCGCGGGGCCGACATCGTCCAGGCCCTCGACGAGGTGCGGGGGGGCGCCACCGCGGTGGATCCGACGCTGGCCGGTGGCCCCCGGGTCGACCTCGACGAGGTGGAGCCGGCGTGGCCCGGCGCCCACCTGGGACTGACCGAGAAGGAGAGCCAGATCCTGGAGCTGCTGGCCGGTGGGGAGCTCGCCGGCGGCGTCAGTCGGCATCTCGGCATCAGCAGCGTCGAGGTCAAGGCGAACATGCGGTCGGCCTATCGGCGGCTGGACGTTCGAGACCGGTCGGATGCGCTGACCCGGCTGGCGCGGGAAGGCCTTTTCACCTGAAACGGTGGGACTAGGGCGGGGTAGCTCTGTCGGCTGCGACAAATAGTCCGTAGAGACCATTGCGCGATGTTCGCGGCGCCGTCACTCTAAGGCGCAGCAGACCGCGCTACCTGGCCCCTCGTGGCTGCCACCGTCGTACCACGGGTCAGGTGGCGCGGTCTGTTCTTTCCGGGCGCCGCACGCTGGGGGATGGCGTGGCCGCCGGCGGTGGGGTTTACTTGATGGCACCTGCGTAGGACTGTTCGTGGGTGTGAGGTGATGACTGGGGCAGCTGGGGACTGGGTAGCGAGGCTCCGGGGTCTCTCCCGTCCTGGCGCCGTGGTGCTGATCGCCAGCCTGGTGGTGGCAGGGGTGGCGGGTGGCATCACCTGGAGTGGCCACTCGTGGCCGGTTGCGCTCCATGTCGGCGGCCCGGCACCGACGCCACCACCGGGGTCCGTCGACGGGGCGGTGTCGGTCCCGCCTTCCGCGTCTGCCTCCGGCCAGAGCCGATTGGCTCCGAACGGGACGGCCATGGCGGCGGGCGCCGCCCTCGGCGCGGTCGAGGTCGGGTCGCCCCCCGATGCCGCCTCGCCGCCGGGCGGTCCCCACGTCGCCGCCACAGGTGGGCGGGTCTCGGCAGCCGCGGACCCGAGCCCGACGCCCTCGGCCCCGCCGCCCCACGCGCCGGCCAGGCCACCCGCGCCGCCCGGGCTCGGCCCCCGCCTGCTGCCTGGTCTGCCCCCCCTGCTGCTCACGCCGGGGCGTGGTCACCCCAGCCGCCCCCCGCCGTCATCGGGAACGGCGCGCTATCCGTCTGGGTCCACGGGCTACGACATCTCCTGGCCGCAGTGCGGGCAGAGCTACCCGCCGAGGCCCTACACGGTGGCGATCGTCGGGGTCAACGACGGCCAAGCCTTCAGCGCCAACCCCTGCCTGAGCGGTGAGGCGTCCTGGGCGGGCTCGGGGCTGAACCTGTACATCAACATCAACTCGCCGACCTCGATCGACGGCACCGACCAGTCGGGACCGGCGGGACGCTGTGCGCCGGGGGACGACGCCTGCCTGGCGTACAACTACGGCTACAACGCAGCGGCCAACAGCGTCGCCATCGCCGGGAACGAGGGTGTCGGCGCGCCGACGTGGTGGCTCGACGTCGAGACCGCCGGTAGCTGCAGCGATGCGTTCCCCACCAACGGGACCGGCTACTGGTCCTGCGACCCCGCGCTCAATGCACGCACGATCCAGGGTGCGATCGATGCTCTTCGCCACCTTGGTCTGATGGCCGGGGACTACTCGACGAGCTACCAGTGGGGCGTGATCACGGGCGGCTACGTACCGAGCGGTGGCAGCGTGCCGAACTGGATCGCCGGCGCCGATCCCTCGCACACCTCGTCCTGGTGCTCCGGCTCCCACGACTTCGGCGGGGGCCAGCCCTGGCTGTTGCAGCTGGCCACCTCGGGCCAGTACGACCAGGACCAGGCCTGCTGAGCAGGTCGTCAGCCCTGGCATAGTCTCCGCCGGTGCCGTCACCGCCGGTCAGCCTGTCTTCCAGCTGCGGGTAACCCTGCAGGACGTCGACCCGCCGATCTGGAGGCGACTGCTGGTTCCAGGCAGCGTTCGACTGGACAAGCTGCACCTGATGATCCAGGCCGCATTCGGCTGGTGGAACTACCACCTGCATGACTTCAGCATCGGGTCTGCCCGCTACGGGACCCACAGCGACGACTATCCCGAAGACGAGCTGGACGAGAAGACCGTGACCGTTCTCCGGGTGCTGGAGGGGGTCCAGCGCTTCGCGCTATGAGTACGACTTCGGCGACTCCTGGGAGCACGAGATCGTCATCGAGGACTTCTGGCGGATGCCGGAGGGTCTCAAGTTCGGTGTTTGCGTCGACGGGCAGAACGCCTGCCCACCCGAGGACGTCGGCGGATGTCACGGCTATGCGGAGTTCCGTGCGGCCGTGGCCGATCCCAACCATGACGAGCACGACGGCGTGCTCGCCTGGGTAGGCGGATCCTTCGACCCGACCGAGTTCGATCTGGGCCTGGCTAACGCGCGTCTGCAGAAGGTGCGCTGATCACGCGCTATTGCGCCGGGCATCCGCTCCAGCTCGAGCGAGCCGCTGGGTCAGGCCGGGGAATCCCCGACACGAAAAAAGGGACGGCCGAAACCGCCCCTGACCTGCCCCTTCGGAAGAGAGCGGGCGAAGGGAATCGAACCCTCGTTCTCAGCTTGGGAAGCTGATGTTCTGCCTCTGAACTACGCCCGCGAAGGCGGCCACTGTATCGTTCGGTCGCCGCTGGGGTAGAGCCTGGGGGTCCCCCAATGGGGTCCCCCGGGGGTCGGTGAGTAATCTGACCTGGTTCGTCGCGTACCTGGTCAGCTGGGCAACCGCTTCCCGGCTGTGTTGCGCTGGCGCCCAGTGAAGCGACAGGAGGAACGGCTTGAGACTCGCCATCGGCTTTGCACTGACCGCCGTGGCCATCGCGCTGGCCGGCCGCCGGACGTGGTGGCTCTGGCGCCTCGTGACCGTGGGGAAGCCCGCTCCTGACCGGTTCAAGGACCTCGGGCCGCGGCTGTGGGCCGAGCTGACCGACGTCTTCGGGCAGCGCAAGCTGCTGAAGCGGCCCATACCGGGTCTGGCCCACTTCTTCGGTCTTCTGGGGCTTCGTGATCCTGTTCCTGACGATCATCGAGGCCTACGGGCTGCTGTTCTCCAAGACGTGGGCCATACCGGGGATCGGCCACTCGGCCTGGCTCGGGTTCCTCGAGGACTTCATGGCCGTCGGCCGTGCTGGTGGGGATCGTCACGTTCGCGATCATCCGCCTCCGTCAGTCGCCCGAGCGCCTCGACCGCTCCTCGCGCTTCTACCGCTCGCACACCGAGCAGGCGTGGGTGATCCTCGGCCTGATCTTCCTCGTCATCGCCACCCTGCTGCTCTACCGGGGGGCGCAGGTCGAGCTGGGTCACTTCCCGTACAGCGACTGGGCGTTCGCGTCGCACCTCGTGGGCAACGCCTTGTCCGGGCTGAGCCACGGAGTGCTCCAGGCCCTGGAGACGACCTTCGTGCTGGCGCAGATCGGCGTCATCGCGATCTTCCTCGTCGTGGTCATGTACTCGAAGCACCTCCACATCTTCGTGTCCGAGCCCAACGTCCTCTTCTCCCGGCGGCCCATCGCCCTCGGCGCCCTGGCGACCACACCGAACATGGACCCCGAGGAGCTGTCCGAAGACGACGTCTTCGGTGCGGGTGAGATCACGCACTTCAGCTGGAAGCAGCTCCTCGACCTCCTCAGCTGCACCGAGTGCGGGCGCTGCCAGGACCAGTGCCCGGCATGGAACACGGGCAAGCCCTTGTCACCGAAGCTCGTCATCATGGACCTGCGGGACAACCTCTTCGGCCGGGCGGGCACGCCTCCTCGGCTCGGGCGGCAACGGCAGCGGGAACGGCAGCGGCAACGGTACGGGCGAGAGCGCCGCACCGGCCCGGCTGGTGCCCGACGTCATCGAGCCCGACGTCCTGTGGTCGTGCACGACCTGCGGCGCCTGCGTCGAGCAGTGCCCGGTGGACATCGAGCACGTCGACACGATCGTCGACATGCGTCGCTACGAGGTCCTCATGGAGTCGAGCTTCCCCACCGAGGCGGGGACCATGCTGCGCAACATCGAGAACCAGGGCGACCCGTGGGGGCTGGGCTCGACGCACCGGCTCGACTGGACCGAGGGGCTGCCGTTCGAGGTCCCCGTCGTGGAGGGCACGGTCCCCGACGACGTCGAGTACCTCTTCTGGGTCGGCTGCGCCGGCGCGCTGGACGAGCGGGCCCGCAAGGTCACCCAGGCCATCGCCCGCCTCCTCCACGCCGCCGGCGTGCGGTTCGCCGTGCTCGGCCAGCGCGAGTCCTGCACCGGCGACCCCGCCCGCCGGCTCGGCAACGAGTACCTGTACCAGACCCAGTGCCAGCAGAACGTCGAGACCCTCGACGGCGTCGGTGCCCGCAAGGTCATCGCCTCGTGCCCGCACTGCTTCAACACGATCTCCAAGGAGTATCCCGCCCTGGGCGGCAACTACGAGGTGATCCACCACTCGCAGCTCCTCGCCCGGCTGGTGGACGAGGGACGGATCACGCCCGGCCAGCGCGTCGACAGCACCGTCACCTACCACGACCCGTGCTACCTGGGTCGCCACAACTCGATCTACGACCAGCCACGGTCGGTGCTCTCGTCCGTCCCCGGCGTCGAGCAGGTGGAGATGCACCGGTGCCGCCAGCGCGGGTTCTGCTGCGGCGCCGGCGGGGCGCGCATGTGGCTCGAGGAGGACATCGGCAAGCGGGTCAACCTGGAGCGCACGGACGAGGCACTGCAGACCGGTGCCGACGTCGTCGGGACCGCCTGTCCCTACTGCATGATCATGCTCGACGACGCCGTCAAGCAACGGCAGGCGGACGGCGTGGCGGCCGAGTCCACCGAGGTGCTGGACGTGGCCCAGATCCTCGAGCGGGCCGCACCCGCCGAGTCGTCCCCCGCCCCGTCCCGGCGACCGGGCCACGGCGACGGCGAGGCCCCCCGGCGACGGGGTCAGTTGAGCGCCAGCGCCTTGCTGTCGGCCTCCCTCAGCCGCTCGGCCATGGCCGTCAACAGCTTGTGGGCGAGCGTCGGTACCTGGTCCATCAGTCCGTCGAACTGCCGCTGGTCGAGCACCAGCAGCTCCATCGGCGTCTCGGAGGTGACCGTCGCGTTGCGCGGTTTGCGGCTCAGGAGGGAGAGCTCGCCGAAGTACTGACCGGGCCGGAGGGTCGTGACCTTGCGCCCCGCCCTGCTGACCGCTGCCCGGCCCTCGAGGATGAGGAAGAACTCGAAGCCGGGCTTGCCTTCCTCGCACAGCAGCCGTCCGGCGTCCACGGCCACCTCGTCGGACGCTCGCCCGATGAGACCCAGCTCCTTCTTGCTGCAGGTCGAGAACAGCCAAGTCCGACCCAGATGCTCCAGCTTCACGTCCTTGCGTGCCATGGGGCGACAGGGTAACGGCGGCACCCCTCCGGGGGCGAGAGGTACGCCGCGTTCACCCGCACCCGGGCTCCTTTTCGACGAAACGGGGAACGCGCGGCACCCACCCGGACGCCCACCTCCTGGCCGCGATCCGTGATCAGCTGGCTTGTCCGGCCACCGCCTGTGCTGCCGCCTGGGCCGCCGCCGGGTCTCCGAGATAGACGGCGCGGCGAGGGGCCAGGTCGTCGTCGAGCTCGTAGAGCCGGGGGATCCCGGTGGGGATGTCGAGACCGGGGATGTCCTCGTCCGAGATGCCCTCGAGGTGCTTGACCAGGCCCCGGAGGCTGTTGCCGTGGGCCACGACGAGCACCCGCCGGCCAGCGCGGAGGTCGGGGACGATGGCGTCGTGCCAATAGGGGAGCAGTCGCACGACCACGTCGCGAAGGCACTCGGTGGTCGGCAGCAGGTCGGGCGGCAGCTCCCGGTACCGGGGGTCCTGGCGCTGGCGCCGCTCGTCATCGGGATCGAGGGGCGGCGGGGGGGTGGCGTACCCGCGCCGCCAGGCTTTGACCTGCTCGGCCCCGTGCTGGGCGGTGGTCGCCTTTTTGTCCAGGCCCTGGAGGGCCCCGTAGTGGCGCTCGTTCAGCCGCCAGTGGCGCCGGACCGGTAGCCAGAGGCGGTCCATCTCCTCCAGGGCCAGGTTGGCCGTCCGGATCGCCCGGGTCTGGACCGATGTGTGGAGAACGTCCACGTCCAGTCCGGGTTCGGCGGCCATGAGCCGACCGGCCGCTCGGGCCTCGTCCTCGCCGCGCCGGGTGAGGTCCACGTCGACCCAGCCCGTGAACAGGTTCTGCTCGTTCCAGGTGCTCTGGCCATGCCGGAGCAGCACCAGGGTGCTCATGGGCGCCGAGCGTAGCCGCCGACCAGGGCCCGAGCCCGTGCCCGACAACGGCTACCCGAGGGCTTGATATCCCCAGGCTCAACTTTGCTATACTTCTCTACGTCAGACAGATCGAATCCAGGAAACCAAGTATCCGGAGGCACGTCTCATGCCCAAGGCCGTCGGCATCGACCTCGGCACCACCAACTCCGTCGTCAGCGTCATGGAGGCGGGCGAGCCTACCGTCCTGCCCAACGCCGAAGGCGGCCGGACGACCCCCTCGGTGGTGGGGTTCTCCAGGTCGGGCGAGGTACTGGTGGGCGAGGTCGCCAAGCGCCAAGCCATCACCAACCCCGATCGCACCGTCCGGTCGGTCAAGCGCCAGATGGGGACCAGCTGGACCATCGACATCGACGGGAAGGCGTACAACGCCCAGGAGATCTCGGCCCGCATCCTGCAGAAGCTGAAGCGCGACGCCGAGTCCTACCTCGGTGACACCGTCACCCAGGCCGTGGTCACGACCCCGGCCTACTTCGACGACGCCCAGCGCACCGCCACCAAGGAGGCCGGACAGATCGCCGGGCTCGAGGTGCTGCGCATCATCAACGAGCCCACGGCGGCCGCCCTGGCCTACGGGCTGGACAAGGAGGGCAAGGACCAGACGGTCCTCGTCTTCGACCTCGGCGGTGGGACCTTCGACGTGTCGGTCCTCGACATCGGCGAGGGTGTCTTCGAGGTCAAGTCCACCTCGGGGAACACCCACCTCGGCGGGGACGACTGGGACCAGCGCATCATCGACTGGCTGGTGACGACGTTCAAGAACACCGAGGGCGTCGACCTGTCGGCCGACAAGATGGCGCTGCAGCGTCTCAAGGAGGCAGCCGAGAAGGCCAAGATCGAGCTGTCCAGCGTGCAGGAGACCCAGGTCAACCTGCCCTTCATCACGGCCACCTCGGAGGGCCCCAAGCACCTGGACCTCAAGCTGACGCGGGCCAAGCTGTCCGAGCTGACCTCGGACCTGGTCGACGCCTGCCGCGGACCGTTCGAGTCCGCCATCTCCGACGCCGGCCTGTCCCGTGATCGCATCGACCACGTGATCCTGGTGGGCGGCGCCACCCGCATGCCCGCCATCCAGGACCTGGTGAAGGAGCTCACCGGCAAGGAGCCCCACAAGGGCGTCAACCCGGACGAGGTCGTCGCCATCGGCGCCGCCATCCAGGCCGGCGTGCTCAAGGGCGACGTCAAGGACGTGCTCCTGCTCGACGTGACCCCCCTGTCCCTCGGCATCGAGACCAAGGGTGGGATCATGACCAAGCTCATCGAGCGCAACACGACCATCCCCACCAAGAGGACCGAGGTGTTCACCACCGCCGAGGACGGCCAGCCGTCGGTCGAGATCCACGTGCTCCAGGGTGAGCGGGAGATGGCGTCCTACAACAAGACGCTGGGCAAGTTCCAGCTCGTCGACCTGCCGCCTGCGCCCCGCGGCGTGCCTCAGATCGAGGTCACCTTCGACATCGACGCCAACGGCATCGTGCACGTCTCGGCCAAGGACCGGGCCACGGGCAAGGAGCAGTCGATGACCATCACCGGCCAGTCGTCCCTGCCCAAGGACGACATCGACCGCATGGTCCGCGACGCCGAGGCGCACGCCGCCGAGGACCGTCGTCGCCGCGACGAGGCCGAGGTCCGCAACAACGCCGACACCCTCGTGTACCAGACCGACAAGCTCCTGCGTGAGCAGGGCGAGAAGATCTCCGGCCCCGAGAAGGAGAAGGTCGAGCAGGGCCTGTCGTCGCTCAAGGAGGCGTTGGCCGGCTCCGACATCGAGGCCATCCGCCGGGCGACCGAGTCACTGGTCACCGGCGAGCCAGGAGTTCGCCTCGCGTCTGTACGAGCAGGCGGGCCCGTCCGCCGCGGCCGGCGGCCAGGCCGGCGGTCAGCCCGGTGGGCAGGCCGGCGGAGCGCAGGAGCAGCCCGCCGACGACGAGGTCGTCGACGCCGAGATCGTGGACGAAGGTGAGCACGGTCACGAGCGCGGCGCATGAGCCAGGGCGGGGAGCCGCCCGAGGGCGGCAAGCCGACGGACGTCCCGCAGCCGGTCCCTCGTGAGGACCGGCGCGGGCCGGAACCGGTGGACCCCGAGGAGGGTCCGGGTGACCCGACCCGACGGTGGCCCCGAGAAGTCGCCGGGGCCTGACAGCCGAGAGGACCGAGAGGCCGGAGAGCCGAGCGAGATGAGAGAGGCCGATGAGCAGGTGAACGGGAACGAGGCGATCGCCGAGGACGTGTCCCTCGTGGCCCTCGCCACCCAGCGCGACGAGTACCTCGACGCGCTTCGCCGGCTCCAGGCCGAGTTCGAGAACTACAAGAAGCGCGTGCTCAGGCAGCAGACCGAGCACCTCGAGCGGGCGGCCGAGGGTCTCGTGGTCAAGCTCCTGCCGGTGCTCGATGCCCTCGACCTCGCCCTCTCCCACGCCGGCGACTCGCCCGAGGCCAAGGTCGTGGCGCCGATCGCCACCTCTCTTTTCGACGTGCTGGCGAAGGAGGGGCTCGAGCGCATCGACCCGCAGGGCCAGCCGTTCGATCCCAATCAGCACGACGCCGTGATGCACGAAGAGGGGGACGAGGAGCCGGAGGTGAGCGACGTGCTCCGGGCGGGCTACCGCTGGAAGGGTCGGGTCCTGCGCCCGGCCATGGTGAAGGTCAAGGGCTAGCGAGGCAACAGGCAACATGGCTCCGCAGCGGGAGTGGTTCGAGAAGGACTACTACCAGGTGCTCGGCGTCGCCGAGTCGGCGACCGAGAAGGAGATCACCCGCGCCTATCGGAAGCTGGCCAAGCAGTACCACCCTGATGCGAACCCCGGTGCGGAGGAGCGCTTCAAGGAGATCTCCGCCGCCTACGAGGTCCTCGGCGACGCGGACAAGCGCAAGGAGTACGACGAGGTCCGCCGGCTCGGACCACTCGGTGCCGGCTTCGGCGGTTTCGGCGGCGCTGGCGGCCCGGGTGCGGGAGCCGGTCAGGACTACACGTTCCGGTTCGAGGACGCGGCCGGAGGCGGAGGCATCGGAGGCCTGGGCGACCTGCTCGGCGGCATCTTCGGACGAGGCAACCGCGGCGCCCGCGCGCGGGCCCGCAGCGGGGGGCCGACCTCGAGGCCGAGCTGCACATGTCGCTTCCAGGACGCCGTGGAGGGCGTCACCACGACCGTCAACGTCATGGGCGAGGCCCCGTGCCACACCTGTCACGGCACGGGAGCGGCGCCGGGTACCACGCCGACCGTGTGCCCGCGCTGCGGCGGGCGCGGGGTCCTCGACGACAACCAGGGCCTGTTCTCGTTCAGCCGACCCTTGCCCGACCTGTGGGGGACGGGGTGTCCGGGTCGAGACGCCGTGCCCGACGTGCCATGGCAGCGGAGCCGAGCGTCCGCGCCCGCCACGTGCGGGTGCGCATCCCTCCGGGGGTGGAGGATGGCCAGCGCATCAGGATCAAGGGCCGGGGTGGCCCCGGCCGCAACAACGGCCCACCCGGCGATCTCTACGTCGTCGTCGGGTCGCTTCCGACGCGCTGTTCGGTCGCCGGGGACGGGACCTGACGCTCACCGTGCCGCTCACCTTCTCCGAGGCCGCCCTCGGGATCGACGATCAGGGTGCCGACCCTCGAGGGGCCCGTGACCCTGCGCATCCCACCGGGGACGCCGTCGGGTCGGACCTTCCGGGTCGCGCGGTCGGGGCGTCAAGAGCGGAAAGTCGGCGGGAGACCTGCTCGTCACCGTCGAGGTGGCCGTGCCGCCGCACCTGACCGACGCCCAGCGGGAGGCGGTGGAGGCGCTGGCATCGGCCTCCGACGAGTCTCCGAGATCGCATCTGGGGGTGTGACGACCATGGCGAGCGTGCGACGGCCGGACCCGCAACGCCAGCCCGTGAGCAGCCGCGCCGTCTACGTGATCTCGGTGGCGGCCGAGCTGGCCGGCGTCCATCCCCAGACGCTGCGCATCTACGAGCGCAAGGGCCTGGTCGACCCGGCTCGCACCGGTGGGGGGAGCAGACGGTACACGCGACGCGACATCCAACGCCTGCGGAGGATCCAGGAGCTGACCAACGCCGGCCTCAACCTCGAGGGGGTGCGCCGGGTGATCGAGCTCGAGGACCTGGTCCAGCGCCTGGGCCGCGAGCTGGCGGAGGCCCGCCGCGAGGCGCGTGAGGCCGTCGAGCGCACCCACCGCCACTACCGGCGGGACCTGGTGCCCCTCAGCCAGGCGCCCGTCCCGTACCGGGGCCGCCGCTAGGCGCAGGGGGCCCCGAGCCCGGGTATGCTCGGCTCGCCGTTGGGATCGCACCGGAGGTGGCGCCGTGCCCGCGACCGTAGTCGTCGGAACCCAGTGGGGCGACGAGGGCAAGGGCAAGCTCACCGACCTACTCGCCCGGGAGATGCAGCTCGTCGTCCGCTACCAGGGCGGGCACAACGCCGGTCACACCATTGTGGTCGACGGCGAGACCTTCGCTCTCCAGTTGGTCCCGAGCGGGGTGCTGTACGAGCACATCACCCCGGTGATCGGCAACGGCGTCGTCGTCGACCCGGCGGTGCTCATCGACGAGATCGACACGCTGGCGGCGAAAGGCATCGACTGCAGCCGGCTCAAGTGTCAGCGGCAACGCCCACCTGATCATGCCCTACCACCACGAGATCGACAGGGTGACCGAGCGCTACCTGGGCAAGAACCGCCTCGGGACGACCAAGCGGGGGATCGGCCCCGCCTACGCCGACAAGGCGGCCAGGGTCGGCCTGCGCGTGCAGGACCTGCTGGACCCCAAGATCTTCCGCCAGAAGCTCGACGTGGCCCTCAAGGAGAAGAACGCCGTCCTGGCCAAGGTGTACAACCGGCTGCCCCTCTCGGCCGACGACATCGTCGGCTGCTACCTCGGCCAGCTCGCCCCTCGGATCGCGCCCATGGTGGACGACACGGTCGCCCTGGTCCACGACCGGCTGTCGCAGGGGTCCAACATCCTGCTGGAGGGCGCGCAGGCCACGTTCCTCGATCTCGACCACGGCACGTACCCGTTCGTCACCTCGTCGAACCCGTGCGCGGGGGGAGCGTGCACCGGGTCCGGCATCGGCCCACGCGACATCTCGCGCGTCATCGGCATCGCCAAGGCCTACGTCACCCGCGTCGGATCGGGACCGTTCCCGACCGAGCTCGACGACGACCACGGTGCGATGATGGTCGACCGGGGCAACGAGTTCGGGACCAACACCGGTCGCCGCCGGCGCGCCGGTTGGTTCGACGCCGTGATGTTGCGCCACGCCGTGCACCTCAACTCCCTGTCGGAGATCGCGCTGACCAAGCTCGACGTCCTCGACGGCTTCGAGACGCTCAAGGTGTGCGTCGCCTACGAGGCCGACGGCGTGCGCTACGAGCACGTCCCCTACCACCAGTCGGTGCTGCACCAGATCCGACCCGTCTACGAGGAGCTGCCGGGCTGGCGGACCGATCTGTCCCGGGTCACGGCGCTGTCGCAGCTGCCCAAGGAGGCGCGGGACTACGTCGATTTCCTGTCGACCCAGGCCGGGGTGCCTGTAAGCCTGGTGGGCGTGGGGCCCGGCAGGGAGCAGTTCGTGCGCTTCGCCGCATGAGGGTGTGTGTCGTCGGCGCCGGTGGGCGGGAGCACGCCCTGGCCCACGTCCTGGCCCGCACGGCTGATGTGGTCGTCACCCCGGGTAACCCCGGTACCGCGAACGCCGGAGCGGACGACCTCCACACCGGCGCCGCCCGAGGAGATCGAGGCCGACCTGTACGTCATCGGGCCCGAGGCCCCCCTGGTGGACGGGCTGGCCGACCGGCTGCGGGCCGACGGCCGGCTGGTGCTGGGCCCCGGAGCCGACGGCGCCCGGCTGGAGGGCTCGAAGGCCTGGATGAAGGAGGTCCTCGGCGACGCCGGCGTGCCCACCGCCGCCCACCAGGCCTTCACCGAGGTGGAACCCGCCCTGCAGTACCTGGCCACGGCGTCGCCTCCCTACGTGGTGAAGACCGACGGCCTGGCGGCCGGCAAGGGGGTCCTGGTGACCGGCTCGCTGGCCGAGGCGGCGGCCGACGTCGAGGCCAAGCTGTCGGGTCGGGCCTTCGGCCCCGCCGGGCACCGGATCGTGATCGAGGAGGGGCTCACCGGTGAGGAGCTGTCGCTGCTCGCGCTCTGCGACGGTCGGCGGGTGCTGCCACTGGCGCCGGCCCAGGACTTCAAGCGCGTCGGCGACGGTGACACGGGGCCCAACACCGGCGGCATGGGCGCGTACTCACCGGTGCCGATGGCCGGCCCCGATGTCGTCGACACCGTCGTCGAGCGGGCCGTCGAGCCGCTGCTGGCCGCGCTCCGGCGTCGCGGCATCGACTACCGCGGCGTGCTCTACGCCGGGCTCATGCTCACGCCCGAGGGTCCCAGGGTCGTCGAGTACAACGTGCGCTTCGGCGATCCCGAGGCCCAGGTCGTGCTCCCTCGTCTGGTGGGCGACGTGGCCGGGCTGCTGGCCGAGGCCGCGGAGGGCCGGCTGCGCAGCGACGCCACCTTCACGAGCGACGCCTGCGTCACGGTCGTGCTGGCGGCCGAGGGGTACCCGTCGACCCCGCGCCGTGGTGACAAGATCAGCGGCATGGACGAGTCCAGCGCCGTCGACGGTGTCGTCCTCTTTCACGCCGGCACGGCGAGCGACGAGGCCGGGGCGGCTGGTCACGGCGGGCGGCCGCGTGCTCGACGTGACGGCCATGGGGTCGACGCTGGCCCAGGCGCGCCAGCGCGCCTACGAGGCGGCGTCGCTCGTGCACTGGCCCGGCGTCCACTACCGGCACGACATCGCGGCGGCGGCAGCGGCGATCCGGCGCAGTGGCGGAGTCGAGGCCATGAGGGTCGCCGTGCTCATGGGCTCCCCGAGCGATCGCGAGCGCATGGCGCCCGCGGTGCACATGCTGGAGCGCTTCGGGGTGGAGGCGGACGAGCGCGTGCTCTCGGCCCACCGGAGCCCGGACGAGCTCGCCGCCTTCGCCCGCTCGGCCCGTGAGGAAGGCTTCGCCGCGATCATCTGTGGCGCCGGCCTCGCCGCCCACCTGGCCGGCGCCGCCGCAGCCCACACCACCCTGCCCGTCATCGGCGTGCCGTTGTCCGGCGGTCCGTTGACCGGCGTGGACGCCCTGTACTCGACCGTGCAGATGCCGCGCGGGATACCAGTCGCCACGGTGTCCATCGACGGCGCCGCCAACGCTGCCATCCTGGCCGTGGAGATGCTGGCCGTGACCGACGAGTCGCTGGCCCGTCAGCTGGTCGAGTTCCGGGCGGGCGGGGCAAGGTGACGACGGGATGATCCCCCGCTACTCCCTGCCCGAGATGGCTGCGTTGTTCAGCGACGAGACGAAGTTCCGCACCTGGCTGGAGATCGAGATACTCGCCGTGGAGGCCTGGGCCGGGCTCGGCGTGGTCCCGGCGGCCGACGCCGCCGCCGTGCGGGAACGGGCGCCGGCCATCACCCCGGCGACCATCGCCGCCATCGGCGAGCGGGAACGGGTGACCGACCACGACGTTGCCGCCTTCGTCGACGTGGTGCAGGAGGCCATCGGCCCCCCGGCCGGGGCCTGGGTCCACTACGGCCTGACATCCTCCGACGTGGTCGACACCGCGCTGGGGGTGGCGCTCACCGCCGCCGCCGACCTTCTCCTGCAGGCCAGCGCCGACCTCGTCTCGTCGCTGGCGCGTCGCGGCCGCGAGCTGGCCGACGTCGCCATGGTGGGTCGCACCCACGGGATCCACGCCGAGCCGATCACCTTCGGTGCCAAGCTCGCCCTCTGGTGCCTCCAGGCCGACCGTGACCGCCGGCGTCTCGAGGCGGCGCGACGGGCCGTGGCCGTCGGCAAGCTCTCCGGAGCCGTGGGCACGTACTCCAACATCGACCCGGCCGTGGAGACCCGCGTGTGTGCCGCCCTGGGCCTGCGTCCGGTACCGGCCAGCCAGGTGGTCGCTCGTGACCGGCACGCCGAGTACCTGTGGGCCTGCGCGTCGGTCGGCGCCAGCATCGAGAGCTTCGCCACCGAGATCCGGCACCTGCAGCGCACCGAGGTGGGTGAGGTCGAGGAGCCGTTCGCGTCGGGGCAGAAGGGCAGCTCGGCCATGCCCCACAAGCGCAATCCCATCGTGGCCGAGCGGCTGTCGGGGCTGGCCCGGGTGCTCCGCGGCTACCTGCGAGCGGGGCTCGAGGACGTCGCCCTCTGGCACGAGCGCGACATCTCGCACAGCTCGGTGGAGCGCGTGGTCCTGCCCGATGCCAGCCTTCTCGCCTACTACCTTGTGAGGAAGATGACCGCGCTCGTCGACGGCCTCGTCGTCCACCCCGACCGGATGCTCGAGAACCTCGATCGCTCGCACGGGTTGGTGTTCAGCCAGGCCGTGCTGCTCGCCCTGGTGGCGTCGGGCATGGACCGGGACTCCGCCTACCGGATCGTGCAGCGCGACGCCCGCCTGGCCTGGGACGAGGCCAAGCCGCTGCGCATGGTGCTCGAGTCCGATCCCGAGGTACCACTGGACACAGAGCAGCTCGACGAGGCCTTCAGCCTCGAGCGGGCCCTGCGCCACGCCCGGCGAGCGGTCGACGCCCTCGACCAGATCGGCTCACCCGACGAGGAGACCCAGTGACACTGACGCACGTTCACTCCGGCAAGGTCAGGGACGTCTACGGCCATGGCGACGAGTGTCTGCTGATGGTGGCTTCCGACCGGATCTCTGCCTTCGACGTCGTGCTGGCGGAGCCCATCCCCGACAAGGGCCGGGTCCTCACTGCCATGACCGTGTTCTGGCTGGACCAGCTCGCCGATCTGGCGCCCAGCCACCTGGTGAGCGCCGATCCCGCCGACTTCCCCTCCGACGCCAGCCGACTGGAGCAGGTCGACGGACGGGCGATGCTCGTGCGCAGGGCGGAGATGCTCCCCATCGAGTGCATCGTGCGGGGCTATCTGTCCGGGTCGGCGTGGAAGGAGTACCGGCAGTCGGGCACCGTGCACGGGGTGCGCCAGCCGGCCGGCCTCCGGGAGTCGGACCGGCTGCCGGATGCGATCTTCACGCCCTCGACCAAGGCGACCGAAGGCCACGACGTCAACATCGGCTTCGACGACGCCGTCGCCATGGTCGGCGCGGCCGTGGCCGAGGAAGCCCGCGACATCTGCCTGGCCGCCTACCGACGTGGCGCCGAGTGGGCGGCAGCCCGCGGGATCATCATGGCCGACACCAAGTTCGAGCTCGGCTTCATCGACGGGCGACTGGCGCTCTGTGACGAGGTCCTCACCCCGGACTCGTCGAGGTTCTGGCCCGCCGACGCCTGGGCGCCCGGTTCCACGCCGCCGTCGTTCGACAAGCAGCCGGTCCGCGACTGCCTCGAGGCGACGGGCTGGGACAAGTCGCCGCCGCCCCCGCCGCTGCCCGACGGGGTGGTGACGGCCACCAGCGAGCGCTACCGGGCGGCCTACGAGCAGATCACGGGGCTGCGCCTGGCCAACTGGTACGGCGACGGAGGGCGCCCGTCGTGAGGTTCCACGCCCTGGTCGAGGTGCGGCTCCGCGCCGGGATCGCCGACCCCCAGGGAGCCACCCTCGAGCGGGCCCTGCCCGCGTTGGGCTTCGAGAGCGTCGAGGGTGTGCGTGTCGGCAAGGCGATCCGCTTCGACGTCGACGCCTTCGACGAGGCCGCGGCGCGCGCCGAGATCGACGAGCTGTGCCGGCGGCTGCTGGCCAACCCGGTGATCGAGGAGGCCGACGTCAGCATCTCGCCCGAGCCGGGCTCGATGGCGGCGGGAGGTCGTGCCGGGTGAGCGGGCGCGTGGGTGTGGTGGTCTTTCCGGGATCCAACTGCGAGCACGACGTGGTCGAGGCGATCGAAGGCCTCGGTGGGGATGCCGAGCTGGTGTGGCACGGCGCCCGGTCGGTGGCCCAGGTCGACGCACTCGTCCTACCGGGTGGGTTCGCCCACGGCGACTATCTCCGCCCGGGCGCCATCGCCCGGTTCTCTCCCGTGATGGACGCGGTGCGATCGTTCGCCGCCGACGGCGGCCCCGTGCTGGGGGTGTGCAACGGCTTTCAGGTCCTCACCGAGGCGGGCCTGCTCCCCGGCGCTCTCCAGAAGAACCGCCACTTGAAGTTCCTCTGCACAACCGTGAGCGTTCGTATGGAGCGCAGTCGATCCTTCATCTCACGGTTGACTCGACCGGGAACAGTGCTCCGGCTTCCCATCAATCACTTCGAGGGGAATTACACCTGCCAACCAGAGACACTGGCCGAGCTTCGCGCCGAAGAGCGAATCGTCGCCCGCTACTGCGACAACCCAAACGGCTCGATCGACGACATAGCGGGGATCACGAACGAGGCTGGGAACGTCGTCGGGCTCATGCCCCATCCCGAGCGGGCCTACGACGCTCTGCTCGGTTCCCCCGACGGAGCGATCCTGCTGCGCACGATGGTGGAGCCGCCGCGAGGGCGATCGCGGGCTGCGACCGCCGAGGCAGGGGCTACCCCTGGGCCCGCTGGATCCCGGCTCGCCTGAGCACGGCGGCGCTCACGCCAGCCTCTCTCCAGGCCGCATAACTGATGCCTTTGCGCTCGCCGTAGGACGGCGCCGCCTTGACGAACTCGCGCTCGAGGGCCGTGATGTCGACGGAGCGGTCCTTGCGATCGAGCTCCTCCTGGAGGTTCCTCCGCTCTTGGACCAGGTGGAGCCGATTGAGCGGATCGGCCGAATCGAGGCGTTGCTCCACCGAGGACAGCTGGCGCTTCACCGAGTCAGTGGTGCGCTTGCGGCCTCGTTTGGGCCGGTTGGCCTCGAGGGCTTCGAGATAGCGCCGGACGGCCCTCCCTTGTTCACGACCGACTGCCAGCGCCTCTTTGTGCTGGGCTGACATGGGAGATTTCGTGCGCTTCTGCGTCCGGGCCATCGATGGAGTATTGCGCAGTGACCATGCGGAATTCAATTCGTGATTCGAGAAAAAGCACGGTTGCTTGAGCGATGAGGGAAGGCCCCCGATTACGGTGTCGGCGTGGGTGACGTGATCCATCGGGCGCTGGGGTTGAGCGACGAGGAAGCGGCGGAGATCGAGTCGGTGCTCGGCCGCGCGCCCAACCACCTCGAGCTGGCCATGTTCGCCGTGATGTGGAGCGAGCACTGCTCGTACAAGTCCTCCCGGCTGCACCTCCGACGCCTGCCGAGCGAGGGGGAGGCGGTCCTCGTCGGGCCGGGAGAGAACGCCGGTGTCGTCGATGCCGGTGACGGGATCGCCGTCGCCGTGCGCATCGAGAGCCACAATCACCCCTCGGCCATAGAGCCCTATCAGGGCGCGGCGACCGGTGTCGGCGGGATCCTGCGCGACGTGTTCACGATGGGCGCCCGGCCGATCGCGGTGATGGACTCCCTCCGCTTCGGGCCGCTCGACGACGCGCGGAACCGGTGGCTCCTCGAGGGCGTGGTGAGCGGCATCTCCGGCTACGGCAACTCGGTCGGCGTCCCCACGGTCGGCGGCGAGGTCGGCTTCGATCCCTGCTACTCGGGGAACCCGTTGGTGAACGTCCTGTGCCTCGGCGTGATGCCCGTCGGGCGGTTGGTGCGGGGTCGTGCCAGCGGCGTCGGCAACCTCGCCGTCCTCCTCGGTTCGAGCACCGGCCGGGACGGCATCGGAGGGGTGAGCGTGCTGGCGTCGGCGGGCTTCGGCGCAACGGCGGATGGCCGGGCACCGTCGGCCAACGGGTCGGAGTCCCTGCGACCGAGCGTGCAGGTCGGCGACCCCTTCGAGGAGAAGCGGCTGCTGGAGGCCTGCCTGGAGCTGTTGGATGCAGGCCTCGTGGTGGGGATCCAGGACCTCGGTGGCGCCGGCCTGACCTGTGCCACCTCGGAGACGGCCGCGCGCGGTGGTGTGGGCATGGACGTCGACGTGTCGGCCGTGCCGCGCCGCGAGCCGGCCATGGAGCCGTTCGAGGTGATGACCAGCGAGAGCCAGGAGCGGATGCTGGCCATCGTCGCCCCGCGCGATCTGTCCCGCCTCCTCGAGGTGTGCGCCCGCTGGGAGGTCTCGGCCAGCGTGGTGGGGCGGGTGACAGCCGGCGAACCCGACGGCGGCGGGGGCCGGCTGCGGGTCCTCGACGGGTGGGACGGACCGGTCCTGGCCGACGTTCCCGCTGGCCGCGCTGGCTGACGACGCCCCCGTCTACGACCGGCCCCGACGGGCTCCGGCACCCGTCGCCGCGGTCGCGCCGGACGGGCCCGAGGGCGACCGCACGGACTGCGGCGCCGACCTGCTCGACGCTCGTGGCCGACGCCTCGTGGGTGTACCAGCAGTACGACCACCAGCTGTTCCTCAACACCGTCGAAGGACCCGGTGGCGACGCCGCCGTGCTGCGCCTGAAGGCACCGGGGCTCCCCCCAGCCGTCGCGGGCTCGCCCTCTCCACCGACGGCAACAGCCGGTGGTGCCGTCTCGACCCCCGCCAGGGCGCGGCGATGACCGTCGCCGAGTCGGCGCTCAACGTGGCCTGCGCCGGGGCCCGGCCGGTGGCCGTGGTCGACTGCCTCAACCTCGGCAACCCCGAGCACCCCGAGGTCATGTGGCAGCTGTCGGAGGTCGTGGACGGACTGGCCGAGGCGTGTCGCGCCCTCGGGCTGCCCGTTGTCGGAGGAAACGTCAGCCTCTACAACGAGAGCGAGGGACGCGACATCGATCCGACGCCCGTTGTCGGGGTCGTCGGGCTCATCGACCGACTCGAGCGTCGCGTACCGGGCCTGTCTCTGGCGCCGGGGGAGCGCCTCGTGCTGCTGGGCCACACCGTGGCGTCGCTGGCCGGGTCCCGATGGGCGGCCGAGCGCGGGAGCAGCGCCGCGTCCGGTGGCGGGCGTCTGCCACCGCTCGATCTGGCCATGCACCGCGCCCTCGTCGAGCTCGTCGTCGACCTGGTGGGCGACGGCGTGGTGACCGGCCTGCACGACGTGTCCGACGGGGGCCTGGGCGTGGCCCTGGCCGAGCTGGCGGTGCAGTCGGGGACCGGTCTCGTCGCGCGCGGGATCGCCGGTCACGCCGAGCTGTTCTCCGAGTCGCCATCGCGCGGTCGTCGTGTGCACGGCGGACCCCGAGGAGATCGCAGCCCGGGCCAGGTCGGCCGGGTTGGCCGTGCGCGAGCTCGGCATTGCCGGAGGCGACCGGCTCGTCGTCGAGGGCCTCGTCGACGTCGCCCTGGCCGACCTCGAGCACGCCTGGCGATCGACGTTGCCCGATCGTGTCGCCGGCCGTGCGCTAGCGCCGGCCCGGGAGGCCGGCGGGCGGCTAGCGGCAGCCGCGGCCGCGGTCAGGGGCGACGCTCGGCGAGGGACGTGACCGTCGTCTCGGGTACCGACAGGTCCCCCTGTCCCGTGCCGACGGTGAGATCGGGCTTGTACGTGCCGTGGTAGTCCGATCCGCCGGTGGCGACGAGGCCGTGACGGTGGGCGATGTCCGCCAGTCCCGCCCGCTCGTCTGGTGAGTACCGGCCGTACAGCGCTTCGAGGCCCGAGAGCCCGGCGTCGGCCAGCTCCGCCACGGTCGAGTCCAGCTCGCGCTCTCCCAGCTGGAGGCTGAGCGGATGGGCGAGCACGGCGACACCACCGGAGCCACGGGCCTGCTCGGCCACGGTCCTGGGGGAGAGGCGGGCCTTGCTCACGTAGCCGGGCCGTCCTCGGGCGAGGTAGCGGTCGAAGGCCTCCTGGACGGATCCCACGACGCCCTTGCGCACGAGGATCGACGCCATGTGCGGGCGCCCCGCCCCGTCGCCGCCGGCCTCGGCCGCCAGCTCCTCGAGGGTCACCGGGAGCCCCAGAACCGACAGGCGCTCGACCATCTGCCGGTTTCGCTCGGCCCGATCGGTCTGGAGCCGGGCCAGCTCGTCCTGGAGGGGTCCCTCACCCGGCTCGACGAAATAGACCAGCACGTGGAGCGTGCCCGGCGCCCACTCGCACGAGACCTCGCACCCCGGGACCAGCTCCACGCCCAGCGCCTCGGCCCGAGCTCGGGCCTCCGCCAACCCGTCCAGGCGGTCGTGGTCGGTGAGGGCGACGGCGCTGCATCCGGCCGCCGCCGCCAGCTCGGGTATGCGCGCGGGGGGATCGGATCCGTCGGAAACGGTCGAATGGGTATGGAGATCGACCATGCGCAGAGCAGGCTAGCTTCGCCTGGCCGAAGAACGACCGGGGCTGTGGGAGACTGAAGTAGTGAGGGCAGGCCAGCCGGGCGCGGAGAAGGCGCACCTCACGTCCCCGACTCGAGTGCCGCTACCGCGGCCCGGCCTCCGAGATGATGCCCTGCGGGAGGCGTGCGGGGTGTTCGGCGTGCTCGCGCCCGGTGCGCCGGTCGCCCAGCTGACCTTCGACGGGCTCTACTCCCTCCAGCACCGGGGGCAGGAGTCGGCCGGGATGGCGGTCAGCGACGGCGAGACCATCACCGTCGTCAAGGACATGGGCCTGGTCACCAACGTGTTCGACGAGCGGACGGTGGCGGCGCTCGAAGGCGACCTCGCCATCGGGCACACCCGGTACTCGACGACCGGGTCCAGCACGTGGCGCAACGCCCAGCCGGCCTACCGCTCGGTCGGCACGGCCGGCTTCGCCCTGGGTCACAACGGCAACCTCACCAACACGGCGGCGCTCGCCGAGCGGGCGGGGATGCTGCCCGGCGTCGTGGCCAGCGACAGCGACCTGGTGGCCGAGCTGCTCTCCCTGGCCTTCTCCTCCGACAGGGCGGGCGGCGGCGGTGAGCTGGAGGCGACGCTCACCAAGGTGTTGCCCGACATCGAGGGAGGGTTCTCGTTCGTGCTCATGGACGCAGAGCACCTCGTCGGTGTGCGCGACCCCAACGGCTTCCGCCCGCTGTGCCTGGGGCGCCTGGACGAGGGCTGGGTGCTGGCGTCGGAGACACCCGCGCTGGACGTGGTGGGCGCCCGCTTCGTGCGCGAGCTCGAGCCGGGCGAGATGGTCCTGATCGATCGGACCGGCGTGCGCTCGGTCCATCCGTTCCCGGCGGAGAGGGTCGATCCCAAGCTGTGCATCTTCGAGCTGGTGTATTTCGCCCGTCCCGACAGCTTGCTCTACGGCAAGGAGGTGCACGGGGCCCGCCGGCGCATGGGAGAGCTGCTGGCCGAGCAGGCGCCGGTCGACGCCGATCTCGTCATGGGTGTACCGGAGTCCGGCGTACCCGCGGCCGAGGGCTACGCCCGTCGGAGCGGCATCCCCTACGGGCAGGGGCTGGTGAAGAACCGCTACATCGGGCGCACGTTCATCGCCCCCACCCCCGAGGCGCGTGCTCGAGGTGTGCGCCGCAAGCTCAACCCCCTGCGGGAGAACATCGTCGGCAAGCGGCTGATCGTCGTGGACGACTCGGTGATCCGGGGTACGACGACGCGCGCCATGGTCGAGATGCTGCGCGACGCCGGCGCGGCGGAGATCCACCTCCGGGTCTCGTCCCCGCCCTACGCCTGGCCCTGCTTCTACGGCATCGACACGCCCAGCCGGGAGGACCTGCTCGCCGCCCGCCTGTCGGTGGAGGAGATCGGCGCGTACCTGGGTACCGACTCCATCGCCTACCTCACCCTCGACAACCTGGAGCGGGCCATCGACGCTCCCGGGGCCGGCTTCTGCAGCGCCTGTCTCACCGGCGACTACCCGGTGGAGATCTCGCCCGCTCCCGCCAAGGAGGTCCTCGAGGTTGCCATCCGGGCCTGACGGGGCTGGACCTGGCAGCCGCGGGATGACCTATGCCGACGCCGGTGTGGACATCGGCGCCGGTGAGCAGGCGGTGGAGCGCATCAAGGACGTCGTCCGGACGACCTACCGGCCCGAGGTCGTCGGCGACCTGGGCGGCTTCGGCGGCCTGTTCGCCCTGCCGAGCGAGCGCTACCGCCAGCCGGTCCTGGTCGCCGCCACCGACGGCGTCGGGACCAAGGCGCTGCTGGCGTCGATGACCGCGCGGCTGGACACCATCGGCATCGACCTGGTCGCCATGTGCGTCGACGACCTGGTGTGCCAGGGAGCCGAGCCGCTGTTCCTGCTGGACTACCTGGCGACGGGGCGGCTGGACCCCGATCGCGCCGAGCGGGTCGTCGGCGGGATCGCCGAGGGGTGCCGGCAGGCGGGCTGTGCGCTCATCGGGGGAGAGATGGCCGAGCACCCCGACGCCATGGCCGCCGACACGTTCGATCTCGCCGGCTTCGCCGTCGGGGTCGTCGAGCGGGACGAGGTCCTCGGCGCCGCCCGAGTCCGTCCGGGCGACGTGCTCATCGGCCTGCTGTCCCCGGGGTTGCGCTGCAACGGGTACTCGCTCGCCCGGCGGGCGCTGCTCGAGGTGGGAGGCCGGTCGCTCGACGACCCGGCGTACGCGGGCGCCACCCGCAGCCTGGCCGAGGAGCTCATGGAGCCCTCGGTGATCTATGCCCCTGCCGTCCTCGCCCTGGCGAGGGAGGTGGGGGTGCGGGCCCTGGCCCACGTCACCGGCGGAGGCATCGCCGCCAACCTGGCCCGGGTGCTCCCCGGCGCATGCGACGCCGTGGTCGACCGGTCGAGCTGGGAGGTGCCGCCGCTGTTCGCGGAGATCCAGCGGGCCGGCCGGGTGCCGGACACGGAGATGGACCGTGTCTTCAACCTCGGGGTGGGTATGGTCGCTGTGGTGGATGCCGCGGACGCTGGCCGAGCTGTTGACGTGCTGGGGGAGAATGGCCGGCGGGCCGTTCCCGTCGGCCGGATCCTGTCGGGCGGGGCGGGTCAGGTCCACATGGAGGGCTGAGCGGATGCCCAGGGTGCTCGTGGTCGAGGACGAGCCCGTCATCCTGCGTCTCCTCGAGGAGACGCTGGCGGGTGACGGTGCAGACGTGGTCACCGTCCGCGACGCCGACGAGGCCCTGAGGGCCCTGGGTCAGCAGCGGTTCGACGTGGTGCTCGTCGACCTGCTGCTCCCCGGCCAGCCGGGCTGGAGGGTGGTCGAGCAGCTGCGGGACGGGACCCCGGTGGTGGTCGTGTCGGCCCGAGCCACTCCGACCAACCTGACCCGGGCCTTCGACCTCGGCGCTGTCGACGTCTTCGGCAAGCCCTTCGACCCGCTGGAGCTGAGCGCCTGCGTGAACGAGGTCGCCGGGCTGGCGGCCGAGGGTCTCGACGCCCACCGGCAGGCGGCGCGGACCCGGCGCAACGCGTGAGGCCGGACGCTCCTCCTTCCCTGTCGGCCCTGCGCGACCACCTGCTCGCCCACTCCGTGCGCCGCGGCGACTTCGTGCTCAAGTCGGGCCGCCGGAGCAACTGGTTCGTCGACGCCAAGCAGACGGCGTGCCGGCCCGAGGGCATGCTGCTCATGGTCGACGGCGTGCTCTCGGTGCTGCCCGAGGACGTGACGGCGATCGGCGGGCTCACGATGGGCGCCGACCCGGTGGCCTTCGCCACCGCGGCGGTCGGCAACCTGCGGGGGTGGTCCCTCAAGTCCTTCAGCGTGCGCAAGGAGGCCAAGGACCACGGCGGCGGCGGGCGCATCGCCGGGGCCGTCGACCCCGGGGACCGGGTGGTCCTGACCGAGGACGCCGTGACCCGGGGGACCTCGCTGCTCGAGGCCGCCGCCGTCGTGCGGGCGGCCGGGGCCGACCCGGTGATGATCGTGACGGTCGTCGACCGCGGTGGGACGTGCGCGGCCATGGCCGAAGCCGAGGGCATCGCCTTCCGGGCCCTGGTCACCGCCCCCGACCTCGGCTTCGACTACGAAGGCGGATAGGGCGGCTCGTGATCCGGTTCGCGCAGGGCGCTTGGACCCCTCGGATGATCCTCAGATGAACAGTGGCCCGTTCCACTTGCCGGCGCCCTGGACCCAGAAGACCAACGGGGCTCCGTTGGCCGCCCGCTCGAAGAGGTCGGTCTGGTTGGCGATCCCGACCTGATTGGACGCGGCCACCCCGGTCCCTGGTACCGCCGACAGACTGACCGGGCTGATGTCCAGGGGACCATCCCACTTGCCTGCCCCCTGGACCCAGAGGACGCGGGTCACTCCTTCGTTGGCCACCTCGAACACGTCGGTCTGGTTGGGCACACCGAACTGCGGTGAGACCGCCACGTCTGATCCCCCGTGGCGCACGGCCCACCGGGCTGATGGCCAGCGGGCGGTTCCATTTGCCCGCTCCTTGGACCCACAGGACCTGCGTCGCCTGGTCGTTGGCCACCTCGAAGACGTCGGTCTGGTTGAGGATCCCGAACTGGTTGGAGGCCGCCACCCGCCCCGGCAGGGCGAAGTTGGCGGTGCTGATGGCCAACGGCGCGTTCCATTTGCCCGCCCCCTGACCCAGACGACGTTCGTGGCTCCCGTGTTTGCCACCTCGAAGACGTCGGTCTGGTTGGGGATCCGAACTGGTTGGAGGCCGCCACCCCTGCCCCGGGCGGAGCGAAGTTGGCGGTGCTGATGTCCATGGGCCCGTTCCATTTGCCCGCTCCCTGGACCCAGACGACCTGGGCGGCTCCCGTGTCGGCCACCTCGAACACGTCGGTCTGGTTGGGGATCCCGAACTGATTGGACGCGGCCACCTCGGCCCCGGGTGGAGCAGGGCCGGGGCTGATAGCCAGCGGACCGTTCCATTTGCCCGCTCCCTGGACCCACATGACATGGGTGGCGCCATCGTTGCCGACCACGAAGACGTCGGTCTGGTTGGGGATCCCGAACTGCTGAGACACGGCCAGGTGCGCCCCCGGCGGGGCGAGCCCCGGCGCGGAGATGTCCAACGGCCCGTTCCATTTGCCCGCCCCCTGCACCCAGCGCACCTCGACCGCTCCGTTGTCCGCCACGCTGAACTCGTCGGTCCGGTTGGCCACGCCGAACTGGGCGGACGCGGCCACTGGGTGCGTGAGCCGGCCCAGGAACCCGTTGGTGTTACCGGCTCCGTCGACGTAGAAGCCGACGATGTCGCCGGCGCTGTCGACACCGTTGATCGTGGTGGTCCCCTGGCCGTCCGGATTGTCGAGCGCCGCCAGCTGGCCGCCCGGAGCACGCCAGGTGAAGCCGTGCATGTGCGTTGGCGGCGTCGGTGTACACGCCCACGACCTCGTCGCTGTTGTTGACGCCCAGCCCCATCGTGTTCGTGGACCCCGGGAAGTCCTTCAGGGTGAACTTGCCGCCTTTGAGGAGAAAGGCCTTCACACTTCCCCCCGCGGTGAGGAAACCGGAGACATCACCCGTGTCGTTGATGCCGGTGGCCGTGAGGTTCGAGACTCCGAACGGTGGAATGATGTTCGTGAAGGTCTTGGTGCCGATGTTGTAGGTGTAACCGTGGGAGTTCCCCATGGCGTCGACATAGAACCCGACGGCGATCTCGTTGTTGTTCACTCCCAGTAGCTGGTTCACCGCTGGCGCAGTAACCGGGGTTGCAGGGTTGTTGACGTTGGTGAAGGTGCCGTTGTCGTCAACGAAACCGAAGTTGTTGTCCCCCGTGCCCTTGTTCGTGTCGGACCAGAAGCCGACCGTCAGGCCCGCGTCGTTCAGAGCGGTCACCTGGGTCTGCACCGATCCGGGAAAGTTCTCGTTGGTGTAGTTGGCCTGGCTGTAGGGAGGCACCAGCGTGTAGCCCTTGTTCGGGTGACCGACAGCTCCAGAGCCGTAGTACCCGGCGATCTCTCCGTGATCGTTGACACCGAGCAGTTGGTTGAATGTCAGGTCGTTGTCGTTGTTCATGGTGGTGAACGAGTACGGCCCTGGCGCAGTTGGATCGGCGGTTTGCTGGAGGGCGGGCGTGTGGTTGGTGGGGACTGCGGCAGCGGAGGCGCTGACGGCTCCCCCCGTCACGGCCCCACCCAGTGACAGCGCGAGGGCGCACACTGCGCCGACCCCGCGCCGACCCCACCGACTACGTCGTCCGTGTGCCATCAGGACCCCCCCTGGCTCGAACGAGGCCTACGCGCCGGGCCTCGGAGAGCCGTGTGGTGCAGTCAACTACTAGCACAGGCGACCCCACGAGTCGAGGGCCAGTGGGTGGTGCGCTCGGCGAGCGCGGCAACTCGGCCAGCAGGGCGTTGGCCGCCTGCGTGCGGTCTCGCCGTCTCCGCGCGTTCCCGCGTCGCCGCGTCTTCGTGAACCGCGGAGCGCAGCTAGCCGCTGCAAGAACGCTCGTCGCGCGCGATCAGCACGAACTTGCCGCGTGTAGGCCGCACCGTGTTTCGCGGCCGGAGCACGACGAGAACGCTGTGTACGCTAGGGAGCGAACTTGCAGCGGTAGGGCGGCCGCACGGCGCCAGAGGGAGCGTTGCCTCGGCTGGGCGCCATTTCGTCAGAACTGGCGGCCAGCGAGGGCGACGCTCGCTCGCCCGAGCAACGCGCCACCTACGTAGCCAACAGCGCCCGCGCTGCCGTCACGATCTCGTCGGCGCCGATCGAGACCGCCGCCTCGAGGGGCGCGGCGTAGGGCATGGCGGGGACGTCGGCCATGGCGAGGCGCCGGACGGGTGCATCGAGGTCGAAGAAGGCCTCGTCGGCGACAAGGGCGGCCACCTCGGCGCCGACCCCGAAGCTGACGTTGTCCTCGTGGACGACCAGGACCCGCCCGCAGCGCCGGGCCGAGTCCAACACGGTGTCCCGGTCGAGGGGACTGATCGTGCGCAGGTCGACCACCTCGACCGACGCGCTCGCCGTCCAGGGCCTCGGCGGCCTCGAGGGCGAGGTGGCGGTGCAGCCCGTAGGTGACGATGGTCAGGTCGCGACCTTCCCGGACCACGTCGGCCACCCCGATCGGGACGGTCCAGTCGCCCTCGGGGACCGGGCCCTTGATCAGGCGGTAGGTCTTCTTGTGCTCGAGGAACAGCACCGGGTCGGGATCGGCCACCGCCTCCCGGAGCATCCCGGCCACGTCCGCCGGCGTCGAGGGCACGACGACCTTGAGCCCGGCGACGTGGCCGTAGAAGGCCTCGATGGCCTGCGAGT
The DNA here is from genome assembly GCA_963731255.1 of uncultured Actinomycetes bacterium. Taxonomy (GTDB): domain Bacteria; phylum Actinomycetota; class Acidimicrobiia; order Acidimicrobiales; family AC-9; genus AC-9. The sequence continues at coordinate 43,816 of CAVSUO010000009.1, read as the reverse complement.
GATAGAGGGCACCGTGGACGCCGCCTCCCCAGGGCGCCCTGATCACCAAGCGGAACCTCGAAGGCGCCGTTGGAGCGGTAGTGGAGCTTGGCCGCCTCGCTCACGATCTGGTCGAACGCCGAGTGGATGAAGTCGGCGAACTGGATCTCGGCGATGGGGCGCAGACCGGCGAGCGCCAGCCCGATACCGATCCCGACGATCGAGGACTCGGCCAGCGGCGTGTCGATCACCCGCGCGTCCCCGAACGTCGGCGTGGAGCCCCTCGGTCGCCCGAAAGACGCCGCCTCGTCGGCCCCACGTCCTCGCCCAGGATCATCACCCGCTCGTCGGCGGCGAGCAGGTCGTGCTGGGCCTGGCGGAGGGCGTCGACGATCGTGCGCTCGGGGCCCGGACCCACCGGCGGGCGCTGGTCGGGTCTCGGCGGGCTGGGCTCGGCCAGATCGGCGGGCACCCCCGGGATGGCGCCCAGGGGCGGGCCCACACCCTGGTGAACGCGGCCGCCGGCTCGCTCGCGGCCGCCGCCTCGGCCCGGTTGGCGGCGTCCTCGACCTCGGCCTTGACCTCCGCCTCGAGCTCCTCCTCGCGCCGCTCGGACAGCAGGCGCTGCTCGATGAGGTACTGACGCATGCGCGACCAAGGGGTCCTTCTTGCGCCACAGCTCGACCTCGGCGGGAGTGCGGTAGCTGCGGTCGTCGTCGTCGGAGGTGTGCCCCAGGTAGCGGTAGGTCTTGCACTCGACCAGGGCCGCGCCCTCGCCCTTGCGGGCGTGGCGGATGGCCGAGTGGGTCGCGGCGTAGACGTCGATGGGATCGTTGCCGTCCACGATCACGCCGGTCAACCGGTAGGAGTGGGCGTGCTCGGCGATGTTCTCGACCGCCGACTCCTTGGAGAGCGGAACGGAGATGGCGTAGCCGTTGTTCTCGCATACGAACACGATGGGCAGGCGGTGGATCCCGGCGAAGTTGAGCGACTCGTGGAAGTCGCCCTTCGAGGCGGCGCCGTCGCCGAAGTAGCACATGACGACGTCGTCGCGTTCCGCGTGCTTGGCCGCCAGGGCCATGCCGACGGCGTGGGGGAGGTGGGTGGCTATCGGTGACGAGCCGCTGATGATCCGCCGGCCGGCGTGCCCCCAGTGGTTCGGCATCTGACGGCCACCCGAGCAAGGGTCGTCGGGTCGTGGCGAAGACCCCGAGCAGCACCTCGTACGGAGTCATCCCCAGGGCGAGCACGACCCCGAGGTCGCGGTAGTACGGCAGGACGGGATCGACGCCCGCCCGGGTGGCCCAGGCCGAGCCGACCTGAGCTCCCTCGTGGCCCTGCGAGCTCACCACGAACGGGGCCTTGCCCATGCGGTTGAGGGCCCAGGTCTTCTGGTCGAGCACCCGCGCCAACACGATGGTGCGGTACATCCCGAGGAGGTCGGCGTCGGTCAGGCCGAGCTCGCTGTGACGGTCGTGGATGTGGAGAGCAGCCAGGTCTTCCGCGCTCGTCGAGCGGGCCGGCTCAGCGATCGAGGACAGAGGCCATCACCCCCCTGTGACGGTGGCTCGCGCCGCTCCGGCACGTCCCGGTCGACCGTACCCCGCCAGCCTGCGCTCGGCCATGCGGTCGGCCACGTTCGTCGCGCTCACGCCCTCGGTCTTCGCCTCGTCCAGCACCGCCATGGTGGTGCCGAAGATGGTGCGAACCGCTGGTGCGAGGCCGGCTCGCGCCGGTGGCCGACGAGCTCCTGGGCGATGTTGATGATCCCGCCCGCGTTGGCGACGTAGTCGGGCACGAAGGTGATGCCGGCCTCGACGAGCAGCCGGGCGCACTGCGGCTCGGCGAGCTGGTTGTTGGCCGCCCCGACGATCGCCTCGCAGCGCAGCTCGCTGATGCGCCCGGGCGTGATCACCCCCCCGAGCGCGCACGGCGAGAAGATGTCGCACTCGACGGCGTGGGCCTGCTCGGGAGGCACCGAGGCCAGCCCGAGAGCTCTCGTCGCCCTCGCCACGACGGCCTCGTCGACGTCGCTGGCCACGACGACCGCTCCCTCCTCCACCAGGTGGCGGGCCAGGGCGAGACCCGACCTTGCCCACCCCGCTGACCACGACGCGCCGGCCCCGGAGGTCCGGCGAGCCCCACCGGTGGGTCGCGAGCGCCAGCATGGCCTGGAGGACGCCGAGTGCCGTGGCGGCCGAGGGGTCCCCCGAACCGCCCAGCGAGCGGCTGGTGCCCGTCACGTAACTGGTCTCCTGGCGCATCAGGTCCATGTCGGCCTGGGTCGTGCCCACGTCCTCGGCGGTGAGGTAGCTCCCCCCGAGGCGCTCGACGTGGCGGGCGTACGCCCGCAGCAGGGCCTCGGTCTTGATCAGGGCCGGGTCGCCGAGGATCACCGCCTTGCCGCCGCCGAGGTCGAGCCCGGCGACCGCCGCCTTGTAGGTCATGGCCCTGGACAGGGCCAGCACGTCCTCCAGGGCGTCGTCCTCGTTGGCGTAGGAGCGGAAACGGACGCCGCCGAGCGCCGGGCCCAGCTGCGTCGAGTGCACGGCGATGATCGCCCGGAGGCCGCTCGCCCCGTCGTGGCAGAACACGACTTCCTCGTGTCCATCGCCAGCGATGCGGTCGAAGAGGTGCACCTGGGCCCAGGGTAGCCCCGCCGGTCGCCCGTCCCGAGCGCCCCAGGGGACGGCTGTCGCTGCGTCCCTGGCCAGGAACTAGTCGCTCCGGGCCACAGAGATGGTCCGCTTGGTCTATCGACCAACAATCGGTCGTGTCGTACCTTCAAGGGAGAAACCGGACCCTGAAGGGAACTCCATGCCAACCAACTCACAGCCGACACCCACCCGCGACGGGAGCTCCGCCGATCAGGGCCAGCCCGATGCCTTGCTCACGCCGGGCGAGGTGGCGACGCTGTTTCGCGTCAACCCCAAGACCGTGACCCGCTGGGCACGGGCCGGCAAGCTCACGGCCATCCGCACGCTGGGAGGGCACCGGCGCTTCCGGGCGTCGGAGATCCGCGACTGTCTCGACCGCACCGAGTACGAAGAGGCCTGATCCGGGCCGATCCCATCGGGCCTGCCCAGCAGGCCCGACCAACTCTCGAGGACCCGGTGGCGGCCGGGTGTGACGGGGCGCCGGTGGCGGCCGGCAGGGGTGGGCTCTTGGCGGGTGCAAGCGTGCCGGGCGGCGAAGCGTTGGCCGCCCTCCTGGCAGGGCTGTACCTTCGCGGCCCATGGGGACACCCAATGTGTCGTATTCCGTGTCGATCCGCGTCTCGCTCAAGCACTCGCCGGGGGCGCTCGGCCGCCTGACCACGGCGATCGGCGAGGCGGGGGGAACATCCTCGGGCTCGACATGATCGACGTCGCCGACGACCGGATGGTGCGCGACATCACCGTGCTCGCCGTCGACGACGAGCACGTGGCCCGCATCACCAAGGCCATCGAGGCCATGGGCGAGGTGACCGTCCACAGCGTGCTCGACCGCACGTTCCGCATGCACGTGGGCGGCAAGATCGAGGTGACCTCCAAGTCCCCGCTGGCAACCCGCGACGATCTGTCGATGGCCTACACCCCGGGGGTGGCGCGGGTCTGCCTGTCCATCGCGGACAACCCCCCGGAGGTCCACCGCTACACCATCAAGGCGAACTCGGTGGCGGTGGTCACCGACGGGACAGCCGTGCTGGGGCTCGGCAACATCGGGCCCCACGCCGCCCTCCCCGTGATGGAGGGCAAGGCCATGCTGTTCAAGGAGTTCGCCGGCATCGACGCCTGGCCCGTGTGTCTGCGGGCCGACTCCGCCGACGACCTGGTCGAGGCGGTCGAGCGCCTGGAGCCCGTGTACGGCGGCATCAACCTCGAGGACATCGCCGCCCCCCGCTGCTTCGAGGTGGAGGAGCGGCTGAAGGCCAGCCTCGACATCCCCGTCTTCCACGACGACCAGCACGGCACCGCCGTCGTCGTGCTCGCTGCTCTCCGCAACGCGATGCGGGTCGTCGGCAAGGAGATGAAAGATCTGTCGATCGTGATCGGCGGGGCCGGAGCAGCCGGGGTGGCCGTGGCCAAGATCCTCTCCGAGGCGGGGGTGGGCCACATCGTGGGCGTCGACCGCAAGGGTGCCATCTACGCCGGCCGGGGCGACACCGACGTGTCCAAGCTGTGGATGGGCGAGAACACCAACTCCGAGATGCGCAAGGGATCGATGGGCGACGTCCTGGCCGGAGCGGACGTCTTCGTCGGAGTGAGCGGACCAGGGCTCGTCACCCGCGACCAGCTCGCGGCGATGGCAAGCAAGCCGATCGTCTTCGCCCTGGCCAATCCCGATCCCGAGATCGCCCCCGAGGACGCCGAGGGCATTGCCGCCGTGGTGGCCACGGGGCGCAGCGACTACCCCAACCAGATCAACAACGTGCTGTGCTTCCCGGGAATCTTCCGGGGCGCCCTCGACGCCGGCGCGGTCGCCATCACCGAGCCCATGAAGCTGGCGGCGGCCGAGGCCATCGCCGCCACGGTGCCCTCGGACGAGCTCTCCCCCAGCTACATCGTGCCGTCGGTGTTCAACAAGTCGGTTGTCGCCAAGGTCGCCGAAGCCGTGGCGGAGATCGCCCGGGCCGAGGATGTCGTCAGGGACAGCCCTCCGGGCCCCCTGACCCCCGCCGGCTGACGACCCCTCGCCGGCGTGCCCGACGTCGCCGCCGGGTGACACCATGGCGGCCATGACGGCCGTGGTCGACGCCTGGATGCAGCACCCGACGCTCCGCTTCCTCGGCCAGGACATGTTCGCGTCGTTGCGTCGGTGGGCGGGGACCGAGATCCCCACCGAGGAGCTTCCGCTGGAGCTCACGATCGCGGCCATGGACCAGGCCTCGGTGGAGCGTGGGCTCATATCCGCCTGGTACGGACCGGACGGTCCGCTCATCACCAACGACGAGGTGGCGGGCTTCGTCGCCCGGTACCCCGACCGGCTCGTCGGCGTGGCCTCCGTCGATCTCCGCCAACCCGTTGCCGCCGTGCGGGAGCTGCGGCGAGCCGTGCACGATCTCGGCTTCCGGGCCCTGCGCGTCGTGCCATGGCTGTGGGGGCTCCCGCCCAACGACCGGCGCTACTACCCCCTGTACGCCGAGTGCGTGGAGCTGGGAATCCCGTTCTGCACCCAGGTCGGGCACACCGGGCCGCTGCGCACGTCGGAGACCGGTCGCCCGATCCCGTACCTGGACGACGTCGCACTCGAGCTGCCGGATCTCGTCATCGTGGGTGGGCACATCGGTTACCCGTGGACCACGGAGATGGTCGCGCTGGCGACCAAGTACCCCAACGTGTACATCGACACCTCTGCCTACGTCTCCCACCGGTACCCAGCCGAGCTGGTGCAGTACCTACGAAGCCATGGCCGGCGCAAGGTGTTGTTCGGCACCAACTATCCGATGATCTCGCCGGAGCGGGCCCTGGCCAAGCTCGACGGGCTCGGCCTCGACGACGAGGCGACCGATCTGTTCCTCGCCGGCAACGCCCGGCGCGTCTTCGGCCTCTGAGGAGAAGCCCGGTCCGACTATCCCGGTATCCTCCTCGCAGTTTCGTACGAGTCGGAATGGGGGCGGTCTCGATGCGGCGGATCGTGATCCTGCTGTTGGGTGTCGTCTTGGCTGTGGTCGAGTCAGCGTGTGGGAGCGGCAGCAACAGCAGCTCGTCGACGACTTCCTCGTCCGCCACCGCCTCGACCCAGGGTGGCGCAACTGCGGCGAGCGACAGAGCTCTGGCGCAGCAGATCAACCTCCAGGCCGGCGACTTCCCGTCCGGCTGGCAGTCACAACCATCGAGCCAATCGGGATCGGGCAACGCCGGCACCCGTCAGCTGTTGTCCTGCGTGGGGGTGTCACCGTCGTTGGCCGCCACGACGACGGATGTCACTTCGCCGGCCTTCAGCCAGTCCCAGTCCCCCGGCGATCTGACCGCCAGCTCGGATGTCGGCTTCGCGCCGACGAGCGCCGTGGCTACCGCCGGTTTCCAGGCCCTGAGCTCCCCGAAGGCAACCTCGTGCGTGCAGAGCCTGCTCGCCTCTGCGCTCAAGAAGCAGAACACTCCCGGCCTCGGCGCCTTCACGGTCACCAGTGCGTCCGTTCCCGTCCCGAGTGGCTTTCAGGCCCTGGCGTTCACGGGGACCTCCTCGGCCTCGATCGCGGGCCAATCGGTGCCGATCCAGTTCCAGACGACACTCGTCAGCCGTGGCCGGGCGGAGATCACCATGACCACCGGCGGGGTGGGGTCGACCTTTCCCCCCAGCCTCCAGCAGTCGTTGCTCATGGCGATGACGACCCGGGCCAGCCAGGTGCCGGCCTAGCGGGGTACTGAACGGTCCCGAGCTGTTCGGAGCAAGAACACTCAGCGACGAGACGAAAGAACAGCCACTCCTTCTCCAGCCAGATCGTCGAGGCCGGCGCGCCGACCCGCCATGGCCAGGATCAGCGCTTCCAGCGGACCTTCCACCGAGGGTCCATCACCGGTAGACCAAGCAGCGTCGGTGGCCACAAACCGCAGACCAGCGGTTCGCTTCTTAGTGCCGATCAGGAGGGTCTTCTTCAGATTGTCGGCAACCTCGATCAGCGTGTCTTCCGGAGCCTCCCGGTTGAGGGCTAGGGGGCGACGGATGTCCATCGAGTGACACACGGCGTCGACGAGCATGAACGCCGCCGGAACCATCGGAGGACCTGTGTGCTTACCGATAGTCGCTCGTAGTTGCATAAGAAGCGATTCTGGCGATGCGGATCCAGCTGCCAACGCGTCACGAGCGATGAAGCGATTCGTGTTCATGCCGTTCTTCAGCACACCGAAGAGCAGCTCTCCAGCCCTCCGCCCGGTCGCCCCTACGAGGTGGGCGACCACGTGCCGTACCTTCCATTCCGCGCACAGAGACTGAACATCCCACTGACTGGCTTCGAGGCCGGCAAGGTCATTGCACAACGCCTCCCTTTCGGCGTCATCTTTGGCCCAGGTATCCACGTCTTCCCCTCCCGTCGATTCCTTGTCGCGTCGGCCCCTGTCGCCCGCGACCTTAGGTCGATGAGGCCCAGGATGTCCGAGGAACGAGGGTTGCTCGGAATCGCTGAGAGGGTGGTCGTTGTTCAGTCCAGACCCGCCCGCAAATGAACCGGAACCGGGGTGACCCATGCCTGGGCTTCCCGTCACGCCAGGGCTGCCGATGGCGACCGGGATCGACGGGCGCCAGGATTATTCCCCCACTGCATAGAGGCTCCAGGGTCCTGGCACACCCTTGAGGTCGTAGCTCCCGCGTTCGGTGAACTCGATTCCCGACCCGATCACGAGGTCTTTGACGGTACTGGACACGAGGATCTCCAGTGGCGCCGCGAGCGCTCCGATCCGGGCGGCGATATGGACGGCCAAACCTCCGAGGTCGGCGCCCCGAACTTCGCACTCGCCAGTATGCAGACCCATCCGGAGCTCGACACCGAGCGGTCGCGCCGCCTCACCGATGGCTTGCGCGCACCGGATCGCCCGCGCCGGGCCGTCGAAGGCTACAAGAAACCCGTCTCCGGTCGTCTTGATCTCTCGGCCCTTGAATCGCCCTAGCTGGTCTCGCACGGCACGGTCATGGGCGTCGAGCAGGCCGTGCCAGCGCTGATCGCCGAGCGCGGCGGCGCGTTCAGTTGATCCGACGATGTCAGTGAACAGGACGGTCGTGAGGACCCGGTCGACATCGACCGGGCGTTCACCCGTGAGGAACTCGATCACGTCCGACGCGGCCTTGTCCATGTCAGGCGGGATGAGATCGGCGCCCGGCTCTTCGATGAGCCTCGCGTTGGGGATGTGCTCGGCGAGGTAGCGGCCGTGTTCGAGCGGCAGAATCGGCGAGTCCGCGGGGTGGAAGATGAGCGTCGGGGCCTGGACCAGCGGAAGGAAGCTGCGGACGTCCATGTTTCGCCAGAGGTAGTCGTATTGGGCGGCGGCGCTCGTCGGCGTGGCCGAGGCGCGCAGGCTCCGCGCATACGGCGCGATCACCTCCGCGTCGTCAGCGTAAGACGGGAGCATCATGCGAAGAAGGTCCTCGCTTCCCCAGTTCGCGGCGACCAGTGCTACGAGGGCATCGACGGCATCTGGGGAGAGGCCGATCGGGTAGTCGTCGGCCTCAAGGAACCTCGCGCTGGTGCTGATAACGATGAGGTGGCTGACGCGCTCGGGGTGCATGGCGGCGAACAGGATGGCGAATGGGCCGGTCTCTTCGATGGCCATCACCGCGGTTCGCGCCGATCCGACTGCGTCGAGGACCGCGGTGATGTCCTCGGCCTGTTCCTCCCAGGTCGGTATCGCGTTGAGGGGAACCGGGTCGGACGCTCCCGCACCCCGCCGGTCGTAGGCAACGAGCCTCCGCACTCTGGCCAGCCGGCGCAGGAACTCGGCGACGATGGGGACCTGCCAGTTCAAGTCGGTATGGCCCCCCAGCGCGTAGCAGAAGACAAGGTCCTCCGGGCCGTTCCCGGCCACCTGGTAGGCGACCTGGGCGCCACTGACGCTGACGTATCGGGTCTGAGGAAGTTCCATGGCCGCCCCAGTTTGCCGTTCACCGAGGCCGACCGCTGCGGGGCCCAGGGTGTGCGACCGCTTTCGTCAACGTTTGCGATACTCGAGGGGTGACTGCTGTTGAACCCCCGCCCGGTTACCACTCGGTGACGCCGCGGATGGTCGTCTCGGACGTTTCCGGCGCCGTCGGATTCCTCCGAGCGGCCTTCGACGCCACTGGAGAGCTTCAGCAGGGACGCCCAGCAGAGATGCGCATCGGTGACTCACTCGTCTTGGTGAGCGAGGCCGGCGAACGCGAGCGGTTCCCTGCCTTCCTCTATGTCTACGTTGACGACGCCGACCTCGCCTACGACCGGGCCGTCGGGGCCGGGGCCGTGACCGTAGAAGAGCCCCTCGATACTCCCTATGGGGACCGTCGAGCGATGGTGCGCGACCATTGGGGCAACGTTTTTCAGATCGCGCATCGGCGAATCACAGCCTGACCCTTGCCCGCGGGGTGCTCAGGCCTGACCAGGTATGTCGCAGTGGTCGGGCGCGGCATCGATCCGCGGACCTCACGCTTTTCAGGCGCGCGCTCTACCAACTGAGCTACCCGACCGTGGCCAGTGACCCTACCGCGATAGGAGGGTTTGGCGGACCTGACGGGATTTGAACCCGCGACCTCCGGCTTGACAGGCCGGCGTGCACTCCAAACTGCACCACAGGTCCCTGGCTGGCGGGACGGCGTCCCGACGAATCCGCGCACCCCCAACGGGATTCGAACCCGTGCTACCGCCTTGAAAGGGCGGCGTCCTGGGCCGCTAGACGATGGGGGCTCGAGCTGCCCACGGGCCTTGCGAGCCTAGCAGGGTCACCTCCTGGGCTGGCCGGTGACGACCCACTCGGTGCCGTTGGGGCTGTCCCTCACCTCGACGCCGAGCTGGGCCAGTCGGTCCCGCGCCACGTCGGCGTCGTGCCAGCGCCGGTCGGCGCGGGCGTCCGCCCGCATGCCGAGGACAGCCTCCACGAAAGGCCCGATCACCTCGCGAGGGTCGCGCGCTCCCACCTCGGCCAGCTCGCCCAGCCGCACGACCATCGATCGCAGGGCGGCCCGCCCGCGATCCATCTCGTCGGACTGGAGCGTGTCACGGGACCAGGCCTGCAGCTCGCCGTCGAGGTCCAGGATCGTCCTGACCGCCGACTCCACGTCGCGCTCGGCCACGGCGGCGGCGAACGCCTCCTCGTGGGTGCGCACCGAGTCCATGAGCGGCGACCCCGACGGCCGCGGCTCGGCGTCTCCGACCGGCGACGCCTGACCGGCGTCGGATCGGTCTCCTCCAGGGGCCTGGCGATCGGCTCGAGGCGCCCGGCCGGCGGCCAGATCGGCGATCTCGGAGATGGTGACGGTGCTCCCAGCGGGGATCTCCGTCGAGCGCCCCTGGGAGCGCACGGTGACCACGCCCAGTCCGGCGATCGTGGCGTCCGCCGCGTCGAGATCGATCACCACGGCGGTGTGCTCGTCCACCCCGAGGACGAAGGCATCCTCCGGTAGCTCGCGCTCCATGGCCGCCAGCCGTTGCTCGCCGAGGTAGCAGTAGCGGGTGTCGTGGTTCCCGCCTTCGGCGTTGTTGTAGTGCGGGATGACCGCGGCGCGCAGGCCGGTGGCGGCCAGCAGGTCGAGGCCCTCGAGCCAGTGCGGGTCGGCGCCGACCTTGTAGATCTCGTAGACGGGAACGGTCGCCACCCCGAGCGTCAGGGCGGCGGCGCTGGCGAAGGTCACCACCCCACCCCGGGCCAGCTTGTCGGCCAGCAGCTGCGGGACGACCGTTCCGGTCCAGTGGCGCAGGGCGTAGCTCGGGCTCCCGGGTCCGGCAAAGACGTATCGAGCCTCGCCGAGCCTCGCCAGCATCGTCTCGTTGCGGACGGTGTCGGCCTCTGCGGACGACCGTATGTCGGCCACCTGGATCTCGGCGTTCACGCTCTCCCGGAAGTACTCGACCGCCTTCGCCGCCACGTCCGCCGCGTTCATCTGGAACCCGAACGGCGTGCTCAGCAGGACCGCCGGTACCGGCGCCGGGCCCAGGCGGGCCAGGAGCTGGCGGTGCATCTTCACCATGGTGGGGCTGGTCTCCCCCGAGCCCATGATGGTCAGCAGGCGGGTCACACCCGTGGCCAACGTCCCGGTCGGAAGGGCCATTCCGGCAGCGGCAGCGCCACCGTCAACCGCCTCGCACGTCGACCGGGATGCCGGCGCGCTCCGACGACCGGTGGGCGGCCTCGAGGAGGACCACGATCTTCCGGACCTCGTCGGGGGTGACGGCCAGCGGCTCGCCGAGGGCGAGGTGATCGGCGAGGTTGCGCTGGAAGGCAAAGGGCTGCGGCGCGGCAAGCGGGAGGCGGGTCTCGCTCAGGCCGTGGTCACTCTCGTACCGGGCCAGCGTGAGCTCGGCCGGCGCCTCGGCGTGGTGGGCCCGTTCGACGACGAGACCCACCCCGGGCTCGAGGCGCTCGAAGGTCCGCGGTCGGTACCAGCCCGCGAGCGTGCCTGCCGCGCCCTGCAGATAGAACTTCGGTCGCCTGATGCCGGCCACGGAGCTGTCGACGAACTCGGCCTCCCGACCGTCGTCCCACCGGAGGCGGACCCGCAGCTGGTCGAGGTTCGTGACGTCGTGCCACACCCGCTTGTGGCCGTGGGCCTCGACGACGGCTGGCATGTCGCCCATCAGGAGCAGGATCCAGTCGAGGTGGTGCGAACCCCAGTCGAAGGCCGTCCCCCCCGAGATCGACGCCTCCGAGTGCCAGGCCCGGCACGGGTGCTCGAAGCCCCCCACGAACGTCTCGACGTTGAACAGCTCGCCCAGCATCCCGGCGCGAACGGCGCGCTGAATGGCGACGAAGTCGGTGTCCCATCGCCTGCTCTGGTTGACCGTGAGAACACGGTCGTGCGCCCGCGCCGTCGCCAGCATCTCGTCGGCCTCGCCCACGGTGAGGCACAAGGGCTTCTCGCAGGCCACGTGCTTTCCGGCGCGCAGCAGCTCGAGCGAGATGCTGGCGTGCGACACCGGTGGGGTGGCGACCACCACGACCTCCACGTCGTCGTCCCTGGCCAGCTCGGCCACGGTCGTGTAGGCCCGGATGCCAGGGAACTCCTCCTCGGCGGCCTTGCGCCGTTCGGCGCTCTCGTCGCAGGCCGCCACCAGGTCGAGACCGGGTGTCGCCCGGGCGGCGGCGCCGTGGTGGTAGCCCATGCCGCCGTACGGGCCGTACCCCACGACGGCCAGACCGACGGGTCGGCCCCCGCGGTCGGGTGCACGGCGCGACCGCAGGGCCCGACGCAGGATCGTCGCCAGCTCCTCGTTCTCGAGCGCGTCGTCGGTGTTCCCGAGGCCCGAGGTCACGATCCGGCCTCGTCCTGCGGCCATCTCGGCGATCACCGGCTGATCCTCGTAGCCCACGCTCACCGACACGCAGACCTGCGCCTCCGGGGCCGAGGTCAACGGCCGGAGGCGGTCCACGATCGGGAACTCGGCGCGCACCCGTTGGGTCAGCACGCTCGTCGGCGACACCACCTTGGCGAACCACTCACCGAGGCGCCCGGCGTCCGCAGCGTGCCGGTCGCCACCAATGTGCAGCAGCGACGCGCCGGCCTCGACGTGACGGTGCAGCGCCCTCAGCCATTCCTCGTCCAGGCCGTCGGTCCCGCCGTCCACCACCACGGCCCCGTAGCCCTCGGGTGGCGGGACATCGGGGCCTGCGGGCACGACGTCGGCCCGGGTGACGCCGACTGCCCCGGCGGCGAGAGCCGTCAGAGCGGATCGGCGCCGGTCGGTGAGGCGCGAGGACACGATCAGGACAGGCATCGGCTCGTTCACGGTGGGCGGTGCCATAGGGCGACCATCTTCTACCCACCGGCAATCAGTCGTGGACACCGCAGTAGGGTGACGCCCGATGGGAGCCGTGCGAGCAGCGCGACGTGGCCCCCTCGCCAGCGCTGCCCGCCTGACCGGCGCCGCCCTCGCCGGGTACGCCCTGGGCGGGCTCCCCTCGGCCGACGTGGCGACCCGGCTGGCCACCGGGGGCGGGACCGACCTGCGGACGGCGGGGTCGGGGAACCCCGGCGCCGTGAACGCCATGAAGGTGCTGGGCGGGGGCTGGGGCACGGCCGTTCTGGCGGCCGACATCGCCAAGGGGGCCATGGCGTGCGCCGTCGGCCGGGCCGTGGGCGGCGGGACCGGTTCTCACCTGGGCGGCACCGCCGCGGTCGTGGGTCACTGCTTCCCGGCTGCGAGCGGGTTCAAGGGCGGCAAGGGCGTGGCGGCGAGCGTGGGACAGTGCCTCGCGACCTTCCCCGCCTACTTTCCCGTCGACCTCGCCGTCGCCGCCCTGAGCTCGACGGGGCCGTGGCGGGGGCGCGGGTCGGTCGCCACGCAGCTCTCGTCGGCCGCCTGGATCGGTGGGGCGATCCTGTGGTGGCGGAAAGGATGGCCCAACCTCTGGGGGCCGCGCCCGACCGCGGCGCTGCCGTTGGCGGCCGGTGCCAGCAGCGCCGTCATCCTGTACCGCTTCGCCACCGCGCGCGCACCGGAACGGGAGGAGTGAACGTGATCGGCCTGTGCACCGACTCGAACGCCCAGCTGCCACCCGAGATGGTCGAGCGCTACGGGGTGGAGGTCGTGCCCTTGACGGTGACCCTCGACGGTGACGACTTCCTCGAAGGGGTGGATCTCGACGCCGACGGCTTCTACGCCCGGTTCGAGCCCGGGGTTACCCAGGTGTCGACGGCGGCGCCCTCGCCGGGCCGGTTCATGCTCGCCTACGAGGCCCTGGTGGAGCGGGGCGCCACCGAGATCCTGTCGATCCACATCGGATCGTCGGTGTCGAGCACGCTCGACGCCGCTCGCGTGGCGTCCCGGGGTGCCGGTGTCCCGGTGCGGCTGGTCGACACCGGGACGGCGTCGTTCGGGATCGCGTGCTGTGTCTGGGAGGCCGCCGAGGCGGTGGCCAAGGGTGCCGGGGCCGAGCAGGCGGCGTCGGTGGCCGAGGCGGTGGCGGCGCGCACCGGCAACGTCTTCGTGGTCGGGGCCCTGGAGCTGGCCCGCAGTGGCGGGCGGCTGGCGGCTCCGTCTCCCTCCGGCGGTTCGGCTGGGCATCCCCGTGCTCACGCTGGCCGAGGGACGGATGGTGCCCGTCGGCGAGGTGGCCACGATGGACGAGGCGGCGCAGGTGATGGCGGCGACCGTCCGCGGCGCGGGCACTGCCCTGCGGGTCGGGCTCGGGATCGCCGACGCCGGTGCGGCGCCGCTGTGGCACGCCCTCGAGGCAGCCCTCGTGGATGCGCCGGAGGTGCTCGAGGTGGTGCGGTACCGGATCGGCCCCAGCGTGGGTGCCCACACAGGCCCAGGGTCCGCCGGCGCCATCTACTACCGGTCCGGCGTCTGAGGGCGGCGCCCTCAGAGCGTGGTCTCGAGGGCCTCGACCACCTGCTCCTCGAGCCAGCTGAGGTAGCCGTAGAGTGCGAGCCCGGGGGCCCGCGGATCGCTCGTGTTGACCGGCTCCAGGCCCTCGCTGACGTCGAGATTGGTGCCGAGCACGAGGCGCAGCTCGTTGAGCGCCGAGAGCCAGCTGACGACCTGACCCTCGTCGAGGCGGTCGGCGTCGATGGTCTCCTCCATCACCGTGAGGGCCTGGCGGTGGTGCTCCAGGAGGTCGGCGTGCACGAGGTCCTGGTAGTTCGCCTCGGCCTTCTCCTCGTCGCGGTAGGCCGGGGGGAACAGGCGACGCACGCTCGGATCGGCGGGATCGGTCGAGTCGATCAGCTCCCGCACCTGGCCGGGTAGAGAGCGGAGCAGGTCCCGTTCCGCCTTCGACAGTCGCAGTTGGTACTGACCCGCCCTGGTGCGGCGCAGGCGGCGGCCGAGCTTCACCCGGACCTCACGCCTCGTGCTCCATCGTCGCCCACAGACCGTGCTCGTGCAGCCGGAAGACGTCGAGCTCCGCCCGCTCCCGGGACCCGCTCGAGACGATGGCCGCGTCCCTTCTCGTGCACGTCCAGCATCAGCTTGGTGGCCTTCGCCTTGCTGTAGCCGAACAGCTTCTGGAACACGAAGGTGACGTAGGACATGAGGTTGATCGGGTCGTTCCAGACGATGACGATCCACGGCCGGTCGGGCTCGACGGAGCGGCCCCCGACGGGCTGCTCGATCTCGGCCGGAAGCGTGTCCGGCACCGCAGTCGGCATACCCCGATTCTGCCCTCTCCGAGGGGGGTGAGGGAATCCCCAGACGGAGCCGATTCGTGCTCAGGTGCCCGCCAGCACCCCCGGGGCGCGCCTTCGGGGCGATCTCGGCGAGGCCCGCCGGCGCCGGGGCCGGGTGCACGAACAGCCCGAGGTTGTAGCGCAGGACGGCGATCCACAGGGCGGTGGCCCCGGCGAGATGCATGGCGACCAGGTAGGCCGGCACCCGGGTGAAGTACTGGGTGTACCCGATGGCGGCCTGGGCGGCGATCACCCCGAGCACGATGCGAGCCCGGCGTTGGACGTCCGCCGGGGCGCGAGCGTGGTGGAGGGCGAACAGCGTGGCGATGGTGAGACCGATCAGCACCATGACCACACTGGAGTGGAGCTCGGCGACGCCCTGGAAGTGGAACGGCAGCCGCTTGGCGTGGATGTCACCGCTGTGGGGGCCGCTGCCGGTGACGGCGGTTCCGAGGATCACGACGACGCCCACGGCGGCCAGGACGAGCCACCCCAGCCTGACCAGGTCGCGGCTGACGACCGGCCGGGCGCGGGTCGCGGGCCGGCCGGCCCGGTGGTGGAGCACCACGGCGTCGGCCAGCACGGCGAACGACAGCACGAAGTGGCCCATCACCCAGGGGGGGTCCAGCTTGTACAGCACGGTGAGGCCGCCCAGCACGACCTGCGCAAGGACCCCGGCCACGAGACCGCTCGACAGCCAGACCAGGTCGCGCCGCCTCGGCCGCGCAACAGGGCGCCGACCACTGCCGCCACCACGGCGGCGGTGACCGCCACGGTGATGACCCGGTTGGTGAACTCGATCATCGGGTGGAGGCTCCAGGCCGCCACGATCCGATGGCCGGTGCACGTCGGCCAGTCGGGGCAACCCAGGCCCGACCCCGTCAGCCGGACCGCGCCCCCCGTGACCACGATCAGCGACAGGGCGATCACGGCCGCCAGGGTCACGCGGCGGTAGGCGACAGGCGGTGAGGCGACGGGCCCGGCACTGGCGCGCGTTGCTACGGCGGGGCCTCCTGACGGACACATCGGGACGGCGGTGGGCGGCCCCTGACCGGTGAGGGGGCCACTCTTTGAGCCGATGAGAGGGTCGTCGTATTGTCGGTCCTCGATGGCGACCCGTCGCCCCCGCAGCTCCCCTCGCCCGTCTCCGGGGGTATCGTCGCCCTGACCAAGCCGCGGATCATCGAGCTGCTCCTGGTCACGACGGTGCCCACCATGGTCGTGGCGGCACGGGGTCTGCCGTCCGGGCTGGCTCGTGCTGGCCACCCTGGTCGGTGGCACCCTGGCCGCCGGCGGCGCCAACGCCGTCAACATGTACGTCGATCGCGACATCGACCGGCTGATGCACCGCACCCAGGACCGGCCCCTGGTGACGGGCATCGGTGACGCCCCGGGCGGCGCTGATCTTCGCCGTCGGCCTGGAGGTGGCCGCCTTCGTCGAGCTGTGGCGGCTCGTCAACCTGCTCGCGGCGGTGCTGGCCGTCAGCGCCACGCTGTTCTACGTCTTCGTCTACACGCCTCTGGCTCAAGCGGACCTCCGAGCCAGAACATCGTCATCGGCGGGGCCGCCGGAGCCGTGCCCGTCGCTGGTCGGCTGGTCGGCGGTGACCGGTCGTCTGGCCCTGGCCGCCGTTCGTGCTCTTCGCCGTGATCTTCGTCTGGACCCCGCCGCACTTCTGGGCCCTGGCCGTGCGCTACCGCGACGACTACGCCGCCGCCGACGTGCCCATGCTCCCGGTCGTCGCCTCCTTCGCCGGCACGGCCCGACGGATCCTCGCCTACACCGTCGCGCTGTGGGTGGCGTCCGTCGCCTTCGGCCCCGATCGGCGGGCATGGGGCGCATCTACCTGCGGCGCGGCCATCGTGCTCGGCGCCGTGTTCGTGGCCTACGCCGTGCGTGCTGCTCCGCGAGGGCACGGCGCCGGCCGCCATGCGCCTGTTCGGCTACTCGATCACCTACGTGACGCTGCTCTTCTTCGCCATGGCCGTGGACGAGCTGGTGCGCCACCACTGAGCGGTGGGCGCGGTCGAGGCGGCCCAGCCCCAGGCCGGGTCCGGGACGGGCGCCCAGCGGGGCCCCGGGTGGTTGCGATCCTGGCGCTGGCGGGCGCTGGCCTTCGGGCTGATCGTGCTCGTGGCCGTGATCGGGGCGATCATCCTCACTGCCGGGCGGCCGGTCGAGGGCAACGCCGCTCCGGGGTTCTCGGTCGCCCGCCTCGGACAGTCAGGCTCGACGGTGAGCGTGAGCGACTTTCGGGGCCGGCCGGTGGTGATGAACTTCTTCGCCTCGTGGTGCCCGCCGTGCCGGGACGAGCTGCCGATCCTCTCCGCCGCCCAGCGCCGCCTGGGCGGCGAGTGTGGTCTTCCTCGGCATCGACGTCGCCGACTCGACCCCGGCGGCCCTCGATCTGGTCAGGGCCAGCGGCGTGACCTATCCGCTGGGCGTGGACCCCGACTACAAGGTCGCCGACAGCCTGTACCACCTGCGGGGGCTGCCGTCGACGGTCTTCATCGACGCCAAGGGGAACGTCGCCGCCACCGTCCTCGGCCAGCTCAGCCCCCGCGTCCTCGACGACCGGCTGGCGGGGCTCACCGGCCACTCCGCCTGAGCGGGTGCGCGCCACTCTAGCGCCCGGCCACCTCGCAGGCTCACTCCCAGCGGAACGTGAGCGCGGCGGCCACCGGCGCGGCCACGGCCCAGACGCCGCCAGGACGAGCCAGCTCGCTGGGATGGCCCCTACCGGCGCCCAGGGCGCCGGAGAGCGCGTCGGACAGCGCGGCCGCGGGCAGCGGCCCGGGCGACGCCCGCCAGGCCCCGGGCAGCTTCGACAGCGGCACGACCATCCCGCCCAGCAGGAGCAGGACCAGGTACAGGCCGTTGGCGGCGGCCAGGGTCACCTCGGCCCGGAGGGTGCCCGGCCATGAGCAGACCGAGGCCGGCGAAGGCCACGGTGCGCGGCGAGGAAGGCGCCCATGCCGGGCACGACGTCGCCGCGCGGGTCCCAGCCGAGGCCGAGCGCCACCGGCACGAGCACCGCGACCTGCACCACCTCGACGACCAGCGATCGCCGTGTCTTGGCCGCCAGCAGCGCCGGGCGGCCGAGCGGCGTCGTGCCGAGCCGCTTGAGCACGCCGTAGCTGCGCTCGAACCCGGTGGCGATGCCGAGGCTCACCATGGCCGTCGACATCACGGCCAGGGCGAGGATGCCCGGGGCCAGGAACGTCGATGGGATGCCGTCGTCGCGGTCGGCAGCACGTGCGACGAGCGAGAAGAAGACGAGGAGCAGGACCGGGATGCCGAGGGTCAGCAGCACGGCGTCGCCGCGCCGCAGCGTCATCGTCGACCTCGGCGCGCGCGTCTGGGCGACGTACGCCCTCACGGATCCCCGCCGGTCCGCGGGCACGGTCGGCTCGTGAGCCGCAGGAAGACGTCCTCGAGGCGTTGCCGGCCGGCCCGCAGGTCGGCCAGGGGCAGGTCGCGCTCGGCCAGCCAGGCGGTGAGGGCGGCCACGGCCGCCGGCGTCGCTGCCGTGTCGACGCGGTACTCGCCGGGCTGCTCCTCGGTGACGGCGGCACCGAGCGAGGCGCCGAGGTCGGCGACCGCCAGCCCGGGCGGAGCGCCGAAGCGGATCTCTCGTCCCGCTCCGGCCGTCATCAGCTCCGCCGGGCTCCCCATGGCCACGACGGCACCGCGGTCGATGATCACGACGCGGTCGGCCAGCCGCTCGGCTTCTTCCATCTCGTGGGTCGTGAGCAGCACGGCGACGCCCCGGTCCCGGAGCTCGCGGACGACCTCGCGGATGGCGCAGCCGGCCGGCAGGGTCCACGCCGGCCGTCGGCTCGTCGAGGAACGCCACCCTGGGCCGGCCCACCAGAGCCAGGGCGAGCGACAGCCGCTGCTGCTCGCCTCCCGACAGGCGCCGCCACGGTGTCGCGCTCCACGTCGCGGAGCGCCATCCGCTCCACCAGGGTCGTCGGGGTCCTCGGCATCGTCGTAGTAGGCGGCGAAGAGCCGCAGGGCCTCGCGCGGGCTCATCGCCGGGTAGACGCCGCCGCGCTGCAGCATGACGCCGATGCTCGGAGCCAGCGCCCGCCGGTCGGCAATGGGGTCGAGACCGAGCACCCGCACCCGGCCCGCCGTCGGCCGCCGGTACCCCTCGAGGGTCTCCACCGTCGTGGTCTTGCCGGCGCCGTTGGGCCCGAGCAGGGCCAGCACCTCGCCTGGCTCGGCAGCTGAAGGCCAGACCGTCGACGGCGGTCACCGGGCCGTAGCGCACGACGAGATCCGTGACCTCGATGGCGGATGGCATTTGGCCAGCACGCTACCGTTCCACCCACGATGATCGACATTCAGCTGGTGCGACGCGATCCCGACCGGGTGCGCGGCGGCGCTGGCCCGGCGGGGCGACGATCTCGACCTGGATCGCCTCATCGCCAGCGACGCCAGATGGCGGGAGCAGACCGGCCGCCGGGACGAGGTGCGGGGCAGGATCAAGTCGCTGTCCCGGGAGGTCGGCGAGGCCCGGCGGGCCGAGGACGCCGGCACGGACCGAGGAGCTGGCCGGGCAGAGCCGGTCCCTCGGCCAGGAGGAGAAGTCCCTCGACGCCGAGGTCGGCGGCCCTGGAGGCCGAGCGGCGGGAGCTGCTGCTCCTGATCCCGAACCTCCCCGATCCCGAGGTGCCCGACGGCAGGTCCCCGGCCGACAACGTGGTCCGGCGCTGGTGGTCGCCCGGTCCCGGCACCGAGGGTCGCTCCGAGCCGCCTGATCCGTCCGAGTACGGCGCCCCATCAGCGGGTGCCGCACTGGGAGATCGGGGCCCAGCTGGGATGCTCGACCTGGAGCGCGGATCCAAGCTGTCGGGGTCGATGTTCCCGGTGTACCGGGGCTTGGGAGCCAAGCTCCTGCGGGCCATGAGCTCGCTGGCCCTCGACCGCCACGCCGACGCCTTCGAGGAGATCCGGCCTCCGACCCTTGTCCGCACCGACACCATGGTGTCGACGGGCCACCTACCCAAGTTCGCCGACGACGCCTACCACATCGAGCGCGACGATCTGTGGGCCATCCCGACGTCCGAGGTTCCCCTGGCGTCGCTTCGGCGGGGCGAGATCCTCGCCGAAGGCGACCTGCCGGTGCGGCTGACGGCCGGCACGCCGTGCTTTCGCCGGGAGGCCGGGTCCGCGGGGCGGGACACCCGCGGCGTGCTGCGGGTCCACGAGTTCGACAAGGTCGAGCTGTTCGCCTACACCACGCCCGAGCAGGCGCAGGAGATGTACGGCGAGATCGTCGGCCGGGCCGAGGCTCTGCTGCGCGAGCTCGGCCTCGCCTATCGGGTGGTGGACCTGTGCGCGGGCGACCTCGGCCAGGCGTCGGCGCGGACCTTCGACCTCGAGGTGTACGCCCCGGGGTCGGACCAGTGGCTGGAGGTGTCGTCGGTGTCGTGGTTCGGCGACTACCAGGCCCGGCGGGCCAACATCCGCTACCGGCCCGCGGACGGGTCGGGCCCCGCGTTCGTCCACACCCTCAACGGGTCGGCCCTCGCGCCCGGACGTCCGTGGGCGGCGCTGGTCGAGACGGGTCGCCAGGAGGACGGGTCGGTTCGCCTCCCCGAGTGCCTCCGTCCCTACCTTGGAGGCGCCGCCGAGATTCCCGTCCCCTAATCGCGTCGCGCAGGCTCGGCAGCGCCCGAGCACGGCGAAGTGGTTGGGGCGGATGGTGAACCCGTAGCGGCGATGGAGGTTGTCGCCCAGCTCGGCGAAGGTGGCGTCGGGCACCTCGATCACCGCACCGCAGACCTCGCACACCAGGTGCTGATGGGGCTCGTCGGCCAGGTGGTATACGGCCCGTCCGTGTCCGAGGTGC
The DNA here is from genome assembly GCA_963731255.1 of uncultured Actinomycetes bacterium. Taxonomy (GTDB): domain Bacteria; phylum Actinomycetota; class Acidimicrobiia; order Acidimicrobiales; family AC-9; genus AC-9. Next base: position 23,207 of record CAVSUO010000009.1, on the reverse strand, counting down.
ACGTGGTCGACCACCCCGATGCGCTCGAGGGCGTCCAGGCTCCGGTAGATGGTGGACAGGTGGACGTCCGGCTGGGCCTTCTGCGACCAGCGCGGCCAGGTCGTCGGCGGTGACGTGTCCCTTCGCCTGCACCAGGGCGGTGACGAGCGCTCGCCTCGCCGTGGTGACCCGCTCGCCCTGCTCGCGGATCATGGCGATGAGCCGGTCGCGTCTGGCCGCATCCATGGTCGGCCACGTCGCCGGCGTCGCCTACTCCGTGGATGCCGACGCGTAGTCGTCGGAAGTCGGCATCTGTCCCGTGACCATGAACGTGACCCGTTCCCCGATCGTGACGGCGTGGTCGGCGGTGCGTTCGAAGAATCGCCCGACAAGGGCCATCTGCACCGCCTGCTGCAGTGCAGGCTCCTCGGTCTTGCTCGTGCTCAGGATGGAGCGGAACAGGTCCTTCTGCAGGTCGTCCATGATCCCGTTCATGTCCCCGAGGGCCGCGGCCCGAGTGGCGTCGAGGTCGGCGAAGGCGTCCATGGCCACCCGGAGCTGCACCGTGGCTTGCTCCCTCATGCGGTCGATGATGCCTCTCACCCTGGGCTCGAGCTCGTGAGGATAGAGGCGGCGCGAGGCCCTGGTCGTGTTCACCATGAGGTGGCCGGACAGCTCGAGCTCGTTGATCACCCGCAGGATGCTGACCAGGGTACGCAGATCGACAGCCAGCGGCTGCTGCTGGGCCAGGAGGTAGAAGACGTGCTCCTCGATCCTCTGCCGGAGGGCGTCGATGTCGCGACCCACCCGCAGCACCTGCTCGCCGGCCGCCAGGTCCCGCTCGAGCAGGGCGGCGGTGGCCCCCTGGATCGACTCCAGGACCATCGCACCCAGCCGGGTGACGTCGTTGCGGACGTCGTTCAGCTCCTCGTGGAACGCCTTGCGGGTCTCGGTCATCGTGACCAGCACCTCCGGTGTGTCAGTTGCGCCGCCCCGCTTCGAAGCGGTACCCGAGGCCGCGAATTGTGGTGATGAGCGTCGGGTTGGCGGGGTCCTCCTCGATCTTGGCCCGGAGGCGCTTGATGTGGACGTCGAGGGTCTTGGTGTCCCCGACGTAGTGCGGGCCCCAGATCCGGTCGATCAGCGTGTCCCGGGTGAGGACCCGACCGGCGTTGGCCAGGAGGAGCTCGAGCAGCTCGAACTCCTTGAGCGGCAGGGTGACGTCGCTCGAGCGCACCATGACCTCGTGACGGCCCGGATCGAGGCTGACCTCACCGACCTGGAGGACCTCGATGGCCGCCGAGGCTTCGTCCTCGTCGCGCGGCGCGCGGCGCAGGGCAGCTCGCATGCGGGCCACCAGCTCTCGCAGCCGGTAGGGCTTGGCGACGTAGTCGTCCGCGCCCACCTCGAGGCCGACGACGGTGTCCAGCTCGGTGCCCTTGGCCGTGACCATGATGATCGGCACCGACGACCGGGCCCTGATGTCGCGGCACACGTCGATGCCCGACATCTTGGGCAGCATCACGTCGAGCAGCACGAGGTCGGGTTGCACGGCGTCGAACAGGGTCAGCGCCTCGACACCGTCGTGAGCGACCGTCGTGAGGAAGCCTTCGCGCCGGAGGCCCAGCACGAGGGCGTCGACGAAGGAGTCCTCGTCCTCGGCGATGAGCACGGTGGCCTGCGACTCGCTCACCGGACCGGCACCACGGCGGCAGGTAGGCGCAGGGTGAAGGTGGACCCCTCGCCCTCGCGGGACTCCACGTGTACGAGGCCCTGGTGGTTGTTGGCCACGTGCCTGACGATCGACAGTCCCAAGCCCGTACCTCCCGTCTGTCGGCTGCGACCGTGGTCGACCCGGTAGAACCGCTCGAAGATGCGCTCGAGGTCACGGCTCGGGATCCCGATCCCCTGATCGCGCACCACGAGCTCCACCCAGCCCCCGCTGGCGTGTCCGAACACCTCGACGGTCGACCCCTCGTCGGAGTACTTGACGGCGTTCTCGAGGAGGCTGTTCACGGCCGCGACCAGCTGCCGTCGGTCGCCCATCACCGTGACGGGGGGCTCGGGCTCGTCGACGAGCAGCTTGACGTCTCGCTGCTCGGCGGCCGACCGCACCCGCTCGACGGCCTCGGCCATGACGAGGCTGGCCAGCAGGGGCTCTCGCGGGGGATGCTCCTCGGCCTCGATACGGCTCAGGTCGAGCAGGTCGTCGATGATGCGGTTGACCCGGAGGGATTCGGCCTGGATCCGACCGGCGAGGCGTTGGGAGACGTCGGGGTCGTTGTCGGCCAGGAGGGTCTCGGCCAGGAGGCTGAGGGCTCCCACCGGTGTCTTCAGCTCGTGGCTGACGTTGGCGACGAAGTCTCGGCGGACGGCCTCGAGGCGGCGACGGTCCGATACGTCGTCGAGCACGGCGACGACACCGAGGGGACGGTCAGCGTCGTCGATGACCTCGCTGCGCATCATCAGGGTGCGCCGGGGTGGGCCGTAGAGCTCGAGCGTGCGCTCGGCCGGGGCCCCGTCGGCGCCCGCCTGGGCGAGGAGCTCGTCGACGGCCTGGGTGGCGAGGGCGTCGCCGTGCCGGGTCCCCATGACCTCGGTCGCCCGGGAGTTGCGGAAGACGACCTGACCCTCCCCGTCGCTGATGACCACCCCCTGAGGGATGGCATCGAGGGCCCGTCGCAACCGGATGCCCTCGGAGGTGACGGCACTGATTGTCTCCAGGGTGCAATCAGCGGAGTGCTCGAGGCGGCTGAGCGCCCCCGCCACGCCCTGGCCGCTCGGGCTGCCGTTCTCGCCCAGGCGGGTGCCCACGGCGAGCAGTCGTTCCCGCATCCCTCGCCGGCTCATCGAGGCGACGAGCCACCCTATGGCGATGCCGACGACACCGGCAGCGACGACGATGCCGGCGTCAGCCGCGGTCATCCGAACCGACCGGTGATGTACGCCTCGAGTTCTCTCCTCGGAGGGGTTGGTGAACATCGTCGAGGTGGGGCCGATCTCGACGAGGTGGCCGGGCTCGCCGGCCGCGTTGATGGTGAAGAAACCGGTCGAGTCGCTCACGCGTGCCGCCTGCTGGAGGTTGTGGGTGACGATGACGATGGTGTAGCTGTCCTTCAGCTCGCTGATCAGGTCCTCGATGATGAGCGTGGAGATCGGGTCGAGGGCCGAGCAGGGCTCGTCCATGAGCAGGACGGCCGGCTCCACTGCGATCGCCCGGGCGATGCACAGCCGCTGCTGCTGTCCGCCGGACAGGCCCCCGGCTTTGTCTCCCAGGCGCTTGCTCACCTCGTCCCAGAGGCCCGTCTGCCGCAGGGCGCGCTCGGCCGTGTCGTCGAGCTCGTGTCGGCGCCGCTGGCCGTTCAGGCGCATCCCGGCGATCACGTTGTCCCGGATGGACATGGTCGGGAACGGGTTGGGCCGTTGGAACACCATCCCGACCGTGCGGCGCACGGCGGTGGGATCGATGCCCTGGGCGTAGATGTCCTCACCGTCCAGCAGCACCTGGCCGGAGATACCGGCGCCCAGCGATGACCTCGTGCATGCGGTTGAGCGTGCGGAGGAAGGTCGACTTCCCGCAGCCGGAGGGACCGATCAGGGCGGTGACCCGCTTGGCGTCGACGGTCAGGGTGACGTCGTCGATCGCCCGGGTGGACCCGTACCAGGCGTTGACGCCTAGCGCTTCGATCGATTTGGACATGGTCCTTCCTCGGCCGTCATGCGAGACGGCTCGTGTGGCCATGGAGTCGGCAGATCCACTGTGTCGCCAGCACGATGATAAGGCCGCCTGTGCTCATGGGCCGGCCTCCCGCGCCGACTGTGCGGTGGTCCGCAGTCCATGTTCGAAGGCTACGGGCCCCGCCGGTCGGGACCGCGACCCCGAGTTGAACAGGCGATGAACGATCGACGAAATGCTGGCGACGGGTTGCGCATCATGTTCGCCTTACAGACTTGAAATAGCATGAAATGACACGATAGGGTGCTGCCGAACCGGAGCCGACGAGAGGCTGGAGGCGCGAGCGGGATGGCGGAGTGGCTGAGCGACGTGAGCATGACCCCGGACACGCAGGGGCCTGCCTGGCATCGACGAGTTGACGAGGCTCACCAACGGGCTCGGAGCCTGGGCCCTCGGCCTCGCTCTCGCCGCCCTCGTGGTGGGTGCGGCCCTGTGGGCCGTCGGCGCCCACGCCCAGAACTTCCAGCAGTCGCTCGTGGGGCGTCGTGCGGTCCTGCTCGCCGGCCTGGCCGCGCTCCTGATCGGGGCGGCGCCGGCGCTGGTCAACTTCTTCTTCCACGCCGGCTTGCGGGTCAACTGATCGTGATCGTGGCGGCCGGGGGGATCGTGGACCGGGTGGTCGGCTTCGGCGTCAACGAGGTGCTCGACGGCATCGGCAGTGGGTCGGGCGCGGTGCCTCCGAGATGCTGACGCAGGCTGGGAACGCCCTCTCGGCCTCGACGAGACCGGAGTTGGGCAAGCCCTGGTTCCTCGAGCACTTCGCAGAACATGGCACAGTCGTGGCCGCCTTGGTCGTGCTGCCGATGCTCTTCGTGTCGATCATCCGGGCGATCGTCCGTCAGGACCTGTCCGTGCTGTTGCGCTCCGCCCTGGTGCACCTCCCGCTGGCCGCTCTGCTCACCGCCGTCGCCGTCGAGCTGGTCCAGCTCTCGCTGGCGGCCACCGACATGATGTGCACCTACGTCTCGCGTTCCACGGGCGGCGACGCCCAGGCCGTGGTCAGCAGCGTGGCCGGTGCTCTCGATCGGACGGCGCTCGCCGTCGGCCAGCCTGCGGTGGCCTCGTTCGCGCTGTTCATCAGCGGGGTGGTCATCGCCGTGGGCGCACTGCTCCTGTGGGTCGAGCTGGTCGTTGCGCACCGCGGCCATCTACGTCGCCGTGCTCTTTCTGCCGCTCGCCCTGGCCACGCTGGTGTGGCCATCCGTGTCGCACTGGTGCCGCCGCCTCGCCGAGACGCTCGCTGCCCTCGTGCTGTCGAAGCTCGTCGTCGTCGCCACCCTGAGCCTGGCCGCTGGCGCCCTGGCGGGCCACGATGGCTCGGCCGACCTCTCCGGGGTCGTGAGCGGGGCGGCGCTCCTCCTGCTCGCCGCGTTGTCGCCGTACGCGCTGCTCCGCCTCATCCCCGCCGTCGAGGCGGGTGCCGTCATGCACCTCGAGGGTGCGTCGCGGCGGGCGTCGTCGTTCGCCGTGGAGTCGGGCTCGTCGCTGCCGTTGCCGTCGTTCGGGGGCTCGGGCGGCGACGAGCCGTTGACGGTGTCGATCGGTCAGATCGAAGGCGAGCCCGGTCTGGGGTCGACCTTCGTCGGAGCTGGGGCCGTGGCCGCATCGGGAGGCGCGGCCGCCGCTGCGGGCGGCGCCAGCGCTGCGGCCGAAGGCGTGGGCGGCACCGGCGGTGGCGCGGGCGCGGCGGCCGGCGGGGTGGGTGCCGCGAGCCGCGGCTGAGCTCCTGCGTCAGCCTCTGCCGCCTCCGCCGCACAGCGATCGTGGTGACGACGCCGGTCCCGGCGATGAGCGCTGAGCTTCCTCGGTACCGATTCGGCCCGCTCGAGCGCCGCGGGCTCGTCGCCGGCTGGCGCGGGGGCCAGCTGGGGGCGGTGGCGCTGAGCCTGGTCGTCGCGGTCGGGGTCCTGCGGGCCCACTCCTCGGTCGTCGGCGTCGCCGTCTCCCTCGCCGGGGTCGGGCTGGGGCTCGCCGTGGCGTGCTGGCCGCTCGGCGGACGCACGGCCGAGCAGTGGGCCCCGGTGGTCACGCGGTGGTCGGCCCTCGGCGTGAGGAGACGGCGCCGGTACCTGTCGGAGGTCCCGAGCCTCGGGAGCGTGTCGCGCCACGGCGGCCACACCAGATCGGCGCCCGAGCCGCCACCGGTGCTCGCGGGCTGTCGCATCCTCCAGCCACCCGTCGGGGTGGGTGGCATGCGCATCGGGGTCGTGCACGACGCCCGGGCCCGCACCTACACGGCGGTGCTCACCGTGCAGAGCCACGCCTTCGTCCTCCTCGGGGCCGAGGACAAGCATCGGCGGGTCGACGCCTGGGCGCGAGTGCTGGCCGGGCTGGCGCGCGAGGGCTCGGCGGTGCACCGGGTGCAGTGGGTCGAGCGCAGCCTGCCCGACGACGGCGACGCCATGGCCCGCTACCTGGCGGAGGGCATGACCGTGCCCCGCACCAGCCCCGCCGCCCGCTCCTACCTCGACCTGCTCAGCCGGGCGGCGCCGGTGACCGAACGCCACGACGTCCTGCTGGCGGTCGCCGTCCACGCCGGCCGGTCGCGCCGCGCCATCCAGGCCGCGGGCGGTGGCGACGAGGGTGGCTGCGCCGTGCTCGTGCGGGAGCTCCAGTCGCTCGAGGCTCAGCTCCGGGCAGCCGACATCACGGTCGAGGGGACCCTCGCTCCGTCGGCGCTGGTCCAGGTGCTGCGCCAGGCCGTCGACCGCCACCCCCGGGCGTGTCGTCGCCCGCCAGCCCGACCAGGGTGCTGCCGGTCGTCAGGCCGTCGCCAGCTGGCCCTGGCCGCTGGCCGTCCGACGCCACCTGGTCGGGCTACCGCACCGACGGGACCTGCCACGCCACCTACTGGGTGGCGGAGTGGCCGCGGGTGGACGTCGGCCCCGACTTCCTGCGACCCGCTGCTCCTCCAGTCGGGCGCCAGACGGACCGTCGCGGTGACGATGGAGCCGATCAGCCCCTCACGGGCGACCCGTGAGGTCGAGCAGGCGCGGACGGCCGACGCGGCCGACGCCGAGTTGCGTCGTCGCACCGGGTTCATGGTCACCGCCCGGCGACGGCGGGAGCAGGAGACCGTCGCCCACCGGGAGACCGAGCTGGCCGACGGCCACGCCCAGTACCGCTTCTCGGGCTACGTGACGGTGACCGCGCGACACCTGGGACGAGCTGGACGTGGCGGCGGGACGGGTCGAGCAGGCCGCGGGACAGGCCGCACCTGGAGCTCCGGCGCCTCTACGGCGAGCAGGACCAGGCGTTCACCTGGACCCTGCCCCTCGCCCGGGGCCTGGCGTGACCCCTGCCGCCCACCGGGTCACCACGGCGCCAGCTGGGCGCCGCCTACCCGTTCGTGGCCGAAGGCGGGCTGGGCGGCCGGGGCGTCCTCGTCGGGCGGGACCTGCTCGGCGGCTCGTTCACCTACGACCCGTTCGAGCTCTACGCCCGGGGGTCGCTCACCAACCCCAACATGGTCGTCATCGGCCAGATCGGCCGGGGCAAGAGCTCCTTCGTCAAGTCCTACCTCTGGCGGCAGTCGCTGTTCGGCCGCCAGGCCTGGGTCGTCGACCCCAAGGGGGAGTACACCGATCTCGCCCGGGCGTGGGGCGTCGAGCCCGTGTGCCTGCGTCCCGGTGGCCGGTCCGGCTCAATCCCCTCGACGCCGCCGCGGGTGACGACCGGGCACCCGAGCCAGGCCGGTCGCCGTCGTTCGGAGCTCCTCGGCGTCGCTCGGCACCGCGTGCCTCGGCCGGCCGCTTGCAGCCCCGCGAGCGGGCGGCCGTGGACCTGGCGGTGGAGACGGCTGCCCCACCGGGCGAGCGACCGGCCCGACGACGCTGCCGCCGGTGGTCGACGCCCTGCTCGGCCCGACGCACGAGGCGGCGCGCGCCATCCGGACCGACACCGCCACGCCTGGCGGCCGACGGCAGAGACGTCGCCCTCGAGCTGCGCCGCCTGGTCCACGGCGACCTGAGCGGGATGTTCGACGGCCCGACGACGCCGGGCTGCGACCTCGACGCGCCGCTCGTCGTGCTCGACCTGTCCGCCGTGTACGGCTCCGCCGCGCTCGGGCATCCTCATGACCTGCGCCACGGCGTGGCTGCAGGCCGCGGTCCCGAGCGCGGGACGGTCAGCGGCGCATCTCGTCGTGGTGGACGAGGCCTGGGCGATCCTCCCAACCTCGGTGTCGCCCGGTGGCTGCAGGCGTCCTGGAAGCTCTCCCGCGCCTACGGCGTGGCCAACGTGGCCGTGCTGCACCGGCTCTCGGACCTCGGCGCCGCCGGGAGCGCGGGCTCGGAGCAGGTCGGCCTGGCCCAGGGCCTGCTGTCCGACTCCGAGACCCGGGTCGTGTACGCCCAGCCGCCGGGAGAGGTCGAAGCGGCGCGGCGAGCTCCTCGGGCTGACCGACGACCGAGGCCGACCTGCTGCCCCAGCTGGGGCGCGGTGTCGCCCTGTGGAAGGTCGGCCAGCGTTCGTTCCTGGTCGAGCACCACCTGGCCGCCACCGAGCGCCGCCTCGTCGACACCGACGCGTCCATGGTCGGCCGATGAGGCCGTCGGTGCCCGCCACCCGGACACGGCAGGGAGCACCGCCACGCCGCGGTCGGACCCGATGGCCGCTTCCTCCGACCGCGCCCTCGTCGCCGTCGCCTGCCTCGGCGCCTTCGCCGCGCTGGCGTGGTGCGCAGGGGAGCTGGCCGGCTGGCTGGCCACCGGCACGTGGCCCCGCACGCCAGCGAGCGGCGCGCCAGGACTCGTGGTCAGGCTGGTCGAGGAGCCAGGACGCCCGTGGGCCGGCTGGCCACCGCCGTACCGGGGCGCTCGGCGCCATCGACTTCTACCTCGTCCTGGCCGCCGTCATCGTGGCCGCCGTCGGCCTCGGCTGGACAGCCGTCGCCGGTTGGCGCCGGTGGGCAGGTGGCGCGGCGACGGCGCGGGCGGGTCGCGCTCCTCGGCCTGGGCGCGGGGGCGGGATCTCCAGCCCCTCGCCGTGAGGGGCAGCCTCCCGGGTCGGGTCACGCTGGGCCGGGCCGGCCCGGGGGCGGTCGGGCCGCGCTACCTGGCGGCCGAGCCCCGGCAGTCGGTCATCGTGGTCGGGCCCGACCCAGACGCAGAAGACCAGCGGCTTCGCCGTGCCCGCCCTCCTGGAGTGGGCGGGCCCGGTGCTGGCCACGAGCGTGAAGACCGATCTGGTCCAGCGACACGATCGCCTGGCGGCGCAGGATCGGCGAGGTGTGGCTCTACGACCCGGCCGCGAGCACCGGCCTGCCGGTGTCGTCGTGGTCGCCGCTGGCCGCCAGCACGACCTGGCTCGGTGCCCGCCGCATGGCCGACGGCCTGTGCGTCGCCGGACGCGCCGCACCAGGGCACGGGGCTCGACCGACGCCGACTTCTGGTACGCCACAGCGGCCAAGCTCCTGGCGCCGCTCCTGTTCGCCGCGGCCAGGACGGGGCGGGGGATGGCCGATGTCGTGCGGTGGGTCGACGACCCAGGAGGTGGAAGAGGTCGCCGCCCTGCTGGAGGCGTTGGCGCGCACCGGACGCTCTCCAGGCGGCGCAGGCCACCTGGCGGCGCGACGACCGGCAGCGCAGCTCGGTCTACACCACCGCCGAGACGGTGCTCGACGCCTTCGCCGACCCGACGCTCGCGGTCGACGGCGTCGACGGGACCGGACCGAGATCGATCCCGACCGCCTGCTCGACGGCGGCCACCACACGCTGTACCTGTGCGCCCCCGCCCACGAGCAGCAGCGCCTGCGGCCCCTGTTCGCGGCGCTGGTCGACCAGTGCTCACGACCGTCTACGACCGGTGGCCAGCCGAGCGCCGCCCGCTCGATCCGCCGCTGCTGGTCGTGCTCGACGAGGCGGCCAACATCGCCCCGCTCGCCGAGCTCGACGTCCTGGCCGGCGACGGCCGCCGGCCAGGGCATCCAGCTGGTCACGGTGTGGCAGGACCTGGCCCAGATCTCCGCCCGCTACGGCGAGCGCGCCGCCACGGTCGTCAACAACCACCGGGCCAAGGTCGTCCTCTCCGGCATCTCCGACCCGGCCACGCTCGACCACCTGAGCCACCTGGTGGGCGAGGAGGACGTCCTCCAGCGTCTCGACGACGACGGACGGCCGAGGGCGGGCTTCGACCACGCGATCGACCAGCCCCCGCCGGCTGGCGCCGGCCGACAGCCTGCGGCGTATCCGGCCCGGTCACGGCGTGCTCGTCTACGGCCACCTTCCGCCGGCGCGCCTGGTGCTGCGCCCCTGGTTCGCCGACCGCCGCCTGACCCGCCGGGCCCGTCCGGCAGAGGCGAGCGAAGCGGCCGCCACGGGCGGGCGCCCCGCCCGCGCCTCAGCCGGCGATGAAGCTCAGCCTGGCCCGGCGCCGGCGGTTGTCGGCGTTGAGGTCGACCATCACGATGCTCTGCCAGGTCCCCAGCGCCGGGCGTCCGCCGACCACGGGCAGCACGATCGAGGGGCTCACCAGGAGGGGCAGGAGGTGATCGGCACCGTGACCCGGCGATCCGTGCTGATGGTGGTAGCGCTCCGAGCGGGGCAGGAGGCGGTCGAGCGCGTCGACGAGGTCGGCCTCCGAGCCGGAGCCGAGCTCCATCAACCCCACTCCCGCCGTGGCGTGCGGCGCGAAGACCGTCAGCAACCCGTCGCCCATACCGGCGCAGAACGAGAGCACCGCCTCGGTGATGTCCGCCACGCCCCGTCCGGGGCTGTCGACGTCGATCTCGGTTGTCTCCACGGGGACTATCTACCCCGCAGGCGGGCCGATGCCTGCGTCACGCAGACGGTCGATGATCCACTGGGTGCTGTCAGGGCGCGCCATCGCCTCTTCCCACCCGGCCAGCATCCGCTCGACGTCTGCTCGTGACGACACCCGGCCCAGGATCCGCACCACGAGCGACGATGTGGGCACGGAGGCTCCCAGCCATCGGCCGAAGGGGTCGAGCTGGTCACCGAAGGGATCGACGAAGCCCGACGGCGCCGCTTCCGCCATCACGTACAGCTCGCCGGTGTCCTCGATCCAGGACAGCTCGTAGCGGACGCCGTTGGCGTCGTGCCAGTCCTGCCCGAGCTCGATCTCGGCCGAGGCTCGTCGCCGCTCGTCTGCCGCATAGAAGGCCTCGATGTCGTTGCGCACCTCGTGGGAGCCGGTCTGGTGACGGTGGAAGAGCCCCATCAGGCGACCCCGTCCCACAGCATTCGCTCCTCGCCCGCCGGGTCGTCGGTGATGGTGCACTCGGTGTCGAGGACCATGGTGGATCGCTGACCGACCTCGTACGCCGGCCAGGTCGGCAGCGACCCGCTGGCGGGAGCGCCCTCGCGGGCGAAGGCGAGCCACGCCTCGGACATGCGCGTGGCCAGCTCCTGGCGGTCGCCTCCGCCCCCCGTGAAGATCCCCGCCCCCGGCTGGTCCAGGTTGTCGAACACGAACGGGACGTCGAGGGCGTGGCACGAGCCCAGCCGGCCATCCAGGATCGGCGTCGCCCACCTGAACAGGTACATGTACGTCCCCGGCTGGTGGATCGACTGCGCCTCGGCCAGGCGGATGGCGGGAATGCGGAACACCTGATCTGTGAGCACCGCGATCCACACGTCGCCGGCGGGGACGCCGGGACGGGAGCGCCGGTACACCTCCACGGCCTTGGCCGCCGAGGGGCCGAAGACCGAGGCGGCGCGGTGCTCCACCTGGGCGTCGTCGATCTGCGCCAGCCGACCGTCCAGGAGGCCGAACAGCCGCATCTCGTCGTGGGTGGTACCGACGAGCACCTCGATGCCGGCGGAGGCGCCGTCCGTCACGGCTTCGAGCGGAGGCCGAGGCACGGTCACCCCGTCGACCACGGGTGTGAAGGCCAGGTTCGGCCACGACCGGTCGACCACGCGGCCCTGGGCGGCCAGGAGGTCGTCGACCGGTACGTCCACGAGCCTCCCGGCGTCGTCGGACGTGAGCCCGAGCTCGGCCAGGAGGTCGCGCGCCACGCGCTCGGCCTTGTCCGCGCTCGGCCACGTGGGAGGCCGCCCCGCTCTGCAGGATGGCCCGGCCGAACAGCCCGCGCGCGGCCGGCACCGCGAGCAGGGTCCCGACGCTCATGGCGCCCGCCGACTCGCCGAACACGGTCACCTGCGCCGGGTCCCCGCCGAAGGACGAGACGTTGTCCCGCACCCACTCCAGCGCCGCCACCTGGTCGAGGATCCCGCAGTTGCCCGAGGCGGCGTAGCGCTCGTCGCCCAGCTCGCCCAGCTCCAGGAACCCGAGGGCGCCGAGGCGGTAGTTGATGGTCACGACGACGACGTCGCCCGCCGCCGCCAGCCGGGTCCCGTCGTACCAGGGGGTGGAGCCGCTGCCCGTCACGAAGGCGCCGCCGTGGATCCAGACGAGGACGGGCCTCCGGGTGTCGTCGATCCCGGGTGTCCACACGTTCAGGCTGAGGCAGGACTCGGACTGCTCGGGCCGGTCGGCGCCGAACAGCTGCTCGAGGGGGGACGGGTTCTGCGCCGCGATGGGCCCGAAGCTGGATGCGTCGAGCGGGCTCGTCCAGGGTCGGGCCTCCTCCGGCGGGCGCCAGCGCAGCTCCCCCACCGGTGGCCTGGCGTAGGGGATGCCCCGGAAGACGTGCACCGGTCCGGTCGTCGACCCGACCACCGGGCCCTTGTCGGTCTGGACGATTGGGCTGCTCGGCATCCCGCCGTTCTACTAGCTTCCGGGCTGCCGGGGCCCGCAGGCCTTGTTGGCGCCGTTCCCGCGCACGAAGTCGTTCACCTCGTAGTAGGCGTCGATCGACTCGCCGGCGTCGCCCCAGAACCCTTCCAGCACGTCGTACTCCATCTTTCCCTCGGCGACGAACCAGTTGTTGACGTCGGTGATCTCCAGCTCCCCTCGGCCCGACGGGACCAGGTCCGGGATGATCCTGAAGACGCTGGGGTCGTAGAAGTAGATGCCCGTCACCGCGTAGTGGCTCGGAGGATCGGCCGGCTTCTCCACGATGCGGACCACCCGCCCGCCGTCGTCCAGGTCGGGCACGCCGAGGTGACGGAGGTGGGCGGCGTCATCGATCGGTGACAACACGATGCCGCGCCCCCTCCCTCTGGAACTCGAAGTGCTCCACCGCGGCGCGTATCGACCGTTCGACGACGTTGTCGGCCAGCATCACCACGACCCGCTCGCCGTCCACGAACCTCTCGGCCAGGCCCAGTGCCTCGGCGATCCCACCCGGGCGTTCCTGGTAGGCGTAGGAGCAGGCGGTCGATGCCGTACTCGTGGCCGTTGCCGAGCAACCGCAGGAACTCGCCTGCGTGCGTCCCCCCGGTCACCAGCATCAGCTCGGTGACGCCGCGCTCCGACGAGGGCCTCGATGGCGTAGGTGACCATGGGCCGGTCGTAGATCGGCAGGAGGTGCTTGTTGGTGATCCGTGTCAGCGGATGGAGCCGGGTGCCCGTGCCGCCGGCGAGGATCACGCCCCTCACGGCTCAGCCCCTCGCCGCCCTGCGCTCCTCGAACCGCCGCTCCCAGTCGAGCTCGTTGTCCTTGGAGTCACGGATGTAGGGCGACAGGGCGATGCCCTTGATCACCAGCCAGTTGAGGGCGGCCACCGGCCAGGGAAGGGGACGGATCACGTCGATGAACAGGATCGTGCGGAAGCCGTCGGTGTCGTTCCACGCCTCGTGCTGGTAGGTGTCGTCGAAGACGAGGCTCTTGCCCTCCGACCAGTGGGCGACCTCGCCACCCACCTTGATGCCGCACGCCGACTCCGGCTCGGGGACCTGCAGGGCCAGGTGGTAGCGCAGCACCCCCTTGTACGGCCCCCGGTGCTCGTCGATGTGCTTGTGGGGCGACAGGATGGAGAAGAAGGCCGTGGTCATGCCGGGAATGCGCTCCAGGGCGGCCGTCGTGGCCGGGCAGCGAGCACAATTTCGATCAGACTTGAAGCCGTAGCCATAGAAGAAGAACGTCTTCCAGCGGTCGTCATCGGTGAGCGTCGCCTGATCGGACTGGATGTCCTGGAAGTTCGGCAGGTCGTCGCGATACGTCATCACCTGGTCGAGCTCGGAACGGATCGTCTTCCACTCGGCCTCGAAGGCGGGGATCCACGAGAAGCGCTCGGGCGGGAGGAAGGGCGAGTTGCCCACCAGCGAGTACCGGGCGATGAGCTTCTCGAGCACCTGGATCAGGCGAAATCCGACCTCGATGATCAGCTCGCTGGCGCGCTCGCGCACGCTCTGCGCACCGGAGCTAGCCACGGAATGCCCGGTTCCACCAGGCGGGGTCGGTGGCCGCCTGCTGGCGGATCCAGTCGAAGTGGTGACGGGCGGACAGGCGCATGAGCGGCATGGTCAGCAGGCCGGCCACCGCCCAGCGTCGCGCCCCGCGCGGCACCTCGAGGGCGAGCGCCAGGGCCGAGGTCGCCGACCACGCCCACAGGATCCCGTTGTACGGGGGGAGCTGGGCCGGGCTGAGCCCCTCGGCCGTGGTGAGGGCGGGTACGCCGAGGCGGGTGCGGCGCCACGGCCACATCACGTAGTGGACCAGGCCGCCGGCCAGGCCCGCCCCGACCCAGAGGGCGAGGGTCTTGTCCCAACGGCGACCACCCCGTGCCGCTCCGACCGTCCACACCGGCAGCTGGACGCCCCAGAGGGCGAGCGAGCCGGCCAGCCCCATCTCGGGCTGGAGGACCAGCCCGACGCCGCTGCCGAGCTCGTAGCCGTGGTGCGCGACCGTCCCCAGAGCACTGAGGACCGAGAAGGGTCGGCGGATCAGCGTCACGGTCGGGTCAGCGTAGCTGAGCGGCCACGCGCCGAGAGCGGTGCCGTCGGGCTGGCCGACGGCGCCTGCTGAGCTGCTCTACGAGATCTCGCTGGCGGGCACCCAGGCCGCCTCTCCCTTGCCGGTCGGCAGGCGGCGACGGTATCGCTCCATCACGTAGATGTCGTTGAGCTCGTCGCGGTGCCTGCGGACCAACTCGGCCAGGGCGTAGCGGCGGATCTGGGCGTCGATGGGCACCGTGCCAGTCGCGGGGGCGGTCCGGTCGAGCGGGGCCGCTCGCCGGGAGTTCGCACGCTTCTGCGCTCGCTTGCACTCCACACATCGGCTGTGTCGGCCGGACGGCTTGGAGCGATCGAGGCCGAACCGGTCAAGGGGTAAGTCCCGGTGACAGCCAGTGCAAAGGCGGGTGCCGACGGTCTTCTTCTCCTGCATCTATGACTCCGTGGATTTTCGTGGCCGATGGCGAGGCCGACCACTCATTCTACAGGGGCTTCGGCCAGGTTCTTCGATACCTTACGTTCATCCTCGGTCTATTTCGATGTTTCAGAGTGTTCTTCGACGCGACGATCGCTCCTCCGGCTGACGCCGTCGTCGTTCGAGTGGCAGGCTCGGGCCGAGGCGGAACAGGCGTCGGAGGGCGAGGTGGCAGTCGTCGACGGTGACCAAGGACCGGAGCCCCGTGCCGTGCTCCACCTGGCGGACGGCACTCCGGTCGCCC
Organism: uncultured Actinomycetes bacterium; assembly: GCA_963731255.1. GTDB lineage: Bacteria > Actinomycetota > Acidimicrobiia > Acidimicrobiales > AC-9 > AC-9. The sequence continues at coordinate 8,012 of CAVSUO010000009.1, read as the reverse complement.
TGCGGCAGATCCAGCCCGACGACGCCGAGCGGCTCCGGAGGCTCTTCTATCGGCTGTCGCCGGAGACGGTCTACTGGCGGTTCTTCTCCCCGATCCAGGTCCCGCGGGAGGAGGTCCTGGAGCACTTCGCCCGTGTCGACCACCGGAGGCGTGAGGCGATCGTGGCAGTCGTCGCCGACGAGGTCGTGGGAGTCGCCCGCTACGACCAGGATGTCGGGACCGACGAAGCCGACACCGCCATCCTCGTCGAGGACGCCTGGCAGGGTCGGGGTCTGGCCAAGGTGTTGCTGCGGCGACTGGCCGAGGTCGCCGGCGAGCGGGGGATCCGTACGTTCACGGCGCTGATCCTGGGCGAGAACGTCCGGGCCCGGCACCTCTACTCGTCGGTGTTCGCCGGCATCGATGCCACCTTGAACGGCTCCGAGTGGCACCTGCGCATCCCGCTCGAGGGCTCCTGGAGCGGGGTGCCCCTGATCGACCGTGGCCCTATTGTGTGGAGCGCGCCGGGCTCGTGTGGTGCGGCGCCCCCCGATCTCACCATGAGCGCCAACGCACCCCCGATCACGATCGAGCACCTCACCAAGAGCTTCGGCGGCGACGTCCTCGCCGTCGACGACCTGAGCCTGGTGATCGAGGAGGGTCAGGTGTACGGCCTGCTCGGACCCAACGGTGCGGGCAAGACGACGTCGCTGCGGGTCCTGCTCGGCCTGGTGCACCCGTCGAACGGACGGGCCCGGCTGTGGGGCGAGCCGGTCCACTCGGGCTCGCCCATGCTGGAGCGGGTCGGGACGCTGGTGGAGAGCCCCGGCTTCGTTCCGCACCTCTCGGGACTGGCCAACCTCGAGCTGTTCTGGCGGGCAGGGGGCCGGCCCCTGTCGGAGGCCGACTTCGACGCCGCCCTCGAGATCGCCGGTCTGGGTGATGCGCTCCGGCGCAAGTACAAGACCTACTCGCACGGGATGAAGCAGCGGCTGGGCCTGGCCCAGGCCCTGCTGGGGCGGCCGGACGTGCTGGTGCTCGACGAGCCCTCGTCGGGCCTCGACCCGCAGCAGATGCGGGAGATGCGCGAGGTGGTGCGACGCATCGTGGCCCGTGGAGCCACGGTCCTGCTGTCGAGCCACCTGCTGGGTGAGGTCGAGCAGGTCTGCAGTCACGCCGCGGTGATGAACAAGGGACGGCTCGTGTCGGCGGGGACGGTCGCCGAGCTCACGGGGTCGACGACCACCGTCTACCTGGAGGTCGACGACGTGGGTCGGGCCCGGTCGGTGCTCGAGGCCCTGACCGGCGTGACGCGGGTTGGCTCCGAGCTGCCCGGGCTGTCGGTGGAGCTCAACGGGATCGAGCGCAAGGCGCTCGTCGCCGCGCTCGTCGGTGCCGGCATCGGTGTCGAGACCGTCACGTCGCGGCACCGTCTCGAGGACGCGTTCATCGAGATGCTGGAGGCGGAGCCGGCCTGAGTCGCGGTCAGGCGTCCGGGCCCCGCTGCGACCGTCATCTCCTTCTGGTTGGCGTGTCCGCCATCGTCTGGCGGCGCCGGACGATCCACCAGGCGATGCCCACCACCGCGAGGACGCCGATGGCGATGCTGATCGGGGTGAAGGCGCTGGCGATGCCCTGCCAGCTGTCGGCGAGGGCGTAGCCGGCCACGGCCAGGCCGAAGACCCAGGGCAGGGTGCCGATGAGCGTGAAGACCGTGAAGCGGACGACCGGCATCTCGGCCACCCCGGCCGGGAAGCTGATGAACGTCCGCACCACGGGGATCACCCGGGCCACGAGCACAGCCAGCTCGCCCCGCCGCTCGAACCATGCCTCGGCCCGGTCGAGCTCGTGGGACCTGACGCCGATGCGAGCGCCCCAGCGCTCGGCGAGCGGCCGCCCACCCACGCGGCCGACCGCGTAGGCGATCCAGGACCCGACCAGGCTGCCGAGGGTCCCGATCACGCCGACGAGCACCAGGTTGAGCTGGGTGTGGTGCCCCCCGGTGACGCCAGCGACAAAGGACGAGCTGGCCAGCGCCCCGCCGAAGAGCATGATGACCTCGCTCGGGATCGGGATGCAGGCGTTCGTGGCCGCCATACCGACGAAGATGGCCACGTAGCCGTAGTTCAGGATCTGGGTGGTGAGCCAGTGCTCCAACCTGGTCCTTTCGAGGGCACGGAGCGGTGCCGGCATCGGAGCACCGCCTCAGGTGCATCAGAGTATCCCGCCGTTGGTGGCTGCCGGTGACGGGCGGGCCGTGTCCTGGAGCTGGCCCTGGGCTGAGCTGGGAGTTCGCTCGCCGTCAGGGATGGACGGGTTGTCTGCTGCCTGCCTGGGTACCCACGAGGGATGACCTTCGTGCACACTCGCTCTGCTTCGGCGCGCCCTCGGGAGAGCTGGGTCCGCTCGCATCTGCTGCGGCGGGCGTGGGGGTCGAGAGTGCACACGTGGGACCACCACGTGCAGTCGTCGGCGGCGTTCGGCGCCGTGCTGGACGCCGTTGTGGCCCGCAGCGAGCCGCAGGCGACGGACCGGGTGGTCGACCTCGGTGCGGGCACGGGGTACGTGACGCTGGCTCTGGCGCCGCTGGTCGATGGTGTCGTGGCCGCCGATCTGGCGAAGCCGATGGTCGACGCCCTGGCCGAGAAGTCGGCAGGGGAAGGGACTCGAGAACGTCCATCCCGTTGTGGTGGACCTCGCACACCTCGAGCTGCCGGACTCGAGCGTGGACCTCGTCGTGTCCAACTACGCCCTCCACCACCTCACCAACGACGACAAGGTGGCGCTCGTGGGTCGTGTCTCGCGGTGGCTGCGCCCGGGCGGTCGCCTGGTGGTGGCGGACATGATGTTCGGGCGGGGCACCAGCCGCCGCGACCGGGCGATCATCCGGGGCAAGCTGCTGTCGCTGGCCCGCTTGGGGCCGGGCGGGCTGTGGCGCATCGCCAAGAACCTGTGGCGCTTCGGCGTGCGTCGGGGCACGGAGATGCCGGCGTCGCCGGACTTCTGGCGGGGTGCCCTGTCAGCGAGCGGGTTCGAGGCGATTTCGTTCGACCCCGTGGTCGCCGAGGCCGGCGTCGTCACCGGCCAGGTGGTCGGCAGCGCCGAACCCCGCCCCGACGTAGATTGCCCGGTGGGCCGCTAGCTCATCGGGTAGAGCAGGGGACTTTTAATCCCAAGGTGCCGGGTTCGAGACCCGGGCGGCCCACTCAAAGTCCCAGGTAGACGGCCTGTGGACAGTGAGGCGCCCTCGCAAGTAGGCTCTGGCCCAACAGTTGGCCCAACAAGCCAGTGGTGGGGAGGGCGAGTGCCGGGGAGCATCAGGCCACGAGCTGGCCGAGGACGCGACGTCTGGGAGCTGCGCGTCTACCTCGGACGTGACGGTCGGGGAAGATCCGCCACCAGAGCGTCACCTTCCGCGGGTCCAAGAAGGCGGCCGAACGGGAGCTCGCCCGACTCGTGGCCGAGCAGGACAGCAAGCCGATCGTCCTGCCTGACGACGACTCGAGGAGCTGGGGTCCTCGTACGACGATCAACGACGCCATCGAGGGCTGGCGAGCCAACGGCTGGGACGATTTGTCGCCGACCACCGTGCGTGGCTACGAGAACAGCTGGAAGGTCCACATCAAGGACTCGATTGGCCAGCGGCAAATCGCGACGCTCGGGCCCTACGAGGTCGAGCGGTACTTTCGGGGACTCAAGGCAAAGGGCCTGGCCGAGGCCACCGTACGCCAGGTACGGGCGCATCCTGCACCGCTCGTGTCGCCTGGCCCGGAAGTGGAGTGGCGGGACGCTGCCCAATCCGATTGCCGGCACCGAGCTGCCGGACTGGACGCTGGCCGAACGCGGCCCCGAGGTCCGCTCACCGACGGTCGACGAGGTCCGGTCGTTGCTCAAGGCGGCCCGAGACTACGACCTCCGGGCATCAGCGCTCATCCGCTTCGTCGCCGCCACGGGCGTGCGACGTGGTGAGGTCTGCGCGCTGCGTTGGGACGACGTCGACTGGGACACGGCGCTCGTCAGGGTGGACGAGAGCATCGTGGCCGATGTGGATGGGGCGAAGGTCAAGGCACCGAAGACCCGTGCCAGCATCCGACCGGTGGCGGTGGACCAGGGGACCTTGGCTGAGCTCCGGGAGCTGAGGTCGGAGCAGGAGGCTCTGGCGAGCGCATCGGGCGAAACCGTTGGGGCCAAGGGCCTTCGTGTTCTCGACCGAGCCTTCCGGACTGACTCCGCCCCATCCCGACAGCGTCAGCCACGCCTTCCGCACGGTGCAGGCGCGAGCTGGCGTGGCAGGGGACATCCATCTCCACTCGCTCAGGCACTTCCAGTCGACGCAGCTCGACGCCGTTCTCTCGGAGGCCCAGAAGCAAGCCCGGTTGGGTTGGGCAACCGTGCACATGGCTCGGCACTACACCGATGCGCTGTCTGCGGAGGATCGCAGGGCGGCCGACCATATGGGAGAGGTGCTCGGCTAGATCGTTTCAGTTCCCTTCCTACTAGATGCGCCAAGGCGGCAGGGTTTGTGGACGGAAGCGGACGCCCCGACGGCTGAGCCGAAAAGAGGCAAGTCTCGAAGCGGGGAGGACGGAGACGTCGCCGCCTGGCGGACGACCTGGTCCAAATGGGACCAGGAGGTGCTCAATTGAACCAGTGGTCAGAAAGTGCTGAGCTTCTCGGGATGACGTTGGCACACCTCAACGACGCCGAGGCTAGGGCCGAGGTGCCACCTCGAGTACCGCTGCTAATGGCAATCCGAGACAAGCTGGCTCTCGCGCTCCGGGAGGAAACATGAGTTACACCGAAGTCCGAGGTGTCCGCGGCGACTGCCGCGATGGACAAGTACAGGGGCGGGGAAGAGGGCGAGGTGGGCGCCGCTCTCGTCGTAGTAGGCCTGAGTGTGGAGAGGGCCGTCAAGGAAGCGCGGATCCGCGACGACATGATTCGAGTTGCGCATCGCCAGGTGCCTCGATTCGACAACTCGCTGAAGTCTCTGGCCTCGGTCGCAAGATGGTGACGGCCATAGTCTCCTCCAACAAACGTTTGCAGGCCTGACGGCCCGCCCCGCTCAGTTGGCAGGATGCGCCCCTGAGGATTGCGGTCCGGTCGCTGTAGCACGGATCAACAAAGTTCGATCCGCACGCTAGCTGCGGCTACCGGCACTTCCTCCGCTTACCGATGGAGCTGTCAAGCGGTGTCGATTAGCGTCCCGGTATGACATTGCGAATAGTAGGGGCAGGTGTCGGCAGGACCGGCACCGAGTCGCTGAAGCTGGCGCTCGAGCATTTGCTGGGTGGGCGCTGCTACCACATGCTCGAGGTGCTCTCTCACCCCGAGTCAGTGATGTACTGGGCTTCGGCCGGGCGCGGCGAGATGCCGGACTGGGATCAGGTCTTCGATGGCTATGTGGCCGCGGTCGATTGGCCGGTGGCCGCCTACTGGCCAGAGCTAAGCGCGGCGTTCCCTGACGCCCCCGTGCTTCTCTCCACCCGGGCCAGCGCCGAGGAGTGGTACCGCTCCGCCAGCCAGACAATCTTTGCTATCGACCCCTCGAAGATGCCCGGCGCCTCCGACCCGGCGTTCATCGATGGGATGTTCAGCCGCTTCACCTTTGAACTCGGCAACCCGCAGGCAGCAATGGAGGCGTACGAGGCCCACAACCGCAAGGTTCGCGAGTCGGTCGAGCCGGAGCGGCTCGTCGAGTGGAAACCGGGCGACGGCTGGGGTCCCCTTTGCCAGGCGTTGGGCGTGCCGGAGCCTGAGGAGCTGTTTCCCCACGTAAACACGACAGAGATGTTCCGCCAGCGACTGGCCGAGTTTGGCGCCGCCGGCAATCAAGTCGATCGGTAAGCTCAACGTCGCCGATCCGAGGGGTGCCCTTCGACCGGCGTTCGGTGGCACCCAAGCCGGGCGATGCGTAAACTCACGTTCTGGGACACCAGCCGCACTTGTGGGTCTGCGAGCAACGCCGACTCGGCGCTCCAGGACCGTCAGATACGTCATACGACTGTCCGCTGGACATTCGCTGCCTCTCTGGCAGTCACCACCCCGCGCGAACAGCGTAGGCCCCTTCCAGGCGACCCCCAACGCCGCGCCAGCCACTTGCGTATCTCCCAACCGTGCGTTTCGACGCCAACTCACCGGATCGCCACCGCCACCAGCGCAGAGCCGCTTGGTACCCAGCGGCATCAGGCAGAGCCTTGGAGGGTGCGCTGGCAGCGACGAGCCGCTCGGGGTGCATCCGCAAAGCTTTGTGGCGGCGTGATTCCGCTTCCTCGCGATCTTGGTCAGCGTGGAAGGCGTCGACGGCATGGAGGTCGAGGTGCGGCGGGTCCAGCCGTTCCAGGCCAGCGGGGTCCCGTGCCCGGGTTGAGAACCGGGAGTCGCGCCGCGGACAGGCCACATCGTTGTCGTGCCTGTCCTGCGCCTGATCTGCGCCGCCACTGGCACCGGCCTTGCTGGGATTTCCGGGACCGCCGGCGAACGCCATAACTTCCGTCGCCCTACCGGCGCTGCCTCCGATGGGAGGTGGGCCTGGCTCCCGGCGTTCGGGGGGCACACCGGCCGGGCCGTGGCGCTGAAGGTTATGGGCGAGTTCCCTCCCACGACTCGATGAGGCCGCGCAGTTCGCGTCGCTGGCGAGCTTGACTTCCTCGGGCACCTCCTGGAGGTAGAGGCGGAACCCTTCGGCTTCGGCCTCGAACCCGAGCTTGGTGTAAAGCTCATGTGCTCCGTCGCTTGCGTGTCGCTTGTGGGACAGGAGTTACCTTGTTGCAACCCGCGGCGCGGGCGGCGACCAAGGCGCGATGGAGGATGGCGGAAGCGATAGCTCTACGGCGAAATCCGGGCGCACGCTCACCGCTTCGATGAAGAGGGTCGGAGCACATTCGTAGGTAAGATTCGGCATCGTCATGATCGTTGCAGTGCCCACGACCTGGCCATCAACCTCAGCCAGGTAAACGGTGAGATCCCGGGTTTCCATCATCTGCAGCCAGGTTCGCCGCTCCACATCCGTGGGCTCGGCCCTGTCACCAAGACTGAGTCGGGCCTCAAGGTCGTCCGCAGAGGCGGGTCTCACCGTGCACTGCGCAGTCGCCATGCCGACCAAACTATGCCTGCAGGCGGGCGCGCGCGGGCGGCTTCTGTATCGCCCGCCCCGGCGTTCGGGGCCAGACAGACGGCGACCTTGCGCCTCGATTGGGACGTCGTGGCCACCTAGCCGAGGAGTTGCAGCTCCTGCGCCGGCCTACCCTGCTACCAGCAGCGGGCCGCTGAGGCTTGCTCCCCGCCTCCGGGTCCCTTCCTCCCCTCCCAACCGTCTTCGTCGCGTGGGTGGAGCTCTCGCGCCAAGGAGGCAACCCTGCCATACCCAATAATGTCGCCGGGATGCCTCTTGGGTGGCTTTTCGTCTTGCGGTGGTTGGGTTCTGCCGAGGGCCCTCGACTGCGCCAGGGGTGGAGCGTCCTGGGCTCCTTGCTGCTTGCTCCTCCCGGCCGTAGATGGCTTCGGCGGAGAGGTCGCCATGTTGAAGACTGAGCCCATCGCAAGCAGTACCACTTCTGGCCGGGCGAGCACGGGCTAGACGCCTGGGACGTCGACCGCCTCCTTGAGCTTGCCGCGACCTACCCGGTCGAGGAGGTGGATCTCGACGACTTCTTCGAGATCGATTCGGTGTACTGGTTCGACGACTGGCAACGACCGACTGTTCGCAAGGTCGTAGAGCACTTTCGGCTTGTACAAGCGGTCGACCTCTCGTATCCGATCATCTTGGGACCTGATGGTCGTGTGATGGATGGCATGCACCGAGTCGCTCGGGCCCTGCTGGAAGGGCGGACAACCATCAAAGCCCAGCAGCTGCGCATACCTGATCCTGACTACCGGAACTGCCGTCCTGAGGACTTGCCGTACTCAGCAGCCGCCCGGCGGCGCCCGGCATTCTCGATCGTCTGTCGCCTCGGGGACGCTGGCGACTTGCCTGGCAACCGGCTGCGAGGCCGATCCTCTGCCACTAGCCGACGACGGGACTAAAGCAATTG
>CAVSUO010000008.1:0-848283 GCA_963731255.1 uncultured Actinomycetes bacterium | reverse complement strand
GTGCAGAGCACGATCCCGCTGAGGGGGCGGCCCGAGCAGGCGAGGGCGATGCCCGCCGCCAGGAGCCCCACCATGATCGCGTCGTTGTGACCGGCGCTCACGAGGTGGAGCAGCGTCAGCGGGCTCAGCAGGGCCAGCGCCAGCACGTGTGCCGGTCGCTGTCCGTACCGGCGAGCGATGGCGGTGAGTGAGACGGCCGCCAGGCCGAGGCCGGCACAGGCGAGGATCCGGAAGGCGATGACGGGGCCGACCACGGTGTGGGCGCCGACGGTCGACGCCACGCCTGCCAGTCGCAGGAAGAGGGGGCCGTAGGGTGACACGGTGTGCAGCCACACGCCGTGGGCCGCGCTGCGGAACGGGCTCGGCCCCAGGGCGTATGGCGTCGTGGCGTAGGGGTTCATGCCGTGGCTCACGAGCTGGCCGTCAGCGGCGTAGACGAAGACGTCACCGCTGAACAGGGGTGGGCCCACGATCAGGGGGAGGGCCCAGAGGGCCATCACCACGAGGACGGGACGGATGCCCGGTCCGTCTGCGGCGCGCGTCGCCCGCACCACCGCGATCCACGCCCAGATGAGCATCAGGACGCCGACGTAGAAGGCGATCAGCGATGGATTCTGTGAGGCGCCCGAGAAGGGTGGGATCCGGAAGAACCACGGGTCGGACCGGATCAGGAACATCCCCCCGGGGTGGGTGGCCGCGATCGACGCCAGGAAGCTGCCGAGGAAACCCACGGCGCCCGGTACCGCCAGCTGATGGCGGGAGAGCCTCCGCGCCGGCGCCGAGCATCGCTCCCAGGTCCCGTCCTCGGCGTGCCGCGTCGCCGACGAAGCCGCCCTCGGCTGCGGCGCGCGGCAGTGGCAACGAGGTTCGTAACACGTTCGCCATATACCCTAGGGTGCGAACCGTAGCCCGGTTCGGCCCTCCCGGGCATGCACCAAGGCCGTCCAGGCCCGCCTCAGGTCGAGCACAGCCCGGCCTCAGGCCGCGGCGGGCGTCACCGTCAGGTCGGCGCCGACCCTGATGGAGTCGACCAGTCGCTCTGCCGAGCCCACCCTGCCACCGGGCCAGACCACCGACCGGACGACCTCGCCCTCGACGATCGCACCCGGGCCGATCACGCTCGAGCCCCCCGACGCGGCCAGGTTGGCGGCCAGGTACTCGCCCGGGGTGCCGCAGTCGAAGAACGGCTCGGCGGACGTGACGAGATCGAGCTGACCGGCTGCCGCCAGCGACCTCCACGACACCTCGTAGAGACCCGACGGCCTGGGCTCGAGCCCGGCCACGGCCGACCAGGGCATCAGGGCGGCTCCGGCGTACCGCAGCGGGCCGAAGCCCCGGCCGTCGGCGCCCTCGACCATCAACAGCCGCACCCGCTCGCCGTCCCAGCCCTCGAGGAATGCTGACAGGGGGTGGCGGTGCCAGCCATCGGAGTTGAGGACGAGCACGGGGCGGCTGTCGATCCAGCCCCGCAGCAGCCCCAGTGCCCCTGCGGTGCCGAGCGCCTCCGGCTCCTCGACCGAGAGGTGGGCCCGACCGGTCAGGTGCTGCTCCATCCGCGCCCGCCCATGGTGGATGTTGACGGCCACGTCACCCGTCACGCTCCGCGCCCGGCCGAGGGCGACGTCCACGAGGGCGACGTTGTCCACCGGGCACAGGGCTTTGGGCAGGACGTCGCTGAGCGGCCGCAGGCGCCTCCCTGCCCCGCCGCCAGCACGACCGCAACGAGATCGCTTCGCGCCGCCGTGCTGCCCGCCGCCGGCTTCGTGCACGTGACGCCTACCAGGCCCGCGTGCTGCACTCGGCACCGTCCAGCAGCTCCCGGACGCGCCTGCGGGTCCCCGGCGAGGCGTCGTCCGGCAGGGCGGTGAGCGGGAACAGCCGGTATTCGTCGATCTCGAAGTCGCTCTTCTTGCCCAGGCTGAACGAGCGGCAGACGAACACGGTGATGTGGTCGCTCTTGCCTTCGCGAAATCGGCTGCACACAGAGAACAGCTCGATCGGCCCCATGGTGGCGCCGAGCTCTTCCGCACATTCACGGCGTACCGCGTCCTCGGGGGTCTCGCCCCGCCGGACGCCGCCGCCGGGCAGCAGCCATCCGCGCTGGTAGGTGTGCCGCACGAGCACGACCTCGTCACCGGCCACCAGCAGCGCCTTCACGCCGAGGGTCACTGGCCGACGGATGCGCCAGCTGAGTCGTAGCAGCAGGAAGGCAAGCCGGGCGGCCCATCTCACGCCCGCCGACGCTAACAACGGCTGTCCCCTGGGCCCCGCCCGGGGCCGCCGCGGATTGACAACGAGGTCACCGATCGGCAATGAAACGGGGATGCCGATCAGCCCGGGGTCCATCGCCGTGGTGACCGGCGCCTCGGCCGGGCTCGGGCGGCGCATGGCGCTCGACCTGGCGGCGCAGGGCGCGGTCGTGGCCGCCCTCGCCCGGCGGGAGGAGCCGCTGCGGGCCGTGGCCGCGGAGATGCGGCGCAGCTCGCCCGAGTCGGAGTACCGGGTGTGCGACGTGAGCGACACCTCCGGTTACGTGACCCTCCTCGGCGAGCTGGAGCGCCAGCACGGGCGCATCGACCTGCTGGTCAACAACGCCGGCGTCGGCGAGCAGGCGACCAAGGGCGATCCACTCGATCGGTACCGCCGGCTCATGGACACCAACTACTTCGCCGCCGTGGCGGGCACTCTGGCAGTCCTGCCCGGCATGCTCGAGCGCGGCAGCGGCTCGATCGTCAACGTGTCATCGGATGCCGCCCGGGCGCCCTCACCGGGGGAGCCCGCCTACTCCGCCTCCAAGGCGGCGCTGAGCGCCTTCACCGAGGGCATGTCCTACGAGGCCGAGGCGAAGGGAGTCCACCTCCACGTCCTCTACCCAGGCTGGGTGCCCACGGCCATGGGGCAGGCGGCGGTCGACGAGGGTATGCCGATGCCCCCCAAGTCGGTGCGCCGAACCGAGGAGCAGGTGTCTCGCGCCCTGCTGGCCGGTGCCGGCGGATCCCGCCTGGAGATCGACGCCACCCGGGTGGCCAGGCTGGCCCCGGTGGCGCGTGTCCTCGCGCCGAGGCTCTACCGGCGGGCCCTCCGGGCGGCAGGGGGCTAGACCTCGACAGCCCGCTCGTTGCCCGGCTCGGCTATCCTTTGGGGTCGGTCGCGCCGTAGGGACAGACCATCTCCGCAGGCGGCACGGCCGGTCGCTGGGGAGGTGAGGGATGGGGAAGGGTCGGCTGGCCAGGGCTCGGCTGAAGCTGCCCCGGCTGACGCGGCGGGTCCTCCTCTGCACCGTCGCCGCCAGCGTCGTCCTCGGTGGAGGCACCGCGGGGGCGCTCATGTCGATCGGACGCGCGCCGGCGCACGCCGTCCGGGCCAGGAGCGCCACGCATCCACCTGGTCAGGGGTCGATACAGATCGATCCCGGCGGCCCCATCATCCTGGCCCCGGAGCCGACCACGCCCCCAGCCGCCCCGACGGCTCCGCCGCCGCTGCCGACAACTGCCCACCCCAGCCCACCGACGCCGCCTCCGCCGCCGATCGGCGCTGCCGCCCTTTCGCAGATCTCGTACCCGTGGCAGCAGCTCGGCTACCAGATCGTGTTCCTCGGACCCCGACCCGACCTGATGGGCCAGACCATCTTCGACGAGCACCGAATCGAGATCTACCTGAGGAGCGGCGAGTCGCAGCTGATGGTCGCCCACGTCATCGCCCACGAGATCGGTCACGCCGTCGACGTCGCCTACAACACTTCCGAGCGCCGACAGCAGTGGCTGAACCTCCGCGGGGCGTCGACCTCGCAGCCCTGGTTCGGCTGCGAGACCTGCGACGACTTCTCGTCTCCCGCCGGTGACTACGCCGAGACGTTCTCGTTCTGGCAGGTCGGTCCGAGCGCCGACTTCAGCCACCTGGCCCCACCGCCGTCACCGGACCAGCTGAGGCAGCTGATCCCACTCTTCTACGTGTCGGCCCCGACCGCGTCGGGCGGGTCAGGCGGTTCCGGCGGTCAACCGCCACCCCCGTCGGGTGGTTCGGGGGGTCCGCCGAGCTCCAGCCCGCCGTCGGGTGGGCAGTCGTGCCTGACGATGGTGTGCACGTCGCGTAGCTGAGGGCGACGACGGACCCACCTCCCGCTCCCACACCGGCGGGCCCCGGCCTAAGGTTGGCCCCCGGAACCTGAGGGCAAGGGCCCAGGGAGGCGCCATGCAGATCCGGGACAAGATCTATGTCGACGGGGCGTGGGTGCCCTCCACCGGCACGGGGACCATCGACGTGATCAACTCGACCACCGAGGAGGTCATGGGCACGCATCCCGGAGGGGACGCCCGAGGACGTGGACCGCGCCGTCGACGGCGGCCAAGGCGGCGTTCTCCGAGTGGTCGGCGACCTCGGCGGAGGAGCGGGCCAAGTACCTGCCAGCGCATCGCCGAGGGCCTCCAGGCCCGCATGGCCGACATCGCCACCACCATCGCCGGGAGGTCGGCATGCCGATCAACCTGTCGATGATCATCCAGGCCGGTCTGCCGACGATGACCTTCGGCTCCATGGCCCAGCTCCTCGACCGAGTTCCCCTTCGAGGAGCAGATCGGCAACTCGCTCGTGGTCCGCGAGCCGGTCGGCGTCGTCGGCTGCCATCACCCCGTGGAACTATCCCGCTCCACCAGATCGCGGCCAAGGTGGCACCGGCGCTGGCCGCCGGCTGCACGGTCGTGCTCAAGCCCAGCGAGGTGGCGCCCCTCAACGCCTTCATCCTCGCCGAGATCATCGACGAGGTCGGTCTCCCGGCCGGCGTGTTCAACCTGGTCACCGGGACCGGTCCGGTGGTCGGTGAGGCCATCGCCACGCATCCGGACGTCGACATGGTCTCCTTCACCGGATCGACCAGGGCGGGCAAGCGGGTCAGCGAGCTGGCGTCGGGCACCGTCAAGCGGATCGCGCTGGAGCTGGGCGGAAAGTCGCCCAACGTCATCCTCGACGACGCCGACCTGGAGCGGGCGGTGCCCGCCGGCGTGGGCAGCGTGCTTCCTCAACTCGGGCCAGACCTGCTCGGCCCTCACCCGGATGATCGTCCCCCGCTCACGGCTGGCCGAGGTCGAGGACCTGGCCGTGCAGGCCGCCGAGACCTTCACGCCGGGCGACCCGTTCGCCGACGGACCGCGCTCGGACCGCTCGTGTCGGCCACCCAGCGTGACCGGGTGCGCGGCTACATCCAGAAGGGTATCGACGAGGGGGCCAGCTGGTCACCGGCGGCGCCGAGCCGCCCGAGGGTCCGACCGGGGCTTCTTCGTGCGGCCCACGGTCTTCTCCGACGTACGACCGGGCATGACCATCGCCCAGGAGGAGATCTTCGGGCCGGTGCTGGCCATCCTGCCCTACGACACCGAGGAGGAGGCCGTCGACATCGCCAACGACACCATCTACGGCTTGGCCGGCGGCGTCTGGTCCGGTGACGCCGGAGCGGGCCAAGGCCGTCGCCCGGCGGCTTCGGACCGGTCAGGTCGAGGTCAACGGGGGCAGCTTCAACCCGCTGGCGCCCTTCGGTGGCTACAAGCAGTCGGGCAACGGCCGGGAGCTCGGCCGGTTCGGCCTGGAGGAGTTCCTGGAGGTCAAGTCCCTCCAGCTGTAGAGAGGCCCGTCAGGGCGAGAAGAGGTCGCGCATGGCGACCGACGGCGCCGCGTTGTTGAGATGACTGCTGATCCCGAAGGAGTCCTCCACGGTTCGCAGCAGCGACGCGTGGTCGTAGGCGGTCGAGACGCTCTGTCCCGCCTTGACCCCCGGACCGAGCGCCAGCAGACCGACGCGCCCCCCGATGCCCGGGCCGCCGCCTGGACCACCGTGGCAACAGCCGGTCGTGTCACTGGTCGAGGCCTCGTCGGTGGTGATGACCAGCAGCCCGTTGTGGGCCTGGAGATAGTTGAGGATGGTCGGCACGTTCGCCGAGAGCCAGGCATCGGCAGCGGTGAGACCTCCGGTTGACTGCCCCGCGCACGGGTTGTCGTGGCCGTCGTTGCAGGTGTCGGGCGTGATGAACGAGTAGGCGGGCACGGTGTCGTTGGCGATGTCGGTGCTCAGCTGCGAGAACGGCACGTCGTGCGCCTGACAGCGGGCGTCGTTGCCGACGATGTCGGCGTAGTACAGGAAGGGGACGTGCCGGTCGGCGTAGTTGGGCCCGGCCGGCGCAGGGCTCGCTCCTGCCCCCTGGTACGGGTCGGTTCCCGCCATGGGGCTGTAGGAGGCGTGAACGCAGCTGGCGCTGATGCCGTCGGTGTACTGCCTCCAGCCCAAGCCGGCGGCCTCCAGCTGGTCGGCGACGTTGGCGCCGCTGGCCATCGCCTGCTGGCCCTGGACGCAGGTGTAGAGGTTGACGGTCTCGCAGTCGGAGCCGGTGAGCGGCTGGTCCGGCTGACCGCTCGTCATGGCGATGTAGTTGTCCAGGCTGGCGTGCCCGATGGCGTAGTAGTTGGTGGCGAGGACGCCCTGCGGCACCAGCGACTTCAAGTAGGTGGCGGGGCTGCTGGGGCCATAGGTCGCGTCGAAGCCCTCGTTCTCGAGGACGATCGTGACGATGTGCGAGTAGGCCGGGATGCCCTCGAGGCCGGAGGCCGCAGTGGCCGTCCCCGCCGACGTCGCCAGCCCGAGCACCAGGGCGAGCGCGGCACCCCCGGCCGCCAGGGCCGATCTGCGACGTAGCCAGGCGTGGGTCTGGCGCACGGACCGTTGCTTCGTCGTGCCGGCACCCGCGAACCTGCAAACGGCCTGCACCCGGTCAAAGGATGAGACCGGCCGGCTCCGGGCTCGGCACCCGTCGACTCCTTGGGTGCGCCCGTCAGTGCGTGTGGCTGGCGCCGGCGGCAGGTGCGCCCACCCGATGCTCGTACCCCGGCAGCACGGTCCGGTACATGCAGCAGTCACAGTTCATGAACGCGCCGCCTGCCCGAGCCTCGTCGTAACGCTCGATCACCAGCCGGGCCACGCGGTGGTCGGGGCCGAGCTCGCTGCCCACGGCGACGGCGGTGTCGGGATGCACCTCGGCCCATGCCCGGGCCTGCTGACCGATCCGGTCCACGAGGAGGCCGGTGAACAGGAAGTAGGGCACCACCGCGACGCTCGTGGCCCCGAGACGGCGGCAGCGGTCGAGCCCGTCGGTGACCGACGGACGAGCCAGGGAGACGAACGCCGGCTCGACCATGCCGAGGCCCCTCGAGTCCTGGAGCAGCCGGGCGACCTTGTAGAGGTCGGCGTTGGCGTCCGGGTCGGTCGAGCCCCGGCCGACCAGCAGCACCGCTCTACTGCTGGCGGCTTCGCCGCCCCGGGCGGGGCCCCATCCCCGCCCTCCTCCGGGCGGCGGGGACCCCAACCCCGCCGCCGGCCGTGGACTGCTGGCGGCTTCGCCGCCCCGGGCGGGGCCCCATCCCCGCCCTCCTCCGAGCGGCGGGGACCCCAACCCCGCCGCCGGCCGTGGACTGCTGGCGGCTGCGCCGGCTTGGGCGGCGCGGATGCGGTCCTCGGCCACGGCCAGCACCCCGGGGTGGATGCCGAGGTCGCGGGCATACGTGAAGACGACCTCGGGATGGCGAGCCCGCCCCCGGGCGAGGGCGGCAGGGCCATCGGTCTTGAGGTGGCCCGCCCCGAGCAGGACGAGCGGGACCGCGACGACCGACGTCACGCCGCCGTCGACCATGTCGTCGAGCGCCGTGTCGAGGTCCGGCCGGGCCAGCTCGATGAAACCGCAGCCGTGGGTCAGGTCCGGCCGCAGCCGACGGACGAGCTCGGCGAGCTCCCAGTACTGGTCGACGCCGGCGGCAGAGCGGCTGCCGTGGCCGATCAGGAACAGGGCGGGCTCGCGGTCACCCACGACCGTCACCCGTGCCCGGAAGTGCCCGTGCGAGCCGGACGATGGCGTTGACGGCGGCGGCGGTCACGGCCGAGCCTCCCTTCTCGCCCACGTTGGAGATCGTGGGTAGTGCGCTCTCCCTGGCCGCGGCCTTGGCGTCGGCGGCACCGACGAAGCCGACCGGCAGCGCCACGACGAGGGCAGGTGCGAAATCCTCCTCGGCCGCCATGCGGAGCACCTCGAGGAGAGCTGTGGGGGCACAGCCGACGGCGACCAGCCGCGCCCGTCGGGTGGCGGCGAGCGGCGAGAGCCATGGCTCGGGCGCTACGGGTCGGCCCGGTGACGGGTGTCGACGGAACTTCGTCCAGACAGCAGATCGTGTCGACGCCGGTGATCCCGCGTTGGAGCATCTCGACGTCGGTCAGCACGGGACCGCCCGCCCGCACGGCCTCGACGCCGGCGCCCACGGACGCTTCGTCGACGACCATGGTGTGGGCGTAGTCGGGGTCGGCGCTGGCGTGGATGACCCGGGCCACCACGGCGCGCGCTCCGGGACCGAGGTGCGACAGGTCGACCCGCTGGTGGAGCAGCCTGTAGCTCTCGGTCTCGATGGGATGGGGAGCACCGAGATCGGGTGGCATCAACGGAGACCTTCCGAGATGGCGCCGGCCGGGCACACCTCGATGCAGGCCAGGCAACTGGTGCAGCGGTGGCTCACCACGGCCGGGCGGCGGGGTGCGGGCAGGAGGGCCGCCTCCGGACAGGTGATCAGGCACGCGCCACAGGCCGTGCAACGGGCGTCGATGGTGACTGTGCTCCTCGGGGCAGGTCGCCGGCCGGGTTCACGGTCGATAGCCCCGGGGTGTGACCATCCTGCCGTTCACGACCCGCGTCGCCGACGACCCGACGACCACACACGTCGTCATTCCCACCGTCGTCGGCGTCCAGCTCGCCGAGGGTCGTGAGGCGCACGCGCTGCTCGGAGCGGCACACATCGGTCGCCACGCCGACGGGCGTGGAGGGTGCCCGGTGGGCGAGCAGGATCCGGCGCGCCGCGTCGAGCTGCCACGGGCGCCGCCGGGAGCGCGGGTTGTAGAGGCACACCACCAGGTCTGCGACGGCCGCTGCCTGGAGCCGGGATTCGATGGTGGACCACGGTGTCAGGAGATCCGAGAGGCTGACGGCGGCGTGGTCGTGTCCGAGGGGGGCGCCGAGAGCTGCGGCGGCAGCGGTGGCGGCGGTGATCCCCGGCACCACCTCGACGTCGAAGGCGGACGCCGTGCCGTCGACGACGACGGGCGCCAGGTCGAGGGCGACCGACGCCATTGCGTAGACACCGGCGTCGCCCGAGCAGACGAGCGCCACCCGCCGGCCGGTGCGTGCCTCGTCGACGGCGCGGCGCGAGCGCTCCTGCTCGTCGCCGATGGAGGAGCGCACGGCCTCGTGGTGCGGGCCGAGGAGGTCGGCGCACTGGTCCAGGTAGGGGCCGTAGCCGATGACGATCTCGGCGTGGCGGACGGCGGCCTCGGCGGCGGGCGTTCGGTGGCGGGCGTCACCCGGCCCCAGGCCGACGATGGCGAGGTGGCCTCGGGGCTGGCGCCGTCGAGCGACGGCCACGGCGGCGTGGGCAGACGTGCGCTTGGTGACGACGAGCTCCGCTCCGGGTCCGGCGGCGAGCAGCGCCGCCGCCTCGGCGACGCTGGGGGTGCCGACGGCGGCGCGGACCGTCTCGCTCGGCGTCGGCACGCGCACCTTGCGCATCGGCGCCGAACGGGCGCAGCCGGCCGCCGTGGCCTGGTGCTGGGGCAGGGAGGGGCGCGGGCCCGTCCCCGGTTCCACATCGCGTCGAAACGGGCCCCCGCTCGCGCTTTCGACGAAATGTGAAACGGCACGAAGAGCCGGCTCCTCGGCCCGCCGGTCGATGGTCGCCACCTCCGACAGGCAGACAGCGTCCAAACCCTGCGTCGGCCAGGCTCGTCGGACAGCAGCGCCACCACCTCGTCGGGCGGAGCACCGGTCGACGTCCCGACCCCGGCCACCAGGGTCGGTGGTCGCAGGACTGCCACTCCGGGACGGCCCTCGACGACGCGATCGGTGACGACCACCCGTTCGGGTCCGGTGCCGACGGGGAGCGTCGAAGGCACCGGCCATGACAGGACGTTGTCGAGGATCGGAGCCCGACCGTCGAGGACGGCGGCGGTCACCCCGGCGACGTCTCCTTCGGCGACGAAGCCAGGAAGCGTGTCGAGCGGACACGTCCCCGTGGCGTCAGTGGCGGTGGTCACGACGGGTTCGGCCCCGACGAGGGTTGCCACCCGGCGGGCCAGCGTGTTGGCGCCTCCGAGGTGGCCCCCGCACAGCGCCACCGCGAACCGGCCGGCGTCGTCCAGGCACACGACGGCGGGATCCGCCGCGCTTGTCCGCCAGCATCGGCGCCACGATGCGCACGGCTGCCCCGGTGGCCAGCACGAGCACGAAGGCATCGACGTCGGACCACCGCGCCCGCACGGTGGAGCCAGCCTGCCCGTGGGCATGCTCGAACGGCAGCCGCCCCGCCAGCAGCCGACCCCGCTCGGTGACGCTGACGGTGAGCACCTTCATGTCGCCGGCTCCCGTCGAGCTCGTCGCGAGGGCCCCACACCACGAACACCGGGTTCTCGGCCGCCAGGCGCAGGCCTCCGTCAGGAAGGCGCCGCGACCGCGACACCCCAACCTGCACCATGTCTCCCAACCGGTCGGCAGCGCCGACCGCCGCGGTCGACGGCGGCGTAGGTGGCCACCACCCGCCCACCGGGCCGCAGGCGGTCGAGCACGGCGGCGAGCACGGCGTGACCACCACCGCCGACGAAGACCCGGTCGGGATCGGGAAGCCCGGCCAGGGCGGCCGGCGCCCGCCCGCCGATCACCTCGACGGCGACGCCGTGGCGATCGGCGTTGCTGCTGATGCGCCCGGCGTCGTCGTCCTCCTCCTCGACGGCCAGCACCCGGAGGCCGGGACAGAGCCGGGCGCACTCGATGGCGACGCTGCCGCTCCCTGCGCCCACGTCCCACATGACGCCCCGAGGCGGCAAGGCCAGCTTGCCCAGGGCGACGGCCCGCACCTCGGCCCTGGTGATCATGCCGCCCCGGTGATCGAAGGACCCGTCGGGAAGACCCCAGGCGAGGACGGGCGTCGACGGCGGGCCCGGCTCCGCCAGCAGGATCACCACCGAGAGCGGGTCCCACCGGCCAGCGGCCAGGCCCGCCAGGTCGACGACGTCGACCCGCTCGCCGGCATCTCCCATCCGCGCGCACACGGCGGCCCGCCGGTCGGTGACACCGAGCTCGAGCAGGGCGCCACCGAGGGCCTCGGGCGGCGACTCGGGAGACACGAGCACCGCCACCTTGGGATGCGAGGATGCGGCCCGGGCGGCGGCCATCAGGGGACGTCCGTGGGCCGACACCACGACGGCGTCGTCCCATGCCATCCCCAGGCGAGCGAACGCCAGGGCGACAGAAGAGGGAGCCGGATGCACCTCCAGCCTCGCCGCCCCGAACCGCTCGGCGAGCGGCCGCACGATCCCAAAGAACCCCGGATCCCCCGACGCCAGCACGCACACCGGGCCGGGCTCAGCCTGGATCTCGTCGAGGGCAGCACCGAGGTCGCCCGTCAACGGCACGGTTCGCACCCCCGCGGCCAGGGCCCCCAAAGTGGTCAGGTGGCGACGTCCGCCCACGACGAGGGCGGCTCGATCGACGGCGCGGCGGGCCTCCGCGCCCGCCCCGCACAGCCCGTCGACTCCGAGGCCCACCACGGCGATCCGGTCAGGCACGGGCGACCACCTCGGTCCCGTCGAAGTCGACCATCCACCACCTCGACCGCCAGCCGACCTCCGACGTGGGCCTCGCAGGACGCGCGGCCGCTCGGCACAGCGCGGCGAGCGGCGACGCGAAGTCCGTCCGCCCGACAGGCTTCGAAGAAATGCCGAGCGGTTGCGGTCGCCGTCGCCGCGGCGACGACGCGGCGGCGGAGCCGACGCCTCTGCGGGCCACCCGGGCCAGGAGGTCGGTGTCGACCTTCGAGCGGTGGAAGTGGGTCATCATCACCCCGGCGGCCAGCTTGGTGATCTTGCCGGCCATGGCGACCAGCACCGCCCGTCGCATGCCGGCGGCCGCGGCGCGCCGCAGGGCGATGCCGGTGAAGTCGCCGACCTCGACGACGCAGACCGGGTCCAGGTGGCGGGAGCAGGCCGCAGGGCGGCCGCTCGGAGCGGCTGCCGGTGGCCAGCACCATCGCCGTCTCGCCCTGGGCGGCGGCCACGTCGACCTGCTGGACGACCGACGCCCGGTAGGCGGCGGTGGAGAACGGCCGGACGATGCCGGTCGTCCCGAGGATGGAGATGCCCCCGAGGATCCCGAGGCGGTCGTT
The DNA here is from genome assembly GCA_963731255.1 of uncultured Actinomycetes bacterium. Taxonomy (GTDB): domain Bacteria; phylum Actinomycetota; class Acidimicrobiia; order Acidimicrobiales; family AC-9; genus AC-9. Next base: position 836,052 of record CAVSUO010000008.1, on the reverse strand, counting down.
GGTGGTCTTGGCCGCCATGGCCTCGCCGCCTGGCACCGAGAACGTGACCCGCACGGGACGATCGGTCACCTCGGCCAGGGCGGCGCCGGATCATCCGGCGGGGCACCGGGTTGATGGCGGGGCCGCCGACAGCCAGGCCCAGCCCGGGCTTGGTGACCGTGCCCACACCGGGGCCGGCCCGGAGCTCGGGTCCCGTTGCCGCCGCCCCGGCCCACTGCCACCGCGGCCGTGACGTGGGCCCCGTCGGTGCAGTCGGGGTCGTCGCCGGCGTCCTTCACGACGACGGCACGGGTCGCCGTACCGTCCGGCTCCGACGGGCGAGCTCGACCCGCCGGCCGTCGGGCAGGGCCACCTCGACCACGTGGGGACGGTGCCGGTGACGAGGCCGAGGGCCGCCGCCTTGGCCGCGGCCGACGCGCACGTACCGGTCGTCCAGCCCGTGCGAAGGCCGCGCCCACGTCGGGGCGAGACGGAGCTCTGGCTCGCGCGGACGCTCACCGCGCCCCGTTGCCGGGCGGCGCGCCGGCCACTGTCGTCCCCGTCGGGACCGGCGCCGGAACTGGTGGGCGAAGCCCGGGGAGTAGAGGTGGCTGCGGGCGCCGCCTCGGCCCGCGGCCAGGGCCGGTCCCGACCAGCACGAGAACCGTGGTCCGGGCCCCTGTTGCCGCCAGGTCCCCGGCCAGGCGGCCGACCGTCGTCGGCACGACCAGCTCGTCGGGCCAGCTGGCCCGCACCACGATCGCCGCGGGCGTGTCGCCGTCGTAGCCACTGCCGGGCCCGAGCAGCTCCTCCTGGAGCTGGCGCGGGCGGGCGCCGGAGAGGAACACGGCCATGGTCGCGCCCGTGGGCGGCGAAGGCGGCCACCGACTCGCGCGGCGGCATCGAGGCCGCGGTCCGTCCCGCCAGCCGGGTCATGACGACGCTCTGGGCCAGCGCTCGGGACGGTCAGCTCCCGGCTGGCGGCGGCCGCGGCCGCGGCCAGCGAGCTGACGCCGGGGACGATCTCGAAGTCCCGCCCGTTGTCCACGCACCAGTCGATCTGCTCCTGGATGGCGCCGTAGAGCGCGGGGTCGCCCGAGTGGAGCCGGACGATCGCCGCGTCGGGATGCGTCGCGTACACGCCGAGGACGTCCTCCAGCGTCATGGCGGCCGAGTCGTGGACGACGGCGTCCGGGCCTGGCGTGGGCGAGCAGGGCCTCGGGCACGAGCGACGACGCCCACACGACCACGTCGGCTCGGCCGAGCCGCTGGCGCCCCGCAGCGTGATCAGGTCGGCCGCGCCCGGGCCGGCGCCCACGAAGCTGATCACGGCTGTTGGCCCTGTCCGCGACGGGCGCCCGGCGGGACGATGACCGTGGCCAGGTAGGTGGCCGGACCGATCGGCGAGCTCGCGCGAGCGGCCCCGTGCGCTCGCCGGGGAGGCCGAGCAGCTCGCCCATGACGGCGCCGTCGAGCCGGCCGGCACGGGAGAGGCTGGCCGCGATCTCGGGCACGTGGCGGCCGCCCTTGTACACGACGACGGCGCGGGTCGGATCCTCGATGGCGGCGTCGAGCGCCTCGGGACCGTCGAGCGCGGTGACGAGCGACAGCGACTCGGTGCCGTCGAGCAGGACGGCGCCGGCGCGGGCGGCGAGAGCCTGGAAGGCCATGATCCCGGGCACGCTGCCGATCTCCACGGTGGGTCGCAGGCCGCGCACGGCCGCGGTCAGCGACGAGAAGGTGCTGTAGATGTTGGGATCGCCCAGGGTGACGAAGGCCACCTGCTCGCCATCGTCGAGCCAGCGAACGAGCGCCTGTGCCGCGGCGCGATGGGAGGCCTCACGCGCCGCCCGACCGTCGCTGCCCCCGGTCATGTCGAAGACGAGGCGCTCCATGTGCAGCTCGGGACTGGCCTGGCGGACGATCGCCTCGGCCCGGCCGACCGCGTCCACGGCGGTCGACGGCGCCACGACTCGGTCGGACTCGGCGAGCACCCGAAGCGCCTGTCGAGTGACGAGCTCCGGATCGCCCGGCCCGACCCCCACGCCCAGCAGCCGGCCGCCCGGCTGGGGTGCAGCCGTCGCCATGGTCGTCTCCCGCAGAAGCCGGTGGTCCTCGTCGCGGCGGGTGTCTGGCTCCCGGATCGGTGCTGGCCCCAGGCTCTGGGGTCCGCTCCCCGGTCACAGCGGATCTGGCTCGCGCCGGTCTCCCACCGGCTTCCCGCGCTCGGCGACGGGTGCCGATCCTAGCGACCCCGGTAGGCTGCGGCGATGGGCAGAGGAGCACGACCGAAGGTTCGCTGGCACAACGACCGCATCCGCGCCAAGAAGGCGCGGCTGAAGCGCCAGGCGGTCAGCCGGGCCGAGGCGGCCCGAGCCGAGCAGCAGCATCAGGCGCCGGGGACCGCGTCCTGACCTGACTGGCTGCGGCCACCAGCCGCTCGGCCGGGGCGGGGTCGGCGCCGAGGTGGAGGTGGAGGTAGGACGCCAGGAGGGTGGGCGTGGCGAACCCCGCCCTGCCGGCGCCGAAGCGCCCTTCGAGGTCGAGCGCGTCACCCGCCGGATCCAGCACGGAGTAGTGGAACTCGTGGCCTCGCAGCTGCGTTCCCGGTCCGCCCACGGGAGTTGGGACGAGGACCCGGGCCCGGCGGTAGCCGAGGGTGAGACGGCCGGTCATGTGGCCGGCGGCCGGCACCACACCCGCCAGCGGTCGTCCATCGAGTGACGCGGCCAGCCACAGCAGTCCACCGCACTCGGCCCACGTCACCAGGCCGTTCGTCACCCGGCGCCGGACGTCGGCCAGCAGGGGCCGGTTGGCCGCCAGCGTCTCGAGCGAAGACCTCGGGGAACCCTCCGCCGGCGTACAGGGCGTCGACGCCCTCCGGCAGGACTGCGTCGCGCGCGGGTCGAACACGACGAGCTCGGCTCCGGCTTCCTCCAGCCGCTCGAGGTTGTCGGGGTAGGCGAAGCTGAAGGCCGGGCCGCCGGCCACCGCGACCCGGGCGGACCCGCTCGGGCCGAGCCGAGACAGGAGCGGGAGCACGTCGGCGCGGGGCGCGAGCCGGCCAGGCTCGATCAGCCCGGGCACGTCGCAGTGGCGCTCGATGGCGGCAGCCAGCGCCGCCAGCGACCGGCCGACCTCGGCCCGGTGCTCGACGACGGGCACGAGACCGAGGTGGCGCTCCCGCCAGGCCAGGCGCGTCGTCGCGACGGAGGGCGCCGAGCACGGAGACGTCGAGAGGCTCGAGGGCCTCGCGCAGGAGCGACCTCGTGGCCGGGGCTGCCGACCCGGTTGAGCACCACCCCGGCCACCCGGACGCCGGGGTCGAACGAGGCGTAGCCGTGGACCAGCGCCGCGACCGAGCCGCTCATGGCCGCGGCGTCGACCACCAGGACCACCGGGGCGTCGAGGAGCGCGGCCGCCGTCAGCGCGGTGCTCCCGAGCGCGCCGGTCGTGGCCGCCGAAGGCAGGCTCCGTCGAAGAGCCCCATGACCCCCTCGACGACGAGCACGTCGGCCGCCGCCGCCGCCCGGGCGGCGAGCGGGGCGATCGTCGACGCCCCGCAGATCCAGGCGTCGAGGTTGCGGGCCGGCCGGCCCGTGGCCAGGGCGTGGTAGCCGGGGTCGATGAAGTCGGGGCCGACCTTGGCGCTGGCGACAGCGACGCCCCGGCGCGCGAGGGCCGCCATGAGGCCGGTGGCGACGGTCGTCTTGCCGACGCCGGAGTGGGTGCCGGCCACCACCAGGCGGGGGCCGAGGTCACCCACGTCAGTACTCGATGCCCTTCTTGGCGGTGATGCCCCGGTCGTAGGCGTGCTTGACCTTGCGCATCTCGGTGACCGTGTCGGCCACCTCGACGAGCTCCGGCGCCGCGTCCCGCCCGGTGACCACCACGTTGGTGCGCGGCGCCCGTTCGCGTGATGCCGGCCACCACCTCGTCCACCGGTCACCCAGCCGTAGGTCACGGCGTAGGTGAGCTCGTCGAGGATCAGCAGGTCGTAGTCGCCCGAGGCCAGCTTGGCCCTGGCCACCTCCCAGGCGTGGCGGCCCTTGGCCGCCGTCTCGTCGAGGTCGGTCGACTCCCAGGTGAAGCCGTCGCCCAGGGTGTGCCACTCGATGCCGAGATGGTCGGCCAGCTTGCGCTCACCGATCTTCCACTTGCCGCCCTTGACGAACTGGACGACGCCCACCCGTCCAGCCCCGGGCCCAGCCCCGGCCCATCACGCCGAAGGCGGCCGACGACTTCCCCTTGCCGTGCCCGGTGTTGAGCAGGACGATGGAATCGGCGCGTGCCATGCCCGGCACGGTAGTGTCGGCGCCGCAGCGCAGGGAACCCGGTGGGAGTCCGGGGCTGTCCCGCAACTGTGACCGGGGAGCGATCCTCACCATCAGGCCACGGCCCGTCGGGCGGGAAGGCCGAGGGGAGCGTCGATCCGGGAGCCAGGAGACCTGCCTGCCCGGACCCCTGTCGGATGGGTTGCGGAGGGACGCGTGGACGTCGTGCAGCTGCAGATCCGGTCTCGCCGGGAGAACGGTCGGGACCTCCCGGTCCTGGTGTGGCGATTCGCCGGCGTCCGTGCGCGCCATCGCCTCGGCACCGCACGGCGGCGGGCTCGGGTTGCGACGATGGGTCGTCAACGCCCAGGTGCCGGCGTCCTACGCCCGCCGCGACCCCGACCACCACCTGGGCAAGCTCGGCGTGTCGCTCGGCCTGCCCGGCCGGGGGGTCGGCATGCTCACCGCCGCCGACGTGCGTCAGCACGGCGTCGCCACCGACGGCGGCGTGGAGGTGGTGGCCACCGTCGGCCTGACCCACCCGGTGCTGGCCGCCGCGCCGGACGGCGCCCGCCAGCCGCTGGTTGGCACGATCAACGTGGTCGTGAGCGTGCCGGAGCGGCTCACCGACTCGGCGCTCGTCAACGCGGTGTCCACCGCCACCGAGGCGAAGGTGCAGGCCCTCTCCGAGCTGGGGATCGACGCCACCGGTACGGCGACGGACGCAGTCTGCGTGCTGTGTCCCGGCGAGGGTAGGGCGCACGCCTTCGGCGGGCCCCGCTCGATGTGGGGGTCGCGTCTGGCGCGAGCCGTCCACGCCGCGGTGCGGCGCGGCGCCTGGGAAGGACAGGGGTGATCGCCCTCGTGCTCGGAGGAGCCCGGTCGGGCAAGTCGGAGGTCGGTGAGACGTCTTGCGGCCGGGCTGCCCCCGCCGGTCACCTACGTGGCCACGACGGTCGCGGCCGACGAGGAGATGGCCGGGCGCATCGCCGCGCACCGTGCCCGCCGGCGGGCCACGTGGACGACCGTCGAGGTCGGGCAGGGCGAGGACCTCGGCGCCGTGCTGCGCTCGCTGCCCGGCACCGCCCTGGTCGACTCCCTGGGCGCCTGGCTGGCGGGTACGGCGTCGTTCGCCGTGGACGGGGAGCGGCTGTGTGACGAGCTCACTGGCCGCGCCGGCGACACGGTCCTCGTCACCGACGAGGTCGGGCTGGGGGTGCACCCGAGCAGCGAGTTGGGACGCCGGTTCCGAGACGAGCTCGGAGCGCTCAACCGGATGGTGGCGGCGGTGGCCGACGAGGTGCTGCTCGTCGTCGCCGGTCGGGTCCTACCCCTCGAGCGGGCGTGATGCGCCGGGCCCTGTCGTTCCTCACCCCGATCGGCGGGGCCAGCCGGCCGTCCGGGGGCGCCCTGCTCTGGTTCCCGGTCGTGGGCGCACTGCTCGGACTTGCGCTCGGCGGCATCTGGTTGGGGTCCGCGAAGGTGTGGAACGCGCCGGTCGCGGCCGCCGTGGTGGTGGCGGCCGACCTGGGGCTCACGGGCCTGCTGCACCTCGACGGCCTGGCCGACTCCGCCGACGGTCTCCTGCCCCACCTGCCGCCGGCGCGGCGCCTGGCCGTGATGGCCGAGCCGGGCGTCGGAGCGTTCGGGGTCGGAGTGGTGGGCGCCGTGCTGCTCCTTCGCTTCGGGGCCCTCGCCGCCCTGCGACCGGGCTGGTTGCTGCTGGGGGGGTTGTGGTGCGCCTCGCGGACCTGGATGGCGGTCGCGGCCCGGACGCTGCCGTACGCCCGGCCCGAAGGGGGGCTGGCGTCGGCCTTCCGGGAGGGACCCGGGCGCCCCGTCGTCGTGGCGGCCGTCGGGCTGGCCGGCTCGCTGGCCATGATCCTGGTGTGGCGCCCGGCGGCGGGCGCGGCCTCGCTGGCGTCGGCGACACTCGCCGCGGTCGGCGTCCTGGCCTTGGCTCGGCGGCGGGTCGGAGGCTTCACCGGCGACGTGCTCGGCGCCAGCGGCATGGTCGGGGAGACCGTCGGCCTCCTCGTGGCAGCGGCCCGATGGTGAGCGGTCGGGCTGTTGGCGCGGCGGGAGGGTTCCTCGCCGACAAGCTCCTCGGTGAGCCGCGACTGCAGCCCCACCCGGTGGCGGCGTTCGGCTCGGTCATGGCCTCGCTCGAGCGCAGGGTGTGGCGCGACGATCACCTCGCCGGCGCCCTGCACGCCGCCGCCGGCACGAGCCTCGGCGTGCTGGCAGGGCTGGCGATGCGGGCTGTCCTCGGCCCCGGCCTGCCGTCGACGCTGGCCGCGACCTACCTGTCGGTCGCGGGAAGGGGACTGGCCGAGGCTGCGACGAGCGTCGTCGCCGCGCTGGAAGCTGACGATCTCGACGAGGCCCGCGCCCTGCTGCCCGCCCTCGTCGGTCGCGACCCGGCTGCGCTGGACGAGAAGGAGATCACCCGGGCGGTCGTCGAGTCGGTGGCCGAGAACACCGTCGACGCCGTGGTCGCCCCGCTGCTGTGGGCGGCGGCTGCCGGCGCGCCCGGCGCCTTGGGCCACCGGGCCGTGAACACCGTGGACGCCATGGTCGGCCGGCGGAGCCCTCGCTACCTCCGTTACGGCTGGGCCGGGGCGCGACTCGACGACGCCGCCGCCTGGGTGCCCGCCCGCGTCACCGCGGTCGCCGTAGCTGCGGTGCGCCCGCACGCCGCGGGTGCGGTCTGGCAGGCCGTGCGCGAGGACGCGCCTCGTCATCCTTCCCCCAACGCCGGCGTGGCCGAGGCCGCCTTCGCCGCCGCCCTCGGGCTGCGGCTGGGCGGAGAGAACCGCTACGGCGACCGGATCGAGACCCGCCCACCTCTCGGCCGCGGACGACCGCCGGAGCTGGCGGACGTGGCCGAGGCCGTGCGGCTCTCGTCGCACGTCGGCGCCGCGGTGGCAGGGTCGCTGGTCGCCGTCGGCCTGGCCGGGAGACGGCGCCGGTGAGGACGCCGGGTGTCGTCGCTCCGCTCGAGGAGCACGGCGGCGACGGCCAGCCGCGTGGCAGCGGCGCTGGGGCTCGATCCCGCCGGCGTGCTCGACCTCTCGGCCAGCATGAACCCCGTCGCCCCCGACCCCGTGCCGGTGCTCGCCCGCCACCTCGACGCGACGCGTCCGCTACCCGGATCCGCGACGGGCGACCGCGGCGCTGGCCGAGACGCTCGGGGTCGACGCACGACCGCGTGCTGCTCACCAACGGCGGCTCCGAGGCCATCGCCCTCGTCGCCGCCGAGCTGCGGACGGGGTGGGTCGACGAGCCGGACTTCAGCCTCTACCGGCGCCACCTGGAGAGCCTCGATCGACGGCGGGCCGCGCTTTCGCTCCAACCCGCACAACCCGACCGGCGTCCTGGCCGCGCCGGACGACCGCGCCGGGGTGTGGGACGAGGCGTTCTACCCGCTGGCCACCGGCCGCTGGACCCGCGGCGACGTCGATCGGGGATCGGTCGTGGTCGGCTCCCTCACCAAGGTGCTGGCCTGCCCCGGGCTGCGGCTCGGGCTACGTGCTGGCGCCCGACCCGGAGCTGGTCGACCGGCTGGCGCGCCGCCAGCCGAGCTGGTCGGTCAACGGGCTCGGAGCAGCAGCGCTTCCGGCCCTCCTTGCGCCGGTCGATCTCCCGGCGTGGGCGAGGTCCATCGCCGAGCTGCGTCGCCAGCTCGTCGACCTCCTGGAGCGACACGGCCTGCGTCCCCGACCCGCGGCCGCCAACTTCGTGCTGGTGGCCGGAGCCGCAGGGCTGCGATCGCGACTGGCGCAGCGCGGTGTGGTCGTGCGCGACTGCACGAGCTTCGGGCTGCCCGACCACGTTCGCGTCGCCGTCCCCGACGCCGATGGGCTGCACCGCCTTGACGCCGCGCTCGAGGAGACGGACGACCGATGAGGGGCGCCCTCATGGTCTGCGGCACGGCCAGTGACGCGGGCAAGAGCCACGTGGTGAGCGGGCTGTGCCGGCTGCTGGCCCGACGGGGGATCTCGGTCGCGCCCTTCAAGGCCCAGAACATGGCGCTCAACTCCTTCGTCACCGCCGGTGGACACGAGATCGGCCGGGCCCAGGCGGCGCAGGCGCTGGCCGCAGGGATCGAGCCCGACGTGGCCATGAACCCGATCCTGCTCAAGCCCACGGGCGAGCGGACCAGCCAGGTGGTCGTCATGGGCCGGCCCGTCGACCACATGGAGGCCGCCGCCTACCACGACCACAAGCCACGGTTGCTGGGCGTCGTGCTCGATGCCCTCGCCGACCTGCGCGACCGCTACGAGGTCGTCATCTGCGAGGGCGCCGGCAACCCGGCCGAGATCAACCTCCTCGATCGCGACATCGTGAACCTGCGGGTCGCCGCCGAAGGAGGGCATGCGGGCGATCGTCGTCGGCGACATCGACCGGGGCGGCGTGTTCGCCGCGCTGTACGGCACGGTCGCCCTGCTGCCTCCCGAGTACCGCGACCTCGTGGCCGGCTTCGTCATCAACAAGCTCCGCGGCGATCCTGCCCTGCTCGGCGACGGCCCGGCGGACCTCGAGCGGCGCTGCGGCGTCCCGGTCATCGGGGTCATGCCCTACGTGCACGACATCGGGCTCGACGCCGAGGACTCCCTCGCCCTGGCCGGGCCCCGTCCCGCTGCGCGGGGGCCCGCCGTCGCCGACGGGCTGGACGTGGCCGCCATCCGGCTGCCCCGGCTCGCCAACTTCACCGATCTCGACGCACTGGCCATCGAGCCCGGCGTCGGCGTGCGCCTGGTCGACTCGCCCGCGGCCTTGGGCCAGCCCGACCTGGTGGTGCTGCCTGGCTCCAAGGCGACCGTGGCCGACCTCGAGTGGCTCCGGGGGCGGGGCCTGGACCGGGCCATGGCGGTGGCCGTCGCCGGAGGCGCGACGTTGCTCGGTGTGTGCGGCGGCTACCAGATGCTCGGCCGCGAGATCGTGGACCACGTCGAGTCGGGGCGCGGCACGCGTCGAGGGGCTCGGCTGGTTGGACACCTCGACGACCTACTGCGAGGAGAAGGTCACGCGTCAGCGCCGGGGGCGGGCGCGGGGACACCGGGTCACCGGGTACGAGATCCATCACGGGCGGACGCACGTCGATGAGCGCAACCGTCCGTGGATCGAGCTCGACGACGTCTACGGATCCGAGCCCGAGGGCGCGGCGAACGGCGACGGGAGCGTGCTGGGCACGAACCTCCACGGGTTGATGGAAGAGGACGGATTCCGGGCCGCGCTTCTCGCCGAGGTGGCCAGTCGCCGCGGCCGACGCTTCGTGGCTGCCGGGGTGTCGTTCGCCGGCGCCCGCCAGGCGCAGCAGGACCGCCTGGCCGACCTCGTCGAGGCGCACCTCGACATGGCCGCGGTCGAGAAGCTGATCATGGACGGCATCGCCGGTGATCCTCGTCCTGACCAACGCCGACACCGAGATCCTGGCCCTGCGCACCGTGGCCGAGGGCCTGCCGCCGGGGTTTCCTGCCGTGCGGGCTGCCAACCCCTCCAGGCTCGACCGAGGCCCCGTCGCTCGAGGGCGTGGAGGTGGTGCTGGTCCGGCTGCTGGGTGGGCGCCGGGCGTGGGAGGGTCCCTTCGACGAGCTGGCCCGGCGGTGCCGGGCGGGCCCGATACCGCTGCTCGCCTTCGGCGGAGAGGCTGCGCCGGACCCCGAGCTGACCGCGGCAACGACCGTGCCCGACGACATCGCCGCGCGGGCGTTCGAGTACCTCGTCCAGGGCGGGTTGGCCAACATCGAGCACCTGCTCCGGTTCGTGGCCGACACCGTCCTCGGGCACCGGTTCGGCTTCGAGCCTCCGGTCGCCGTCCCCTCGTGCGGCGTCCTCGGTGACCCCGACATCGATCCCGCCCGCCCCACGATCGGGGTCGTGTTCTACCGGGCCCACCTCCTGTCAGGGAACACCGGGTTCGTCACCGACCTGTGCACGGCCATAGAGGCGAGGGGCGCCAACGCCCTTCCCGTCTACTGCTACTCGCTGCGTCCGGACGGCGACGATGGAACGGTGCCGGCGATCGAGCTGCTGGCCGCGCACGACGTTGCCGCCGTCGTCACCACGGTGCTGGCTGCCGGCTCGGCGCGCGACGACGGCGATGGCTGGGATGCCTCCGCCCTGGCCGCCCTGGACGTGCCCGGTGCTCCAGGCCGTGGCCGCCACGTCGTCGAGCGACGCCTGGGCCGACAGCAGCGGTGGCCTGTCACCCCTCGACGTGGCGATGGCCGTCGCCGTCCCCGAGCTCGACGGCCGGGTCGTCGGCCCTGCCTTCTCGTTCAAGGAGACCGTCGACGACGGCGACGACCTCGGTGCGCCCGTCACCGCCTACCGCACCGTCGCCGACCGCGTCGATCGGATCGCCGGCCTGGCCAGCAGGCTGGCTTCCCTGCGCCGCACGCCGGTGAGCGAGCGCCGGGTCGCCCTCGTCCTCTCCGCCTATCCCACCAAGCGCAGCCGTCTCGGCAACGCCGTGGGACTCGACACCCCTGCATCGGTCATCGAGCTGCTACGCGCCCTCGCCAGCGCCGGCTATCGGGTCGACCGAGTCCCGCCCGACGGCGACGCCCTGATGGCAGAGCTGGCCGACGCCGTGCCCTACGCCAGCGACGAGCCCGAGCCGGTTGCTCGCGGCGACGGCGCCGGGTCGTGGAGCGAGGACGAGTACGAGCGACATTTCGCGCAACTGCCGGCGCAGGCCCGGGCCGACCTCACCGAGGCGTGGGGGCCTCCACCGGGGCGGGTCTTCACCGACGGCGGGCACCTCGTCTTCGCCGGGCTCGACCTGGGCGGGGTGCTGGTCGCGGTGCAGCCGCCGCGGGGCTTCGGCGAGAACGCGGTCGCCGTCTACCACTCGCCCGACCTCGCTCCCACGCACCACTACGTCGCCTTCTACCGCTGGCTCGACGCCGAGTGGGGCGCCGACGCCATCGTCCACGTGGGCAAGCACGGGACGCTGGAGTGGCTGCCGGGCAAGAGCGTCGGCCTGTCCGCCGGCCTGCTGGCCCGACGCCGCGCTCGGCGACCTCCCCCTCGTCTACCCCTTCGTGATGAACGACCCCGGCGAGGGGACCCAGGCCAAGCGGCGGGCCCACGCCGTGATCGTGGACCACCTGGTGCCGCCGCTGACGCGGGCCGACACCTACGACGATCTGGCCCGCCTGGAGACGCTGCTGGACACGCACGCCCAGGCGGCCGCCCTGGACCCGGCCAAGCTTCCGGCCATCCGGCGTCAGGTATGGGACCTGCTGGTCCAGGCCGAGATCCACCGCGACCTCGGGATGTCCGAGCCACCCGGCGGCGACGACGGGTTCGAGGACCCAGCGTTCGACGACGCCATCCTCCACGTCGACGGCTACCTGTGCGAGCTGAAGGACGCCCAGATCCGGGGCGGGCTGCACACCCTCGGGCGGCCCCCCGACGGAGAGGCCGAGCTCGACCTGGTGCTGGCCCTCACCCGGCTGCGACCAGGGCGCTGTCCCGTCGCTGCGGACGACCGTGGCGGGGGAGCTCGGGGTCGACCTGGCGTCGGGCCGGCGGACGGAGGTCGACCGCGTCGAAGCCGAGTGCCGACGGCGGCTCGGCGCGCTCCAGGCGCGCCGGTGGGAGCTGAGCGGCGCCGACGGAGACGCAACGCTGCGGTGGGTCGGCCAGCGGCTCGTGCCCGCGCTCCACCGGACGACCGACGAGATCTCGTCGGTGCTCGCCGCCCTCGACGGGCGCTACGTCCCATCGGGCCCGAGCGGGGCGCCGTCGCCGCGGCATGGCCCACGCCCTGCCGACGGGGCGCAACTTCTACTCCCTCGACCCACGGCCGTCCCGTCGCCACTGGCCTGGCAGGTCGGATCGATGCTCGCCGAACGACTGCTGGAGGCCCACCTGGCCGAGGAGGGCCGGTACCCAGAGTCGGTCGGCCTCGTCGTGTGGGGTACGGCGGCCATGCGCACCTCGGGCGACGACGTCGCCGAGGCGTTGGCCCTGATGGGCGTGCGGCCCGTGTGGGCGGAGGAGACGGGGCGGGTGACGGGACTGGAGGTCGTCCCGCTCGACGAGCTGGGTCGGCCGCGGATCGACGTGACCGTGCGGGTGTCGGGGTTCTTCCGGGACGCCTTTCCCCACGTGCTCGGGCTGCTCGACGAGGCGGTGCGGACCGTGGCGGCCCTGGACGAGCCGGCGAGCGAGAACTTCGTGGCGGCCCACGGTGCGGGCGACCCCCGGGTGTTCGGGCCCAAGCCCGGCGCCTACGGCTCGGGGATCCTCGCCCTCCTCGAGTCGCGGGACTGGCGCAGCGACGAGGACCTGGCCGCGGTGTACCTGGCGTGGGGTGGCTACTCCTACGGCCGGGGTGGCGCGGGCGTGGCCGCACCGGACGCCATGCGGCGGCGGTTCGCGGGGATCGAGGTGGCGGCCAAGAACCAGGACAACCGGGAGCACGACATCTTCGACTCGGACGACTACCTCCAGGACCACGGCGGCATGGTGGCGACGATCAGGGCCCTCACGGGGAGGCAGCCCAAGGCCTGGTTCGGCGACACGGCCGACCCGACCCGTCCTCGCGTCCGTCCCCTCAGCGAGGAGGCCGCCCGCGTCGTGCGTACCCGCGTCGTGAACCCCAAGTGGATCGACGCCATGCGCCGGCACGGCTACAAGGGGGCGTTCGAGATGGCGGCCACCGTCGACTACCTCTTCGGCTACGACGCCACGGCCGGGATCGTCGCCGACTGGATGTACGAGCGGGTCACCGAGGCCTACGTGGGCGACCCGGAGGTGCGGAAGTTCTTCGAGCAGTCGAACCCGTGGGCCCTGCGCTCGATCGCCGAGCGGCTGCTGGAGGCCAACGAGCGCGGGCTGTGGGACGCCTCGCGCCAGGCCCTCGACACCCTGCGGGCCGGCCTGCTCGAGGCGGAGGGTTGGGAGGAAGGTCGGTGACGGCGATGTTCCCGTTCACCGCCGTGGTCGGCCAGAACGACGCCAAGCTCGCCCTCGTGCTCAACGCAGTCGATCCCTCCATCGGCGGCGTGCTCATGCGGGGACACAAGGGCAGCGCCAAGACCACGCTCGCCCGCGGCCTCGCCGCCCTGCTGCCCGACGGGGGACCGTTCGTCGAGCTGCCGATCGGCGCCACCGAGGACCGCCTCGTCGGCACCATCGACCTGCGGGCGGCCCTCAGCCGCGGCGAGCGTCACTTCCATCCCGGCCTGCTGAGCGCCTGCGACGGGGGCGTGCTGTACGTGGACGAGGTCAACCTGCTGCCAGACCACCTGGTCGACCTGCTGCTCGACGTGGCCGCCAGCGGCGTGAACCGGGTGGAGCGCGAGGGGATCTCCCACGAGCACCCCAGCCGCTTCGTGCTCATCGGCTCGATGAACCCGGAGGAGGGCGAGCTGCGCCCGCAGCTGCTCGACCGCTTCGGGCTCGCCGTCGACGTTCGCACGAGCACCGACGCGACCGAGCGGGCACTGGCCGTCCAGCGTCGTATCGCCTTCGACGCCGATCCCGATGGTGTGGCCGCCGAGTGGTAGCACGACGAGGACGCGGTCCGCCGTCAGCTCGCCGAGCACGCACGCGGCGGAGCGGCCCAAGTCCGTTGCGCCGGAGCTCATGCGCTCGGTGAGCTCCCTGTGCGCCGCGGTCGGGGCCGAGGGTCTCCGCGCCGATCTCGTCATCTGCCGGGCGGCCGCCGCCCTGGCTCGCTGGGAGGGACGGTCGACCGCCACTGCGGACGAGGTCCGCCGGGTGGCGCCGTTGGCGCTTGCGCACCGGCGGAGGTCTCCACTCGGCGAGGGCGGGATCGACGCCGGCGAGGTGGAGGACGCGCTGGAGCACCTGGAGGAGCCCACGTCCGAGCCCGAGCTCGACGCGGGCGAGGAGCGGGTCGCGCCCATCGGGGCCCCGGCGCCGGTGCCGGGTCTCGGCGGCTCCGAGCGGGTCAGGTCGTCGGGACAGGCCAGCGGGCGGCGCGACACGGCCGAGGGACCGCGTGGCCGTCTGGTCGGCGACCGGCAACCGGACGGTCCCGATGGCACCGTCCGCTCGCTGGCCCTGGGGGCCACGGTGGCCGCCGCGGCCACGCGTCGGGCTGGGGCGACGGACGCCGGTGCGCTGGTGGAGCCCGAGGACCTGCGGGAGGCGGTGCGCGAGCAGCGCTCGGCCAACCTCGTCGTGCTGGTCGTCGACGCATCGGGATCGATGGGCGTGGGGCGCCGCATGGAGGCGGCCAAGGGGGCCGTCCTCAGCCTCCTGCTCGACGCCTACCAGCGGCGGGACCGGGTGGCGCTGGTGACGTTCCGCGGCGAGTCCGCCGAGGTCGTGCTCCAGCCCACCGGGAGCGTGGAGGTGGCTCGGGCCCGCCTCGCCTCACTGGCCACGGGTGGTCGGACGCCGCTGGCCGGGGGCATCGCGGCCGGCCTGCAGGTCGCCGAGCGGGCCCGCTCGGGGTCCTATCAGCCCCTCGTCGTCGTCGTCTCGGACGGGCGGGCCACCGCCGGGCCCGCCGGTGCGGATCCGGTCGCCGCGGCCCACGAGGCGGCGGCAGGTATCCGCCGTCGTGGTGTTGCCGCAGTGGTCGTCGACGCCGAGGAGGGGACGGTGCGCCTGGGACTGGCTCGGCCCCTGGCAGAGACGATGGCGGCCCGCTACGTCACCGTGGCGGAGCTGTCCGCCGGCAGTCTCGCCGGCGCCGTGCGTCGCGCTCTCAGCTGAGCGGGCGCATCGCCGCCGGGTCCCAGTAGGCGCGCAGGGAGGCGATCTTGCCGTCGTCGTTCACCGTGATGATGTCGACGATGTCGATGGCACTGCCCCCCTCACCCGATCGTGCGTTCATGGTGAAGACGACGGCTGCCTCGTTGCCGCACACGTGGACGCGGCCGAGCTGGGGTTCCATCGTGTCGGCCATGCCGGAGACGTTGTCCCAGAACTGACCGATGGCCTCCTTGCCGACGTTCGGCGGCGACGGAACCGGGTCGACCTGCTCCGCGTCCTCCGCGAAGCAGGCGAGGAACGCGTTGCGGTCCTTCTTGGGGAACGAGGCGAGGTAGTCGTCGACGACGGCACGGACCTGCTCGGGACTGGGCACCTGGCCTCCTCGTGTCAGCGGTGAGCGAACGTTATCCCGGCTACGGTGCCGGCGGTGGCTGCGGACGACTTGGCCGGTGGGCTGCGGGACGTCGTGGCGCGGGCGTTCGGGGACCCTGCCGTCGGGGTCGAGGGCCTACGGCGCCTGTCGGGCGGTGCGTCGCGCGAGACGTGGTCCTTCGACGCCCGGCGGGCGGATGGGACGACGTCGGGTCTGGTGCTCCGCCGGGACCCACCCGGCGCTCCGGGGAGCGGGATGGGACGCGAGGCCCGCCTGCTTTCTGCTGCAGCCGCTGCCGGCGTCCCGGTCCCTGGGATCGTGGCGGCCGGTGACGACCCCGCCGATCTCGGGTCCTCGTTCATCGTGATGGAGCGCGTCGAGGGCGAGACCATCCCCCGCCACATCCTGCGCGACGACGCCTTCGCGGCGGTGCGGCCCCGGCTGGCCGCCCAGTGCGGCGAGGCGCTCGCGGCCATCCACCGCATCCCGCCGGCCGAGGTACCGGGCCTCGAGCACCCCGACCAGGTCGAGGCGTTCCGGGCGATCCTCGACCAGCTGGGGGAGCCCCACCCGACCTTCGAGATCGGCTTCCGCTGGCTGGAGGCCCACCGCGTCGGGGAGAACCGGACCGTGGTGGTGCATGGCGACTTTCGCAACGGCAACCTCATCGTCGGGCCTGACGGGGTCCGCGCCGTTCTGGACTGGGAGCTGGCCCACCTGGGCGACCCGATGGAGGATCTGGGGTGGTTGTGCGTGAAGTCGTGGCGCTTCGGACAGCCCCTTCCGGTTGGTGGGTTCGGCACCTACGAGCAGCTTCTCGACGCCTACGAGCGTGCGAGTGGGGCGCCCGTCGACCGGGCGGCGCTGCGCTGGTGGGAGACGCTGGGCACGCTCAAGTGGGGGATCATGTGCATCATGCAGGCGGCCACGCACACCTCGGGCGCGGTTCGCTCGGTCGAGCTGGCGGCGATCGGCCGCCGGGTCTGCGAGGTGGAGTGGGACCTGCTGGCGCTCGTGGCGCCGGGACCGGTGCCGGTGTTGGCCTGATGCCGCCACCGCGGTGAACCCGCACGACGACCCCGAGCGCGACCGCGCTGACCGAGGCGGTGCGGGAGTTCCTGGAGCGGGACGTGCTCCCGGCCACCGACGGCCGGGTCCGGTTCCACACCAGGGTGGCCGTCAACGTCCTGGGCATGATCGAGCGCGAGCTGTTGCTGGGACCCGCCCAGGCGCAGGCCCACGCCGAGGCACTGCGGCGCCTGGGGCTGTCGAGCGAGGCCGAGCTGGCCGCAGCCATCCGCTCGGGAGCCCTCGACGATCGCTTGGACGAGGTGACAGCCGTCGTGCGGGAGACGGTCGCGGCCAAGCTGGAGGTGGCCAACCCCCGCTACCTGGGTGACGGCCTGGACCGCCTGAACACCCACCTACGCCACTGGCTCGGGCACTGGCCGGCGGCGCCGGGTGAGGTCGTCGTGGTGGGCTCGCCGTTTCGGGTGGGTCCGGGGTGGGACGGGCGCACGCGTCCCTTCATGGGCGTCGCCAGCCCCGAGGGCGTCGTCCTGTCGGTGCCGCCCGGCACCGAGGCCGCCGTGGAGCGGCTGGGCCTCACGCGCCAGCGGCTGCTATCGGAGCCCGACGGTGGCGACGGGTTGGGCGACGACCTGGCGCGCGCCGTGGGTGGAGCCGGGGGACGGTTGGGGCGGGGATGCTTTCGTTGGAGCGTGCGGCCGGCCGAGCTCGAGGACGCGGGGGAGTGGCTGCCCGTGAGCGATCCCCGGGTGCCGTCGTGGCTGCATCCGTTCAACGGGGACGTGCTGGTCGCCTGGGACGACGAGGGGAAGTACGGAGCCGGCGTCGGACGCAAACAGCACGATCGCTGGGGGCACGAGCTCGCCGTGGTCACCGAGGAGGCGCTGCGGGGCCGGGGGATCGCCCGGCGGCTCGTGGCCCAGGCGGCCCGGCGGGTCCTGACCGAGGGCGCCGTGCCGACGTACCTGCACGACTTCGACAACCCGGCGTCGGCACACGTGGCCGAGGCGGCAGGCTTCCCGGACCGCGGCTGGCAGTTCCTCGCCCTGTTGGAGAAGCGGACCGCCTAGTCGGCGTCGGGGCGGGCGAAGCGGCTGTCGTCCGCCTGGTCGTCGGTGAGCGTGGCCTGCCGAGCGGCCTGGAGCGCCTCGGCGGCCGGGCCGGCGCCCGACTCGGCCCGCCCGCCTCGGAGCCGCCGCCGGACGTGTCCCGCCTGGACGGTCTGTTCGGGCGCGGGTGCGGGCTCCGGTCCGACCACGTCCATGAGAGCGGTGAGCACGTCGCGGCGTCGGCGGTGGGTCGCCTCGTAGACGAGCATGTCCGAGAGGGCCTCGTCGGGCATGGCGCCCGAGGCGACCAGCCTCGTGATCTCGGCGGCCGTCATGTCGTCGTAGCCGTCGATCGGGGGCGGCGTGGGTGGCTCGGTGGGCGCCGCCTCGGTGGTCGGCGGGGAGCGACGGACGCGACTGGCCAGGACCGCCTCCACGGGTACACCGCGGGCCAGGGCGATGCGTCGGGCGGACGCGTTGCCGGCGAGCAGCGCCAGCGCACCGGCGGCGGCCGCGCCGAGTGAGACCCCGAGCAGCGTCGGGTTGCCCTGGGTGGCGCCGATGATGAGGATGGCGACGGCGCCGACGAGCAGGACGACGCTGGTGATGATCACGGCATGGTCCTAACCGCAGTAGTAGGTCGGGTCGGTCTTCCACGTCGCCCCACCGTTGGCCTGCACCGCCCGCGTGACATAGCCGCAGTTGGTGCCGATGTGAGCGTTGGGGTTGTTGGGCGGGTCGAGCCAGTCGAGCTTGAGGCCCATCCCGGTGTCGAACTTGAACTGGTTGGCCAGCTGGATGATGTGGGGCCGGGTCAAATAGGGCGGCGTCGCCGCTGCCTGTGCCAGCAGGAGTGACCCTATCTCGGCCGAGGCGTAGTAGTTCTCGGAGATGATCGAGGTCTTGTCGACGTTCGACGCGTACTTGGACATGAGCGTGTTGTACAGGTCCATGCCCGAGTTGGGATCGTGGTTGGACGAGGCGGGGTCGGTGGGGTTGAGGAAGATCGTGCCGGTGACGATCCCGCCTCCGGCAGTGGCGCACAAGCTGCCGCACTGCTGCATCTCGACCTGGATCCCGCTGCCGCCGGACCAGCCTCGGAGGCTTCCGCCGGTGCCGGCGCCGGGGTAGTAGTTCTGGCTCTGGGCCGCCTGGACACACAGCAGGAAGTTGGTGGATGGCAGCGGAAGCTGGAGGAAGTCCGGGTTGGCGTTCCTGATCTGGAGCAGGTGGCTGTTGCAGTCACTCTCCGAGGTGGTCATGACCTGGTAGCTCACGCTGACGCCGTAGGGGCGGTAGGCGTTGTTCTCGTACTGCTCCAGCGGGCCCGGGTCCTGG
Organism: uncultured Actinomycetes bacterium; assembly: GCA_963731255.1. Taxonomy (GTDB): domain Bacteria; phylum Actinomycetota; class Acidimicrobiia; order Acidimicrobiales; family AC-9; genus AC-9. The sequence goes on along the minus strand of CAVSUO010000008.1, from coordinate 817,303 downwards.
CCCGGGAGGGGCGAGATGATGGCTCCGATGTGCTTGACGTTGGGGTAGAGGGTGTGAATGACCTTGGCGGTGAGGTTCGCTCCCACCTGGGTGTTGGGAGTCGGCGCCGTCGGCCAGATCATCGGGCTCTGGTAGCTGATCGGGTTGAGGCCGAGGTCGCCGATCAGCGGTACGCCGTGCTGGACGAGGTACGGGTTGGCCCCCTGGGGCGCCGGCATGCCCCCGATGGAGAAGACGTGGTCCTGCTCGATGAGCTTCTGGGTGAGGATCGCATCCTGGCTGGGGTCGGCGCCGTGGTCGTCGTAATAGATGAGCTTCTCCTGCCGCAGGTGGTGAGCGGGGGCGTAGACGGCGTTGTAGTAGCTCAGCCAGGCCTGGGCAGCCTGGAGTCCCTGCTCGCCGTAGATGCCGAGCGGACCGGAGAGCACGGTGATGCCACCAACGAGGATCTGGTCGCAGGTGACGCCGATGTCCGGGTTGTTGCCGGGACAGTTTCCACCGGTCGTGTCGGCGCCGGTGACACCGCCTCCCGATCTGGCACCTGTCCCGCCCCCGGCTCCGCCGCCGTTGCTGCCGGCGGCACCGGCGCCTGCCGCATTGGTGCCGTTCGCCGCGGTACCTCCGCTGCCGGAACCACCGTTTGCGCCCCCGACGCCGTTGTCGCCCGAGCCCGAGGATCCGTTGGCCGACAGGTTGCTGTGGTGGGCGCGGTTGTTGGCCGCGATGGTCGAGACGAACGCCAGCCCCACGATGAGCGCCAGCGACAGCCCGGCCGCCACCAGCTTGGGCCCACCGCCGCGGATGATGAGGCGAAGTCCCTCGCTCAGGTCGCTGGCCCCGTTCGGCTTCGCCGGCTGCATCGGCGTGCTCACATCACACCTCCGTACGCGTGTCCGCCCCTGTGCTCCGGGCGGCGTTACAGCTGTTCCAGGCGAACGACCGGCGGCCATCACACAGCTCCGCCGGTACCTCGCTCCCGCGACGGTTTCGTCTCACTCTGCTCACGCCCCTACCGTGGCGCCGGCCAGGAACACCGAACGGAGCAGGTCGTCCCGCTCCAGCAGCTCCCGACTGCGGCCGTCGAAGCGGATCTGGCCCTTCTCCAGGAAGTAGGCGTGGTCGGTCACCGACAGGGCCAGGTTGGCGTGCTGCTCGACCAGGATGAAGGCCACACCCTCCTGGTTGAGCTGGTGGAGGACGTCGACGAGCCCCTGGACGATGGTCGGCGCCAGGCCCAGGGACAGCTCGTCGATCATCATGAGCTTGGGCTCGAGCACGAAGGCCCGGCCGAGGGCGAGCATCTGGCCCTCGCCGCCCGACAGGGTCCCCGCCAACTGCCGCCGGCGCTCGCCCAGGCGCGGGAAAGAGCTCGCACACCCGTGCGATGCTGCGCTTCACCCGGGCCCGGTCGCGCCGGATCGTGTGGGCACCCATCTCGAGGTTCTCGAGCACGGTGAGGTTGGGTAGCAGCCCGCGCCCGCCCGGAACCTGGGTGATGCCGGCCCGTACGGTCTGCTCCGGCGCCCAGCGGGAGATCTCCTGGCCCTCGAACGTGATCACGCCGGCCCAGGGGTGCATCAGCCCGGAAACGACCTTGAGGATGGTCGACTTGCCCGCCCCGTTGGTGCCGAGCAGGGCGACGATCTCGCCCGGCTGCACGACGAGATCGACGTTTCGCAATACCTGCACGGCGCCGTAGCCGGCGTCCACGCTCGTGAGCTCGAGCAGCGGGGTCGAACCGGTCTCAGGCATTGCTTCCGACCACCGTTCCGTAGCGCGAGGTGCCCAGATAGCTCTCGATGACGCCGGGGTCGCTCTGGACCTCGTCCGGCGTTCCCGATGAGATGACCGCTCCGGCCGCCATGGCGTAGATGTGGTCCGAGAGCTGCATGATCAGCGGCATGTCGTGCTCGATGATGAGGATCGTCGAGCCCGTGGCCGCCCGCACGTCGCGCAGGAGCGGAAGGAGCTGCTCGGTCTCCTTCTGGCTGATCCCCGAGCTGGGCTCGTCGAGCAGGAGGAACGTCGGCTTCAGGGCCATGATGGCGGCCAGCTCGACCAGCCTGAGCGTGCCGTAGCTGAGCTCGGCGCAGAACTTGTTCTCGTACGGTCGCAGCCCCATCATCTGGCAGAGCTCGGCCGTAGCGTCGATGACCCGCTCCTCGTCCGCGGCCGAACGCTTGGTGCCCAGGCCGGCCGATACCGGCCCGGTGGTCATCCACCGGTGCTGGGCGATCCGGAGCGCATCGAAGACGCTCGTGTTCTGGAACATGCGACAGTTCTGGAAGGTCCGCCCGATCCCCAGCCAGGCCCGGCGGTGTGGTGGCTCGCGGAGGAGGTCCAGCACACGACCGGGCTCGGCACCCTCGGCGCCCTCCGGCACCCGGTAGTACACGTGGCCCCGGTCCGGGCGGTAGAAGCCGGAGATGACCTCGAACAGCGTCGTCTTGCCGGCACCGTTGGGCCCGATGAGGCCGACGATCTCCCCCTCCTGGACGCTGAGTGAGATGTCGTCGAGGGCGACGAGCCCGCCGAAGCGCAGCGTGACCTCCTGCACCTCGAGGACGGCTTTCGCGGCGTGGTCCTGGCGCGCCATCTCGCCGGTGGCGTACGTCGGATCGAGCCGGTCGTCGCCGTCGTCATCGTATGCGTCGCGCTCGTCGTACTCGTCGTACTCGTCGATCGGTCGGGTGGGCGCGACGACGCCGGTGATCCTGACGCCTTCGTCCGGTTGCTCGGCGACCGGGTACTCGCGATCCGGTGATCGCCGCCATCGGTTCGGCGACAGACCTCGCAGGTTGGGAAGCGACGGCAACCGGCTCACGACGGCTCGTCCTCGTCGAGGGGAGGGGACACCGAAGGGCGGGGTCGGCCCGATGCGCGGAGCGGTCGCGAGCCACGATCGGCAGGTTCGCTTGCCGGTCGCGCCCGCAGCGGGCGCTCTCTGGCGGTCAGCGGGGCCCGGCGACGGGGAGCGGAGTCAGGCTCCCGAGCCTGGCGCCGGCCGCCGCGCGACAGGCCCGACGGGGCCGATCCGCTCGACTCGGTCACGCCGGTTGCCCTGGCCGCCCTGGACCAGAGCTTCTCCTCGTTGGCCTCGAGCTCATCGTCGCCCCGGAAGGTGGCCGTCGGGGCCGGGAGAGTGGCAGTGGGCGCCGCGCGTGAGGCCGGGGCGCTCGCAGTCGAGACCACGGCCGCGGCAGCGGCAGGTACGGGTTCCCGCTCTGCGTGGTCGACCGAGTGGTCCCCACCGTTGCCACCGTTGCCGATGCGCGCCCGTGTCGCTGCCGTCGGCGCCGGGGAGAACTCGCCGGCGGTGAGGATCTGCGCCGTCTCGTCGTCTGGGCGGAACAGCCGCTTCAGGAACCCTGCCATGCCGCTCGGGTAGCTGTAGACCGTCAGTATCAGCAGGACGCCCTGGAGGATGAAGATCGTCTGGTTGACGCCGTTGATGGGTGTCGCCGTGATCTGGGGGAGCACGGCGAACAGGAAGCCCACGAGGACCGCCCCGAACAGCTCGGCTATGCCCGTGATGATCCCGTAGCCGATGAAGGTGATTCCGGTTATGAACAGGAACTCGGTCGGGTCCATGTTCACGTACAGGTAGGCGAACACGGCGCCCGCCGCGGCAGCCACGGCGCCGCCGATGCAGAAGGCGAGCAGCTTGTAGGTCGTCGGGTTGATGCCGAAGGCGATCGCCGTGGGCTCGGAGTCGCGGATGGCCACGAAGGCGCGCGCCGTCCGGCTGCGCCGCAGGTTGTAGGCGACGAAGAAGCAGGCCAGAGCCACGGCCAGGCCCATGTAGAACACTTCGGACGTGAAGGAGAAGGGGCGGTGGGCGGTGCTGCCGGCCGTCGATCCCAGGATGCTGTTGTGGTTCTCCAGCGCGTTGGAGAGGAACAGGTCGGTGTCCACCGCGACGGCGAAGGCCAGGGTGACGAGGGCGAGGAAGAACCCGCGAAGGCGCAGCGAGGGGACACCGACGAGCAGCGAGAAGGGCACAGAGACGAGGATCGTCAGCGGGACCACCAGCCAGAACGGCAGATGAGCGGTGCCCTGGAGGATGGCCGCGGTGTAGGCCCCGACGCCGACGAAGGCGTACTGCGCCAGCGAGACCTGTCCGGCCCAGCCGGTGAGGATCACGAGCGAGAGCCCGACGAGGGCGAAGATGATCCCGCTGGCAAGCACGGTGGACCAGTAGCCGGTGGTGAAGATGGGGATGACCATCATGGCGGCCATCCCGCCGAGGCCGAGCACCCAGCGAGCCGTCTTCCAGTCCTGCAGTATGAGCCAGAGCGCCGGCCCCTTGCGCAGCCAGGCCCGCACCCTGTCCTCGGCAGGAGCCTGGCCGCCGAAGGTCACGCCGGCGCCGCCCACGCCGGACTCCTCGTCCACCCGGATCCCGGAGAAGATCCACTTGGGCCTCAGCATCAACAGGACGACGATGACGACGAAGGCCACCACGTCCTGCAGCGGCGGCAGGCTCGAGACCTTGCTCAGCGGCGAGGCGATCACGAGCTGTTCGACGACCCCGAGCATCAGTCCACCGGCGAGCGTCCCGATCAGGCTGCGGAACCCGCCGAAGAGGGCGGCGATGAAGCCGAAGACGATGAGGCCGGTGAGCACACTCAGGTCGAGGCCGATCACCGGGGTGATGAGGATCCCGGCGATGCCGGCCAGCATCGACCCGAGGACCCAGGACACCTTGCTCACGGTGTCGGCGTTGATCCCGAGCAGCTGGCTCACCTGCCGGTCGTCTGCCACGGCCCGGATGGCCACCCCGAGGTGCGTGTAGCGGAAGAAGGCGGCGACGGCGCCGGCGAGAGCGACCGTCACCGCGATGATCATCAGTTGCTCGTTGTTGAAGTTGAACCCGTGAACGATGTGGGTGGTGCTCTTGTCGAGGGGGATCAGCGAGTGGACGTTGGTCGAGTACCCGCTGAAGGTGTTGTAGTCGAGCCCCTCCACCACGGCCCAGATGCCGAAGGAGACGATCATCAGGGTGATCGTCGTGGCCCGGGAGAAGGGTCGCATGACGCGAGCCACGATGAGGCCCAACCCGGCGGCGACGGCCATCGCCACTATGAAGGCGGCCCAGGCCGGCAGGGCCGGTGGGTGAAAGGCGAAGTGCGCCCAGCTGTGGCTCCCGAGGAACGGGATCTGGAAGTAGAAGCCGCTGTGCTCCCGCACCGCCAGACGGACGCCGCTCCCTCCCCACACCTTGTAGAAGACGAAGGCCACCGTGGTGCCGATGGCGCCCTGGGCGAAGTTGGGGACCCGCGTCGCCTTGTAGACGACCGTGAGGCCCAGGCCGTAGAGGGCATAGATGCTGCCCACCACGATGCCGATGAAGACGAAGTTCACGTAGTACACGTGCGCACGCCCCCCTCGACTCTCCCGGCTGCTCCCCAGACCTCCAGCTCACGCGCTCCTTCTGGCGGGACGGCGGACCTCCGGCCGGTTCGCCGTCGACGTGACCGTGGTCACTGTAGACCAATCAGTCAGTTCTAGCTCGGAGGTACTAGTACCTCCCGCCGAGAAGGGGCTATGCTCAGCGATCTCGAAGAGATTCGAGCCCGTCGCGGACGTCGGCGGCGGGCGGGCGACCGGGGGGCGCTGGGGTGTACGGCGTGAGGAAGAGGATGGCGATGGGGAGCCAGGGCACGGGGAGCCGTGGACGGAAGCCCCGCGTTCGGACGGCAGTCACCCGGCTGACGGTGGCCGTGGCCGCCGCCGGTCTCACCACCCCCTTCGGCATCGGCGGGGCGAGCCGGGCGGCCGCAGATGCCGCCGCTCCGGCCACGAACACCAACCCGACCATCTTCGCCAGCTCGTTCTCGGCTCAGGCGCTCGTTCCCACGACGCAGGCGACGCTCGAGCTCGACGACTCCTATTCGTGGGTGCACGGCTTCTTCAACAAGGGCCAGCCCGATCTGCCCGTCAACGCGGCGGAGTACTCCGAGATCTTCGACCCCGGGTTCCTCGGAGGAGCCGTGCTCTTCGCGGCGGCGACCGATCCCACCCCGTTGTCCGATCCCAACAACTTTCCCGGTTACGCCTTCGCCTCGTACCCGGTCCCGCAGAACCAGCAGAGCATTCAGAAGTGCGTGAGCCCGAGCAGCCAGGTGGCGGTGCCGTGCACGGCCGCCTCCCCCGACGAGGCGGTCTCGGTCATCGACCCCACCGCGCCGAAGGGGAGCTCGTTTGTCACGGCGACCGGCCCTGGTGGGGGTGGTAGCCCCTCCGGCGTGTTCACCGGTGCCAGCAACCAGTCGATTCAGAACGCGTCTCTGACCGAGGACGCCTCTGCCGCGGGCCAGAACGTCGTCTTCGCCTTCCCTGGAGGTCAGACCCTGGAGATCGCCGGCTTCAAGGCCCTGGCGACGGCCAAGGCCAACGCCCAGGGCGTGGTCGGCGGCACCGCCACGTGCACGGTCGGCACCATCACGGCGATGGGCCAGACGGTCACGGCCGGCCCTGGCGGGCAGCTCGACGTGTCGAAGGTCGATCCCCTGCTGGCCCAGCTCAGTCAGGCCACCGGTCAGAAGGTTTCGATGACGGCCGCCCCCAAGCCGACCGTCTCGCCGGGAGACCACAAGGTCGAGAGCAGCTGCTCCGGCCCGTCCTTGGTCATCGGCAACCCCCTGCCGGGCCCGCTCGGGACGCTCAATCTCGGACAGACCTTCATCCTCGGGACGGCCGACGTCAGTGTCGGCGCCAGCTCGCCCCTTGGCGGTGGCGACCTCGGATCCCTGACTTCCTCGGGCACTCCGGTCGCTCCCGGTGGCGGGACGGTGGACTCCAACGCCCCCGGTGCACCGTCGGGAGCGGGGACCGACGTGTCCGGAGGTGCTGGAGCGGGTGGTGCGTCGCCGACCAGCGACTCCAGCGGTCTGGGCTCCGGCAGCCCGACGGCGCCGGACACGGGTGCTGGGTCGGCCGGGCTGGGTGCCGCAGGAGCGCCGAGCGCTCCCGCGTCGGGGAACCAGTCGGCCCAGGGCGCGTCCGGCAACAGTTCGGGTTCGACGCCCCTGCAGTACCGGCCGGCGTCGTCCAACACGCCATCTCAGGGTTGGCTCACGTTCCTCCTGACGATGCTGTCGGGCCTGGTCATCCTGGGGACGGCCTTTGGGGTCGGCGGGACCATCAGCAGGATGGCGAAGGCGTGGCGCGAGTCCGTGTCACCCCTCGGCTGAGAGGGGGCCGCGGCTCTCGGGTCCAGGAGGAGTAGCCAGCCGACGTCCGGGCGCTCGGCGCTCCATTTCGACGGCAAGCTCAGCCGGTGGACGGCGCCGTCAGCGGTTGCGAACCGCCTCCAGCTGGCGGACCTCGAAGCCCCGGATGGCGCCCTCGGTGCGCAGCGCGGCGAGACTGCCGTGGGCGCCAGCTAGGGACCAGGTGGCGGTCCACACCTCGACGACGCTCACGTCGTAGTGGCCGATGTCGTCCCAGGCGTGGGTGATCTGCCCGTCGGGCCAGGGGGCGCCAGGGGTGTCGTATGGACCTTGCTGGCCGCTCCCGTCGCCCCAGTCGACGAGGAACGTCCCGGTCGCCGCGATGGTGAGCGGACCGAGCGGGGTCGGGTTCGAGAACCGCCGCGCCGTGGCCGCGTGGGTCTCGAGGTAGCCGAGCTTGCCGGCCAGGGCGTACCCCGGCGCGATGCTGGGCGTGGGGCGCCCGAGCAGGTCGGCGCCGTGCAAGGCCCAGAACGACCCGGCGACGGCCGCGGGCGGCAAGGGCGGTGCGCCTGGAGCGCCGGCGGGGCCGGCCGCGGGCTGGGCTCCGGGGCAGAGCAGGTAGTTGCCGACGAGCGTCTGCCACCGGTGCTCGTAGGCGTTGTTGATGCCGTTGGCAGCATCGGCATTGGTGGTCGACCGATCCTGCACGGCGATGCAGAAGCCACCGTTGCCGCTGTCGGCCAGGTACGGCACCGCCGCCGGATAGATCGTCGGCGTCGGACCGCTCGCCGCCACCACATGCGTCGCCGGAGCCACGGGCGACGCCGCCGCCGGCGTGTCCGGCGCGGCTGGGGCCGCTCCTCCCGGCGACCCCCCGGACACGGAGTAGTCGATGCTGCCGCCGACGTTTCCGTCGTCTAACCGAAACTGCCCGACAGCGCGCAGGCGACCGTTGACGTGGCGACTGGCCAAGAGCGAGCGTGATCACTGCTAAGAGCGATGCGCGCTACTGGGCTGAGTTACGCAAGTGTCCTCCGGCTGCGAGTTGTCGGAGTTATAACCAAGGAACGCCTACGACCCAGTTCGTGGGATTGATGTGGGTCGGGTCGTCCTGCGGTCTAGCGCTCTTCGCAGCACGAAATAGAAACGTGCGACGGTGGGGCAGGTCGTCAGCAAGGCAGAGAAATCGCGGGTCAGCCGCGACGAAGATGCAGGAGGTGTTGGCGAACACCAGCTCTGGACGGTGTCGCGTACTGGACCGGGCTGATGGCGATAGTCCAGGAAGTCCCTTGTCCAATCTGATCGAGAAGAATCTGGGTCTGCTGTCGCGAATTCATCGGCAGTGCTGACGGATCGTAAGCAGTCGTGCAGCCTCAGGTACAAGCGCTCGCTGCTGAACCACGATGCCGGCAGTCTCAGCATTGATTGCCTCGATCGCGTCGAGCACCCGCTGGACGTAGGCGGCGGTGATGGGCGAGGGGATGGCGTAGGGATCGGCCGAGGTGGTCGAGGTCGAGGCGGCTCGGGGGACGGTGGCGCCCGGTCCGGCGCTGGCGGTGCTGCTGCCGCAGCCGGCGGCCAGGATCGGGACCGGAACCAATGCCAGCGCTGCCCCCGCGATGCGGGTCCCCAGCCGCAACTTCAGCATCTTTCGCACCATACAGTTACACGCTGTGCAGGGTCCAACTGAGCTCGACGCGGACGCAGGCAGCCGCCGTTACAGTGCCGGCGTGATGTCGGATGACGTGGCCGTTGCTCCTCGTGAGGCGCAGATGCAGGCGGCACGACCGCCGGTGTCGGCGAGGCGGCGGGCGTTTCGGACGGCCGTGGTGACGCTGATCGCCGCCGGCATCACACCGTTCATCGTTCCGTTGCCGCACGCCCGAGCGGCGCTCCGGCGGGCGGGAGAGGCTGTCGAGCGGGCCCGGCACAAACGCAAGGAGATGAAGCCAGCGTGAGCCTCGGCCCCCTGGCCGTGGTCCTGCTCGTGCCGGTCGCGCTCGTCATCGGGCTGCGTACGGGCCGCTGGACGCGCGTGGTCATCGTCGGCGGGGCAGCCGCCGTCACGGCCGTCGCCCTCCCCACGGCTGCGGTGGTCGTCGTGATCGGGGCGCTGATGTCGCTGATCGCCGGCGCCGTGGTCCTCGGCACGGGCGCGCACGCCGTCGGTGGGGTGAGGCGGACCGTCAGCGTGGCCGAGCTGATCGCCGGCGGTCTCGCTCTGCGCTGGTGGCGGAGGCGCCAGACCCGACGCTGGTCGGACTCCTGGGCTCGGCTGGTCCGACAGCCGAAACTCTAAGGAAACGACGACGGGGCACCCAGCTACCTCTCAGGTTGCGGGGTTCAACTACGACGTGCCACTCGACGCAGGACCAGGCCGGACCGCCAAGTCATCCCCCAGCAAGCATCCGTCGGTGCCTGCGTCGAGTGGCCCAAAGCCGGACAGTCGATCCCTCTGGTCGAACGAGACGACAGAGGAGCCCCCGCCATGACCTTCGATGAGGTTGCCCGCCTCGCTGTTCAGCCCGTAGGCGGTCCCCCGGGCCCGCGGATACTGGCCATCCTGACCGTGTCCGTCGTCGCCGGGGTCGCCTGGACGTTCCGCGCCGTGGCCCACAGCTTGACGCTCGTCACGCGCTCGCGCCCGCAGGCGGTCCCCGTCGAGATACGGCATCGCGCCCTGCGGTCAGACTGGTCCTGATCGCTGCAGGTTCGCCTCTGGCGGCCACCGATGACCGTTCTGGTCGCGTTGATGGCGCGGATCTGTGGTCCAGACGCTGCAGAGTCGTCCCGCGACGCACGCTGGAACGTGAACTTGCAGCGAAGGACGTACGGCACGCCGAGGCAGCTGGCCGGCGGGGGACGAGCCCGACGATCCCACTCACGCCCCGACGGCGTGGAACCCCCCGTCCACGTGGATGATCTCGCCGGTCGTCATGGGAAACCAGTCGGAGAGCATGGCGACGCATGCTTGTGCCACCGCCTTGGTGTCGGTGACGTCCCAGCCCAGCGGCGCCCGCTCCGACCAGACCTCCTCGAAGCGCTCGAACCCCGGTATGGACTTGGCGGCCAGTGTGCGCGCCGGCCCCGCTGCGACCAGGTTGACGCGGACACCGGCGGACCCGACGTCGCGGGCGAGGTAGCGCGCCAAGGACTCCAGCGCCGCCTTGGCGACGCCCATCCAGTCGTAGACCGGCCAGGCCACCCGGGCGTCGAAGTCGAGCCCGACGACGGATCCACCTCCGGCAGCCCGGAGGAGTGGCAGCAGCGACTGGGTGAGGGGCTTGAGGGAGTAGGCCGAGATCTGCAGGGCCACGGCGACGTCGTCCCAACCGGCGCGCATCACGTCACCCCCAGACAGTCGGGGGGCGCGAACCCGATGGCGTGCAGCACGCCGTCGACCGCGCCCCACCGGCTGCGGAGCTCCTCGGCCAGGCGCGTCGAACTGCGACGCGTCCGTCACGTCGAGCTCCAGCACGTCGGCGGGGGCGTCGAGCTTGCGGGCGGTCCGTCGGGTGATGGACAGGCCGCGCGCGGCGCCGGTCAGCACGAGCTCGGCCCCCTCGGCCTGGGCCAGCTGGGCGACAGCGAAGGCCAGCGACGCGTCGGTGAGCACACCCGTCACGAGGATCCGCTTGCCCTCGAGGATTCCCATCCCACCTCCGATCACTGGGGCCGGGGTGACGTTACCGCCGCGGCCGAGCCGGCCGAGTGCGGTCCCGTCCGCCCGGCTGTGCAAGGGTGGGTCCATGCAGGTGGGGCTCATCGGAGGAACCGGCCCGGCCGGTCGCGCCCTCGCCGCCCGGCTGGCATCGGTCGGCGTGGACGTCGTCATCGGGTCGCGTTCGGCGGAGCGGGCCCACGAGATCGTCGACGAGCTGGTTCGGCAAGTGGCCAGACCACCAGCTGAGGATCGTCGGGGCCGCGAACGACCGGGCCGTCGAGGCCGAGACTCGTGGTCATCGCCACCCCGTGGGAGTCGGCGCCCGCCATGGCGGCCTCGCTGGCCGAGCACCTGGCGGACAAGGTCGTGATCTCGATGGCCAACGCCCTGATCAAGGTGGGCGACGAGCTGCAGCCCCTCGTACCGGCCCGGGGGTCGGTCGCCGCCGAGGTCCAGGCCTCGGCGCCACGCGCCATGGTGGCGGCGGCCTTCCAGCACCTGCCGTCGCGTCACCTCGGGAGATATCGCCCATCCGATCGAGAGTGACGTGCTCATCTGCTCCGACCACCCGCCGGCCACCAAGGCGGTGGCGGACCTGATCCGCCAGATCCCCGGCCTTCGACCCATCGACGCCGGTACCCTGGCTGCGGCGGCACCCGTCGAGGCCTTCACCGCTGTGCTGGCTTCGGTCAACATCCGGTACCGCGCCCGGTCTGCGGTTCGTCTCACCGGGATCGAATCGAGCTAGCTCTTCGGTTGGAGCCAGACAAGCCAGATGGTGATGAAGCTGTACGACACCGCCCGGCGCCGCGTGGTGCCGTTCGAGCCGGGCCCCCTGGTGACCATGTACACCTGCGGCATCACCCCCTACGACGCGGCCCACCTCGGTCATGCCGCCGTCTACCTGACCTTCGACGTGCTGCAGCGGCGACTACGCGACCTCGGTCATCGCACCGAGTGCGTCCGCAACATCACCGACGTCGACGACGACATCCTGCGCACGGCCCGCGAGATGGGCGTGCACTACCTCGACCTGGCGGCCGAGGAGATGGCCCGCTTCGATGCCGAGATGCGCGCCCTCGGGCTCCTGCCCGCCTTCAGCGAGCCGCGGGCGACCTCGGCCATCCCCGACATCCTGGGCTTCATCGGCATGGTGCTGGACTCGGGCCACGCCTACCGGGCGGGTGGGGGCGTGTACTTCAGCGTCGACAGCTTTCCTCGCTTCGGCCAGCTGAGCCACCTGGACCGTGACGAGATGCTGCGGCTGGCTGCCGACAACGGCGGCAACCCCGACGATCCGTACAAGCGCGACCCGTTGGACTTCGTCCTGTGGCAACCCTCAGCGCCGGACGAGCCGGCGTGGAGCTCGTTGTGGGGCGAGGGCCGGCCGGGCTGGCACATCGAGTGCTCGGCCCTGGCACTGCGGGAGCTGGGGACGACGATCGACCTGCACGGGGGCGGAACCGACCTGATCTTCCCCCACCACGAGTGCGAGGCGGCCCAGTCCGAGGCTGCGACCGGCGAGACGTTCGTCCGCCACTGGATGCACCAGGGCCTGGTGGGCCTGGAAGGCGCCAAGATGTCGAAGTCCCTCGGCAACCTCGTCTTCGTCAGCGACGTGCTGAAGGAGTGGGAGCCGCCCGCGCTGCGGCTCGCCATCCTGGCCAACCACTACCGGCAGCCGTGGGAGTGGCGCGACGACATGATGGACGAGGCCTCACGCCGGCTGGAGTCGTGGCGGTCGGCGGGCAGCGGTGACGCCGGTCTCGAGCGGGTCAGAGCCTGTCTCGACGACGACCTCGATGCGCCGGGCGCGGTGGCCGCCATTGACGAGGAGGTCGCGGCGGGCCGAGGGGTGTCGCGGGCGGCCGCCCTGCTGGGCGTCACCTGACGGGTATGCGCCGCAGAAGCCCAACTTTCGAACTAGTTACGGAGGGATGTCCGAAATTCCCCCCTTCCAGGCCTATCAGCGCGGCCCGTATCCTCCAACTGGATGCTCCCGGCAACGCGGGGGCCCGACAAGGGGGAGAAATGAACGAGAACAGGTGGGAACAGGCGGGGGCCGCCGCGGGCATCGTGTTCGTGGCGTTGATCCTGGCGAGCATCTTCGTCGTTCCCTCGGCGCCCCACATCAACGCGTCGTTCGTCAACATTGCCAGCTACTACGTCAGCAACCGCGGCGGCCTGCTCACGTCGGCCCTGCTGGGGACGTTCGGCAGCCTCTTCTTCCTGTGGTTCGTCGCCCACCTGCGCCACGTGCTGCAGCGGGCCGAGGGAGGCAGTGAGGCACTGTCACCGATCGTCTTCATCTCGGGGACCGCCGTGGCAGTCCTGGGCGTCCTCTCGGCCATCCCACAGGCGACGCTCGCCTTCGGGTCCCACCGCATCGAGCTCATCACCAATGCGGGCGTCGTCCGAAGCCTCTTCTACATGGGCAACATCATGTTCGCCCTGCTGACGCTCAGCATCGCCCTGTTCCTGGCCGCCGCGTCCGTGGCCATGGTTCGCAAGGAGCTGGTGGCGCCTCAGCTCGGCTACGCAGGTCTGCTGTTCAGCGTGGCCGCCCTCTTCGGGGGGTCAGCGCCTTCTACGTGACGAGGTACAGCGCGTGGTGGCTGGGCCTGCAGATGGGTGCGCTCATCGCCTCGCTGGCGTGGGTGCTGGTCGCCAGCGTCGCCATGATGGCGCGACCCGAGGTCGCCCGGGCCGAGGAACCGGAACCGGTGTTCGCCAGCTCGACCTGACCTCCCCGCGCGGGACGACCTAGCAGTGTCGACGGGGCCGGCCGTGGGGGCCGGCCCCGTTGCAATCTCAGTCGGCGACTCGCCAGCGCAGCGGTACGCTCGCCCGTTGATATGGGCGATCAGATCGTGGTGTCCCTCCCCGACGGCTCGGCCCGGCCGCTGGCCGCCGGGTCCACCGCAGCCGACCTGGCCGCGGCCATCGGGCCCCGGCTGGCGAAGGCGGCGGTGGCGGCGAGGATCGACGGCAGGGCGGTCGACCTCGGGACCACGCTGAGCGACGGCGGGAACGTCTCCATCGTCACGGCCGATTCGCCCGAGGGCAGAGAGGTGCTGCGCCACTCGACCGCCCACGTCCTCGCCCAGGCCGTGCTCGACCTGTGGCCCGGCGCCCATTTCGCCATCGGGCCCGCCGTCGAGGACGGCTTCTACTACGACTTCGAGCTTCCCGGGTGGAGCCCACTTCACCGACGACGACCTCGTGCGCATCGACGCCCGCATGCGGGAGATCGTCGCCGAGGGCCAGCCTTTCGTGCGGGAGGAGCACTCGACGCTCCGAGGGGCTCGACATCTTCGCCGACCAACCGTTCAAGCGAGAGATCATCGAGAGCGTCGGCCGCGACGTCAAGGGACGGTGAGGCAGGCGGAGGCCGAGCACGAGGGCGTGGACGCAGGAGCCGTGAGCACCTACCGGAACCCGCCGCATTTCGTCGACCTCTGCCGCGGCCCGCACGTGCCGTCCACCGACCGGCTGGGGGCGTTCAAGCTCATGCGGGTCGCAGGCGCCTACTGGCGGGGCGACGAGCGCCGCCCCCAGCTCCAGCGGGTGTACGGGACGGCGTGGGAGTCGAAGACCGCCCTGGACGACTACCTCCACCGTCTCGAGGAGGCCGAGCGACGGGACCACCGTCGCCTGGGCGCCGAGCTCGACCTGTTCCACTTCCCGCCGGAGATCGGCGGCGGTCTCCCGGTGTTCCATCCCAAGGGCGCGCTCATCCGCCAGATCATGGAGGACTACTCGCGGGTCGAGCACCTCGCCGGCGGCTACCAGCTGGTCTGGACGCCGCACCTGGCCAAGTCGACGCTGTTCGAGACGTCGGGCCACCTCCAGTGGTACGCCGAGGGCATGTACCCCCCCATGGAGATGGAGGGGGCCTCGTACTACCCCAAGCCCATGAACTGCCCCATGCACATCCTCGTGTACCAGAGCAGGGCCCGGTCGTACCGCGAGCTGCCGATGCGGCTGTTCGAGCTCGGCACCGTCTACCGCTTCGAGCGATCCGGGTGTGCTGCACGGACTCGCCCGGGTGCGGGGGATGACCCAGGACGACTCCCACATCTTCTGCACGCCCGAGCAGCTGGGCGGCGAGCTGGCGAGCCTGCTGGCGCTTCGTGCTTCGGGTGCTGCGTACGTTCGGGATGACCGACTTCGAGGCCGAGCTGTCCACGCGGCCGGACGAGTACCTCGGCAGCCTCGAGGAGTGGGACCAGGCCACCGAGGCCCTGCGAGCGGCGCTCGACGCCAGCGGCATCCCGTACACCGTGGCCGAGGGCGAGGGCGCCTTCTACGCCCCCAAGGTCGACGTGCACCTGCGCGACGCCATCGGCCGGCGCTGGCAGCTGTCCACCCTCCAGGTCGACTTCCAGGAGCCGCAGCGCTTCGACATGTGGTACGTCGGCGCCGACAACCAGCGCCACCGCCCGTTCATGATCCACCGGGCGCTGTTCGGATCGGTCGAGCGGTTCATGGCCCTGCTCCTCGAGCACTACGCCGGCGCCCTGCCCACCTGGCTGGCGCCCGGTCCAGGTCGCGATCCTGCCCGTGCGCGACGACCACGACGCCTACGCCGTCCGGCTGGCCGATCGGCTGCGGGCGGACGGGTTCAGGGCCGACGTCGACGAGGCCGACGAGCCGCTCGGGGCGCGGATCCGGCGGGCCAAGCTGGAGAAGGTGCCCTACGTGCTCGTCGTCGGAGACGACGACGTGGCGGCCGGCACCGTGGGCGTGAACGCCCGGGGGAGCGCGACGCCGGAGCGTGGCGTCCCGGTCGACGACTTCGTCGCCCGACTCGGAGGCGAAATCGCAGGCCAGGGTGCGACCCGAGCAGGCGCCCGCGGACGCCTCGTGAGCCTCCAGCGCCTGTGGGCGGGCTGGCGCATGCCGTACGTCAGCTGCGCGCGACTGGCGCGCGGGCGACCAACAGCGAGGGCGGACGCAACCGGAAGCGGGCGGCGCGGACCGAGGGCGGGAGGACTGCGTATTTTGCCGATCCTGGCCAGCAACGAGCCGGACGATGTCACCTACGTCGTGTGGCGCGGCCGGCGTTCCTTCGCGTTGCTCAACGCGCTTCCCGTACGCCAGCGGTCACCTGATGGTCATGCCCACGCGCCATGTCGCCGAGCTGGAGGACATCGCCGGTGACGAAGCCGGCGAGCTCTGGGGGACGCTGTCCGAGGCCGTCCGGGCGCTCAAGGCCTCCTACCGACCCGACGGGGTCAACGTCGGCGCGAACCTCGGGCGTGCAGCCGGAGCAGGCATACCCGGACACTTCCACGTCCACGTCGTGCCCGCGCTGGGTCGGCGACACCAACTTCATGACCGCCGTGGCCGAGACCGGGTCCTGCCGGAGAGCCTCTCGGACACGTGGCGGCGGCTGCGGGCGGTCTGGGCCTAGGCGCTTCGCGCCTGCGGCCGTTCTTCGGGGCCGGCCTCCCGGGCCGGCCTAGGACTGATCGGAGCCCTGGGTCAGCCTGCCCGACGAGGTGCGACGGCACCACGTCGTAGTGGTGATGGCTGACGGTGAAGCGCCCCCGGCCGCCCGTGAGCGAACGCAGGTCGATGGCGTAGCGCTGCACCTCTGAGGTCGGTACGAGGGCGATCACGATCTGCTCTCCGTCGTTGCCCGAGTCGGTCCCCTGGATCCGGCCCCGGCGCGAGTTGAGGTCGCTGATGACGTCGCCCGAGTAGTCGGCGGGCACGGTGACCTCGAGGGCCGAGATGGGCTCGAGCAGCGACCGGCCCCGCCTCGGCCACGGCCGCCTTGAAGCCGAGTGTGCCGGCCATCTTGAAGCTCATCTCGGAGGAGTCGACCGAGTGGTACTTGCCGTCGTAGCACGGTGACCTTGACGTCGACGACCGGGTAGCCGTGCTCGCCGCCCTGCTGCATGGCCTCGACGACGCCCTTCTCGACGGCGGGGATGAACTGGCGGGGGATGGCGCCGCCCACGACCTCGTCCACGAACTGCGAAGCCCTCGCCCCGCTCGAGCGGGTGTGACCCTGAGGTTGGCCACGCCGAACTGCCCGTGGCCGCCGGTCTGCTTCTTGTACTTGCCCTCGGCCTCGGCGGGCTTGGTGATCGTCTCCCGGTACGGGACCCGGACGTCCTCGGTCTCGACGTCGACCCCGAACTTGCGGTGCAGCCGCTCGCACGCGATCGACAGGTGCGTCTCGCCCATGCCTGCCAGCACGGTCTGATGCGTCTCGTCGCTCCGGGTCACCTCGATGGACGGGTCTTCCTCCTGCAGGCGGTGCAGGGCCGTCATGAGCTTGTCCTCGTCACCCTTGGAGCGGGGCCGGATGGCGATCGACAGCACCGGCGGCGACGGCGGAGGGGCGGGCGCGATCACCGGCGTGCCCTTCGGGGCCAGGGTGTCGCCGGTTGTCGTGTCGGACAGCTTGGCCACGGCGACGAGGTCACCCGCCGGCACCTCGGCGACCGGGTCCTGCTCCTTGCCCCGCAGGGTGAACAGGGCGTGGAGCCGCTCGTCGGTGTGGCTGCGCGGGTTGGTGAGCACGGCGTCGGGGCGGATGGTGCCCGACAGGACCCGCAGCATCGAGATCTTGCCCACGTACGGGTCGGCGAGGGTCTTGAAGACCCGCGGCGAGCGGCTGGCCGGCGGGGTCGCTCGGCAGCTCCTGGGTCGTGTTGCCGGCCTGGACCGTGACCGGCGGGCGGTCGGCGGGGGAGGGCCCGAGCTCGCAGATGTAGGCGGCGAGGCGCTCGATGGCGGTGCCCTTGGCGGCCGACCCGCAGATGACGGGGAACACGCTCGCCGACGCGACGCCGAGGGCGAGGGTGTCCTCGAGCTCCTTGGGGCTGGGGACGTCGCCCTCGAGGTAGCGCTCCATCAGGTCGTCGTCGGCGACGACGATGCCCTCCACGAGGTTGTCGTGCACCTGGTGCTCGAGGGACTCCATCTCGTCGGGGATCGGGTCCGGTGCGCGGCGCACCGTCGTCGTAGAAGAAGGCGGTGTCGGTGAGCAGGTCGGCCACGCCGCGTGAAGTCCGCCTCCTCGCCGATGGGCAGCTCCAACGGCGCGATGCCGCTGCCGAACCGGGTTCGCAGCTGCTCCAGGGTGCGCTCGAAGCTGGCCCGCTCCCGGTCGAGCTTGTTGATGAAGATCATCCGGGCCACACCCGCCTCGGCCGCCATACGCCAGACGACCTCGGTCTGGACCTCGACGCCCTCGACGGCGCTGACCACGAACACGGCCAGGTCGGCGACCGAGAGGGCGGCGGCCACGTCGCCCACGAAGTCCGCGTAGCCCGGCGTGTCGATCAGGTTGACCTTGTGCCCCTGGAACTCGAACGGGGCCAGGGCGAGCGACACCGAGATCCCGCCGCTTGATCTCCTCGGGATCGAAATCGGTCGTCGTCGTTCCGTCCTCGACCCGCCCTCGCCGGTTGATGGCGCCGGCCTCGGCGAGCAGCGCCTCGGCGAGCGTCGTCTTTCCCGTGCCACCGTGTCCGACGAGGGCGACGTTTCGGATCCGGGCCGGAGGGAAGGTCTTCACACCGACACACCTCGCTCGCTCTAGGTGGCTTTCGCTGGGCTCCTGGGGCTCAGGCCCTCATCGCCGGTCTTCCGGCTGCTCAGGGGCATCGATAGCCTACAGATGGGCGGTGGTAGCGTGGGGTGGGTTAGTCGGCGAATGAGTCGACGAAGGAGCGACGATGTTCGACGGGCGCTGGCGGGCCAGGGTCGACCAGGGGACGACACCCCTCGGCGCCGCGCTGAGCCGGATCGGTGTCACGGCCGACCAGCTGACGTTGACCGGCCTGGTGATGGCGGCCGGAGCGGCCTTCGCCATCGGGAGCGGTCACCTGTGGATCGGCCTGGTCCTGCTCGTGGCGTCCGGGCTCCCGGACCTGCTGGACGGGCCCGTCGCCAAGGCGTCCGGGACGGCGGCGCCCCGGGGAGCCTTCTTCGACTCGGTTGCCGATCGCGTCACGGACACGCTCTTGCTCGGCGGAGTGGGCTGGTATCTGGCGTCGACGCACGGTGGTCGATCGGCGCTGCTGCCGTTCGCCGTGCTGGGAGCGGCCACCCTCGTCTCCTACGAGCGGGCCAAGGCGGAGTCGCTGGGCTTCAACGCCAAGGGCGGCATCATGGAGCGGGCCGAGCGCATCGTGCTGCTCGGGATCGGGCTGGTCTGGAGCCCGCTGCTGGTCCCGGTCCTGTGGGTGATGCTCGTGCTGACCCTGGCCACCGCGGTGCAGCGATTCGTCATGGTGTGGCGCCAGGCGAGCCCCGCCCCGCGGGAGGCGCCGCGCTGGCGGACGGGACGGGTGGAGTCGCGCTGGCGGCAGTGGCGGGAGACCGCCGTGCTGCGTTCCGGTCCTGAGCAGCGCGCACCCGGCGGCCGCTGGCGGGATCGCCGGCAGCGTGTGCTGGCGAGCCGGTCGACGCGGGCGGGCCAGGCTCGCCGGAGCAGGCGACGCGTCATCAGCGGACCGTAACGGTCAGGGCCCTCACGGCCGACCAGCGTGCTCGAGCGATCTTCGCCGGGTACCGGGCCGCCGCCGCCATAGGAAGGGCGCTGCCTGACGGCGGGGTGCCGCCGATGGTGCGGTTCTCGGGAGCCCTCTTCTCGGCCGCGATGCCGGCGCGGCGCTCCATGGTCCGTCGCCACCTCCGTCGGGTGATGGGCGACGGGTTGCAGGGCCGCGAGCTGGATCGAGCCGTGGCCCGTGCGTTCAGGTCCTACGCCCAGTACTGGGCCGACTCCTTCCGGTTGGCCGACTACTCCGTCGACGACCTCGCCCGCCTCGTCGAGAGACGGGGTTTCGAGCACGTCGAGGAGGGCGCGGCGCGGGGGCGGGGCGTCATCCTCGCCGTTCCCCACCTCGGCAGTTGGGATCTCGGCGGCGCCTGGCTGTCCTCGGTTGGCTACCCGCTCACCGTCGTGGTCGAGCCCCTCGAGCCCCCCGAGCTGTTCGACTGGTTCGTGGAGCTGCGGCAGGCGGCGGGCATGATCGTCGTACCGCTCGGGCGCCGGGCCGGTCCCGCCATCCTCCGCACCCTTCGCGACGGTGGGGTGGTGGCCCTGCTCAGCGACCGGGACCTCGTCGGCAAGGGCGTGGAGGTGGAGTTCTTCGGCGAGAAGACGACGCTGCCTCCCGGGCCCGCGACCCTCGCCCTGCGCACCGGGGCGGCGCTGCTGCCGGCCGCGGTCATCTCGACGGCGGCCAACCGTCACCGCGTCGTCGTCCGCCCTCCGCTGGCGATCGAGCGGCGGGGGGAGGTGGCCGACGATGTCGCCCGCATCACGCAGGCGATGGCAGTCGAGCTGGAGGGGCTGATCCGCCTGGCCCCCGAGCAGTGGCACCTCTTCCAGCCCAACTGGCCATCTGACCCCGGGTACGGGCTCTGACGTGGACGTGTCACGGTAGAGCCCCCAGGGGGACCTTGAGGGGGACTCTTGAGCGAAATCGTGTCGCGAGGGCTTCGAGAGACACGCGTGCTCACCGAGGGCAAGGGACCGGGCAGGGCAGGCGAGGGCAGGAGAGAGGGCAAGAAAAAAGACCCCCAGGCAGGTCACAGGGCAGCTTGAAGACAGGAGTCGAGGCAGGAAGGCGGACGAGAGTAGGCCCCGATGCTGGGTGGGCATCCCCGCGGCCACCATCGCCCGCCTGCGCGCCGAGGGAGGCGCACTCGCTGCCGGCACCATCGTCATCCTGGACGAGATGTCCCAGGTCTGAGGACGATCCCCTCGATCCGAACCCGCCCGCTGCGACGCGTCAGACAATGGCTGCGATGGCCCATCTCGACCAGGTGGTCACCGACGCCGGCGGGATCGCGCTGCGCTACGGCAGTTTCTACGGTGATCCCGTCGACCCGCTCGTCACCGCCGTGCGATCTCGCAAGTGGCCGATCGTCGGCGCCGGCGGAGGGTGTGGTCGTATATCCACCTCGAGGATGCCGCACGCGCAACGGTGCTCGCGCTCGAGCACGACGGGCCAGCCATCTACAACATCGTGGACGACGATCCGGCACCGACCCGCGTGTGGCCCTCCTTGTCACCAAGATCCTCCCTCACGACGGTTGGGCAACGGTCTTTGGCGGTCCACACTGCCGCCGTCCGCTAATCGACGGTGCGACACTCGCGCGGTCACGGCGTCACCAGCCGGCATGACGGCAAGCTGAAATGCCTAGTAGGACAGTTCTTGCGCACGCTGGGCCATTAGCTAGCACGACCTCGTGGTCGCTGATCGTGCCGATACGCCCAGTCGGCCGGTCGGAGCTACGAATCGCGCTCACGTCGGCCACCGCCAGCACTTGCCAGATGTGTCAATCTCTTGTCAACGCTCGAGATGTCACAGTGGGGCATTGACCGACACGGGCCGATGTGGGCGCTGGACGAAGCCCCTGCAAGCCGGGGCACGAAAGCAGTCAGGCAAGGTCTTTCAGGAGACGGCTGCTACGGAACCGGTTTACTGGGCCCGGCATGTCATAGGGGTCAGCGGCAGCGCCCACCGCCGCGGTAGTCGAAGGCAAAAGCGACGTACCCGATCTCCGCCGACCGAATGACTGGTCATTCGGGATCAGGCTGTCCTGAACACACCGTGCAGCTGACGACAGGCGTCGGCAGGGGACCGCTCCTTCGGGAGCGTACCCCGCGATCACCTAACGGCTTTTTGCTTCTCAGAAGCGTCGGCCGAGAGGAAGAGGGGTGCGACTGGTGAGATAGGGTTGCCCGGATGCAGGTCCCCGTGAGCTCCTGAAGCTCTCGACGAGGAGCCATCTCGCACTATCATGTCGCAGCTCATTGGACGGTCGCTCGTCGGGGTGAGCTCCCAAAGTCGGCGCTCTGAGGATTCGACGGTGGAGGGGGCACGGCGCCGTCCGTTCGCCGACCCAGCTCGGGCAACCGAGACGGTCGTTGCTCGGATCGGTGGTCTGCCGGCTGGCGCGTGGGTTGGGTTGTCTCTCGCGCCCTTCCTTGTGTTGATAGTGAGGATCGCCGTTGACCGCAGGCAGGTTTTCCTCGGGGGCGACCTTGCCTTGCTCGATATCGACGCCCACAGGGCCGGCCACTGGCAGCAACTGGTCGGACCCTATGACCGCTACGGATGGCATCATCCCGGGCCCGTCTACATCTATCTCATCTCCTTCGTGACGCGGCTTCTTGGGAACTCGCATGGTGCGCAGGGTCAGCTGATAACTGCCTCAGCCGTCAACGGACTCGCTGTCGCCGGCAGCGTGCTCGTGGCAGCGCGACTGGGCGGCAGGCTGGCCTCGATCATTGCCTCTGTGGTGTTCATCGGCGTTCTCGCGCTGATGGGAACGGTCCCGAACATCGCCCCTCCTCTGATCTTTAACCCCTGGAATCCCTACATCGTGGTGATGCCCTTGATATTGCTCGCGGTCCTCACGGTCGCTGTGGCAGAGGGATCTTTCAGTGCCGCCGCGGCATCACTGCTGGTCGCCACGTTCGTGGTCCAGACCGACGTGGCCACGGCTCCGTTCTGCGTGGCCCTCGTTGTGGGAGGGATCATTATCGGTATCCTTCGGCACACCATCGTCTGGGGGGAGCCGGCCCACGTCGACAGTCGTCGTCCTGGCGGCCGCCGCCGCTGCCTGTTGGATCCCGGTATTCGATGACCAGCTCACGGCTGCTCACGGGAACCTCTGGCTCATAGCGCGGTTCTTCGGTGATCCGCCACCTGGTGCTGGAGCAGAAGCTGGCGCCGCGACCACCGGCGCGGCATTCGCCCAAGCGCTTGGCATCCGCCTGGCTCCACCCCCAGGTGGAGCCGGGCTGGTCGCCTTCCTCCGATCTCAGTTGCCGGCCAGCAAGGCGGCAGGATATGCCGCGCTGGCCGCTGGAGCCGCCGTTGGCTTGGTGACGGTCCGCCTCGCCCGTCTCGTGCGGGACCACCTCGCTGTCGGATGCTCGATCGTCTATATCGCCGGTTTCGTGATTGCGGTCGCTGTGGGTGTCGACATCATCGGCTTTCCGTTCGTATGGCTGATGGCCTGGGTCGTGGCCCCTGCCGCTGTGGGTCTCTTTGCGCTGATTCTGCTCGTCGCAAAGCGTTGCCTGGCCGGCCGACAATTTCGAGTCGGCGTTGTTGGGTCGTTTGCGATCGCCGCCATCGCCGCGGTCACCATCTGGGCATCAGTCGTGTCGACGACCGCCCAGTACTCCGATCCTCAGGTGGCGTCGGCTTGGAAGGCGGTTGCCCCTGCCGTGAACGGTGAGCCTCACCAGAGCGTTGGTCTTGCGTTCACCGA
The DNA here is from genome assembly GCA_963731255.1 of uncultured Actinomycetes bacterium. Taxonomy (GTDB): domain Bacteria; phylum Actinomycetota; class Acidimicrobiia; order Acidimicrobiales; family AC-9; genus AC-9. The sequence continues at coordinate 794,200 of CAVSUO010000008.1, read as the reverse complement.
CCTTTCCGCAGGGGTCGCGTCCGGGAATCGCCGACCAGCTCGACTTGCGGCAGGTACCCTTCGCAGTGCCTCCTGAGTGTCAGCTGGTGTACGGCCCCGGTCACAGTGACCAGCCGGCTCGCTGGCTCTATCTCACGGCGACTGGCACTGACCTCCCTAAGGACTATCGCCCGATCGCGGTGTCCGGGGGACCTCCTATCGGCTATGGACACGTGGCCCCGCCGAGTACAGCGGGGGGGTGCACGTTGGCCGCACGCCTGGCTCAGACAGCACAGATTGTCCAGCCAGGATGAGCCGACCTAGGCAAGCCTCCGTCCAGCGGCGGGCGCCCTCTGTCGATTCTGCGCCCGCGGTGGTCGCCCGCAGTGGTGTGACCGGACCTGCCGTGAGCGTTCTCGAGGAACAAGAGCTAGCTCAGATCGTCGAGTCGCCACCGAATGACGGTGGCCGACGGCGATTCACGATCGCCGTGGTGCTCGGGCTGGCAGTCGCCGCCGTTCCCTACGTGTGGGTGCTGTGGGGGGGAGGTGTCGATCCCCTGCGCTCGTTTTACCCCAGTCACGTCTTCTCGAACTTCTATGAGATCCAGGCCCGCGCCCTCATGAACGGTCATTGGTACGTGCCGAGAGGAAGCCTTGGCATCGAAGGCTTCATCATCCACGGAAGGGAGTACTCCTACTTCGGGCCATTCTCGTCTATTCTTCGCATGCCGATCCTGGCGCTGACCAGCAGCCTGGACGGACGTTTGACGGCTCCGTCGATGTTGCTGGCCTGGCTCGTCACAGGCCTGTTCACGTCACTGCTGTTGTGGCGTGTCCGGGTGCTGGTCCGGGGAGTGCGCATGGTCGGCCGGGCAGAGGCCGGCTCGTACGGACTGCTCGTCGCCACGATCATGAGTGGCTCGGTTCTGCTCTACCTGGCGTCCATGCCCTACGTCTACGACGAGGATTTCGCATGGGGCGTGGCCTTGACGATCGGTTCGCTCTTTGCCCTCCTGGGCGTTCTGGAACGGGCCACGACGTACCGGGTCGCAGGAGCCGGCGTCCTGATCCTCGCTGCCGTCCTGGCCCGGACATCGACAGGCATGGCATGTGTGGGCGGCGCCTTCCTCGTGGCGCTGTGGCTCGGACTTGGTCGGGGCGGCACTCACAACCGACGGTGGGCTGGCCCCGTGGTCTTGGCTGGCCTCGTTCCGCTCTTGATCGGTTGCTACGTCTCTTGGGCGAAGTTCGGTGTCCCGTTCGGTCTGCCCCTGGGCTCCCAGGTATGGACGAAGCTGGATCCCCACCGACGGGCATTTCTCGCTGCCAACGCAGGCAAGCCCTACAACGTTGCGTTTCTCCCGACCACACTTGCGACCTACTTGCGGCCTGACGTGGCTCCGCTTCACCCCGGTCTACCCGTTCATCACGCTGCCTGCCTCCCCGCCTCGGTCTCTGACCGGAGCCACGTTCTACATGACCTATCGGACGACCAGCATCCTGGCGTCGATGCCCCTTTTGGCTGCGCTCGGGATCTGGGGCTCGATCGTGGCTCTGGGGCGTCGTCAGGCGAGTCGAGCAGCTCTGCTACGGATCCCCCTCGTCACCGCAGCGGGCGCAACGGTCGGTGTTCTCATCTGGGGCTACATGGCGAACCGATACCTCGCTGACTTCGTTCCGCTGCTCGTCGTGGCCAGCGCCCTCGGGATGGTTGATCTGTGGCGTCGTCTCGAGCGGCGGAGAAGGGGTGCCCGGGGTGGGGTGGTGGTCGCTGTGGCCGGTCTCGCCGTGTTCGGCTTGGTGGCCAACCTGGCTACGGCGAGCACCCCGAGTGATCCTTCCGGTGCTGGCAGGGTTCGATGGCCACCCACTACGTCGAGGTGCAGAAGTCCATCAGCGACCTCACCGGCAACACGCTGGCTGGCAACATCATGCGAGGTGATCGTCTACCTACCTGGGCGCCAGCCGACCGCTTGTTCATTTTCAACAACTGTTCCGGGCTCTTCATCTCGACCGGCGACTTCTACCATCCCTGGATGGAGGTCGAGTTCGGGCCCGGACTTCGCCACATCATGGAGATCACCTATCACGCCGGCGCTTCAGCCTCGGGATCGGTTCCCATTCTGTCCGTGGGCCGCACCGTCGTGAGCACTATCTGGCTCGACTACGACACATCCGGTCACATCCGCTTCCGTTTGACCGACCCCTTCTTTCCGTCGATCGGGAAATGGATCGCCGTCGAGGCGGGACTACCGTATCGTGTCACCCTTGACACCGATACCACCCGGTCCTGGCTTTTCACCGATGCGCCGAGCGTGACCGCCACGATGAATGGGCAGCAGGCTCTGCTGGGGATCGTTTCGACCAGGGAGAAAGAGATCTCAGAGCCAACCCAGCTGGCCGGCGCTCTCGGGGAGCCGTCCTCGCCGGTCACCGTCGTCGATCAGCCCGTCCCGATACCCCAGCTCTGTCGCAGCCTCTCCCGCTTGCGCGGCTAGGCACCGCTCCGCCGGCTCCAGCTCGACGAGGAACTGATAAGCGAACAAGTTCGGCCAGAGAGCCATGCCCAGCCTGTCGAGCCACGCCATGAGGCACTTGGCCCAGGTGGGCGCGGCGCTCCCACGATCGAGCACCTCCACCGGAATGCCGACGGGCCAACTGCTCCGTACGTGCAGCCCAGCTCTCCTCGCCATGCGATCGAAGCTCCTCCGAGTGAAGAACCGGAGCTGCTCGGCATCGAAGACACCGCGCCGGTCGTAGTCGAACCGGCCGGCTAGCAGCCGCAGCCGTGGGTACCAGTGGGCGACGTTGGTGATGCTGACCATCACCACGCCGTCCGGAGCCAGCATGCCCTTCACGCCGGCGAAGAGAGATATCGGATCGACGCGTTGGCTGAGCAGGTCAGGGGCAATGACCACGTCAGCCGGCCCGCCCAACTCCTGAGCCAGCGGCTTGGTCGCGTCGAACTTGGGAGACCCGTCCCACCGAGCACCGACGATGTCGAGCACCGGCGGGTCCAAGCCGACCACTGAGTGACCCGACTTGCGGAGCGCGTCGTTAATGCGGCCGTCGGTTGCACCAAGATCCACGATGCGGCTGGGACGCCGGTTGCCCAGCTGCCATCGCAGCTGCCGAACGGCTGGCGACTCAGTCGACGAGCGCCCATGGCCGCCGCCCGTGAATGCCGTTTCACCGGACCCGAATCCCATCTTGTGGAGGCGATAGCGGACGACATCCCTGGCCACGTCCCTGGCGTACCTCATGCCACTGACGTAGCAGACCTCGTCTCCATAGTGCGTCGGGATCGGAATCTCTGTGATGACATGGCCCGCTTCATGGAGCTGAATGATGATCTGCGTGTCGAAGTCGAAGCCGTTCGAATTTGATTCGAAGGGAACCTGGCATAAAACATCGACTCGGTATGCGCGTAAGCCACTGTGCCACTCGCTCAGAGACATGCCGATGACGGCGTTCGAGAACGCCGTGAGGATCCGGTTTCCGACGTACTTGTGCAGGGGCATGCCCCCCAGCCGGGCCGAGCCGGCGGCCATCACCCTCGATCCGAAGACAGCGTCACAACCCATCGTGTCGAATGGCGTAAGGAGGTCCTCGATAACCTCCGGAGCATATTGACCGTCACCGTGGAGGAGTACGACGATGTCGAGCTCGTGCTCGATCGCCCAGCGGTAGGCGGCCTTCTGGTTTCCTCCGTAGCCGAGGTTGCGCGGTTGGCGAATCACGGTCAACGGCAGATCCGTACGCGCCGGGTATTCGAGACCCAGCTCGTAGGTGTTGTCGCCGCTGGCGTCGTCGCACACAACGACCTCTGCCACGCGCGACCGGACTGCATGAGGAATGCGATCGATGACCGTATTAGTGTTGCGGCCGCGTTGTACGCCACGACAACGATCCCGACTCGATTGATCGGTCCATTCCGATCGGTCACGGCGGGACGGTATCGCCGCGCCAGAAAGCGCGTCAAACAAGGGCGAAGGCTCTAGTTCATGTTAGTCAGTAGCTCTGACCGACGTTGATCAGAATGCGGTACCGAGCGGCCACAGTCGAGTTAGTCCGATGTACCAAGCCACAGATAATCAGTGCTTACTAGTACAAGCGGCGCGCCGACACGGGCGAGAAACAGGCGCAATCCAGTTGGCTACACTCCGCGCCGACGACGACCACTACGTCGGCAGAGGGACAGAGGTTGCGATGACACTCTCGAGGCGCTTTGACGAGCAACCCCCAGACACGGTGACGAATCTGGCTCGGTTCGAACGCTCGCTGCCAGACCTGCGTGAGCGGTACCAGTCGGCTCGACCGTTTCCACATATCGTGCTCGACGACCTTCTCGCAGAGGATGTCGTCCGGCGCGCTGAGCAAGAGTTCCCCGCCGCCGGTTCCGGGCAGTGGGCCAACTACATCCACGTCAACGAGAAGAAGTTCAGCAACACAGACATGCCCAGTTGGGGACCGACGCTCCAGGCCGTGGCGAAGGCCCTCAACTCGAACCGGTTCGTGAGGTTTCTCGAAGCCCTCACGGGTGCCGATGATCTGATCATCGACGAGTCGATGGAAGGTGGGGGGCTCCACCAGTCTCTGGCGGGCGGCTTTCTCAATGTCCACGCCGACTTCACTGTTCATCCGCGACACCGAGAATGGCATCGCCGTGTAAACCTCTTGCTGTACCTGAATGAGGGATGGGCGACCGAGTACGGCGGGCACCTCGAGCTGTGGAGCCAGGACATGAAGCGCTGCGAGCAGAGTATCGCTCCGCTCGGCAACAGGGCCGTGATCTTCAACACGGATCCCGATTCCTTCCATGGGCACCCCGAGCCTCTCAAGTGCCCCGATGGAGTGGCACGGCGATCGATGGCGCTCTACTACTTCACCGAGGAGGAACGCCCCATGGTGCGCTCTACCGAGTATCGGGCTCGTCCGGGGGAGGGACCTCGCTCGGCCCTCATCTACCTCGACAAGGAGGTGCTGCGCACCTACGACCGCCTCAAGCGCCGTCTTGGCTTGTCGGATCGGACGGTGAGCCACTTGCTCGGGCCGAGAGAGCGCTTCCGCCGGTGGCGCAAGCAGTCGCACCGATCTGGAGGCTGAGCTGGCCGATGACGGTACTGCAACTGGCAGGCCAGGGAGCGAGGCGCTGGTGATCGTGGAAGTCGCAGCGCGGGTGAGAGGCGGTCGTACTACCGGCTCGGAGGCACCCCGGCCACGACACTTTGCCTGCTTCGATGGTTTGCGAGCCATTGCGGCAGTATCAGTGCTGGTCCTGCACACAGCCTTCTACTCAGGATTTGATCGACAGTCCGGCTACAACGTGTACACGTCTCGTCTCGAGATCGGTGTGTCGGTCTTCTTCCTTGTGTCAGGCTTCCTGCTGTACCGACCATTCGCGGTTTCGCACCTCTCCAGGCGACCTGCTCCGGCGATCGGAAAGTTCTGGGTTCGCCGGCTGCTCCGGATTCTCCCCGCATATTGGTTTGCGCTGACGGTGATCACGTACGTGTTGCACGATGCCAGCGCGGGGTCTTCGTGGCAGGGCGTCCTGGCTCAATATGGTCTGGTACAGATCTACTTTCCGTCCGAGATATTCAACGGCATCGGTCAGGCCTGGTCGCTGTGCACGGAGATGGGCTTCTACCTGTTCCTACCCCTCTACGTGATGCTCGTCGCCGTTCGTCGGCGTTCGCAGTCCAGTCAGCTGGCGCGTGAGCTGATCGGGCTTGTCGCCCTGGTCTTGGTCAGCTTTGTCTACCGTGACTGGGTCCTCAATCTGCATTCGTCGTGCGCACCGAACTGCCTGACTCACCCGGCCCTCTCCTCGACGATGACCAGCTGGCTGCCCGGGTACTTCGATCTCTTCGCCCTCGGCATGCTTTTGGCTGTGGTAAGCGCATGGTTCACAGAGCGCAACTCCGAGCCAGCCTGGTTGCGCCATCCACTCCTGCCCTGGGTGAGTTGGATCTGTGCCGCGATCGCCTTCTGGGGTGTCTCCCAACTGGGCATCCCTTCTTCGCACCCGATCTACGTCATCTCGCCGAGCGTCAATCTCGTGAAGCAGAGCCTGTACGGCGTATTCGCGTTCTTCCTTCTACTTCCGGCCGTCTTCGGGCCCCAAGAGCACGGGCTCATTCGCCGGATGCTGAGGGCCTGGCCTGTTGTCGGCCTCGGAGTCATCTCGTACGGCATCTATCTGTGGCATCAAGCCTGGATCCAAGAGCTCCTCCCATGGGGCGCCTCCCAGCAGTTCGTCGTCTCCTTCCTCCTGCTCACCCTGACGGCGCTGAGCCTGTCGGTGCTCTCGGCGTCGGCCAGCTACTTCGGGCTGGAACATCGGTTGCTCCAGCTCAAAGACCGGATCGGATGGTGGAATCGTCCCAGCTCCAAGGTGGCACCGGGCGAGAGCCGACCAGACGATGGGGCGCTTCGAGACCCAGTTAAGGGCCAGGCCCCCGTCGTGCACGTGTGAGCCGATGGCCAGCCACTCGTTGCGCCCGCGACCGGCGGTGGCCAGCGAGCCCCTTCCGGGAGCGGAACGTATTGGTTGCCGTGAGACGCTCGAAGCAGCTCGCTCTCATCGGGCTGATCCTCCCAGCCGCGCACACTGACCGAGGTGCTGCCCAAAGGTAACCTCATCGGGGTGGGCGCACTCCCGAACGGCTACGGCTTCCAGACTACGATTGCAATCGCAGGGGGTACGTCAAACCCCCGAACGGCGTGTGGGTCTATCTACATTCAGTTCAATGACCTGACAACAACGCGAACCGACACAGCGACGGTCATCATCGCTTCCTAGCTATTCGTCGTGATGTTGACGGTCAGCGTGCTCATTGTCGGGCTCGTGAAACCGATGTGCGCACTCCCTCGCGCCGTCTGATAGCTCCCCGTTCCGCCGGTCACGGCGATGGTAGCGCTCGACCCATAGCCGCTCGGAAGGTAGCCTACGCTGACCAGATTTCCCCTTGGCAGCAGAGACGTCACGATGCATTGCGCTCCGGGACCAGGGCCTGTGATGGTGCAGGCGGTCCGCCCGCTTCCCATGCCATTGCCGTAGTTGTCTGTCGTGACGACGGAGCTCGGCGAGGACACGATCGAGGTCTGCGTAGCGTTCAGTTGGAGTGTCGTGGATGTCGTTCAGCTGCCGCAGGCGCTCACCATGAGGGCCGCCCCCAACCCGATGCCTGCCGCTGTTCGCTTCTGTCTCACAGCAACCCGATCTCCTGTTTGTCCCTTCGCGCCCTGTTCAGAGCGGGTGTGGTCAGGCATGGATGGACCCCTACGCGCTTGCGTCACGAGGACGAGAGAGCGACGATCATGATATCCCCGCCTTGCGCCTGGCTGTACGTCCAGGAGCTCGTCTCAGCTCCAGGACGGGAACAGGTCAGATCGGCCAAGGCGAAGGACCCGGCAGAATCCGTGAACCTCCATCTCCACCCGGCTGCCTTGGTGAGGCCATTGAAGTACGAGTAGGAGCCGTTGAGGAGTCCCAGGACGAAATCACCCGGCTCCGTCGCTGTACCCGTGGAAAATCGCGGCGAGTCAGTCGGAGGGAAATCGGTCGCTCACGAGCCACCATGGGGTCTTGCGTCCACTGGGAGGCCGCGGTATTCGAGGAGCAGGAACGCGTAGCCCTGCCACTCAGCGGGAGAGACGTGGGCAACAAGCCTCGTGGGACCGCCACGACACCGCCGGCAGAACCAGATGGTGGACTCCACTCCACTCCTCGGATCTGGCCCAGCGTCGATCGTGAGCTCCCATAGATTGCGGGCCGTGTCGGCTATTTCTGTGGCCACCGAGCCCGCATAGGGCTGCACCACCGTGATCAACGTGGATCCGGGGGCGGGAGCAACAGGGTACGCCTGGGAAGTCCAGCGGTCGTGTGGAGTCGGATCAGTCGAGATGGCGGGCAGGCTGTAGGTTGCCTGGAGGCAACGAGGATCGCCGGGTTGGACCGTACCTCGGGATCGGAAGGCAACGACGGCGCAGACGCCAGTCGTCGTGTCCACCGACGTTCGCCAGGACGCGAACGGCGGATCACGGCGATCGGAGTGGACTCGATCAGCGATCCAGAGCCCTTCGAGCGCCTCTCCGCGAGCGGTCCAGCCCGGCGGCACCGCGATGGTTGACGCGTCGCTGCACAGCGCCGAGACGAGGAGGTCCTCAGGTGAGCAACTGTCCACGGTGATCGCGTCCGCACGGTTCGCGACAATGTCAGCGCCGCCGCAAGTCTCCACGAGCTCGAACCCGTCGACACCTCGACCGCCGTACTCGAGCAGCGCCATGTTCATCTGGGTCACGAGGCCCGTCGGGTAACCGGCGAGGGTGGCCGTGACCGTGGCGCTCCTACCGCCGATGGATCCCTCGCAGTACCAGATGTCGACACCCCGGTCATAGGTCGGCGCGAGCCGCTCGTACGCCTGCTTCCAGCGATTGTCTTGGTCATCGACCACGGATGCGACCGTTGGTGCTACGCCGCGACCCGCCGGATGATGAGTCCAGTCTCCTTCGACGTGGGCGACAGCCCGGGACACAACAGCCACGTAGAGGTTGCCGGCGACGTTGTCCTTGGGAAACCGAACCGAGATGCACGGGCCGTTCTGATTGGGTTCAGCCGCCGCGGAGCCCCGTCGAGTCCCGGTGATCGTCTGGACGTGGAGGAAGGATGTAGGACTCACTCTGCTGGTGCGAGGACGGCACGGCGCTGAGGCCCGGAGCGTGGGGCCGAGCTCGAAGATGCCTCGCTGACGACAAGAGTCTCGCCGGCCGACAGGTAGATCTCAGTCACGGAGGTGCCCATGCGGCTATGGGTGTCGTTCCAGGGGCTCCAGCTCGTACAGCAGCTGGTAGGCGAAGAGCGAGGGGTACACGGCCACGGTCGCCTGGTTGAAACGGCGAGCTAATCCGGAGAGTCTCCCGTCCTGTCCATCGACCGATTCGTCGCCGCCTCTAGCCAACACCTCGAACGGCAGGCCCACGGGCTCGCTCCGGCGCACCGCGTAGTGCTCTGCCCTCGCCAACCGCTCGAAGCTGCGCCGGGTGAAGAACCGCAGATGGCCGCTGTCGAGGATGCCCCGCCGGTCGTAGTCGAACAAGCCGACCGCGACTCGGCGCCGCGGGTACCAGTGGCTGAAGTTCGGGATGCTGACGATCATGGAGCCACCCGGTGCCAGGCACCGGCGGGCGTCGGTCGAGCAGGCGATCTGGCTCAGCAGACATGCTCTAGCACGTCGGCGGCGAGCACGACGTCGTACCGGTCGCCGGCCTCGTCGGGGATGCCCTCGGTCGAGGTCGGCGACGCATGAAGCGATCGACCCGGTCCCGGACGCCGGGTATCTCTTCGACGTCGACCCCGGTGACGTGGTGTCCCGAGCTCGCGCATGTCGCGCGGCCAGCGCGCCGTCGGAGCAGCCGAGGTCGAGGACCCGGCTCGGGCGTCGACTCGGCCAGCCAGGCCAGGACGCCGGCGTGCGACGTGTCGCTCGGTCTCCTTGAGCTCGTAGCCCTTGGTGGCGAAGGCCATCTCGCCGCTGCCGAAGCCCATCTTGTGGGCGCGGTAGCGGACGCACGTCGCGCGATCACGTCCTTGGCGTAGCTGCATGCCCGTTGACGTAGCAGATCTCGTCGCCGTAGTAGGTGGGGATCGGGATCTCGATGATGCGCTTGCCGCGCCTCGAGGAGCTGGATGATGATCTGGGTGTCGAAGTCGAAGCCGTCGGTGTTGGGCTCGAACGGGACTTCTGCGAGCGCGCTCGACGCGGTAGGCGCGGTAGCCGGAGTGGAACTCGGTGAGCTCGCAGGCCCAGCAGGGTGTTCTCGACGCTGGTCAGGATCCGGTTGCCCGACGTACTTGTACAGCGGCATCCCGCCGCGTCGTGCGCGGCCCCGCGATCCATCATTCGGGAGCCGAACACGGCGTCGGCACTCGCCGCGTTCGAGCGGGGCCACGATGTCGGGCAGGCACTCGGGTGCGTACTGCCCGTCGCCGTGGAGCAGCACGACGATGTCGAGGCCGTGCTCGATGGCCCAGCGGTAGCCGGCCTTCTGGTTGCCGCCGTAGCCCAGATTTTCGGATGGCGGACGACCGTGAGTCGGGCAGGTCGGACGGTCGACCTCCTGGTACCGCCAGTCCGACGAGGTAGGTCGAGTCCTCGCTGTGCGTCGTCGCAGACCAGGATCTCGGTCGATCCGGGGCCGGAAGTCGGTCGGGGATCCGGTCCAGTATTGCGGCCAAGGTGGACTCGGCGTTGTAGGCGACGACGAGGATGCCGATGCGCTTCATGCGGGGACCGAGGTGCGTAGTGGGCGCATTTCTCCGAGATTTTCGGGGATGCTGGGCGGGACCATTATGAGGGCTCTACCTCCTCGACCGCCACAGCCGATAGGACATCACCCTCTGATGAGTTGAACTAGTCAGGCGGTGGCCCGCCGGACCCGACGGCGCCGGTGCCGGCTTCGGGCTCGTGACCTTATCGCTGGCCGGTGCTAAATCAACTTCAGCAGACGCGGATCTCTGACGCCAGGTGGCGGCGGAGCGTTGGTTCACTGCGATCGGGGGAGCGATCCCACCGGCCGCTCGGTCGCCCCAATCCGACGATAGGGACGGCGGTGCCCGTACCTCGGGACGATATTCTCGATGCCCGAGTCAAGGCGCTGGCGGCCAGAGGGATCTCGGGCGTGCTGGGCCCAAGAGGCGCTCGGATGGCCGCTGTCGAAAGCGAGATTTAGTACCGCCTCAGCTAACGATTGCCTCCTTCCTTGGCCTGAGCAACTCCGTGGCAACGGTCAGGCTCTGATTCCTCGACGTGCGATTTGAAAAACGTTGCCCCAACGGTCGCGCACCATCGCTCGACGGTCCCCATAGGGAGTGTCGAGCCGCTCTTCTGCGGTCACGGCCCCGGCCACGACGGCCCGGTCGTATGCGAGGTCGGCGTTGTCAACGTAGATATAGGGGAAGGCAGGGAATCGCTCGTGTTCGCCGGCCTCGCTCACCAAGAGGAGTGAGTCACCGATCCGCACCTCAGCTGGGCGTCCCTGCTGAATCTCGCCGGTGGCGCCGAAGATCGAGAGATACCTGATCAGAGGGGTCTTGCTGGACGGGACGCACCTGCCTCTGGCTGGACAGAAAAAGACGCCCTGAACAGGGCGTTCGCGTGACGGCCCAGATCACGGAGTTCAGAGACACCTCTTCAGCCCAACTGGCCATCTGACCACGGGTACGGGGTCTGACGTGGTGAACCTGGGGCTGGCTCCCCGCTGATCGCCGGGCCGCCTGGGCCGATCGTCGCACCCTCGCTATCCTTCTGACTCGGCAACTTCGCCATGGCAGCAGAGCGGCCGGCCCGAGACCCCGGTCGGACCGCTCCGGCGTCGCTCCAGACCCCGGTGACGCCGCATCCCTGTAGGTGAGAGTGCGTAGGAGCGACGACGATGGCTTTGGAGGAAGACAGTCTCCGCATCGGCGCGTCAGGGGGGCCGGAAGGTAGGGCAACCGCTGGCTCGCCCGCGGGTGAGGTTGGGTCCGACCGACCGGTGCGGGTGCTGGTGATATGCGACACCGAGCTTCTCACCGAGGGCCTTCGGGGGATGCTGTCGCGCCATCGCGACAGAGTCGACGTGGTCGGTACGGTTCCTGCCACGTCGGCCGTGGATGTGACGGATCTCGCTGCCGAGGTGGCTCTCGTCGACGTGGACGGTCGAGAGGATCAGCTCCGGCACCAGGCGTCCGCGCTGGCGGCCGTCGATCCACCGGTTCGGGTCGTGATCTTCACGAGCAATGACGACGAGCGCAAGCTGTTCGAGGCGCTGCGTCTGGGTGTCTCGGGATACCTTCTCGAGTCCACGGAGAGCCACTCGCTGGCCGACAGCCTGGTCCGGGCCCGGAACGGGGAGTTGGTCATCGACTCGAGGATCGCCACCCGCGTGGCGACGCAGCTCGCGGCGGGGGAGGGCCGGAGCTCGCCGGGAGCGGAGCTGGGCCTGTCGCGGCGGGAGGGCGAGGTGCTGGAGCTGCTCGTGAGCGGTCGGTCGAACCGCCAGATCGCAGACGAGATGATGGTCGGACCCGAGACGGTGAAGACCCACCTGCGTTCGATCTACCGCAAGTTGGGGGTGACCAGCCGCGCCCAGGCCGTCGCCCGCGCCATCCGACACGGCATGTCGACCGACGACCAGCTCACGAGGCGTCTGACCGAGACCGGGGCGTTCTCGATCTCGGCTCCTGAACGTGGCCTGGCGATGGCCGAGGCGGGCCGCGCCCGGCAAAGCGGACGAGGTCACCGCGGTCGAGTCGTAGGCTGGCCGCGTGGAGAGGAGCGGCCGGTGCTGTACGTCTTCGGGTTCGAGTCGATCGGCGTGGTGGTCAGCGACCTGTACTTCGTCGACCCCGACCCCGGGCCCGGCCAGGAAGGCGCCGAGCGCGGCGTGCGGCTCGAGGTGCGCATGCTCGAGCGAGGAGAGCTGCGCGGCTCGATCTACTCGGCTCAGCCGATCGCGGTCGGGAGGCCGATCTGGCGGGGCGACCTCCTCGAGTCGGTGGCGGGCACGCCCGGGAGCCACGATCGGACCCATCATCACCCGAGGTTCACGGGATGGGAGCCGGGTTACCGGCACTTCGTCGAGGAGCTGTCGGCCGACCCCCTCGGTTGGGTCGCCGCCCGTCTCGGCGACCTCGACGCCCTCCTCGCCGAGGCGGGAGTCAGCGGGGCGGAGGTCGACGCCCGTGACAGCGCTTCCCTCCGGGACGCCGTGCCCGAGATCATCGAGTCGATCCGCAGGCTGCTCGAGCGGGTGCGGAGCGGCGAGGCAGCGCAGCCGCGGGTCGAGGAAGCGGTGGGCGCCCGCGTCGGCTGGCTCTGACACGCTGCCGACGTGGGCGGCGTCGTGTCAGGGTTCGCCGTCGAATCGCCTGTTGGGCGAGCGTTATCGCCCTTCGGCGTCGAGCGCCGTGAGCAGCGCCTTCATCCACGGTCCCAGGTCCGCCGGTGTGCGGGCCGAGATCAGGTTGCCGTCCACCACCGTGGCCTCGTCGACCCAGTCGACGCCCGCGTTGACCATGTCGTCGCGGATGGCATCGACGCTCGTCGCCCGTCGTCCTTTCACGATCTGGGCTGAGATCGGGACCCAGCCGGCATGGCAGATGAAGGCGATCGGCTTCGCTGCCGTGTCGAAGCTGCGCACCAGCTCGAGCACCGCATCGGAGCGGCGGAGCTTGTCCGGCGCGTACCCGCCGGGGACGATCAAGGCGTCGAAGCCACCGGAGTTGACATCGTTCACCGTCGTGTCGACGGCCACTGGTCCGTGGCCCTTCTTGCCGGTCACGGGGTGATCGTCGAGCCCCGCGACCGTCACCGCCACGCCTTCCTCCCGGAGCCGATAGAGCGGATAGAGCAGCTCCATGTCCTCGAAGAGGTCGGCGGCGAGCATCAGGACCGTCTTGTCTGAGAGAGCCATGGTCCGACCTTACCGATGCCACGGGAGACGGTGCCGGGTCGGCCGGCGACGTGCGTTAGCGGTGACCGGCCGCTTCGACCATCCCTACCCGTGTACGAACGTCCCGGCTCGGAAGCGCCTCGATCAGGTAGGTCGCGCCACGGGTCAAGAACCGCTGCGCGTCGGCACCGGTCGGCTCCTCGTCGAGCTCACCGGCGGCGAGCAGGAACGCGTCGAGGCACGTCCACGAGTCCACGAGCGCCTTGGTCACGTTGGTCGGCAGCGCCGAGTCCATGGCCGCCGTGCCGAGTGCCTGGCTCGCGGCCATGAGCAGGCGCCTGGCTGTGACCAGGTCGCCGCCACGATCGTGGCTCCCATCGCAGCCCAGCAGGTGCCGTCGGGCCCAGATGGCGTGGGAGCGGGCCCGTGCGACCAGCTCGATGCTCTCGGAGCAGGAGGAGCGCCTGGCCTGCTGCGCCCTCGACTCCTCGCCGGATGCCGGGCCGATCACCGTCATATCACGCCCTCCCTCGCGCTGACGGTCGGTCACCGTAGGTGGGGAGTCCTGTGTGCATCCAGAGCACAACTTGTGGATTTGCCGTGGCTTTCACGTCATCGGGCGTCTCGGGCCTGGTTGGCTCACCGGGTCGAAACCAGCTGTTCAGCGGTGGGTTCCGGTCGAGGTACGAGCGGGACCCCGGCAGGCGTCACCGTCGGCCGTCAACGGCCCGGGTGGCCCGGAGCTACCGTTGGTTCCGTGCGCGTGGCCCAAGTGTGCCCGTACAGCTTGACGATCCCGGGTGGCGTGCAGGGCCAGGTGCTGGGTCTGGCGCGCGCGCTTGCGATCTCAGGGTCACCAGGTGCGGGTGCTGGCGCCGTGCGACGGCCCGCCACCCGACGGCGGGGTGGCGCCCCTCGGCCGGTCGATCCCGCTGGCCGGCAACGGCTCGGTGGCGCCTCTGGCCCCCGACCTTCCCTGCGCCCTCCGGACGATTCGTACCCTGAGGGACGAGGACTTCGACGTCGTGCACCTGCACGAGCCCCTGGCGCCCGGGCCCAGCCTGACGACACTGCTCTATACGGATCGGCCTGCGGTCGGGACGTTCCACCGCTCGGGCGCCAGCCTGGCCTACGCCATGCTCCGTCCTCTGGCTCGGACCGCGGTGAGGTTCCTGGCCTGGCGCTGTGCCGTGTCCTCGGATGCCCAGGCCACGGCCGAGGCGGCTCTCGGCGGCACCTACGAGCCGGTGTTCAACGGCATCGAGACGGAGCGCTTCGCCAAGGCCACGGCATGGCCGACGGCAGGACCGACGATCGTCTTCATCGGCCGGCACGAGCCCCGCAAGGGAGTCGAGACGCTGCTGGCCGCCTTCGGGCGGCTTCCGCCCGACACCCGGCTGTGGATGGTGGGCGAGGGGCCGCAGACGGCCGAGCTGCGCCAGCGGACCGCCGACGAGCCGCGGATCGAGTGGCTCGGACGGATCACCGACGCCGAGGTCGCGTCCGCGACTCCGGGGCGCGGAGGTGTTCTGCGCGCCGTCGCTCCACGGGGAGTCGTTCGGGGTCGTTCTCCTCGAGGCGATGGCCGCCCACACGGCC
This sequence comes from uncultured Actinomycetes bacterium, assembly GCA_963731255.1. Classification (GTDB taxonomy): domain Bacteria; phylum Actinomycetota; class Acidimicrobiia; order Acidimicrobiales; family AC-9; genus AC-9. The sequence continues at coordinate 779,183 of CAVSUO010000008.1, read as the reverse complement.
ATCGTGGCCAGCGACCTGCCTGCCTACCGCAAGGTCACGGGCGACGGGCGGGACGCCATGCTGGTACCGCCGGGCGACGTGGACGCCCTGGCCGACGCCCTACGGCGGGTGCTCGAGGATCGCGGGCTGGGAGAACGGCTCGCCGTCGCGGGCGAAGCGCGTGCCGGCGACTTCGCCATGGACCGGCTGGCCGAGCGGTACGTGCACATCTACTCCGAGATCACGCGGGATCCCCGTTGTCGAGGACGTCGCTGAGCAGGCCCGAAGCGCCAGGCCGGGCCGAGATCGCCGCCAATCGCAGGAGGGCCACGGCTCTCGCCGGGCTGCCGGCGCTCGTCGTCTTCGTGGTGGGCCTGGCGGTCGCCGGTGCGCTGGTCTCCGTCGTCGTCGGGATCATCGTCGGCGTCGTGGCTGGCGCGGCGGCCGCGCTCTGCACCTGGCGCGGCGGCGCGGCGGCGGTCTTCGGCCTGACCGGCGCTCGAGTGGCCGGTGCCGACGAGCAGCCGAGAGTGCACAACCTCATCGATGGGCTGTGCGCCGCATCGGGGATCCCCAAGCCGACCCTCCGCGTGGTCGACGACGACGCCCCCGACGCGTTGACGGTCGGGCTCCACCCCCGTCAGGCGACCATCGTCGTCACCACGGGCCTCGTCTCGTCGATGGGACGGGTCGAGCTCGAGGCCGTCCTCGCTCACGAGGTGAACCACGTCAAGGTCCACGACATCCTTCCCGGCACGGTGGCCGTCTCGTCCCTCGGCCTCCTCGCCGCGCTCGTTCCACCCGCAGCCGGGCTCACGTCCTGGGCCGCCGGGAGAAACCGCGAAGCGCTCGCCGATCTGGCCGCCGTGTCCCTGACCCGGTATCCGCCCGGGCTCATCTCGGCGCTGGAGAAGGTCGGTGACGGCCGGCCGGCGTCGGTCAAACGGCTGGGGGCGAAGGACCGGGCGATCGGTCACCTCTGGATCTCCGGACAGGGGAGCTCGATCGACGAGCGGCTGCAGGCGCTCCGGGAGCTCTGAGCCTGCCGGCCAGTAGACTCGGTTGCGTGGGAGACGATGTACCCATGAACGAGCGAGGGAACGGGCCCCGGAGCGGGTCGTCGACGGGGCAGGGCGGCGACGACTCTCGGGTGACCGCGACCAGTCGGGTGAAGCGAGGCCTGGCGGAGATGCTGCGGGGCGGCGTCATCATGGACGTGGTCGACGCCGAGCAGGCCAAGGTGGCCGAGGGCGCCGGTGCCGTCTCCGTGATGGCGCTCGAGCGGGTTCCGGCTGATATCCGCCGCCACGGCGGGGTGGCGAGGATGAGCGATCCCGCCCTCGTCCAGGCGATCCAGGGCGCCGTCACCATCCCGGTCATGGCGAAGGCGCGCATCGGTCATTTCGTGGAGGCGCAGATCCTCGAGGCGCTGGGCGTGGACTACGTGGACGAGAGCGAGGTGCTCACGCCCGCCGACGAGGCCCATCACGTCGACAAGTGGGCGTTCTCGGTGCCCTTCGTCTGTGGGGCCACGAACCTGGGCGAGGCGCTCCGCCGCATCTCGGAGGGCGCCGCCCTCATCCGCTCCAAGGGTGAGGCGGGCACCGGCAACGTGGTGGAGGCGGTCCGGCATCTGCGGTCGATCCTCGGCGACATCCGCCGTGTCACCCAGGCCGACTCGGCCGAGCTGTACGGCTGGGCCAAGCAGCTCCAGGCGCCCGTCGCCCTGGTGCAGGAGATCGCCGAGACCGGGCGGCTCCCTGTGCCGTTGTTCTGTGCCGGCGGGCTGGCGACTCCGGCCGACGCCGCCCTCGTCATGCAGCTGGGCGCCGAGGCCGTCTTCGTGGGGTCGGGCATCTTCAAGAGCTCCGACCCCTCCCGCCGGGCGCGGGCGATCGTCGAGGCGACCACGCACTACCGCCGGCCGGACATCCTCGCCGAGGTGAGCCGTGATCTGGGCGAGCCCATGGTGGGCAGCGAGATCGACGGCCTCGAGGTACGGCTGTCCGAGCGAGGCTGGTGACGGTGCGCAACCAAGACCGGGTGCCGCCAGGTGAAGGTCGGGATCCTCGCTCTGCAGGGCGACGTCGGGGAGCACGCCCGGGTCCTCGCTGATCTCGGAGCCGACCCGATCGAGGTCCGCGCTCCCCGAGGAGCTGGCGGGTATCGACGCCTTGATACTCCCGGGCGGTGAGTCCACGACGATGTCGATGCTGCTGGAGTCGTCAGGGCTGTTCGATCCGATCGCCGACCGCCTGGCCGGGGGCATGCCCGCCTTCGGCACCTGCGCGGGGATGATCCTGCTGGCGACCGAGGTCCTGGACGGGCGGCGCGACCAGCGGTGCTTCGGGGCCATCGAGCTGTCGGTGCGGCGGAACGCGTTCGGTCGCCAGGTCGACTCGTTCGAGAGCGACCTCGACGTGAGCGACGTGGTGGGCGGGCCCATGCGGGCGGTGTTCATCCGGGCCCCCGTGGTGGCGCGCGCCGGAGAGGGCGTCGACGTGTTGGCGACCGTGGCCGTGGGAGGCGCCCCCACGCCCGTGGTGTGCCGCCAGGGGAGCGTGCTCGTCGCCGCCTTTCACCCCGAGCTGGCCGGCGACTGGCGGCTGCACGAGCTCTTTCTGTCGAACGTCGGCTCAGGCGCCGACGGCCCGGCCAGGTAGGAGGATCCCATGTCCGGTCATTCCAAATGGGCGACGATCAAGCACCGCAAGGGCGCCCAGGACAAGGCGCGGGGAAAGCTGTTCGCCAAGATCCTGCGCCAGGTCGAGGTCGCAGCCCGCGAGGGCGGGGGGGACATGAGCTCCAACGCCACGCTCCGGACGATGTTCAACAAGGCCCGCGACGCCTCGGTGCCGACCGACACGATCGAGCGCGCCATCAAGCGCGGGACCGGCGACCTCGAGGGCGTGCGCTACGAGTCCGTGACCTACGAGGGGTACGCACCGGGCGGCGTGGCGGTCATCATCGAGTGCCTGACCGACAATCGCAACCGCACCGGCGCCGACGTCCGCAGCACGTTCACCCGCAACGGCGGCTCCATGGCCGAGCCTGGAGCGGTGTCGTGGCAGTTCGAGCGCAAGGGTGTCGTCATCGTCCCGAAGACGGTCGCCGAGGACGACCTCATGCTCGTTGCGCTCGACGCAGGCGCCGAGGACCTTTCCGACCAGGGCGACACGTGGCAGGTCACGTGTCCTCCGACCGACCTCGGGCGTGTCCGGGCCGCCTTGGAGGACGCCGGCCTGGAGTACGAGTCGGCCGACCTCACCATGCTGGCCACGACGTCGGTGCCGCTCGCCAACGAGGCCGACGCCCGCCGCGTCCTGCGCGTCATCGATGCGCTCGAAGAGGACGACGACGTGCAGAACGTCTACTCGAACTTCGACATCCCCGACTCCATCCTCGAGCTCGTCGAGGCCTGACCTGCCGCCCACGGCCGGCCGAGGGCGGTGAGGAGGCGGCCCGCCCACGCGGGGCGAGGGACTCAGGCTGGCCGGCTCACGCTCGACGAAGCGCCGAGGTCCGACAAGGGTCCCGCGGCTGGCGAGGCGGAGGAGGAGCCCGTGCAACTCCTGCTGCTCGCTCGGGTCGATCTGGCCGAACATCTCGACGTGAAAGGCTGCCGCCGCATCGCTGGGCCCGGACCAGGAGCGATCGGCCCTTGGCGGTCAGGTGGATGGCGTACCGACGCCGGTCGGCCGGGTCACGTCGGCGCTCGAGCAGGCCGGCTGCCTCGCAGTCGTCGATGACTGCGACCATGGAGCTCGGATGGATCTTCAGGCGGTCGGCCAGCTCCTGTTGGGCCACGCCGTCGTGGGCGCCGAGCACGGTTATGACGGCGAACTGGCGAGGGTCGAGCCCGAAGGGCTCCATGGCCTCGGCGAAACGGCGGCTCGTGGCGAGGCCCAGCTTGGAGAGGAGAAAGCCGGTGTGCTCGGCCAGCTCAGCCGGCACGCCACCGATCACCGGCTGGGTGAGCCGCTTGTCGCCGGCTGCCGGAGGCGCCATGGCACACGATACAGGTGCGACATAGTTTGACCAGGTAACGATCGGCCGGTGAACGGTTGCCCATCCGCGCCCAGGGCCACCGGCTCCAGTAGGCTCGAACGAGTGTTCGTGCTCGGGATCGATCCTGGGGTGTCCTCGTGCGGCTACGGCTGTGTCGCGGGCGGCGGGGACGAGCTGTCGACGATCACCGCCGGCGTGATCACGACAGAGGCCGGCGCACCACTGCCGGAGCGCCTGGCCGACCTGGCCAGGGAGCTTCGAGGGCTGATCGCCGAGCTGACGCCGGCGGCGGTGGCGGTCGAGCGGGTGTTCTTTCAGACCAACGCCCGCACGGCCATGTCGGTCGGCCAGGCCAGCGGCCTGGCCCTGGTGGCCGCGGCCGAGGCCGGCTGTGCCGTGGCCCAGTACACCTCCAACGAGGTCAAGCAGGCCGTCGCCGGCTACGGGTCGGCCACCAAGGAGCAGGTACAGCGGATGGTCGCCGTCCTGCTCGGTCTCCGCGAGCCGCCGGCGCCGAGCGACGTGGCCGACGCCCTCGCCCTGGCCATCTGTCATCTCACCGTCGCGCCTCGCGCCCAGCGGATCGATGCGAGCGCCGCCAGGGGAGGTCGACCGTGATCGGCTCCTTACGGGGTGTGGTGATCGACCGCGGCGAGGAGGGAGAGGTGCTCATCGAGACGGGCGGGGTGGGCTACCGCGTCACGGTCCCGACGCCGACGCTCGTCCCGCTGGAGCTCGGCTGTCCGGCCTTCCTCCACGTGCACACCCACGTGCGCGAGGACGCCATCGTGCTGTACGGGTTCGCCACCCGGGACCAACGTCGGTGCTTCGAGGCCCTGGTGGGTGCCCACGGTGTGGGACCGTCGCTGGCCCTCGCCATCCTGTCCGCCCACAGCCCGGCCGCCCTGCAGCGGGCGGTGCTGGCCGACGACATCGACGCCCTGATGCTGGTGCCGGGTGTGGGGCGCAAGACGGCGGCCCGCCTGCTGATCGAGCTCAAGGCCCGTCTCGACCTACCCGACCTCGGCGTCGAGCCGACGACCGCCGCACGTGGGGGGGCAGGAGTCCGAGCCGAGGTCCGCGCCGCCCTGGCCGGGCTGGGTTACGGTCCCGACGAGGTGCGACAGGTGCTGCAGTCGGTTCCTGCCGAGGGTGCGACCGAGGAGGTGTTGCGGGCGGCTCTGCGCGAGCTGGCGGCCACGCCGTGAGCCGGCGCCGCGAGGTCGTGAGCCCCGACGGTCGGTCCGACCTGGGCCGAGGTGACCTCGGTTCCACGGACGGCCGGGCCGTCGACCCGTCGGCCGCGCCGGTGGAGGCGGCCGAGGAGGTCGGGCTCCGACCCCGCCACCTGGCCGAGTTCGTCGGCCAGTCCCAGCTCAAGGAGCACCTGGAGATCGTCCTCGAGGCGGCCAGGCGACGGGGCGAGGCCGTCGACCACCTGCTCTTTGCCGGCCCGCCCGGGCTGGGCAAGACGACGCTGGCCGGCATCGTGGCCAACGAGATGGGCGCTGGCCTGCGGATCACCTCCGGCCCGGCGCTGGTGCGGGGCGGCGACCTGGCCGCCATCCTCACCGACTTGAGCGAGGGCGACGTCCTGTTCATCGACGAGATCCACCGCCTGGCGCGGGCCGTCGAGGAGGTCCTCTACCCGGCCATGGAGGACTTCCAGCTCGACATCGTGATCGGCAAGGGTCCGACGGCCCGCTCGATCCGCCTCGACCTGCCCCGCTTCACGCTGGTCGGCGCCACCACCAGGACGGGTCTGGTGACCGGTCCGCTGCGCGAGCGGTTCGGCTTCGTCGCCCGGCTCGACTACTACACCGCCGAGGAGCTGGAGAGCATCATCGGCCGGACGGCCCGCATCCTCGGCGTGGAGATCGACCGCGGGGGTGCCGAGGAGATCGCCGGCCGTGCCCGGGGGACGCCCCGGATCGCCAACCGGCTGCTTCGGCGGGTCAGGGACTTCGTGGAGGTCCGCGGCGAGGGGATCGTGACCCGGGCGACGGCGTCGGAGGGTCTCGAGCTGTTCGGCGTGGACCATCTCGGTCTCGACAAGGTGGACCGATCGATCCTCGAGGCGCTGTGCCGCCGCTTCGGCGGCCGGCCGGTCGGGCTGTCGACGCTGGCCGTCAGCGTGGGCGAGGAGCCCGAGACCGTCGAGGACGTGTACGAGCCGTTCCTCCTCCAGCGGGGCCTGCTGATGCGCACGGCGCGCGGCCGGGTGCCGGCCCCGGCGGCGTGGGGGCACCTGGGCCTGGCCAGCCCGCCCACCCCCGAGGGCCTGTTCGACTAGGCCGGCCCGGGAGGCCGGCCCCAGCAATCACCCGCCGCCGCGGAGCGGCCAGGGCCGGCCCGGGAGGCCGGCCCGAGCAACCAGCCCCCCCTACGCTCGGGCCGTGGAGCTGGAACGATTCGACTACGAGCTGCCGGCGGAGGCCATCGCCCAACGGCCCGCTCCGACCCGTTCGCAGGCCCGGATGCTGGTGGCGCTCGACGAGGCCGAGCCGCCCCGTCACCTGACGGTTGCCGATCTCGCCCAGGTCCTCGAGCCCGGTGACCTGCTCGTGGTGAACGAGAGCCGGGTGATCCCCGCCCGCGTGCGGTTGAGCAAGGCCACGGGTGGCGCCGTCGAGGTCCTCCTGCTCGAGCCGGCTCCCGACACCACTGGCGCCGCCCGTTGGGAGGCGCTGGTACGTCCCAGCCGGCGGGTCCCACCGGGGACGACCCTCTTCGCCGGCGACGAGCCGGCGTGCGAGGTCGGCGGGACGCCAGGGTCGACCGAAAGCGGGCCCGACGGGCGTCGGTTCGTGCGCTTCTTCGACGAGGCCCTGGCCGGCTCGTTGGGCGAGGTCCCCCTGCCGCCCTACATCCGCCAGCCCCTCGACGACCCCGAGCGTTACCAGACGGTCTTCGCCCGGCGTTCGGGCTCGGTGGCGGCACCCACCGCCGGTCTGCACTTCGATGCCGAGCTGGTGGAGCGGTGTCGCCGCCGTGGCGTGGACCTGGCCACGGTCGACCTGGCCGTCGGCCCCGACACCTTCCGACCGGTCAAGGCCGCCCGGCCCGAGGACCACGACATGCACAGCGAGCGGTACTCCGTTCCCGCCTCGACGCTCGAGGCGTGCGCTCGTGCGCGTCGGGTCGTGGCCGTGGGCACGACGACCGTCCGAGCCCTGGAGTCGGCTGCCGCCACAGGCCAGCTCCAGGGCCGCACCTCTCTCTTCATCCACGGCCGCTACCCGTTCCGCGTCGTCGACGTCCTGCTGACGAACTTCCACCTTCCCCGCTCGTCGCTGCTGCTGCTGGTCGACGCCTTCTGCGGCGAACGTTGGCGGGCGCTCTACGACCTCGCTCTCGCCGAGGGGTACCGCTTCCTGTCCTTCGGCGACGCCATGCTCGTGAGCAGGGTGGCGAAGGGCAGTGGCGAGTGACTCTCCGCTTCACGGCCACCGCGACCGACGGCGCGGCCCGCTGCGGCCTGGTGGAGACGCCGCGGGGCCGCTTCACGACGCCGTGCTTCATGCCCGTCGGGACCCGCGGCAGCGTCAAGGGCCTGTCCAGCGCCGACCTCGAGGCACTCGGTGTCGAGGTCACCCTGGCCAACGCCTACCACCTCATGCTGCGCCCCGGCGCCGAGGTGGTGGCGGGGATGGGCGGGATCCACCGCTTCACCGCCTGGAGCGGCCACGTGCTCACCGACTCCGGGGGCTACCAGGTGTTGTCCCTGGCGGCGCGGGTGGACGACGACGGCGTCACGTTCCGCTCGACCTACGACGGGTCGACGCATCGCCTGACGCCCGAGCGGGCCGTGGCCGTGCAGGGTCTGCTGGGCGCCGACATCCAGATGGCCCTGGACGTGTGCCCGCCCTTGTCCTCGCCCCCCGGGCTGCTCCGGCAGGCCGTCGAGCGGACGGTCGGCCTGGGGGGTGCGGGCCCGGGATGCCCACCGCCGCGAAGGCCGCGAGGGTCAAGCCCTCTTCGGCATCGTGCAGGGGGGGATCGACGAAGGGCTGCGAGCCGAGAGCGCCCGGCGGACCGTGGAGCTCGATCTCTCCGGGTACGCCGTCGGCGGCCTGTCCGTGGGGGAGAGCCGGAGCGAGATGCTGGCCGCGCTGGCCCCGACGGTGGCCGAGCTACCGGTTGACCGACCCCGCTACCTCATGGGCGTCGGGGACCCCGTCGGCCTGGTCGAGGCGGTCGCGCTCGGCGCCGACATGTTCGACTGCGTGCTTCCCACCCGGTTGGCCCGGCACGGCACGGCGCTCACCGCGGCGGGGCCGCTCCGGTTGCGGAACGCGACCTTCGCCCAGGACGCCGAGCCCATCGATCCAACGTGTCCCTGCGACGTGTGCGGGCGCTGGTCGAGGGCGTACCTCCGCCACCAGCTGGTCGTCGGCGAGGCCTCCGCCCGCCGACTGATCACCATGCACAACCTGGCCTGGATCCTGGCCCTCGTGGCCCGAATCCGGGCCGCCGTCCGAGCCGGGACCCTCACGGCTCTGCGCGCCGAGCTGGCCAGCCGATGGGCGCACCTGCCGGCCGCGTCCCAGTGAAGACCCCCGAGAGCCCGCCTGGACTAATCTCGATGACTGCTCGTTCTCGGAGGGCCAACTGATGGAAATCCTCCTCTTCCTGCCCCTGCTGCTCATCTTGATGTACGTCCTGCTCATTCGCCCCCAGCAGCAGCGCGTCCGCCAGCAGCAGTCCCTGATGTCGTCCATCGAGGTGGGGGACGAGGTCGTCACCGTCAGCGGCATCGTGGGTCACGTCGAGGCGATCGAGGACGATCGCGTCTATATCGAGGTGGCGCCCGGTGTGACGATCGCCATGCTGCGCCAGGCGCTGGGCCGCAAGGTGGAGCATCCCGTCGAGACCGATGACGACCTCGACGACGAGCTCGACGGCGACATCGACGGCGACATCGACGACGAGGTCGACGAGGAGCGTGACGACCACTCCCCCGGACAGGGGGGCCAGCGCTCGGGCCACCGTCGTGACGGGGAGGGGCCCGAGGAGATCGCCGGGTAGATGGGAGCATTGAGTTGAGACGGCCCCTCCTGGTGTGGGCCATCGCCACGGTGCTGGTCTGCCTGGGCGCGCTGGGCGCGGTGATCGCCCTCGGGTGGTCGCCCGCGCTGGGGTTGGATCTCCAGGGCGGCGTCTCGGTGGTCTACAAGCCGGCCCACAACGTGCCTCAGGACCAGCTCGACCAGGCCATCAACATCATCACCAACCGGGTGGACTCCCTCGGCGTGGCCGAGCCCAACATCGCCCGGCAGGGCGGCAACATCATTGTCCAGCTGCCCGGCGTGAAGGACCAGCAGCGGGCGATCCAGCTCGTGGGCCAGACGGCGCAGCTGTTCTTCCGCCCCGTGCTGTGCACGGCGCCTCCCTACACCGCTCCGCCACCGGGCCAGCCGGCCCCGCCCGCCGGGCCACCGTCCTGCTCGCCGTCGGTCGCCGCCGGGCAGGTCGACTCGACGCTCGCCAACGTGCCCAGCACCCCCAAGGGGAACGACAACCCTCAGGCGACCGTCCTCCTGCCTCAGAAGGACACCAGCGGCAACGTCACCACCCGCTACGTGCTGGGCCCTGCAGTGCTCAACGGCAGTGTCATCAAGACGGCGCAGGCCGCGATCCCACAGAACGGCGGCGGCTGGCAGATCAACTTCACCCTCACCAGCGCCGGATCACCCAAGTTCGACGCCATGGCGCAGCAGAACTACCAGAAGCAGGTGGCCTTCGAGCTCGACGGGACGGTCGAGTCGGCGCCGACGATCAACGCCCAGAGCTTCAACGGCCAGGGCCAGATCACCGGCCAGTTCACCCAGGGACAGGCGCAGAACGTCGCCCTCATCCTTCGCTACGGTGCCCTGCCCGTCCAGCTCGACCAGCAGACCGTGCAGACCGTGTCGCCCACCCTGGGCCGTGACTCGCTGCACGCCGGGTTGGTCGCCGGCCTCGTCGGGCTGGGCCTGGTGATGCTGTACATGATCGCCTACTACCGGGCCCTGGGCGTGATCGTGGTCGCCGGACTGGGCCTCACTGCCGCCCTGCTGTGGGCCATCGTGTCGTACCTCGGTCACAGCAACGGCCTGGCCCTCGATCTGTCGGGCGTGATCGGCCTCATCGTGTCCATCGGTATCACCGTCGACTCGTACGTCGTGTACTTCGAGCGATTAAAGGACGAGATACGGGCCGGCAAGACCATCCGCTCGTCGGTGGACAGGGGCTTCCGCTCCGCCTTCCGTACCGTCCTGGCGGCCGACGCCGTGTCGTTCATCGGCGCCGCCATCTTGTACTGGCTGAGCGTCGGCGCCGTGCGGGGCTTCGCCTTCTACCTGGGCCTGTCCACCCTGCTCGACGTCATCATCACCTACACCTTCACCCGGCCCATGGTCGTCATGGTGGGCCGCAGCCGCCTCTTCACCGAGGCCCGGTGGCTCGGCGTGGCCAGGGGTCTGGCGTCCACGCCCGCGCCCAAGCCGGATGGCGCCCCCGCCCGCAGCCCGGCGAGGGCACCGGTATGAGCCAGGGGAGGGGCCGCATTCGCGGGCTGTGGTCTCGTCTGTACCGGGGCGAGACCGCCTTCGACTTCGTCGGCAAACGGCGGCGCTGGTTCATCGCCTCCGCCGTGGTGATCATCGTGGGTGCTCTCTCGCTCGGCGTGAAGGGCCTCAACTTCGGCATCGAGTTCAAGGGCGGTACCGACTGGCAGGTGGTGGCGCCCAACGTCAGCGTGAGCCAGGCCCGTTCGGCTGTGGGTTCTGTGGGCGTCTCCGATCCGACCATCACCGTGCTCGGCGGGAAGACGCTCGACGTGCAGGCCAACGTCAACTCGGGCTCGGCCGCCCATCAGGCCCAGGTGAAGCAGTCCGTCACGAACAAGCTGGCGTCCATCGCCCACGTGCAGCCGTCCCAGGTCAGCATCAACGACGTGGGCCCGACGTGGGGCCACGAGATCACGACCAAGGCCGAGTACGCCCTGCTGGCTTTCTTCCTCGCCATCGCCCTCTACATCACGGTGCGCTTCGAGTGGAAGATGGCGGTGGCGGCCATCGTGGCGGTGATCCACGACATCCTCGTCACGGCCGGGATCTACTCCTTGTCAGGGTTGCAGGTCACCCCGGCCACGGTGGTGGCGTTCCTGACGATCCTTGGGTACTCGCTGTACGACACGATCGTCGTGTTCGACCGCGTCCAGGAGAACACCAAGGGTCTGGCGTCGACCGGTCGGCTCACCTACAGCGACATGGTCAACCTGTCGATGAACCAGACGCTGATGCGCTCGATCAACACCTCCTTCGTGGCGCTGCTGCCCATCCTCTCGATCCTCGTCATCGGGGCCCAGTTCCTCGGGGCCAAGACCCTCCAGGAGTTCGGCCTGGCCCTGTTCATCGGCCTGGCCAGCGGCGCCTACTCCTCCATCTTCATCGCCTCACCGCTGCTGGCGATGATGAAGGAGCGTGAGGGGCGGTACGCCACCATCCGCCAGCGGCTCTCCGCCCGGGGAGAGGCCATGACGCTGCTCACGCCGGCGGCCGCGGCCGCCGCCCGGGCGGGGGGCAGCCAGCAGGGCGCCCTGGTGCGGGCGGGATCCGGGGCCGGCCGCGCCGTGGCCGCGGGCGACGGAGGCACGCCCGCCGAGGACGGAGTCTCGGCGAAAACGACCGACGGTGCCGCCCAACGCCCCGCGCCCACTCCCGCCGGCCGCCCGCGACCGAGCTCGACGCGAGGCCGCCAGTCGGGCCGCCGCTCCTCGCCTCGGCCCCGCAAGAAGGGCAAGCGCCGGTAGGCAGCCCGGGGCCGGATGGCGCCTCTGCGCCTGTGCGGCCGACTACCTTGGGAGGATGGAGGTAGGTGTCGCCCTGATCGGCGTGACGTAGATGATGCGCATGGTGGGGGTTGACCGGACGCTGTTGCCCTGGCACCGACAGGCGTCCGCGCCCACACCGGCCGTCACACCACTGACCAAGGCGTTCCGCTCCCGGCACCCCAAGGCGCCGACCTCGCTCATCGTGCAGGCCTACCGGGTGGCCGAGGAGGCCCACGTCGGCCAGGTGCGCAATTCCGGCGAGCCCTACATCAACCACCCCCTCGCCGTGGCCACCGTCGTCGCCGAGCTGGGCCTCGACGACGTGACCATCGCCGCCGCCCTCCTGCACGACGCCGTGGAGGACACCGGGGTTGTCGCTGGACTCGGTGACCGAGGACTTCGGCCCCGTCGTGGCGTCGATCGTCGACGGCGTCACCAAGCTGGACCGCCTGCGGTTCGACTCGAAGGAGGCGCAGCAGGCCGCCACCATGCGCAAGATGCTGGTGGCGATGGCCAAGGACTGGCGGGTCCTGATCATCAAGCTGGCCGACCGCCTGCACAACATGCGGACCATCGCCGGCATGCCGGCGTGGAAGCAGCGCCGCACGGCCCAGGAGACCCTCGACATCTACGCGCCGCTGGCCCACCGCCTGGGCATCCAGGAGATCCGCTGGCAGCTGGAGGACCTGGCCTTCGCCACCCTGCATCCCAAGCGCTACGCCGAGATCGAGCAGATGGTCGCCACCCGCTCGCCCGAGCGCGACATCTACCTGGCCCAGGTGCTCGAGTCGGTCAGGGAGCGGCTCCACGAGGTCGCCATCAAGACCGAGGTCACGGGCCGGCCCAAGCACCTGTGGAGCATCTACGAGAAGATGGTCGTCAAGGGCAAGGAGTTCGACGACATCTACGACCTGGTCGGTATCCGGGTCCTCGTCGACTCGGAGAAGGACTGCTGGGCGGCGCTGGGCGCCATCCACGCCATCTGGAGCCCGGTGCAGGGACGGTTCAAGGACTACATCAACACCCCGAAGTTCAACCTGTACCAGTCGCTGCACACCACGGTCGTCGGTGCGCTGGGCAAGCCGCTCGAGGTCCAGATCCGGACCCGGGAGATGCACAACCGCGCCGAGTTCGGCATCGCCGCCCACTGGGGCTACAAGGAGAAGTCGACACCGGCCGAGATCGCCTGGCTCCAACGGATCGTCGACTGGCAGCGCGACACCCCTGACCCCACCGAGTTCCTGGAGACCCTCAAGCTCGACCTCGAGCAGGACGAGGTCTACGTCTTCACCCCGAAGGGCAAGGTCCTCACCCTCCCGACGGCGGCCACGCCGATCGACTTCGCCTACGCCATCCACACCGAGGTCGGGCACCGCTGCATCGGGGCCCGGGTCAACGGGCGCCTGATCCCCCTGGACTCGGCCCTGCACTCGGGCGACACGGTCGAGATCTTCACGTCCAAGGTGCCCACCGGCGGGCCCGTCGCGCGACTGGCTCAAGCTGGTCGTCACCCCCCGCGCCCGCAACAAGATCCGCCAGTGGTTCAGCCGCGAGCGCCGCGAGGACGCCATCGAGACGGGCAAGGACGAGCTGGTCAAGGCGCTGCGCCGTGAGGGCCTGCCGGTGCAGAAGCTCGCCGCCTCGGCGTCGATCAGCACCCTGGCCGAGTCGATGAACTACGCCGACCTCGACGCGCTGCACGCCGCCATCGGCGAGGGCCACGTGTCGGCGATCTCGGTGGCCCAGCGCCTGTCCCGCCAGCTGCGGGGCGGGGGCCACGACGAGCAGCTGCCGACGACGGCCCGGCCGCCCCGCCGCCCGAGCCGCCGGCAGTCCACGGGTGTGTACGTCGAGGGCCTCGACGACGTGATGATCCGCCTCTCCCGATGCTGCACGCCGGTGCCGGGCGACGAGATCCTCGGGTTCGTCACCCGGGGGCGGGGTGTCTCGGTGCATCGCGGAGACTGCGCCAACGCCATGTCGCTGTCGTCACAGACCGGCGAGCGGCTCATCGAGGTGGAGTGGGACCGCGACGCCACCGGGGTCTTCGTGGCGTCGATCGAGGTCAAGGCGCTGGATCGGGCCCGCCTGCTCGCCGACGTGGCCAAGGTCCTGGCCGAGCACCACATCAACATCCTGGCCAGCTCCAGCCACACGGCGGCCGACCGGGTCAGCCGGATGCGCTTCGAGTTCGAGCTGGCCGACCCGAGCCACCTCGACTCGGTGATCGGCACCATCAAGCGGCTCGACAGCGTCTACGACGCCTACCGAATACTCCCGGGCAAGGGCGCCTGAGGCCTCACTAACCTGAGCGGTCGTGCCCCAGCAGCGTCAAGCCTTTCAGGCCCCGGCAGGGACCCGCGACGTCCTGGCCCCCGACTCGGCCCGCTGGGAGGCGCTCGTGGTGGCGTTCGGGCGCCAGGTCGAGCGGGCGGGCTACGGGCTGATACTGAGCCCCGTGTTCGAGGAGGCCGGGGTCTTCGTGCGCGGCATGGGAGAGGGCACCGACGTCGTCAGCAAGGAGATGTACGAGTTCCGGGACAAGGGCGACCGGCACCTCGCTCTGCGGCCCGAAGGGACGGCGTCGGTGGTGCGGGCCTTCGTCCAGCACCGGCCGCCGGTGGTGTGGAAGGCGTGGTACGTCACGCCGGCGTTTCGCTACGAGCGACCCCAGGCCGGGCGCTACCGCCAGCACCACCAGTTGGGCGTCGAGGCGCTCGGCACCGAGGACCCCGACCTCGACGTCGAGGTGGTGACCCTCGCGTCGCGGCTCTTCGGCGAGCTCGGTCTGTCGCGCGTCGAGCTGAAGGTGAACTCGATGGGCGATGCCAACTGCCGGCCCGCCTACCTTGATTTGCTCCGGACCTATCTGGATGCTCACAGAGATGAGCTGTGCGACCAGCACCGAGAGCGCTACTCCGCGAACCCACTGCGGGTGCTCGACTGCAAGGATGAGCGGTGTGTACGAGTCACGGAGAATGCACCGCGGTTGCTTCGACTCGCTCTGCGATGCGTGCCGCAGTCACTTCGGCCACGTGCTTCAGGGGTTGGAGGCCCTCGGTGTCGAGTACACGATCGACCACCGGCTGGTGCGCGGCTTCGACTACTACACACGCACGGCCTTCGAGTTCGCCGCCCTGGCGCTCGAGGCGGCCCAGAACGGGATCGGCGGCGGCGGTCGCTATGACGGGCTGGTGGAGGCGCTGGGCGGACCTCCGACCCCAGGTATCGGCTTCGCCATCGGCATCGAGCGTCTGCTCCAGGCGTGCGACGCCGAGGGTGCGTTCCCGACGCCGGCGACCGACGCTGGACGCCTTCGTGGTCGACCTGACCGGCGGCGCCGCCGCCCGCGACATCACCGACGAGCTGCGGACGGCCGGCCTGCGGGCGGACCGCGCCTTCGACCGGCGGTCGGCCAGGGCCCAGCTCAAGGCTGCGGATCGATCGGGCGCAGAGCTGGCGCTGATCGTCGGACCCGACGAGGCGGCCGCGGGCACGGTCACGGTGCACTGGTTGCGCTCCGAGCGTGAGGAGGAGAGGGTGCCCCGCCACGAGGTCGCCAAGGCTGTGCGCGACGCGCTCGAGCGGGCCCGATCGTGAGCGCGCCGCCTGTGGCGACGCCGGCTGCGCTCGGGATGCGGACCGACTACTGCGGGACGCTGCGGGCGTCCGACGCCGGTCGGCAGGTGCGCCTCTGCGGCTGGGTGGCCAGCCGCCGGGAGCACGGCGAGCACCTCGCGTTCGTCGACCTGCGCGACCACACCGGCGTGGTGCAGTGCGTGGTCGACCACGCCCACGACGTGCGCACGGAGTACGTCATCGCCGTGGCGGGCACCGTACGGCCCCGGCCCGAGGGGACCGTCAACCCCGCCCTGGCCACCGGCGAGGTGGAGGTCGGCGACTGCCAGGTGGAGATCCTCGCCGCCGCCGACCCGCCGCCGTTCCCGGTCACCGACCGCATCGACGCCGACGAGGTCGCTCCGGCTCCGCCACCGCTACGTCGACCTGCGCCGTGACCGGATGCAGGCCAACCTGCGCATGCGGGCCCGCGTCAACGCCGCCATCCGGACGGCCATGGACCGCCAGGGGTTCACCGAGGTGGAGACGCCGCTGCTGTGGACCCCGACGCCGGAGGGATCCCGGGAGTTCGCGGTGCCGTCACGCCGCCAGCACGGGTCGTTCTACGTGCTCCCGCAGAGCCCCCAGATCGCCAAGCAGCTCCTCATGGTCGGGGAGCTCGACCGCTACTACCAGCTGGCGCGCTGCCTGCGGGACGAGGACCTGCGGGCCGACCGCCAGTTCGAGTTCACCCAGCTGGACCTCGAGGCCTCCTTCGTGGGCCAGGAGGACGTGATCGGGTTCGTGTCCGAGGCCGTCCTGGAGGCGGACGCGGCGGCCACGGCGCGGCCGCGGCCGTCGATGGACCGCATGACGTGGGCCGAGGCCATGGACCGGTACGGGACCGACAAGCCCGACCTGCGCTTCGGGATGGAGCTGGTGGACCTCGGCCCGGTCCTGGCGGAGACGGAGCTGAAGGCGCTCCAGGCCCCGTCGGTGAAGGCACTGCGGGTGCCAGGGCAGGGCGGGCCTGGGCCGGTCGCGGCTCGACGCCCTGGTGGAGCGGGCCAAGGGCCTCGGGGCCAAGGGTCTGGTCTGGGCCCGGGTGGTTGCCGCCGGTGACGGGGCGTCGGGCGGCGCACTCGAGTCTCCGGTGTCGCGGTTCCTCAGCGCCGACGAGCAGGCCGGGATCATTGCTGCCGCCGGGGCTGAGCCGGGCGACCTGGTGCTCGCTGTGGCCGACGAGCACCGCCGTGCGTGCTCGGTGATGGGACAGCTCCGCCTCGACCTCGGTCGGCCGCCGGTCGGGGAGGGACCGCCACGCTACGTATGGATCGTGGACTTTCCGCTCTTCGAGGGGATCGGCGACGACGGCCGACCCGAGGCGGCCCACCATCCCTTCACCATGCCGAACCCCGAGGACCTGCCGTTCCTGGAGTCCGATCCGCTCCGAGTCCGCTCGCTGGCCTACGACCTCGTCCTCGACGGCTGGGAGCTCGGCTCCGGCAGCATCCGCGTGCACCGCGTGCGACATGCAGCGGCGCATCTTCGCCGCCCTCGGTATCGGCGAGGAGCAGGCGCAGTCGCGGTTCGGGTTCCTGCTCGACGCCTTTCGGTTCGGGGCTCCGCCCCACGGGGGCTTCGCTCTGGGGATCGACCGGTTCGTGGCCGTGCTCGCCGGAGAGGAGAACATCCGCGAGGTCATCGCCTTTCCGAAGACCCAGTCCGGCGCCGACCCCATGACCGGCGCGCCCAAGGCCCTCGATCCCCAGGCGCTGGCCGAGCTGGGCATCCGGAGCGGCGCCGGCACCGCCCGCGAGCATGACGCCGAGTGCCGAGGCCGGCCCGGCGGCCGAGCTCTTCGACGCCGCCGCTGGAGGAACGCCTGGCCCGGCAGGCGCCGCTGGCGGCCCGGCTGCGCCCTCGCACGCTCGACGAGGTGGTGGGCCAGGACCACCTGCTGCGCGAGGGCGCCCCGCTGCGCGCCCTGATCGAGACCGACCGGCTGTCCTCGGTCATCCTGTGGGGGCCGCCCGGGACGGGCAAGACGACGCTCGCCCGCCTGGTCGCCGAGAGCAGCGAGAAGGCCTTCGTCCCTCTCTCGGCCGTGACGGCGGGCGTGAAAGACGTGCGCGAGGTGGTCGACGGCGCCCGCCGGCGCCTGGCCGAGCAGGGACAGGGAACGATCCTGTTCCTCGACGAGGTGCACCGCTTCAACAAGGCGCAGCAGGATGCGCTGCTCCCGTCGGTCGAGGACGGCACGCTCGTCCTGATCGGCGCCACGACCGAGAACCCCTTCTTCGAGGTCGAACGCGCCGCTCATGAGCCGCTCGAGCCTGTTCCGTCTGGACCCGCTGGGAGCCGACGACCTTCGGGAGCTGGTGCGCCGGGCGCTCACCCGCGAGGGCGGCGAGGCCGACGACGACGCCGTCGAGCACCTCGTCGACCAGGCCGATGGCGACGCCCGGGTGGTCCTCAACTCCTTGGAGGTCGCCCTCGCGCTCGCCGGCCGCCGGGAGGCGGGGCGCCGGCGGGCGGTGGCAGCGCCGAGGGTGACCCTCGCCGACGCCGAGGCGGCCCGGGGAACCAGGGCCCTGCGGTACGGGGAGGACGACCACTACGACATCATCAGCGCCTTCATCAAGAGCGTCCGGGGCTCCGATCCCGACGCAGGCCTGTACTGGTTGGCGCGGATGCTGGAGGCGGGGAGGACGCTCGCTTCATCGCCCGACGGCTGGTGATCCTCGCCAGCGAGGACATCGGCATGGCCGACCCCTTGGCCCTTGTCGTCGCCGACGCCGCGGCCCGGGCCGTCGAGTTCGTCGGCCTGCCCGAGGCCGGCCTCAACCTGGCCCAGGCCGTCGTGCACCTGGCCTCGGCGCCGAAGTCCAACCGGGTCACGGTCGCACTGTCGCCGGGCCCACGAGGACGTGCGGCATCTACCGGCGGGCGCCGTGCCCGCCCGGCTGCGCGACGGCCAGCTACTACGGAGCGCGACGCCTCGGCCACGGGGAGGGCTACGAGTACCCCCACGACGACGAGCGCGGCTGGGTGCACCAGGAGTACCGCCCGCCCGAGGTCGCCGGTCGTCGGTACTACGAGCCATCGGAGCACGGCGCCGAGGCCGAGGTGGCGGCGCGGCTCGTGGCCCTGTGGGGTCGTCAGGGCGGGAGTCTGGACGAGGCTGGCCGAGGACCCGGAGGGGAGCCAGACGAGGACGCGGATCGGTGAGCGGGCACGGAGCCGTCCGCCACTGACGTGGCGCCTACTCGAAGATCAGGTTGCTACCGCCCGAGTCGCCGGTCGTCGATCGCCATCGACGACCAACCCGGTTTCACCCTCCTGACGTGGTCGACGTCGTCGGAGAGGTTGTTGTCGTCGTGGTGGGTCTTGTCGTGGTGGTCGTGGTCGAGGACGTCGTCGAAGAAGGAGGTGGGCTCGACGATGTCGACGGGCTCGACGTTGCCGGTGGGCCAACTGGTGTCGTCAGTCCAGCGCCTGGCGCGCCTGGGGCGCCCGACGTGGTCGCGGTCGTTGGGCTGCCCGACCGGTGGGAGCGGCTGGTTGACCTCGGGGAAGTCGTCGACGTCGTCGAGACGACCGAGGACGACGCAGACGACGCAGACGATGGTGTCGTGAGTGACGTGGACGTCGTCTGAGGCGCGCTGGTCGTGGGGCTCGACGCGCTGAGGCGGTCGCTGCGGACCTTCTGTCCGGTCCCCGCGTTCATCCTCCCCAGCCCGAGAACGATCCCACCGGCGATGGCAAGGCCGGCGACGACCATGATCGGCACGTGCAGCCTCGGGTGTTGCTTGCCGTGGCCCCTTGCGGTGACGGGAGCGTGTACCTCGTTCTTTGCGGTCAGGCGAGCCTGTACCTCGCCGTGGACGCGACCGCTCAGGTCCACGTGCTGACGTCGACCACGTCCCCACGTGGTCGATCGCAACGGATCCGAGCTCGTTCGTGCGGTGTCCATCGTCTCCGTATGGTGCGGTGATTGTCCCGAATTGTCGCACGCTGCCGGGATAAGGGGGAATTCGAGATGCGGGGGTGTGGAACGGCGCCTGTGGCCGTACGTTCGCCTCACCCAGTCGCCTCACCCGGATGGGTGAGGCGTGGTGCGGCGGGCCGGCCGACCCGTGAAGGTCGGCCGCGTGCGGGCTCCCCAGCTGTTGCTTCTGGCAGCCGAGCTCGTCCAGCTCGTAGCGTGATCGGGTGAGCGAGGCCAGGGTGGAGATGGCGCGGGGCACGCCAGCGCTCCCGCTGCGCTCCATCATCAGGGACTACCGGGGCTACCGGATCGACGGCCCGCCAGGTACCCATCGGGGCCTTCCCTCTCGCCATCTCACGTTCATCATCAGCCTCGACGAGCCGGTCGACATCGCCCGCATGCCCGGGGACGCCCAGGCGCCGGGCCGGTTCCAGTCCTTCGTGGGTGGGCTGCATGCCACACCGGCGAGCATCCGCCACGACGGCTTCCAGTACGGCGTGTCCCTCGACCTCACGCCGCTCGGCGCTCGGGCTCTGCTCGGCCTGCCGGCGGGCGAGCTGGCCTACGGCGTCGTGCCTCTCGAGGACGTCTTCGGGCCGAGCGCCTCGGGACTGGTCGACCGGCTGGTCTCGTCTCTGGGCTGGGGTGACCGCTTCGCCGTGCTGGACGAGGTCCTCGTTCGTCGACTGAAGGAAGGGTGTGTCCCTCCCGCTCCGGTGGCCTGGGCGTGGCGGCGGTTGGTGTCCGCCGGTGGCGCCGTCGAGGTGGACACGCTCGCCCGGGACGTCGGCTACAGCCGCCGTCAGCTCAGCGAGCTGTTTCGTCGCGAGCTCGGGCTGTCGCCGAAGGTCGCAGCTCGGGTGGTGCGCTTCGAGCACTCGCGGCGCCTCCTCGAGCGGTCGGAGGGCGCCAGCCTGGCGAGGGTCGCCGCGTCGAGCGGCTACTACGACCAGGCCCATCTCACCCGGGAGTGGCGGGAGATCGCCGGATGCACGCCGAGCACCTGGATGGTGGAGGAGCTCCCATTCCTACAAGACGATGCGGCCGCCCTGGATGCAGGATGACGCCATGACAACCATGACGAATGCTCCGACCGTGTGGCCCGCCCTACGGTGCCGGGACGCCAAAGGGCTGATCAAGTTCCTCGTCGAGGCCTTCGGCTTCGAGGAGGCGTTGGTCGTCGAAGAGGGTGGCGTCGTCCACCACGCCGAGCTGAAGTGGCCCCTCGGGGGCGGCGTCATGCTCGGTGACGACCGCGAGCCCGAAGACGAGCTCCACGCCCGGCTGCCGAAAGGACCGGTCTCGATCTACGTCGTATGTGACGACCCGGACGCGCTGTTCGAGCGTGCCCGCGCACGCGGCGCGCAGATGCTCCAAGGCCTCAAGGACGAGGACTACGGCTCCCGGGGGTTCACCGTCGAGGACCCCGAGGGAAACGTCTGGACCCTGGGCACCTACCGCGGCGCGTAGCGGGCGCGGGGCCGGCGGCAGCTCACGGCCATTTCGTAAAACATCGCCTTCAGCCGCTATGACACCGGACGACCGGCGGCGTTGACCGCCTGGATAACCTGATTGATTGCTGCCGTCGCCTGGTTTGCTTCGTAAACGAGTCGGGAGGCCGCCGTCGTATTTCCGGCGTTGAACGCCGTCGTGCAGTCGCCGGACAGCTGGGCGAGCTGGGTGAGGCCGGTTTGGAGGTGGGCCGCAGCCGCGGCGTCGGGCGGCGGGGGCGAGGCGAGCGCGGCTTGCGCCTGGGAACCCAGCTGGGCGCATGCGAGCTTCACCTGGTCTGCGTCGCCCGCGCCGGCGAGGAGGTGGGACGCCTCGTTGCTCAACGTCTGCAGCGTGGCGAGGTGCGCCGCACCCCACACCTGGAGGGCTCTGGTCGAAGGGGGGCGAGAGCCGCTCACCGGCGTCGTCGTGGCCGCGCTGTTGATCCCCGCGCCACAGCTGCCCGGGACACAGGGGTTGCCCGACGGCTGGGCGGGCTTGCCCTGGCTCGTCTTAGCCGGGCTGCCTCCGCATGCGGCGAGGAACAGCATGCCGCTGAGCACCGTCGCCGACCAGAACCGCCTCGTCACCTCACCCCCCGTGGTCCCGCCCCTTCGAAGGGTACTCCTCGGGCGCGTGCGAGGGCCTCATGGACCGAGCTTGCCGGCTTCGTTGGTGTACTCGCCCTGCAGCTCGGCCAGCTTGGATCCCGGCAAGGTGACCTGTTGGCCGCTGGCGTCGCGGTACTCGACCTGGGTGACCGGCCCGACGCCGAAGTAGGCCTTGGTGGCGACGAGGTAGCCGGCGAGTCGGGCGTTAGCCATGGTCGAGAGATCGGCGATGGTTGCCGGTGTGCGCCTGAGCGGCCTGGGGAGATGACCGACGACGTACCGCACGACGGTCGCGGCGCGCTGGGAGCCGAGGACGCTGTCGTATGCCTGCGGATGCCATGGGGTGTCGGAGATGCCCCGGACGATGAGCCAGGGCACCCCGAGCTGGGCGTTGCTGAAGGCGAACCCGGTGCCCTCGTTCTCCTCGGCGTCGGTCTGGTACAGAAAGTTCTGGGCTGCGATCCACGAGAGGGGCTCGGTCCAGACGTTGGCCTGACCGATGACGCCGCTCACCATTTGCTCACGATGCTGCCGCCGGCCTGGGGCGTGCCGGTTGCCGTCGCCAATGTCGTCGTCCCGAGCTCGGGCCCGGCGCCTTCGGCCGCCGTCAGCGCATCTTGGGAGCCGGCGAGGGCTTCGACGAAGGCCCATTTCGTGTCGGAGGTGGCAGGTCCTGCCCCGTAGGCAGGCGCATCCCGGGTGTGGGATATGGCTTGGCGACACGGCCGACGACGGCGCCGGCGATGTCGGAGTGGTCGGTCAGGTGGATCTCGATCCCGTTGTAGGGGGTCTGGTATCCGCCCAACTGATAGTGGATCGACGACTTGTCGACCACGTAGCCGCTCAGGACGACGTCACCGACGTTGACGGCGGCATTCTGGGCGCCGGCGGTGCCGGACAGCAGCACGAGGCGGGGGCGGAAGCTGGTGTCGAGCAGGTAGGTCGCCAGCTCGATCGTCTCGTCGATCTCGCCGCTCCGACTCGACGATGGGCACGCCGTCGATGGTGCCGATCCAGAACCGGTAGCCGTCGATGACCTGGGACCGCTGGACCCGCATGGCCGCCAGCACCGGGGCCTGTTCCTGTGGCGCGGGGTCGACCACTCCGATCGGCGTCGCTGATTTCGCTGCGGGGCCGACCCGGCGGAGCGCGCCGCCGGAGCAACCGGCGACGCCGGCGACGGCGAGGGTGAGCACCGGGTCGCGACAGCCGTCGGCTACCGTTGCTCCCTCTTCCCCCGCGGCCGCACTGCTCCTAACCCGGCCGGCTCGGTGAGAGGTCAGCCCGGCGTTGGCGTCCTCGAAGAGCTGTTGCAACCGGGCGGCGTCCGCCGGGCCCTCCTCGAAGGTCTCGGCGTCCCACAGGCTGCGGGTGACAGCGAAGTAGTCGCCCCCGTAGATGTGGATCGAGCCCGTGAAGTCGTGCCGGCGAGGGTTCGTCACCGAGTGGATCACGTCGTCGCCGAGCATCAGGGTCTCGCGTGTCCGCAGCTCCTGGCCGCCGGCGACGACGATGCCGGCCTCGGCGCGGCGAAAGAAGGTGTTGTCCTCGCCTCCGCCGTAGATGCCGATCACCGCCCACATCCGGTGGTCGTGGGGCGGGATGACCATGCCCGGCGCCCAGGCCACCTTGAGGACGGTGAGCTCGGGCGACCGATGGATGGCCGTCAGCTCGGCTCTGGTCGTCGGCAGGGCCGCCTCCACCTCGGCCGGCGCCGCCATGGCCCGAGCCAAGACCTCCTTGACCGCGAGGTGGGGAGCCGGCGTCGGCGAGGGCGTTCCTGCAGTCGTCGATGAACTGGTCGGTGTCCAGCACACGCGCCTCCCTGATCGCCTGCCTCGAGGGTACGCCTCCCGGCAGCTCGGGCCCGGCTGCCGGCGCCGCGACGCGAGTGCGCCGCGACGGTAGGGACCGCCGGGCGACGAGCAGGCGATCAGGCTGACTGGGGACGGGTACGACATGAGCGGTTGGGGCGTGGCAGCAGTGGCGGGCGGCGTCGCCGCCGCCTTGGCGTGACGCTCGTCCTCGGCCCGCCCTCCTCGCGGCGGTGGGGAGCCTGGACCGGACCACCCGCGAGCTGGCCGTGCCATCGACGACCTCCGTGCTGAGACGGTGCCGCTCGGCAACGGTGGCGTCGACGAACGCCGGAGCACGGGGTCCGCCGACGCTGGCGGCGGCACCGGCGCTGATGCCCGGCGAGGTGAACGGGCGGCCGGCGCGCCTGCGGCCCGGCTCCGACCTCGGTCTCGTGAGCCCGGTGATCAAGGCCAGAGCCCTCGGAAGAGGCACGAGCCAAGCGGCGCGCCAGCTGCGCCAGCGAAGGGAGCGCTAGGTCGTGTTCAAGCGGCTGTTCTGGCTGATGATGGGCGCCGGGCTCGGCTTCGGCATGTCCTTCTGGATCATGCGCATGGTCCGGGAGACCGTGGAGCGCTACTCGCCGCAGCGGCTCTCCTCCGAGCTGAGCCAGGCCGCTCGGGGCGTCGGGCTGGACGTGCGCCAGGCGGTGGCCGAGGGACGAGAGGCGATGCGCCAGCACGAGGCCGAGCTGCGCGCCCAGGTGGCGACCCGGCACAGCCAGCGCTGCTGACGTCGACCGGACCCGAGCGGTCGGCCCCGGGCTCGCCGGCCCGAGAGCCGCGGCCCCGGCTGCGGCCCAGCGGCTGGCCAGGCTTCGCGGCCCGAGCGCGACGAGAACGCCGTTCGGGGCCGCCCGCGATCGAACATGTCGTGATTGGAGTCGTCCGCGGTGCAGGCGCTGCAGGGTCGTCCACTGACACACCCGGATGCTGAACTTGTCGCGATGACGGCGCGCAACCGAGACAGTTCCGCCGACGTCGCCGTTGCGAGGATCGCGGGACGTCAGCACGGAGTCTTCACCCGCCAGCAAGCGCTCGACCGTGGGCTTGTCTGTGGGCCAGCTCGACCGCGCTGTCGCTCTGGGTCTGGGAGCGGGTGGAGCCGGGGTCTACCGGTTGGCGGGATCGCCGCCGACCTGGCAGCAGCAGCTGTCACGGCCGTCTTGGCAGCGGGGACGGGGCGCCACGTGTCGCATCGCGCCGCCGCCGGCCTGTGGGGCTCGACGGTGTGGCGCCCGGTGCGGTGGAGCTGTCCCTGCCCCGAGGACGCTCGTACGACCGCGTCGACGTCCACCTCGTGACCGACCTTCCGCAGGTGGACGTCACGCACCGTGGAAGCGGCTGCCCGTCACCACCGCGGCCAGGACGATCATCGATCTCGGGGGGTCGTGGACGATGGCACCCTCGAGGCGGCGTTGGAGAGCGTGCTGCACGACGGCTGCACGTCCATGCGCCAGGTCGAACGACGTCTCGAGGCACTGTCGCGCCGAGGACGACCAGGTCTGGCCCGAGTCCGCCGGGTCCTGGCCCACCGCTTGGCGGGAGGCCCGAGTGAGAGCCAGCTCGAGACCCGCTCCTGCAGCTGCTGAGAAGATCGAGCTTGCCAGCTGCCGGTGCGTCAGTACGAGGTGTCGGTCGGCGGCAGGGTCGTCGCCCGGGCCGACCTCGCCTATCCGCGGCAAGCGACTGCTGATCGAGCTCGACGGCTGGTCGGCGCACGGGACGAGACCGGCATTCCACGCCGATCGACGCCGGCAGAACTCACTGGTTCTGGCCGGCTGGAGCATCCTCCGCTTCACCTGGGCCGACGTGGTGCAGAGCCCGGCCGCTGTTGTCGCCGCCGTGCACGGCGCCCTGGCGGCCTGACGTCGGCATGCGCAGCATCTACACCCAGAGAGCGTCCCGATCCGGCCGGTAGGCTTCCTGTCCGTCATGGTCACGATGGACGCCAATCAGCTGCGCCAGGCCTTCGTGGGCTACTTCGTCGAGCGGGGACACCGCTACCTGCCCTCGGCCCCGCTGGTGTCGACCGACCCCACGGTGATGTTCACCGTGGCCGGCATGGTGCCCCTCAAGCCCTACTACCTGGGCGAGCAGGTGCCCCCCCATCCCCGGCTCGCCTCGGTGCAGCGCTGTGTGCGGGTGCGGGGCAAGCACGACGACATCGACGTGGTGGGCACCGACACCAGCCACCTCACCTTCTTCGAGATGCTGGGCAACTTCAGCCTGGGGGACTACTTCAAGGCCGAGGCCATCACCATGGCCTGGGAGCTGTTGACCGAGGTCCTGGGCCTCGACGGGGACCGGCTGTGGGTCACCGTGCACGAGGACGACGCCGAGGCGGCGGGGATCTGGGTGGACAAGGTGGGCCTTGCCCCCGAGCGGGTCCAGGCCCTGGGCGACGAGGACAACTGGTGGGCCATGGGCGAGGTGGGCCCCTGTGGGACCGACTCGGAGATCTTCTTCGACAAAGGCGACGCCCACGGCGCAGGCGGGGGACCGGCGCAGGGCTCCGACGAGCGCTACGTGGAGCTGTGGAACCTGGTCTTCATGCAGTACAACCGGGCCCCCGACGGGACCCTCTCCGAGCTGCCGGACAAGAACATCGACACCGGGGCGGGCCTGGAGCGCATGCTTCCCATCCTCACCGGGGCCGAGTCGGTCTTTGACACCGACGTGCTGCGACCGATCGTGGCCGCGGCCGAGGCCGCCACCGGGTGTCGCTACGGGTCGGGGGGACGCACCGACGTGGGCCTGCGCATCCTGGCCGACCACGCCCGGGCCATGGTCTTCCTGGTCTCCGACGGGGTGCTGCCGGCCAACGAGGCCCGGGGCTACGTGCTGCGGCGCATCATCCGCCGGGCCCTGCGCTGGGGGGCCCAGCTGGGCGCCACCGGGGCCCTCGGGCCCAGGTTGACCGAGGCGGTGGTGGCCACCATGGCCCCCGCCTACCCCGAGCTCACCACCAACGCCGAGACCATCGCCGCGGTGGTGGCGGCCGAAGAGGAGCGCTTCGGGCGCACCCTGCGGGCGGGCCAGGGCCTGCTGGGCGACGAGCTTGCGGCCGCGGCCGGGGGCCGCCTGGCCGGGCCGGTGGCCTTCAGGCTGCACGACACCTACGGCTTTCCCATCGAGCTCACCGCCGAGATCGCGGCCGAGGCCGGGGTGGAGGTGGACCGGGCCGGCTTCGAGGCGGCCATGGCCGACCAGCGAGCCCGGGCCCGGGAGGCGGCGGGGCGGGGCGGGCCGGCCACCGACACCACCGCCTACCGCCAGGTCCTGGAGGCCCATGGGCCCACCACCTTCACCGGCTACGACGAGGCCAGCACCACCGCCACCGTCCTCGAGGTGCTCGAGGCCCCGACCGACGGCCAACGGCGAGGGGCCGGGGGTCGAGATCGTGTTGGACCGCAGCCCCTTTTACGCCGAGGCCGGGGGCCAGGTGGGCGACACCGGCACCATCGCCACCCCCACCGGATCCGCCCAGGTCACCGACACCACCTACGGCCTGCCCGGCCTGGTCATCCACCACGCCCGCCTCACCGAGGGCACCATCGCGCCCGGCCAGGGCGCCACCGCGGCCATCGACGTCGAGCGCCGGGAGGCCATCAGGCGCAACCACACCGGCACCCACCTGCTGCACTGGGCCCTGCGAGAGGTCCTGGGCCCACACGTCAAACAGCAGGGCTCGCTGGTGGCCCCCGACCGGCTGCGCTTTGACTTCGCCCACTACGGGGCCCTCAGCCCGGCCGAGCTGGAGGCGGTGGAGGACCGGGTCAACGCCGCCGTCCTGGGCGATGAGGCCGTGGGGGTGACCGAGACCAGCTGGGCCGAGGCCCAGGCCATGGGGGCCATTGCCTTTTTCGGCGAGAAGTACGGCGAGCGGGTCCGGGTGGTGTCGGCCGGGCCCGAGTCGATCGAGCTGTGCGGGGGCACCCACGTGGGGGCCCTGGGCATGATCGGGCCCTTCCACATCCTCTCGGAGGCCTCCATCGGCTCGGGCACCCGGCGCCTGGAGGCCCTCACCGGCACCGGCGCCCTGGACCACGTCCGCCACCAGGAGCACCTGCTGGCCGAGGCGGCCGGGGTCCTCCAGACCAGCCCCTCGGGCCTGCCCGCCGCCCTCGAGCGCCTCCAGGCCGGCGCCGCTGCCACCAGAGAAGAGCTCAAGGCCCTGCGCAGCGCCGCTTTGGGCGTCGAGGCGGCCACCCTGGCCGGCGCCGCCACCGACGGCGCCGTGGTGGCCCGCCGTGACGGCCTCGGCCCCGACCAGCTCAAGGAGCTGGCCCTGGCCACCCGGGACCGGACAGGGATCAGGGCCGTGGTCCTGGCCGGCAGCCCCGACCACAAGCGGGTGTCCCTGGTGGCGGCGGTGGCCCACGGCAGCGGGCTGGTGGCCGCCGAGCTGTTGTCCGAGGCGGCCCGCCTGGTGGGAGGCGGCGGGGGCAAGGGCCCCGAGCTGGCCATGGCCGGGGGCCGGGATCCGGCCCGCATCGACGAGGCCCTCGGTCTGGTGCGCGCCAAGCTCGGGCTCACATGAGGGTGGTGGGCGTCGACCTCGGTGAGCGCCGCGTCGGGGTTGCCGTCAGCGACAGCGAGGGCAGGTTGGCGTCGGCCTACGAAGTCGTCGAGCGCTCGGGCGATCCGATCCGCGATCACGCCCAGATCGCCAGGATCGTCGGCGAGACGGGAGCGGCGACAGTCGTCGTCGGGCTGCCATTGTCACTCGACGGCACCGAGGGACCCGCGGCGCGGGCGGCGCGGAGCGAGGCCGAGAGCCTGGCTCCGAGCTGTCGGCGTACCGGTGGAGACCCACGACGAGCGCTTGACCTCGGTGAGCGCCGGGCACGCCCTGGCCCGATCCGGTTTGCGGCGCGGAGCGCGCCGGGCCGCCAGACGGGGTTCGATCGACAAGGTCGCCGCCGCCGTCATGCTGCAGTCCTGGTTGGATGCGCACGCCGACAACGGGTCCGCATGAGTGATCGCGGGACGCCGCGGGGGACGGGCGACCCGTCCGAGGACCTCGAGGCGCCGCCCGACGACTGGCGTCAGGCACCCCGGCGTCACGCATCCCGGAGCCAGGCACCCCCCGACGGCGACGTCGGGGAGGTGGCGACGGAGGTCGAGGACGACGGGGGAGGCCCGGCGTGGGTGAAGCGGCGGCGGAGGCGAAAGCTCTCGTTCACCCAGCGGGTCGTGCTCGCCTGCGTGGCGGGCGTCGTGCTCCTGCTGGCCGGGGCCGCCGTCTGGATCGACTTCCAGGTCAACCCGCCCGGTGCTCCGGGAACGACGGTCACCGTCAACCTGCCGTCGGGCAGCTCGTACTCGGCGGTGGCGGACATCCTGGCTCGTAACGGCGTGATCGGCTCCCCGACGCTGTTCCGGCTCTACGTCCGCATCCGTGGAGCCGGCACCGTGCAGGCGGGCAACTACGCGCTGCATCGACACGATTCCTTTGGGAACGTCGTCGGCACGCTCGGGCAGGGGCCGAGCGCCGACCGGATCATGATCCCGTCGGGCACCACGCTGGCCGATGTGGCTGCGAGAGTCGGACACCTGCCCGGCCACTCGGCCGCGGGCTTTCTGGCTGCCGCCGGCAGCGGCCGGGTCCGCTCGGTGTTCTCGCCCCCCGGCAGCACGAGCCTGGAGGGGCTGATCCAACCGGCCACCTATTCCTTCAAGCCCGGTACGGACGACCTGACCATCGTCGGCCAGATGGTCGCCGCCTTCGACAGCGAGGCCAACGCGATCGGGCTCGCCCAGCAGGCGGCCCGGCTCAAGGTGACTCCGTACCAGGCGGTGATCGTGGCGTCGATCATCGAGCGCGAGGCCAAGATTCCCGACGACGAGGGACGCGTGGCCCAGGTGATCTACAACCGGTTGGCCAAGGGCATGCCGCTCCAGCTCGACTCGACCGTGGTCTACGCCCTCGGTGGGCACGTGACCACGTTGAGCAAGCCGGACTTCAGCATCGCCTCGCCGTACAACACCTATCGGGTGCCCGGCCTGCCACCGACGCCGATCGCCACCCCGTCGGAGGCCGCCCTGGCGGCCGCCACGAACCCGACGCCCGGCCCGTGGCTGTACTTCGTCGTGGTCTCGCCCGACGGAAGCGAGGCGTTCGCCACCACCTTCGCCGAGCAGCAGGCCAACATCGCCCTGGCCCACCAGCGCGGCCTGGGCTGACGAGCGTGGTCTGGCCGACCGCTGCCACCCGCCTGGCGGGGGTCATCGGGGATCCAGTGCGCCATTCGCTCTCGCCGGTGCTGCACAACGCCGCCTTCTCGGCCGTGGGTCTGGACTGGGCCTACGTCGCCCTCCCGGTTCCCGCCGGACGGGCTCGAGAAGCGCTGGCCGGGGCGGCGGCGCTCGGCGTCGAGGGTCTGTCGGTGACCATGCCCCACAAGACCGCTGTTGCCGAGGCGCTACACCGCTGCTCGCCAACGGCGACGACCCTTCGGGCCGTGAACACCGTGGTGCGACGCCACGACGAGCTGATCGGAGAGAGCACCGACGGGCAGGGCTTCCTCGATGCGCTCCGGTCCGAGCACGGGTTCGACCCGTCCGGACGCCGCTGTCTGGTGGTCGGCGCCGGGGGAGCGGGCCGAGCAGTGGTGCTGGCGCTGTCGCAGGCCGGGGCGCGCGAGGTGGTTGTGGTGAACCGCACCCCCGAGCGCGGCCGAGCCGCGGCTGCCCTCGCCGGCCCCGTGGGACGGGTCGGCCACCCAACGGAGGTCGAGGGCATGGATCTCGTGGTGAACGCCACGCCGCTGGGGATGACGGCGGATCGTCGTGGTGACGACGGACCGGAGGCACCACCGGCCGGCGACGCGACGCGCAGGCACACGGCGAGACACCGGCGGCACGAGCGACACCGGCGACACGTCGTCCCTCGTGGATCCGGGCCTTCTCGGTCCCGGCCAGGTCCTCGTCGATCTCGTCTACCACCCCACCAGCACCGCTTTGCTCGAGGCGGCACGGCGGCGAGGGGTCGAGACCGCGAACGGGGTGGGCATGCTCGTGCACCAGGCTGCGCTGGCCTTCGAGCTCTGGACCGGTGAGGACGCCCCCGTGGCGGCGATGCGCGCCGCGATCGCGGATGTGCTGCAGCGCGGGGGCCCATAGCTCGTACCATCAGTATGTGCGCCTCGTCTCGTCACTGTGGGGTGCGCTCATGGCCCCGGAAGCGGTGCGGAGGCAGCGCCGGATCCGCACCAGGGTGAGCCACGGTCTGGCGCATACGTGGCGGGAGCTCCGAGCGGTGGTGGCGGGCGCCGGCAGGCGAGCGAGCGCCGGGTTGCAGCAGGCGCGTCAGCGTCGGGTCCGACCCGGGGTCGTGCGGAGCCGGATCCGCATCGCGGTGATCGACCGCCGACGCCGCAAGGCGTCCTTCGTGCCGATCGGCGTGGTGACCGCAGGAGTGATCGCCGGCGTCACCGTGCTGTCGCTCCAGGGCTCGTCGGGACCGTGGGTGACGGTCGACGGCCGACGAGTGAGCCTCCCTCCTCAGGCGACTGTCGGCGAGGTCCTCAGGTCTGCGCACGTGCGTCCTCCTGTCGGCCCCCTCTACTCGGCCGTCACCCACCGGCTGCTCAACGCCAACCCAGCCCAGCTGCGGGTGCTCGTCGATCGGCGTCCGGCCACGCTCGCCACCCCTCTCAGGTCCGGTGACCACGTGCAGGTGGACGAGCCGTCAGGCGTCGAGCCGGTGGTACCCCGGTACGTGTTCAGCACGAGCCCAGGCCTGCCCGACGTCGAGCGGACGCTGTGGCATCCGGGCCGCTCGTCCCTCGAGCTGGACATGGTCGGCAGCGTCAGCGGCGAGGTCCGGTCCCGGAGCATCACCGGTCCGCCGGTGACTGCCCAACCCGAGGGCAACAAGGTCGTCGCGCTCACCTTCGACGACGGGCCGGACCCGCAGTGGACGCCGGCGGTGCTGGGCATCCTGGCCGAGGAGCACGTCCCGGCGACGTTCTGCCTCATCGGCATCCACGTGCAGGCGCACCCGGACCTCGTCAGGTCGGAGCTTGCTCAGCACGAGACGTTGTGTGACCACACCCTGGACCACGACGAGCACCTCGACCGCGCCCCGGGGAGGATCGCCCGCGAGGTCAACGCAGGGGCGGACGCCATCGTCGGCGCGGCCGGCGTTCAGACGAGCTTCTACCGACCGCCGGGCGGAACCCTGTCGCCGGCGATCATCGAGGTCGCCCACCAGCGGGGCCTCCGCGTCCTGTTCTGGACGGTCGACTCGGAGGACTACCTCCGGCCTGCCCCCGGCGTGCTGCTCCAGCGCATCCTCGCGGGCATCCGTCCGGGAGCGATCATCCTCCTCCACGACGGCGGAGGTGACCGCTCGCACACCGTCGCCATTTTGCGACCCCTCATCGACACGTTGCGGGCACAGGGCTACAGCTTCACGACACCTGCGGCGGAGCAGCCGGTCGCCACCCCGCAACAGGGGGCATGAGCTACTCGCCGGCTCCTGTCGTCACGATCCCCTCCCGCTGCAGACGCGCCGTGATACGCCCCCGCATGGCCCGGGCGACGGTGTCCTTCTGCGATGTCGTGGTCCTCACGACGAGGCGGATCGTGATGGACTCATGGTCCATCGAGTCCAATCCCCAGACCTCTGGTGGGCCGAGGCACATCGATGACCAGGCCGGGTCGGACGCGACCGCCGTGCCCTCGTCTGCGATCACGGCCGTGGCCCGGTCGACGTCGGTCCCGTACGGGACCACGATGTCGACCAGGGCGCGCGACCACTGGATCGACGAGTTGCCGACCCGGCGGATCTCACCGTTGGGGAGGTACCAGACCGTTCCGTCCACCGCCCGCAGCCGGGTGACGCGGAGGTTGACCTCCTCGACGGTGCCCTTGGTGTCACCCACGGCGATGGCGTCACCGACTCCGTACTGGTCCTCGGCGATGATGAAGAAGCCCGACAGGAAGTCGCGCACCATGCTCTGCGCCCCGAACCCGAGGGCGGCACCGATGACCGTGGCCCCCGCCAGGATGGGCGTGAGGTTGATCCCCAGCACGCCCAGGATGGTGAGACCGGCGATGATCCACACCATGGCCCGCCAGAGGCTGGCGACGAGGGCGCCGACGGTCTCGATCCGCAACGAGGCCCGCGGTGAGACGGCTTCCAGCCGCGTCCGGTTGCTGAGCGAGCGCAGGGTCCGCTTGGCCACCCTGGCGCCGAGCCGGCTCGCCAGCCAGGCGACGACGATGATGACGAGAATCTCGAGGGGGCGGACGACGATGAACTGGACGGTGCGGGCCAGGAACTCGCTGGCTCCGTACTGGCGGAGGAGATCATGGACGTAGCCCTGGTCGCTCTGCCCGCTGATCAGGGGTGTGGTCGCAGCGAAGATCACAACTGGCATCCTTGCCGGCCGAGCCGGGCCCGGGCCGGCGAGGGCGCTCACGTGCCCGGCGGGTATGTGTCTGACCGGCCTCCCGGGCCGACCCAAAGCGGCCAGCGGGGGCGGGCCGAACGACTGGAGGCGGGCAGCCGGAGCAACCGGCTGGGAGTCGAGGTGGCTTGCACCGCCCCTGGGGCTCATTCAGAATCGATGCGACCACGATAGCGGCGGTCGTGGCGAGGAGGTGATGGTGGCTCTACGCGTCCTGGACCAACCGACCCGGGCGAGGAGCCGTACGACCATGTTCCAGCACGTGGACGTGGTCCTCACGTCCGCGACCCTGGCGGTGGCCGCCATGGGTGTGCTGATGGTGTACTCGGCGACCAGAGGCAAGCTCGAGCTGGCGGGCGTCGACCCTCGGTACTACCTCAAGAAGCAGCTGGTCTACGCCATCATCGGCCTTGCGATCATGGTCGCGGTCGTGCTGATCGACTACCACCACTTCGAGATCCTGGGAGCCATCGCCTACGCCGGGATCCTGCTGGGTCTGCTGGCCGTGCTGAGCCCGATCGGACGGAGCGCGCTCGGCTCGCAGCGGTGGTTCCAGATCGGCTCGTTCCAGCTGCAGCCCTCGGCCTTCGCCACACTGGCCCTCATCCTCGCCATGGCCGCGTACCTGCGGCGACGCCAGGGCAACGTCATGTTCCGCCACGTCGTGGTCCTGTTGCTGATGGCGGGCATCCCCATCCTGCTCGTCTACAAGCAACCGGACCTGGGGACGGCGATGGTCATGGCCGTCGTCCTGCTGGTGATGATGGTGGTGGCAGGGGTCAAGGGCCGGTACCTGACCGCTCTCGGGTTGGTGGCGGTGATCGCCATCGTCGCCGTGGTCCAGCTCGGCGTGCTGAAGCAGTACCAGGTCGATCGGCTCACCTCGTTCGTGCACCAGACGCCGGCCGGACAGACGACACCGGCCGTGCAGGGCCCCAACGCCAACAACAAGAGCCAGCAGTCGACCTACAACCTGGCCCAGTCCAAGATCGCCATCGGGTCCGGCGGGACGACCGGCAAGGGCCTGTTCAACGGCTCGCAGACCAACCTCAACTACGTGCCGGAGCAGCAGACCGACTTCATCTTCACCGCGGTCGGCGAGCAGCTGGGCTTTCTCGGGGCCGCCTCGCTGTTGGCGCTGTTCGGGATCATCGTGTGGCGGATCCTGCGCATCGCCCAGACGGCACGGGACAACCTCGGCGCCCTGCTCTGCGGGGGCGTGCTCGGGCTCATCGGCCTCTCGGTGTTCCAGAACGCCGGCATGACGATGGGCATCATGCCGATCACCGGCATCCCATTACCTTTCATGAGCTACGGCGGTTCGGCGACGATCGCCTTCTTCGTCGCCATCGGGATCGTGCTCAACGTGGGCATGCGGCGCTTTCGCTGAGGGCGGCGATGGCGGACGAGGGGGGACAAGGCCCCATCGAGTCCCTGCAGAGCGGCGCAGACGGATCTGACCGGGCCTCCGAGGCGGAAGACGGGCGACACGATCGCTCGGTCGAGCCCGCGCCGATGCGGCAAACGGCGTTCATGGAGGTCGTCCTCGAGCTGCCGAGCACGCATCCCGCCGTGGTGCTGCACGAGATCGACCCGCCCAGGCGTGAGCTGCGGATCACCATCGCCCAGCCCGAGGGGGTGGCGATCGCCTATGCGTGGCGAGGCATGACCATGCCGCGGCCGCTGACCCACGACCTGCTCACGACCATCCTCCAGCGGTTCGGCCTCCAGGTCGACGCCGTGAGGATCACCGGTGTCGAGGGACCGGTGTTCCATGCCGAGCTCGCCCTCTCGGGCCCGAGCGGATCGCACACGGTCGAGTGCCGGCCGTCGGACGCGATCGCCCTGGCGCTGCGCCAGCCGCTGGCGGTACCGATCATGGTGGCCGAGGACGTGCTCGCCACCGCCGGCCGTCCGCTGGCCTAGCCCGACGAGGACCCGAGCCCCCTTCCGGCCGTCCCTCAGCCGGCCGCCACCGCCACGCGGTGGTCCGCCTGCGGGGGCACGGCCTGCTGGACGTTCTCGTCCGACACCCGCACCAGCAGGGCGATCAGGATGTAGTTGGCGAGCAGGGAGGACCCCCCGTAGGCGACGAAGGGCAGGGTGACACCGGTCAGGGGCAGCAGGCGCACGACCCCGGCCATGATGAAGAAGGCCTGGAAGCCGATGGCCGCGGTGATCCCGGCGGCCAGGAGCTTGGCGAAGTCGGACTTCGCCACCAGGGCGGTCCGCAGCGAGGCGCCGACGAGGACGAGGAACGCCATCACGATGCCGACGGTGCCGAGCAGCCCCATCTCCTCACCGATGGCCGCGAAGATGAAGTCGCTCGAAGCGACGGGGATGAGCCCGGGATGGCCGAGGCCGAGACCCGACCCGACGAGCCCGCCGGAGCCGAAGGCGTACTGGCTCTGCACCACCTGATAGCCGATGCCGTTGGCGTACTTCCAGGGGTCCAACCAGACGGTGATGCGGTCGTTGACGTGACCGAAGAGGTGGGCGGCCGCGAATGCGCCGATGACGAACAGCACCGCGCCCACCACGAGGTAGGTGACACGCCCCGTCGCCATCCAGAGCATCGAGATGAACAGCACGAAGATGAGTAGCGAGAAGCCGACGTCGCGCTCGGCCGTCATGACCAGCAGGGAGAAGCCCCACGCCAGGACGACGGGCCCGAACGGGCGAGGGTCGGTGAACAGACGGTTGCCGATACGCACCGTCGGCAGCGTCAGCAGCTCGCGCTTCTCCACGAAGTAGGACGCGAAGAAGATGATCAGGGCGATCTTGGCCAGCTCGACGGGCTGGAAGGTCACCGGTCCGAGGCGCACCCACAGGCGGGCGCCGTTGATGTTCTGGCCGAGCTTGGGGGCCAGCGGGACCAGGAGCAGGGCCAACCCGGCGAAGGCCACCAGGTACCGGTAGCGGGCCAGGTCCCGGGAGTAACGCACGACGACGAGGGTGAGCACGTACACGGCCACGCCCAGGCCGGTCCACACGGCCTGGAGCCCCGCCAGCTTGTAGTTGAGACGGGCGATGACGACGTAGCCGATCCCGTTGAGCAGGGCCGCGATCGGCAGGATCACGGGCGTGGCGTCCGGCACCAGCCACCGGTTGGCGAGGTGGGCGACGAGGGCGAGACCGAAGATGACCCCGAGGAACGGCCCCACGTTCGCGGGTATGGACGCGGTCTTGCCCAAGGAGGCCAGGACGTAGGCGAACCCCACGACCATCCCCCCCAGGATCAACAGCCCCAGCTCGGTCCGTCGCCTGGACGTGACCGCTCGACGTCTCGGTGCCACCGGCACGGCAGCCTACTGCCCGGGGCTGCGCGGCCCGGAGCGGGTCATTCGTACGGTCGGGGGACCCACCCGGGGAAGACCTCGGGCTGGTCGTCGCTCACGGTCATGCGAAATCTGGCTGGGCGCTTCTCCAGGAATGCGGCCACCCCCTCGTGGGCGTCGCCGGACCGCCCCATCTCGGCCATTGCGCGCGAGTCCACCTTGTGCGCCTCCATCGGGTGGTCGGCGCCGAGCATGCGCCACAGCATCCGCCGAGTCAGCGCCACGGAGACGGCCGAGGTGCCCTCGGAGATGCCGGTCGCCAGGCGGCGGGCAGCCGGCAGCAGTTCCTCGTGGGGAACGACGTCGCGCACGAGGCCGGCGGAGGCCGCCTCCCCGGCCTGGAACACGCGACCGCTCAAGACCCACTCGAGCGATGTGCTGATGCCGACGACGCGGGGGAGGAACCAGCTCGAGCACGCCTCGGGAACCACGCCGCGCCGGGTGAAGACGAATCCGATGCGCGCCCGCTCGGACGCCAGACGGATGTCCATCGGCAACGTCATCGTGATGCCCACCCCGACTGCCGGACCGTTGATTGCGGCGATGACGGGCTTGGTCGAGTCGAAGATGCGGAGGGCGACGATCCCACCGCCGTCTCGGGGAGGCGGTCGGCCAGCCATGGCGCGGGCTGTCGGGGCCGGGACGTCGAAGGTCGCCGGCCCGGCGGACAGGTCGGCCCCGGCGCAGAATGCCCTGCCTCGCCCCGTGACCACGACAGCGCGCACCTCGTCGTCGGCGTCGGCGCGATCGAACGCGTCGAGCAGCTCACGCAGCATCGTGGCGGTGAAGGCGTTGAGGTGCTCGGGGCGGTCCAAGGTGATGGTCAGGAGCCCGTCCTCGACCTCGTAGGCGATCTGCTCGTACGCCATCTCGTCGCTCCTTCGTTCCCGGCCGTGGGCACCATGGGCCGGGCTAACCTTGGGCCATGGCGGTGAATACCGACGACATCCTGTCAGGAGGGGACGAGGAGTCGGCCGGCGGGGGGCCCGACCCACAGGATCCTGCTGTCCGTTACCTCAACCGTGAGCTCTCCGAGCTCGACTTCAACGCGCGTCTCCTCGACCTGGCCGAGAGCCCCGACGTCCCGCTGCTGGAGCGGGTCAAGTTCCTCGCCATCTTCAGCGAGCGGCTCGACGAGTTCTTCCAGGTGCGCGTGGCCGGGCTCAAGGACCAGGTGGCGGCGGGGCTGGCGTCGCGTTCGCCCGACGGGCGGAGCCCGACCGAGCAGCTCCGTGCCATCCGCCCCAAGCTCGAGCAGATGGTCGCCCGCCAGAGCAGGATCTTCCTCGGCGAGATCGTGCCGGCCCTGGACAGCGCCGGGCTCCATATCTCCAGCTGGGACGCGCTCGACGACGACGACCGCAAGCATCTCGACGAGGTCTTCGAGGGGCTCGTCTTCCCCGTGCTGACGCCGCTGGCGGTCGATCCCGGGCATCCGTTCCCGTACATCTCGAACCTCTCGCTCAACCTGGCCGTGATGGTGTGCGACCCCGTCACGGGCGACCAGCGCTTCGCCCGGGTGAAGGTGCCGCCCCTCCTCCCGCGGTTCCTGGTGCTGCCCAGCGGAGACCGCTTCGTCGCGCTCGAGGAGGTCATCGCCGCCCACCTCGACGCGCTGTTCCCCGATATGGCAGATCGGCGCCCACTACCCGTTCCGGGTCACCCGCAACGCGGACCTCACGCTCGAGGAGGGCGAAGCCGACGATCTGCTCGTTGCCGTGGAGATGGAGCTCCGACGACGACGCTTCGGGCGGGCGGTGACGGCTCGAGATCGATGCATCGGCCGGTGCCGAGATCGCCGACCTGCTCGCGCGCGAGCTGGAGATCGGACCCGACGACGTGTACCGCGTCGAAGGGCCGCTGGGGCTCGAGGGGCTGTGGGCCGTGCACGCGCCTCGAGCGGCCGGATCTCCACGACCCGCCCTGGGCGCCGATGACCCAGCCTCGGCTGGCTACCGCGGGCGACGAAGCCGTCGACCTCTTCGCCACGATCCGGGAGCGCGACATCCTCGTCCACCACCCGTACGACTCCTTCGCCACCTCCGTCGAGGCGTTCGTCGCCCAGGCCGCCGACGACCCGCACGTGCTCGCGATCAAGCAGACCCTGTACCGCACCTCGGGTGACAGTCCGATCGTGCACAGCCTCATTCGGGCGAACGAGCAGGGCAAGCAGGTGGCGGTGCTGGTCGAGCTCAAGGCCCGTTTCGACGAGCAGGCCAACATCGCCTGGGCCAAGGCACTGGAAGAAGCGGGCGTCCACGTCGTGTACGGGCTGGTCGGGCTCAAGACGCACTCCAAGACCGCCCTGGTCGTGCGCCAGGAGGACGACGGCGTTGTCCGTCGCTACTGCCACGTGGGCACGGGCAACTACAACTCCAAGACCGCCCGGCTCTACGAGGACCTGGGGCTGCTGTCCGCGCGACCCCGATCTCGGCGCCGACCTCACCGATCTGTTCAACTTCCTCACCGGCTACAGCCGCCGCTCGACGTACCGGCGCCTGATCCTCGCGCCCGTCGCCATGCGGTCGACGGATCATCGAGCTCATCGAGGCCGAGGCGGCCGCCGGTCCGGCCGGTCGGATCGTGATCAAGGTGAACGGTCTCGACGACCCGGCGATCATCGACGCGCTGTACGCGGCGTCCGCCGGCCGGGGTGCAGATCGACCTCGTCATCCGGGCCATCTGCTGCCTGCGCCCAGGCGTGCCCGGCCTGTCGGAGACCATCCGGGTGCGCTCGATCGTGGGCCGCTTCCTCGAGCACTCGCGGATCTTTCGCTTCGGTGGAGTCGGCGACCGCCCCGAGGTGATGCTCATCGGCTCGGCTGACCTCCGTCGGCGCAACCTCGATCGACGCATCGAGGCGACGGTTCCCGTGGTCGACGCAGAGCTGCGAGGCCGGCTCCGGGAGGTCCTCGAGCTGCTCCTGGCCGACGACACCCAGGCCTGGAGCCTCGGCCGGGACGGCTGCTGGTCGCGCGTCCCGACCGAGATGGGGATCAGCACGCAGCGGAGCCTCATGGCCGCGGCCCTGGAGCGGGCACAACGGCGGAGAGAACCGGACAAGCTGGCGTCGGCGCCGCGGACGTAGGGCGTCGATGGCGGTCGAGCGCGAGATCAAGCTGGCGGCTCCGCCGCACTTCGCGCTGCCAGATCTGGCCGAGGCCATCCCGGACGCCGTCGTGACCGCCAGCCCGTCCCGCCGGCTGCGCGCCGCCTATTGGGACACTCCCGACCTGCGCCTGGCCCGGTCCGGTGTCAGCCTGCGGTACCGCGTGGAGGAGGGCGAGGACAGCAGCGGGGGGCGGTGGACGCTCAAGATCCCCGGCGACTCGCAGTCCTCGGCCCTGAGCCGGCGGGAGCTCGACTTCCAGGGCAGCCCGGGATCGGTGCCGTCGGAGGTGGCGAGGCTCGTCCGGGCGTACGTCCGCAGCTCGACCCTGGCGCGGGTCGCTCGTCTCGACAGCCAGCGCACGCGGCTGGAGGTACGTGACGGCGAAGGCCGCGGCCTGGCCGAGATCGACGACGACGTGGTCTCGGTGATGGACGGGCGGCGGGTGCTGGCCCGGTTCCGAGAGGTCGAGGTCGAGCTGGCGCCCGACGCGCCGGTGTGGATCGCCGAGGAGCTGGCCAAGCGCCTTCGGGAGGCGGGAGCCGACGACCCGGTCCCGCTGCCCAAGGTGGTACGTGCGCTCGGTCCCCAGGCCCAGGCACCACCAGAGAGCCACGTGGAGCAGCCGGGAGA
Organism: uncultured Actinomycetes bacterium; assembly: GCA_963731255.1. Classification (GTDB taxonomy): domain Bacteria; phylum Actinomycetota; class Acidimicrobiia; order Acidimicrobiales; family AC-9; genus AC-9. The sequence continues at coordinate 739,374 of CAVSUO010000008.1, read as the reverse complement.
GGGCGCCCGAGCAGGAGAGATGGTGCGCGCCGCGCTGGCATCGGGTCTGACGCGCCTCGTGACGCATGATCCTGGGGTCCGCCTCGACGAGGATCCCGAGGAGGTCCACCAGGCCCGCGTCGCCACCCGGCGCCTCCGTTCGGACCTGCGGACGTTCCGGAGCCTCGTCGATCCCGAGTGGGCCGGGAGTCTGCGGCGGGAGCTCGGTTGGCTGGCCGGCCCGTTGGGGGAGGTACGCGACGCCGACGTGCTCCTCGCACGCGCTCCGAGCCGAGACGGGTCGTGTGCCCCCTGAGGACCGTCCCGCGGTCGACACCCTCGTCGACAGGTTGACGACGTCGCGCGCCGAGTGTCTCGGGCGCCTCTTCGAGGCGCTCGACAGCACGCGGTACGTGTCACTGCTCGATGCCCTCGTCGACGGGGTGGCCAAGCCCCGGCTGGCTCCTGATGCCGAGCAGCCCGCCGAGGACGTGGCGCCGGCCGTGGTCGGCAAGGCCTGGCGCAAGCTCCGCAAGGCTGTCTCCGGCCTCGGCCCACAGCCGCCCGACACCGAGCTTCATCGCATCCGCATCAAGGCCAAGCGGTGCCGGTACGCAGCCGAGGCCGTGGTCGGGGTGGAAGGCAAACCGGCCAAGCGGTTCGCCAGCGCGGTGGCGGATCTCCAGGACGTGCTCGGTCGGCTCCAAGACGCGGTGGTCGCGACCGCCTGGCTGCGTGACTGCGTAACCGACGAGACCGCGGTCGGACAGGCCGTCGCCATCGGCGAGCTGCTCGGGTTCGCCGCGGTGGCCGCCGAGGAGTCACGGCGGCAGTGGCCAGAGGCGTGGAGCGGCGCCCGCCGCAAGTCGCTGCGATCGTGGCTGACCTGAGCGCTGGGGGCCGACGAGCCGGTCGTCCTCGCCGCCGGCGGGGTCGTGTGGCGGCGGGGCGAGGGCGATCGGGTCGAGGTCGTGCTCGTCCACCGCCCGCGGTACGGCGACTGGTCGCTGCCCAAGGGCAAGCTCGATCCGGGCGAGGACCACCGCGGAGCCGCCCTCCGCGAGGTCGAGGAGGAGACCGGGCTCCGGTGCGGTCTGGACGAGGACCTCCCGGACAGCCGGTACCGCGACCGGAAGGGCCGGCCGAAGGTCGTGCGCTATTGGCTGATGCACCCGGTGGGCGAGGCCGCCGAGCCGAGCGCCTACGCGACGGGCGAGGTGGACCAGGTCGTCTGGCGTACGGTCGACGAGGCCGAGGCCATGGCGACCTACGAGCGGGACCGCGAGCTGATCGACACCGCCGCGACACTCGTTCGGGCCCGGACGTAGGATCGACAGGGTGACTGCTCACGTCCTGGCGGTGTCGTTCTCCGACGTGCTGGCGGTGATCGCCCTCGTCGTGGCCGTGACCGTGCTGATCGGGGCCGTGACCGGCTTCGTCCTCGCTCGCCGGCTCAAGCGTCCGCTGCTGCTGGCCCCGGGGGCCCGAGGTGTGAACGTGCCCCTCCGCTGGCGCTGGTCCCTGTCGCCCGCTGCGGTGATGCATCGCCGCCTCGTGCTGGCGACGAGCTCGGTGGTATCGATCGGCCCGATCGAGAGCACGCGGTGGGGCGGGGTGCGCCAGGAGCCCCCGTGGCAGGAGCTCCTGCAGGATCTCCTCGACCTGGCCGTCTCGGTCGACCGCCGCCTCGTCGCGGCCGAGCGCCAGCCCCGTGCCCTGCGGCGCCGGCTCTACGCCGAGATCGAGCCCCAGGTGAAGAAGGTCGAGCAGGTGGCCGAGCGCATGCGGTCCACGGTGAGCGCCAAGGGTCTGGGCGGGGCCGACCGCTCGGCCGAGGACGTCGTGGCCCGCCTGGACGCCATCGATTCCGCCCTGGGCGAGATCGAGGGGCTCGACCCGGACAAGGCCCTCCAGCGGGGCCAGGTCGAGCCCGCAGGCCGGCCCCCGGACGCACCGGATCGCGGTGGCCAGCCCGAGGATGCACCGGCACCGGGTGCGGGAGGTACGCCGCCCCCGGCCACGGGAGCCGGCTCCAACACCGCGACCAGTTGGACCGAGCAGGTGCCCTGGCCGGGCCAGCAACGCGGCGATCGCCGAGGCGGCTGACCCCGTCGGGCCGCCGCTCATTCGGCCGGGGCGTCCCCCTCGACAGCGTTCCTGCGCTGGGTGCCGGTCGGACGCTCGTCCGCGGCCTCGGTGTCGGCCCGGCTGTGGGGTGAGCGCAGCCCGTGCCGGGCGGCCCACTGGTGCCGGTCCTCCGCCTCGCGCTCAGCGGCCTCGGCCAGCTCCTCGAGCTCCTGGGCCCGGCGGCGCCGTGACGCACCGGGCTCGACCCGCAGCGAGAGGTAGGAGAGGGCGCCCACGGGGATCGGTAGCCAGAAGTTCACGAGCCGGTAGGTGATCACGCCGAGGATGGCGATGCCGCGGGGCGAGCCGAATCCGACCAGCGTCGGCACCAGGACACCCTCCACCACCCCGAGCCCGCCGGGGGTGATGGGAAGCACGGCCATGACGTTGGCCAGCCCGTAGGCAACGAGCAGGCCGTACGGCGTCATCAGGTGACCGAAGGCGGCGAGGAACACCCACAGCGACGAGGCGTCCAGCAACCAGAAGGCCGCGGCCCAGCCCACGGCCCGCCCGAGCAGCGGGCGGTCCCGGGACAGCTCGCGCAGGCGGGTGGCGAGCCGGCGGACACCGGCCGTGACCGTGTCCTCGTCGAGGAAGGGCACCCGGGATGCGACCCAGCGCAGGATGTCCGCCGCCCGGTCCTCGCCCCGTGTGAACAGCAGCACGAGCGCGGCGACGGCGGCCATCAGCAGGGCGCCCACCAGCGCGGCGATGCCGTAGAGAGGGTTGAACCCGCGCAGCGGGATCGAGATGACCAGGGCGATCCACAGCAGCACGTTGAGCACGACGGCGGAGCCGATGCCCTGGGTGGCCACGGCGAAGGTGGCGTCGGCGCCGCTGACGCCGGATTCGGTGAGCAGGCGCAGGCCGACCGGGGTGCCCCCTGCGGTGCCCGCCGGCAGAACGTGGCTCACGGCCAGCGTCGACATGTTGATCCGGAGGATGGTGAACCGGGACGGCGAGCCGTGGGGGAGGACGGCCCGGGTCAGCTGGGAGTAGGCGAGCAGCGCGGCCGCCTCGAGCAGGACACCGGCGGCGGCGTAGCCCAGGTTGACCTGGCTGATGAGGTGGAGGGAATGGCCGGCACCGGCCAGCTGGGGCAGCACCAGGTACTCGATGACCAACCCCAGCAGCAGGAGGGTGACGGCGTGCCGCACCGAGCGGGAGAGGAGGCTCTTGCTGCCCGCCCGGCGCCGGGCGTTGTGCCACCAGCCCGACCGGTCGTCGGTGCTCGTCATCGGGCCTGGGCGGTCATCCGCACCCGTCGCGTCCCATGCCTCCATGGTCGCATGGCGCCACCGCCCCGGGGCCGACATGCACGCCCGTGATGTCACCAACGTCCGGGTGTCGTCCCGTATGCTGCTCGACCATGAGGGTCCTCGTCGTCCTTCCGACCTACCAGGAGGCCGAGAACATCGCCACCGTGCTCCGGCGCATTCGCGACGCCGACAGTGCGGCCCACGTGCTGGTCGTCGACGACGCCAGCCCCGACGGCACCGCGGACCTGGCCCTCGCTGTCGGTGAGGAGCTCGGGGGGGTCGACGTGCTGCGGCGGCCGGGCAAGGCGGGCCTCGGCAGCGCCTACCGGGATGGGTTCGCGTGGGGCCTGGAACGAGGGTTCGACGCCTTCGTGGAGATGGACAGCGACCTGTCGCACGACCCGGCCGCGCTGCCTGACCTTCTCGCTCCACTGGGCCAGGGGCTCGACGTCGTGGTCGGCTCCCGCTACGTGCCCGGGGGCTCGATGCCCCACTGGGGGGTCCACCGCCGGGCGCTCTCGCGGGCCGGGAACGTGTACGCCGCGCTGTTGCTGAGGCTGGACGTCACCGACCTCACCTCGGGCTATCGGGCCTACTCCGCCAACATCCTCCGCCGCATCGACCTCGGCGCCGTGCGCGCCGACGGGTACGGGTTCCAGATCGAGATGGTGCACCGGGCCGCTCTCGCCGGCGGGCGCGTGACCGAGGTACCGATCCGGTTCGTCGACCGCGTCGAGGGCCGGTCCAAGATGTCGATGCGCATCATCGTGGAGGCGCTCGCCCTCGTCACCTGGTGGGGCGTGGCCAGGCTCGTCGGTCGCCGGCCACCGTCAGGCCTACCGGGAGTGGAGGCGGGCGTGGGCACGCGGGGCCAAGCCGCACCCTGAGCCGGTTCCGTCGGGGTTCAGGCCCCGACGACGCCATGGTCGCCGAGCGGGCCGACCTTCCAGTCTCTCGCCCGGCACAGCTCGGCCAGCAGCGGGAGGGATCCGAGCGCGGCCCGCCAGGCACCGGGCGCCGAGACGCAGTCGGAGTCGTGGAGGACGACGGTCGCTCCGGGTGAGAGACCGCGCTGCACGTCCGCGAGCACCGTCGCCGGTGTGGCGGCAGCCCGCCAGTCCCTGCCCCACGAGGTCCACAACACCAGCCGGAGGCCCAGGCGCCGGGCGGCCAGCACCGTCCCGCTGGAGACGGTGCCGTACGGCGGACGGAACCAGGCCGGCCGCCTCCCGGTCGCGTCTTCCACCAGCTCGACGGAGCGGGCGAGGTCTCCCAGGAGGGCGCCCGGCCACCGCGTCAGGTGGGACCGGTGCTCGTCGCCGTGGACCCCGATCTCGTGACCGGCCGCCGCCACCTCGGCCGCCAACCCCGGAGCCCGACGAACCATGGCCCCCAGCATGAAGAAGGTGGCCGTCCATCCCAGCCCGGCCAGGGCCTCGAGGAACGCCGGGGTCGACCGTGGGTCGGGACCGTCGTCGAAGGTGAGGGCCAGGTGGTCCGGACGGCCCACCCCGTGGAGCCGGGGTAGGAGGCGAGGGGCCGACGGGACCAGGCGAACGAGGGCCGGGCCGGCGTGGGCCGCGGCCAGGCCGGCACCGACGGTGCCGATGACGATTTCCGACGGGACCGGCAGTCTCCTCGGCATGCGAGCACAACGTATCGTCGCGGGACGATGCCCGTTCTCGCCGCCCTCGGCGCGGCCATGCTCTACGCCACGGCCTCGGTGCTCCAGCAGCGGGCCGCGGGCGAGGCGCCGGCCGAGCGGTCGCTGCGCCTGGGCCTGCTCGTCGGGCTCTTCGCCCGGCCGATGTGGATCATCGGCATCCTGGCCGACGGCGCCGGCTTCGTCCTCCAGTTCGTGGCCCTCGACCACGGATCCCTGGTGCTGGTCCAGCCGCTGCTCGTGAGCGGGCTGCTCTTCGCCCTGCCGTTCGGCGCTGCCCTGACTCGTCGCCGTCTCACCGCGTCCGAGTGGCTGGGCTCGGCCATCACGGTCGCCGGCCTCTCCCTCTTCCTCGTCGTGGCCTCTCCTGGTCCCGGTCACGACCGCGCCAGCAACCTGGCCTGGATCATCACCGGGGCGTGCACCCTCGCGCCCATCGCCGTGTTGGTCGCCGTGTCCCGCTCGACGGCGGGAGCTCTCAGGGCCGGCCTGCTGGCCGCGGCCGGTGGCATCTTCTACGGCCTGGCCGCGGCCCTGACGAAGGTCACGGCGCAGGAGCTTCACAGCGGTATCGTCCACACACTGACCAACGACTGGGAGCCGTACGCGTCTGGTCGTCTGCGCGGTCGTTGCCATGGTGGTCGTGCAGAGCGCGTTCCAGGCTGGTCCCTTGCGCTGGTCGCTCCCCACCCTGACGGTTGTGGACCCGGTGGTGAGCGTGGTCATCGGCGCCCTGGCCCTGGGCGAGCGGATCTCGACGGTCGGGGCCGCGCCAGTGTTGGAGATCGTGGGCCTCGCCGCCATGGCGTGGGGCGTCTTTCTCGTGGCCCGGTGCCCGCTCGTGGTCGGGGCCGAAGAGACGACAGCATCCCGTGTCTGAGCCGCCGACGCGTTCTCCCTCGCCGCGGGCCGGAGATCGTCGTCGGGTGACCGGGCGCCCACCCCGGCTCGTGAGCGCCGACCGCGGCGAGGGTCCCGTCGTGCTGCTGGTCCATGGCCAGCCGGGACAGGGCTCGGACTGGGACGACGTCGCCGCCGGCCTGGCGTCCAGCAATCGGGTGCTGGTCCCGGATCGGCCCGGGTACGGGCGGACGGACGGACCGGCGGTGGGCCTGGCAGCCAACGCCGACTCCCTCGACCGCCTGCTGGACGACAAGGGAGTCGGCTCGGCCACCGTCGTCGGGCACAGCTTCGGCGGCGGGGTGGCGCTGGCCATGGCCCTGCGACACGCGCGATCGGGTGCGCGCCCTCGTCCTGGTCGACTCCGTCGGGACCGGCCGCAGCATCGGGCCGTACGACCGGGTGCTCGGACTGCCCGTGCTCGGCGAGGCCCTGACGTTCGCGGGCTGGGAGCTGTCGCGGCGGTTGCTGCCGGCTCTGCGGCGGCGGTCGACCCGGCTCCCACCGGCCCTCGGAGCATGGCTGCGGGCAATCCCCCAGGCGTCGGTCTCGGCTGACGGCGAGCGCCGAGATGGTGGGTCGACGTGGCGCAGCTTCGTGACCGAGCAACGGGCGTTGCTGGCCGAGACGCCCTCCATCGAGGCCAGCCTGGGCTCGGTGCGGGTGCCCACCGTGGTCGTGGCGGGACGCCGCGACCGGTTGGTTCCGGCCCGGGCCACCGCCGAGCTCGCCGACGCGATTCCCGGTGCGGAGCTGGTCTGGGTCCCCGGGGTCGGCCACCTCGTCCCGCAGGAAGCGCCGGAGGTCCTCGTCGAGATCATCCGGGGCCATGCCTCCAGCAGATGAGGCCCGACCGGATGAGATAGGCGTGATCTGGAGGGTTGATGGGAACATGGATGCTTGGGGTGGCCGGCTGATGCCAGCCGGAAGCGTGACAAGCCAGGCAACCACGAGAGTGCGAAGGCCGGAGCGGGCGATGCGCCCGACCCGGAGGCATCCCAACCGGGGGGCCAGTCACATGGGGTTCGGCGGTGCCGGTGTGGATGAGAGCCGCTACGCCGGAGGAGCCAGTGGAGTCGATTCGATGGGCAGTTTGGGACGTCGAGCGGTGGCGCCAGCACGCCGCCTGCCGGGAAGTGGACCCAGAGGTCTTCTTCCCGGTCGGCGTGACGGGCGCGGCCGTGGCTGCGATAGCTGCAGCCAAGGCGGTCTGCGAGGAGTGCGCCGCCCGGGCCGCGTGCCTGGAGTTCGCTCTCGGCACGAACCAGGAGTACGGGATCTGGGGCGGCACCAGCGAGGAGGAGCGCCGGGACATCCGGCGCGCTCGCCGGGTCGCTCGGCGTCTCCGTCACGCCTCCTGAGTCGTTCGTCGACGGGCCTCGAGCCCGATCCTGCACGGTGCCGCCCGGCGGACCCCACCGGCGTCGGGACCGGCTGAGGCCGCTCGTGTCCGGGGGCAACCGCCGAGCGTGGACGCGCTGGGGGACCCCTCCGTGACGGGCGAGATGGTCGCCGGTCGCTACCGGCTGGGCGACCCCCTGGGCAACGGTGGGATGGCCGAGGTGTTCGACGCCATGGACGAGCGGCTCGAGAGGCCGGTCGCCATCAAGCTGCTCCGGACCGAGCTGAGCGGCGATCCCGGGCTCCGCCGGCGGTTCGAGATCGAGGCCCGCGCCGCCGCCCGCCTGGTGCACCCGAACGTCGTGGGGGTCTTCGATACCGGCGAGGCGGGAGGACGGCCCTACATCGTGATGGAGCGACTCCCGGGTGACACGCTGGCCGACCGTCTCCGAGAGGGACGCATGGACGAGCCCGGCACTCGTCGCCTGGCCTCCGAGGTGCTCGGCGCCCTCGCCGCAGCCCACGCCGCCGGCATCCTGCACCGTGACGTCAAGCCGTCCAACATCCTGTGGGCGCGCGACGGCTCGGCCAAGGTCGCCGATTTCGGCATCGCCAAGGGGACCGAGCGCACCCTGGACAACCAGACGGGCGACATCACGGCGACGAACCTCGTCATCGGCACGCCCGCCTATCTCGCGCCTGAGCGTCTGCTGGGCCATCCGGCCACGCCCCGGTCGGACCTCTGGTCCCTGGGCGCGGTGCTGTACGAAGCCCTGGCGGGAGTGCGTCCCTTCCCCAGTGCCACGGCGCTCGTGCACGATCCGGACCAGCCCGAGGTCGTGCCCCTCGAGTCCCGCCGGCCCGGGCTGGATCCGATGCTGTCCACGGCCATCGACCGGGCCTTGGCTCGGCGCCCCGATCAGCGCTTCGCATCGGCGGCCGAGATGGCGGCCGCGGCCGGACTGAGCCTGGCCGGCGTGTCGGCCGCGGCGGCCGGCACCGAGCTGGCCACCGCTCGCCTGGAGAGCGGGACCCAGGGTCCGACGGAGCTCATGGACGGGCGGACTGCGATCGTCGGAGATGACGCCGTCGCCGGGGGGCCCGTCGCGCCGCCAGGTCCACCGCCCGAGGCCGATCAGCGCGGCACGTCGTCTGCGCGCCCTCGCTCTGCTCGCCGTCGTGCTCGTCGCGCTGGCCGCCATCGGCATCGCGCTGGCCTTGCGGGGCAACGGGGGGTCGACGCCTGGGACCACGACCACGACCACCGTGCCCTCGACGACCGCGGTGACGCGGCCGAGTACCACCGTCGCACCGACCACGACGACGCGGCCACCGACGACCACGACCACATCACCCACGACGACGAGCTCGTCGAGCACGACGACGTCGTCGACGACCTCGACGACGAGCGGGGTCCTGGGTCGCGTCGGCGGCGGCGACCGCAAGGCGGGCAAGGCGGCGAACGGCGACGGCGGCTGAGGCCAGCGCCCTCGGTCGCGGACGTGTAACCGGATCACCCGAACGCCGTCGTGAACGGCGTCGGCTGCGGCACCGGGCCCTGGCGACAGCCTCGGAGTGAAGATGGAGCGACGGGTGATGAAAACAGTCATCACTGAAACGGTTGCGCCGAAGCGGCGGCATGCTTACCATCTGGCCAGGTCGCGCTGGATGGCGGGCGACGGGGCGGAACGACGGAAGTGAGGCGGGTCATGGCGGATCGGCGGCACTGGGGGCCCGGTGACGGTCGAGCTGCGTCCGACCGGTGTTGCCTGCAACATCCAGTGCCAGTACTGCTACCAGAACCCGATACGCGACGCCGACAACGTTCCCACGCTCCTACGACCTCGAGGCCATGAAGGCGGCAGTGGAGCGCGAGGGCGGTCCGTTCACCGTCTTCGGCGGCGAGCCCCTGCTGGTCGCGGAGGAGGACCTCGAGACGCTGTGGGCGTGGGGGCTCGAACGGTGGGGCTCCAATGGGATCCAGACCAATGGCGTGCTCATCAACGACAACCACGTGCGGATGTTCCGTCAGTACAAGGTCCAGGTCGGCATCTCCATCGACGGCCCGGGCGAGCTGAACGACGTCCGCTGGGCGGGCACCCTGGAGCGCACACGTGAGGACACAGCCAAGACCGAGGCGGCCATCGAGCGCCTGTGCCGAGAGGGCATTCCGCCGAGCCTGATCGTCACCCTGCATCGGGGCAACGCCACGGCGGACAAGCTGCCGGTGCTGCAGGACTGGTTTCGCCGCCTGGAGGCCATGGGGATCAACTCGGCCCGCCTGCATGACCTCGAGGTGGAGGGAGACGACGTGGGCGCTGCCTACGCCCTGTCCAACGAGGAGAACATGGCGGCCTTCACGAGCTTCGCCGCCCTGGAGGCAGAGCTCTCGAGCCTCCGCTTCGACGTCTTCGACGACATGCGCAACCTGCTGACTGGGCAACGACGACCAGTCGACGTGCGTGTGGAACGCCTGTGATCCCTATACCACGAGGGCGGTGCGCGGCGTGGAGGGCACCGGACAGTCGAGCAACTGCGGGCGAACCAACAAGGACGGCATCGACTTCGTGAAGGCGCCGGCAGAGGGCTTCGAGCGCTACCTGGCCCTCTACCACACGCCCCAGGAGCACGGCGGCTGCTCGGGATGTCGGTTCTTCATCATGTGCAAGGGCCAGTGCCCCGGCACCGCCATCGACGGCGACTGGCGCAACCGGACCCGCGACTGCGAGCTGTGGAAGGGGATGTTCCGTCACCTCGAGGAGGGGATGCTGGATGCTGGCACGCAGCCACTGTCCGCCAGCCCCGAGCGGTCGCCAGATCGAAGGCGCTTTTCTCGATCTGTGGAGCGCCGGTCGGTCGCTCACCATCGCCGGTGCCCGCCGCTGGATGAGCGAGGGACGAGACCTGGCGGCGGTGTCCGCCGGAGGCGGATCCCACGGCGACATCCCACACGGGGACAGCGATGCGCTGAGACGCTCACCCCGCCCGAGAGCGCCGATCCCGCGGCCTCCCGCCAACCGTCCGGTCATCGCCCGAGACCGGCGGGCGAGACGGGTCGGCCGGGATGGAACGCCTGGACTTCACCCTCCCGGACTTCACCCGCCTTGCCTGGGTGACCGACCAGGCCGAGCGGGTGTGGCGACCGCGCCTCGAGGACATCGCCACGGCGTGGGCCGAGACCGAATGGCGGGCGGTGCTCGCCGGCGTGCGTTCCTGCGCCGTCACGATGGCCTCGCCCGAGGAGTTCCTCACGATGGGGGCCGCCTGGGCCGAGGAGGGCCTCAACGCCCTGCCCGTGGAGATGATGGGCGTCTCGGGCCAGCCCTACTCGGCCACCGGCGTCCCGGCCGAAGCGGGCCAGCCCTTCGTCTTCCGCTTCGTCGTGGGCCGCCCCGCGGAGGTGGCGGCCTTCAAGAAGGCCTGGGACGCCGGCGATCAGGAGGCCATCGGCGACTTCCTCGGCTATCCGCCCTGTTGTCGAGAGTTCTTCCGCCGGGTGTGGGTCGACGATGCCATGGTCGACACGACGTGGCCCATGGCGGCGGCGACCGCAGGCGCTGCCCCTGGGACGACGACCATCGAGGTCACGGGCCCGCCCGAGGCCAACATCTTGTGGCGCTGGATGGGCGTGCGAGCCGTGCCCCACCTGCCGTGCCGTCTCGACTGTCCTGCCACCGCCGAGCTCGGCACGACGTCTCATCGACGTCGGCCGCCAGGCCGGGTTCGCCCAGGAGATGGAGTGGCTGACCGAGATCCTCTCCTGGTCGGTGGAATGGTCCGCCCTCCACGGGATTGCCCAGATCAAGACGCCGGTGCTCAAGGTTTCGACCCGTACCGACGCCACGGCACAGCGCTACGTGGTGCGGCGGCGGGGCAGCACCCATCCCCGCCGAAGGTGTGCGCGGCCTGGCGTTCCCCTTCGAGGTGCCGGTGAGGCTTCGTCTCAGCGAGAGCCGGGGGTTTCGCCGTGGCCTGGAGAACGCGGTCCGCCTGCACCCCCGGCCCCCGTGGTACGCGACCGACAACGGCTTCCCTTCCGTCGGGGCCATGCACGACGCCCACCGCCCCGTCGTCGAAGCCGGCGTTGCCGCCCTCGGGCAGGGAGGGGGCAACGTCCTCGACCTCGGCTGTGGCAACGGAGCCCTGCTGGAGCGCCTGGCTGCCGCGGCTCCCGGCGTGGTTCCCTTCGGCGTCGACGTCGACCCGCAGCGAATCGAGCACGCCCGCCAGCTCCACACCGGGCACGCCGACAACTTCGTGACCGGCGACATGTTCGACAACGATCAGCTCTGGGTCGAGGGGCGGCGCTTCGCGCTGGCCATCCTGATGCCGGGCCGACTGTTGGAGACCGACGAGGCGCGCGCCGCCGCGCTGCGCGAACGACTTCGCCAAAGCTGCGACCGGGTGCTCGTCTACGCCTACGGCGACTGGCTCACCCGCGCCGGCGACCTCGCCAGTCTCGCCAGAGAGGCCGGCCTGACGGTGATAGGACCTGGCGGCCAGCAGGCCGCTCTCGTTGTCATTGACGGACCGACCCCAGGGGGGACCGATGGCTGACAAGGACAGGGCCGACGCCAGCCGACCCGGCGTCGGACGACGGCGGGCGAGAAGAGCGACAGCGGCAGTTCTCCCGGCGGGAGATCCTCCGGGCCGGCATGGCGGTGCCGGCGGTGCTCGCGGTGCCGGCATTGGCCGCGGCGTGCGGCGGAGGCAGCAGTACGGCGAGCGGCGCCGGCCACGGGGACCACAGCGACTCGGGCAACCACGCTGACCACGCCGACCACAGCGATGCCAGCCACAACGACACCTCTCACAGCGACTCGGCCCACACGCGACACGGCCCACACCGACAAGGGTCACACCGATCACGCCGACACCACTCACAACGACACGACCCACGGCGACACGACGCACAGCGATACGGCGCACACCGACACGACGCACAAGGACTTCATTCACCACGACTTGGTCCACGCCGACGGGGTTTTCAACGACAACGTGCACTCCGACACCGTGCACCACGACTTCCACAAGGACATCATCCACAGGGACGCGGTGCACCCCAACCCCTGAGGGGTGACCGGAGCCGGCGAAGGCGGCGCTGGGCTACTTGAACCAGATGCGCTGGTACTCGCGGCTCTGCGGGTGCAGCAGCAGGGCCACGAGGGCGATCTGGAAGATGACGCCGATGATCCCCAGGCCGAGGACGCTGGCGACACCGGCCACCACGGCGAGAACCACGAGCACCAGGGGCAGGATGGCGGCCACGAGACCCACGACGTAGCCCCACTTGCGTTCGTTGGCGATCCCGTAGGCACCGAGTATCTCCGCCGCGATGATGGCGATGCCGAACAGACCTGCCGCCCCTCCGATGATGAGGCTGAGCAGCCCGAGGGCGGCGTTGACGTAGAGCAACATCACGCCGATCTGCAGCGTTTGCGGTTGGGTGGGGTTCAACCACCGGCGACGCTCCATACCCATGCCCGCAGGCTAGTTGACCGGCTGTGCCGCTCGCGGGACAGCTGCCGACGACGACCGCCCCGCCAGCTGGCCGCAGGCGGCGTCGATGTCGGTCCCCCGGTTGCGCCGCACGGTCGCGTTCACCGAGCGTGACGCCAGCTCGCCCTGGAAGGCCCTGACCCGATCCGGAGGTGTCCCCCTGGCCGGCCAGCCCGGAGTCGGGTTGAGGGGGATGAGATTGACGTGGGCGCCGAGCGGGCGGGCGAGGTCGGCGAGCTGGGCGGCGTCGCTCGGCGAGTCGTTCAGCTCGTCCATCAGCGCCCACTCGAACGAGACCCGGCGTCGGGTCCTGGACCGGTAGCGGCTGCAGGCGTCCATGAGCGTGGCCAGCGGATAGCGGCGGTTGACCGGTACCAGGCGATCCCGAAGATCGTCGTTGGCGGCGTGGAGCGAGACAGCGAGGCCGACCCGGAGCCGGTCCTCCGCAAGTCGCCGGATACCCGGGACGAGCCCGACGGTGGAGATCGTGAGGTGGCGGGTGGAGATGCCCATCTCCGCCTGGAGCCGGTCGATCGCACCGCCGAGATGGCGATAGTTCGCCAGCGGCTCGCCCATCCCCATGAACACCACGTTGGAGAGGCGGCGAGGCGGAGCCAGCTGACGACACGACCTCATCGCCCGAGCCACCTGCTCGACGATCTCGCCGACCCCGAGGTTGCGGCGAAAGCCTGCCTGACCCGTGGCGCAGAACCCGCAACCCATGCCACACCCGGCTTGGGTCGACACGCACACGGTCGACCGGCTCCCGTAGTGCATGAGCACCGTCTCGATCGCGTTGCCGTCGGCCAACGCCCACAGCCACTTGCGCGTCCACCCCCGGTCGGCCACCGACTCGCGCTGGAGGCGCAGCGCCGGGGCGAGGGCGGGATCCTCCGCCAGCCGGCACCGAAGCCGTCTCGGCAGCTCGGTCATCTCGGTCGGGTCCGCCACCCGCCGGTACAGACCGTCCCAGACCTGGCCGACACGCCACGGAGGCTCGTCGCCGAGCAGGGCGCCCAGCTGGCTCCGGCTCAGCCCGTAGCGTCCGTCCACGCCCGCCAACGCTACAAGGACCTGATCTCGCGGACCCGGCGAACCGCTCGTGCCTCCACACTCAGTACCGTGGAGTCATGGCGTCGCGTGCGAGCCGTCTTCGCTCACGGAGCCTCCCGCTCCCTCACCGGGCTCTCTCGCGCTCGACCGACGCCATCGCCGGCGAGCACCACCACCGCAACGTGCAGGGCGGCGCCGCCCGGGCGGCGGTGTTCGGCATCAGCGACGGCCTGGTGTCGAACGTCTCGCTCATCCTGGGCGTCGCCGGAGCGAATCCCGCCTCGGGGGTCGTCAGGCTGGCCGGTCTGGCCGGACTGCTCGGAGGGGCGTTCTCGATGGCTGCCGGAGAGTACATCTCGATGCGAGCCCAGTCCGAGCTGATGGAGCGGGAGCTGGACCTTGAGCGGACGGAGATCCACCGTCGCCCCGAGGGCGAGCGACGGGAGCTGGCCCACATCTACGAGAGCCGGGGCATCGACCCGGCGGTCGCCCACGAGCTCGCCACCGAGATGATGCGCGACCCCGACGTGGCCCTCGACACGCACGCACGCGAGGAGCTGGGCATCACGCCCTCGTCCCTCGGTTCGCCGATTCAGGCCGCGCTGTCGTCGTTTACGGCCTTTGCCCTGGGCGCCCTGGCGCCCCTCATCCCGTGGTTCTTTGCCACCGGGACGGCGGCCATCCTGGCGTCGGTGACCGTGGGCGTGATCGCAGCTCTGGGTGTCGGTGCGGCGCTGGCCCGGTTCACCGGGCGGGCGGTGGTGATCTCCGCCCTCCGGCAGCTCGCGATCTCGGCCGTGGCCGCGGCGGTGACGTACTCGATCGGGAAGGCGGTCGGTATCTCAGGTGCCGCGTGACGCTGAGCGCTCCGGGCGGGGCCGGCACGTCGACGACGTAGGCACGATCGACGTGGTCCACCGTGAACCCGATGTCGCGGTACAGCTTCACACCGGGTTCGTTCGACGCGTCGACGTAGAGCATTGCCGTCGGTAGACCGCGCCCGGCCAGCCAGTCGAGGCCGGCGAGCAGGAGCTGGCGTCCGAGGCCCAGTCCCTGAAAGGCGGGGTCGACGGCGATGACGTAGATCTCGCCGAGCGGGGGATCGTGATCGGCGTGGACCTTCGTCCAGCAGAACGCGGCGAGCCGGCCGTCCCGTTCGTGGAGCAGAAAGCCCTTCGGATCGAACCAGCGCTCCCGCTCCCGGCGCAGCAGCGTCTCGAGGTCCCACTCGCCCTGTTCGGGGTGGGAGGCGAAGGCGCGGCCGTTGACCTCGAGCCAGGCCCGCTCGTCGCGGCCGGGTTCGAAGGTCCGCAGGCGGAGGGGACCCCGGCCGCCCGGGACGGGCAGGGGTCGCCGCATCTGCAGCAGCTCCCGACCGCGGGACATGCCGTTGGCGGTGGCGATGGCGTCGTGCTGAGGCCCGGGCTTGGGCACCCACATGTGCACGTGGCCTCCACCCTCCCGCCTGATCTCGTCGAGGGCGGCGCGCACCAGGTCGGCTCCGATGGTGCCACCCGGTTCGCGGTGATGGGGGTCGACCACGAACTCGATGGCCCAGCTCGTCCGACCCCGGCTCAGCTGGGCGTAACCGACGGGATGGCCGTGGCCTGCCTCCCAGGCCACGAAGCCGGCGAAACCGGTCCGACCTCCTTCCACCAGATCGAGCCACATGTGCTCGCCGAGGGGGAGGTGCTCGTCGGCGACGGTCGCCACGTGGAGCAGCTCCGACACGGCGGCGATGTCCGCCTCGCCCATGCGGCGTTTGACCTCGAGCTGCACGGAGCGAGGGTAGTGCGGTGCTGTTGGCGGCTCCGCCGCCCCGGGCGGGGCCCCTGCCCGCCCGCCGACCGTGGCGGTAGCGTTCCGGCTCATGGCCCGACCCCGCAGCCCTCGCGGCCGGGCCCGCGAGACGGCACGTCGGCTGGCCGAGGAGTACCCCGGCAGCGAGCGGGAGCTGTGCGCGCTCGACCACGACAGTGCCTTCCAGCTGGTGGTGGCGACCGTCCTGTCGGCCCAGACCACCGACGAGCGGGTGAACGAGGTGACGCCGTCGCTGTTCCGCGCCTACCCGGGGCCGGCCGAGCTCGCTGGTGCCGAGCCGGGGGAGCTGGAGGCGTACATCCGTCCGACCGGGTTCTTCCGCAACAAGGCCCGCAGCCTGAAGGGCATGGCCACGGTCCTCGTCGACCGCTTCGGCGGCGTCGTCCCGTCGACGATCGAGGACCTCACGACGCTGCCGGGCGTCGGGCGAAAGACCGCCAACGTGATCCGCAGCGTCGGTCTGGGCCTGCCGGGCCTGCCGGTGGACACCCACGTCGGGCGGCTCAGCCGGCGGCTGGGCCTCACGGCCGAGACCGACCCCGTGAAGGCCGAGCACGAGCTGTCGTCACTGCTCCCGCCGGCCGAGTGGGGATCGTTCAGCCTGAGACTGATCCTGCACGGTCGTCGGGTGTGCGTCGCTCGCCGGCCGCGCTGCGTTGATTGCGTGCTCAATGACTACTGTCCGTCGGCAGAGCTCCCGGCCCGAGGGGCCCGGGCCCGGCCAGGAACAAGGACCAGGCCGGCGACGTTGTAAAGGACGGAACCGGTTCCCGCCACCTGGTTCCACGAGCGAGTGCGGGATCCGCCGCCCGGCTCGCTCCGCTGACGGCGCCCTCGTGGGCGCCGTTAGCGTGTTCCACGCCGGTCGGTGTCGATGACCTTCGCCAGGCGCCGCTGCGCGCCAGTAAGGGCACGCTCGACGGCGTAGAGGTCGGCAGCGAGCTCGTCGTGGTCACCGCTCGCGTAGCGGTCGGCGATGGCGGTGATGCGCGTCGTGAGCTCGTCGAGGGCCGTGGCCAGCGAGGAGAGCTCTGCGCTCGATCCGGTCATGCCCGCGATCTTGCCGTGGCGCGGGTCTCGCCGTCGTTCGAAAGGGGGGCGGCGTACAGCGAGCCCCGTGCCCGGCCTCGGCCGGCCGAAATGGCGCCAGCCGTTCCCAGGGTGCCCGTTACGATCGGGTCGCGATGCTCACCCGACTCGACCTGCGGGGTGTGAACGACCTCGCAGGGATCCTGCCCCGGCCGGCGATGGCCAAGGAGCCGCCGACCCAGGTGGTGCAGGCGATCCTCTCCGACGTCAGGGCCAGGGGAGACACCGCGGTGCGGGAGCACACGGCCCGCCTGGACGGGGTGGCTCTCCAGGATCTCCGGGTATCGGCCGTCGAGCTCGAACAGGCCCTCGAGTCCACGCCGACGCCCCTCCGGGAGGCGCTCGACGCCGCCCGGCGCGCCATCGAGGACTATCACCGTCACCAAGGGGCTTCGTACCAGCCCCAGCGATACGAGCGCCAGGGCGTCGTCGTCGACGAGCTCGCCAGGCCCGTCGGGCGAGCCGGCGTCTACGTTCCGGGCGGCCGGGCCCGGTACCCCTCCACGGTCCTCATGGCGGCGGTGCCCGCACGCGTCGCCGGCGTCCCCCACGTCACCTTGTGCGTCCCGCCTGACGCAGACGGAACCGTGGCCGGGCCGACCCTCGCGGCCGCAGCCATGGCCGGTGTCGACGACGTCTTCCGGATCGGGGGCGCCCAGGCCGTCGCCGCCATGGCCTACGGCACGGAGACGATCGGCGCCGTCGACGTCATCGTCGGTCCGGGCAACGTCTACGTGTCCGAAGCCAAGCGTCAGGTGTCGGGCGTGGTGGGTGTGCCGTCGGCCTTCGCCGGTCCGTCGGAGGTCGTCGTGGTGGCCGACGACTCGACTCCCGCCGAGCTGGCCGCCATCGATGTCGTGGTGCAGGCCGAGCACGGTCCGGACGGCCTGGCCTGGCTCGTCACCTGGTCGCCGCCCGTCGCCGACGAGGTCACCGAGGCGGTGGCGCGGTTGGTGGCGGGGTCGCCCCGGCGGGCCGAGATCGAGGCCACGCTGGCCGAGGGGGGCTACGCGGTGCTCGTCGACGACTCCGGGCAGGCGATGGCCGTGGCCAACACCATCGCGCCCGAGCACCTCGAGCTGCTGTGCTCCGATGCCGACGCGCTGGTGCCGCTGGTTCAGCACGCGGGGGCCGTCTTCACCGGGCCGTTCGCTCCCGCCAGCGTCGGGGACTACCTGGCCGGCCCGAGCCACGTCCTGCCGACCTACGGGTCGGCGCGCTTCTCCAGCGCCCTGCGGGTCGACGACTTCGTCCGCCACATCCACGTCGTGTCGTTGGACGAGGGCGCCCTGGCCCGGGTGGGCCCCCACGTACGTGCCATCGCCGAGGCCGAGGGCCTCCCCGCCCATGCCGAGTCGGTGCGGCTCCGATGGGAGAGCTAGTGCCGCCTGTCCCCGTGCGGGCGGATCTGGACCTCGCCGAGGGCTACCACTCGCCCCAGGTCGACGTGACGGTCCGCCTCAACACCAACGAGTCGCCGATCGCTCCGCCGCGGGCGTGGGTGGAGGCGGTCCGGGCCGAGCTCGAGCACATCGAGTTCAACCGCTACCCCGACCGTCGGGCCTGGGCGCTGCGATCGGCCCTGGGTGCGGTGCACGGCGTGGGTCCCGAGGAGGTGTTCTGCGCCAACGGCTCCAACGAGGTGCTCCAGTGCCTCCTGCTCGCGTTCGGCGGCCCCGGGCGAGCCGTCGCCGTGTTCGAGCCGACGTACGCCCTGCACTCGCACATCGCCCGCCTGACGGGCACGGCCGTGGCGACGGGGGAGCGGCTGGCGGACTTTCGCATCGACCTCGACGAGGTCAGCCGGGTGAGCTCCGAGGCGGCGCCGATCGTCACGTTCCTGTGCTCGCCCAACAACCCGTCTGGTCGGGCCGATCCGCAGGAGGTCGTCGAGCAGGTGCTCGCCATCGCGCCCGGGCCTCGTCGTGGTGGACGAGGCCTACGGGCAGTTCTGCGCGTGGTCGGCCCTGTCGTTGCTCGGGACCGAGGACCGCCTGGCGGTGGTCAGGACCTTCTCCAAGACGTGGTCCATGGCCGCGGCCAGGCTCGGCTACCTCGTCGCTCCGGCGTCGGTAGTCGCGGCTCTCGAGCAGGTCGCGCTGCCGTACCACCTCGACTCCTTCAAGCAGGTCGCCGGGCGCCTGGCCCTCGACTACCAGTCCGACATGGACGCCAGGGTGGCGGAGTTGGTGGAGGAGCGGGGCAGGCTCGCCGCAGGCCTGGCGGCGATGCCGGTCGAGTCCTGGCCCTCCGACGCCAACTTCATCCTCTTCCGGCCGCTCGCTCGTCCCGGTGAGGAGGTGTGGCAGGGCCTGCTCGACCGCTCGGTGCTGGTGCGCGACTGCAGCGGCTGGCCCCGTCTGGACGGCTGCCTCCGAGTGACGGTGGGCACGCCGGAGGAGAACACCGCCTTCCTGGCCGCGCTGGCGGAGTGCCTGACGTGAGGGCGGCAGAGCGTTCCCGTCGGACCCGGGAGACGACCGTGGAGGTCGCCCTCGCCCTGGATGGCGCGGGGCAGGTGGAGGTGGCCACGGGTCTCCCGTTCTTCGACCACATGGTGTCCCAGCTGGGCCGGCACGGTGGGCTCGATCTCACCGTCTCGGCCCACGGTGACCTGGACGTCGACGCCCATCACACGGTGGAGGACGTGGGGATCGTGCTCGGCGAGGCCCTGGCCGCGGCCCTCGGCGACAAGGCCGGGGTGCGCCGGTTCGCCTCGATGGCTGTGCCCCTCGACGAGGCGCTCGTCGAGGCGGCCCTGGACCTGTCGGGGCGCCCCTACCTCCACTACGACGTGAAGGTGGCGCCCGACGCCGTGCCCCTCGGCAGCCCCGCGTTCGAGCCGCAACTGGCCGAGGAGTTCTGGCGGGCGCTCACGACATCTGCGGCGATCACGCTGCACATCAGCCTTCGCAGCGGGCGCAACACCCACCACATCCTCGAGGCCTCGTTCAAGGCCGTGGCCCGCTCGCTGCGCGACGCCGTCCGCGTCGAAGGAGCCGACGTGCCGTCGACGAAGGGACGGCTGTGATCGCCGTCCTGGACTACGGGATAGGCAACCTCCGGTCGGCCGAGAAGGCGCTCCAGCGCGTCGGCGGTGACGCCCGGCTGGTGACCGAGCCCGAGCAGGCCGAGGGGGCGAACGGCGTGGTCCTGCCCGGGGTCGGAGCCTTCGGTCGCTGCCTGGACGCCCTTCGGTCCTCGGGGCTCGACGCCGTCGCCGTGGAAGCGGCCGGGCGCGATCTTCCCTTCCTCGGTATCTGCGTGGGCATGCAGATGCTCTACGAGGCGTCCGCCGAGGACGCTGGCGCGCGGGGCCTCGGCGTCCTGAACGGCCGCGTCTGCGCCCTGCCGCCCGGCCCCAAGAGCCCACAGATGCAGTGGAACGTCCTGCGTCCCGTGGCAGGTCGCAGCAGCGAGATGCTCCGGCCGCTCGGCGACCTTCCGTGGGTGTACTTCGTGCACTCCTTCGCGCCGGAGCACTCGGGCGACGTGGTCGCCACCTGCGACTACGGCGGGTCGGTGGTGGCCGCGGTGGAGCGGGGCCGGCTGTGGGCCACCCAGTTCCACCCGGAGAAGTCGGGAGCGTCGGGGCTGGCGCTGCTGGCCGGGTTCGTGCGCGCCTGCGCGCTGATGGACCTGTACCCCGCCGTCGATCTGCTGGACGGTCGCTGCGTGCGGCTGGTCCGGGGAGACTTCGAGCGCCGTACCGACTACGGCGACCCGCTGGCTGCCGCGGTCGAGCTGGCGCGCGCCGGGGCTCCGTGGCTGCACGTCGTCGACCTCGACGCGGCCAGGACCGGTGAGCCGGTGAACCGCCGGCTCGTCACTGACATCGCCGCCGCCGTGGGGGTACCGGTGCAGGCGGGAGGTGGAGTGCGGGACGAATCGAGCGCGGCGGCGCTGCTCGACGCCGGCGTGGCCCGCGTGGTGCTGGGCACGGCCGCGATCGAGGATCCCGATCTGGTCGAGCACCTTGCGGCCCGGTATCCGGGTCGGATAGCCGCCGGCCTCGATCACCGCGGAGGCGAGGTGTCGCTGCGGGGGTGGTCCGAAGGTTCGGGGAAGGGACTGTCCGAGGTCCAGGGCCGGCTCGAAGACCTGGGTGTGGCCGCGGTGGTTCTCACGGACATCAGCCGTGATGGGACCCTGCAGGGTCCCGACATCGCCGGCTTGTCGGTGGCGCTGGCTGCCTCGACCGTGGATGTCATCGCGTCCGGAGGCGTGGGCTCGGTCGACGACCTCGGCCGCCTCGCCCGGCTCGATGCCGATGGCCGGCGGCTGGCGGGCGTGATCGTGGGTCGCGCCATCCACGACGGGCGCGTCGACGTGAAGGAGGCGCTGGCCGCGTGCGAACCGTCCGCGTGATCCCGTGTCTCGACGTCGACGCCGGCCGCGTCGTCAAGGGCGTCAACTTCGAGAACCTGCGCGACGCGGGCGATCCCGTCGAGCTGGCAGCCCGCTATGACCGGGCCGGCGCCGACGAGGTCGTGTTCCTGGACATCACGGCCTCCTCCGATGAGCGCGACACCATGGTCGACGTCGTGCGGCGGACCGCCGACGAGGTCTTCATCCCGCTCACGGTCGGCGGCGGCGTGCGCAGCCTGGCTGACGCCCATCGACTGCTACGGGCCGGCGCCGACAAGGTGACGGTGAACACCATGGCCGTGCAGCGGCCCGCCGTCGTGCACGAGATGGCGGCGGAGCTCGGTTCGCAGTGTGTGGTCGTGGCCATCGATGCCCGCCGGCGGGGTACCGGGTTCGAGGTCTACACGCACGGGGGCCGGACGCCCACCGGTCTCGACGCCCTCACCTGGGCGGCGGTGTGCGAACGGCTGGGGGCGGGAGAGATCCTGCTCACCTCCATGGATCGCGACGGCACGAGGGACGGCTACGACATCGAGCTCACGCGGGCGGTGACGCGGGCCTGCTCGATCCCGGTGATCGCCAGCGGCGGGGTCGGCACGCTCGAGCACCTGGTGGAGGGAGCGGTGGAGGGCGACGCCGACGCCGTGCTGGCGGCGTCGATCTTCCATTACGCCGACCACGGCGTGGCCGAGGCCAAGGCGTACCTGGCCGCCCGCGGCGTCGGCGTCAGGCCGATCGCGGGCTGAGCTCGCGCAGCCAGTCCAGGGACACCGCCATGAGCTGGTCGGCCCGGCCGACGAGGTAGTGATCTCCACCGGGCAGGATCTCCACCTGCGTGTTCTTCCACCCCTCGAGGATCGGAGCGGCCGACTCGGGAGGCCGGAACTGGTCGTGCTCGGGCACGATGACGAGCTTGGGGCGAGGGTCGGCGGGCGCCACCATGTCGGCGACGGCGGCGGTGCGCAGCGGCGGCGCCACGGCCAGCCAGCCGTCCAGGCGCTCGTCCCCCACGGCGAGGGACGTGTCGGCACCGAACGACCATCCGGCCAGCACGAGAGGCAGGCCCTCGGTGATCGGGGCCAGCACGTCGATGGCCGCCACCAGGTCGGCCCGCTCGTCCTGCCCGCCTCCGTGGGTCCCCTCGGACCCACCCACGCCCCGAAAGTTGAACCGGAGGCAGGCGACCCCGGCCTCGGGCAGGGCGCCGAACATGGCGGCGGTGACGATGGAGCGCATCGACCCGCCGAACTGGGGGTGGGGATGGGCCAGCACGGCCGCCGACCACGCCCGGTCCGGCAGGTCGAGCTCGCCCTCCAGGACCAGTCCGTCGGCGGTCGACAGGGTGACCGGCTCGATCGGCATGGGGGGAGACGGTACCGTGCGATGGTGGCCAAGCCAGCAGAACCCAAGGGCCAGAAGCAGCCCATCACCATGCTCAGCGACCGCGTGCTGGTCCAGGTCCCCGTGGCGGAGGGTGAGCGGACCTCACGCGCCGGGATCCTGATCCCCGCCACGGCCCAGGTGTCGAAGCGGTTGGCGTGGGCCGAGGTGGTGGCCGTCGGTCCCCACGTGCGCAACATCAAGTCCGGCGACCACGTCCTGTTCAACCCCGAGGACCGCTACGAGGTCGACGTCCAGGGCGACGACTACCTGATCCTGCGCGAGCGCGACATCCACGCCGTCGCCTCCGAGCGCATCGACGGCGGTACGGGGCTGTACCTGTGAGCGAGCGCGCCCCGTTCACGGCCACGCCCATCGCCGTGGACGAGGCCGACCTTTCGCTCGTCGCCTACAACCACGACGGGCTCGTGCCCGCCATCGTCCAGGACCGCAGCACGGGCGACGTGCTGACCCTGGCGTGGATGGACGAGACGGCCCTCCGGCGCACGCTGTCCTCGGGCCGGACGTGGTTCTGGAGCAGGAGCCGTCAGGAGTACTGGTGCAAGGGCGAGACGTCGGGCGACCGCCAGTGGGTGCGCGCCGCCTACTACGACTGCGACGGCGACGCCCTGCTGGTGGTGGTCGACCAGGAGGGCCGGGGAGCCTGCCACACCGGCGAGCGCACCTGCTTCCACCGGGCCTTCGGCGGCGAGGACCTCAGCCAGGACGCGGGGTAGCAGGACGGCGCCGGGCCAGCTTGGCGACGACGCCGCGCACGAGCCGGATCCCCACGTCGTCCTCGACCGACATGATGGACTCGGGGTGGAACTGGACCCCCGCCACGGGCAGGTCGGCGTGCTCGACGGCCATGACGATGCCGTCGTCGGACTGCGCGGTCGCCACCAGGCCGGGTGGCAGCGCGGCGGCGGGCGCGTGCAGGGAGTGGTAGCGACCGGCGGTGAACTGCGCGGGCAGCCCGGCGAGCAGGCGCCCGCCGACGACCCGAACCAGGGACGGCTTGCCGTGGGTCGGCGTGGGCAGCGTGTCCAGCTTGCCCCCCAGGTGCTCCACCAGGGCCTGGAGGCCGAGACAGACGCCGAACACCGGGAGGTCCCTCGCCAGGCAGGCGGCGATGGTGGCCGAGCAGTCGAAGTCCTCCGGGCGTCCGGGCCCGGGTGACAGGACGACCAGCTCCGGGGCCAGGCGGTCGAGCTCGTCCTCGGGGAACCCGGCCCGGAGGGTCGTGACGTCGGCGCCCCCCTGGCGCAGGTAGTTGGCCAGGGTGTGCACGAACGAGTCCTGGTGGTCCACCAGCAACACCCGGGTCGACGCGACCGGGCGGACCTCGGCGCCGGCGGCGACGGTGGCTTCGGCTCGGGGCTGGCGGATGGCGTCGAGGAACGCCGCCGCCTTGTCCCGCGTCTCGAGCTCCTCGGCCTCGGGATCGGACTCCCACAACAGCGTCGCCCCCACCCGCACCTCGGCGACGCCCTTGCGCACCCGCACGGTGCGGAGGGTCAGGCCGGTGTTCATCCGCCCGTCGAAGCCGATCCACCCGACGGCGCCGCCGTACCACGCCCGGGGTGTCTTCTCGTGGTCCTCGATGAACTGCATGGCCCAGGCCTTGGGTGCGCCGGTGACCGTCACCGCCCACATGTGGGACAGGAAGGCGTCGAGGGCGTCGAAGCCGGGCCGCAGCGTGCCCTCCACGTGGTCGACCGTGTGGATCACGCGGGAGTAGATCTCGATCTGGCGTCGACCGATGACGTGGACGCTTCCGGGCTCGCAGATGCGCGACTTGTCGTTGCGGTCGACGTCGGTGCACATGGTGAGCTCCGACTCGTCCTTCGACGAGTTGAGCAGCGCCCTGATTCGCTCGGCGTCGTCCATGGGATCCCGTCCCCGGGCGATGGTGCCCGAGATGGGGCACGTCTCGACCCGCGGTCCGTCCACCCGCACGTACATCTCTGGCGACGCACCCACCAGGTGGTCCCATCCCCCAGGTTGATGATGAAGCCGTAGGGAGCCGGATTGCGCTCCCGGAGCCGTCGGAACAGCTCGGAGGGCGGGACCGGGCAGGGCTCGAAGAACGTCTGCCCGGGTACCACCTCGAACAGGTCGCCCCGTGCGAAGGCATCCTTGGCGACCAGGACGCCGCCGGCATACTCGCCGGGCCCGTGGTCGCACGAGCGGGCGACCTTGCTCACGCCCACGTACGGCGTGCTGTCACCCTCGCGGGCAGTCCCCGGGTGGAACGGGCGCCCGCCTCGAGCTCGTAGCGGCGGCGCGACGCCCGCTGCCGCTGATGGTCGACGATGACGATCTCGTCCGGGAGGTAGAGCACGAGATCGCGCTGATCGGCCGGGCGGTCGAGCGCCGGCCGGATGGGCTCGAACTGGAACGCGAGGTCGTAGCCGAAGGCGCCGTACAGCCCGAGGTGGGGGTCGGCGTCGCTGCGGAACAGGTCGGTGAGGGCCCGGATGACGGAGAAGACCGAGGGCTGGTGGCTGCGCTCCTCCTCGGGAAACCGGTGCTGCGGCGCCTCGACGACACCGGTCAGGCGCTCGCCTCGCAGGTTCGGAGAGACCAGCTCGGGCACCTCGGCCAGGACGTCGGCCAGCACGGGGAGGAGCTGCCGGCCCCTGCGGTTGAGGGCCGTGACGCTCACCTCCCGACCCCGGCAGGCCACCTCGAGGAGCGGGTCCACGAAGCCGACGTCCCAGCGGGTGTAGCGGCCCGGGTACTCGAAGCTGGAGGCGAAGAGGGCCCCGCGACGGGAGTCCAGGGCGTCGACGATCCCGTCGATGGCCCCCTCGACCGGGACGTCCTCGACGGTGCGGAGCACACGAATGCCCGCGGTCGGTCGTGTAGGTGGTGGCCTCGGGGATCATCGCCCGTCAACAGTAGGCCCGTCGGTGCGCCATCATTTTCGGATATGGGCAGTTCCAGCTGGGAGAGCGACTACTGGGCGCTGCGCCAGGAGGTGGGTGCAGCGTGGGTGGCTCGTGACGTCGTGCGGGTCGTCGGCCCGGAAGCCGTGTCCTACCTCCAGGGCCAGCTCAGCCAGGACGTCGAGGCCCTGACCGTCGGTCGGTCCGCTGAGTCGCTGCTGCTGTCCCCCCAGGGCAAGATCGACGCCCTGGTCCGGGTCACCCGGACCGCCGACGACGAGCTGCTGATCGACGTCGACGGCGGCTACGGGGAGGCCGTCATCTCCCGGCTGCGGCGGTTCAAGCTTCGGACGAAGGTCGAGATCGGGGCGCTGGCCTGGCGGTGCCTGGCCCTCCGCGGCCCTCGCCTGGCCGACCTCGCTCTCGGGGCGGGGCTCGCCCTCCCCGCCGACTGGCCGGGCCTGCCCGGTGCCGACCTGGTGGGCGAGGAGCCGACGCTGCCTGACGGGGCCCGGCTGTGCGACACGGCCGCCTGGGACGCGGTGCGGGTCGAGGCGGGCGTCCCCAGGATGGGAGCCGAGCTGACCGAGCGGACCATCCCGGCCGAGGCCGGCGTGGTCGACCGCACCGTCAGCTTCACCAAGGGCTGCTACACCGGCCAGGAGCTGGTCGCCCGCATCGACTCCCGGGGAAGCCGGGTCCCTCGCCACCTTCGGGGCGTCGTGATCGAGGCCGAGGGGCTCCCGCCGCCGGGCGCCGCGCTGGTCGGAGACGGCGACCGGGGTGAGCGGGAGCTGGGTCAGCTGACGAGCGTGGCGGTGTCGCCGTCGCTCGGGGGGCCGGTGGCGCTCGCCTACGTGCGCCGTGAGATCGATCCACCGGCCGATGTCGTCGTGCGCTGGGGAGAAGGGGAGGCGTCGGGCAGGGTGAGCACCCTGCCTCTGGTGGCATGACGCGGGGGCGGACACCGCTGCTGGCCCTCGCCGGGCTCGTCCTCGCCGGCTTGCGCGCCCGGAGCCGTGAGCGCCCTGCCCCCGCCGCCGAGCACGGCGCCCAGCCAGTCCACGACCACGACCCCGGACTTCACCTCGGTCGTGCTGCCGTCGGTGTCCGGGCGGACGACGATCCCGGGCGTGGCGGTGGGGCCAGGGCACGCAAACCTGTCGGGTGCCGTGGGCGGACCGAACGGTCCGACCGGGGGTGCGACGGTCGAGGTGCAGCGCCTCGTCGGCGACGCCTCGGCGACCATTCGTGTCACCGCCGGGCCCGACGGGCGGTGGTCCGCCCCGGGCGTCCTCGGCGGCCGCTACCGGGTACGGGCGTGGCACACGCCCGACCAGACGATGGCGTCACCGGCCATCTTCTTCCTGGGAGGCAGCGAGAACAAGACGGTCGACCTCACCTTGCAGAGCTTCACGGGGCCGGTGGTGACCGCAGCGGTGGCTCCCAACCCTCCGGTGGTCTCGCAGCCGGCCAACCTGGTCGTCGACGTGAGCAACCGGTCGGTGGACGCCAACGGCGTCGGACGGGCGAACCCGATGGCGGGAGCGAGCGTCCAGCTCACCGGGAGCAGCGCCTGGCAGCTCGCCGGATCGAACACGGTGACGACCGACGGGGGCGGCCAGGCCACCTGGCAGCTCACCTGCCAGACCGGAGGATCTCAGCCGCTGAGCGTGTCGGTGAACGGCGGCGCCCCGTTGCCGCTCAACCTGCCGGACTGCTCGTAGCCGCACCCGCACGCAGGCCGACGACCATCCTGGTCCCCCCGCCGTTGAGCACCGGTGACTCGGCCCGCACGGTGGCGTCCATCGCCCGGGCCAGCTGGGCCACGATGGCGAGGCCGAGCCCCGAGCCCATCTGACGTGCCGGCGTTCGTGAGAGGTGGAAGGAGCGCTCGAACACCGACGACAGCTCGTCGGCCTTGAGGCCCGGACCGTCGTCCTCCACGACGACCTCGACGCCGGTGCCGTCGCGAGCCGCTGCCGCCACCCGGATGCGACCGCTGGGCGAACTTGTAGGCGTTCTCGACCAGGTTGGCCAGCACCTGGGCCAGGCGGTCGGGGTCGGCCATGGCGTCCATGGGCTGGTCGTCCCCACAGGCCACGACCAGCTCCAGCCCCGCCTTCTCCACGACGGGACGAAATCCCTCAGCCGTGTCGACGACCACCTCGCCCACGTCCGTCGGGCGCACG
Source organism: uncultured Actinomycetes bacterium (assembly GCA_963731255.1). GTDB lineage: Bacteria > Actinomycetota > Acidimicrobiia > Acidimicrobiales > AC-9 > AC-9. The sequence continues at coordinate 711,812 of CAVSUO010000008.1, read as the reverse complement.
TCCAGGGAGAACCGGCGGGCGTCGAGCTTGGCCAGCTCGAGCAGGTCCCCGACCAGCCGCTCCAGGCGACGGGACTCGCTGGCGATGACCGACGCAGCCCGCTGGGTGTCGGTGGCCGCGCCCTCGGCGATGGCCTCGGCGAAGCCGCGGATCGACGTGAGCGGGGTCCGCAGGTCGTGGGACACGGCCATGAGGAACTGGCGCTCCAGCCCTCGGGCCCGGCTCAGGCTGGCGGCCATGGTGTTGATGGAGCGGCTGAGCGACGCCAGCTCGGGGTAGTCGTCGGGCGCCACCGGCACCTGGGTCGCGAGGTCTCCTTCGGCGATGCGCCCCGTCGCCGCCACGGCGTCGTCCAGGGGCCGGGTGAACCGCCGACTGAGGCGCTGGGCCACGATGGCGGCCACGGCCAGCGTGCCCGCTCCCACCAGGACCAGGTAGACCCAGCTGGGGCCGGCGTTGCTGACCCGTCGGGTCAGGACCACGGCCTCCTGGGGCCCGGTCAGGCCCCGGTTGCGCTCGGCCGCCGTCAGGGGCACGGGGACGGCCGCGAACACGAGGTTGCCCCTGGTGCCCGAGGTCGACAGCCCCTCGCTGACCTGGGCGGGATGGAGATTGCCGGCGCTGAGCCCCGACGGCAGGGCCTTGGTGAACTGCGCGCCGCTGAGGGGCACCACGTCGGCGCCGTCGAGCCTGACGACGCGCTTGAGGATGGGCAGGATCGTGTTGCGTCCGGGAGTGGTCGGGGTCGCCCGGGCGGCCTCGGCCGCCTGGGTGCCCCGGGCGATCGCCGTGGCCTGGCCGAGGAGGCCCTGGCGGGCGTCGTCGACGGCGGCGCGCCGGGCCAGCAGCAGGGCGCCGACGCCGGCAGCCAGCAGGGCGGCCGCGGTGACGCCCGACGATGGCGACGGTGAGGCGGCGTCGCACGGGCTAGGCGAGGCGGTAGCCCACGCCCCAGACGGTGGCGAGGGGGAGCTGGTCGCCCAGCTTCTTGCGGAGCTGGCGAACGTGGACGTCGACGGTGCGCTCGTCGCCGTACCAGCCCGGTCCCCAGACCCCGTCGAGGAGCTGGGCCCGGGTGAGGGCGAGGCCGGCGTTGTGGGCCATGTGGGCCAGCAGGTCGAACTCCCGGGCGGCGAGCGGGACGACCCGCCCGTCGACCCGGGCCTCGCGCCGGCCCGGTGTCGACCTCGACCCCGCCGGCCACGAGCACCTCGGGCTCGCCACGCGGTGGCCCGTCGACCCGCCGGAGGATCGCCTTGACCCTGGCGACGAGCTCGCGGGGCGAGAAGGGCTTGGTCACGTAGTCGTCGGCACCCAGCTCCAGCCCCAGCACGCGGTCGAGCTCGCTGTCGCGGGCGGTGAGGATCAGGACCGGCACGCTGCCGTTGTCCCGCAGGCGACGGCACACGTCGAGGCCGTCCTGGTGACCGGGCAGGCCCAGGTCCAGCACGACCAGCCGGGGCCGCTCCCGGGCCACGACCTCCAGCGCCTGCCGGGCGTCGGTCGCCTGGAGCACCCGGAAGCCCTCGCGGCGCAGGTAGAGCTCGACCAGGTCGCCGATGTTGGGGTCGTCCTCGACGACGACGATCGTCCCGGCGTCGCTGGTCACGCATCAAGGGTGTCACCTGGCGGGGGGACAACGTAAGCACCGCTGTTCTGGGCGGGTTCACCGGTAGCATTTGGCCACGATGGCCACCTACCTCGACCGGATCCTGGCGGTCCATCGCGCCCGGGCGGCGGAGGACAGCCGTCCTGTCGCCGGCCTGGTCGAGGCCGCCCGGCGGGAGCCGGCACCGAGGCCGTTTCGCCACCAGCTGGCTCGCGGACGGGCTGGCGGTCATCGCCGAGATCAAGCGGCGGTCGCCGTCGCGGGGCGATCTGGCCGTCGACCTCGACCCGGCCGCGGTCGCCATGGCCTATGCGGCCGGGGGAGCGGCTGCCTGTCGGTGCTGACCGACGGTCGGTTCTTCGGCGGGTCGGCGGCCGATCTGGCCGCCGCCCGACGGGCCGTCGATCTGCCCGTGCTGCGCAAGGACTTCACCGTGTCGGAGGCCGACGTGTGCGACGCCCGGCTGATGGGAGCGGACGCGGTCCTGCTCATCGTCGCCGCCCTGACCGATGCCGAGCTCGTCCGGTTGCGCGCCCTGGCCGTCGAGCTGGGCCTGGCCGCCCTCGTCGAGGTGCACGACGAGGCCGAGCTCGAGCGGGCGCTCGGCGCCGGCGCCGACCTGGTGGGGGTCAACCAGCGCGACCTGTTCACCTTCGAGGTCGACCGCCACCGGGCCGAGCGGCTGGCGCCCGAGATCCCGGCCGACGTCGTCACCGTGGCCGAGTCCGGGGTGCGGGACGCGGCGGACGCCGCCCGCCTCGCCGCGGCCGGCTTCGACGCGGTCCTCGTCGGGGAGACCCTGGTCTGCGCGCCGGACCGGGAAGCCGCCGTGCGGTCCCTCGTGCAGGACGGCTCCGGTGCCGCGTCGAGCCGACGCGAGGTCGGCCCGGAGGCCGGCCCGATGATCAGGAGCGGCAGCCGTGTTCGTGAAGGTCTGCGGTACGACGAGCGAGGAGGACGCGCTCCTCGCGGTCGCCCTCGGCGCCGACGCCCTCGGCTTCGTGTTCGCCCCGTCGCCCCGGCAGGTGGCCGCCAGCGTCGTGGCCCACATCGCCCGGCGCCTCCCGCCCGAGGTGATCACGGTCGGGGTGTTCAGCAACGAGACGCCCGAGCGCGTCGTCGAGGTCGTCAACACCGTGGGCCTCAAGGGGGCCCAGCTGCACGGCAACGAGTCGCCCGAGGCGACTCGGTGGGTGGCCGAACGGGTCGGCGTGACGATCAAGGCCTTCGCCGCCGGCCAGCGAGCCATCTCCAACGCCGCCGACTACCGCGCCGATGTCGTCCTGCTCGACGCTCCGTCGCCGGGCTCGGGGAAGGTGTTCGACTGGCGGCTGGCCGAGGGCGTCGTGGACGGCTCCCGCCTGCTGCTGGCCGGCGGGCTCGACCCCGTGAACGTGGCCGAGGCGATCGCGCGCGTCCACCCGTGGGGTGTCGACGTGGTGACGGGCGTCGAGTCCCGACCCGGACGCAAGGACCCGCGCAAGCTCGCGCGCCTTCATCGCCGCCGCCAAGGCGGCCGCCCCTCCCGACTACCGGGGTGACGCCGCCGCCCCGTACGACTGGCAGGAGGGCTGAGCCGTGGCGGTGCCGGCGTCCTTCGGGGCGACCATGGGCGAGCCCAGCCCGACGGGCCGCTTCGGTGAGTTCGGGGGTCGTTTCGTTCCCGAGTCGCTGATCGCGGCGTGCAAGGAGCTCGAGGCGGCGTTCCGCTCGGCCTGGGGCGACCCGGGGTTCCGAGGCGAGTACGCCAGGCTCCTGTGCGACTACGCCGGCCGGCCGACGCCTGTCACCGAATGCCGGCGGCTGTCCGACCGCCTGGGTGTGCGGGTGCTGCTCAAGCGCGAGGACCTCACCCATACCGGCTCGCACAAGATCAACAACGTGGTGGGACAGGCCCTGCTCGCCCGCACCATGGGCAAGCGGCGCCTCGTGGCCGAGACAGGTGCCGGCCAGCACGGCGTCGCCACCGCCACCGCCGCCGCCCTGCTCGGGCTGGAGTGCGTGGTCTACATGGGAACCGTGGACGTGCGGCGCCAGGAGCTCAACGTGTTCCGCATGAACCTGCTCGGCGCCGAGGTGCGACCCGTCGACTCCGGGAGCCGCACGCTCAAGGACGCCATCAACGAGGCCATGCGGGACTGGGTCGCGACGGTCGAGACCACCCACTACTGCCTGGGCTCGGTGATGGGGCCACACCCGTACCCCTGGATGGTCCGCGAGCTCCAGCGGGTCATCGGCGACGAGGCCCGGAGCCAGTGCCGCGAGGTCCTCGACGGTGCGGACCCCGATGTCGTGCTGGCCTGCGTCGGCGGCGGGTCGAACGCGGCGGGCACCTTCGCCGGCTTCGTGGACACCGAGGGCCGACCTCGTCGGCGTCGAGGCCGCCGGTGGGGCGGCCATCGGCCGCGGTGTTCCCGGGGTCGTGCACGGCATGCGCTCGCAATCTGCTCCAGGACGAGCACGGACAGGTGCTCGAAGCCCATTCGATCTCGGCGGGTCTCGACTACCCCGGCGTCGGGCCCGAGCACGCCTACCTGGCCGAGGTGGGCCGGGCCCGCTACGTCCAGGCCGGTGACGACGAGGTGCTGGACGCCCTCAGGCTGCTCTCGGAGACCGAGGGGATCATCCCCGCCCTCGAGCCGGCCCACGCCCTGGCCTACCTGGCCCGCGCAGCCGGGGGGGAGATCCCGACCGGCTCGACCGTGCTCGTGACCCTGTCGGGGCGGGGCGACAAGGACGCCGCCGAGGTGATGGAGCTGCTCCGGTGAGCCGCGTCCCTGTCGGGTGCGACGCACGAGACGCCCGCGACCCTCGGTGCGCTCGAGGCCACGCTGCGAGGTGCCCGGGACGCCGGTCGCAAGCTCCTCGTTCCCTACGTCACCGGTGGACTTTCGTCACAGTGGTGCGACGTCGTGCGGGCCGTCGCCGCCGCCGGCGCCGACGCCCTCGAGGTCGGTATCCCCTTCTCGGACCCGATCATGGACGGCCCCACGATCCAGGCGGCTTCGGCGCGCGCCCTGGCGGCAGGGGCCACGCCGGCGGGCATCGTGTCGGAGCTCGGCCGACCTGGACGTCGGGATACCGCTCGCCGTGATGACCTACTACAACATCGTGTTCCGCACCGGGCATCGCCGGTTCGCCCGTCGCCTGATCGAGGTCGGGGTGTCGGGGGCGATCCTGCCCGACCTTCCGTTGGACGAGGTCGGGGAGTGGGCCCGCGCGGCCGACGACGCGGGCGTCGAGACGGTGATGCTCGCCGCTCCGACCACGGCCGACGACCAGCTCGAGCCCATCTGCCGCCGCGCCCACGGCTTCGTGTACGGAGTCGGGCTGCTGGGCGTGACAGGCGAACGCGACGAGCTGGCGGTCAGCGCCCGGCGGATGGCTCAGCGGCTGAAGGCGGTCACGGACAAGCCCGTCCTCATCGGCGTCGGTGTGTCCAACCCGGAGCAGGCCCGTGAAGTCTGCGCCGAGGCCGACGGTGTCGTGGTGGGGTCCGCCCTCGTTCGCGGCTGCTCGACGGAGGCGGGCCCGAAGAGGCCGCGGCCTTCGTGGGCGAGCTGCGGGCCGGCATCGATGGCTGAGCCGCACGAGAGTCACCGGGCTGTCGTCGACGACGGCAAGGTGCAGGGCTGCGAGCTGTGCGAGGCGGCACGGATCACGCCCTGGCACCATGAGGACGACGTCTGCTGGGTGGCCGACTGCGAGATCTGCGACGTGCCCATGGTCGTCTGGAGGCGTCACGGCGCCGAGCCGCCGGGCCCCGCCGTCGACCACATGATCGCGGTGCTGGAGCGGGTGGGCACGGCCCGGTTCGGCCCCGACGGCTTTTCGATCGACCGGGTGATGCGGCAGATGCCGCACCATTTCCACGCCCACGCCGCGATCCCGGGTGGTTCATGAGGCGCTTCGGGGGCGGTCGCCGGTGACGCGCCGCGAGGCTGGCCCGGCTGATCGCCTCGGTCTGGGCCTGCACGCCGTAGAACAGTGGCCTCCCTGGCCAGTCGCTGGGCCGGGTGGCTCCGGGCCATGGCGCCGCCGCCGAGGGCGGTGACGAGCGCCGTGCGAGGCCGTGTTGGCCACCTCGAGGTTCGACACCCTGGCCTCGACCAGCCGGGCCAGGTGGGCGTCACGAGCGCCGTCGTCGTCCGGCATCCGCTCGTCGGCCAGGCCGTACGCGCGCGCACGACTGTCGTCGATCGCTGCGCTGATCGCCGCGCTGGCCGCTGCGATCGTCTTCGAACGGACGCCGGCTGTGTGGTCGGTGAGGAGCCGGCAGCTGGTGTCGGCCACGCCGAGAGCGGCCGGGCTCGGCTGGGACGTGGTGATCCGGTCCTGACGGCCCCAGGCCTCCATTGGCTCGACGAGCAGCACGTCCTCGTCGGGCACGAACAGATCGTCGAAGGCGACCCGCGCCGTCGAGGTCGACTGCATCACGACGAGCTGCAGCGGGGGCGAGGGTCGTACCGCCTCGTCGGGCTCCCCGCTCCGCAGGAACCACAGCACCTCGTCTCCGGGCAGGACCGCGGCGACGGCGAAGACCTCGGCCATCCCCCACGAGGTGGCCCACGGGGCCACCCCGGTGACGCGGTAGCCGCCGGGCACCTTCCTGGCGCGCACGGCCGGCGATTCCCAGCGGAGATAGGCGAACATCACCCCGGCGAGGGACCGACCGGAGCAGAGCGTGTCGAGCCATCGCTCTCGCAGCCCGACGTTCTCGGTGCGTGCCAGCAGCCGCACCGGGGTGTGGTGCTGGGCCCACACGAAGAACGTGGCGCCGCACGCCCCGGCCAGGGCCTCGTGGACAGCCCGCACGACCGCCGGGAGCGCGGCTGGGGCACCGTCGTCCTGGGGCCCGGCCAGGCCGAAGAGCCCGGCGTCGGCGAGGGCGTCCAGGTTCTCCTGGGGGACGCGCTGGGCCTGGTCGGTGTCCTGGGCGCGCGGGAACAGCGTCGAGCTGGCGACCGACCGGGCCGCCTCGACGAGATGCGAGGGCCGCACTGCGACCGATCGTGCCGCCCGCCCGGGTCGGCACCGCTGACCACTAGAGCACCGCTCCGAGCGCGACCCCGGCAGCGGCCGCTGCCAGCCCGAGCACGACGCTCGCCACCACGTTGGCGAGGCCGAGCATCACCGACCCGCTCTCGAAGAGCCGGAGAGTCTCGAGGTCGAACGTCGACAGCGTCGTGTAGGCGCCGACGAACCCGATGCCGATCACCACGGCCGGCGTCGAACCCAGGCCGCGATACAGGAAGAGCCCGAGCGACCACCCCGGCCACGAAGGACCCGCTGACGTTGACGATCAGGGTGCCCGTCGGCATGACCGTGTAGAGCCGGCGCTGCACGAGGCGGTCGACCACGTAACGGACAACGGCGCCCACGGCCCCGGCCACGGCCACGCCGAGGTAGATCATGGTTCGCTTGCAGGTCGCCCGACGTACTTGACGATGTCCACGGGCTCTCGCAGCACCAGTCCCTCGGTGATCAGCTCGTCCAACTGCGGCAGGAAGGCCTCGATGTGCTCGGACGTGTCGACGATCACGATCATGATCGGCAGGTCGGCGCTGAGGCTGAGGATGCGAGTCGTCCGAATGGCGTTGGAGGCGCCGTAGCCTTCGAACCCGCGAAACACCGTGGCCCCGGCCAGCCCCGCCGTCGTGGGCGCGATGGACGATCTCGGTGTACAGCGGTTTGTGGTGGTGCTGATCGGCTTCGCCGATGAAGACACTGAGCCGCTCAGCGGCGCCTGCGAGTCTCATGCTTGTCCCCTCCTCCGGCCGGTAGCGCCCGACCGGCTGCGCCACCGAGGTAGACGGCGGCGATGCCGACCACGACGGTCAACAGGGCGTAGACAACGGCCGTCCACACCGCATGGTGGCGGATGAGGACCACGGTCTCAACCGTCCACGTCGAGAACGTCGTGTACCCGCCGAGGAGCCCGATGGTCACGAAGGCCCGGAGGTAGGGGGTGGGGCGGGCGCGATCTCCAAGCAGCGTGACCGCCAGCCCGAGCACGAACGCCCCGGACACGTTGATCGACAACGTCGGCCAGGGAAAGCCGCTGGGACCGACGTCGCCTGCGAGCTCGACGCTGTACCGAGCGAGCGCCCCCAGAGCCCCTCCTGCGCCGACGGCGACGAGGAGGAGACCTTGCGTCCTCGTCAACCCGGTCAGCGCCGGCTCCGGCGCTCCTCCATGCGCCGGCGGATCACGTCGCGCCGGGCCTGGAGCTCTCGGTGGGTCAGGCCCCCGACGTCCGAGGTCAGGCCCATGGAGGCTCGCACGCCGTCGAGGTCCACCGGGACGGTGCGGGGATCGATGCCCACGTCCCGGGCGATGCGATCGCCGTGGTGGGTGGCGAAGTACGTCGCCAGGTACGTGATCTCGGCGAAGAGGTCGACGTCGGGCGCCAGGTTGGCCATGGCGGCGTCGAGGAAGAGCATGTCCTTGACGAACAGCATGAGCTCCTTGGGCAGGCGGGCGCCGTAGCTGAGCAGGGCCTTGGTCAGCTCCCGGATCTCGCCGATGAGCTCCTCGGCCGACATCTGGGTTGGGTCCTTGACGGGGTCGTCGATGCCGAGGTCCCGGATCACGCCCTCGACGTCGACGTCCCAGGGCAGCGCGCCCATGTCGCGCAGGGCGTCGATCTGGAGGTGGACGTCGTTGGTCGTGCCGCCCATCAGCAGACGCAGAAAGGCCAACCGCCGGGGCTCGTCCAGGCGTCCGGTGATGCCGTAGTCGAGGAGGGCGACCCGACCTCCCGGCTGGACGAAGAGGTTGCCCCCGTGGAGATCGCCGTGGAACACCCCGTAGAGGATGGCCCCTTCCATGAAGGCGATGAGCGCCGCCCGCACCACCGCCGAGGTGTCGATGCCGGCGGCGCGCATCCCCGCCACGTCGTCCCACCCGAAGCCGGCCAGTCGTTCCATCACCAGCACCCGCCTGGTGACCAGACGGGGGTGGGGGCGGGGAACGACCAGGGCCCGCTGCTCGGTCTCGGCCAGGATGCGGGCGATGTCGAGCATGTTGTCGGCCTCGAGGCGGAAGTCCAGCTCCTCGACGATGGTCTCGGCGAACAGCTCGATGAGCGCGGGCGGATTGGCCAGCGCGGTCACGGGGATGCGGCCGACGAGGGTGGGCGCGATCCAGCTCATGGCGGCGAGGTCCCGTCGGACGAGCCCGCTCACCTGGGGTCGCTGGACCTTGACGACGACCGGCTCGCCGGTGCTCAGCGTGGCCCCGTGGACCTGGGCGATGGAGGCCGCGGCCACCGGCGTCTCGTCGAACGCGGCGAAGACCGAGTCGAGCGGTCGCCCGAGGTCGGTCTCCACCGTCTGACGCACCGCCGCGAAGGGCTCGGCCGGCACCTGGTCGCGGCAGAGGCGGAACTCGGCGACCAGCTCCTCGGGGAAGATGCCCTGCCCGGAGGACAGGATCTGACCGAGCTTGATGTAGGTCGGCCCCAGGACCTCGAAGGCCACGCGGAGCCGGCGCGACAGGCCCGCTCGCGACTCCAGCTGCGATCGTCGCCGTTCGAGGAGGTACCAGCCGGCCAGGGCGGTCCCCAGCTTGGTCCCGACCCGCACCACCCGGCGGCCGGGTGGCAGCCGGCGCCGTCGGAGGAGCTGGGGGACCTCGCCCCGGGTACGGGCCCGCACCCGCTCGACCCCCGCCCGCCACGGCAGGTCGTCGAGGTCGATGACCCACGGACCGTCCTCGGTGAACGCACCGAAGGCGAGGTCGGCCGGTCGAGCTGCGGGTGAGGTCACCGAGGCGACCGTACCGGAGGGGCTACGGGAGGGAAACTCGTGCCGCTGGCGCTCAGTCGGCAGTCGGCGGGCACGAAGATCAGGCAGCCGTTGTGCCCGCCGAAACCGAACGAGTTCGACAGGACCGGTCCTGGCTCCCACGGCCGGGGCGCGCCAGTGACGATGTCGAGGTGCAGGTCGGGATCGGGCGTGGCGTAGCCGGCAGTCGGAGGAATCATCCGCCGGTCGATGGTGAGGACCGAGGCGACCGCCTCGATGGCGCCGGCCGCGCCCAGGGCGTGTCCGGTGACTCCCTTGATCGAGGTCAGAACCGGCCCTGGCGTGCCGAAGACCTTGTTGATGGCCTCGGCCTCGGCCGCGTCGTTGAGCGTCGTCGAGGTGCCGTGGGCGTTGATGTGGGCGATCTGGCGGGGCGTCATGGCGGCGTCGTCGAGCGCTTCCTCCATGCAGGCGGCAGCTCCGGTGCCGCCCGGTGCGGGCGCCGTGATGTGGTGGGCGTCGGCGGTGCTGGCGGCGCCGGCCAGCTCGGCGAAGACCGGCGCGCCCCTGACCCGGGCCCGGTCCAGATCCTCGAGGACCATGGCCGCCGATCCCTCGGCGAGGACGAAGCCGTCGCGCTCGAGGTCGAAGGGTCGGGAGACGCCGGACGCCGACAAGGCGGTCATGTTCCCGAAGCCCGAGAGGGTCACCGGGATCATCGCCGCCTCGGCCCCCCCGGCCAGCACCACCTCGCAGCGACCGGATGCGACGAGGCGGGCGCCGTTGCCGATGGCGTGCGCTCCGGCGGCACAGGCCGTCGCCACGGTCTCACAGGGCCCTCGCCAGCCGTAGCGCATCGACACCATGGCCGAGCCGGCGTTGGCCATCATCATCGGGACGAGGAAGGGCGAGACGCGGTCGGGCCCCTTCTGCTGGCTGACCACGAACTGGTCCTCGAGTGTCTCGATGCCGCCGACGCCCGTGCCCATGACGACGCCGGCGCGGTCCGGGTCGGGATCGACCGCCCCCGCATCCTCGAGAGCCATGGCGGCGGACGCCACGGTCAGCTGGGCGAACCTGTCGACCCGACGCACCTCCTTGGGCCCGAACCACGCTGTCGGGTCGAACCCGGTGATGCGCCGGTCACCCACCGGGGGCCGGCGCGCAGAGGCCCTTCCCAGAAGGCGTCCTTGCCGATGCCGCACCGCACCACCACGCCCAGGCCCGTCACGGCGACCCGCCGGCCGGCGGCCCCCTGGCCCCCGGCACGGCCCCAGGCCAGCTGCATCAGAGCTTGGAGGTGATCAGGTTGAAGGCCTGCTCGACGGTCTCGATGCCCTCGAGCTCGGACTCGTCGATGGTGATGTCGAAGGCCTCCTCGAGCGCCATCACCAGCTCGACCAGATCGAGGCTGTCGGCGTCGAGGTCGTCGCCGAAGCGCGCGTCCAGGGTGATCTGGTCTGGCTGGACCTGGAGCACCTCCACGGCGCAGGTCTTGAACTTGTCAAAGGCGGCTTCGTTGTCCACGGATGAGCTTTCCTTTCGGTGGTGGTTGACGGGACTATCAGGCACTAGATGCCCATCGCCAGGCCGCCATCCACGGGCAGCACCGTACCAGTGATGTAGGAGGCCTCCGACGATGCGAGAAAGGTGACGGCGGCGGCCACCTCCTCGGGCGTCGCCACCCGTCCGAGGGGGACCATCGCGGTGAGCTCGGCCATGCGGTTGTGGGCCACGTCGTCCAGCATCTCGGTGGCCACCGGGCCGGGGGCGACGAGGTTGACCGTGACGCCGCGGGACCCGAGCTCACGGGCGAGCGACCGGGCCAGCCCGAGGAGGCCGGACTTGCTCGCCGCGTAGTTGGCCTGCCCCGGTCCGCCGGCGAAGCCGGCGGCGGAGGAGACGAGCACGATGCGCCCGGCATGGGCCCGGACCATCCCCCGAACCGCCCGCCTGACCACGCGGTAGGCCCCCGTCAGGTTGGTGTCCAGCACCTCCTGCCAGGTTTCCTCGCCCATGCGCAGGAGCAGGCTGTCCCGGGTGACACCGGCGTTCGACACCAGGACCTCCACGGGGCCCCACTGCTCCTCGACGGTGTCGAAGGCGTTGTCGACGTCGGCCTGGGAGGTCACGTCGCACCGCAGGCCCAGCAGATCGGTCGCTCCCTCGGTACGTCCCTCGGGCCCGGCCGGAGGCTTGGTGCGGAAGGTGACGGCCACGCGGTCGCCGGCGTCCTGAAAGCGCCGCGCGACGGCAAGCCCGATGCCTCGTGACCCGCCGGTCACGAGCACGACCCGGTCCCGGCTGGAGCTCACCGACCCCACCGGATGACGATGCTGGCCCACGTCATGCCCGCGCCGAACCCGGAGAGCAGGACGTTGTCCCCGTCGTGCAGCCGGCCGGCGTCGGCGGCATCGGCCAGGGCGAGCGGGATCGAGCCGGCCGAGTTGTTGCCCGTCCGGTCGAGCACGACTGCGGTGCGCTCCAGGGGGATCCCGAGGCGCTGGTTGGCCGCCTCGATGATCCTGAGGTTCGCCTGGTGGGGCACGAACAGGGCGACGTTCTCGGGCGCGACCTTGGCCCGCTCGAGGGCGGCGTGAGCCGACTCCACCGTGACCCGCACGGCGCGGCGGAAGACCTCGCGGCCGTCCATCTGGATGTAGGCGCCATGGTCGCAGTACAGCAGGGGTACACCGGAGCCGTCGACGCCGAGGTCCCAGCCCAGCACCCGGTCGTCGCCGGGCAGGGCCTCCAGCACCAGGGCGCCCGACCCGTCGGCGAAGAGGACGGCGGTGCCCCGGTCATCAGGATCGGTGATCCCGGACAGCGTGTCGGTGCCGATGACCAGCGCCCGGTCGGATCCCGTGACGATGAGAGCGTGGGCCGTGACGAGGGAGTAGACGAACCCGGAGCAGGCGGCGTTGAGATCGAAGGCGGCGCACCGCAGCCCCAGCTGGTGCTGGACCGTGGCCGAGGTCGCCGGGACGGCCTGGTCCGGTGTCGTCGTCGACAGCACCAGGAGGTCGATGTCGGAGGGGCCGACACCGGCCCGCTGCATCGCCGCTCGCCCGGCGGCCACCGAGAGACCGGATGTGGTCCCTCCGACCCGCCGTTCGCGGATGCCGGTCCGTTCGACGATCCACTGCGTTACTTGTGTCGAGCCGCGCCTCCAGCTGCGCGTTCGTCAGCACCGTCTCGGGCAGGGCCGACCCCCAGCCCGCGATCGACGCGCCCCTCGTCACGGCGTGGGTGCAGCGCGGAGCCAGGCGACCGGCTGTCCCGTGAGGACACGCTGCCCGGCGATGGCGAGGAACCCCTGGAGCGAGCCCGAGAAGGGCGAGCGCACCTCGTCGGAGCCGACGGTGCCGACCACCTCGCCGACCTCGACCCGTTCCTGGAGGTCCCGGCTGGGCTGGAAGACCCCCGCAGCCTGGCTCACGACCAGTCGCTCGGAGGTGTAGAGGTGCTCCCCCTGGTGGGCGGCGGCGTAGGTGTGGAGCGGCCCCTCGCCCGCCAGGGCCTCGACCAGGACGTCGAGGTCGTCGGGCTTGGAGACGCTCACCGCCAGTGCGCCGGAGACGCTGCGGCGGGCGAGGGCGGAGAGCACGCCGCCAGGTCCGACCTCGACGAAGGACGTCACGCCGCTCTCGGACAGACCGTGCAGGGTCTGGTGCCAACGCACCGGGCTGCAGAGCTGGGCCGAGAGCAGGCCGGGCCACTCCTCGGCAGTCGCGTGCGGCCGGGCGTCGACGTTGGCCGTGACCGGGATCTCCGGGTCCGTGAAGGTGGCCGTGCCCAGCGCCTTGCGCAGCCGGTGGCGGGCCGTCGCCATGAGCGGCGTGTGGAAGGCGCCGCCCACCTGGATCGGCATGACCTTGCGGGCCCCGAGCGTCTTGGCCACCTCGGCGGCGGCCCCGACTCCCTCGGCCGTCCCGGCCACCACGACCTGGCCGGGGGCGTTGTAGTTGGCCAACCAGACGTCGCTCTCGGCCCGCTGGCAGGCGGCCTCGGCGTCGGCGTCGCCGATCCCGAGGAAGGCGGCCATGGTGCCCGGGTGCTCGTCGGCCGCCCCCTGCATGGCGTCGCCGCGCTCGGTCACGAGGCGGGCGCCGTCCTCGAAGCCCAGCGCTCCGGCGGCCACGAGCGCCGTGTACTCGCCCAGGCTGTGGCCGGCACAGGCCGACGGAGCCAGGCCGAGCCGCTCGATGGCGTCGAGGGCGACGAGGCTGAGGGCGAACGTGGCCAGCTGGGCGTTCCTGGTGGCGGTCAGCTCGTCGCTGTCGGCCTCCAGGAGCAGGGCGGCGATGTCGCGGCCGGCGGCCTCTGACGCGTCCCCCACCACCTCCCAGGACGGGTGGTCGACCCATGGTCGACCCATACCGGGTCGTTGTGATCCCTGTCCGGGGAAGGTGAATGCAAGCACCGCCGCTCCTCTTGCGTGCCTCGTATGGTGTGCCGCTCTCGCAGGCCAGGCTCGAGTCTCAGACCCGCCCGAACGGCCTCTGGTTTCACCGGTACCCCACTTACCTCGAGTAGGGTACCGGGCCCTCCCGTCTCACCGCATGCCCACCCGGCGCTCGTTCTGGGCCAGGAGCCGCTGGCGAAGAGCCGCGACCACCGTCCCGGCGAAGGCCGTTCCGAGCAGCAACCAGCGTCGCAGGCGCACCCGGTCCACGTTAGTCGATCCCCGCTCGGATCGAACACCCGTTCGTTAACCTGGCGCCATGACCCGGCCGGTCACCGACATCGAGCAGGTGGCGGAGCTGATCTCGGCCGGGGTCTCGCAGGCGGAGACCGCCACGGCGGACGGGCATCCCGCGGGGGACGCTCAGAGAGTTGGGTCAAGGTGGGGCTGGACGAGGCGGTCGCGCAGCGGCGTGCGCCGCGCACGATCTGTGCGCGTCAGCGGTGCGCGTGCGACCGCTGCTGGCAGCATCGCACGCGTACCGCAGCGCGCGCGTATGCGTACCTGCTGGGCATGTATCTGGGCGACGGGTCGATCGCCTGCCATCCCGCGGGGCGTGTCCAAACTCCGGATCTTCGCTTGACATGAAGTATCCGAACATCATCAGCCGAGTGCGAGCAGGCGATGGCGGCCGTCCTCCCGAATCGTGTCGAGCCGAGTGATGACATCATCGGATGCGCTCGAGTTGTGCGTCGTACTCCAAGCACTGGCCCTGTCTGTTTCCCCAGCATGGGCCCGGGCCTGAAACACCAGCGCCGATCGTCCTCGAGCCGTGGCAGGAGCACATCGCGCTCGACGAGCATCCCGCGATCTGTTGCGAGGGCTCGTCCACTCCGACGGTGCCGGGTCCTGAACTGGGTGAACGGGACGGCCTATCCCCGCTACCACTTCTCCAACCGGTCGGACGACATCAGGGGGATCTTCATGGATGCCTGCCGCCGCCTCGGGATTGCATGCCGACCGAACAATCGTTGGGATCTCTCAGTGGCGCGCCGGATTCAGTTGCCAAGCTTGACGAGTTCGTCGGGCCAAAGACGCTAAATCGAATCGGTGCCCGGGGCGGGATTCGAACCCGCATGCCCTTTCGGACAATGGCTTTTGAGGCCATCGTGTCTACCGTTCCACCACCCGGGCGTATCGCTGAAGCATGCCTCCCAGCGCCGACGGCATCATTGTAGGTACGTGCTTTCCACGGCGAGACGATCGCTCGTCACCGTCTCTGTCTGGCAGTCCGTCTCCGATCTCGACTCAGCAGCGGCCGCGTCGGCCGTGCTCCGTCGACCCACCCACCCCGCGGTCGGCGTCGGGCCGACGCTCCCACCGCTACCGACCGGCGCACCTTGGCCCGACCTGAGAGTCTGGGGCGGTGGGGAGGCCGGTGAGCGCTGAACTGACGACGGAGGTACCCGCCGCGTCCGACGTTCCGGTCGCTTCGGCCCGCGTCAAAGGCCGCCTGCGTCCCGGCGAGCTGGCGGAGGCGGCGATCCTCGCCGACGTCGCCGTGGGCCTCATCCTCGTCGGCTGGCTCATGCCCCTGGGCGGCGTCCTGCACGCCGCCGCCGTCACGCCGTTGGCCGCGCTGGCCGTGCGCCATCGCCTCCGGGCCATGGTGGTGGCGACCGTGGCCGGGTCGGCGGTCGCCTTCCTGATCGGCGGCGTGGCCCTCGCCCTCCACGTGGCCAGCGCCGGCGCCCTGGGCTTCGCCGTCGGCACCGCCCTGCGGAGGGGCTGGGGCATGGCCCGCACCGTCGCCCTGGCGGTGGGGACGACGGGGACCGCCGTGATCGGGCTGACGCTGCTCCTGCTGTACACGTTCAGCCAGCTGCGCAACCTCACCCTGGCCCAGATCCGCATCGGCTGGCGGGGTGCCAGCCGCATCCTCTCTCACATCGGGCTGAGCACGGTGGTGGGCTGGGGAAACCACGCCGTCGACTGGATCATCGCCCACTGGTGGCTCGCCCTCCCGGCCGGGGAGCTGGTCGGGGTCGTGGGCGCCGCCGTCATCGCCCGGGCCTTTGCCGTGCCGGCACTCCGGCGACTGACCAAGGCGACCGGACCGGCGCCGGTGCTGCCTCCGCCGCCGCTGGATGCACCGGTGGGGCCGCTGCCCATCGAGCTCGACGGGGTCGGATACCGCTATCCCCGGTCGGACACTGATGCGCTGTCCGACGTGAGCCTCACGATCCCCGCCGACGCCTTCGTGGCCGTTCTCGGTCCCAACGGCTCCGGCAAGTCCACCCTGGCCCGCATCCTCGCCGGTCTGGCGCCGACCGAGGGCTCCGTCACCAGACCGGGGGCAGCGGGCCTCGGCCGCCGGGGTGGCACGGCGATGGTGTTCCAGCGACCCGAGAGCCAGGTCCTCGGCGTGCGGGTGCGCGACGACGTGGTGTGGGGGCTGCCGCCCGAACAAGAGGTGGACGTGGCCGACCTGCTCGCGGTGGTCGGGCTGGCCGACATGGAGGACCGGGAGACGGCGACCCTCAGCGGCGGCCAGCTCCAGCGGTTGGCGATCGCCGCCGCCCTGGCCCGGCGCCCGGCCCTGCTCATCTCCGACGAGGCGACCTCGATGCTCGACCACGCCGGTCGTGAGGATCTCACCGGTCTGCTCCGCGAGCTCGCCCGCAGCCAGGGCGTCACCGTGGTCCACATCACGCATCGCCGGGAGGAGGTCCGAGGCGCCGACCTGGTCGTGGAGCTGGCCGAAGGTCGGGTGGCGAGCGTCGGGAGGGAACCGGCCGGCCCCGAGGTCACCCCGGTAGAGCAGCAGGACGGGTGGCGCCGGATCACGCCGCCGGATGTCGTCCGGTCGAGCATCACGTCTCCGTTGGTCGGTCTCGACGGGGTCGGGTTCGTCTATGCCAAGGGGTCACCGTGGGCACACCGGGCCCTCTCCGACGTGCACCTGTCGGTCGAGCAGGGCGAGGGGCTCGTCGTCTGCGGCCACAACGGCTCGGGGAAGTCCACCCTGGCCTGGATCATGGCCGGGCTGCTGGCCCCGACCGAAGGGGAGGCGACGCTGGAAGGCCAGCCGCTCCCCGAGTGCGTCGGACACGTTGGCGTGGCGTTCCAGCACGCGCGGCTGCAGCTGTTTCGGCCGACCGTGTTCGGCGACGTCGCCTTTGGCGCCGACCTCGACCGGGACACGGTGGCCAGCGCCCTGGAGGAGGTCGGGTTGGACCCGGCGGAGATGTCGGAGCGCCGCATCGACGAGCTCAGCGGCGGCCAGCAACGACGCGTCGCTCTGGCCGGGCTGCTGGTGCGCAGGCCCCGCCTCCTGGTGCTGGACGAGCCCCTGGCCGGCTTGGACGACGAGACCCGGGCGACGCTGGTTTCCGTGCTCGCCCGGCTCAGGGACCGCCACCGAGTTGCGACGATCGTGGTGTCCCACGACCTCGACGCCGCACCGGGGCTTGCGGACCGTCTGGTCGTCCTCGACGGGGGACGCCTGATCACCGACGGCTCTGTCGGCCTGGAGGCAGCGGCCCAGTCGGGGCGCAGTGGGGGAGGAACGGCATGAGCGGCACGGCCCGACGGTCGAGCGAGCTGCACCTGCTCCGCTACGTGCCCACCGGCAGTCCCGTGCACCGTCTGTGGGCGGGCACCAAGCTCGTCGCCCTGTTCGCCTTCGGCGTCGCCCTCTCGCTCGAGCCCAACTGGCGGGCGGAGGGAATCCTGGCTCTCACCCTGATCGTCGCCGTCGTCGTGGCGCGGATCCCACCGGGCGCCGCCCCTCGGTTGCCGCCGTGGGTCGGCATCGGCCTCGCCATCGGCGCCACGCTGGCGTTCCTCGCCGGCGGTCATCCCGAGGTCCACGTCGGCCGGGTGGCGATCGGCTTGGGCGGCCTCGACCAGTGGGCCCGGTTCACCGTCCTCACCGATCCTCCTGCTGTTGGGGTCGGCCCTGATCGGATGGACCACGCCGCTGGCCGAGCTCGCTCCCGCCCTGGCGCGCCTCCTCTCACCACTGCGTCTCGTCAAGGTGCCCGTCGACGAGATCGTGGCGAGCGTGGCCCTCAGCGTGCGCTGCCTCCCGCTGTTGGTGGACGAGCTTCGGGTGCTCTACGCCGCCCGCCGGGTCCGCCGGCCGGAGATCCCGCAGGGTACGAAGAGCCTGTTCGACGAGGCCGTCGACCTGCTGGTCAGCGCGCTCGTGGCCGCCACCCGCCGGGCCCAGGAGATGGGCGCCGCCATCGAGGCGAGAGGCGGGCTGGGCGCGGCCAGCCGCCGTGGCCCGCGGCCCCGCCTGGTCGACGGGGCGGTCATCGTCCTCGCCGCCGCGATCAGCACCGGCATGGTGCTCGCCTGATCTTCCCGCGAAGACCCTCGATCTCATGGGGCCCGCCTCCCGGGCGGGCCGTACCGGCATGGTGCTCGCGTGATCGGGGAGAGCCGCCAGTGGCGGCGCAATTCCGACCTCCTGCCAGCAGGTCGCGCTCTACACTGAGCCGGGCATGCACCGGTCACTCGTCGAGCGGCGCCTCATCGAGGTCAACTCCCGGCTCAAGCGTGTCCGAGGGGAGCTGGCCGTGGTGGACGAGCAGCTGGCCGCCCTGGCGGACGCGGCCGACGAGGCGCGCATCCGCTACCTCGTGTCGGAGACGCCGCTCGCCGACCGCGAGCTTCGCGAGGCGCGCCGGCATGCCGATGCCATGGCCCGCAGCCGAGTCGCCGTGATGGAGTCGATCGCCGAGCTCGAGCGGGCCCAGGACGAGTTGCTCGACCGGCTCGTGACCGAGCCCCAGTAGCCGTCCGGAAGGAGCGATCCTTGACCGTCCGCGTGGTCATCGCCGAGGACGAGGGAATCATCCGCCTCGACCTCAAGGAGGTCCTGGAGGAGGAAGGCTACGAGGTCGTCGGCGAGACCGGTCGGGGCGACGAGGCCGTCACGCTCGTCCGCCAGCACCGTCCCGAGCTGGCCATCCTCGACATCAAGATGCCCGGGCTCGACGGCCTGGCCGCGGCCCGGGAGATCTCGGGCGAGCGACTGGCTGCAGTGCTCATCCTCACCGCCTTCAGCCAGCGCAACCTCATCGAGGAGGCGCGCGACGCCGGCGCTCTCGCCTACCTGGTGAAGCCCTTCCAGAAGTCCGAGCTCATCCCCGCCATCGAGGTGGCTCTGGGCCGGTTCACCGAGCTGAAGGCGTTGGAGGCGGAGAACCGGGGGCTCGAGGGACAGACCCGCAGCCTGGAGGACCTTCTGGAGCGCCAGCGTCTGGTGGACCGGGCCAAGGGTCTGCTCATGGACAACCACGGCATGAAGGAGGCCGACGCCTTCTCCTTCATCCAGCGAACGGCGATGCGTCTGCGGCTCACGATGAAAGAGGTGGCCCGCCAGGTCATCGACGGCTCCCTCACCCCCTGAGGGGCGGCCTGGCCGCGCCCGGGTCAGGCGGGCGCCACGAACAGCTGCTGGGCGATGGACGCCTCCAGCTCGATCGTGGCGTCGGTGCCGACCTCGTCCAGCACCAGGGTCACGCTGCCGTCGGTCTCCTTCGCCTGTACCCGGGCGTCGGTGCCGGGCACGAAACCGTGGCTGCTCAGGTAGCTGAGCGACTTCAGGTCGATCTCCACCTGCTCGGTGACCCGCTCGAGGCGGACGTGGTCACCCGGCTCGGCGTCGGCCAGCGCCGTCTGGGCGGGCGCCTTGCCTTTGGCGCCCGGGATGGGGTTGCCGTGGGGGCAGGTGCGCGGGATGGCCCAGGAGCTCGATCAGGCGGCCCTCGACCTCGTCGGAGATGACGTGCTCCCAGCGGCCGGCCTCGTCGTGGGCCTTGTGCCACTCGAGGCCGATCACGTCGGTGAGGAGCCGTTCCGCCAGCCGGTGCTTGCGGACGACGCTCTCGGCGCGGGAGCGGCCCTTGGCCGTGAGGGTGACCGAGCGCGCCGCCACGTTGACGTAGCCCTCGCTCTTCAGCCTCCGCACCATCTCCGAGACCGTGGGCGCCGAGTGGCCGAGGCGCTGGGCCAGCCGGGCCTGGATGACCTGGACGCCTTCCTCCTCGAGAGCGTGTATGGCCTCGAGGTACTCCTCGACCGGAGGATGGAAGCCATTCGACACGACCTCCAATCCTACCCGGGGGCCGCGTCAGCGGCCGGCCCGCTCCGCCCGGGTAGCCGGGAGCCACGGCGTCGGAGGCCGTCCGCAATAGCATGCGGTCCGTGGCCAAGGTGATGCTGCTGGACGGCAACTCGCTGGCGTACCGCGCCTTCTTCGCCCTGCCCACGGACATGGCCACGGCGTCGGGCCAGGTCACCAACGCGGTGTTCGGCTTCACCTCCATGCTCGTCAACCTGTTGAAGGACCACCGTCCCGACGCCATCGCCGTCGCCTTCGACCGGCCCGAGCCGACGTTCCGCCACGAGGTCGTCGCCGACTACAAGGCGGGGCGAGCCGAGGCGCCCGACATCCTGCGCCAGCAGATGGGACTGGTCCGCCAGGTCGTCGACGTCCTCCACGTCCCGACGGTGGAGCTGGCGGGCTTCGAGGCCGACGACGTGATCGCCACCCTGGCCACCCGGGCGCGCGACCGCGGCGACGACGTCGTCATCGTCACCGGTGACCGGGACACCTACCAGCTGGTCGAGGACCCACACGTCAAGGTGCTCTACAACCGCCGGGGCGTGAGCGACTACGTCCTCTACGACGAGGCGGGCATCAAGGAGCGCACCGGGGTGACCCCCGCGCAGTACCCCGCGTACGCCGCCTTGCGGGGCGATCCATCCGACAACCTTCCCGGCGTGCCGGGGGTGGGCGAGAAGACCGCGGCCCGGCTGGTCTGCGCCCACGGCGACCTGGACGGGGTCTTCGCCAACCTGGAGTCGGCGACGCCCAAGCTCCGGCAGGCCCTGGCCGACCACGAGGCCCAGGTGCGGCGCAACGCCGAGGTCATCCCGCTGGTGCGGGACCTGCCCCTCGACGTCGATCTCGACAAGCTGTCGATGGGCGGATGGGACCCCGAGGAGGTCCGCCGTCTCTTCGGCTTCCTCGAGTTCCGCACGCTCTGGGACCGCCTGGTCGAGGCGCTGGGTCCGCAGGGAGAGGCCCTGAGCGGACCGGTTGGCGCCCAGCGCTTCGAGATCGACCTCCACCTGGCCTCCGCTCCCGAGGATGCGTCAGCGGCGCTCTCCCGGCTCGCCGCCCGCGGTGGCGCGGTGGTCGTCGAGGCGGCGTGGGAGGGTCAGCCAGGGCGCTCGCCGATCCTGGGCCTGGCGCTGGCGGCAGCGACGACGACCTCGCCCGCCGGCGACGGGAGCGAGGCGGACGACCGGCCCGACGAGGTCGTCTGGATCCCGGCTGCCACCCTCGATGCCACGGAGGTCACGGCCGAGCTGGCCCGCCTGGTCGGATCCGGCGGGGTCCCCACGGTGGCCCACCGGGCCAAGGAGCTGATGCGGGCCCTGGCTCCGCGAGGCGTCGACATCGCCGCCCTGGAGCTCGACACGGCCGTGGCCGCCTATCTGGTCGAGCCGGGGGAGAGCACCTACCCGCTCGAGGAGCTGGCCGCCCGCTACGCCGGCGTGGACGTCCGTGCCCCCGCCGCCCCACCGGCCGGCCAGCTCGACCTCGAGGGGACGGCGGGCGACCCCGCCGAGGAGACCGGCCGGCGGGCGGCCGCCGTGGCCAGGCTGGCACCCGCCCTGAGCGCAGCGCTGAAGGCCCGAGGTCTGTCGAAGCTGCACGACGACGTGGAGCGCCCGCTGGTCCACGTCCTCGCCCGCATGGAGGTCGTCGGCGTGCGGGTCGATGTCGACTACCTCACGGCCGTGGTGCGATCGCTGACCGACGAGGTCCAGCGCCTCGACGGCGAGATCCAGGACCTCGCCGGGGTGGAGTTCCGGGTCAACTCGACCCAACAGCTGCGTACGGTCCTGTTCGACAAGCTGGGGCTGGCCCCCCAGAAGAAGACCAAGACGGGGTACTCCACCGACGCCGCCTCGCTGGAGCGCCTCCGCGGTGAGCACCCGGTCATCGAGGCCCTGCTGCGCTACCGGGAGATGGAGAAGCTGCGGTCGACCTACGGCGACAGCCTCCTGGCCGAGGTGGCGGCCGACGGGCGCATCCACGCCAGCTTCAACCAGACCGTGGCGCGCACGGGTCGGCTGTCGTCGGACCAGCCCAACCTGCACAACATCCCGATCCGCAGCGAGGAGGGGCGTCAGCTGCGCCGCGCCTTCATCCCCGCTGAGGGCTGCTCGCTGCTGGTCGCCGACTACAACCAGATCGAGCTGCGGGTCATCGCCCACCTGGCGAACGACCCCGGCCTGATCGAGGCCTTCGAGTCGGGCCAGGACATCCACAACGCCACCGCAGCGCGCATCTTCAGTGTCGAGCCCGAGGACGTGACGATCTCACAGCGGTCGAAGGCCAAGATGGTCTCCTACGGGCTGGCCTACGGCATGGAGGCGTACGGCCTGTCGCAGCGCCTGGGCATCGAGGTCGAGGAGGCGGCCATCATCCTGGCCGCCTACTTCGAGGCCTTCCCCAACGTCCGGGCGTACATGGACGCGACCGTCGCCGAGGCCAGGGAGAAGGGCTACACCGCAGACGCTGTTCGGTCGACGGCGCCCGATCCCCGAGCTGTCGGCGTCCAACTACCGGGTGCGCCAGGCCGGCGAGCGCCAGGCCATGAACGCCGGCATCCAGGGCCTCGCCGCCGACATCTTCAAGGTCGCCCTGGTGCGCCTGGACGCCGCCCTCGAGCGGAAGGGCCTGGCCAGCCGCCTGATCCTGCAGGTGCACGACGAGGTGATCGTCGAGGTGCCGCCGGAGGAGCGGGAGCAGGCCACCGAGCTCACGGTGGACGCCATGCAGCACGCCGCCGAGCTGAGCGTGCCCCTCACCATCAACCTCTCGTGGGGATCGACCTGGGCCGAAGCCAAGGGCTGAGCGCCAGGGTGCCGCACTTCTACGAGCGGCTGGCCGACATCGTCGGCCCCGCCTACCTGCGCTACTCCTTCACCAGGGGCACGGAGCCCGAGGTGACCTTCCTCGTCGAGGCCCTCGGGCTGGCACCGGGTCATCGGGTCCTGGACGTCGGGTGCGGACCCGGTCGCCACAGCCACGCCCTGGCCCGGCGGGGCATCCAGGTGGTGGGCGTCGACGTGGCCCAGCGCTTCGCGGAGCTCGCCAGCGGCGACGCGCCCGACGGCGCCGCCTTCGTCCGGGGAGACGCCCGCCGCCTCCCGGTCGCTCCCCGCAGCATGGACGCGGTGCTCTGCCTGTGCCAGGGAGGGTTCGGGCTGCTCGGCGGGGGCGGGGGCGAGCAGGCGGCGCTGGACGGGATGGCCGGCGCGCTGCGCGTGGGTGGGCGGCTGGCCCTGTCCGCGGTCTCGGCCTATTTCGTGCTGCGGTACCTGGAGCAGGGCGACACCTTCGACGCCGCCGAGGGCGTCAATCACGAGGTGGCGACGGTGCGCGACGACGAGGGCGGCCAGTGCGAGCTGGACCTGTGGACGACCTGCTTCACCCCTCGGGAGCTCCGGCTGATGTGCGCCCGGTCCGGCCTGACGGTCCTCGACCTGTGGTCGGTCGGGCCCGGACGGTACGGCCGGCGCCCACCCGATCTCGACCACCCGGAGTGGCTGCTGGTCGCGGAGCGAGGGCAGGCACGGGAGCGATGAGGCCTGGTGGTAAAATGCTACGAGGGTGTTTCGCCGCCGTCGGGCCGACGAGCTTGCTCGGGGGGGACGGGGCTCCCACGACCTCTCGCCGGGACACTACCCGCGGGAGCCCGCCCGGAAAGAAGGCTACCAATCGATATGTCCGAGCAGCGTGCCACGAAGTCCGTACCAGCTGACCCCGCGCCCCCCACGGCACCGGAGCCTGCGGTGACCCCCGCCGGCGACGCCGGCGCCGGCCTCCCGGAGTCACCGTCGACGGAGGGTGCGCAGATGGGCACGTTCGACGAGGCGGCAAGTACACCCCGAGGCAGGTCGTCGCCGACGACCTGGGGGACGTGTCCCTCGAGGACGCCATCGCCGGCACCATCGTCGAGTTCGACGACGGCGACATCGTCCAGGGCAGCGTCGTCAAGGTGGACAAGGACGAGGTCCTGCTCGACATCGGGTTCAAGTCCGAGGGGGTCATCCCGGCAAGGGAGCTGTCGATCCGCCACGACGTCGACCCGTCGGAGATCGTGACGCTCGGCGACCGCATCGAGGCTCTCGTCCTCCAGAAGGAGGACAAGGAGGGGCGCCTCGTCCTGTCCAAGAAGCGGGCCCAGTACGAGCGGGCGTGGGGAACCATCGAGAAGATCAAGGAGTCCGACGGCGTCGTCAACGGCCCGGTCATCGAGGTCGTCAAGGGCGGGCTCATCCTCGACATCGGCCTGCGCGGCTTCCTGCCTGCCTCGCTCGTCGAGCTGCGCCGGGTCCGCGACCTGGCGCCCTACGTCGGTCGCAACCTCGACGCCAAGATCATCGAGCTGGACAAGAACCGCAACAACGTCGTGCTCTCGCGGCGGGCGTGGCTGGAGGAGACCCAGCGCGAGCAGCGGGAGGAGTTCCTCGTCAACCTCAAGCCCGGCGAGGTCCGCCGCGGCACCGTGTCGTCGGTCGTCAACTTCGGGGCCTTCGTCGACCTCGGGGGGATGGACGGGCTCGTCCACGTGTCGGAGCTGTCGTGGAAGCACGTCGACCACCCGTCCTCGGTCGTCAGCGTGGGCGACGAGATCGAGGTGCAGGTGCTCGACGTCGACCTCGACAAGGAGCGCATCAGCCTCTCGCTCAAGGCGACGCAGGCCGACCCCTGGCAGGAGTTCGCCAACGCCCACCGGGTGGGCGAGCTGGTCTACGGTCGGGTGACGAAGCTGGTGCCCTTCGGTGCCTTCATCCAGGTGGGCGACGGCATCGAGGGCCTCGTGCACATCTCCGAGATGGCCGTGCACCACGTCGACCTGCCCGAGCAGGTCGTCACCCCCGGCGAGGAGCTGTGGGTCAAGATCATCGACATCGACCTCCAGCGCCGCCGCATCAGCCTGTCGATCAAGCAGGCGGCCGAGGGCGGCGAGGTCGCGCCCGAGTACCGCGAGGCGTTCGGCGAGCACGCCTACGACGAGCAGGGCAACTACATCGGGTTCACGGAGACGGAGTTCACGCCCGAGACCGAGGCCCAGCAGGCGTGGGCCGAGTACGTGTCCGAGAAGGGCACGTCCGAGGGCGCACCAGAGGCTGCACCAGAAGGCGCACCCGAGGGTGGCCCCGCAGCACCGCCGCCCGCACCGGCGCCGCCGGCCGACGGCGAGGCACCGGCTGGCTGAGCGCCCGTCCGGCGGCAGCTACTGAGCTACTGATTGCTGGCAGTCGACGGGGCCGCCCCGAAGCTGACCGGGGACTCCACGGGGAAGTGACAGGCGACGAAGTGGTCCGGTCGCATCTGGCGCATCTGGGGCTCCTCCGCTGCACAGCGGTCCTGGGCCCGTGGACAGCGGGTCCGGAACCGGCAGCCGCTCGGTGGTGACACCGGCGACGGGATCTCTCCTGCCAGCCCGGCGCCGTTGGTCGAGGGCCGAGCCTGCGGGTCGGGCTCGGGGATCGACGCGAGGAGCGCGTTGGTGTACGGGTGAGTCGGGTGCTCGTAGAGGTCGTCCGCTCCCGCCACCTCGCACAGCTTGCCGAGGTACATCACCGCAACCCGGTCGCTGACGTTCTTCACCACGGCGAGGTCGTGGGCGATGAAGATCATCGTCAGTCCGTAGCGCTTCTTGGTGTCGGCCAGGAGGTTGAGTATCTGGGCCTGGACGGAGGCGTCGAGGGCGGAGACCGGCTCGTCGCAGATGAGCAGCCTGGGATCGAGCATGAGCGAACGGGCGATGCTGATGCGCTGGCACTGCCCGCCGGAGAACTGGAACGGCCGTCGGTCACCAGAGGCGTCGACGTCGAGGCCCACGGCGTCGAAGACCTCGCGGACCTTCGCATCCCGGTCGGCAGCTCCACCTCGCCCCCAGATGGCCAGCGGCTCGGCCACGATGTCGACGACCCGGCGCCGGGGGTTGAGCGACGAGATCGGGTCCTGGAAGATCATCTGCATCTGGGGCCGGGTCTCGCGCAGAGCGCCGCGCTTGAGCGCGGTGAGCTCCTGGCCGGCGAAGCGCACCGAGCCCGAGGTCGGACGGGGAAGCTGCATCACGGCGCGACCGGTCGTCGACTTCCCGCAACCCGACTCGCCGACCAGGCCCAGCGTCTCGCCCTCCAACACGTCGAAGCTCACGTCCGAGACGGCATGGACGCGCTGCCGCGGCCCGGCATGGAAGTCGACGACGAGGTGCTCGACCCGCAACAGGGCGTCGTCGGTGCGCAACTGGGCGGTCCCGCTGCCGGCCATCAGGCTCCTGCGGGCGCCACCGGCGCACCGGCGTCGAGCCGCCCCTCGCGTCGGTTGCGGTCGAGCGCGTCCCGTCCCTCGGGCGTCCCCACGGGAAACCAACACCGGTAGACGTGGCCCGGAGTGGTCGCCTCCTGCAACGGCGGCTCCTCGTCCCTGCACCGCTGCTGGGCGTAGGGACACCGGGGATAGAAGCGGCAGCCCGTCGGCAGGTTGACCAGGTCCGGTGGCCGCCCGGGGATGACCGACAGCGTCGTGTGGCTGGGGTCGGCGATCTTGGGGATCGACTTCAGCAGGGCCTCGGTGTAGGGCATCTTCATGTCCGAGAACAGCGTCCTGGTCGGTGCCTTCTCGACCACCTTGCCCGCGTACATGACCGCGATCTCGTCGGTGCGTCCGGCGACGACGCCCAGGTCGTGGGTCACCAGCACCATGGCCATGTACCGCTCCCGCTGCTGGCGGGCGAGGAGGTCGAGGATCTGGGCCTGGACGGTGACATCCAGCGCGGTCGTCGGCTCGTCAGCCATCAGCAGCCGCGGACCGCAGGCCAGGGCCACGGCGATGGTGACCCGCTGACGCATACCCCCCGACAGCTGGTGGGGGAAGTCGCCCAGGCGCTGCTCGGGCTCAGGGATGCCGACCGAGTCGAGCAGGGCAACGGCGCGACGGCGGCTTTCGGCTCGGTCGACGCCCAGGTGATGGCGCAGGGACTCGGTGATCTGGCGCCCGACGCGCATGACGGGATTGAGCGAGGTCATCGGGTCCTGGAAGACCATGCCGATCTCCACGCCCCAGATGTCCCGCAGCTCGGCCTCGGTCAGCGAGGTCAGCTCCCGTCCCGCGAAGCGCACCTCACCGCTGCGCACCACGTTGGTCCGGGGCAGGAGCCCCATGATCGAGCGGGAGAGAACCGTCTTGCCCGAGCCCGACTCGCCGACGACACCGAGGGTCCGTCCCCGGTCGAGACTGAAGGACACCCCGTCGACGGCGCGGACCATGCCTCGCCCGGTGCGGAAGTGCGTCGTCAGGTCGGCCACCTCGAGCAGGGGCCCGGACGTCTCCGGCGCAGCCGGGTAGCCGGCGGTGGTCTGACGATCACGCCGGGCCCTCACAGGCCACCCTCCCTGATCTCGAAGAACGACCGCAGTCGGTCGCCGGCGAAGTTCAGGGCGAGCACGGTGAAGAAGAGCGCCAGCGACGGCCACAGGCAGATCAGCGCATCCTGCTCGAGGGACGTGCGGCCCTCGCTGATCATCCCGCCCCAGGTGGGTGTGGGCGGGCGCACCGACAGCCCCAGGAAGGCCAGGGCGCCTTCTGCCACGATGGCCACCGCCACCGCCACCAGGGCGAACGACAGGGCCGTGGGCAGGACGTTGGGGAGGATCTCCCGCGCCATGATGCGGATCCTCCGTGCGCCCAGGGCGCGGGCGGCCAGCACGAACTCCCGTTGGGCGTAGACGATCGTGTTGGCCCGCACGATCCGGAAGAGCGGTGCGATCGACAGGATCCCGATGCTCACCACCACGGTGAACAGGCTCTGGCCGACGGCGGCCACGATCGCCAGCAGGAAGACAACGGCGGGAAAGGCCAGGGCCACGGTGGAGGCGCCGTCGAAGATGGCATCGAGTGGCCCGCGGTAGAAGCCGGCGATCAGACCGAGCATCCCGCCGACCACCATGCCGATGAAGATCGAGGTGAACCCCACGATCAGGGAGATCCGGGCGCCGAAGATGATCCTCGAGAAGATGTCGCGGCCCAGGCTGTCGGTGCCGAGGAGGTGCTGCAGGCTCGGGCTCTGCTTTGGGAGCGCAGACCCGATGCCGTTCGGGTCGTCCAAGGGCAGCAGGTTGGCCAGGACGGCGAGGATGATGACCAGGGCCACCCAGCCGACCGAGATCCAGAAGGCGAAACCGAGCCGACGGATGGCTGCCGATGGCGCATGGGCAGTCTTGGCCTCACCGAGCTGGAGGTCGGCCGGTCCCTCCAGCACCTCACCGCCTGCCGGTGCTCCAGCCATGACGCCGAGCGATGTCGACGGGATGCCGGCCGGGACCACGTCCGGGCGCGACGGTGGTCTGCTAGACGGTGGCTCGGGCATGGCGGGTCCTCGGGTCGATGGCGGCGTAGAGGAGGTCGACGAGGAGGTTGATCACGACGAAGCCGACGGCGACGACCAGCACCGTGGCTTGGACGATCCCGTAGTCGCGAGCATAGATCGAGCTGAGCGTGAGGAGCCCGATACCGGGCAGCTGGAAGATGAACTCGACGAGGAACGCCCCGGTGATGAGGGTGCCGATGTTGATGCCGGCCACCGTGACGAGCGCGAACGTCGACGGACGGAAGGCGTGTCGCAGCAGGATGTGCGAGGTCGGCATCCCCTTCGCTCTCGCCGTGGTGATGAAGTCCTCCCGCAAGGTGGCGATCATGTCGGTCCTGAGGACCCGCATGTAGACGGCCAGCGAGCCGAGGGCGAGGGTGAGCGAGGGAAGAATGGCGTGTTTGAGATTGTCGCCGAGGTCCTGGGTCAGCGGTGTCCACCCCGTGGCCGGAAAGACGTGGAAGCTCACCGCGAAGAGGTAGACGAGCAGCACGCCCAGCATGAAGGCGGGGATGGCGAGCAGCCCGAAGGCGACCCCGGTCGACACCTGGTCGAGCACGCCGTCGGGTCGCAGCGCGGCGAGGATGCCCAGGGGTATGGCGACGATCAGGGCGATGAGCTGGGACAGGACGAGCAGCTCGACGGTGACCGGCAGGGCCTGCTTGACGGCCTTCCCCACGGTCTGCCCGTTGAGGTAGGAGATGCCCAGGTTGCCGTGCAGGCTGTTGTCGAGGTACTGGACGTACTGACCGGGTAGCGACTGGTCGAGGCCGAGCTGATGGCGGCACTGAGCCAGGCCCTTTGTCGTCGCGCTCGGACCGAGGCGGGCGACACAGGGGTCACCGGGCAGGTTGTGCAGCAGCACGAACGACAACAGGGTGACGACGAACAGCACGATGATGGCGATTGCGACCCTTTTGGCTACGAAGACCATCTGCTGCTCTGCCCTCGCCCCCGTCTGCTCACTCGGCTTCCGCCGCCGCCATCTAGCTGCGCCAGATCTGGGTGGGCCAGATCCTGCCACCCTGCAGTCCGACGGCCTTGGTGCCGTCGGGGAAGGTCGGCCCGTTGAAGTTCATGACGCTCGGGTTGGCCGCGACGATCCACACCGATCGGTCGATCCACAGGTAGGGAACGTCGGACCCGAAGCGCTTGGCCACGGTCTGGTAGTTGGCGGACCGGACCGACGGGTCGGGGTTGGACCGGGCCGCGTCGAGGGCCTGCTGGATCTGGGGGTCCTTGTTGCGGGCGAAGTTCAGGGCCAGTGAGCCCACGGGGGCGGCGGTGGGCGTGCTCCACCAGATGTAGTTCTGGTCGGGATCCGACGTGGCGAACTGGGTCCACTGGTACACCTGGTACTTGCCGAGCAGCGCGTTGAGGATGAACTGGGCCTGCTCGGTCTGGGTGATCGTGGACTGGATGCCGGCCTGCTTCCACATGCTCTGCAGCAGCTGCGCCCCCTGGAGGTTGATGGGGTTGTTGGTGACCCCCAGCTGCACGTTGATCGGCTGGCCGTACTGGGCGACGAGGGCCTTGGCCTGGTTGAGGTCGTAGTTGGGGTACCCGGTCGGCGCGTAGTACGGCGATCCCGGCACGAAGGGCCCCGTCGACTGGGGCGGAACCCCGTTGTCGATGGTGTTGATGAACTTCTGCCGGTCCGTGGCGAAGGCCAGGGCCTGGCGGACGCGCACGTCGCTCACCGGCGGCACGGCGGTGTTGATCATGAAGAAGGACTGGTCGGGCTCGAGCGTGGAGTGGAGGTCGCTGACGGTGACGAAGCTCGAGTTGCCGGTGAGATCGACGTAGTTCTGGAGCGTGTCGCTGTGGATGATGTCGATTCCGCCCGACTTGAGGGTGTTCTCGCGGGACTGGAAGTCGACGATGGGCTTGTAGGTGATCTGGTCCAGGTAGGGCATCCCCGGACGCCAGTAGTGGGGGTTCTTCGTGGCCGTGAAGTGGTCGTTCGGCACCCACTGCTGGAAGACGAAGGGGCCGGTCCCGATCGGGTGCTGCGAGGCGGTCTTCCCGAGCGTGCTGGGCTCGGCGATGTAGCCGACCTGGTACTGCCCGGAGAGGGACACCGGGAACGGCACCCACGGGCTGTTCATCGACACGGTGACGGTGAGCGGTCCGGTCACGTCCACGCTGGAGATGTTGGTGAACGCCGGGCCGGCGAGGGCCGAGGCCCTCGCGCCGTCCAGGTTCGCCTTCACCGCGCCGGCGTCGAGCGGGGTGCCGTTGTGGAAGACGACGTTCGGCCGGAGCGTGATGGTCCACTTGGTGTAGTCCCCGTTGGGGGTGATCGACTGGGCCAGGTAGGGCTTGACCGACCCGTCGGCCGCCACCGCAGCCAGCGGGTCGTAGACCGTACGCCCGTAGATCACGCCGTTGGCGTCCCACCGGTTGCTGGTGGGGTCGAAGCCGTCGATGTCGGCTGTCAGCCCCATCGTGACGCTGCCACCCGGCTTGGGTGTGGCGGTCGAGATGCCGGCGCCAGAGGACGTCGAGCTCCCGCTGCTCGAGCCCCCGCCGCCGCAGGCGGCGAGGATCGCCGGGGCGCTCCCGAGCACGGTGAGGCCGGCCGCCGTCCTGGCACCTCGGGCGAGAAAGGTGCGCCGATCGAAGGGTTCGGGCCTGGGCACAGTCCCCCCTTGCGTCATGGGTCACTCGTGAACATACAGCGTTCCTCGACCTCGGAGGTGACGGCCGTCATGAGGACCGGCTACGAGCTCACCCAGATCTGCGTCGTGGAGATGACGCCGCCGATCAGCCCGAGGGCCTTCCCCCCGTCGGGGAGCGTCGGACCGTTGAAGTTCATGACCCGAGGCTTGGCCGACACCGTCCAGATGTTCCGGTTGGTCCACAGGTAGGGGACGTCGGCTCCGAAGCGGGAGCCGATGCTCTGGTAGGCGGTGGCCCGGGCGGCCTGGTCCGGGTTGCTCCGGCCGGCGTCGAGGGCCTGCTGGATCTGGGGGTCCTTGTTGCGGGCGAAGTTGAGGGCCAGCTGGCCGACGGGGGCCGCCGTGGCCGTGCTCCACCACACGTAGTTGCCGTCGGGGTCCGGCGTGCCGAACTGGCGCCAGGCGTAGGCCTGGTACTTCCCCTGGAGGGCGTTGAGGATGTACTGGGTCTGCTCGACCTGGGCGATGTCGGTCTGGATCCCGGCCTGCTTCCACATGGCCTGGACGAGCTGGTTGATCTCGAGGTTCTTGGGCGTGTTGGTGGTCCCGTACTGGAACGAGATCGGCTGGCCCCCGTGGTCGGCCTGGTACTGCTTGACGAGGGACTGGGCCTTGGCCAGGTTGTAGTCGGGGTAGCCGGTGGGGGCGTAGTACGGCGAGCCCTGGACGAACGGTCCGAACGACTTCGGCGGCACGCCGTTGAAGACGGTGTTGATGACCTTCTGCTTGTCGATGGCGTAGGCGAGCGCCTGGCGGACCCTGAGGTCGTCCATGGGCGGGACGGCCGTGTTGAGCATCACGAAGTCCATGTCGGGCTCGAAGGTCTGCTTGGTGTCGTCGATGGTCACGAAGCTGGAATCGCCCCGGAGGTCCACCAGGTTCTGGGTGTCCGACGAGTGCATGATGTCGATGGCGCCTGATTTGAGGCTGTTCTCGCGCGACTGGGGATCGATGATCGGCTTGAACGTGATCTGGTCGAGGTAGGGCAGCCCGGCGCGCCAGTAGTGGGGGTTCTTGGTGGAGGTGTAGTGGTCGTTGGGGACCCACTGGCCGAACACGAAGGGGCCCGTGCCGACCGGGTGGTTCTGGGCGTTGCCGCTGAGGAGCGTTCTCGGCTCGACCACCACGCCCGTCTGGGCGGTGAGGACGAGCGGGTAGGGGACCCATGGTGACTTCATGGACACGACCACCGTCATGGGGTCGGTGACGTCGACGCTGGCGATGTTGGTGAGGGCGGGACCGGTCAGGAGGGCCGATCTGACAGCGTCCATGTTGGTCTTCACCGCGGCCGCCGTGAGGGGGCTCCCGTCGTGGAAGAGCACGTTGGGGCGAACGGTGATCGTCCACTTGGTGTAGTCGCTGTTGGGGGTGATCGACTGGGCGAGGTAGGGCTTCACGTTGCCGTTGGCGTCGAGCGTGGCCAACTGGTCGTACACCGTGTGGGCGTACATGAAGCCCGTGGTGTCCCAGCGGTTCTTGGTGGGGTCGAACCCGTCGATCTCCGCCTCGGTCGCGAAGGTGATCGACCCACCGGGCTTGGGGTTCGCGGTCGACACGCCTGCGTTCGTGCCCGTCGACGTGCTCGTGCCCCCGCCGCTGCTGCACGCAGCGAGCAGGCTGGACGCGCCCCCGCCGAGGACGGCGGCCCCGGCAGCGGTCCGGAGGCCCTGGGCGAGGAAGCTACGGCGGTCGATGGCGTCGGACATCGCTGTCCTTTCCTGGTTCGAGTCCTGCCCGCTGGTCGTCGAAATGTGTCAGGAGTGTGACAGGGGGCACAGCCGAATATCAAGCCGCCTGTCGATGACCCAGGTAAGGGCGTGTTTCCGGCCGGAAGCCCGGGCTCCGGACGTGACAGTCTGTCATCAGCCGTACGTCGGTCGCCCGGTGGCGCTACGGTCCGGCAGTGCTCGTCGTGGGGCTGACCGGAGGCATCGGATCCGGAAAGTCGACCGTCTCGTCCCTGCTCGAGGAGCGGGGCGCCGTCGTCGTCGACGCCGACCGGATCGCCCGCGAGGTCGTGGCTCCGGGCGGCCCCGCGTACCAGCCGGTCGTCGACCGCTTCGGACCGGGTGTCGTGAGCGCCGACGGCGCCATCGACCGGCCCGCCCTGGCCGCGGTGGTGTTCGCCGACGCCTCGGCGCGCGCCGACCTCGAGGCCATCACCCACCCGGTGGTAGGGGCGACCATGGCCGAGCGGCTCACCGCCCAGGCCGGCACCGACAACGTCGTCGTGCTCGACGTTCCCCTGCTCGTGGAAGGCGGGCGGCGGCGCGCCGGCGGGGAGGCCGCCGGTGGCGAGAGAAGCCTGCCCCACGGAGTGGCCGCCGTCCTGGTGGTCGACACGCCGCCCGAGGTCGCAGTCCAGCGCCTGGTCCGCGACCGTGGCATGAAGGCGGCCGACGTCGAGGCCCGCATGGCCGTCCAGGCCACCAGAGAAGAGCGCCTGGACCTGGCCGACGTGGTGATCGACAACTCCGGCTCCCCCGAGGACCTGCGGGCCGAGGTCGATCGGGCCTGGGCCTGGATCGAGGATCTCCACCAGCGGCGGAGCCGGCCCGGACCCGAGTGATACACCCCGCCGGTACGATCGGCTCGGTGTCGCGCACGCCCCTGTTCCAGGTTGTCTCCGATCTCGAGCCTGCCGGCGACCAGCCCGCGGCCGTCGAGGCCCTGAGCCGCGGCGTCCAGGAGGGGGACCGCTTCCAGACCCTCCTCGGGATCACCGGGAGCGGCAAGAGCGCCACCATCGCCTGGACCGTGGAGCGGGTGCAGCGCCCGACCCTGGTGATCGCGCCCAACAAGTCGCTCGCGGCCCAGCTGGCCAACGAGTTCCGCGAGCTCTTCCCCCGCAACCGGGTCGAGTACTTCGTGTCCTACTACGACTACTACCAGCCCGAGGCCTACCTGCCCTCGAGCGATACCTACATCGAGAAGGACTCGTCGATCAACGACGAGGTCGACCGGCTGCGGCACTCCACCACCGCGAGCCTCCTGACCAGACGTGACGTGATCGTGGTGGCCTCGGTCTCGTGCATCTACGGCCTGGGGTCGCCCGAGGAGTACGAGCAGCGCATGCTGTTCGTGCGGGCCGGCGAGGAGCACGACCAGCGCTCCGTGCTGTCCCGGCTGGTCGCCATCAACTACGAGCGCAACGACACCAACCTGGTGCGGGGGAAGTTCCGGGTCCAGGGGGACACCATCGAGGTCCATCCGGCGTACGAGGAGACGGCCGTCCGCATCGAGCTGTTCGGTGACGAGGTCGAGCGGATCAGCCGCTTCGACCCCCTGACGGGCGAGCAGCTGGGCGTGCTCGAGGAGCTGGTCGTCTTCCCGGCCACCCACTACGTGGCCGGGGACGAGCGGATGAAGCGGGCCATCGGCGGCATCGAGGAGGAGCTCGCAGAGCGGCTGGCCCACTTCGAGCGGCAGGGCAAGCTCCTCGAGGCTCAGCGGCTGCGCATGCGCACCCAGTACGACCTGGAGATGCTGGGCGAGGTCGGCTCGTGTGCGGGCATCGAGAACTACAGCCGGCACATCGACGGTCGCCGGCCGGGCCAGGCGCCCCACACCCTCATCGACTTCTTCCCCGACGACTACCTGCTCGTCCTCGACGAGAGCCACGTCACCGTGCCGCAGCTCCACGGGCAGTACGAAGGCGACCGCTCCCGCAAGGACGTCCTGGTGGAGCACGGCTTCCGCCTGCCCTCGGCCGTGGACAACCGGCCGCTGCGCTTCGACGAGCTGTACGAGCGCATCAACCAGTGCATCTTCATGTCGGCCACACCGTCGTCCTACGAGATCTCACAGTCGGCCCACGTCGTCGAGCAGATCGTCCGGCCCACCGGGCTGGTCGATCCCGAGGTGGTGGTCAAGCCGACCAAGGGGCAGATCGACGACCTCATCGAGCAGGTCAACCACACCACCTCCCGGGGTGAACGGGTCCTGGTCACCACCCTGACCAAGAAGATGGCCGAGGACCTGACCGAGTACCTGCTGGAGATGGGCCTGCGGGTGCGCTACCTGCACTCCAACGTCGACACCATCCAGCGCATCGAGCTGCTGCGGGATCTCCGCCTGGGCGAGTTCGACGTACTGGTCGGCATCAACCTCCTGCGCGAGGGGCTCGACCTGCCGGAGGTCTCCCTGGTCGCCATCCTCGACGCCGACAAGGAGGGGTTCCTCCGCAGCGAGACGTCCCTCATCCAGACCATGGGCCGGGCGGCCCGCAACGTCGACGGCCAGGTCGTCATGTACGCCGACACGGTGACCGACTCGATGCGGCGGGCCATCTCCGAGACCCAGCGGCGCCGGGCGGTGCAGCAGGCCTACAACGCCGAGCACGGGATCGATCCCCAGACCATCCGCAAGGCCGTGACCGACATCCTGGCCCAGATCCGCCCCGACGGAGAGGCGCCCCGTCCGGGTCGGGACCGCCGCTCGCGCCGGCGCGACGCCGTCCGCAGCGATCTGGCCGAGCTGCCCCAGGACGAGCTGACGAGGCTCATCCGGACGCTGGAGGAGGAGATGCGTGAGGCCGCCACGGAGCTCCGGTTCGAGTACGCCGCCCGCCTCCGGGACGAGATCGGGGACCTCAAGAAGGAGCTCCGCCAGGTCGGGTAGGGCCGTGCCCCGGTCCGCGGCGAGAGCGCCCCGGTCCGCGGCGAGCCCCAGGGCGCGCCAGTACTCTCGGTCCGTGTCGGACGTCCTGGTGATCCGTGGTGCTCGCGAGCACAACCTGAGGGACGTCTCCCTGGAGCTGCCCCGGGACCGGTTGATCGTGTTCACCGGGATCTCGGGGTCGGGGAAGTCCTCGCTCGCCTTCGACACCATCTACGCCGAGGGCCAGCGTCGGTACGTGGAGTCCCTCTCCGCCTACGCCCGTCAGTTCCTGGGCCAGATGGACAAGCCCGACGTGGACTTCATCGAGGGCCTCTCGCCGGCCATATCCATCGACCAGAAGTCCGCGTCACGCAACCCGAGGTCGACGGTCGGCACGATCACCGAGATCTACGACTACCTCCGGCTCCTCTACGCCCGGGTGGGCCAGCCCCACTGCCCGGTGTGCGGACGCCCCGTCACCCGCCAGACGCCCCAGCAGATCGTGGACCGGATCATGGACCTGCCCGACGGCACCCGCTTCCAGGTGCTGGCGCCGGTGGTGCGGGGGCGCAAGGGCGAGTACGAGGGCCTGCTCGACGAGCTGGCCCAGCAGGGCTTCTCCCGGGTCCGCATCGACGGCGAGGTCCTGGACCTGTCCCAGCGGGACGCCGGCCGCCTGGCCCGGTACGAGCAGCACACCATCGAGGTCGTGGTCGACCGCCTGGTCCGCCGGGACGGGATCGTCCGCCGGCTGACCGACTCGCTGGAGACGGCTCTGCGGCTGGCCGACGGGGTTGCCGAGGTACAGCTCGTGTCGCGCGGTGGCGACCGCCCGCGCCCGGCGCGCCGCACCAAGGCGAAGGCCGACGGGGGGTCGGCAGAGTCGCACGGGGCGGAGGGTGGCGACGACGAGATCCTCACCTTCAGCCAGCACCTGGCGTGCACGTACGACGGCCTGAGCTTCGACGAGCTGGCGCCCCGCAGCTTCTCGTTCAACTCGCCGTACGGCGCCTGTCCGCACTGCGCCGGCCTGGGCACGCGCTACGAGGTCGATCCCGAGCTGGTCGTGCCCGACCCCGGCCTCAGCCTGGCCGAGGGCGCCATCGCTCCCTGGTCCGGGAACCGCACCGAGT
This sequence comes from uncultured Actinomycetes bacterium, assembly GCA_963731255.1. GTDB lineage: Bacteria > Actinomycetota > Acidimicrobiia > Acidimicrobiales > AC-9 > AC-9. Next base: position 675,157 of record CAVSUO010000008.1, on the reverse strand, counting down.
ACTTCTATCGGGTGGTGGCGGCGGTGGCCGACACCTACGGGTTCTCGATGAAGACCCCGTGGGCCAAGCTCAAGAAGGCCGAGCAGCGGGTCCTCCTCAACGGCTCGGGCACGCGCCAGATCCACGTCCAGTACCGCAACCGCTACGGCAGGGTGCGTTCGTACAACACCCACTACGAGGGCGTGCTGCCGTACCTCCAGCGCCGGCACAGCGAGGCCGAGTCCGACCACGGCAGGGAGGTGATCGAGGGGTACATGCGAGAGGTCGCCTGCGCCGAGTGCAACGGCGCCCGGCTCAAGCCGGAGTCGCTGGCGGTCACGGTGGGCGGGCGCAACATCGACGAGCTCTGCGGCCTGTCGATCGCCCGGGCGGCCGACGCCATCGGTGCCCTCGAGCTGTCCGAGCGGGAGCGCATGATCGGCGAGCGGGTGCTGCGGGAGATCCAGGCTCGGATGCAGTTCCTGCTCGACGTGGGGCTCGACTACCTGAGCCTCAACCGCTCCGCCGGCACCCTGGCCGGAGGCGAGGCCCAGCGGATCCGTCTCGCCAGCCAGATCGGCAGCGGTCTGGTCGGTGTCCTGTACGTGCTGGACGAGCCCTCCATCGGGCTGCACCAGCGGGACAACCGCAAGCTCATCGACACCCTCCTGCGTCTGCGCGACCTCGGGAACACGGTCATCGTGGTCGAGCACGACGAAGAGACCATCCGGGTCGCCGATCACGTCGTCGACATCGGTCCCGGCGCCGGTGAGCACGGCGGGGAGATCGTGTGCTCGGGGCCGCTGGCCGAGCTGGAAGCCACCGAGCGGTCGCTGACCGGCCGCTACATCACGGGCGAGCTGTCGATTCCTGTGCCCGCAGATGCGGCGCGAGCCGGGCGAGGACTGGGTCGTCATCAGGAATGCCCGCGAGCACAACCTGAAGGACCTCGACGTGGAGCTGCCCCTGGGCTGCTTCATCACGGTCACCGGCGTGTCCGGCTCCGGCAAGTCGACGCTGGTCGACGACATCCTCTACCGCGGCCTCATGAAGCGCATCTACCACTCCAAGGTCGTCCCCGGCCGCCACCGCACGATCGAGGGCGCCGAAGCCATCGACAAGGTCATCGACGTGGACCAGTCGCCGATCGGGCGCACGCCGAGGTCCAACCCGGCCACCTACACGGGGGTGTTCGACGCCATCCGCAAGCTGTTCAGCCAGACCCAGGAGGCAAGGGTCAGGGGCTACCAGCCGGGACGGTTCTCCTTCAACGTCGCCGGCGGGCGATGCGAGGCCTGTGCCGGTGACGGCACCATCAAGATCGAGATGCACTTCCTCCCGGACGTCTACGTGCCCTGTGAGGTGTGCAAGGGGGCCAGGTACAACCGCGACACCCTCGACGTCACGTTCAAGGGGAAGAACATCGCCGACGTGCTCGACCTGTCGTGTGAGGAGGCGCTCGAGTTCTTCGCCAACCAGCCCGTGATCGCCCGGCACATGCGGACACTGGTCGACGTCGGCCTGGGCTACGTGAGGCTGGGACAGCCGGCCCCGACCCTGTCAGGCGGGGAAGCCCAGCGGGTGAAGCTGTCGACCGAGCTGTCAAAGCGGTCGACCGGGCACACCATGTACATCCTCGACGAGCCGACCACGGGGCTGCACTTCGACGACGTGCGCAAGCTCCTGGGCGTCCTGAGCCGGCTGGTGGACCAGGGCAACACGGTGATCGTCATCGAGCACAACCTGGACGTCGTCAAGACGGCCGACTGGATCCTCGACCTCGGCCCGGGGGGCGGCGAGGGTGGCGGCACCATCGTCGCCGAGGGTCCTCCCGAGAAGGTCGCCAAGACCCCCGAGAGCTACACCGGTCAGTTTCTGACCAAGGTGCTCGGCCAGTAGCGTCCGGGGCATGCGAGTCGTCGGGGGAGCCGCGGTCGCCATCGTGGCGGGGTCACTGGTCGCCGGGTGCAGCGGCGCAAGCAACAGCGGCACCGGTCGGCTGAACAATCCCACGACGCTGGCGTCGGCCATCCGGGACTCGGCCCAGCACGAGCTGGCCACCGGCACCGCCAGCGTTCCGCCGGGCGCGACCGTGACCCAGGTGATCTGCGTCCACACCCAGCGCCTCGACTACACCTGCGGCGTCCACCTCAGCACGGGCGCTGTGCAACCGCTCCAGGTGTCCGTGTCGCCGGGCGGACGCAGCTACGTCATCACGTCCGGCGAACTCTAGGCGCCGGGCTACACGATCTCCAGCATCCGTTCCAGCGCCACGCGGGCCCATCGAGCCGTGTCCGAGTCGACGGTGATGCGGTTGCGCACCTCACCCTCCACCAGTCCCTCGAGCACCCAGGCCAGGTGGGCGTCGTCGATGCGGAACATGGTCGAGCACGGGCAGATCAGCGGGTCCAGCGAGACGATCGACAGCTCGGGGTGCTCGTGGGCCAGGCGCTGGACGAGGTGGATCTCGGTGGCCACCGCCACCGCGCTGCCCGCCGGTACCTCGCCCACGGCCCGGATGATGAAGTCGGTCGAGCCGACCCGATCGGCCAGCTCCACCAACTCGCGGGCACACTCGGGATGGGCGATCACGATCCCGTTCGGGATGCTCGGCCCGGAACGCCTCCACGTGCTCGGGTCGGAAGCGCTGGTGGACCGAGCAGTGCCCCTTCCACAGGAGGAACGTCGCCTCCTTGACGTCCGGACCCTCCAGCCCGCCCAGGGCGCGGCGGGGGTTCCATACCCGCATGTCGTCCTCGGTGTAGCCGAGCTGGTGGCCCGTGTTGCGCCCCAGGTGCTGGTCGGGGAAGAAGAGGACCTTGTCGCCCCTGGGCTCGGAGCCATCGAGCCCCAGGGCCCACGTGAGCACGGCCCGGGCGTTGGACGACGTGCACACCGCTCCGCCCTGGCGGCCGACGAAGGCCTTGAGGGCCGCAGAGGAGTTCATGTACGTGATCGGGACGATCCGCTCGACGTCGGTGACCGTGGCCAGGTCGTCCCAGGCCTCTTCGACCGACTCGACGTCGGCCATGTCGGCCATCGAGCACCCGGCATTGAGGTCGGGGAGCACGACGGCCTGGTGGTCGCCAGTCAGGATGTCCGCCGACTCGGCCATGAAGTGGACACCGCAGAACACGACGTACTCGGCGTCGTGGCGGTCGGCCGCTGTCCGCGAAAGGCCGAAGGAATCACCCCGGGCGTCGGCCCACCGCATCACCTCGTCCCGTTGGTAGTGGTGGCCGAGGATGAGCAACCTGGCGCCGAGGGCGGCTTTTGCCGCCCCGATCCGCTCGGCCAGCTCCTCGGGCGACGCGTCGGTATAGCGCTCGGGGAGCGGTGTCTGGAGTCGCAACATGTGGGAACCCCCTCCGGGGAGCGCTCCGAACACGGCCGGCGGGGACAGCCTGGTCGCCCATCCGCGGGGTTGTCGGCCTCGGAGCGAGGTATGTCGCCGGAGTACCAGGCCGGCGTGATCAGCAGTGTAGATGGACCGCCGCCGATATGGGCGGCTGAACGACGCCTACCCGCCGGCCAGGGCCGTGTGCATGGCCGTGACCCGCCTCACGAGGCGCTCCGCCTCGATGGCGACCAACGACTCGTCCCGCAGCTCCTCGACCAGCGGCGTGGGGGCGGTGTCTGCAGGCCGTCCTCCCGGGCCGGCCGTCGCTGCTGCCCGCTCCCCGGCTCGGGCCAGCTCGACCTCGGCCAGGTGGTCCCGAACGGCGGCCAGGGCGGCGTCGAGGGCCGGAAGCGGGGCGGGAGGCCGATCGGCGCCGAGGGCGTTCGCCAGGTCAACCAGGGCGGCGTCGAGCCCGTGGCACAGCTCGGGCAGGCCCGGGAGCCGGTGACGCCCGGTGAAGGTGCGCAGGTGGCTCTCGAGGGCGGTGAGGGCGCCGTAGACCCCGCGGTTGGAGCTGACGAGGCGCCAGTACCGCGCCACGAGGTCCCCGCCCCGGGGCCGCTCACCGAGGAGCTGCTGGAGATCGGCCTCGACGTTGTCGGCCGCCAGCGCGGCCGCCCGATGCGGACCTGCCAGACCCTCGGTCGTCGGTCCCGGCCAGACGTACCGGCGCATGACGGCGCAAAAGTAGGCGCGGTTCGCCGTCACGGCCGTGACCAGCTCACGGCGGGCCGTTGGTCGAGAAGACTCGGGCCAGAGCAGGTAGCTACCAGCGAGCGCCAGGGCGGCGCCGATGAGGGTGTCGGCGATCCGCCAGCCGGCGAGCGTCCATTGCCCGGGGTGGGCGACCTCGGTCGTGAGGATCACGAGCGGAGTGAAGAAGATGACCCACAGCCCGTAGTTGAAGGGCTGCAACGAGAAGCCGACGATCGCAAGCGGGACCATCAACAGCACGGTGCCCCAGTCGCTGTGAACCGAGGCGGTGATGGCGACGGCCAGGAGGGCGCCGAGGATCGTGCCCCCGATCCGCAGGAGCGTCCGCTGGAGGGTGATACCGGCGAACGGCTTGAGGATCACGGCGATGGTGAGCGCGACCCAGTAGCCCTTGGGCAGGTTCAGGCCGCGGTAGAGGAGGACACCGATCGCCGTCACCGTGGCGTAGCGGAGCGCGTGCCGGAAGGCGACGGAGTCGAGAGTCAGGTTGCGCGTCAGGACGACCCAGGGATCCGGATGGCCCCGCCGCCGTGTTCCGTCGACAACCGCGCCGGCCGGCTCGACGAGCCGGGCGCTGGGCCCGAGGCGCCCTCCGTGCAGGCCAACGGCGAGAGCCGCGGCCTCGCCGGCCTCGTTCATCAGGTGCCGGAAGGAGCTGATGACGGGCCGCAGCGCCGCCAGCTCGGTGGCATCGCCGGCACCTCGCGACACTTCTGTCCGCAGCTTGCCCACCACCTCGCCCAGGTCGCTGACCGCCGCCGCCGTCGTCGCCAGGTCGGACGGGCCGCCCGCCCGCACGGCGCTGCCTACTGAGCGCAGGCTCCGGCCCATGTGCTCGCCTACCTCCCGGACCAGCGTCGCCGTCGACCCCAGTCGACGACGGTCGGTCAGGTCCTCGGCCAAGCCCTCGCTCACCTCGAGCAGGACGCCCGCCGACTCCGTGAGCGCAGCGAGGATCCTGCCGGGAGCGCTCTCGCCGTCGCGCCCGAACCGCGTCGCCCGCAGCGTCGCTTGTGCCTCATCCAGCGCCTCGCGAGCCGAGCGTGAGGCACGGCCCGTGGTTGCCGCGCTCGTCCCCGGAGCACAGGCCTCGGCGACCATCCGGCCCACCGCCACGTAGCAGGCGGCGACGGCGTTCTGCGCCGGCGCGTAGGGGCGCAGGGGCCACAGGCCCAGGGCCAGGATCATCGCCCAGGCACCCCCCACGAGCGCGAGCCACAACGCCTCAGGGCCGGTGAGCAGGCCAGGCGGGAAGCCCAGGCCGAGGGTGTAGACGACGGTCGTGACGAAGCCGACGATGCTCGCCACCCTGCCGTAGACGGTGAGCAGCCCGCCGGCGAAGGCGACCGCGAACATGAGCGGCACCGCCAGCCCGAGCGTGCGGGCGGCCACGATGCCCAGGGCGAAGACCCCGGCGTTGACGACGGTAGCGGTGGACAGGACGACCACCCGAGTGCGCTCCGGGCCCCCGGAGTCGGCCATGGCCACGTTGAGGGCACCGAGGGACACCGCAGCGCCCATGGTCAGGTGGTCGGTCCCGAGCCCGATGGCCAGCGGGACGGTGATGGCGGCGGCCACCCGGAGGCCGGCGCCGATCGTGGGCCGCCCCGGGTCGACACGGAACAGCGCGCCCCAGAGGAGCCCGCGGGACGGACGTGTCGCCACCTTTCGACCCTAGACTTTGGAGACGTGCTTCAGCGGCCTCCTACGGCGACGATCCCGGACGCGCCCGGCTCCTATCAGTTCAAGGACGCCGAGGGACGGGTCATCTACGTAGGCAAGGCTCACTCGATTCGCCACCGGCTCGCCAGCTACTTCCAGGACCCCTACCACCTGCCACCGCGGACGGCCCAGATGGTGGCGAGCGCCGACACCGTCGAGTGGATCCAGGTCCGCAACGACGTCGAGGCCCTGATGCTGGAGTACAACCTCATCAAGGCCCACCGTCCGCGGTTCAACATCCGCCTTCGAGACGACAAGAGCTACCCGTTCCTCGCCGTGACGCTCGACGACGAGTGGCCGAGACCGATGGTGATGCGAGGCCGCAAGCGCAAGGGTGTCCGGTACTTCGGCCCGTACGCCCACGCCTACGCCATCCGCGAGACGCTCGATCTCCTGCTGCGGTCGTTCCCCGTCAGGACGTGCTCCGACAACAAGCTCGCTCACCATCAGCGTCTCGGCCGTCCCTGCCTCATGTACCACATCGAGAAGTGCACCGGTCCGTGCGTGGGCGAGATCGACAAGGCCGACTACGACCGTCTCGTCGGTGAGCTGGTCGACTTTCTGGCCGGCGACACGGACACCATCGTGCGGCGGCTAGAGAGCCAGATGACCGAGGCCGCCGAGGGCCTCGAGTTCGAGCGGGCCGCCCGGCTCCGGGACCGCCTGACATCGGTGCGCAAGGCCATCGAGAAGCAGCAGATGGTGACCGAGCGACCTGAGAACCTCGACGTCATCGGCGTGGCAGAGGACGAGCTGGAGGCGGCCGTCCAGGTCTTCCACGTCCGGCGCGGTCGGGTGGTGGGGCGCAAGGGTTTCGTCGTCGACAAGGTCGAGGACCTCGATCGACCCCAGCTCCTGGCGCACGTGATCGAGCAGATCTACGCCGAGGCCATCATGGACATCCCGCAAGAGGTGCTCGTGCCCGACGAGCCCGAGGATCTCGCCGTCCACGAGGCGTGGTTGTCGTCGCTGCGAGGGTCCAAGGTCGTGGTGCGTGTGCCGCAGCGCGGCGACAAGCGGGCGCTCCACGACACGGTGACCCGCAACGCGGGCGAGGAGTTCACTCGCCACCGGCTGCGGCGGGCAGCCGACCACAACAGCCGGGCCCGCGCCCTGAACGCCCTCCAGGAGGCGCTGGACCTGCCCGAGGCGCCGCTGCGCATCGAGTGCTTCGACATGAGCCACATTCAGGGCAGCGACTACGTGGGCTCGATGGTCGTGATGGAGGACGGGATCCCCAAGACGAGCGACTACCGCCGGTTCAAGGTGGGCTCGGTCGACGGCAACGACGACTACGCGGCGATGGAGGAGGTTCTCACGCCGCCGGCTGACCGCCATGCTGGCCGAGCGCAAGGAGCCGCTCGGAGAGCGGGCCCGTCGACGCAAGTTCGCCTACCCGCCCCAGCTGCTCCTTCTCGACGGTGGCCGAGGTCAGCTCAACGTGGGCACCCGGGTCCTCGAGCGGCTGGGGCTCGACGACGAGATCCCGGTGGCTGCCCTGGCCAAGCAGTTCGAGGAGGTGTTCGTCCCCGGGCAGGCGGACCCCATCCGCATCCCCCGCCAGTCCGAGGCCCTCTATCTCCTGCAGCGCATCCGCGACGAGGCGCATCGCTTCGCCATCACCTACCACCGCAACCTCCGGGGCCGGCGGATGACGCGGAGCGTGCTCGACGACATCCCCGGTCTGGGACCGACCCGGAAGCGCCGGCTCGTCCGGGAGCTGGGTGGCGTGCGAGCAGTCCAGACGGCGCCGCTCGACACCCTGCTGGCCCTGCCCTGGCTCCCCGACAACGTGGCCCGAGCCGTGCACGACAAGCTGACCCGCCCGACAGGCTCAGACCATCGGCGTGACACGTCCGCGGCTACGTCGTGAGCGTGGGCGACCGCGATCTGTGGGAAGAGAGCGCCCGCTGGTGGCAGGCAACGTTCACCGGTGGCGCCGATCCGGAGTACGTCGAGCAGATCCTGCCGCTGGTCGCGCAGCACCTTCCCGGGTCCGGGCGCGGTCCTCGACGTCGGCACGGGAGAAGGGCAGATCGCCAGGCTGGCTGCAGGGCCGCGGGCCGCGGTCGGTCTGGACCCGACCTGGTCGCAGCTGGCGGAGGCCCGACGTCGCGGAGGCGGGCCTGACTACGCGCGAGGGACGGCGGCGAACCTGCCGTTCGCCTCGCTGTCGTTCGACGCGGTGGTCGCCTGCCTCGTCCTCGAGCACCTCCCCGAGCTCGAGGAGGCTGTGGCCGAGGTGGGTCGGGTCCTGCGGCCGGGCGGCCGCTTCCTCCTGATCATGAACCACCCGCTGCTCCAGGCGCCGGGCAGCGGCTGGATCGACGATCACATCCTGGGCGAGCAGTACTGGCGCATCGGGCCCTACCTCGTCGAGGACAGCTCGGTGGAGGAGGTCGACAAGGGGGTCTTCGTGCCGTTCGTGCACCGGCCCCTGTCGCGGTACGTGAACCTGCTGGTCGACCAGCACATGCTGGTGACGCGCATGGAGGAGCCGGCCCCACCGCCGGGCTTCCTGGCTCGGGCCGAGGAGTACACAGGCGCCGAGACCATCCCCCGGCTCCTCTTCCTGCTCGCCCGCAAGCAGACGGTGTGACAATGGGGGAGCCCCTATGAGCGACTACCTCATCATCACCGGGCTCTCGGGCGCCGGCCGGTCGACGGCGGCAGCCACCTTCGAGGACCTCGGGTGGTTCGTCATCGACAACATGCCGCCCGCCCTGATCACCAAGGTCGCCGAGCTGGTCAGCGTGCCCGGCTCCGAGACCGAGAAGGTCGCGCTCGTCGTCGGGCGGGGCGGCAGCGAGTACCTCGACGACGTCGAGCCTGCCCTGAAGGCGCTGCGGTCGACCGGGGCCAGGGTCAGAATGCTGTTCCTCGACGCCTCCGACGACGTCCTCGTGCGCCGCTTCGAGGGGACCCGGCGACGCCACCCGCTGGCGGCCGAAGGGGTGATCGGCTCCATCAGCCAGGAGCGCCGCATGCTCGACCCGATCGTCGCCCAGGCCGACGTCGTCGTGGACACGAGCGACCTCAACGTCCACCAGCTGCGCGGCCGACTCATCGACCTGTTCGAACGGGAGGACCAGGCCGCCAGTCTGCAGGTCACCGTTGTGTCGTTCGGCTACAAGCACGGCGTGCCGCTCGACGCCGACCTGGTCTTCGACTGTCGGTTCCTGCCCAATCCCCACTGGGTCGAGGAGCTGCGGCCGCTCACGGGCCTCGACCCGCCCGTGCGGCGCTACGTCATGAGCCAGTGCGACACGCCCCCCTTCCTGGACAAGCTCGACGACCTGTTCAGCCTCCTGCTTCCCGGCCTACGTGAAGGAGGGCAAGTCGTACCTCACCGTCGCCATCGGTTGCACCGGAGGCCAGCACCGCTCGGTCGTGCTGGCCGAGGAGCTGGCGACGAGGATCGCGGCCCGGGGATTCGAGCCCACGCTGCACCACCGGGACGTGCACCGGTGAGCCGAGGACCCCGGGTGGTGGCCCTCGGCGGCGGCCACGGACTGGCTGCGACCTTGCGAGCCGTGCGCCACTACGGCGGAGACGTCACGGCCATCGTCTCGGTGGCCGACGACGGCGGCTCGAGTGGTCGGCTGCGCGGAGATATTCGGGGTCCCGCCTCCGGGAGACCTCCGCAAGTGCCTGGTCGCCCTGAGCGCCCGCTCGGTCTGGTCCACGGCCTTCGAGCACCGCTTCGACGCCGGAGAGCTGGAGGGCCACGCTCTCGGCAACCTGGTCATCGCCGGCCTGGCCGCCTCCACCGGTGACTTCCTCTTCGCCGTGGCCGAGGCCGGACGCCTGGTGCAGGCCGGTGGCACCGTGCTGCCGGCCACGACCGTGCCCGTGGTGCTCAAGGCCGACGCCGCCGGCGGGGCCGTCCAGGGCCAGGTGGCGGTTGGCCAGGCGGGGCGGATCGCCCGGGTCTCGCTCGTCCCGGTCGACCCCGAGCCACCCGCCGCCGCCCTCGAGGCGCTGGCCCGGGCGGACCAGATCGTCCTCGGCCCGGGGTCCCTCTATACGAGCGTCCTGGCCGTCGTCGCCGTCCCGAGCCTGCGGGAAGCGCTGGCCGCCGCTAGGGGCCGGAAGGTCTACGTCTGCAACCTCCGGCCCCAGGTGCCCGAGACGGAGGGCTACGACGTGGCGGCCCACCTGGCGGCGCTGGAGGGCCACGGCGTCGAGGTGGACGTCGTGCTGTGCGACACGACCAGGCTGCCCCTCGGGGCGCCTGGCCGGCCCTGGGTCGACGCCCCGCTGGCGCGCCCGAACGGGCTGGCCCACGATTCGGGGAGACTGGCAGCCGCCCTTGTCGATCTGGTCGGATAGGGGCGCATACAGAGGAGGACGGCACATGTCCGTACGGGTTGGCATCAACGGGTTCGGTCGGATCGGGCGCAACTTCCTGCGGGCCGCGCGCGCGTCCGAGGCCGACCTGCGCGTCGTCGCCATCAACGATCTCATCCCGCCCGAGACGAATGCCCACCTCCTCGCCTTCGACTCCACCCTGGGGCGATTGGAGGGGGTGCAGGCCACCGACGGTGCCATCAGGGTCGGCTCCGACGAGATCAAGGTGTTCGCCGAGCGCGACCCCAAGGCGCTCCCGTGGTCGGAGCTGGGTGTCGAGGTGGTGATCGAGAGCACCGGCATCTTCACCGACGGGAACAAGGCCGCCGCCCACATCGACGGGGGAGCGCGGCGGGTGATCATCTCGGCGCCTGCGACCAACGTCGACGCGACCTTCATCATGGGTGTGAACGACCAGACCTTCGATCCCGCCCAGCACACGGTGGTCTCCAACGCCTCGTGCACGACCAACTGCTTCGTCCCCATGGTCAAGGTCCTCGATGACGCCTTCGGCGTGCGCAGCGGGCTGATGACGACGGTGCACGCGTACACCAACGACCAGAACCTTCTCGATCTCGCCCACAAGGATCTCCGCCGGGCCCGGGCGGCAGCGGTCAACATCATCCCGGCGTCCACGGGCGCCGCCCGGTCGACGGGGCTCGTCCTCCAGGCCATGCAGGGTCGACTCGACGGCATGGCGCTGCGCGTGCCGGTGCAGGACGGCTCGATCACCGACTTCACGGCGATCATCGAGGCCGAGGCCAGCGTCGAGGAGGTCAACACCGCCTACCGCGAGGCCGCCTCCTCGGGTCCGCTGTCGAACGTGCTGGTCTACACCGAGGACCCCATCGTGTCGTCGGACGTGGTCGGCTCGCCGGCCTCGTGCGTCTTCGATTCGGGCCTCACCATGGTGACCAGCGCAGGCGACGGGTCGACCCTGGTCAAGGCGCTCGGCTGGTACGACAACGAGTGGGGCTACTCGAACCGCCTGGTCGACCTGGCCCTGCGTGGTCGGAGGGTCCGGTCGCTGACGCATCGCTCCGGCTACCACGGCTGGAGGACCTCCCCGATCCGGCCGGCAGACGGGTGCTGCTGAGAGCCGACCTCAATGTTCCCCTGCGGTCGTCAGCGGGCGGGGCGACAGAGGTCGACGACGACTTTCGCGTGCGCGCCGCCCTGCCGACGATCGAGTGGCTCGTCGACCACGGGGCGAAGGTGACGGCGTGCAGCCACCTCGGGCGCCCCCGCGGCGAGCCCGATCCCCGCTTCGCCATGGAGCCGGTACGCCAGCGCCTGGCCGAGCTGGCACCGGGCGTCGAGCTCATGGAGAACCTGCGCTTCGACCCGGGGGAGGAGGCCAACGATCCCGGCTTCGTCGCCCGGCTGATCGAGGGCCAGGACCTCTACGTGGACGACGCCTTCGGCTCGGCCCATCGGGCCCACGCCTCGATCGTCGGCCCCCCGGCCAAGCTGCCCAGCGCAGCCGGGCGACTGCTGGAGCGCGAGGTCGAGGCCCTCGGCAGCCTGCTGGACCATCCCGCCCGGCCCTTCGTGGCGGTGCTCGGCGGGGCCAAGGTGAGCGACAAGCTGGGCCTCCTGCAGTCTCTGCTGGAGCGGGCCGACGTGCTGTTGGTGGGCGGGGGGATGTGCTTCACGTTCCTCGCCGCCCTGGGCCACGACATCGGTGACTCGCTGGTCGAGCCGGACCAGGAGGACGCCTGCCGCCAGCTGCTCGACTCGGGCCGCCGGGTCGTCGTGCCCACAGACGTGGTCGCCCTGGCTCCGGGCGGCACCATCGCGAGCGGAACGGGCGGTAGCGGCAAGACGCGCACCGTCGGGCGGACCATCCCGCCCGGGTGGAGGGGGGCGGACATCGGTCCAGGGACGGCGGCGGAGTTCGCCGACGAGATCCGTCCCGCCGGCACCGTGTTGTGGAACGGCCCGATGGGTGTCGTCGAGGACGACCGGTTCGCGGCCGGCACCCGCGCCGTGGCCGAGGCGGTGGCCGGGTGCCGGGGGTACACCGTCGTCGGCGGCGGAGACAGCGCCAGCGCCCTCGCCCACCTCGGCCTCGCCGATCGGGTCGATCACCTGTCGACCGGCGGGGGAGCGGCCCTCGAGCTGCTCGAGCGCGGCGACCTGCCGGGGCTGGCCGCCCTCCGGGCCGCGCCCGAACGCGCCGGGGAGAGGATCATGAGCAAACGACGACCACTGATCAGCGGCAACTGGAAGATGAACCTCAACCACTTCGAGGCCATCCAGGCCGTGCAGAAGCTGGCCTACCGTCTGTCCCCGGACGACCACAAGGCGGCGGACGTCTCGGTGCACCCGCCGTTCACCGATCTCCGTTCGGTCCAGACGGTTCTCGAGTCGGACGATATACCCATCGCTCTCGGGGCCCAGAGCTGCCACTGGGCCGAATCGGGCGCGTACACGGGCGAGGTCAGTCCCGTCATGCTGGCCAAGCTCAACGTCGCCTATGTCATCGTTGGGCACTCGGAGCGGCGCCAGCTCTTTGGGGAGACCGACACCGTCGTGGCGGCCAAGCTGCGCGCCGTGCTCGCCCACGGCATGACACCGATCCTGGCCGTCGGCGAGACGTTGGAGCAGCGAGAGGCAGGCGATGGCGGAGGCCACGGTGACGTCGCAGCTCCAGGCGGCGTTCACCGGCACGTCGGCGGACGACGGGGATGGGGGAGCGGTGCCGGCGGGGCGACCGCTCACGGCCCACCAGGTGGGCCAGCTCGTGATCGCCTACGAGCCCATCTGGGCCATCGGCACGGGCCGCACCGCCACGCCCGACGACGCCCAGGTCATGTGCAGCACGATCAGGAGCACGGTCGCCGACCAGGCCGGGAAGGAAGTGGCGGGATCCCTGCGGGTGCAGTACGGAGGATCGTGCACACCGGCCAACGCACCCGATCTGCTGGCCCAGGCCGACATCGACGGTGCTCTCGTGGGTGGGGCGAGCCTGGATCCCGACTCGTTCGCCAAGATCGTGCAGAGCGTCCCCGGGCGTAGCGCGGTCCGCCGTCGTGGGCCCGGCTGCTAGCTTCGTGGAGGCCAGCGACGGCGAGGGAAGGAGGCCGGCTGGGTGCTCACACTCGGGCTAGTCGCCATCCACGTCGCCGTCTCGCTCGGCCTGGTCCTGTTCATTCTGCTGCACAGCGGGCGGGGCGGGGGGCTCTCGGACATGTTCGGCGGGAGCGTCGGATCGGCGGCGGCCGGCTCCACCGTCGTCGAGCGCAACCTCGACAGGATCACCGTGACCCTGGCCGTGGTCTTCACGTTCACAACGCTGGCCCTGGCGATCCGGCTGTCGTGACCCGAAGAGGGGGACCCGCCGGGTCGAGCACGGCCGTAAGCGTGCTGGTCGTCGGAACGGCCTGCCGGACCGTGGTCGCGCTCGGCGCCCGGCGACGGCCTCGGTCGTCGGCCTGGTGGCAGTGGCGCTGCTCGCCGTGGCGTGCACGTCCGCCTCGAGCAGCGGTCAGGGACCACCCAGCCCGCCGACCAGCGCCCGAGGGCCACAGCCGGTGCAAGAGGGCGGGTCTCTGTCGTTCGCCCTCACGCACCAGCCGGCCAGCTTCAACCTCAACACCCGAAAGGGCTACGACCTCCAAGCCCAGCTGGTCATGGACCGGGTGTGGCCGCAGGTGTTCGTGATCGACGCTCAGGGCGTGCCGCAGCTGGACACCAACTTCGTGAAGAGCGCCGAGACCGGCAGGCTCGCACCCCAGACCATCGTCTACCAGATCGACGACAGGGCCACGTGGTCGGACGGCGTACCGATCACCGCCGACGACTTCATCTACAACTGGGAGGCGCAGAGCGGCGACCCCGTGTACACCGACGTGGGTGGGAAGCCGTTCGACGCCGCCTCCACGGCCGGCTACTCGCAGATCGAGTCGGTCACCGGCTCGAACAGGGGCAAGACCGTGACGGTCGTGTTCAAGACGCCCTACGGCGACTGGAAGTCGCTGTTCAACAACCTCATCCCCGCCCACATCGCCCGCACGGTGGGATGGAACACGGGATTCGACGCCTTCGGTCCCGCCGTGATCTCCGGCGGCCCCTTCATGGTGCAGAGCGACACACCCGGCCAGCAGATCGTCCTCGCCAAGAACCCGCGGTACTGGGGCCCGCCGGCCCACCTCGACACCATCGTGCTGCGATCGGTACCCGACCCCACCCAGGACCCCGCCACCTTGCAGAGTGGAGCCGTCGACCTGGTGTACCCCGCGCCGCAGATCGACGTGGTCCAGCAGGTGAGGCAGATCGGGACGGTGGCGAGCTCGACGGGGCTCGGGTTCAGCTTCGAGCACCTCGACTTCAACCAACGGAACCCGTTCCTCAAGCTCCTGCCCGTGCGACAGGCCATCGCCAAGGCCATCGACCGTCAGCAGCTGATCACCGCGGGTGTGGGTCAGATCAACCGGACGATCAAACCCGACAACAACCACCTGTTCGTCAACAGCCAGCAGGCGTACCAGGACAACGGCGCGGGCTACGAGCAGGGTGACGCCGCCGGAGCCAGGAAGCTCCTCGCGGGGGCGGGGTTCATCGCGGGGCCGGACGGCTACCTCCAGCTCGGTGGCGCCCCCCTCGAGCTGCGCCTCTCGACCACCTCCGACGATCCGCTGCGGGTGGCGGCCGAGGGGCTGATCGCCGACCAGCTGCGGCGGGCGGGGATCAAGGTCGATGTGGCCAACGCACCGACGACGACGCTCCTCAGCCAGGACCTCCCGGCGGGGAACTTCGACCTGGCACTGTTCAGCTGGGTCAGTAGCGCCTTTCCCTCGGACAACGCCGCTCCGTACGAGACACCGGGCGTCGGGGGCGCCACCAACTTCGACGCCTACTCCAGCGCCAAGGTCGACAGCCTCTTCGGTCAAGCCAACAGCGAGCTGAACGCGGGGAGAGCCGGGAACATCTACAACCAGATCGACCAGCAGCTGTGGGCCGACATGGTGAGCCTCCCTCTCTACCAGGACCCGACGTTCCTCGCCCACGTGCGGGGCTACGTGAACATCACCGACAACCCGAGCGCCTCGGGCCCGTTCTGGAACGCCGAGCAGTGGGGGCTGGTGCTGCCCAGCCGCCCGGCCGGGTCGTGAGGCCGGTCCGCCTGGCCAGGAGGTAGAGTGCGTGGCTGCGCCGTAACCGGTCGTCCACCTCGTCGGAGTGGCGGAATAGGCAGACGCGCTAGCTTGAGGGGCTAGTGCCCGCAAGGGCGTGGGGGTTCAAGTCCCCCCTCCGACACGCTCTGTAGCACTCGCGTCCTGTGACCTCCGCCACGTCCGAGTCGGGTGGTCGGTCAGTGTGAGCGCGAGCCCGGCGTGCAGCGTCGCCGGTCCGCGTCGCTATGTCGTCATCCGGACATCATGCCGGCGACGGCCAATGCGCCGGCGCCGAGAACGCTGTTCTGGCCCTCCGAGCGCAGGATCTGGCACGAGCCGGCACCACTGCCCCCGACCGCCTGCACCAGTTCGTCGTCGGAGAGCTCGTCCAGGCCGGCGAGAGACTTCATCGTGGCCACGTCGTCGCGATCGACGTCGAAACCAGCCTCGGAGACGATGCGGCGCTTGTCCTCGGCCGTGGGCGACTCCTCGAGCCGGCGTCGAAACTCGGCGTCATTGGTCACCCGCTCGAAGAGGGCGTTCGTGCCTTCGGTGGACATGCTGACCTCCTTTGCTCCGAGCCCCTTCAGGGCTCCATCATGGTTTGTCAGGGTACGAGTCCGCACCCAGAACCTGGTCCAGCACGGCCAGGTTCTCTCGGGCTCGGAGCCGCACTTGTCGAGCGACCCGAAGCTCCTCGAACAGGTCGGCCGAATCCTGGAAGCCCGCTTCTTCGCCGAAGCGGTCGAGGGGGACGTCGGGTCGCCACCCTCCGGCTTGGATCTGGCTCCGCATCAGCTCGTCCGCGCGGTCTTCGAGCGGAGTGTCGCTGGCCCGCGACTCTGAGGCCTCGCCCGCCGCCGAGTCGCGCGTGCGTGCGTACGCCGCTGCTCGACGAGCCCATTCCTCGTAGTCGCCGGCCAGGCGGAGCTCGTCGAGGAGCGGCCGCACCAGCGCCCGTAGGCCCTGGCGGATCTGGATCGAGTCCCGAAGCCGGCGCAAGCGGGCTTCGCACGTCGCCACCTCGGCGAGCCACGCCTCGTCGACATCGTTGGCCTCGAGCCAGGCGTCGACGTCTGACTGGTCGGCCAACTGGAGTCGGGCCCGGATCCGGCGAGCCTCTTCGGCCACCTCCTCCTCACCGACCGTGACCGACCAGGTGATGGCGAGCGACTCGGCGGCAAGCCGATCGAGGGCCCGGTCGCGGATCACGGCGAACCGAGGGTGGTGCAAAGCCGCGAACCGGGCAATCTCCTCCACTTGGAGCGGGACGTCCCCGTGAGTGACCTGGCGATCGCGCTCGACAAAGGCCTCGAAGAAATGAGAGCGGGCGGTCACCACCCGGCCGCTCGGCGCAACAACCCCGCGGGCGCCAGGCGACGGCGCCGAGGGTTCGCGCTTCGCCATCCTCGACCGCAGGACCTCGAGCAGCTCCACAGCATCGAGCCGTTTCTGGTCGACGTACGCATCCTTCAGCGTCGCCATGATCGCCTGCACGCTCGGCTCATCGATCCCCGCGCCCCGGGCTTCGTCGACAAGGGCCTGTCGGGTCCGCTCGGCGAACCAGATGTCCTTGGCCGCCCGGAGGAACCGGTCGGCCGCGGCGGTCCGCACCTCGCCCCGTTGCACCGCATGCCTCATGGTGAACCGGAGGTTGACCATGGGCTCGGTCCGGGGCCGCCAGTTCGTCTCCGGGCCCTCGTGGGCCAGTGCGACCTCGTCGTCATCCATGAGCTCTCCGCCCACGTAGGCCTCGAAGATCGACCCCACCCCGACCATCCCGAACGGGTGACACTCGGCGGCCCGCAGCGCGCCCATGCTCGACGCCCCGTACACCTCGATCCCGCGCTCGATGGCGAGGAGGATCTCCTTGTGCCAGACGGGGAGCTCCTGGAAGAAGACCCCATCAATGATGCCGATCGCCTCGGGCGTCTCGCGGCCGACGATCGACAGGAGATCTCCGTGGGCGATGGGCGGCCGGTAGTCGGCTTCGGGGAACACCTGCCGGGCCTCGTCTGCCGGCAGTGTTGGGCCGAGGAAGATCACGGACCGCCCCTGGCTGTCCGTCCGGGAGCGGGTCACTGGGGGCCCTCGCTCATTCGGCGAGCGACGCGCTCGTCGAGGATGGCCCGCCCGCGTGGCCCTGTCGTCCATTGGGCGAACGAGCTGTACCCTTCGAGCCCAGGCACGATCACTCGGACGACGGAGATGCCGGGGTCAGCCGGCGCCAGGTCGACCACGACGACGTGCTCGAGCCCCACGGCCTGCACGGCGCCCAAGAGGGTGTGACAATCCTCCTCGAACGTCTCGGCCGCGAGGGACGGCGGCAGGGAGGCGTCTCGGCTCAAGCGGATCGTGGAGGGGTCGATTTCCAGGTCGTCTCCACGCTGGCGCAGGCGACGGTGCTCGAGGGTGAAGAGGTCGTCACGGGTCCCCGCGATATAGACCGAGCGACCCTGGACCGCTTCGGTAAGCGCGCGGGTGATGGCGATCTCGGGGTCGAGGTGACCGCCGTAACCGCGGTAGACGCCAGTGGAGGGCAGCCTCTCGTCGAACAGATGGGCTGTGTAGGTCGGCACTCCGGTGTCGACCGTGCAATCGAAGACGACCGGGCGCACGCCGGCCCGCTGCAGTCGAGCGACGAGGGCCCCGACGTTCTCTGATCCGACGCTATCGAGATCGATCGCCGGTCCCGATTCGATGGCCCCACCCCTCCGCAGCTTCGTGCAGGTGACCGCGTCGCGCTCGATGACCTCGGCCAGACCGTAGGAGACGGCCTCCAAGAAGGCGTTGCCCGAGGCCAGACCGTTGGACCCCCCCTGAAAGCTCAACCTGGGGTTGGGCCGGCGGTGGCCGGGCACCATGCTGACCGAGGCAAAGGGAACGGCCAACGGCTTCTGGGCGATCAGGTCGAACCCGATCACCCAGTCCTCGGGGAGGTCGGGACGGAACAGGTTGTGCCGACCCAATGGGAGGTGCTCGGGAGAGCAGGCGAGACCCTCGGCAGCCAGCTCGTCGAGGGTGGCGGTCAGCCGTAGGCCATGGGCGGCCCCGGCGTAGCCCGCGGGGGCGCTGAGGTGGATCCAACGGCTGTCGCCAGTCTCGGGCGGGTCGTACGCCTCGGCGTAGTGCAGCTCGATGCCCTCCATGACGGCAGATACCTTGGCTGCGGCCAGCGTGAAGCCTTTTCCGGCCGAATTGGCGAGAGTCGGGGCGTTGGGGCGCATGGCGAGCACCGTGGGGATGCCGATGCGGTCGAGACCGGTGACGTCGGCGATCCGGGTAATACCGGCGACCGCGAGCAACGGTTGGACGCGCTCGAGGGTCTCTTCGGGAGCGCAGACACGGTGGGTGCCGTCCGTGAACCCCTTCGGGGCCCGGAGCTCAGCGCCCCAGAACTGGATGGGGGCGGGGGGGGTGTCCCGACGGTGGAATCGGGGGAGCCAGTCATGGCCCGAGTCATAGGGCGGCAGCCCCCAGACGACGCCGGAAGGTCTCCTCGTTACCGACCCGCTCCGCCGGTGCCGGCGGCCCTTCACTCGACATGGTTCGTGTCTCCTCCGCCAGGAACCGACCCGAGCCGGACGCCTCGTGCCCGACAGCATGACACGGACAGCGGGCCGGAGGCTCGAAAACCTCGGTCGGCAGCTGCGCCAACTCCCCACGACGGCATCGGCAACGGATGCGTCTCGTCGATAAGCTGAGTCTCCCACGAGCGGATGAGCCAGGCGGGGGGACGATGGTCTCGAGTGGCACGGCATCATCAGAGCCCCTGACCCGCCCCAACCGACGAGCGCGCCTCGCCCTCGTCACCATGCCCTTCGCCTCGATGCACCGGCCGTCGATCGGGTTGGCTCAGCTGCGGGGGGTCGTCGAGGCTCGGCTGGGTCATCGGGTCGCCGTGAGCGTGCTTCACCTCCATGTGGAGTACGGAGCCCGCATCGGCGCGTGGACGTACGAGCAGCTGGCCGACGACCACTGCTTCGAGGTCGGGCTGGGCGACTGGCTCTTCCGCGACCTCGCCCATCCCGGGCTGGAGCCCAATGACGAGGCCTACCTGTCCCGGTTCTTTGCCAAGAACGCGGTTGCCATCCAGCGAGAGATCCTGCGCATCAGGGGCAATCTGCCACGTATGAGCCAAGAGCTCATCGATGCCTACCGCCTGGACACCTACGACCTCGTCGGCTTCACGTCGATGTTCACCCAAACGAACCCCTCCATCGCCATGGCCCGGCTGATCAAGGAACGGGCGCCCGAGGTGACAACAGTCATGGGCGGGGCCGCGTGCGAAGGCGAGGCCGGTCAGGTGATCAGCCGCCGAGTACCCGTCATCGACTTCACCTTCTCGGGACCCGCGCTCGCATCGTTTCCCCGCTTCCTCGGCCACTGGCTCCGAGACCCGTCCGCCATCCCGACCGTCGAAGGACTGAACCAGGCGAGCCCCGTCGGCCTGACTCGCGAGCCCGACGCCGGCCCCACTCCCCAGGGCACCCCTTCACGGGGAGACGCACTTCGGGGAACATCGACGCCCGTGATGCTGCGCAGGGCGCCGGTCGATCTCGGACGGTCGACGCGAGGGCCCGCCGAGCAGATCGACGAGGCACCCGACCCCGACTACGAAGAGTACTTCGACACCGTCGATCGGGCGTTCCCGTCCGGATCGGTCATCACCCCGAGGGTGCCGTTCGAGACGGCTCGGGGCTGCTGGTGGGGCGAACGGGTGCAGTGCACCTTCTGCGGGCTCAATGGGGAGTCGCTCGACTACACAAGCATGTCCCCGTCTCGGGCCATCCGGTCGATCCAGTTGCTGCTCGACCGCTACGCCAGCAAATGCACCATGTTCTTCTCCGTCGACAACATCATGCCCAAGAGCTACCCGACGGAGGTCTTGCCCTTCCTGCGCCCACCCCCCGGCGTCGAGCTGTTCTACGAGGTCAAGGCGAACCTCACAGAGGCCGAGGTGCGGACGCTCGCCGAGGCCCGAGTGAGGAGCATCCAGCCGGGCATCGAGGCGTTGTCCACGGACGTGCTGCGACTCATGCGGAAGGGCAGCAACGCCTTCACCAACGTGCGCCTCCTCAAGGCCTGTCGGCGCTACGGCGTGCGAGCGATGTGGAACCTCTTGCTCGGCTTCCCCGGGGAGGAGGAGTCCGTCTACCAGAGCTACCTGGCCCTGGTTCCGCTCCTCTTCCATCTCCAACCGCCGATTGGCTGCTACCCGGTGCGCTTCGACCGCTTCAGCCCCTACTACGAGCACGCTGAGGAGTTCGGGCTGGCGCTGGAGCCCGAGGATTTCTACGAGCTCACCTTCCCCTTCCGCGGGCCCGACCTCGAGGCCTTCGCCTACTACTTCAAGGACGTGTGCCCAGATTCGGCCTACGCCCGCCACGTCAGCACCTGGAAGGAGCCCCTGCTTCGAGCGGTGAACCAGTGGCGGACCCGGTGGGAGGGTTCCGGTCCGAAGCCGCGGCTCGAGCTCGTCCCGGGATCCGATGGCGAGGAATCGGTCGTGGTGGACTCCCGGGGCGCCGATCCGCAGACCCACGACCTTCCCGAGCCCACCACCGAGTTGCTGCGGCTGCTGGAGGAGCCGCTCGGCCGGAACCAGATCACCGAGCGCGATGCCCCGTACCGCCACCTGGCGGAGGCGCTGGACTGGGCCCTCGAGCGGCGGCTGGTATTCGTCGAGGGCTCGCGCCTGATGAGCCTGGTCGTCGGGCCCACCTCCGATGGTGACCAGCCTGTGTTCGACGATCGCCGCCCGATGCCGATCGCTCTGACTCAGACCAACTGACGGGAGGCGAGCCGGCGGAAGGGCCCCTCAGCCGCCATCAGCTCGTCGAAGCTTCCCGACTGCACGAGACGCCCGCCGTCGAGGACGTGGATGGTGTCGGCGTTGCGGATAGTGCTGAGCCGGTGGGCGACGACGACCCGCGTGGTGTTGAGTGCTTCGATGTGATGCGAGACCAATGCCTGGATACGGTCGTCGAGGGCGCTCGTCGCCTCGTCGAACACCAGCACCCGGGGCCGCCGGGCGAGCGCTCGCGCGATCATCATGCGCTGGAGCTGGCCGCCGGAGAAGGCCAACCCGCCCTCGCCCACGATCGTGTGCATCCGCATCGGCATGCGCCGGATGTCCTCGGCGAGCTCGGCTTCCTCTGCGGCCGTCCAGGCGTCGGCCTCGGACCCGCCAGTGTCGCCGAGGATCGTGGCCATGATCTCCCCGGGCAGGGGTCGGGCGCCCTGCATCACCACACCCAGCTGGTGGCGCACCGCACGGGCGTCCACCGAACGCAGGTCCTTGCCGTCGAACAGGACGGTGCCCGACGTCGGCTGGTCCAGGCCGAGCAGCAGGCGAAGCAGGGTCGACTTCCCCGACCCGGACGCCCCGGTGAGCGCGACGAACTCGCCCGGCTGGATCTCCAGCGACACGTTCTGAAGCACGGGTGGGCTGTCGAGGTCGTAGCTGAACGAGACATCGCGCACCGAGATCCGGCCCGAGAGGGAGCCGGGGCTGGTCGTACCGACCTCCTCGACCGGCTCCTCGAGGATGGGCAGTAGCCGCTGCCACAGCGGAATGATGGTCATCAGCGGGCCGACGGTGAGCGCCACGCCCGCCAGCGCCGCCGTGAACTGTCCCATCGCCGTCACGACGGCGATGAAGTCTCCGGCTGAGATCGTGCCGATCAGCGCAGCGCCGGCCACGCCGTAGAGGCCGAGCGCGAGGACTGCCGGGAGGGTGGAGATCGTGGCGAAGATGTAGGCGTTGATCCGGCCCGCGGCGTAGGTCTCCCGCTGCTGGAGCCGGAACAGGGACGCCCAGCGCGCCATCAGCCGGGCCTCCGCGTTGGCGCTGCGCATCTTCTGGACACCTTGCAGCACCTGGAACAGGTCCGCCGAGATGTCGCCCGTGTAGGCGAAGACGCGGTGCTGGTAGTGCAGCACGGCCTTGTTGAGCAGCACCAGGATCGTAACGACCAATACCAGGATGCCCAGGGCCACCGCGCCGAGCACAGCCGAGTACACGAACAGCAGCACCACGTTGAATACCGAGAAGACCAGTGTCAGGAACGAGGTGACCACGGCCCCCGAGAGCTGCTGGCGGATGATCTGGAGCCCAAACGCCCGCACCGCCAGGTCGCCCGTGTCGTATCGCCGAAAGAACGTCGCTGGCAGCTGCAGCAGGCGGTCGATCAGCCCGGGATCAAGGTTCGCCTCGAGCTGGCCTTGCATGCGCACCACGGCCAGGTTCTGCGACAGCGCGACGACCCCCCAGGTGATCGCGGCACCAATCAGGAGCCCGGACACCGCGAGGAGCAGCGAGCGGTCGCCCTGCGGCAGCACAGAGTTGTAGATGATGGAGGTGACCATGGGCGTGACGAGGGTGATGAGCCCGGCCAACCCACCGAGGCCGGCCAGCAGCCACAGCGCCTGTCGGACCCTGGGGAGCACGGAGCGCAGCAGCGACCCCGCCGAGGTCACCGAGGGCCCAAGGGGCCGATAGATCGTGTAGGCCCCCCGCGTGACTCGCCCTGCGACCGATTGATCGACGCCCGTCGTCGTCCCCGTCGCGGGGTCGAAAAGCTGGTAGCCGGAATGGACAGGAAGCAGCGCGACGGGACGGTCGTCGTCGGCGGAGAAGCCGAGCAGTGCGACCCCGGAAGCCCGCCACCACCCCGAGCGGAGCGTGACGACCCTCGCTCGGCAGCCAGCGGCCGCGACCCGAGCTCCGACTGGATCTCCCGCGTCGGCACCGACATCGACCGTCGCGGGGAACTCCACACCGAGCTGGCGCCCGATTCGGGCGAGAGCCAGATCGAGCTGTTCCGCCCGGTCGACCGAGACCTTGCCGAGCATCTCGTGCCGGTCGACGAGCTCGACGAGATCGGTGAGCGCAGAGTCGAGCAGCCGATGTTCGCGCTCGAGCTCCGAGCTGATCCGGTCGGCCTCGGCCGCCTCGTCCGCAAGGGCCCGATCGATCGTCGCGGCGACGAGCTCGGTGAACGCAGCCCCGCTGGCCGCCAGCCGTGTCCCGGCCGAAGGAACGGCTGGCCCTGCCTGGCTGGGCCGTACCACGGGGACACGTCCGTCGCGCACGCCGGCCACGTAGGCCTCGGCGTGGTCCGCCAGGACGGCGAGGGGCACGGTCGCGCGCAGCTCCGCTCCGGGCGCACTGAGCATCCGTGTCCCGGCGTGGCCGACGCCGACGAGCCGCCAGCCATCGGGGACCGCTGGCGCCCCACCCGCCCAGGCGAGCATCCCGGCCCCGGCGGTGGCGAGGAGGCGCCGCCGCCCCAGGCCCTCCTCGGTGCGCTGTTGCAGGAACACGTCGAGACTTCCCTCGAGCACGTACCACACCGTGTCACCCGCCAGCTCGATAGGCCGGTTGGCACCAACGTCATGAGGGGTGCCGGCGGCCAGGAGCGCCCCACGCAGCGTCTCGCCGCCGTCCCCCGAAGGGCGGGGCGAGGCCCTGGCGGTCTCGTCAGACATCGGACACCAGGCCCTGGTACACCCCACCAAGGTCGATCAGCTGCTCGTGAGTCCCTCGCTCGACGACTTCGCCGTGGTCGAGAACCACGATCTGGTCGCAATCCCGGATGGTGGACAGACGGTGCGCGATGAGGAGGCAGCTGCACCCGCGGCGACGCAAGTTGGTGTCCACGAGCTGCTCGGTCACCGCGTCGAGCACGCTCGTCGCTTCGTCGAGAATCAACACCGTAGGGTTGGTCGCCAGGGCTCTCGCGAACTCGAGGCGCTGGCGCTGGCCGCCGGAGAAGTTCCTGCCGCCCTCGGCGACGCGGTGAGCGAACCCTCCCGGCTTGGCTTCGATCTCTTCCGCGATGCAGGCGTCCTCCGCCGCCCTGATCACCTCCAGCGCGGGGATGGAGCGATCCCAGAAGCGGATGTTGTCGGCGACCGTGCCGCTGAAGAGCATGATCGACTGGTCGACCTTGCCCAGGGAGGCGGCCATCACCTCTCGGGGAATCACCTGGCGGGGCAGTCCGTCGAAGAGGACCTCGCCTTCCCACGGCTGGAACAACCCGACCAAGAGGTTGGCCGCCGTGGTCTTCCCGCTTCCGGTCGGGCCGACCAGCGCCACCCGCTCACCGGGCTGCACCGTCAGGCTGAGGTCCCGAATGAGCGGAGGCTCGTTCGGCACGTACCCGAACGTGACGTGGCGCAGCTCGACCTGACCCCGAAGCCGCGCCTCGGTGCGCTTCGGCGTAGTGGTGACCGTTGCCGAGGGCTCGAGCTGGCCGCCGTCCTCGTCCCCGGTGCCTCCGGTGTCGGCTCCATCGGTCACCATCACGCCCGTTCTGGCAGCCCGGCTCCCGGGACGCCTTCGGCCCGGCCTCGCCATGGGCCGTTCACCAGCGGCGGTGGCGAGCGCCGGGCTGACGTCGACCGCCGAGGGATCGACCGGCTGGCGCATCACGTCGCCGATCTGCTGCATCCAGGCTCGGGCGTTCTGGAACTGGCTGGCGACCGAGATCAGCTGGGCGATGGGAGCGAAGAACGACCCGGCCAGAACCTGAAAGGCGATCAGCCTGCTCAGTCCGAGCGTCCCGTCGATCACGAGGTACCCGCCGACGGCGAGCACGACCACTGTGTTGAGCATGGTGAGGAACCCGGGAGCCACGAGCAGCGTCTGGGTCAGGAACCCGAGGCGCTGTTCGGCATTGAGCGCACGGGCCTGGCTCCCCGCCCAGCGCGAGAAGAAGTCGTTCTCGGATCCGGTGGCCTTGATGTCGTCGATCAGGTTGATGCCGAGGTAGGTGTACCCGGACAGGCGGACGAGCGTCTGCTGGAGGTTCTGGTTCACCGCGATCCGTACACGAGAGACCGACACCAGGACGACGACGTTCAACGCGGCGACGCCCAGTGCCACGAGCCCAAGGATCCAGTTCAGGATCAGGAGCACCACGGCGAAGAGGATCATCGTGACGAAGCTGATGCTCGCGGTCGCCAGCTGGCCCGACAGCAGCTGGGCAACCTGGGAGTTCAGCTGCACGCGGCTCACAAGACTGCCAGGGGAACGAGCGTCGAAGAACTGCGTCGGGAGCCGCAGCAGGTGCCAGAGGAACCCGGCGGACATCCGGATGGAGAGCTTCGTCTGCAGCCGGAGCAGGACCCGCTGCTCGAAGAGGTTCAACGCGAAAAGCAAGAACGCAACCAGCGCCGCGACCAGAACGACCTTGGTGACCCAGTTGCGGTTCTGCAGGGCCAGCACCTGGGTCACGAAGATGGAAGTGAGTATGGCGGCGGCTGTCGTGGGCACGACCAGGGCGAGGCCGGCGATCACGGCGTAGACGACGCCCCTGCGGGAGCGCCCGAGCTGACCGAGGAGGTCGATGAGAGGGCGGCGCCGACGCCGCTGCGGGTCCCGGCGAAAGCCCTCAGATGGCGAGAATTTGAGGACGATTCCGCTGTAGCTCTCCTCGAACTCCTCGGAGGAGACTGCACGCCGGCCCGATGCGGGGTCGTTGAGGTGAACCTTGCGACGCCCGAACCCCTCCACCACGAGAAAGTGGTTCTGGTTCCAGAACACGATGAACGGCGGTGCGAGCGCCCGGAGCTCGTCGACCGAGCGTCGGTAGCCGCCTCCGTCCAACCCGAAGCTCCTTGCGGCCTGGACGATCTTCAGTGCGTTGACGCCATCACGTGAGACGGCACACGCTTCGCGGGCCTCCTCCAGTAACACATCACGGCCGAAGGTGTTGAGGATCATGGTGAGCGAGGCGGCTCCGCACTCGGTGATCTCCATTTGCAGGACCGTCGGTGTGCGCACGGCCTTCGTCCGCGGGCTGTCCGCCACTGTGGGTCGAGACCTCTGCGTGGTCATCAGAAGACGTAGTTGATGGGATGCTTGGTGCCCACTATCAATGTCACCGCGGCGACGTCGCCGTTGTTGAACGCGCCGCCCTCGGCAGCTGGCACCGACGGGGTGACCCAGACCGGGATGAGGCCGTCACCCGACGCGATGAGCGCAGCGATCGCGGGGCTCCCGATCGAGTCGGAGATCTGGTGGAGGGTCAGGGGGACCTGGCCGATCTGGCTCACGGTCCCATGCACGGTGACCCCCTGCGGGTAGGCGAGGATCGCCTTGGTTCCCACCTCGACCTGCTGCGCCTTGGCCGGCTGGACGAACATCCGCACCAGCAGGGGGCCGCTCGTCTGGGCCAGTGCGACGACCCCCTCGCCGCTGTGGATCGTGGCCCCCTCCCCCTCTGGCAGGTTCAGAACACGACCGTTGATCGGCGAGACCACCGTGACGACACTGCCGTTGGTGGCGTCGACGGTGAGGAGGGCCTGCGACGAGGCGACCTGGTCGCCCGCGGCGACGCCCACCGACTTGACCGTGCCATCGACGGGGCTGTTCACCGACGTGATGGCGCCGTTAACGAGCGAAATCCCCGAGCCCTTCACGGTGGTGTCGACCCGGGTGATGGTGGCCCAGACGATGACTCCCGCCACGAGGGCGAGACACGCGACCAACCCAATCCAGGCGCGGGTGCGCGTTACTACGATCGCATCGTCGAAACGTTCGACTCCGGCTTGGCGGGGTGCCTCTGGGGCCAGGCGCCGACGAGTCTCCAAGGATCCCGGCCGCCCCCGCTCGGCGACCTCGTCCGTCGGCGTCGCCATGCTGACCTCCCCCCACCTAAATGGGCCTCGTTCCGTCGCCGAACCGACCGAATCGACCAGCCCTCACGGTAGTGGAAGGGCCGCGCCGATGCTCGCCGGTGTGCGCGCAGGTCGTTGGAGAGCCGGAGCCCTTACGCCGCGAGCGATATCGCTCCTCGGAGGGGCCGTGTGCTTATGGTCAGGAACGCCCCTCCGACACCAAGGAAACTTCTCATCTGGAGCACTCGTCGCCGACGCTCGCAGTGCGGACCACCCGGGTCTCTGTTCGTTTCGTTCGGTCGCGACGTACGAAGGTCGAGGTTGGAGAAGTACGGGGTTTCGCACACCTGTCACCGTCCCCGTGCGACTCGCATGCCGGCGACCTCCGTCCTGCCATCGCCAAATTGAGCCGAGGCCAGCAAACCGATACTCGTGCTAGGACAAGGCGCTGGGCATGGGTGACGCCCTGACGCGACAAGGAGGGGCCTCCCGCATGCCGACCCCTCCTCGCACCCCGCCGACTACGCGCGCCCGCCAGGCCCCGCCGTTTCGGCGCCCCCCAACGAGGTTCGGCCGGCCTGGCGAAGCTAGACCCGGACGGCGCGAGCAGCAACCCCCACTCTCGCTTTCCCGCTAGGCGGCCGGAACCTCCTCCGACCCGAGCGGTACTGCGCCATGGCCATTCGCCGCGCCAGCAGACGACTCGGCAGTCTCTGCCTGGCTGGACATCCCGGGCAGGCGATCGAAGAAGCGCAGTAGCTCCACCGGGAAGGGCATGACCAGAGTGCTGTTCTTCTCAGCGGCGACGTCGACGACGGTCTGCAACAAGCGGAGCTGCAACGCGGAAGGCGTGGCCGCCATCGCCTCGGCGGCCTGGGACAGCTTCTTCGACGCCTGGAACTCACCGTCGGCGGCGATGACCCGTGCTCGCCGCTCACGCTCAGCCTCAGCCTGACGGGACATCGAGCGCTTCATCGACTCCGGCAGTGACACGTCCTTGACCTCGACGCGCTCTATGCGGATCCCCCAAGGTCCCTCGGTGGGCTCGTCGATGACCGCCTTGAGCTCGGCGTTGACACGCTCGCGCTCGGAGAGCAGCTGGTCCATGTCGCTGCGACCGATCACTGATCGGAGCGAGGTCTGGGCGACCTGGGAGATCGCCTGCATATAGTTCTGCACGTTGACGATTGCCTTGACGGCGTCGATGATGCGGAAGTAGACGACTGCGTCCACACGTAGTGTGACGTTGTCCCGGGTGATCGCCTCCTGGCCCGGCACTCCCGAGACGATCGTCTGCATGTTGACCTTCGTAAGCCGGTCGATGAACGGGTTCACCCAAGTCAACCCTGGCTCACGCACACCCGGGAGCACCCGTCCCCACCTGAATACGATCCCATGCTCGTACTGCCGAATGACCTTGAAACCGAACACTTCTACCGTCCTTTCTCCGTCGCGTTCTGCGTACGGTGTTCATCAGAACCGCGGACGGCGTCGACGTGACTGCCGGCGTTCGAGGCCCTCGGCCCGTTCCAATTCTCCCACTAGTGGATTGTTCGAGTACCGCAGGGCCAACGGCCCCTCTTGCGATCCTCGTAGCGATCCACGTGTGTATCAACACGAGTCCTCACGAGAACAGTCCCTCTCGCGCCAGGCGAGCCAAGGCGCGTGATCGGTCCGGTACGTCCAGTCGCCTGTAGGCCGACCGCAGGTGCCTCTTGACCTCCAGCGGGTCGATCTCGAGCCTGGCGGGCGATGCTCGCGGTCCGCTCTCCCAAGGCCAGCAGCTCGAGGACCTGGCTCTCGATCTCGGTCAGACCCAGATGCGATCCAGGCCACGGCAGCGGGTCCGCGTCACCGTCGCCAAGCTGGCGGCCTGACACCAGGCTCGGATGGCCCCCGGCGAGGGTCGAGTCCACCACGATGGTGCCGTCCGAGACCTGTTCAAGATCGTCGGCCAGCTCGGCGCCGCCAATGGAAAGAAAGAGAAAGCCGGCGGCGCCCCGTTGGATGACGGGGCGCATGAACGCCCCCTCGCCTGGATTGGCCAGGACGACGATACGGTGGTCTCGCCATCCCTCGGTGAGACGGGCCACCTCGTCAAGCCCGTCGCCAGCACCCAGGTGGGCGTCGAAGAGCACCACCTCCGAAGACGACTCGTCGGGGAGGGCACCATCGATCTGGTTCGCCTCGCCCACCACCCTCACCCGGCCCCGGAACGGTCGCAACACGGCCGCATAGCCCAGCGCGGGTGATCTCCCTGGTGCTGACGACAAGCACCCGTAGCTCGGAGCCCACGGAGCTTCCACCAGGCGTCATCGGGGACCTTCGGAGCCCCAGCCGGGACTGCCTCCTGCCCGGGCGACCACGACCCCGACAGTGCCTGGCGCGTTCTGGAAGCCCATGGCGCCCCCTCGCCTAGGGCATCGAGGGCGTAACGGGAGTCATTCCACGACGGCTAGCGCACGTCCCCTATGCAAAGGTGCTGTGAGGCTACCCCGTCCGTGGGATCCGTGCGCCGAAAGTCGTGAAGCCTCCCCCAAGTGGGGGGGCGATTTGTCCGAAACCCAGCATCACCGGGGGTCCTCACAACCCCTCGCTGGGGGAAGTGCGGTAGGTCGGGATGTAGTAGACCACGCCTGGAGCGACCCCCGAGTTCCGCGGGGTCCGCTCGGGAGCACCCATGAGCATCCCGGAGCGAACGGCAGAGGAGATCCGGGGGCTGGCCGCCGGATCACACCTGCTAGAAGCCCAGGTAAGACACGCGATCCTGGAGCAGCTGCTGAGCCAGGCTACCGAAGTGGTGGGTGCCAGGGAGATCCTGGACCTGGCCGAGGGGTTCGCCTGGGTCACCAACCCGGCACAGAGGCACGGCTGAACCACGAAAGGGCTTGCCGGCTCCTTTTCGCGCCTCCTCTCGGGTAGAGCTGCCTCCCGCTCAGGCGCAGATGCCTTGCCGCAGGGCAGTGGCAACGGCCTGGGCTCGGTCGTTCACCCCCAGCTTTCGGTAGATGGATCGCAGGTGGGTCTTGATCGTCTCCTCGCCCAGCACCAGCTCGTCGGCAATGAGCCGGTTGCTCAGTCCTCGCGCCAGCAGGACCAGCACCTCGCTCTCCCGCCGCGAGAGGCCGAGTTCGCTGCCCGGCCACATGGCGCGGCCCCGACCGTGGGCTGCGCGCATGGCGATCCCGGTCGCCATGCTGGGATCTATGACGACCTGGCCGTCGTGCACCCGCATCAGGTGGTCGGCAAGCTGCGTGCCGCTGAGGGACTTGAGCAGGTAACCGGAGGCTCCGAGGCGCAGCCCTTCGAAGAGACGGCGCTCGTCAGCGTCATCGGTGAAGATCACCACTCGGAACGGGGGCTTCTCGGCCAGCAGCTCGGCCGCCAGCCCGAGCCCGCTGGCGCCCTCGAGAGCGAGCTCGACGAGCATGACGTCGGCGTTCAGCCGCGTCGCTACCGCCAGGACGTCCTCGGCGACGGGTACGTGGCCAACGAGCTCTGCCCTCTCAGAGCCTCGGGCCAACATCGCTCGAAGGCCCTCGGCGACGATCTCGTCGTCGCCGACGAGCACGACCCTGACCGGTCCGTCCTCTTCGGAGCGAGGCGCTGGCTGGTTCGAGGGGGACGTCAGAAGTGCTGCAGTCAACTCGATATCGGGGGCTAGGAGGCCCATGGGTGGCCCTTCGGCTTGAGCACAAAGGGCGATACGACGGTCCGGCCCTCGGCGACCGCACGTCCCCTATGCGGGTGCTCCAAGGGTACTGCGATGGGGCACCCATTCGTTCGCGGGTCCGGCAACCGATCGTCTGTTGCCACCCGCCCTGCTGTTACACGAGACACTCATGATGACCTCTCAGGATCGGATCGCCTTTGCGGCGTCTGCACCGCCAGTCAGGAGACCGGAGCTAGAAGGACTCCCGCTCAGGATGCTGTTTCCGAGCCTGAGGCGACGTCAGCACGTCGTCGAGCTCGGTGCATTCGAGGACTCTGGAGACGGCTCCACTCGGTGCCTCGAGGAACAGATCGCCGCCCAGTTCACGCTGGCGTTCGCAAGCCGCGAGCAGCGGAGCGAGGCCGGAGCAATCCATGAACTCGGTGTCGCTCAGATCGACCAGGATTACTCGGCCTGGCTCTGCCATCTCGTCCAGGACCTCTGACAACCGGGGGGCCGTGGCGAGGTCGAGCTCCCCAATCACCACTACAACGGCAAGGCCGTCGTGCACTGTGGTCTTCAGATCGAAGGAAGTCGAGAATTCCAAGCCATCCCCCCAGGCGCCATTCCGCCCAGATTGCCGAGGTCGACCCCCAGCGTACTACTGCTCTGTCAGCTACCGTACAGAGCAGGTAGCCGGCTCAGACACGGCGGTCGAACACCTCTCTCAGGACCCCGTAGGTGACCCTGGGTTTCGCAGTCAATGCGAGAACCGGGAGCCATGCCGGGAAGTCAGGGCAAGCGATCGCTGCTTCTGACCGGAAGGAGTTGCGGGGTCCTGGCCGACCACCGGAGAGCGAGGCCCTCACCTCGGAGGATCCGCCGGAACCAAAGCGTCGACACGGCGATGGCCGCCCCGACGACCAGCAGTGTGACCGTCGTCTTTAGCAGCACGAAGTTACCAAGGGACTGGCTGAGCAGGAACCACAGCCCGAGCGCAGCGTTGGCGACGAAGACAAAGGTCCACAGCAGCGAGATCCGGAGGAAGAACCGCTGCACGTAGGGCCTCTTGAACAGGGCGGGATCGAGTGGGCAAAAGTCCTTGGCCAAGCGCTCGGCCAGGGGCTTGCCGGCTGGGACCGATATGAGGAAGGCGGCGGCCACGAGGAAGGTCCCGACCGTGGGCTGGAGGAAGTACACGAAGGCGCTACCAGTGGCCAGCGCCGTAACGGTGCGCACGGTGAGCAGAGCCGCGGCGATCAGGAGCATCCCAGGCAGGTGGCGTCGGGTGAGCAAACGCCTGGCCAGGGCCAGGTATGTCCAGGCCAGGGTCGCCAGCAGGGCGCCACGCAGGCCGAGGAGGGTGAGGATTACGTAGAACATCCCTGCGGGGACCAGGGTGCTCTCCAGCAGCTGGGGCAGGGCGTGGGCGCGCCATGGCTCGAGGAGCGGGAAGCTGGACTGTGCTGAGGGCCACTGAGCCCCTTCCTGTGACCGGCCCTGGCAGACGGGCCTCGGCTTGATGTCGTGGTGGCTCGGGCGAACATCGTGGGATGCTCAGCACTCATGTGATGACAGGCGCTGCGCTTTAGCCTTGGACCCGCCGAGTCCTAGCTGGTTTGCCACCAAGGAGGGCTGTCCTTCACAGACCCTGGTCGGAACTACCTGCCATCGTATTCGTGTTTGTAGACACATGCAAACCAGTTCCGGAGATCTGGTACAGTGGTCTTGTGGCTGAATGGTCGTTCCTCACCAAGCATGCCGCCGTACTTCTGTGCATAGCCCAGGACCCGGGGCGCGCTTG
This sequence comes from uncultured Actinomycetes bacterium, assembly GCA_963731255.1. Lineage (GTDB taxonomy): Bacteria > Actinomycetota > Acidimicrobiia > Acidimicrobiales > AC-9 > AC-9. Next base: position 642,788 of record CAVSUO010000008.1, on the reverse strand, counting down.
CGGGACATCGCCGCTGCGGTGGACATCACCGAGCGCACGGCGCATGGCATCGTGGTCGACCTGGCCGAATCCGGCTACGTGGTGAAGACGCGAGAGGGTCGCCGCAACCGCTACCAAGTCCGGCCTGACCTCCCTATGCACACCCCCGTGGGGCGCCAGCGCCCCGTCGGCGACGTCCTCGCTCTGCTCATGGACGGCTCCAAGAAGCGGCGACTCGCCGGGCAAAGTGGCCCGCTGTGACGAGCAGCCCCGCAGGGGACCCTGACGGCTAACCGTCCGCGATTCTGAGATCTCCGACGGCGACGTTCTGGGTGAGTAGCACACCGCTCATGGTTGCTGCCGGTGCCACCGTGGAAGGGTGTGTCCCCTTCGAGGTGCCGCACGGCAGCGCAGTGACCTCTTTCAGGTTCACACCAAAGGGAGAGGCGTGGCCTGGTCGTTGGGTTGACCGGTCCATCGAGCCAGTATGAGGGGCGCCGGAGGGGCTCTCGACGTTAGAGGATCAGCCAGAGGGGCTCGGCTCGGCAGGCCGACGCGGGCCGGGAGCGACCGCCGGAACGGACGGGAAGACGACGCCGGAGTCCTCGTACCGCTGCTCGCCGATCCGACGTGCCCGCTTGCTCAACCACACCGTGAAGGCGAACAGCCCGCCGAAGATGGTGCCGGCCAGGGCAGGCGAGGCCGCCAGGAAGGGACCGGTCGGCAACACCACGGCCAGGACGACCCGCAGACCTGCTTCGGTGATCAGCCCGACGCCCCAGCAGCCGGTGATGACCGCGAAGGTCCGCGGTGCTGTCGGCATCTCGTACAACTCGTCGTAGGCGTGGACCTTGTCGGGGTCGTTTCCTGCCGACAGGGCGCGGCCGACGAAGAACATGATCGGCCGTCGCCAGGTGAGCGAGACGAGACAGGCGACGCCGAACGCGGCGGTGAACACGGAGTCCCTCACCTTGAGCACAAAGGCGTCGCCGCCGAGGGCGACCGAGGCGATGACACCGGCCACGAACCCGAACAGCACTATCAGGCCGATAGGGTCCACCCGCCGCCGCCGCAGCCACTCGATGAGTACCCAGCCGGCGGCGGGGACACCGGCGATCATCAGCGCCGTCGCGTCGCTGTGCACGTGGCTGCGCACGGCGTAGTACACCGCGAGCGGGACGACAGCCCCGCCCACCACGCTCGGCGCCATGGCGCGGGCCGACGGCGCTCCCGGCTCCCACGCCGACCGCTCCACCGCTGCGGGCTCAGATTGCTCGGTCAACGTCGGCCCCCGGCTCCAGTCGAAACATCCCCACGGCTAGAAGACTGTAGCCCCCACCTGCTGCCTGCCGCTTTCTGCTCCTCGAGCACGAGGGTCGCCGGCAGCGGCCCGATCGTACGAGACGGCGTGGTGCCACGGCGCGCCCGTCCCGCTTTTGACCGTTCGACGGCGATGGTCTAAGCATTCCGGGCCGCGGAGGGGGCTCCTACAAGAAAAAGGACAGCAGTGACCGATCTCGTCATCACCGCCACCATCGCCGCCGGCCTGTTCTCAGGGGCGCTCTTCCTCGCCTACGACGCGTACTCGACCGTCGTGTGGCGACGTCAGCTCGCCCCTCAGGCCCAGTCGGTTCGGCCGGATCCCACTACTCCCTCCGTGGTGGATGACCCTCCCGTCCCCGCCATGGAGGCCCTGTCGTCCTCGAGCATCTGACCCAGGCCGCCTCCGAGCCGGCCAGGGTCTGAGCGGCCCTCGGGGGCCCACACATACCAGCCAGGGGAACGCTCCCGGCGTGGGGCCCAGTACGATGCTCCGCGTGGCGCGTAGCACCCTGCGTGACAGCGAAGGCTCGACCAGGGCGTCTCGGTCGGCGGACCAGGCCGGGATCGAGGGGCTCGCCACGCTGGTCACCGCCGCCCCAGGTCGCCCGACACAGGGATCGTTCTCACCGTTCGACGGGACCCTGATCGGAGAGGTGCCGACCTGCACCGCCGACGACGTCATCGAGGCCGTGGAGCGAGCTCGCGTCGCCCAGCGAGCGTGGGCCGTTCGCCCGCTGGCCGAGCGCTGCGACATCATGCTCGCCTACCACGACCTCGTGCTCGACCGCCAGGAGCAGCTCCTCGACATCGCCCAGGCCGAGACCGGCAAGGCCCGCATCAGCGCCTTCGAAGAGGTGGCGGACGTGGCGATGACGGCTCGCTACTACGCCCACAGCGCGCCCAAGCACCTGAAACCTGTCCGTCGCCAGGGCGCGCTCCCGGTCCTGACCCGCACGACGGAGTACCACCACCCCAGGGGTGTCGTGGGGATCATCAGTCCCTGGAACTATCCGCTGACACTCGCTGTCTCCGACGCCATCCCGGCGTTGCTCGCCGGCAACGGCATCGTCCTCAAGCCGGACGCCCAGACGCCCTTCACCGCTCTCGTGGCGGTGGAGCTCCTGCGGGAGGCGGGGCTGCCACCCGAGCTGTTCCAGCTGGTGACGGGAGCCGGTCGTGTGCTCGGCACGCCGATGATCGACCACGTCGACTTCCTCATGTTCACCGGGTCGACCGCCACGGGCCGGGCGATCGCCGAGCAGTGCGGTCGTCGGCTCATCGGCTTCTCGGCCGAGCTCGGCGGCAAGAACCCGATGGTCGTCCTATCCGATGCCGACCTCGACAAGACGGTCGAGGGAGCGGTACGAGCCGGCTTCGCCAACAGCGGGCAGCTGTGCATCGCCGTCGAGCGGATGTACGTGGAGGACGGGATCTATGACCGCTTCGTCCCGGCCTTCGTCGACCGCGTGAGGAAGATCCGCCTCGGAGCCGGCCTCACCTGGCAGGCGGAGATGGGGAGCCTCGTCAGTCAGGAGCAGTTCGACGCCGTCTCCCGCCACGTCGACGACGCCGTGGCCAAGGGGGCGAAGGTCCTCGCCGGGGCCAAGGCACGTCCCGATCTCGGCCCCCTGTTCTATGAGCCGACTGTGCTCGAGGGCGTTACCGACGACATGGCTCTGGCACGCGAGGAGACGTTCGGTCCCGTCGTCGCGTTGTACCGCGTCCGAGATGCCGACGACGCGGCCGATCGGGCCAACGACAGCTGCTACGGCCTCAACGCCAGTGTCTGGAGCACGCCGTCGCACGGAGCCGACCTCGCCACCCGCATCCAAGCCGGTACGGTCAACGTCAACGAGTCGTACGCCGCCGCCTGGGCCAGCCACGATGCCCCGATGGGCGGCATGAAGGACAGCGGCGCCGGCCGTCGGCACGGCCGCGAGGGCATCCTCAAGTACACCGAGAGCCAGACGGTCGCCATTCAGCGTGGGATCCCTGTCGGCCCGATACCGGGCATGCCGCTCGAGAAGTACGCCCGGCTGATGACGACCAGCATCAAGGCCCTCAAGCGAGTGCCATTTCGCAGATGACTGGCAGGCCGGCTACTGGAAGGCCTTGGTCGCGTCAGCGAGTCGGTCGACCTGGTCGATACTGCGTGCGAGCGGCCAGAGGCACACCTCGGCGACACCCGCCTGTTGCAGGCCGTCGAGCGTCGCCTGCGTCTCGTCCGGAGTACGAAGGATCGCATCCCGGACCATCTGCACCATTGCCTCGCCAGCGAACCCGTAGTAGCTCGCAGCGTTGCGGTCAGCTTCCTCGGCGACATCGTCTCCGATCGCCGCGTAGCGCGCCGCATACAGCACAGGCGCTGGCCGGCCTGCTTCGGCGGCGCTGGCCTTGACCACCTCGTAGGCGCCGACCACGGCCTCGGGGGGCATGGGTCCGGCGACGAACGCGTCGGCCAGTCGGCCGGCCCGGCGGAAGGCGGGCTCCGAGTACCCGCCGAGGACGATCGGCAGATGTGACGGCGTGGGGCCAACCGGCAGGAGAGCGCCATCCGGCTTCGTTCCAGCCCAGACAGACCGGCATGTGGAGATGCACTCTTCCAGTCTCCGACCCTTGTTGCTCGCGTCGGCGCCGAGCGCCAGCCAGTCGTCGTCGCGCCCCCCGATCCCCAGCCCCAGGCGAAACCGTCCATTCGACAGGACTTGGAGCGTCGCAGCCTGCTTGGCCAGGAGGACTGCCTGGCGCGGTGGGGCCACCAAGACGGTGGGCATGAGCGAGATCCGCTGGGTTACCGCTGCCGCAGCTGCGAGCGTGATCAGCTCCTCGTACGAGTCGTACGCGATCCGGCCGATGGTGGTGAGCACCGTGAAGCCGCGCTGCTCTGACCGCTGCGCCCACGAGACCAGCTCGGGGCCTTCGACGTCCAGCAAGGAGTTGGGGAGACCGATGCCCACGTTCATGACCAGTTCCTCCAATGAGAGGTGAGGAGACGAACAATCCCGGTACTGGCCCTACCCGGTCACCCCTACCGTGAACCGCCGGTGTGATCAGGTGTCGGTGAGAACCGGGCCAGCCAGCTTTCGGACGCGCTCGGGGTCCGCGACCACGTCGATCTCCGCGATCCTTCCCTCGGCCACGGTGAAAGCCATGACGGCGTAGGGGCGTCCACGCATGGTGATGACGACCCCTGCGGCTCCGTTTATCAGTGCGGGATGCAGGTCGGCCGCCGGGCTCGCTCCCAGGCGCGCCTGCCTGGCGACGGCCAGCGCCCCATGGATCATCGTCGACGCGCCAGGGCGCCTCGGGCTGAAGTCGGCTCGGAGCACGACATCGGGATGGAGCACGGCGACGAGGGCGTCGAGGTCGCCCCCACGTGCGGCCGCGAAGAACGTGTCGACGACCTCCCGTTGACGGCCGAGATCGCGGTCGGCCGTTGGGACATCGGCGCCCTTCACCCGGCGCCGCGCCCTACTGGCCAGCTGCCGCGTCGCTTCCGGCGTTCGACCGAGCGCGGCAGCGATCTCCTCGAAGGGCAGGTCGAACATGTCATGGAGGACGAACGCGAGTCGCTCGGCGGGCGCCAGGGTGTCGAGCACGATCTGGAGGGCCAGGCCGACCGAGTCGGCCAGCAGAGTCTCCTGCTCGGGCTGGAGGCCTCCCTCGGCGCTGATGACCGGGTCGGGTACATGGAGCTCCAACGACTCCTCGCGCCGGACATTGCGTGAACGCAGCATGTTCAGGCACACGCGGGCGACGATCGTGGTCAACCACCCGCCCAGGTTCTCGACATCGTCCGCCCCTGCGCGGCTGGCGCGCAACCAGGCGTCCTGTACGGCGTCGTCGGCTTCGGACAGCGAGCCCAGCATCCGGTACGCCACCGCCCGGAGATGGGCTCGGTGCTCCTCGAAACGGTTCGCCAGCCACTCGGGGTCGTCCATTGCCACTCCTTGCGCTCGCCCGGTACGACCACACTGACCCGTCAGAGGCCATGTTCGTGACAGGGTCCACCCGGGCCGGGGGCGGTCGTGGGGGAATCCTGCTGTCGAGCTGTCACATCGGGCGGTGGCCAGGTGTCAAGGAGGTGACCGCCCGCTCGAGGAGGGCCACAAGAGAGGAGCTCGTGCCATGGAAACGTACCTCGCCCCGATCGAGAGACCGAGAGGCCTGCTCCTGAAGATCATCTACTTCTTCACCCGCCGACAGTTCGGCAAGGTGGCAACGCCAATTGCGGTGTTCTCGGCCCGTATGCCAGCCGGCTTCCTGTCTTTCTACGGCAAGGTCTCCCGACTGGACAAGAAGCTCGAGCTGCCGTCGCAGACGGCCCTGCTCATCCGGGGACGGGTTGCCAGCATCAATACGTGTCTCTTCTGCATGGACGCCTCGAGGTGGTATGCCATGAAGGAGTCACCCGACAATACGGCGCGTCTGGATGCGCTACCCGAGTACCGGACCAGCCCGCTCTTCACCGATGCCGAGCGTGCCGCGCTCGACTACGCGACCGAGCTCACGACCAACAAGCAGGTCCAGCCGGCCACCTTCGCCCAGCTCGCCCGGCACTACAGCGAGCGTCAGATCTGTGAGATCGTCTGGCTCGTAGCCAGCGAGCACCTCTACAACGTGAGCAACATCGGGCTCAACATCGGCTCCGACGGGCTCTGTGAGGTGCGCCCGCAGCCCGCCACGGAAGGCTCGACATCGGGGGCGGGTGCTTCCGAGAAGCAGGCGCCCGTCACCTCTCCGTGACGCTTGGGGTCTGGGACCGGGCGGTTGCCTCCAGAGCGCGCAGGGCTACCGGCGGGTCCCGGGCAGCCTGGCCTTCGCCGCCTCCATCAGCACCTGCCCCGTCGGTGCGAACTGCAGCGTCCACGACCGCCTGACCCGGTCAGTGAGGTTCGGTCCCGTGAAGTGCAACGTCCGGGGGCCGTGCACGGTCACGGCGCCAGCCCGTATCGGACAGGGCTGCACGCCGTCCGGTGCGACTGCCTCCGCGGCGAGGGCGTGGGCGGCCGGCGTCCGCGTCCGGTGGCGAACGATGCCCTGATGGTGGCTCCCGGGCAGGAACTCCATGCACCCCATGTCCGCCGAGACGTCGTCGAGCGCCAGCCACACGTGGATAGCGCGATTGCCCAGTCCCTTCGGATCCGAGGCCGCGTCCTGGTGCCATGCGGTCGTCTTGCCGTTGTGGGCTGGCTTGTACACGGCGTGGTCGAAGTAGCACGAGGCTCGCCTGCCGAGGAGGGCGGCAGCGAGGTCCCTGCAGCGGGCGTAGGCCGCAGTCCTGCCCAGCGCCGACTCGAGCCGCAGCGCATGGGCGATCTCCGGGATCTGCTGCGGGCCGTCGTGGAAGCCGACGTCGCCCAGATCCCTGGCCCAGCCGTTGGGGATGGAGTCGAATCGCTCGAACAAGGGGTCGAGGAGCCGGCGAACCTCGCTCACCTCGCGTGGGGTGAGGATGGGATCGTCGACGACGAGGAACCCGCGGTCCCAGAAGGCCCCCACGTCTGTCGAACCGACCATTCGAAACGATATCCGACGGGTCCGCGAGCCCGTCTTGGCGGCCCTCGCCAGCCGCTCTCGTCGCTCGATCATTGGGGGTTACCTGGTTCGGGGAGTCTCGCGTGAGGCGTCGTCGAACCCGTCGGACGACGCGGAAGGTGGGTGGCCGGCAGCCTCGGTGATCAGGCGCGCTCCTCGGCCCCGCGTGAAGAAGCTGTAGGCCCAGCGGAGCAGCACGATCATTCGGTTCTCGAACCCGATCAGGTAGAACAGGTGCACCGCCAGCCAGGTGATCCAGGCCACGAAGCCGCTCAATCGGAATCCGCTGATGTCGGCGACCGCTCTCTCCCGGCCGATCGTGGCCAACGTTCCCTTGTCTCGGTAATGGAACGGTGGTGTCGGGCGCCCCTCCAGGCGATCCTTGATGAGGCGGCCCGCGTACCGCCCCTGCTGCATGGCGACGGGTGCCAGGCCGGGCAGGACCTGCGACTCTCCCGTCCGCGCGTCACGGACGCGCACCATGTCGCCGATCGCCAGCACCTCGGGATGGCCCGGCAGCGTCAGGTCGGGCTCGACGGTCACGCGCCCGGCCCGGTCGAGCTCGGCACCGCTCGCCTCACCGAGCGTCCGCGCCAGGGGCGACGCGGTCACGCCGGCTGCCCACACGACAGTCCTCGTGGCGTGGTTCGCCGTCGAGCCGTCGCTCGACTTGATCTCGACTTCGCCAGGTCGCACGTCGACCACCGTGTGATCCACGAGGACCGTGACCCCGAGACGTTCGAGGGAGCGGGCGGCGCGCCGTGAGAGCGCCGGGTTGAACCCAGGAAGCACCCGGTCGGCCATCTCGACGAGCAGGACCCGCCCGGTCCGCGGGTCGCTCAGGCGAAACTCGCCCGGAAGCGTGTCGTTCGCCAACTCGGCGATCTGACCCGCCATCTCCACGCCTGTCGGACCGGCACCGATCACGACGAAGGTCAGGCAGGTCGCACGCGCCGCTCGGTCGGCCTCCAGCTCGGCCGTTTCGAACGCCTGGAGGATGCGTCCTCGGACCTCCAGGGCGCTGTCGAGCGACTTCACCTCCAGTGCCAGCGAGCGCCAGTCGTCGTGACCGAAGTAGGCGTAGCTCGAGCCGCCGGCGACGACGAGCGTGTCGTAGGGGATCGTCTGGCGAGGGGCGCCCACGACTGGCGGGCTCAGCTCGACCTCCCGCCGGGCGAGGTCGAGCCCGGTCACCTCGCTCATCAGGACCCGTACTCGCTTGTCGTGACGGAAGACCCGCCGCAGCGGTATGGCGATCTCGCTCGGCGAGAGCGAGCCGGTGGCCACCTGATAGCTCAGGGGCTGGAACAGGTGGTAGTTGTGCCGGTCGACGAGGGTGACGTCGACGTTCGCCTTGCCGAGCGCCTTGACCGCCTGGAGGCCCCCGAACCCTCCACCGACGACGACACAACGGCCACCATCGGCTGCGGCCATGCCCCAGTCTCGGACGGTCACTCGTGGTGGGTCAAATGCCAGCCAGTTGTCGGTCGTGCGGCCCGAACCGGATGGGAAGCTCTGGGCTGGCCAGCAGCGACCGTCAGCGTCGTCGCTTGTGCCGCACCAACCCGACCACTCCCAGCGCGACCATCACGGCGGCGTAGACCATGTAGGGCAGGCGGATGCCGGCATTGCTGATCGGCCAGAAGAGGGCCACTCCACTCTGGGCCGGCTCGCACATGTCCCGGAAAAAATGGCCGACCAGCCCAAACGCAAAGCCGAGGATGACCACACGCCAGTGACCACGGACAACCAGGGCCACCAGAACGACGACCAGCACCGTCGTCAACGAGTGGGTGAACGGCCGGGGCGTTCCCCTGGTCAGGAAGTCCGCGCCGAGGTACGCGGGAATGTGATCGAGATCGATGGCGACCGAGCCGACGAGCGCACCGATGACGAACCACTGTCCGAACCGCCATCCCAGGGCGGCCAGGATGATCACCACCGTCGCCACGTGCGCCGGTTCGTCGAGCGTCCCCTCGACGGCGTGGGGGACCGAGGCCGGAAGGAGCTCGGTGACACCGTCGGCCACCGCCACCACCAGCAGCGCCGTCAGCAGCGCTCTGCGGGACCCGAGCAGGTCGACGAGGCTTTGCGATGGCGGCAATGGGTGGTCGATGTGGGGTAAGGGCCAGCGGGTCGAACCGTGGCCGGGCAGCCCGTATGGTATCGCCAGGTCTGACGGCCGGGTCCGGCGGCCGACGCCGGGATCCGCCAACTCCCCGATGCCTCTGCGTACACTGCGGCACCGACGTCGAGTTCGCCCCCCACCAATGGTTGGGGGGTCTTCTCTTGCTATCGATGGGGAGGCTGGTCGTGGACGAGCTGAGCAGCGGGCGAATCTCGAGGCGGTCACTCATGCGGTCGGGGTTGGCGACCGCCGGAGGTCTCACGGCGGCGGGCGCCTTGGCCGCCTGCGGCTCGTCGAGCTCGAGCTCGTCGGCCTCGACGACGAGCACGGTGCCGGTCACCAACGGCGATCAGGCGTTGCAGCGACTCATGGCCGGTAACGGCCGGTTCGTCCAGGGAGCGCCGGTCAACCAGGGCCGAGACAGCGTCAGGCGGGCGTCAGTGGCCGAGCACCAGACGCCGTTCGCGATCATCCTCGGGTGCGCGGACTCGCGTGTGCCCCCCGAGGTGCTCTTCGACGAGGGAATCGGCGACATGTTCCTCGTGCGCGTCGCCGGCAACACGGCGGCCGCGCCTGCGCTCCTGGGCAGCATCGAGTACGGGGCCGCGGTCCTGCACGCCAAGCTGCTGATGGTGCTGGGGCACGAGGGGTGCGGGGCGGTCAAGGCCACGATCGAGCGCGTCCAGCAGGGGGCGCAGCAGCCGGGGCACATCGAAGCCTTCGTGGACCCCATCGTTCCCGCCGTCCAGGCGGTCCAGGGCCAGCCCGCCGACCAGCTCATGGAGGCCGCCATACAGCAGAACGTCCGCCTCCAGGTCCAGCAGCTGAGCGCCTCGACCCCTCTGTTGGCACCGTTGGTGTCGGGAGGCCAGCTCAAGGTCGTCGGCGCCGAGTACCACCTCACCAGCGGCCAGGTCCAGCTGGTGACCTGACGCAGACCAGGCGTCACCGACAGCAGCGGCCGTTCGCTCAGCGTGGCCCTGGGTCACGCGTCAGGATGTTGGGATCGTGACTGGCAGCCAGCGGATCGTTCTGGTTGTGGCCGTCGCCGCAGCGCTCTTCGGCCTTGGCTTCGTCGCCGGGGGGTCTCTCGGAGAGGTGACCCTGGTGTGGGCGGTGCTCGTGGCGCTGGTCGCGCTGTTGGTCCTGACCCGACGTCGGTGAGGCCCTCCTAGCCAGGGATGTGCTGGGGTTGATCAGCGCGAACGACGACCCAGTCGCCCTCGGCACCCCGGACCGACGCATGGCAGTTCTTGCACACCCCGGCGATATCGAGGTCGAGCGGCGCCCCGCAGTTGGGGCACCGTTGTGCCGTGGTGCTCTCGCCGCTGGTCGAGGCCTGGTTCGAGCGCTGGAACACCCAGTTCTGCTCCCAGAACGCCATCTGGTGGTTGCCGTGCACGACCTTGCCCGTTGCGACATCGACGTCGTAGTTGGCAGATGCGGCGCGGAAGCGGACGGTCACGACGTCGTGACCTTCCTCGCTCCCCGCCGACACAATCGTGGCCTTGGCGACCGTCAGGTTGTCGAGCACGTTTCGCCGCCCCGAGTTGCGGTAGCTCTCGATGTCAGCCTTCTGACGCTGCCAGGCTTCGTCGGTCATCACGGGCCGGCTCAGCTCAGGCTTCTGCTGGGCCCAGGCCTCCTCGACCGCGAAGAAGCATCGTTCGACGGCCGCGAGGAAGGCGTCCTCGTCGAAGCCTGGGTCGCGTGCCCTGATGGCGGCCAGCGCGGCGGCAACGGCGTCGTCGCCGGACTCGTGATCCGGGGAGCTCGGGGCGGGCCAGCTGGCCATCGACGTCGGCGAGCCGTCGGACGTGGCCGCCCAGTTGGGCACGGCTGCCGGATGGTGCTTGGCGTGGCGGCGGGCGAGGAACACGAAGAGGAGCACGATGAGAACGATCGGAACGAAGACGAACAGTGCGACGAGATCGCCGCCCCCGCTGCTCCCGCCGCTGCTAACCCCTCCACCGACGAAGGTGTGCGTGCCACCGCTGCTGAAGTGGCTGCTGCCACCACCGCTGAAATGACTGCTGCCCCCGCTACTGTGACTGCCGCCGCCACCGACCCCTCCGCCGGCGCGAGCCAGGAAGAAGGTGAGGCTGAAGAACATTTGCTGATACCCCCCTGATTCCGGCCGAAAGATAGCAGAATTCGGTAGCCGAGGCGCTCGTCACGGCCGGTTACGACCTGGTTGCGGTCGCCCCGTCGAGGTGGCGCGTGAGCCGGTCGCTCTCGGCGCTCGATTGTGCGGCAACCGCAACGACGTTCGAGATCCACTGCGGCATCGACGACACACGCTGGCCGCCGATGGACCGGAGGTCACCAGAGACGGCGGCCAGGCCGGCCTCGAGCGTGTTCACGTCCACCTGCATGGACGCGGGCCATGCGAGGCGCACGAGATCGTGGTCGACCTGGTCGACCACGTCGGCGAACTGCACGCTGGGGCGGATCAGGGCCTCGGCCGAGGCGGCCGATCCAGTGCCGCTCTTGTCCGCCTGCGCCTTCCAGGCGCGGTCGGCGGTCCGGTACCGCTCGACGAGCGAGCTGTAGCCTCGGGCGAGGGCGCCCTGGCCCGCCGAGCTGTCGCTGCTGCTGCGGGCCTGGGTCGGGTCACCGCTGACCGCGCCACCGCTCACGGTGAGCGTGACGGCGATGATGGCGGCGACCAGGATGCCAGAGCCCGTCAAGCCAGCCGCCGCCCAGGGCCACCCCCGACGGAGGCGGGCGGTCGCCGGACCGACGACCCAGACGGAGGGCTCGAGGGGCAGTGCCGCCTGGGCCTGTGCCGTCACTGCCATCCCGACCCCCTTCCGGCTCGTGCTGGGGCGAGGTGCCCCAGCTGCTGCGGGTTTTCGACGTCGTCACTATGGGTGGAAGAGCTGACGAAAGCCTGACCGGTGTCTGACGGAATCTGACGACCGGGCGACGACCGGGCCACCGGAGATGGCGGTCAGGAGGTACCCAGGAGCGCCGCCACCATCACGGCGCCAGCAGTCAGCCGATCCCGACCCGCTCCACGTCGACCTTGCAGTACGGACACGCCATGTTGCTGGCGCCGGACGGAAAGGTCATGGTGGCGCCGCAATTGCCACAGGTGAGCTCGGCCGCGGTCACGTCGAGCTTCCTGCCGCAGCCGTCGCAGACGACCTCCTTCGCGCCCGGCAGGGCATGGATCTCGCCGCCGCATCCGCTGCACCGGCGGTCCTGTGATCCCTCGGGCTGGATGGGCACGTACTCGTTCCTCAATCCAGTGCGCTCGAGGAGCTCTTGGGCCGCGTCCTCGGGCAGGTACCGGAGCCACCCCTGGCAGAACATCGACCACGCCAGCTTGCCCTGGAGGAAGTCGGCCTTGTCAGGATCCAGCTCGCTCACTCCGCTTCGACGGTTGAGCGTGTCGTGCACCTCGACCTGGCGCGACAGCGTCTCGGTCATGGGCCAGAAGGAGCCGGTGTCCACCTGCCGGGTCATCACCGATCCAGTCCATCGCAGGGCGGCCACCCGCTGTGCCATCTCCTGCTCGAGCTGCGTGGCCTCGGGATCGAACGCCCGCTGGACGCCCGACTCGGCGAGGTAGGCGACGAGATCGTTGCGATAGCCCTCGTCGGCCTTGGCCCGATGAGAGACGGCCATGGGGCAGTTCGTGATGTACGAGGCGAACACCTGACGCTGCAGCTCGCGGTAGTGCGTCGTGTCGCCCGCAGCCCTTGCCGCCTTCAGCTCGGGCTGGAGGCCGTTGACCAGCCTCGCGTACTCCGGGCCAGGCATCGTGTCCGTCTCGCACGCCCGATGGAGGTCGTAGTCGGCCAACGAGCCGCAGTAGTCGCAATAGACGTAGGCATTGATCGACGGGAGCTTCTTCGGCGCCCCGCAGAAGGTGCACGTGCATCGCTTGACGTACCCGGCGTCGGGGCCCGACAGGACGCTGCGCAGGCGACGTACCCAGTCTGCTCCACTGCCTCCCGAGCCCGCCGCCCCGGCCTGGAGTTGCTGGGCCTGCTGGAGGGCGGCGGCTCGCATCTGCTCGGCCATGGCGCCCACGTTCACGACGGCGACGCGCGATCTTGCGGTGGCGTGCCGGTCCTTGTCCTTGCCCTTCCCGAACAGCCCCACGTCGTCCCCCCCTGTCTCTCCTGCGCCGAAGACTACCGGTCGGCTCTACACTGCGGAGGGGCATCTCCGTCGGAGGAACCTGGCACAAGGGGGGGGCATGAGCAGCGGCGAAACCTCGAGCGGTCGCGCGCACCACCCCGATCCCGTTTCCCGGCTAATGTCAATCATTATGATCGGCTTTATGGGGTTTCTGCCGGGGCGTCCGGGCCGGTCATGGCTGTGACCCGATCGACAACACCGCTCGCTGGCCTGTTGCCCCGCCCGGGCGCCCGGTCGGGGTCCATCGTGGCCGACGCGCCAGGGGAGGGCCCCGGATACTGGGCAGGCGGGCCGAGCGCGGCGTGGGTCGACGGCACCTTCTGGCTCGCCTACCGGCTGCGGCGTCCGGTCGACGCAGGCCGTGGCTACGCCAACGTCGTGGCCCGCTCCGAGGACGGCGAGCATTTCGAGACGGTCGCCGTCGTCACGAGCGAGGAACTGTCGTGCGCCTCGCTGGAGCGACCGGCCCTGGTCCCGATGAGCGACGGGACCTGGCGCCTGTACGTGAGCTGTGCCACGCCGGGAACACTCCACTGGCAGGTGGAGCTGCTCGAGGCCTCTGACCCCGCGGACCTGCCGTCAGGACGACGTACGACCGTGCTCGCCGGTGACGGCACGACGGCGTGGAAGGACCCCGTGATCTGGTGCCGTGACGGCGCCTGGCAGATGTGGGTCTGCCGTCACCGCACGGTCGTACCAGCCGACGGCGACCGCATGGACACCTGGTACGCGACCAGCTCCGACGGGGTGGCGTGGACACTCGAGGGACTCGCCCTGCACGGACGAGCCGGTCGATGGGACGAGCGCGGCGCCCGTATCACGGCGGTCGTGCCCGTCGACGGTGGATACGCGGCGTACTACGACGGCCGGCCGACAGCCGACGACAACTGGGCCGAGCAGACGGGGATCGCGTTCGGCACCGGCCCATCGCTCTTCGAGCCCCTCGGCGACGAGCCCTGGGCCACACCACGCGGGGGACTGGGCGCCCTCCGGTACCTGAGCCTGGTGTCGCTCCCACACGGGGGTCAGCGCGTCTACTACGAGATGGCCCGACCCGACGGACCTCACGACCTGCGAACCGAGTACGTGCCCCGGCCGGGGCTGGCGAGCCAGTCCTCGTAGCTGTCGCCCGTCAATCGCTCGAGGCGTCGCACGTCGTCAGTGAACCGGACCGCCAGGTCCCGGCGGTCCTGGGACGAGAGCTCGGGACGGTTGCCGTGCCGGCGCTGGAGCGTCGCCAGCACCGGGGCACTTGCCCGCCGCCACACCTGTGGGGGAAACCGTCGGCCGACTCCCGCCCCGGCTCGCACAACTGCCTGCAGCGCGTGGTTCACCGGTGTCGGGGTGACCCAGGTCGAGACGTTCTGTGACGGCGCCTCGGAGACGAGGCCGGTGTCAACCCCGAGAAACTCACAGATGCCGTCGAGGGTGCGGTCGTGCTCGTCGACAAGGTCCCGGTAGCGGAGGAGGTGCACCTGTGCGCGCGGAAACCAGCGGTAGAGGTCCTCGAGCTGCTCGCCGTAGCGCCCGAGCTCGAGGTAGCGCCAGATCGGAGCCCAACCCTGCGCCACCCGCTCGGGCTCGGCCAGGCACGCCTGCACGAAGCGTTCCTCCGGCTCGAGCCCGTCGGACCACAGGTGTGTCCAGTTGGAGTAGGCCCGGTCCACGGGATCCCGCAGGACGGCGACGAGCTTGACGTGGGGGATCAGGGTGCTGATCCTCCGATCCGCGTCCCGGTCCCAGAGGTAGAACGGGGTGCTCTCGCCCTTGAGAGCATCGGCGGGCGCCGAGGCGAACAGGGCCTCGTAGCGGTCACGCTGCCAGATCCACTCCCGCACGCTGTGGGCGTCACCGGGCCCCTGCTGAGCGACGGGCGGCCCGTCGCACATGAAGAACTTGGGCTCCTTGACCGGCGACAGGTACAGCTGCGGGTGCTGGGCCAACGCCGCGTGCAGGGCGGTGGACCCTGCCTTCGGCGCCCCGATGATCAGGAAGTCTGGGAGGCCGGACCCGGCCTGAGGCGACATTCTTCGTAATGCTCATGTAGTGGGTGGACTCCGTCAAGGGCCCAACGCGTGATCAGGACCCCTCCGAGACGAGCCCGCAGCACCTTCCCCTAGGTGTCCGATTTCCGCTAGCCGGAGGCGCTCGGGGCTGTCAGGCTGCGCACGTGATCCCCGAGTTCGATCAGTGCTACCGGGCGCTCAGGAGCCGGGACGCCCGCTTCGACGGCTGGTTCTTCACCGCCGTCACCTCGACAGGGATCTACTGCCGTCCGAGCTGTCCGGCGCTCACGCCCAAGCGCTCGAACGTCCGCTTCTTTCCCACCGCGGCCGCAGCCCAGCTGGGCGGGTTCCGCGCCTGCAAGCGCTGCCGCCCGGACGCAACTCCCGGCTCGCCGGAATGGAACGGGCGAGCCGACCTCGTCGCCCGGGCCATGCGACTGATCGCCGACGGGATCGTCGATCGGGAAGGCGTGGCGGGCCTCGCTCGTCGACTCAGCTACAGCGAGCGACACCTCAACCGCCTGCTGCTCGGCGAGGTGGGCGCAGGTCCGCTCGCCCTGGCCCGCGCCCAGCGGGCGCACACCGCCCGCGTGCTCATCGAGACGACCGATCTCAGCTTCACCCACGTGGCCTTCGCGTCGGGGTTCGCCAGCATCCGGCAGTTCAACGACACCATCCGGGCGGTGTTCGCCTCCACACCGACCCACCTGCGCCATCACAGCAAGCACCTCGGTGACTCATCGGGCGGTGTGTCCCTCCGCCTCTCCTTTCGGCGGCCGCTCGACGCCAGCGGCGTCCTCGCTTTCCTCGCGGCCCGAGCGGTGCCGGGAGTCGAGGAGTACGTGGCCGGCACCTATCGACGGACGTTACGCCTGCCCCATGGCGGAGGAGTGGTGGCGCTCCAGGACAGCGGCGACCACATCGCCTGCCAGCTCCACCTCGCCGACTGGCGCGATTTCGCTCCCGCTGTCCAGCGTTGCCGGCGGCTACTGGACCTCGACGCCGATCCGACAGCCGTCGACGACGCGCTGGCGGCAGACCCGGCCCTTGCGCCCCTGGTCGCCGCCCGACGGGGGGTGCGGAGCGCCGGCGCGGTCGACGGGCCCGAGATCGCCGTCCGGGCGGTCATCGGCCAGCAGGTCTCGATCGCGGGCGCCCGCACGCTCACCGGCGAGCTCGTCTCCAGGCTGGGCAAGCCGCTGTCGACCGCTGTCTCCTCCGGCCGCGCTACCGGGCTCGCGGAGGGCGGTCTCACCCACCTGTTTCCTGAGCCCGGCATCCTCGCGGAAGCGGACCCGTCGTCGCTCGGCCTTCCTGCGGGCAGGGGTCGCACCGTGGTCGAACTGGCCCGCCTCCTCGACGATGGAGCCATCGCGCTCGATCCTGGCGCAGACCGGGACGCGGCGACCAGGGGCCTCCTCCACCAGCCGGGGATCGGGCAGTGGACGACCAGCTACGTGATCATGCGGGCGTTGGGTGATCCCGACGTCCTCCTCGAGACCGACGCCGGCACCCGGCGGGCCGCCAGTCGCCTCGGTCTTCCTGCCGTACCGGGACCGTTGCGGGAGCACGCCGAGCGATGGCGGCCGTGGCGCTCATACGCCCTGCACCACCTCTGGGCCAGTCTCGATCCTGCATCCGGACGAAAGGAGACTGATGTCTGACACCATCTGGACGACCGTGCCGAGCCCTGTCGGCGAGCTGGTCCTGACCGGTGACGGCGGGTCGGTGGGCGCACTCCGGCTCCCCGACACCAGCGCACCGGCCGCGCCTGGCAACGGTGAGCAACGGGACGACGACGCCTTCGCCGAGGCCCGTGCGCAGCTGACGGAGTACTTCGCCGGCGCACGCACGACCTTCGATCTGAAGCTCGCACCGACGGGGACGCCGTTCCAGCTCCAGGTCTGGGACGCTCTCTGTCGGATCCCCTACGGCACCACCGCGAGCTATGGCGAGGTGGCGGCCGCCATCGGCCGACCCGGTGCCTCGCGCGCCGTCGGGTTGGCCAACGGCCGCAACCCCATCTCCATCATCGTCCCGTGTCATCGGGTCATCGGCGCAAACGGTCGACTCGTCGGCTACGGGGGAGGGCTCGATCGCAAGCGCTACCTCTTGGCGCTGGAGGCCTCGGCGCTCGACCGCAACGGCCGTGACGACCTGCTCGGTGCCGGGCACGGGTCGTGATCCCGGTTTAAGGTGGGTAGCGGCAAGTTGCCGGTGCCAGAGGGGGGCCGGTGTCAGGAGAGAGGAGCGCCGGTGCTAGGGGCTGAGCAAGCATCGTTCGACAAGCCGGACGAGGTCCGCACCTTCGAGAAGGGACGGGTCGACATCATCAACGTCGGCGGGGCCGAGGTCGGTCGTCTCACCTTCGAGCCCGGGTGGCGGTGGTCCGAGCACGTGAAGCCGAAGGCTGGCACCGACTGGTGCATGGCGCCCCATTTCCAGTACCACGTGTCCGGCATCCACCACATCCTTCTGGCCGACGGTACCGAGTTCGACTGTCACCCCGGTGACGTCGTCGCCCTGCCGACACCCCACGACGGGTGGGTCGTGGGCGACGAGCCGGTCGTGCTCATCGACTGGTGGGGGATCATCGGGTACGGCAAGTAGTCCGGCGACAAAGGCTAGGTGGTGGCGTCCGTCCCGGTCGCATCATTGGCGAGCTGGCTCTGGGCCTCGCGACCGAGCCTGCTGTGGTGGTAACCGTACCCGGCGTAGACGATCGTCCCGATGACGAGCCACACGCCGAAGCGGATCCACGTCGTCAGCGACAGCTTGCTCATGAGCCAAAACGAGAAGGCGATGCCCGTGAACGGCACGAATGGGCATCCACGGGCAGCGGAAGGTCCTCGGCAGCTGGGGTGCCCGGTATCGCAACACGACGACCGCTCCCGAGACCACGATGAAGGCCACCAGGATGCCGATGTTGGTGAGCTGGGCCACCTGCAGGATCGGAACGAAGCCGCCGATGCCGGCGGCCACGATACCGATGATCCAGGTCGGCCGATGGGGGACGGCGTTGCGATTGGTACGGGCAAACCACGCCGGTAGCAAACCGTCGCGACTGATCGCGTACCAGACGCGCGAGGCGCCGAGGGCGACCGAGAACATCACGGTGATGATGCCGACGACGGCGCCGATCGCGACCACCCTGGCCACCTGATTCTGGCCGACAACCTGGAACGCCGTCGCGAAGGCGCTCTTGGTGTTGATCTTGCTGTAATGCTGCATCCCGGTGAGGACCGTGGCGGCGACAAGGTAGAGGACGGTCGCGATGCCAAGGGACAGCAGGATCGCCCTCGGTAGTGCACGTTGAGCATCCTTCGACTCTTCGGCCGCGGTGCTCATGGCGTCGAAGCCGAACATGGCGAAGAACACCGTGGCCGCGCCGGTCACGGCACCCCCGAACCCGTACGGAAGGTACGGCGCGTAGTTGCCGGTCTTGATGTAGAAGGCGCCGACCACGACCACCATCACGACGATGGCGATCTTGACGACGACCAGGACGGACTCCGCCCGCACGCTCGAGCGGATGCCCCGGTTGAGCAGGTAGGCGACCAGCAGGCACAGCACCACGGCGAAGAGCTCCACCTTGTGCCCGTGGCCGGTCGACGGCGCCCCGAGCATCCACGACGGCAGGTGGAGCCCGAAGCTCGTGAGCAGTGAGTTCAGGTAGCCGGAGATGCCGATGGCGACCACGGCGGTGATGGCCGTGTACTCGAGCAGCAGGTCCCATCCGATGAACCACCCCACGATCTCGCCGAGCACGGAGGACCCGTACGAGTACGCCGACCCGGCCTTGGGGATCAGCCCGCCGAACTCCGCGTACGAGAGGGCGGCGCAGCCTGCGGCGATCCCGGCCACGACGAACGAGATCGTCACTCCCGGACCGGCATTCGTCCGCGCCACGCCACCGGCCAGCGTGAACATCCCGGCGCCGATGATCGCCCCGAGCCCGATGGCGGTGAGCGACCACAGGCCGAGCGACCGCTTCAGCTGTTGTTCTTCGTCTGGTTGCTGGAGCGGGATCGGCTTGCGACGGAAGATCCCGGTGCCACCGGTGTGGAAGACCCCGCGAGCCCTGGTGGGCAACGGTGCGCCCCCCGGTGCCGGGTCAGGCTGTGGGTTGGTCATGGCCCAGCGGCCGGGCGCCTAGCTGCCCAACCCCGCTGCCGGGAAGAAGAACGCCATGCACTGCTTGAGGCCCGCCGTCCACACCGGGAGGTCGTGCTCGCCAGGATCGACGATGAGCTGGTTGGGCTGTCCGGCCTTGTTCATGGCCGCGATGTAGTTGTGGGCGTCGGTCACCCCGTCCTTGTCCGCATTGCCGACCACGAGCAGCGTGCGGGGACCGGTCTTCGAGACGTGGAGGATGGGCGAGGCCGCCTGCTTGACCGCAGCGGGCTGGCTCGGTGGAAAGGCGGGAGGCTCGGCCGTGAAGAACCCGCTCATCGGACAGGCCGCCTGATAGGCACCGGGGCTGAGCGTGGGCAGGTAGGCCGACCCGAAGCCGCCAGACGACAGCCCCGTGACCGCCCATGTCCCGTTGGTGGAGTAGTGGGCGTCCACCCACTTGCGGAGCTCGGGACCCGTCGCCGTCCCCATCTGCTGGAGGGTGCTGTTGGCGAAGTCGCTCTCGCTCACGGCAGGCCCTGTTACCATCTGGCGCCACGCCGATGAAGGGCGTCTTCGACCTGTTCGACAGGTCGGTCAGGCCGAGGCCGATCATCTCGTCGGGCGCGCCCGGGGCACCGTGAAGGAGCTCCACGACGGGATAATGCTGGCTCTTGGCCGTACCCGGGGGGCAGGAGGACGAGCACGCGACGGTTGCCACCGACCGACGGCGCCGGGTAGGTCGTGTCCTCGAGCACTGGGCCAAGCTGGAGCTCGATGCCGCGGTGGAGATGAACGTGGTCGACCCGAGCACGCCGAGCACGGCCGCAGGCACGAGGAGGAGCCACGCCAGCGGGGTCAGGCGGCCGGTCCGGGGCGCCCGTTCCGATGACCCACCACCAGCCTCACCGGCGGGGGCCCTGTTGGGACGGGGACCGAGGACGAGCCCCAGGCCGAACCCGAACGTGAAGGCGATGAGGTGCTCCCAGTCGGCCAGCTGATGATGGAGGGGGAGACCGCTCAGCACGACGAGGAGGGCGACGATTCGCAACCACCGCCATCGCAGTAGGGCGACGACAGCGCCGGCACCTCCCGCGGTGATGGCGGAGGCGCCGAAGTCGAGCGTGGAAAGGGTGTTGGCCGCCCACGTGCTTCCGAGCACGTTCCCCAGCCCGAGCCCGGCCTCGACGCCGAGGGGGCCGACGATTCCGGTGACGACGATCACGACGATCGCCCGGACGCTGCCGGCCAGCGCCTCGTAGAAGCCCACGAACACGAGCACCGACAGGCAGATCGACAGACACATGAAGGTGTTGCGCGTCAACAGCTGGTTCGTGAACAGCGTCGACCAGTGGCCGGCCTGGATCTGGCGGCCGCTGTAGGCGTACTGGTACTCCGTGGTGAGGCCCAGGTCGTGGTGGAACACCCCGGTGCGCCAGGCCGTGGCGACGATGGTCGAGATGATGAGCGTCGTGATGATCGGCGGGTGGATCCGAAAGCCCGCCGGCCAGAGCGCACGACGACGCCGGCTTGTCTCCTGGTCTTGGACGAGTGTCATCGCAGGAACGCCTAGTGACTGCCGCGGAGGGCCTGGCGCAGTCCCCCCGGGACGTAGCTGCGGGCGACGGCTGCGAGACCGCCTGGTAGCTGACGGCGGCTCGGCACGACCAACCAGCGGGGCTCCCAGGTGGGGTTGAACTTGTCCTTGTAACGTCGCAGCGACGCCGTCGGATAGAGCCGCTCGGCCATCTTCCCCCGGTAGAGCGGCACGCAGGCCAGGCTGCCCTCTCGCAAGCCAGCGTCGGCGAAGCCGAGCAGGCTCTCGGCGATGAGGAGGTCGATGGTGGGGTTCGGGGCGTCCGGACCGCGACGCATGATGTCGAGCACGCGGCCCCGCCCCCCGTCGTGGTGGTGCCAGGTCACGAAGCCCACGGCCTTGCCCTCGGCGTTCACCGCGACCCGGCAGTCGGTCGAGCTGATCTCTTCGGGATCGAAGCGACCGAGTGTGAAGCCCATCTCGCCACCGTGCTTGGTGGACAGCCAGGCTCTTGGAGACCTCCGCCACCCCCTCGGCCAGCTCGGGCGACCAGGGCGCGACGGTGAGGCCGGCCCGCTTGGCGGCGCTCACGCTGTGGCGGATGTTGGCCATGCGCTTGCCCTTCGAGCGAGAAGCTCGTCAGGTCGATCACCGCGTCCTCGGCGATGGGCATGGCGTACATGCCCCGGTTCTCGTAGGGCTCGGCCTCGGCGACGCAGGTGAACACGGGGTGCAGACGGTCTTGCTTCAGTCGCTTGAGCAGCTCGTCGAGGACCCGCTCGCGGGCCCACGGAGGGGCGGCGACGTCGGTGGCCAGGACCGCCCACCGTCCGCGGCGCACGTAACCGGCGACCGCTGCCCCGGCCAGCCTCACGACGACCCGGTCCTCGCCCAGGAGGAAGGGGCTGGCGGACTGCTTGCCCCAGCGAGCCACTGCCGCCTGCATCAGCGGGGTGACGGCCGCCGCAGGAGTGGCCTGCGGCCTGGCCTTGCGGAGCGGTGCGCGCACCCTGGTCTTGGTCTTGGGCCTCGTCTTCGTCTGCACGCCGCCGTTGGTCAGCGGCGGTACCACCTGGCTCTGCAGCCCTGGTCGCCGTTTGGTGTCGTCTGCGAGCTGGGATCGGGAGAGACCGGCCGGCTCTCGGGTGAGTACCACTTACCGTCCCATGCCAACCACCAACCGACACCTTGCGAGGTGTCGCTCATGGCTCTCGCCCCCCCTTCAACGCAACCGAGCAGGTGGAGGTCGGACCCGACGGGGCCCGTGATCGGAGCCCGCGCCGTCGATCCGACACCTGCGGCGGTTCTTCTGGTGATCGAAGAATACGCCCTCTTGCTCCCCCGGCGGAAGGGGCACCCCCTCGCGACGCCGTCGGGCCCCCGCACCTTCTCCGTCAGCTCACTCCCTCAGCTCAGCGGTCGCCCTCAGCCCCGACCACAGCTGGCGCCCAGGATCCGATCGGCCGCAGCCCACCCGGGAACGTCGAGCTCGGGCCAGTAGTCGCCGGTGAGCTCGTCCTGGGCGAACGGCACCGGTGACGGTCTGCCACTGGCGATGTCGGCCACGGCGGCCAGGAACACCTGGACCTCCTCCGGTGTCGTGGACAGCATGGCGCTCGCCCTGACCGCGCCTGGAATGAGCCGACGGTCGCCCCGACGGACGCTCTGGCGGTAGGTCGCCTGCTCGTCGTGCGACAGACCGAGCAGTCGGATCAGGTACGGGTGGGCGCAAAAGCATCCGTGCCGCACACCGATGCCGTACTCCGCGGCCAATCGTGCCGCCACGAGAGGATGAGGCACCTCGTCGAGGAGGAAGCTCGCCACCGCGAGGGTCGGCGTCTCCAGCGACGGCCCCAACAGTCTCACCCCTGGGATGGCCGCCAGCCCGGCCCGCAGCTGCAGGCCGAGCTCCTCCTCGTGCGCTCGGATCGCGGGCCAGCCGATGGCGGTGAGCTCCCGCATCGCCGTCGCCATCGCAACGGCGCCGACGACGTTCGGGGAACCGGCCTCTTCCCGCTCCGGTGGATCCGTCCACACCACCTCGTCGAGATCGACGAGATCGACGGCCCCACCCCCGAACAGCAGGGGCTCCCCCTCGCTGAACACGTCTCGCGGCCCGACCAGCACGCCGGCTCCGAAGGGTGCGTACATCTTGTGGCCGCTCCAGGCCAGGAAGTCGGCCTCGGCGGGCAGTGGGACGTGCGGAGCGAGCTGGGCCGCGTCCACCAGGACCGGGATGCCGCGCTCGGTGGGCCTCGTCGAGGAGAAGGTCGAGCGGCGGTAGCCAACCGGTGACGTTCGAGGCGCCGGTGATGGCAAGCAGTCGGGGCTTCGGCCGCTCGTCGAGGACGGCACAGACCTGCTCGACCGAGAACGTCCCCTCGGGCCCGCACTCGACGAACCGGCGTCGTGCGTATCGGCTCCACGGCAGGAAGTTGGCGTGGTGCTCCACCACTGTCGTGACCACGACGTCGTCCCGGCTCAACCGCAGACGGTAGGCGAGGTGGTTGATGGCGTCAGTGGTGTTCCGACAGATGACCGCCAGGTCGGACGTATCGGTCTTGCCGGCGAAGGTGAGCGCATCGTCGCGGGCGTCCTCGTACGCGGTCGTCGCCACTCTCGACTTGTAGCCGGATGCCCGGTGGATGCTCCCGTACCACGGAAGAAACTCGGCGACCCGCTCGGCCACGGCCGGCAAGGCAGGCGTCGACGCGGCGCCGTCGAGGGAGATGTACGGCCGCTCCTGGCCGTCGACACAAGGGACCGCCAGCCCGTCACCAACCAAGCGAACGGGAAACCGGGCCATGACCGAGGGTACCCGTTGCGCGCCATTCGATGACTGGCGTACCATCCTGCTTCACGAGGTTTGTCGGCGTGGGGAGCGCTGAACGGTGGAAGGGGGGACTCGAGGCTCCAGGTGATGTCGACACACCGCAATCCCTTGGGGACGTAGCTCAGATCTGGATAGAGCGCCTGCCTTCGGGCAGGAGAAACGCTGGTTCGAATCCCGTCGTCTCCACCACATCGCTGTCAATCGTCACCATTGCGAGGGCCAACCTGATTCGGCGACTGCGAGCTCGATGAAGGCAATGGACGCCAATCAGCTGCGCCAGGCCTTCGTGGGCTACTTCGTCGAGCGGGGACACCGCTACCTGCCCTCGGCCCCGCTGGTGTCGACCGACCCCACGGTGATGTTCACCGTGGCCGGCATGGTGCCCCTCAAGCCCTACTACCTGGGCGAGCAGGTGCCCCCCCATCCCCGGCTCGCCTCGGTGCAGCGCTGTGTGCGGGTGCGGGGCAAGCACGACGACATCGACGTGGTGGGCACCGACACCAGCCACCTCACCTTCTTCGAGATGCTGGGCAACTTCAGCCTGGGGGACTACTTCAAGGCCGAGGCCATCACCATGGCCTGGGAGCTGTTGACCGAGGTCCTGGGCCTCGACGGGGACCGGCTGTGGGTCACCGTGCACGAGGACGACGCCGAGGCGGCGGGGATCTGGGTGGACAAGGTGGGCCTTGCCCCCGAGCGGGTCCAGGCCCTGGGCGACGAGGACAACTGGTGGGCCATGGGCGAGGTGGGCCCCTGTGGGACCGACTCGGAGATCTTCTTCGACAAAGGCGACGCCCACGGCGCAGGCGGGGGACCGGCGCAGGGCTCCGACGAGCGCTACGTGGAGCTGTGGAACCTGGTCTTCATGCAGTACAACCGGGCCCCCGACGGGACCCTCTCCGAGCTGCCGGACAAGAACATCGACACCGGGGCGGGCCTGGAGCGCATGCTTCCCATCCTCGACCGGGGCCGAGTCGGTCTTTGACACCGACGTGCTGCGACCGATCGTGGCCGCGGCCGAGGCCGCCACCGGGTGTCGCTACGGGTCGGGGGGACGCACCGACGTGGGCCTGCGCATCCTGGCCGACCACGCCCGGGCCATGGTCTTCCTGGTCTCTGACGGGGTGCTGCCGGCCAACGAGGCCCGGGGCTACGTGCTGCGGCGCATCATCCGCCGGGCCCTGCGCTGGGGGGCCCAGCTGGGCGCCACCGGGGCCCTCGGGCCCAGGCTGACCGAGGCGGTGGTGGCCACCATGGCCCCCGCCTACCCCGAGCTCACCACCAACGCCGAGACCATCGCCGCGGTGGTGGCGGCCGAAGAGGAGCGCTTCGGGCGCACCCTGCGGGCGGGCCAGGGCCTGCTGGGCGACGAGCTGGCGGCCGGCGGCCGGGGGCCGCCTGGCCGGGCCGGTGGCCTTCAGGCTGCACGACACCTACGGCTTTCCCATCGAGCTCACCGCCGAGATCGCGGCCGAGGCCGGGGTGGAGGTGGACCGGGCCGGCTTCGAGGCGGCCATGGCCGACCAGCGAGCCCGGGCCCGGGAGGCGGCGGGGCGGGGCGGGCCGGCCACCGACACCACCGCCTACCGCCAGGTCCTGGAGGCACCATGGGCCCACCACCTTCACCGGCTACGACGAGGCCAGCACCACCGCCACCGT
Organism: uncultured Actinomycetes bacterium; assembly: GCA_963731255.1. GTDB lineage: Bacteria > Actinomycetota > Acidimicrobiia > Acidimicrobiales > AC-9 > AC-9. The sequence continues at coordinate 617,520 of CAVSUO010000008.1, read as the reverse complement.
CCTCGAGGTGCTCGAGGCCCCCGACCAACGGCGAGGGGCCGGGGGTCGAGATCGTGTTGGACCGCAGCCCCTTTTACGCCGAGGCCGGGGGCCAGGTGGGCGACACCGGCACCATCGCCACCCCCACCGGATCCGCCCAGGTCACCGACACCACCTACGGCCTGCCCGGCCTGGTCATCCACCACGCCCGCCTCACCGAGGGCACCATCGCGCCCGGCCAGGGCGCCACCGCGGCCATCGACGTCGAGCGCCGGGAGGCCATCAGGCGCAACCACACCGGCACCCACCTGCTGCACTGGGCCCTGCGAGAGGTCCTGGGCCCACACGTCAAACAGCAGGGCTCGCTGGTGGCCCCCGACCGGCTGCGCTTTGACTTCGCCCACTACGGGGCCCTCAGCCCGGCCGAGCTGGAGGCGGTGGAGGACCGGGTCAACGCCGCCGTCCTGGGCGATGAGGCCGTGGGGGTGACCGAGACCAGCTGGGCCGAGGCCCAGGCCATGGGGGCCATTGCCTTTTTCGGCGAGAAGTACGGCGAGCGGGTCCGGGTGGTGTCGGCCGGGCCCGAGTCGATCGAGCTGTGCGGGGGCACCCACGTGGGGGCCCTGGGCATGATCGGGCCCTTCCACATCCTCTCGGAGGCCTCCATCGGCTCGGGCACCCGGCGCCTGGAGGCCCTCACCGGCACCGGCGCCCTGGACCACGTCCGCCACCAGGAGCACCTGCTGGCCGAGGCGGCCGGGGTCCTCCAGACCAGCCCCTCGGGCCTGCCCGCCGCCCTCGAGCGCCTCCAGGCCGGCGCCGCTGCCACCAGAGAAGAGCTCAAGGCCCTGCGCAGCGCCGCTTTGGGCGTCGAGGCGGCCACCCTGGCCGGTGCCGCCACCGACGGCGCCGTGGTGGCCCGCCGTGACGGCCTCGGCCCCGACCAGCTCAAGGAGCTGGCCCTGGCCACCCGGGACCGGACAGGCGATCAGGGCCGTGGTCCTGGCCGGCAGCCCCGACCACAAGCGGGTGTCCCTGGTGGCGGCGGTGGCCCCCGGCAGCGGGCTGGTGGCCGCCGAGCTGTTGTCCGAGGCGGCCCGCCTGGTGGGAGGCGGCGGGGGCAAGGGCCCCGAGCTGGCCATGGCCGGGGGCCGGGATCCGGCCCGCATCGACGAGGCCCTCGGTCTGGTGCGCGCCAAGCTCGGGCTCACATGAGGGTGGTGGGTGAAGGCCTCTTCCTCGTCGCTCGTGGATCTGCGCGCCGTCCTGGCCGAGGTGCCGCTGTTCGCGGGTCTCGACGAGGACGAGCTCGGCGCTCTCTCGGCGCTCGCTGACCGACAGGACCTCCGCAGCGGCGCCCGCCTGTACAAGGAGGGGGATCCGTCCACGCACGGCTACGTCGTCGTCCGTGGGCGACTGCGCGAGACGTCCGACGGAGAGCTGCTCGGGTACATCGGGCGCCTGGAGCCGGTCGGCGAGATCGGCATCCAGATGGACGAGCCCCGGAGCTCGACGATCCGGGCGGTGCGCGACAGCATCCTGCTTCGCTTCGAGAAGGAGGAGCTCCTCGGCTTCCTCGATCACCATCCAGCGGTACAGCGGGCCCTCTCGCGCCTGATGATCGTCCGGCTCCGAGAGCAGGGCCGGGTCCGGGTCCAAGGCGCGACCGAGGTGCACGGCACCCTGGCAGTCATCCCGGCCTCGCCGGACCTCCCCGTCATGGCTCTGGCCGAAGCGCTCGTCCGCGGGCTGTCGGGATGGCCAGATGCCCGGCTCATCACGGCGGCGCACGTCGACGCCACCCTAGGTCAGGGGGCCGCCCAGGCGCCGCTCTCAGACGACGAGGGAAGCACCCGCCTGGCGGCGTGGATGAACGAGTTGGAGAGCCGCCATCGCTACGTGGTCTACGCGGCGGACAGCGACCGCGACGCCTGGGCGCTGCGTTCTCTGCACAACGCCGACCGGGTCCTGGTGCTGACCGAGGCGAGCGCCCGTCCGAGACCGGTGCGGGTGCTCCAGGAGCTTCGCTCCCTCGGGCTGCTCGCCCCGGTCGAGCTGGTGTTCCTGCGGCCCGTGGGCGACTCCGCGCCCCACACGTCGGCGTGGATGGACGTGACCGGCGCCCGCGCCCGCTATTTCGTCCATCCTTGGGACGAAGCCGAGCTGGCGTCACTGGCGCGTCAGGTCGCCGGGCACGGTGTCGGCGTCGTGCTGGGTGGTGGCGGGGCACGCGGCTTCGCCCACATCGGGCTCATCCGGGCCTTGGAGGAGCTGCGGGTGCCGGTCGACGTGGCCGGCGGGACGAGCATGGGGGCCTTCCTGTCAGCCCTCCTGGCTCTCGGTCTGGACAGTGTCGAGATGATCCACGTGGCGCGGGAGACCTTCATCCGCAACAACTTCCTGAACGACTACGCGCTCCCACGCGTCTCGCTCATCCGAGGGCGCAAGTTCTCGGCCCGGCTGGCCGAGATCTTCGGAGACCGTCAGATCGAGGAGCTCCGGCGCACGTTCTTCTGCGTGTCCACCAACCTGACCACGGGCGCGCCGGTCGTCCACGACCGCGGCCCGTTGTCGGTCTGGGTGGGCACGAGCATGGCCGTCCCCGGGATCGCCCCACCCGTCGCCTACGAGGGCGAGCTGCTGTGCGACGGCGGCGTGCTCGACAACCTGCCGACGGGAGTCATGCAACGGCTCGAGCGCGGCGCGATCATCGCCTGCAACGTCAGCACCGACGGTTACCTGCGGGCGCCCGGATCGGGAGTCGGTGCACCCGACCCCGAGGCGCTGCTGCGTCACGGCAGCATGGATGCCCCGCCGCGGATCTCCGAGATCCTCGTACGCAGCGCCATGCTCAGCAGCGCGACCAGCGTCGACCTCGCCGCCGAGCGCGCCGACGTCTACGTCCGGATGCCGTCACAGGAGTTCGGCCTCTTCGAGTGGAAGCGCCTGGACGACCTGGTCGAGCTCGGCTACCGGCACGCCCTCGAGCGGCTCGCGCCCGTGCGCGACACGCTGGTGTCCTGAGACCCTGGGCTCATCCCGCCGTCCGAGGGTGTCGCCCGACGGAGCGCTATGCGGACCCGGCGATGTCCGACGCACCAAACCGGTCGCCGAACCCGCGCTGACCTGCGCCGCGGACGACCCGCCGGACCAGGTCCGGGTCCACCTCGCCCGAATGTGCGAACGATCACCGCGAGCTCGTCCTGCTTCGCCGGCGGCATCAGCGCGGCCAGGTCGAGCAGCATGTCCCATTGCTCTCCCATGAGCGCGGCCTCGCATGCGCCCTCCAGCGTGCCGTGACCCCTGGCCGCCACGATCCCGGCCAGGCTGGCGCGCGTGGCGACGTTCATCATCCCGACGAGCGGCAGGACGACCACCCACAGACCGTTGTCGTCGGCGGCGCGCACGATCTTCTCCTGCACGGCTGGTTCGCTCAGGATCGGCAGGTTGACGACTTTGTGACGGCACGATTCGGACATCGCCCCGACCACGGGGAGGATGTCGGGCCACAGGTCCTGTCGTTGGGTCGCCCGCACATAGCCGGTGAGCACGGACTCGTCCTGGGCGGCGGCGATGTCGGCGAGCTCCCGTTTGAGGCCATAGCTCACGTGGATCAGCAGCGACAGCAGTGCGGGCAGGAGCTCTTCCGGCTCGTCCTCCACCCGCAAGATCAGCGCCTCGAGTCGCTTCGGAGGCAGCATCCGGAAGAAGTGGTCCATGCGGTTCTTGGAGCCCATGTAGAACGCCACTCGCAGGAGGGCCGCCTCGTCATCGATCGCATCGACCACACCCCGAACGGCCTCGTCCGACACGAAGTCCACGAACCGGCTCATGGTGACGAAGTCGCCACGACGGGCGAGCTCGAGCGCCACGTCAACCGTCCAGCTGGGGGGGAGGTGAGCGATCAGGTCGCGGGTCCGCCGCGGATCGAGATCGACACAGACGTCGGCGGCGAAGCTCGTCGACATTCTGCCGGCGACCTCGGCACCCCGGCCTGCGGGTATCTCGGTCGCCGCCTTCGCGGTCAACAGGGGCCCGAAGCGCTCGGCGATCTGCAGCGTCAGCGGGATGGGCAACCGCTCTGCCACGGCGGCCATCCGCCGGAACAACACCCGATCCTCGCGGTACAGCAACTCGTAGATCGCCACCCGCAGGCCGCGGAGCTGCTCGGCGGCGACGTCGTCGAGGAACCCCAGGGCGTCGGGCTGGACGCCCAGCGCCCAGGCAAGCTTGTCCAGCTCGGAGCGGATGGCGAGCTTGCTCATCGGGTGCCTGTCCCGTTCTCTGGGGAGGGCGCCCCACCAAGACGCAGGATGCCGAGCAGCACCCGGCGGGGGAGCGACGGCAGCGCGGCCCGGAAGGCGTCGTCCACCGCACGGCGGCGCGCCGCCGACGGCCCCGTCGATGGCGTCGCTCAGGACACCGATCTGCTCGGGCGAGAGGTCTCCGGAAGGCGGAGAGGCTGGCGGCCGGTCGCCCCAGCTTTGCCGCCAGCTGATCGGGGTCACTGGCCCGCATCGCCACCGTCGCCGCCGTCGCTCGACTCGGGCCCGCCGTCGGGGCCGGCTGGCCTCACGGCGAGCCGCACCGGCCCGGGGCTCCAGCCCGGCTCCTCGGCGGGCGGCCCGGTCAACGGGCAGCCGAAGCCGATCGAGGGAGCACAGGGGCGCCGGGGCTGGCGGATGGTCACGAGGGAGATCACCCCGGCCGAGGCGCACAGGCCGGCGCAGATGAACATCGCCACCCGGTAACCAGATGAGAAGGTGGCGGCGTTGATGCTGGAGCCGGCCGTGCTGATGCCGGCCAGCGCCGGGATGATCGCCACGGCCGCCAGCGACGCGAACCGGGCGACGTCGTTGTTGACCGCCGAGGCGACCCCCGCCCGATCGGCATCGACCGCACCGAGCGCGGTCGTGGTCAAGGCGGGAATCGTCAGCGTCATACCGAGACCGAGGACGATGGCGGCGGGCAGCACGCTCGTGGCGTAGCTCGCGCCTGCCACCACGCGGGCGAAGAGCGCCATCCCGCCCCCTGCGACCAGCGGCCCCACGGTCATGGGGATCCTCGGGCCGATCCGCGTCGCCAGCTTCCCTGACCGGGACGACAGGAGCATGAGGACCAGGGTGAGGGGCAGCAGGGCCAGGCCCGCGGCCAGCGCCGAGTAGTGAAGCACCTGCTGGAGCTGCAGGACACCGAGGAAGAGGACGGTGCCCAGCGCCGCATAGATGGCGAACGTGGCCTCGTTGGCCCCGGCGAATATCCGAGAGCGGAAGATGGACAGCGGCAGGAGTGGGTCGCGGGCGCGGCTCTCGTTGACCAGGAAGGCGATGAGCAGCAGCCCACCCGCCCCGATCACGGCGAGGGTGGCGGCCGATGTCCAGCCTCGAGCAGGACCCTCGATCAGCGAATAGGTCACTCCGCCGAGACCCAGCACGGCCAGGAGCGGGCCCTGGATGTCGAGCGGACCGTGCTCGCCCCCCTTGGACGTCTCGGGGACGTGGCGGCTCGCGACCCACACGGCGAGCACGATCAGCGGGATGTTGATGAAGAACACCAGCCTCCACGTCAGCACGGTCACGAGCACGCCCCCCAGGAGGGGGCCGATGGCGCCGAACACCCCACCGAGGCCTGACCAGGCCCCGATCGCCCGGCCGCGGTCATCGGGGCGGAAGCTCGCTTCGATGATCGCCAGGCTGCCCGGCGTGAGAAGCGCCCCTCCGATGCCCTGGATCGCCCGGGCGACGATGAGCAACGGGGCGCTCGGAGCGGCGCCGCACGCCAGAGAGGCGACGGCGAACCAGACGAGGCCGATCACGAAGATCCGGCGCCGCCCGTAGCGGTCGCCCAGGGCCCCCCCGAGCAGCAGGAACGCCGACAGGGTGAGCGTGTAGCCGGTGACCGTCCACTGCAGGTCGGCCAGACCGACACCGAAGTCCCGCCCGATGCTGGGCAGGGCGACGTTGACGACGGTGGCGTCCAGGAAGGCGACGCCCGAGCCCAGCACGGTCGCCATGAGCACCCACCGTCCGGTGGAGCTGGAAAACGACAACCCGCCCGCGTCGGTCGCGGTCTCGCTCATGACCACCCCCGTCGGTCGCTCGGACCAGCGCACCCCAGACTCTATTGGTCGGCGATCCTCAGACCCCCGACCACCGGTACTGCGGGCCGGCGACGCAGCTCGTGCTGAGGAGACGGCCTCCCGGGCCGGCGATTCCCGAGGGCTGGCCTCCGGGACCCGCCTCGAGCACGGGCGTCCTCGGCCCGTCGTCCGCCGCTGTGACGCCAAGGCGTGGATGGCGTGCGGCTCGCCGGCGGCGGCTGCCCTGCCGATACCACGCCGCCGCCTCCTCGAGCTCGCCGCGCCCGCGAACAACCCGGCGAGGTTCGTCATTGCTGCCGGCTGCCCCTCGCTGGCCGCACGCCGGTACCACTCCTCGGCCGCGCCGGCGTCCCGGCGCTCGACGATCGTGCCCAGGTTGTTCATGGACTCCGGCGACCCCGCACTGGCGCCTCGCCGATACCAGCCCTCCGCCTCGTCGAGCTGGCCTCGACCCACCAGCAGGACACCCAGATTGGTCATGGCGCCGACGCTGTTCTGCCTGGGCCCCCCGCCGGAACCACTCCTCGGCCGGCCCCGCCTCGCCCCGCATCTCGAGCATCGCGCCCGAGGCTGCCCATGGCGTCGGCCTGGCCGGCCTCCGCAGCCCGACGGAACCACGCCTCCGCCTCGGAGGCCTGGCCGCGGCGCTGGAGCAGGGAGCCGAGGTTGCCCATGGCGTCGACCTGGCCGGCGTCGGCCGCCCGCTGGAACCAGGCGCGAGCTTCGCCGGCTTCGCCCCGTTGCTGCAGCATCACGCCCAGGTTGTTCATGGCGTAGCAGTGATCGGCCGCCGCCGCCCGGCGGTACCACTGCTCGGCGTCGGCGTCGCCGCGTTGCTGCAGGCAGGCGGCCAGGTTGTACATGGCGTTGGTGTCACCCGCACCGGCAGCCCGCCGGTACCACTCCTTGGCTTGGCCAGCGTCCCTGGCCTCGAGGAGAACCGCGAGGTTGTACATGGCGCCGGCGTGGCCGAGGCGGGCGGCCCGTCCGAACAGCTCCTCCGCCTCGTCGAGCTCAGCTCGGTCCGCGAGCAGCACCCCGAGATCGCTCAGGGCGTCGGGGTGTCCGGCCCGGGCCCGGTACCGAAGTGTGTTCTCCTCGCTGGCGGTTCCCGCCGTGCGGCGCACGCGGGGTCGTGGTGACGGGGGATCGGGTGCCGGTCTCCGGCGAGCTGACGAGCCCGGATCACGCGCGCCGTGACCGCCACACCGCCGACGAGCAGCAACGCCCGCAGCGGCCACGACGACGACCGCTCTCGGTCCCGACCCCAGCACCGAAGTCGTCCTCCAGCGCTCATGCCACCCTCTCGCGGGAACCGGCATCGTCGTCGCCAGTCTCGCGCGCACACGGGCGTGGCCGAGGAGCGCCCGGAGGAACCGCGGGCCGTGTCGGTCAGCGCACCAGGCGCAGTTTCGGCTTGCCCGGGGAGGGGCTGCTCTCGGGGCTCGGGTTCGCCATCTCGATCATGGCGCTCTCGAACAGGTCGTAGGCGTCGGACAGCTCGCGGAGCATCGCCTGCTGGAACCCGATGGCCTCCTGCTGGGAGGCGATCACCCGTTGATCCTCCGCCACGCGCGCCTCGAGCCGGTTGATGCGATCAGAGAGCTCAGAGACCGTTCGGACTTCCATCGTCACCGTCCTTCCTGGCCTCAGTGGCGTGGCCGCCACCGCCCAACCGCGCCTCCAGCGGGCCGAGGTTAGTGACAATACCCCGTATGGGGGAGGTGAAACCGGAATCTGGGCAGGCCGCGATTTCACCCGGACCCGGCCGGGGGGAACGGGCTCACGGGGTTTGGGGGCGTGCGGGCAGGGGATATAGGTGCAACTACCTGACTCGTCGACAGGGAGGTCGGCTGTGAGAAGGGGTATGCGCCTGGGGGTTCTGTTCACCGCGGTCTCGGCCCTGATCTTCGCCGCGTGCGGAGGGGGCGGGACCAGCTCCACCAGCGGCACGTCCGCCAGCAACGCCCAGGGCGGCACGGCGACCGTCAACATGGGCACGGCGCCGGACTCGCTCGATCCGCAGTCGGGCTACACGACCCAGGCCGCGGAGGCTGACTGGCTCGCCTACACCGGCCTCTTGACCTACGCCCACGCCAACGGCCAGGCCGGCACCCAGGTCATCCCGGGCCTGGCCCAGGCGCTGCCCCAGATCAGCAGCGACGGCCTGACCTACACGATGACGCTGCGCCCGGGGCTCACCTACTCGAACGGCGCGCCGGTCAAGGCCTCCGACTTCACCTACTCGCTCGAGCGGGCGATGAAGATCGGCTGGGGCGGCAAGTCGTTCTTCACCGACTACATCGTCGGCGCCTCCGACTATGACAGCGGCAAGTCCCCGACGATCAGCGGCATCACGACCGACGACGCCACCGGGCAGATCACGATCCATCTGACCAAGGTCTACGGGGCCTTCGACAACATCATCTCCTTCCCGGCGGCCGGGCTCGTGCCCACCGGTACCCCGATGAACGACCAGGGCAACAGCCCGCCACCGGGCGTGGGCTCCTACACGATCACCAACGTCGTGCCCAACCAGTCGTTCACGATGCAGAAGAACAGCAGGTTCAACATCCCGGGAATACCCCAGGGGCACCTGCAGACGATCAACGTCCACATCCAGTCGAACACCCTGACCGAGGCCCAGCAGGTCCTCAACAACCAGGCTGACAACTTCGACGCCGGGGACACGGTGCCGCCGACGTTGCTCAGCCAGATCCAGTCGAGCGCAGCCAGCCGCTTCGCCAAGGAGACGGTAGCGCTCACCTTCTACTTCTTCATGAACACCACGATCCCGCCGTTCAACAACGCCATGGCCCGCCAGGCCGTGAACCTCGCCCTCGACCGTCGCGCGCTCCAGCGCCTGGCCAGCGGCTTCCTGACCCCGGGCTGCTACTTCCTGCCGCCCCAGCTGCCCGGCCATCCGACGGCGCCGTGCCCCTACGGCGACCCCAACGGGGCGCCCGACCTCAACAAGGCCAAGGCACTGGTCCAGCAGTCGGGACTGGCCGGCACGCCGGTCACGGTGTGGAGAGACCCGCAGCCCCCGCCGGCAGTACGTGGACTACTACACCAGCGTCCTCAACCAGCTCGGCTTCCACGCCACGCGAGCAGATCCTCCAGGACTCCGTCTACTTCACGACCATCGGCAACGCCAGCACCAACCCCCAGACCGGCTTCGCCGACTGGTCGCAGGACTTCCCCAACCCGTCCGACTTCTACCTGCTGCTCGACGGGACCGCCATCCAGCCGGTGAAGAACCAGAACTTCAGCAAGGTCAACGACCCGCAGATCCAGGCGTCGCTGGCCAAGCTCTACCCGGTGCCCGCCACCCAGCTGTCGACGGTGGCGTCGCAATGGGCCGCAGCTCGACCAGTACGTCGCCCAGCAGGCCTACGAGGCCGTGTACGGCTACGAGCAGGTGCCGAAGTTCATGTCCAACCGGATCAACTTCAACTCGGCCGTGTTCCACCCCGTGTACTACAACGACTGGTCGAGCTGGCAGCTGAACAGCTGACCGATGGCGACCGAGCCCACCGGAGCCGAGCCCGAGCAACCAGCGCTTCGGTTGGCGGAGCCGTCGGTCGTCGAGCCGGACGGGGGTCCCGCCGCTGACGCAGGCGACGGGACGCCCGAGGGGGCTCAGCCCACCGCCGGCGTCGGGCCCTATCGCCTCGCCCTGCGCCGCCTTCGCCGCAACCACGTGGCACTGGCCTTCGGCGTCATCTTCCTTCTCGTGGTGGCGGTGAGCGCGGCGGCACCGCTCTACGCCCGGTACATCGCCCATACCGGGCCCAACGACAACCACATCACCGAGACGATCACGATCAGCGGGCACTCCGAGAACGTCGTCTCGACCACGGGCATCCCCATCGGTCCCACCTGGCACAGTCGCTTCTTCTTCGGGGCCGACCAGAACGGGCGCGACATCGCCGTGCGCCTCCTCTACGGCGGGAGGACCTCGCTCGAGATCGGGCTGCTGGCGGCGGCCATCACCACGGTGCTGGCCACCATCGTCGGCACGACGGCAGGCTACTTCCGGGGGGCGGTGGACGGCATCCTGGCCCGCGTCATGGACCTGATCTGGGCCTACCCTCCGCTGTTGCTTGGGATCGCCCTCGGTACCTCCTTGGCGCTCGGCGGCCTCAAGCTCGGTCCGCTCACGATCAGGGGCAACTCCTTGTTCATACCCGCCCTGATCATCGGCTTCGTGTACGTGCCCTAGGTGGGCAAGCCCATCCGGGGCCAGGTGCTCTCGCTGCGCGAACGCGAGTTCGTCGACGCCGCCCGCACCCAGGGCATGGGACACGGTCGCATCATGACGTCCGAGGTCCTCCCCAATCTGGGCTCGACCATCGTGGTGTTCATCCCCCTCATCCTCGCCAACTCCATCCTGCTCGAGGCCGCCCTGTCGTTCCTTGGCGCCGGCGTCCAGCCACCGAACCCGTCCTGGGGCACGATGATCGGCGAAGGGCTCCAGCTCCTGACCGCCGCTCCGCACCTGGTGCTGGTGCCCGGTCTCACGCTCGTGCTGGCGGTCGTCGGGATCAACGTGTTCGGCGACGGGGTGCGTGACGCCCTCGACCCGCGGGCCCAGGTCCGCCTCGAGCACTGATGGCCCGCTTCGCCGTCCGCCGCGTCGCCTCAATGGTGCTCGTCCTGTTCGCCATCACCATCCTCACCTTCCTCATCTTCCAGAAGATCCCCAACGGCGACCCCGCGCCTACGCCTGGCCGGGCGCACGGCGTCGCCCGAGAACATCGCCTCCGTGAGACACACCTGGGGGTTCGACCGCCCGATCTGGGACCAGTATCTGATCACCATGCAGAAGGTCTTCACGGGCAGCGTCATCTCGTACACCCAAAGGATCAACGTCATCGACCAGATCCGCCGGGGCCTGCCCGCCACGGTGTCGCTGGCCCTCGGCGCCGGCGTCATCTGGCTGTTCTGGGGAATCGTGCTGGGCATGGTGAGCGCCGTCAAAGCGGGACGCTTCAGCGACCGGGCCCTCGCTGTCCTCAGCCTGACGGGCATCTCGACACCGGTGTTCGTGGTCGGCGCCATCCTGCTCTACGTGCTCGCCTTCCTCCTGCCGATCTTCCCCAACGGGGGTTACGTCCCGATCACCCAGGACCCGTTCCAGTGGTTCTGGCACCTGGTCCTGCCCTGGTTCACCTTGTCGGTGCTCTTCATCGGCTTCTACTCGCGAGTGCTGCGCTCGACCATGCTGGACACGATGGGAGACGACTACGTCCGCACAGCCCGGGCCAAGGGCCTCTCGGAGCGCCGGGTCCTGGTGCGCCACGTCCTGCGGACCTCGCTCATCCCGATCGTCTCCCTCTGGGGGCTGGACTTCGCCGCCGTCATCGGCGGCGGCGCCATCATCACCGAGACGGTCTTCAACCTCCAGGGCATCGGCCAGTACGCGGCCCAGTCGATCCAGTCCCTTGACGTGCCGCCGGTACTCGTCATCGTCATGTTCGCCGCCTTCGCCGTCGTGCTGCTCGCCGCCCTCGTCGACATCCTCTACGCCTACCTCGACCCCCGGATCCGGCTGAGCGGCTGATGGCTCGGCACCTGCTCGAGGTCGACGACCTCCAGGTCTGCTTCGCCACCGAAGAGGGCGTCGTGCGCGCCGTCGACGACGTCAGCTTCACGCTCGACCGGGGCGAGGTGCTGGGAGTCGTGGGCGAGTCCGGATCGGGGAAGTCGGTCACGGCGATGACCCTGCTGGGGCTGACCCGCTCGCCCAACGCCACCATCGACGGGGAGGCCTACCTCGACGGGCTCGATCTGATCACGGGCGTCGGAGGCCGAGCTGCGCCGCGTGCGCGGGGCAAGGGTAGCCATGATCTTCCAGGACCCGATGACGGCGCTCAACCCGGTTCAGCGGGTCGGTAACCAGATCGTCGAGCAGATCCGCGCCCACGAGCGGGTGAGCAGGGCAGCGGCTATGGACCGGGCCGTCGAGCTCCTCGAGCGCGTCGGTATCCCGCGGGCGAGGGACCGGGCCAGGGCCTACCCCCACGAGTTCTCGGGCGGGATGCGACAGCGGGTCATGATCGCCATGGCCCTCTCCTGCTCACCGGAGGTGCTCATCGCCGACGAGCCCACCACTGCCCTCGACGTGACCATCCAGGCCCAGATCCTGGCCGAGATCGAGGATCTCCGGCGCGAGATGGGCGTGGCCGTCATCCTCGTGACCCACGACTTGGGCGTCGTGGCCGACGTCGCCGACCGCGTCGTGGTCATGTACGCCGGGCGGGTGGTCGAGGAAGGATCGCTCTCCGACATCTTCTACGACCCCCAGCACCCTTACACGTGGGGCCTCCTGGGCTCGGTGCCGAGGGCGGACCGTTCTCGTCCGAAGCGGCTGCCCACCATCCCCGGACAGCCGCCCTCGCTGTTGCGCCCACCCGACGGCTGCCACTTCCAGCCCCGGTGCCCGCACCGCATGCCGCGCTGCGCCGAGGTGCCCCCCCTGGACGCCAGGCTGGAGGACCATCCACTGCACAAGGACCGCTGCTGGCTCGAAGTCGGCGACAAGCGCCGCCTGCGGCTCGTCGGCGACGGCATCGGACTGGCTATCGCCCAGGGAGCGGGGGCGTGAGCGACGTCGGGACCGTGCCGAGCGGCGGTCCGACGCTCGCCGCCACACCACAGCCGGCGCCATTGCTCGAGGTCGAGCACCTCACACTCCATTTTCCCGTCAAGCAGGGCCTGCTCGTCGACCGTGTCGTCGCCAACGTTCGTGCCGTTGACGATGTGTCGTTCACCCTGCAGGAGGGCGAGACCCTCGGACTGGTGGGCGAGTCCGGGTGCGGCAAGACCACCCTCGCCCGCTGCCTGCTGCGGCTGTTGGAGCCCACCAGCGGGACGATCAGGTTTCGAGGTGGCGACATCACCCACACCCGCGAGCACCAGCTCCGATCGTTCCGGGGCCAGGTCCAGATGGTGTTCCAGGACCCGCAGGCCTCCCTCAACCCCCGCAAGCGGGTCGGCCAGATCGTGGGCGGGGGACTTCGACTGTGCGGCGTGCCCGGCGCGTGACCGGGAGACCCGGGTGCGCCAGCTCGCTGGCCCAGGTCGGGCTCAACCCCGAGCACATCAACCGCTTCCCGCACGAGTTCTCCGGGGGTCAGCGCCAGCGCGTCGGCGTCGCCCGTGCCCTGTCGGTCGAGCCCCGGCTCATCGTGCTCGACGAGCCCGTGTCGGCCCTCGACGTCTCGATCCAGGCCCAGGTGATCAACCTGCTCGACGACCTCCAGGACGGCCTCGGGTTGTCCTACGTCTTCGTGGCCCACGACCTGAGCGTCGTTCGGCACGTCTCGGACCGCATCGCCGTGATGTACCTCGGAAAGCTGGTCGAGCTCTCGCCGGCCGAGGAGCTGTACTCCCGGCCCGTGCATCCCTACACGGCCGCGCTCTTGTCGGCGATCCCGATCCCGGACCCCGAACGCACCCGGTCCCGGCACCGGCTGTCCGTTCCCGGTGAGCCCCCCAACCCTCTCGACCCGCCGCCCGGCTGCCGGTTCCACACCCGCTGCCCCCGTGCGACCGAGGTGTGCCGGAACACCGAGCCGCCGCTCACCGCCTACGCCGGCGGGCACCTCGCCGCGTGCCATCATCCACTCGACGTGACGCCCGTCGAGCTGGCGGGGGCGACCCGCTCACCGCTGAGCCCGCTCACCGCCGGCGACCCGCCCCCCGCTCCGACCCCTACGCTGGGAGGGTGACGGCGCGCGAGGTCCAGGCCCAGCTCCTCGCCGAGCTGCAACAGCAGCTCACCAACCTGGAGGACCAGAGCGGCGACACCGCCGTCGTCACCTCCGTCGGCGGGCTGATGCCAGCCGAGCGGGTGCTCCTGCTGGCGCGGGCCTACCGGCACCTCGCCGGCTCGGGCGAAGGCCGCGCCCCCGAGGCCGTCATGGAGCTCGTCCTCGACGCCATCGGCAAGGAGACGTCCGAGCCGCGCAATGCGGAACAGCTGGCGGCGGCGTTCGACCTGCTCGCCGGGCCTCCGTAGAGACCGATCGGACGGCCCGATCGGCGAACACCCCGCTCGCGCAGACCCGGGCTATGCCGGCACAATGAGGTGGATGCCGCTCCGTCGTCACTCGAGCCGGGCGCTGACAGGCGCCCTCGGCGACCCCGTCGAATCCCTGGACCTGCCAGGTTGCGACACCGCCGCGCCTGATAGAGACTCGATCGAGCGCACGAGGGGGTAGTCCATGTCAGTGCGCCGGGTCAGCCCGCGGCTGCGACCCTCCGCCTCCGGGCTCACCATGGCGCTGGTACTCGGCAGTTTTCTGGGCTCTATGGCCGTGCTGAGCAGCGTCGGCAACCAAGCAGCAGCGGCGGACCCCGCGCCGCCCCCGTCGACGACCTCGACCACGTCCGCGCCGCCGACGACCACGCCGCCGACCACCACGCCGCGCCACCGACCACCACCGCCGCCGCACGACGACCACCACGAGCAACCTGCCGCGACGACGACCGCGCCCAGCACGACCACCGCGGTACCCCCGACCACCGGCGTGCCCCCGACGAGCACGACGGCGCCGCAGGGCCAGTCGGGGTCCAGCGGCCCGGTCGCCCTGGCGGTGGTCGTGAGCACGGGGGACGGGCTGGTGGTACAGAGCACTGACGGGACCCAGAGCCCGGCCCAGGTGGGTGAGAGCCTGCAACCGGGCGATCAGCTGAGCACGACCGGCACGCCGAGCTCGTCCTCCGCCGCCCACCCGGCCACCATCCGATGGCTGCAGGGCGGCACGACCGACATCTACGACGCCACGCCCCGGATCTTCGTCCGCGGCCACCAGTCCGTCCCCCCGGTTGCGACCACGATCGTGATCAACGCCGATCCGACACCGACGCTCAAGGTGAGCCAGGGGTTCGCCAGGTTCTGGTTCTCGCCCGCCGAGAAGGGCTGGTACAGCTTCGTGGCGTCGACCGAGGCCGTCGTCGCCACCGTCAAGGGCACCGACTTCACCATCGGCGACGACGCGGCGACGAGGACGAGCACGGTCGGAGTGACCCAGGACACCGTGGAGGTGGCGCCGGTCAACCCCTCGCTGCAGGCGTTCCAGCTCTCCGCCGGCAGCCAGGTCCAGGTCACCCCGGATCGGGTGGGTCCGATCACCGCCCTGGCCGACCAGTCCGCCAACAGCCCCAAGAAGCCATCGGCACGGTCGACCACGACGACGCTGGCGCTGTGGCTGGTCGGCCTTCTGCTGACCGTCGCCGTGGTCTCGGCCGCCGTCGGCCTGGCGAGCCTGTGGCGTGACCGCCGGCAGGGCACGCCCGAACGGCCGGTCCGAAGGCTCCGCTGGCCCGGGGGGCCGCTCCCAAGGCTCCACTGGCCCGGGAGGCTGGCCCGAAGGCTCCGCTGGCCCGGGAGGCCGGCCCGAAGGCGTCGTCAGGCCCCGCCCGTTCCTGCCCTTCCTCCTCGCCCTGTCCTGTCGCCCGACCTGTCCTTCGCCCACGCCGGGCCGCCGGGGGCGACGGGGTGGGTCACCCTCCCGTCGGGCCCGTCGGGCGAAGGTCGACCGAGCCCGTGCCGGAGACGCAGTCCAGTCAGGGAGCGAGTCGGACGGGCAGCCGGCGTGGGAGCCGACCCACCGGGTGCCCCCGGAGGGAATGAAGGCCAGGGCGATCCCGGTGGCCGACGCAGGTGACGTGGCCAGCCTCGACCCCGACCTGGCGGTGCGCCTGGTCGAGCAGCCGCGGTGACTGGGCCAACGTGGTCTCGGCCGACGGGTGGTCAGGGTGGGTGGACGCCCGCAAGCTGCGAGAAGGGCCCGACTCGAGCTGAGCCGACCCCTCGCCTATCCCTGGCCCGGTAGCTGCGGGCCCATGAGGTCGGCGAAGTTGTCGCAGTAGAAGCGCTGCTTGGCCTGGTCGGAGACGCCGGCGAGTGACGCCTCGAAGCGCCCGAGTGGATTGCGTCCACCCTCGACGTGCGGGTAGTCCGACGAGAACAGGCAGACATCGTCACCGGCGTTGTCGATGATCCATCCCGCGTCCTCGTGCGGATACGGCGTCACCCGCACCTGCCGTCGGACGAACTCGCTGGGCTTGAGGGACAGGCGCTGCAGCCGCTCCTCGTTGCGCACGAAGGCGGTGGCGGCCGAGTCCATCGACCGCATCCAGCCCGGGCACCCAGGACGCGCCCTGCTCGATCACACCCACCCTGAGCTCCGGGAACCGGTCCAGCACGCCGTCGATGATCATGGTGGCGAGCGTCTGCATGGGCGGGTAGGGGATGGCCATGTAGTCGACGGAGCGGAAGTTGCCGTCGCCGCCGTGGAAGTCGGGCACCGGCGGCAGCCCGTTCTCGAAGTAGCTGGGGTCGAGCAGCCGTCCACCCCCGCCGACGTGGAACACGATCGGCACCTGGGCCTCCTGGGCCTGGGCCCAGACGGGGTCGAGCGAGACGTGGCTCGGGCTGTGGCCAGGCGGGCAGGCCGAGGGGATCATGAGCGCCTTGCAGCCCAACCCGATGGCCTCGGCCGCCGTGGCGCTCGCGTGCTGGAAGTCGACCAGGGGCACGTAGCCCACGGCCAGCAGCCGGTGGTCGACCGAGCAGAAGTCGACCATGGCCCGGTTGTGCGCACGGGCCAGGCCGTAGGCGTACTCGACGTCGTCGCCGTGCTCGACGCGCACCAGCTCCTTGTTGGTGAAGGTGTTGAAGACCAGCTGACTGGCGAAGCCGAGCAGGTCGAGTGCCCGGGAGCGGTCCTCGGCGATGAGCGATCCGGTGGCTCGCCAGTTCTTGCGCAGCCAGACCTGCTCGCCCTCCTCGGCGCGGTAGGCAGGGTCGGCATGCAGCCCCGGTGCCGATCCAGCTCCTCGCGCTCGGACCGGTTGAGGTCGTAGGCCGGCCGCAGCCGTGCCCGGAGGTCGGGGTCGGCGTAGGGCACGAACCAGTCGGGCGTCTCCATCACGTGGGAGTCGGCGTCGTGGACCACCGGGAGCGGGAGCGCGGTCATGTCGTCACACTACGTCCGTTTCGACGCCGGCCTCCCGGGCCGGCTGTCGTCCGTTCGAGCCGGCCTCCCGGGCCGGCTGTGGCGCTCGAGCCGCTGGGCCGGCTTGCCCCTCGCGCCGGCACGGTGCTCACCCGAGGGAGACGAGGCGGCCCAGGCCCACAGCCTCGAGGGCCGATCTGCAGCTGGGTCGTCACCCAGGTGAGCCGGTCGAGGGCGAGCAGGACCCCGAAGCCGGCCAGGACCACCGCCGACGACAACGTGAGCACCGTGAAGTGCCGCCTGACCCAGTCGAAGGCACCGGCGAGCCGGCCCAACGCCAGCCCGGTGGCCAGGAACGGCACGCCGAGGCCCGAGTGAGTAGCAGGCCAACAGGGCGGCGCCCTCGAGGGCCCGTCCCTGCGGTCGCGGCGATGGCGAGCACCGAGGCCAGGATGGGACCGATGCACGGGGTCCACCCGAAGCCGAACGCGGCTCCGGCCACCGGGCGCGGCGCAGCGGCCCGAACCGCGACGGGCTGGGGTGGAAGCGGGCCTCGCCGTACATCCACGAGGCCCGGAGCCCGGCCCGGACGACCGGCTCGGGAGCTCGAGCACGAGCGAGCCCACCAGGAAGGCCGCCATCGACCAGCACGGCGACGCCCGACAGCCGGGTGAGCAGGAGGTGGTTGCGGAACAGGACCTGGCCGACTGCCGTCGCCGACAGCCCGAGCAGGATGAAGACGGCCGAGAAGCCGGCCACGAACAGGCTCGTGTCCCGGGTGATGCGGCCGAGATGTTGGCGGGGGCCGGAGCGGACCTCGGCGACATCGAGGCCGGTGATGACCGACAGGTAGGCGGGAACGATCGGCAGCACGCACGGGGACGCGAACGAGACGACGCCACCGCCGAACGCAGCCAGGTAGCTCACACCTTCGACGCTCTGGGACATGGTCGGAATCGGCATGCTAGCCCTGCGACCTGCCCGGACGCGAATCGAGCCGGTCGGGCAGACCCTCGGTCAGCGATCGAGGTCGAGCCGCTCGGGGTGGCTGTACACGTTGGCCCGCTGGCCGCGGATGAAGCCCACCACGGTCATGCCGAGGTCACGCGCCGTCGTCACCGCCAGGCTCGAGGGAGCCGACACGGCGGCGAGGATGGGGATACCCGCCAGGGCGGCCTTCTGCACGATCTCGAAGCTCACCCGGCCCGAGACCACCAGCACCCGGTCGCCAGCGGTAGCGCGCCGTCGAGCAGGCTCCGGCCCACGAGCTTGTCCACCGCGTTGTGACGGCCGACATCCTCGCGCACGGTCAGCATGTTGCCTTCGGGGTCCGACAGCCCGGCTCCGTGGAGGCCTCCGGTCTGCTCGAACAGACGCTGGCAGCTGCGCAGGGCGTCCGGCAGGGCGAGGAGCGTCGACATGGCCACGAGTGGGCCCGGTCCCAGGACGTCGCACCGGCGCTGGAGGTGCTCGAGGTTCGTCGTGCCGCAGATGCCGCAAGCCGCCGTCACCGAGAACGTCCGCTGGACTCCCTCCAGCGCCGGCGGTCGGGTGAGACGCACCGTGACGACGTTGTAGCGCTGCGCCTCGCCCGGTGGCACGTCGCAGTAGCGCACGGACGCCACGTCGACGTCGGACGTGACGACACCCTCCGAGCGCAGGAAGCCCACGGCCAGCTCGAAGTCGTGCCCTGGTGTGCGCATGGTGACGCTCACCGCCGTGGGCTCGTCGCCGGGACCGCCGACGCGGATCTCCATGGGCTCCTCGGCGGCGAGCCGGTCGGGGAGCTCGAGACGGCGATCGCCCCGCACGGCGACCACGTTCGTCGGCCTCACGAGCCGGCTCATCCCGTCACCAGCCCAGCCGGGCCGCATCGGCCGGCGTGTCGACATCGGCGAAGGCGCTACCCCGCATGGGAGTCCTTATTCCCGTCGCCTGGTCGCATCACCGGCTCCCTCGAGGCACCCCGCGATCAACTGGGCCAGGTGCACTGCCCGCCGGCCCGTGCCGTGCTCGATCTGGGTGCGGCAGCTGAAACCGTCGGCCACCACGATCGTGGCCGGATCGGCGTGCCGTACGGCCGGGAAGAGCGCCCGCTCGCCGATCGCCATCGACAGCTCGTACTTGTCCGCCTCGAAGCCCCACGACCCGGCCAGGCCGCAGCACCCGCTGTCCGGCGTCTCCCAATCGACGCGCAGCCTGTCCAGCACCGCCTCGTCGGCGTCCATCCCCATCACGGCGCGCTGGTGGCAGTGCCCCTGCACGAGCACCCGGGCTGTCACCGGCGGGAAGCTCCCGATCGGGGGCGTGGATCTGGAGCAGCTCGCCGAGCGTATGGGTCTGGGCGGCGAGCCGCGACACGTCGGGATCGTCGGGCGGCCAGCTCACCGAGCTCGTCGCGGAGCGACGCGCAGCAACTGGGCTCGGCGACCACGATCGGCATGCCCGCCCGGACCATCGGTCGGAGCACGTCGAGCATCTGCGGCGTGCATGCGGCGCGCAGTGGTCAGCATGCCGTAGTCGAACAGCGGTCGTCCGCAGCACACCACCTGTCGGCGGCACGAGGACCTCGAAGTCAGCGGCCTCGAGGACGGTGACCATGGCGCGGTCGACCTCGGGGTGGAAGTAGTTGCTGAAGGTGTCGGGAAGGAGCAACCACCGGCCGTCGGCCGGGTCTTCCAGGCCGGCCTCGGGCGGCGGGCGAACCAGTGACGGAAGCTCTCGGCGGCGAAGGTGGGCACGGTCCGCTGGGGGGCGACCCCGGCCATTCGCTTGACGGCGCCGGCCGTACCGGTTGTACGCATCGCAAGGTTGACGAATCGCGGCGCGAGCGACGCGAGCCGGGCGCCGTACATGATCAGACCCATGGCGTAGGCCGGTCGGGGCCGCACCCGTCGCTCGTAGTAGTGGGACAGGAACTCCGACTTGTAGGTGGCCATGTCGACGCCCACCGGACATTCGCTCTTGCAGCCCTTGCAGGACAGGCAGAGGTCCAAGGCGTCGAACACCTCACGCGACCGCCAACCATCGGTGACCACGTCTCCCTGGAGCATCTCGAACAGGAGGCGGGCCCGACCGCGGGTGGAGTGCTCCTCCTCGCGCGTCACCATGTAGCTGGGGCACATGAGCCCGCCTTCCTCGCGCCGGCACTTGCCGACGCCCTCGCAGCGGAGCAGGGCTCGATCGAGGCGGCCGCCGTCAGGAGCAAGACGAAAGTTCGTAGCAGGGGCCCAGCGGGGCCAGCCCGCACCCAGCCGGAGGTTCTCGGTCGGACCGAGCACCCGTCCGGGATCGACGATCTTTCCAGGGTTCATGCGCCCGTCGGGATCCCAGATGGCCTTGAACTGGCGGAACGCGTCGACCAGTTCGGGACCGAACATCTTGGTGAGCAGCGCACTCGCGCTGCTGGCCGTCTCCGTGCTCGCCCGACAGCGAGCCCCGTGGCTCACGACGAGGTCGGCCGCCTGATCGAGGAACGAGCGGTAGCGGTCGACGCCGCGCGAGGACACGAGGTCGAAGGTGATCCGGGCGTGGACACAGCCCTGGCCGAAGTGGCCGTAGATGGCGACGTCGTAGCCGTGGTCCTGGCAGAGCCGGCGAAGGTCGGCGACGTAGGGCCCGACGCGATCCGGAGGGACCGCGGAGTCCTCCCAGCCCGGCCAGAAATCGCCACCGGGGAGGCGGGCGATGGCGCCCACGGCGGCTTCCCGGACAGCCCAGATCCGGGACCGGGCGCGTTGGTCCTCGAAGACCCTGGCCGGCGGCGGACCCTCGAGGGACGCCACCAGCGACCGGGCCCGAGCGCCGGCCTCGTCGGCGCTGTCGGCGCCCGTCTCCACGACGAGGAACGCGCCGCCCTCGGGCAGCATCGCCAGCTCGTCGCCTCGGCCGCCCGTCCCGCGCAGGGGCCCGAAGAGCGCACCGTCCATGCCCTCGAGGGCGATCGGACCGTGGTCGATGATCTCCAGCACGTGGTCCGCCGCCTCGCACAGGTCCCGGTAGCCGATGACGACCACTGCCCGGTGTGGGGGACTGGCGATCAGCCGCACCACAGCCGCGAGGACCGTCACGCAGGTCCCCTCGGTGCCTACCAGGGCCCGGCCCACGTTGAAGCCGTTCTCGGGGAGAAGCTCGTCGAGGTTGTAGCCCGAGACCCGACGGGGAATCCGCGGGAAGCCACGCCGCACCTGATCGGCATATCGGTCGCGGAGATCCCGCAGGGCACGGTAGATCTCGCCCCGCCGGCCTCCGGCCGTGATGATCGCCTCGAGCGCCGCCGGTGCCGTCGCGCCGACCGTGAGGCGCGTGCCGTCGTAGAGGAGAACGTCCAGGCTCTCGACGTTGTCCGACGTGCGGCCCCCGATGACCGAGTGCACGCCGCAGGAGTTGTTGCCGATCATCCCGCCCAGCGTGCAGCGATCGTGGGTGGCCGGGTCGGGGCCGAAGGTCAGGCCCGTGCCCGCCGGCCCGGTGTTGCAAGGCGTCGAGCACGACTCCGGGCTGCACCCTGGCCGTCCGCCGTGCCGGGTCGAGCTCGACGACCTCGTTGAGGTACTTCGAGGTGTCGATGATCACGCCCGAGCTCGTGGCCTGGCCGGCGAGGCTGGTACCGCCGCCACGCATGGTGATGGCGGCGCCGTGCCGGCGGCATCCGTCGACGGCAGCGACGATGTCGTCGGTGTCCCGGGGGAGGACCACGCCGAGCGGGACCTGGCGGAAGTTCGAGGCGTCCGTCGACCACGCCGCCCGGGTCCCGCTGTCGAAGCGAACCTCGCCGCTGACCGCTCTTCGCAACGTCGCCTCGAGCGCGCCCGGTGTCGGTCACTCCCTGAGGTCTAGCTCACCCGGACCTCGTCGGCCGACGGAACCCGAGTGGGCCGCAGTCCGGCACTCCGGCCAGTCGTCGCCAGGACGGTGGCGTCTCGCACTGCGCAACAGCGCTCGTCGTTGTTGAAGAAGGCGAAGGTGTCGGCGTCAGACCCCCAGACCTCGGCGAGCCGGCGAGCCCAGCTGGACAGGGCGGTACGCCCATAGCACGGCCGAGGAGTGGCCCGTCCCTCGTGGAAGCGGACATAGGCCCAGTCGGCCGTTCGCCACAGCGGCGTGCGCAGCCGGGGCCCGTCGGCCAGACAGAGAGCAGCACCGTGGTCGGCGAGCAGACCAGCCGTCTCTTCGATGAACCACGATTCGTGGCGCAGCTCGACGGCGACGCGCACGGTGGACGGAAAACAGCTCAGGGTGGCGTCGAGGGCCCCGGTATCGGCCCGCAGCGTCGGTGGCAGCTGGAGCAGCACGGGGCCGAGCTTGGCACCCAGGTGACGAGCCCGCGAAAGGAACAGCTGCACCGGTTCGGCCGGCTGGCGAAGGCGACGGACGTGGGTCAGGTAGCGGCTCATCTTCACCGCCACCACGAAGTCGTCCGGGGTGCGTCGGGCCCAGTCGGCGAAGGTCCGGGCCTCCGGGAGGCGGTAGAAGGCGTTGTTGACCTCCACCGTCCGGAAGCGGGCGGCGTAGTGCTCCAGCCAGCGGGCCTGGGCCACTCCGGGCGGGTAGAAGGTCTCCCGCCACGACCGGTACTGCCATCCCGAGGTCCCGATCAGCAGTGGCATGTCGATGTCGCCGCGGGCGGCCGGTCCCGATCGGTGCCGGCGACGGTGTGCGTCCGGGCGCCCCCCGGTCCGCGCTGTCGCCGGGGCCGCCTCCAGCGCCTCTCTACGCGAAGCGTCGGCCGGCCATGGCCGCCAGGGTGTGCTCGCGGCACAGCTCCGAGAACCCGACTGTCTGGCGGCCGCACTTCGACACGTCGCAGGTGGGCTTGCCGAGGAATGCCGTGTTCACCCGACGGAACAGGTACCGAATCATGTCTGGCGCTCCTTCGACTGTCGGAAGCGACATCGGCACGCGGCGACCGCAGCCGCGATGTGCCTACCCGTGGCGCGGTCTCGGCAAACTATTCGCCGGCCCGGACCGCTGCTCCTTCCGTGCCGGCGAGCGAGTCCCCGGGGCCATCGCCCTGCGCCGCTCGTCGGCTGGGCGGGCCAAGCGCTTCTTGCCGCTGGAGGCGGCCGGCTAGGGTCGGATCTTCGTAGCACGAACCGTCGAGCGTGCTGGGAGGGTGGTCGTGACCGACTGGAACTTCGCCGACGCCTACGAGACCGTGGCGACGAGGCTGCCCGATGCTCCCTGTCAGATCCAGGGGAAGCGCACGATGAGCTGGGCGGAGGTCGACCGGCGAGCCAACGGGCTGGCCCTCGACCTGCTCGACGCCGGTCTCGGGCACCAGGCCAAGGTGGCGGTGTACCTCTACAACGCCCCCGAGTATCTCGAGAGCTACCTCGCCGCCTTCAAAGCGGGGATGGTCCCGGTGAACACCAACTACCGCTACGGGCCCGAGGAGATCGCCTATCTCTTCGACAACTCCGACGCGGAAGCGGTGGTGTTCCACACGTCGTTCACCGAGCTCCTGGACAAGGTGCGCAGCCGCCTGCCGAGGGTGCGCCGGTGGTACGCGGTCGATGACACGGGCGCGGTTCCGGACTGGTCGACGTCCTACGAGGAGGTCGTCGCGGACGCTCGGGGCGAGCCGGTGCGCGGCCCCTGGGGTCGCTCGGGCGACGACCTGCTCCTGCTCTACACCGGGGGGACCACGGGGATGCCGAAGGGTGTCATGTGGCGCCAGGACGACCTGTTCAACGTGCTCGGAGGCGGTGGCAACCCGGTCCTCGGCCAGACGCCGGCCAAGGACCTCGACGACTACGCCTCCCGGATCACCGGGCCGGGTTTCGTCACCCTGCCCGCCTGTCCGCTCATGCACGGCACTGGCCAGTTCGTCGCCTTCGTGACCCTCAACGGGGGAGGCTGTGTCGTGACCCTCGAGGGTCGCAGCTTCGATCCGGCCGAGCTGTGGGAGGCGGTCCAGCGCCATGGGGTGAACGGGATCGCCATCGTCGGCGACGCCTTCGCCCGACCGATGCTCGCCGAGCTCAGGGAGAATCCCGGTCGCTACGACACCTCCAGCGTCATGTTGATGACGTCCTCGGGCGTGATGTGGAGCCAGGAGACCAAGGCCGCTCTGCTCGAGCGCATCCCGCAGGCGGTGTTGTTCGACTCGCTGGGCTCGTCCGAGGCCGTCGGCCTGGCCGCGAGCATCTCCGCCGGCGACAGCACGACCGACACCGCTCGATTCCAGCTCGGCGAGCGCGTGCACGTGTTCACCGACGACGGTCGCGAGGTCGTCCCCGGCTCGGACGACGTCGGCATGGTGGCCATCAGCGGCTTCATCCCCCTCGGCTACTACAAGGACGAGGACAAGACGGCTCGCAACTTCCGTACCTTCGACGGCGTCCGCTACTCGATCCCTGGCGACTACGCCCAGGTCAACGAGGACGGGAGCCTGCATCTCCTGGGCCGAGGCTCGGTGTGCATCAACACCGGTGGCGAGAAGGTCTATCCCGAGGAGGTCGAGGAGGTCCTCAAGGAGCACCCGGCCGTGGCCGACGCAGCCTGCGTCGCCGTTCCCGACGAGCGCTTCGGTGAATCGATCTGCGCGGTCGTGGAGCCATCGACGGAGATGGCCATCGACGAGGAGGAGCTCAGGCACCGGGTGCGGACGCGGTTGGCGGGATTCAAGGTCCCGAGATCGTTCGTGACCGTGCAGAGCCTCGGTCGCAGCCCCGCCGGGAAGGTCGACTATCCCGGGTCTGTCGCAGCTCGCCCGCGAACAGGTGTCGGTGCGCGAGTCCGCCGTCTGAACCTCGACGGGCGGGGCGTCGACCACCTCGGCGCCCCAGCCGAGCGTGTCGACCGGCCCCTGGCCCGAGCCCAGCGTCCATCCGGCCGCTCCCCGGAGGGCTCGGGTGAGGAAGGCCTTGGCCCGCTCGATGGCGTCGACGGGGCTGTTCCCCAGGGCGAGATGGGCGGCCACCGCGGCCGACAGGGTGCAGCCCGTGCCGTGGACGTTCGCGGTCTCGACGCGGGGGACCGACAGGACCTTGGCGTCGGTCCCGTGCCAGATCACGTCGACCGCAGAGGGGCCGTCGAGGTGGCCTCCCTTCACGACGACGTGGCGGGCGCCGGTCTCGGCCAGCTGCCGGGCCGCCGAGACCATGTCCTCGACGGTACGCAGCTCCCTGCCGACGAGCACCGCGGCCTCCCGGAGGTTGGGCGTGACCACGAGCGCGTGAGGGAAGAGCCGCTCCACGTAGGCCCTCTCGGCCTCGCGGTCGAGCAGACGGTGCCCCGTCGACGCGACCATCACCGGGTCGACGACCAGGTTGCCGAGGTCACCACGGCGGGCCCTGGCCGCGACGGCGGCGATGGTGGCCTCGGTTGCCAGCATGCCGGTCTTGACAGCCGAGGGTCGAAGGTCGGTCACGACCGAGCCGATCTGGGCGTCCACGTGCTCGGCCGGAATGACATGCACGTCCTGCACGCCCACCGTGTTCTGAGCCGTGACCGCGGTGACAGCGGTCGTGCCGAACACGCCGAGCGCGGCGAAGGCCCGCAGATCGGCCTGGATGCCCGCGGCGCCACCGGAGTCGGAGCCGGCGATGGTCAGGGCGACCGGCGGGGTGACGCTGCTCACTGGCGCGGGTGGTCGAGGTCGGCCATCCCCTCGAACGACGTTGACGCCTCGGCGTGGAAGCGGCGGGGGATGCGCCCCGACCGCCAGGCCAGCCGGCCGGCCTCGACCGCCTTCGCCATGGCCGCGGCCATACCGGCGGGCTGCGCGCGCTCTCGTGACAGCCGAGGCGAGCAACACGGCGTCACAACCCAGCTCCATGGCGATGGCGGCATCCGACGCCGTGCCGACCCCGGCGTCGAGGACGACGGGCACCGAGGCGGCCTCGACGATGAGGGCGATGTTGTGGGTGTTGCGGATCCCGAGGCCGCTGCCTATGGGCGAGCCCAACGGCATCACGGCGGCGCAACCGACCTGCTCCAGGCGGCGGGCCAGCACGGGATCGTCGTTGGTGTACGGCAGCACCACGAAGCCCTCGTCGACCAGACGTTCAGCCGCCTCGAGGAGCTCGACGGGGTCTGGGAGCAGCGTCCGCTCGTCGCCGATCACCTCCAGCTTCACCCAGCTCGTGTCCAGGGCCTCGCGTGCCATCCTGGCCGTGAGCACAGCCTCTCCCGCGGTGTAACAGCCCGCCGTGTTGGGCAGCACCCTGACCCCCAGGCGGTGCAACACGTCGAGGACGGAGCCCTTGGCGGTGGGGTCGACCCGGCGCATGGCAACGGTCGCGACCTCCACGCCCGAAGCGGCGACAGCGAGCTCGAGTGCCTCCAGGCTCGACACACCGCCGGTTCCCATGATCATGCGGGACCCGAAGACCTCGCCCGCGACCACGAGCGGGTCGTCAGTGAGCTCGGCCGTTCCTCTGCGGCTGGTGTCGGTCGTGTCGGTTGTCACGGTCAGATCATCCTCCTTGGGCGGCGGCGAGGACCTCGACACGGTCGTCGGCACGCAGGGTCGTGTCGGCCCACCGGCTACGCGGTACCACGTCACCGTTGACCGCCACGGCGACGCCGGCTCGACCGCGCTCGAGCCTCGCCACCATGGCGTCGACCGTCGTGCCTTCGTCGAGGGCCCGACGTTCTCCGTTGAGCGTGACGTCGATCACCGGACCAGCTCCCCGCCCTCGAGGGAGCCAGCCGGGCCGCGCAGCGCCATCGAGCCGCCGTCCCGGGCCGGGGTTGCCGAACCGCGCCGGCGAGAAGGGCGTGACGTCCTCATCGAGCCGCCCCGTCGCCAGGTAGGTCGCCATGGCGTCGGCGGTGACGGGCGTGAGCAGCACGCCGTTGCGGTAATGGCCCGTCGCTATGACCAGTCCGGGAAGCGAGGAGGGGCCCAGTAGCGGGGCGTTGTCGATCGATGCGGGCCGCAGGCCGGCGTGCGTCTCGGCGAGCTCGAGCTCGAGGACACCCGGCAGCAGCTGGTGAGCGTCACGCAACAGCGTGTACACCGCCTCTGCGGTGATCGCGGTGTCGTAGCCCTTCTCCTCGACCGTCGCTCCGAGCACGACACGCCCGTCATGGCGCGGCACGAGGTACACGTGTGAACCTCGGGCGACGCCCCGGAGGTTGCGGGACAGGAACGGTGGGTGCGCCGGTCCGCGCAGGTGCACGATCTGGCCCCTGACGGGGCGCAGGGCGGGGAGCGCGCCAGTTGGAGGGCCCGGTATCGAGCTCGACCAGCACCCCGCCGCCAGCACGACGGTGCCGGCGTCGAGTACCTCCCCGCCCTCCAGTCTCACCCCACTGGCCCGACCGTCGGTCACCACCACCTCGACCACGGCGGTCCGCCGGATCGTCACTCCTCGACGCGTCGCCGCCGTGAGGAGCGCGGGCGTGAGCCGCCTGTTGTCCACCTGATGGTCCCCCGGAGCGAGAATGCCTCCCCTGATCCCCGGGGCGAGCATCGGCTCGAGCGAGCGGCACTCGCGCCCGGAGAGGACCTGGGCCTCGAGACCGAGCGACTGCTGGAACTGGTGCAGCTCCTCCAGCACGGCCCGGTCGCCGCCGTCGGCGGCCACGAACAGGGTGCCGCACCGTCGGTACCCCACGGTGGTCTCGGCATCCCGTTCGAGCTCGGCGACGAAGGACGGATAGCGCGCGGCCGAGGTCAGGTTGAGCCGAAGGAGGTCCTCCTCGCCGTAGTGGACCTCGGTGACCGGCGCAAGCATGCCCGCCGCAGCCCACGACGCTCCCGCGCCGGGGTGCGGATCGGCCAGCGTGACGCGCAACCCTGCGAGGGCTGCTCTCCAGGCGGTGCCCAGGCCGATGCATCCGCCGCCCACGATGACCACGTCCGGCTCGTCGCCTCCGGGATGGCTCACCTGCGGGCCGTGCGGGTGTGGACGCCGCTCGTGGGAGTCCTTCACGGGGTCGCGCCCCACGGCGGCGTCGAACCGGAACCGGCCGGTGGGGCTGCTCGCATCGTCGCTCCCGTCCTTCGTCCAGGGGCAAGAGGGCGGCCACGAGCACTCCCTGCGCCGGTATTACCCGGATCAGGTCCGACGGTCGGGAGCTGTCAGCTCACCCTCTCAGCCTGGTCACACCAGGCTCCCGTGTGGTCTCCACGTTAGCCGCCGGCCCAGGGGAACGATGCCAGCGCCCCGTACTCGTCGCCGTTCATCCCCTGCCAGCTCCAGAAGGAGGCCCCGAGCGCCCCGTCCGAGCGGGCCACGGAGAGGAACCTGAGGATCTCGCCCGAGCTCGGCGACACCGCCCGCCCGCCTTCGTCGGCCATGTTGTAGGCCTGCCCGATGAGGTGCACGGGCGCCATCGGCTCGAGGCGCTCGAGCGCCACCTGCGCGTACGCTCCGGGCTCGTTGCAGCCCCAGTACATCATGGGGGCGAAGGCGTCTACGTACGGCGCCATCGGGCGGTAGGGAATGCGGGCCAGGTTGGAGTCGGTGGGCGGGAACACCGTGGCCACCAGGGGACGGCCCTGGGCCGCCGGTCGGACCAGTCCCAGGTACGTGGTCGCCCTCCGGGCCGTGAGCGCCGTGCCCTCGGAAGGAGTCTCGATGTCGGCCGCGAAGCCGTCGAGGCGACTGCCGTCCGGGCCGCGCCAGCCGAGTGCCTGCTGGGTCCAGGCGGCGTCGCCGACCGGGTCGTACAGGTAGGGAAAGCCCCAGCCCATCACGGCCAGCCCCGCCCGGTGAGCTGCCGGCACGAGCGCAGCGAGCTGGGCGGGGGCGTAGAACCCATCGCGTGAGTCGGCGACCCGCACCCAGAGCTGGTGGAGGCCGGCCTGGGTCGACTTGGCGACGATGGCGCCGACGTCACCGTTCTCGGTGGCCGACAGCTGCCAGATCCACATCCCCTTGCCCGACAGGGCGGGCGCCGTCGGGAGCCGGGGGACCGGCGGCGGAGGAGCGGGCAGCGCAGCCTCGGGAACGAGGACAGCGGGATGCCACGGGGTCGACGGCGTCGGCCTGCCGGGCGGTGGCGGGGGCGGCGGACAGCCGGCCAGGGCGACCGGAGGCAGGGGAGCTGGCGGCGCAGGCGGCGACGGCGGGGGGTTGGCGGCCGGGGCGGCGGCGATGTGGGCGGGCGTGCCCTGTCCCGCCCGGACGCCGGCCGTCGCCGCCAGGCGCTGAGCGAGCGGGCGATGGGGAGGAGCTACGCGTGCCGACCGTGTCGTGACGCCCAGGGCTGCGCCAGCGACCAGTACCGCGGCCAGCACGCAGACCACCGTCGCCCGCGAGCGGGGCATGGGCGCTCCCCGGGGCGCCCACCCGACGATGTGCCTCCACCAGGCGCGTGTGCTGTCCTCCGCGTGAGCCGCCAAGCCGTCCGACCCCCCATCCGGTCTCGACTGCGTCCGCTGGAGTAGGAGTTCGGCGTCGGACCCGCCTACGCCTCTGAGGCGCGACCGACCAGCCTGGGTCGCCGTCCCCAACCGGGCGATCAGCCCCCGTAGTAGCCCGACCCTCCCGAGCCACCGGTCGTCGCCGCGACCACGATGATGATGACCTCCAGGACGATGCCGACGCCCCCGAGCACGATGCCGGCCATCGCCATCCCGCCACCGCCCTGCGCGCCTCCGGACCTCTGGATCTGCGACCGGGCGACGAGGCCGAAGATCAGGGCCAGCACGGCGAGCAGGAGGCCCACCAGCACCAGGACGGCCGGTATGCCGATGATGCCGAGGACCAAGGCGGCGACGGCAAAGCCGTTGGTGGAGGCCCGGTACTGGGATGCCGGTGACTGTGCCCATGGACCCGGCGTCGACGAGCCGGGCGTCCCCCAACCCGAACCCGACCCCCCCGGCGGGCTGGACCACCCGGCGCTCGCCGCCTCGGGAGGTGGCGGAACGCCCGGCCTGGCGTCAGGCGGATACCACCTACCGTCGGACGCCTGCCACCATCCGGACCCCTGCGCTGTATCGCTCATCGCGGGGCTCCCCTTGTCGGCCCGTTCACGACGGTAACAAAAGCAGACCCGAGCGTGCCGCTGTGACCGAGGAAGCGGAGTCAGCCGGCCCCTGAACCGAGGATCTTCCGCGGGTTGTCGACCAGCATCTGCCGGAGATGCTCGTCCGTGACCCCCTGGGCGCGCAGGGCAGGGATCACGTCGTCGGAGATGTGCGTGTACCGCCAGTTGGGCTGCACGGCGGCCACCACCTCGTCGTCGAACCAGTCGTTGTGGCAGGCGGCGTCGTGCGACAGGACCATGCGGTCGGCGTGCCCCCGCTCGCACATCCTGGCCACCGTCGACACGCGCTCCTCGAACGAAAGGAGGGCGTCCACGCCGAACCGGTCCATCCCGATGTACGAGCCGTTGCCAACGAGCTCTTCGAGGTAGGCGAGATCGGTGGAGTCTCCGCTGTGGCCGATGACGACCCGCTGGAGGTCGACGCCCTCCTTGGCGAAGATGCGCTGCTGCTCGAGGCCCTGCCGCGTGGGAGCATGGGTGTGGGTCGAGATGGGTGCGCCCGTCTGCAGGTGCGCCTGGGCGACCGCCAGGAGGACCCGTTCCACCCCCGGGGTCACGCCTGCCTCGTCCGTGGCGCACTTGAGCACTCCCGCCTTCACGCCGGTGTCGGCGATGCCGATCTGGAGGTCCCGCACGAACATGTCGATCATCGGCTCAGGACCGTCGAGCGGCGTCCCTGGGCCTCGGAAGCTGAAGTACAGCGGGACGTCGTTGTAGGTGTACAGGCCCGTGGCCACCACGATCTGAAGCTCGGTCCGAGCAGCGATGGTGGCGATGCGCGGCACGTAGCGACCGAGCCCGAGCACCGTGAGGTCGACGATCGTGTCCACGCCGCGACCTTTCAGCTCACTGAGACGGCCCACGGCGTCCTCGACCCGTCGGTCGTCATCCCAGCCGAGCGGGTAGTTCTGCTGGACGTCCGGGCTCAAGATGAAAACGTGCTCGTGCATCAGGGTCGTGCCGAGAGCAGCGTCGTCGATCGGTCCTCGCACCGTGTTGACCCGTCCCATCGGCACCCCCGAGCTCGTCGTCCGTCGGTCCCCGGATCGTAGTGCTGCGCCTGGACGCCGGGCGGCGTCACCGTTGTCCGGTCCCCGCGGCCGCGCCGTAGGACGACGCCAGCGACAGGACCTGCGCCACGTAGTCGGAGGAGTGGTTGTAGGCGTAGATGGCCGCGGCGACGGTCGAAGGGTCACCCCCGCCGTCGATGCACAGCAGATGCGCGGCGGAGTACACGGCGTCCACGGGGTCGTAGGGACTGGGTGGATCGGCGCCACCGGGCCCGACCACGGCGTACGAGGAGAAGGTGGACGGCTCGAACTGCATCGGTCCCTCGGCGCCGGCGAAGTTGGCGCCGCTCCGGACGCCGGCCGCGCTCGATTGGCCGTTGTCGCTCTCGACCGTCCCGATGCCGGCCAGCACCGTCCACGGCAGGCCTGGACACGTCGCCGCGGCCTGCTGGTAGAGGTCCAGCCACGTCGGCGGGATGGATGCGACCGCCCGGCCCGACGCCTGAGCGTTCGCGGCCTCGCCTGTCGCCGTCTCGCTTCCTGACTGCCCGCCTCCCGGTACCGCCATCCCTGCGACAGCGGCGGCGAGCACGGCCGCCCCCAGGCTGGAGATCACGAGGAGACCGGCGAGCAGCAGCATCGCCCGCCTCATCGGGGCGAGACCTCATGGCGCACTCGGCACGTATAGCATATTTCATGATATTCTAGTCACTATCAGGGTGCTTCACGCCGCACCGGCGATCGGGGACAGGCGCGACCGCATCACGTTGGAGCCTGGCCCCGCCTATGGGTGATCGACTCCCCCCAAGTCAGGGGAAAGGCGCCGCCATTTCCCTCGCAAAGCAGGCGTGGCGAGCCCTGGGGCGAATCCAAATGACCACCCGAGCAATGAACATCGCCGGCGGGACCGATGACCCGTAACATGGGTGGAGCCCTCGTCGGGACAGTGTTCAAGGCGTACAGTGCAGGCGATGTCCTTGGGGGAGGGCTGGATGGCAACCGGGCAGGATTGGCAGGTGGCCGGCCGCGACGGTCGGTCGCGGCCTGGGAGGTCGGTCGAGCGCGTTCACCTCGTGTCCCGACGCTCGCGGCGGAGAGAGTGCGGCCAGCGCGGCAACGCGGCGACCGACCTCGGTATCGAGGCGGCGTGGCGGGGCTTCGACTGGCTCTGCCTCCAAGCGGTCCGAGGTGATGGTGGACGTCTCCCCGTCCGCTGCACACACCGAGACCGTCGACGGCCAGCTGGTGGAGGATCACCTCGGGCTGGCCCGGTACCTGGCTCGACGCTTCTCCCACCGGGGTGAATCGCTGGAGGACCTGGTGCAAGTGGCGTCCATGGGTCTCGTCGAGGCGGCCACCCGGTACGACCCCGACCTCGGCACCAGCTTTCCCGCCTTCGCCACGGCCACGATCGTCGGGACGCTCAAGAAGCACTTTCGCGACCGCGGTTGGGCGGTACGGGTCTCGCGCCGCGTGCAGGAGCTCTACCTCGAGTCCCGTGACGCCGTCGACCACCTGAGCCAGTCGTTGGGGCGATCGCCGACCATCGAGGAGCTGGCCGAGCACCTGGACGTTGGTCCGAGCGACGTCATCGAGGCCATGGAGGCCGGGCGCCTGTACCGCACGGCGTCACTGAGCCAGGCGCTGGACGATGACACCAGGAGGGCCCTCGAGACGCGGGTGGGCGCCGTTGATCCGGGTGTGGGCATCGTCGACCGTCGCGATCTCGTGCGCGACCTCATGAGCCGCCTGCCACCGCCGGAGCGTCGCGTGGTGCTCCTGCGGTTCCAGGAGGGGCTGAGCCAGGCCGAGATCGGCTCGCGGGTCGGCGTGAGCCAGATGCAGGTGTCGCGTCTGCTGGCCCGCGGCCTCGAGCGTATGCGGGCGTGGGAAGCCTGCGCCTGAGTCGCACTGCCGACCTCATCGCACGCTGATCAGAGGCCGAATGCCGCCCGCCGGGGCGATCGGAGGAGGTTGGCCCGCCGGCGGATGGGGGAGCATGGGGCAGGGGGGGAGGGCGCCGCCATGATCTTCCCCCAAACCGCCGGCGTTGCGGCCTGGCATTGTGTTACCCGGCCGTAGGTTGTCCAAACCGCCTCTGTCGACGATCTTGGAAAAAAACCGGTGTCAGTGCCCGACCACCGGACCGACACCGCCCTCGGGCTGCTCCCGCCGTCCGGACACGAGCAGTCGCCCGAGGACGACCGCGGCCACGACCGGGACCTCCACGATCTCCTCCAGAGCGAGGACACCCAGCATCGGGTACCAGACCACCGGCCGGGAGAACGGCATCGACCATCTTCCAAGCGACGGAACGCCCGCCGTGCGGCGCGCTGGTGCCGAGCTGGTTCCACTGGGGTCACGTGCGTCGGGTCCCATCCGATTCACCCCCGTTCGCCGCGACCGGCGTCGACCGTACCGGACCTCGCCGCCGGGCCGGCAGTATCGCCTGGTGGAGATCGTTCGGTGTCGAACTCGACGGCGACCCGCTGCTCCGGCCGCCGCTCACCCACCTTGGCGATGTCGGCGAGGACCCGCTGGTCCGCCGGGGTCAGCGGAGGCTGGACGATGCTGCGCGGGTACAGGCGGCGGGCGCGGACGACGTTGAGCTCGGCCGCGTAGAGCGTGATCTGGGCCGCCAGGTACAGGAAGCCGATGAGACCGAGGATGCTGGCGAAGTAGCCATACACCTGGCTGCTGTGCCGGAGCTGATGACCGACCAGGTAGCTGCCGACGTACTGGAGCATCGCCCACGCCACCCCCGCGATCACCGCACCGGGCAGGAGGGCCCGCCGGCTGATCGTCGGGGGGGTGAGGATGCGAAAGGCCACGACGTAGAGCCCGACGTCGGCTACGAGGGAAACGATCACGGCGGCCACGCGCAACCCGACGGAGTGGCCTCCGAAGGAGGCGAAGCCGGCGACGACGGTGATCACCACGACATCCAGGCCGAGCACGCCGACGAAGGCGACGCTGCGGATCATCCTCGGGACGAACCCGGGCCGGTCTACGGGAGGAATGTTCCAGACCTCGGCCATGGCCCGCTGGGCGGCCTGGGTGACACCCAGTGAGCCCCAGATGAGCACCAGCAGGCCGATGACCAGTCCGACCACGCTGCCCGCCCTGAGTGAGTGGACGCCGTGCGGGCCGGCCAGCTGGTTCCCCACGATCGGGAACTGCGAGAGCGTCGAGCTCACCACCCGGTGCTGGAAGCCCGGGTCGTTGGCGAAGACCAGCCCGAGCACCGTGATCAGAACCAGGAGCAGCGGGAACAGGGCCAGGAAGCCGTAGTAGGCGACCAGGGCGGCGAGCGATCCGGCCGAGTCGTCGCCGAACTTCTTGATGACGGCGACCAGGAAGGCCAGGGGCGGCCGCCCCTGCTGGAAGGCGTCGACCTTGCGGATCACCCGCTCGACGGGATTCATGGTGTCCCTCGATTCCCCGTTTCGGCCGGCCTCCTGGGCCGGCCCCGAGACTGGACCGATGCGAGACCGGCGCGCACCGGGCTCGGACCCGGACCGGCGTGTCCGCCGGGAGCCGCCCGGGCATCCAGACCCCGGAGGTATGTACCCGATCGTCCGTTCGAGACAACTTCCCGCACCCCGGAGAGCTCGGAAGGGTCGGGTCGCGGCCGGTTCGACGTTTCGCCCGCCGTGGGCTCGGGTAGCGAAAGACGCTGGTAGACGGGATCGACCTCCAGGAGGCGGGGACCGCTGTGATCGACGATGCGCTGACCGCCCCTGCCGATCTCCAGGCCGACACCAGCTGGCGAGCGCGTGCCGCCTGTCGGCTCTGTCCGCCCGAGCTCTTCTTCCCCAGCGGCACGACCGGCATCGCCCTCGAGCGCATGGAGCGGGCCAAGCAGGTCTGCCGGGAGTGCGAGGTGCGACCCGAGTGCCTGCGGTTCGCCCTCGAGACGAGGCAGGAGTTCGGGATCTGGGGCGGCACCGACGAGAAGGAGCGGGCCCGCCTGCGCCGCAAGGGCCGGGTGTCCGCCCTCGTCGCACCCCTGCCCACCCGCTGATCCCGGGCCACCGGAAGGCCCGTCGCCCCGGACTAGCCCGCCCGGTCGGGACCGGCCCGTTCGATCGTGATCCGCAGGAGGAGCCTGCGGTCGCGCTCCATGGCCTGGCGATAGTCGTCCCAGTCCGGGTGCTCACCGCTGACGGATCGGTAGTAGGCGACCAGCTCGTCCATGGCGTCGGGGAGCTCCAGGAGGTCGACCGGCCCCTCCACCTGGACCCACGGACCGAAGAACTCGTCGCTCACCACGCACAGCGCGGCCCACGGGCGGCGGCGTACGTTGACCGTCTTCATGGCGCCGGCTCGGGTGCTGACCACGGCCCGACCCCCACCGTCGATGGCGGTCGTCACCGGCGACAGCTGCGCACGGCCGTCGTTTCGCGTGGTGGACAGCACGCCGCGATGGTGCGAACGGATGAACCTGCGGGCATCTTCGGCGTCCATGACGAGCGAGGCTACCGTCTCGTGGGCCAGCCTCCCGGGCTGGCCGTCTCGTCCGGGCCAGCCTCCCGGGCTGGCCCATGTCAATCGTGTGGTCCCTGTACGATCCCGGCGGAGCCGCGCAGCCGGCCCGGGAGGCTGGCCCGAAGGCTCGGAGGTGGGCGCCAGCATGTTGAGCACGATGCAGGACAGACCGCTGACGATCAGCGCCATCCTTCGCCACGGCCAGCAGACGTATGCCGACAGCGAGGTGGTCACGCTCGGGGACGACGGCCGCCGCAGGGCCAGCTTCGCGACCGTGGGCGACCGAGCCGAGCGGCTGGCCGCCGCCCTGCGTGACCTGGGCGTGGAGCGGGGCGACCGGGTCGGCACCTTTTGCTGGAACGAGCAGGAGCACCTCGAGGCGTACCTGGCGGTCCCGAGCATGGGCGCCGTGCTCCACACCCTCAACATCCGGCTCTTCCCCGAACAGCTGAGCTACGTGGTGAACCACGCCGAGGACCGCGTCGTGCTCGTCGACGCGTCGTTGGCTCCCGTGCTGGCGCGGGTCGTCGGCGAGCTGAAGACGGTGCAGCACATCGTCGTGATCGGCGAGGGGGACGCCAGCCCGCTGGGGGAGACGCTTCGATACGAGCAGCTGCTCGCCGCCGCGGACACCGGCTTCGATTGGCCAGAGGTGGACGAGCGCGAGGCCGCTGCCATGTGCTACACGAGCGGCACGACGGGGAACCCCAAGGGCGTCGTGTACAGCCATCGGTCCACGTTCCTGCACAGTCTCGCCGTGACCTCCGCGGCCAGCCTCGCCGTCAACGAGCGCGACCGGGTGCTGGTCATCGTGCCCATGTTCCACGCCAACGCGTGGGGAATGCCCTATGCGGCGTGGCTGGTGGGGGCCGACTTCATCTTCCCGCAACGCTTCGTCCAGCCGGAGCCGCTGGCAAGGATCATCGCCGAGGAGCGGCCGACCACGTCGGAAGGGGTACCGACGGTCCTGAACGACCTCCTCCACTACGGAGAGGACCACGATCTCGACCTCTCCTCGCTGCGCCTGGTCACGGCGGGCGGGTCGGCAGTGCCACGAGCCCTCATCGAGCGCTACCGGGAGCGCTACGGGGTCTGCATCGTGCAGGGCTGGGGGATGACCGAGACGAGCCCGCTCTGCGCGTTGTCCTTCCCGCCCAAGGGCGCTGCCGAGGACGAGGAGGTGGACTATCTGGCCCGCAGCGGCCGGGTGGTCCCCGGCGTCGAGGTTCGCGTCGTGGCGCCCGACGACTCCGTGTTGCCACACGACGGGAGATCGGTGGGGGAGTTCGAGGTGCGCGGGGCGTGGATCACGGGCTCGTACTACGGCGACCCGTCACCCGAGCGGTTCCATGACGGCTGGCTGCGCACGGGTGACGTCGGGACGCTGGACGGCCGCGGGTACATGCAGATCACCGACCGCACCAAGGACGTCGTCAAAT
This sequence comes from uncultured Actinomycetes bacterium, assembly GCA_963731255.1. Lineage (GTDB taxonomy): Bacteria > Actinomycetota > Acidimicrobiia > Acidimicrobiales > AC-9 > AC-9. The sequence continues at coordinate 580,586 of CAVSUO010000008.1, read as the reverse complement.
CGGGTGGCGAGTGGATCTCGTCAGTGGAGCTCGAGACCGCGCTCATGTCCCACCCCTCCGTGTTCGAGGCCGCCGTCGTCGGGGTGCCCGACCCCCGGTGGGACGAACGCCCCCTGGCCTGCGTGGTGCCCTGCGAGGGCGCCGACCCCGATCCTCTCCAGCTGCGGCGATTCCTCGCCGACCGGTTCGCCAGGTTCTGGTTGCCGGAGCACTGGGCGATCGTCGAGGAGGTGCCCAAGACCAGCGTCGGCAAGTTCGACAAGAAGGTGCTGCGGGCCCGCTTCGCCGACGGTTCCCTCCATGTCGTCACGGCCGGCGACCCCGCGCAGCGCCCGGCGGGCGATTGAGCCACGTCCCGGTGGCGGGCGTGGCGTCCGCCGAGGCCGTCCGCGACGGCGCGAGGCAGACTGGTGGGGTGACGGATGCGTTGGCGGCCGAGCTGTCGGCGGCGATGGCACCCGACCGGGTCCGTAGCGGTCCCCTCGAGCTGACCCTCTACCGACGGGACGCGTCCCTCCTCGAAGGCCAGCCGGGCGTGGTGTGCTTTCCCTCCACCACCGACGAGGTGCAGGCAGCCGTCACGATCGCCCGGCGACACGGTCGGGCGGTGGTACCGCGGGGCTCGGGAACCGGATTGGCCGGCGGCGCCGTCCCTGTCGGCGCCGACGGAGCCGAGCCGGTCGTCATCGTGACCACCAAGATGGATCGTGTCCTCGAGATCGACGCGGACGCGCGGGTCGCATGGGTCCAGCCCGGCGTGCTCAACCTCGACCTGTCGCGCCAGGTCGCTCACCTCGGGCTGCATTTCGCGCCCGACCCCTCCAGCCAGCAGTCGTGCTCGGTCGGGGGCAACGTCGCCAACAACTCGGGTGGTCCGCACTGCCTGGCCTATGGCGTCACCAGCGCGCACGTGCTGGCCCTCGAGGTCGTGCTCCCCGACGGGTCGCTGGCACTGCTCGGTGACCTCGACCCGGAGCCTCCCGGCTACGACCTGCGGGGCGCCTTCATCGGCAGCGAGGGGACGATGGGCATCGCCGTGCGCATCGCCGTGCGCCTGTCGCCCGACCCCCCAGCGGTGCGGACGGCGCTGGTCGACTTCGCCTCCATCGAGACCGCCGCCTCGACGGTCACCGGTATCATCGCCGCCGGCCTGGTACCCGCCGCCCTGGAGATGATGGACGCCCGGATCACCTCGGCGGTCGAGGACTACGTGCACGCCGGTTTCCCGCGCGACGCGGCGGCCGTGCTGCTGGTGGAGCTCGACGGGCTGCCGGCGGGCGTGGAGGCCGCGACCGAGATCGTCGCCGACGTGGCTGCGGCCAACGGCGCCCGCGGCGTGCGTGTGGCCGCCGACGAAGCCGAGCGGGCGCTGCTGTGGAAGGGCCGGAAGTCGGCCTTTGGTGCCATCGCCCGGATCGCCCCCGATTACTACCTCCACGACACGGTCGTGCCGCGCACCCGCCTGGTGGAAGTCCTCTCGGAGGTCTACGAGATCGCAGCCCGACACCGGCTGCTGGTGGTGAACGTGTTCCACGCGGGGGATGGCAACCTCCATCCACTGCTGGTGTTCGACCGGAGGGAACCCGGCGTGATGGACCGGGTCCTCGCCGCCGGCACCGAGATGATCGCCGCCTGCGTCGCCGTTGGCGGGGTGCTCTCCGGCGAGCACGGCATCGGTCTCGAGAAGCGGGACCACATGGGGCTGATCTTCTCGGACGACGACCTCGACGCCCAGCGGCGCCTCCGACTGGCTTTCGACCCCGACCAGGTGTGCAACCCCCACAAGGTGCTGCCGTCGGGCTCCGGCTGCGGCGACCTGCAATCGGTGCCGGCGGGGGCCTGGATATGACGGGACCGCCACAGACAGCGTCGCGCACCGACAGGCCGCTCGAGGACTTCGCGGCCGAGGTCGGGACCAGCGACCCCGTTGTGGTGGTCGGCGGGCGCACGCAGTGGGGGGTCGGTGGCGGGCCCGACCCGTCGGCTCGAGAGGTGCGCGCTCCACGAGGCGTGGTGGCACACGAGCCGGCGGAGATGATCGTGCGGGTTCGCGCCGGCACGACGGTGGCCGAGCTCGACGCCGCGGTGGCCGAGGGCGGACAGACGATCGCCCTCGATCCCGCCCATCCCGAACGGGCGACGGTGGGCGGTGTCCTGGCCGTGGGGCAGAGTGGACCTCGCCGCCTCGGCTGGGGCCCGGTTCGGGACACGCTGCTCGAGGCGCGGTTCGTCTCCGCCGAGGGCCAGCTCATCCGCGCCGGTGGACCAGTGGTGAAGAACGTGACCGGCTTCGACCTCTGCCGTCTCCTGGTCGGCTCGCTCGGGACGATCGGGCTGCTCGCCGAGATCGTCCTCCGGGTGCGCCCCCGTCCTCCTGTTGCCGTCTGGCTTCGGGGCACCGTCGATGACCCCGACCGCCTTCGCCAGGCCCTGTTCCGACCGTCGTCGATCCTGTGGGACGGCATCGACTGCTGGGTGCTCCTCGAAGGCCACCCGGCGGACGTCGAGGCCGAGATCAAGGCGATCGGGCCGGGCTTCGATCCGGTCGCAGAGCCGCCACCCCTGCCCAGCGACGGCCGGTGGTCGATGAGCCCGTCGGCCATCCGCACGGTCGTCACCACGCTCGAGCCGGGCACGTTCGTCGCCGAGGTCGGCGTCGGCATCGTGCACACGTGCCGACGGCTCCGCCGTCGCGTCCGGTCCAGCCGGCGACTGCAGCCCTGCATCACCGCATCAAGGCCAACTTCGATCCCACCGGGCGCCTGAACCCGGGGCGGATGGTGGCATGAAACTGGCCGTCGCCGACGAGGACCTGTCGGCCTGCGTGTCCTGCGGCCTGTGCCTTCCGCACTGCCCCACGTACCGGGTAACGGGGGAGGAGTCCGCTTCGCCGCGGGGTCGGATCGCCGCCATGCGGGCGACGCACGCGACGGACGCACCGGCGGGACCGGAGTTCGAGGAGTTCATGGACCTGTGCGTCCAATGCCGCGGGTGCGAGGTGGCGTGCCCCTCGTCGGTACCCTTCGGGCGTCTCATGGAAGGTGCCCGCGCGACCCTCGCCCGGGAGACGGCGTACCAACCGCGCTGGCGACGGCTGGGCTACGCCGTGCTCGGCCACCATCGCCTCCTCCTGGTCGCCTCGTGCCGCCGGCTAGCGCCTGCCGGTGCCGGCCCGGCTCGGCCTCCGGGCCTGACGCCCGCGGCGGACTCGCCGGCCCGGCTGGCCATGCGCCGCCAGCCGGCCCATCGGCAGCGCCCGGGAGGCCCGAGCCGGACCGACGCCTGGCTGTTCACCGGCTGCGTCATGGACGCCTGGATGCGCCCGACTCACGCCGCAGCCCTACGGGTGATGGGCGCCACGGGCGCCCGCGTGGCCCTACCCGGTTCTGGCGGCGACTGCTGCGGTGCCCTGCACGTGCACGCCGGGCTCCGCAGGCAGGCCGAGGCGTTGGCCGCCGGGTCATGGCGTCCATGCCCGGGTGACGCCCACGTGGTGGTCGACTCGGCCGGATGCGGTGCGGCGCTCAAGGACTACGGAGCGCTGCTCGGGACAGCCGACGCACGGACGATTCTCCGACCGGGTGCTCGACGTGCACGAGTGGCTGGCCGCCCGGACGCGACCGGTTGCCGGCCGCCCGGCGGCGGCTCGCCGGCCCGGTCGCGGTCCAGGACCCGTGTCACCTCCGCCACGTCCAGCGGGCCCATCACCACGTGCGAACCGTGCTCGCCCCCTACGCCGACCTGGTCGAGCTGGACGACGACGGGCTGTGTTGCGGCGCCGGCGGGGCCTACGCCGGCACCCACCCCGCCATGGCCCGGAGATCCGGGCCCGCAAGGTTGCCGCCATCGCCGCGACCGGGGCACCCGTCGTCGCCAGCGCCAACCCCGGCTGCATCGTGCACCTTGCCGGCGCGGGCTCGACGTTCGCCACCCGGTCGACATCATCGCCTGGTCGCTCGGATGGCGGCTGACCTCGACGACATCCGCAGCCGCCTCGACGCCATCGCCGAGGAGCTGGCCGACCTGGCCATGGAGGCGTTGCGAGACGCCATCGAAGCTGGCGACAGCGCCGGCCGGCCGAGGAGCGCCGCCTCACCCAGGCCCGCCGCTCGGTGGAGCGCGCCGCCTCGTTGCTCGCAACGGAGGATGACGTGGGCGGGTGAGGACGACCTCCTCGCTTCCGCCCTGCTGGCATGAGCGACGCCGCGTGCTCGCTGCAGGTTCACGCGCCGCGCGGCGCCGCGAGCCGTTCGTGCGTTGCGTCGTCGATAGCGCCCGTTTCGCAGCGACGTAGTCGCTCCGCAAGGTCGCTCGGAGCGACGTCGCGGAACGCCGTCTTGTCCGCGACCGGACCCGCGCGGCGAGCCTCAGTCCTGGTTCAGCGCGTCGATCAGCTGCGCGGAGGCGGCCGTAGTGCATGCGGTCGAACTGCAGTGCGATCCGCGGCAGGTCGACGTGGTCCCGGCTGGCGAGCTCCTGGGGCAGCGCCTCGGTGCGGTGGATGTCGCCGTCGGGCGCAGATGTCGGCGAACTCGCGGTTGAGGGCGGCGAGCTTGTCGTCCGATGGGTGCCGTGCGCAGCCGGATGACCGAGCAGGTCGCCCACCAACCGGAGCGAGTGGTAGTTGCGGTAGAAGTCCGAGGACCTCCTGCGCCGGCGCAGGCGACGTCGTCGGTGATGCGGTAGCAAGGCGGTCGTCCTCGGGCGAGATGAGCCCCCGAGCGCCAGCTCGTCGGTGACGAACCGCTCCCACGCCCGCCAGTAGCTGCCGCCGGGCACGTCGAGCGAAGACGAGCGGCGACGGCTCGGCCTTCCCCGTCTGGAGCAGGGTCAGCAGCTCGAAGGCCTCGTCCAGGGTGCCGAAACCGCCCGGCAGGACGGCGAAGCCCGTCGGACTCCTTGAGGAGCATCAGCTTGCGGGTGAAGAAGTACTTCATCTCGACCAGCTTGGGATCGCCGGAGATGAAGGCGTTCGGCGCCCTGCTCGAACGGCAGCCGGATGTTGATCCCGAAGGACCTTGTCCGGGCCTGCGCCCTCCAGGCCGGCGGCCATGATGCCCGGGCCCGCGCCCGTCACGACCATCCACCCGGCCCGGCGAGGCTGGCCGCCAGCTCCCGGGCCTGGGCGTAGAGCGGATCGTCGGGCAGGGTCCGGGCCGAGCCGAACATCGTCACCTTGGGGACGGCCCGGTAGGGGGCGAAGACCTCGAACGCCTGCGCCATCTCCTTCACCGCGGCGTTGGCGATCTTGAGATCCAGGCGGTCGGCGCCGTCGCTCGCCATGCGGACGGCCGTGGCCAGGATCTCGAACAGCTGGTCGCGGTTGGCCTGGGCGCCCGCGGCGTCGAGGAGCTCCTCGATGCTGCGATCGACTGCGCGGTCCGGCCGGTCCGACGTCGTCCGGGTGCGCTCGGCCACTCGGTGCCCGGCTCAGGCCGGCGCCGGCACCCGGCCGTACAACGTGGTGCGCTGCTCGAGCCGGCGGCCCGATGCGGTTCGACGATCGCCCGGAAGCCCGTCCTCGTCCATGGCCTGGCCGTGGCTGGCGCCGGCGGCCCGGGAGATGTTCTCGTCCATGAGGGTGCCGCCGAGATCGTTGGCCCCGGCCTGCAGCAGCCTGGCGCACGCCGGCGGCACCCATCTTCACCCAGCTACACCTGGATGTTCGGGACCCACGGGTGGTAGGCGATGCGGCCCACGGCGTGCATGAGCAGCGCCTCGCGGAAGGTCGGGCCCCGGCCGGGCTCTGCGCTGGAGGTAGATGGGCGCGGCCATGTGCACGAAGGGCAGGGGGACGAACTCGGTGAAGCCGCCCGTCTCCTTCTGCAGCTCCCGGGTGCGCACGATGTGGCGGGCCCAGTGCACGGGCTGCTCGACGGAGCCGAACATGATCGTGATGTTGGACCGGAGCCCGACCGAGTGGGCGGTGCGGTGGGCGTCGAGCCACTCCTCGGTGTTGACCTTGTCCGGGCAGAGCACGGCGCGGACCTCGTCGTCGAGGATCTCGGCCGCCGTGCCCGGCAGGGTCTTCAGGCCGGCGTCCATCAGCCGGCGCAGGTAGGAGTGCGAGCGGCTCGCCCAGGCGCCGGGCCCCCTCGGTCACCTCCAGGGCGGTGAACCCGTGGATGTGGATGCCGGTCGGAGGCGGCCCGCACCGCCCTGATCACCTCGAGGTAGTAGTCGCCGTCGAAGCTCGGGATGGATGCCGCCCTGGAGGCACACCTCGGTGGCCCCGAGCGCCTCCGCCTCGGCCACCCGCTCGGTGATCTCGTCCAGCTCGAGCAGGTACGGGCTGCCGCGCAGGTTGAGCGAGAGCGGGCCCTTGGAGAAGGCGCAGAAGCGGCACTTGAACGTGCAGACGTTGGTGTAGTTGATGTTGCGGTTGGTCACCCAGGTGACGGTGTCGCCCACCGCCTGCCGGCGGAGCTCGTCGGCCACCTCGGCCACCGCCGCCACCTCGGGACCACGCGCCGCGAAGAGCGCGGTGATCTCCTCGACCCCTGCCTCCTGTCCCAGCTGCACCCCGGCCAGCACCTCGGACAGGGCGCCCTCGGCACGGGCGGCGGATACGGCCGCACTCGTCGCGCCGACAGCCGGGCCGGCGACCTGTCCCGCTGGCGCGGGCGCGGCGGGGGGATCGACGGTGCCGCCCGACGCCCACCGATCGTCCCGGCCCAGGCCTTCGGCGTCCGAGCGGTCGAGCACAGGGAAGCGCATGGCGGGATCGAGCCAGCGCTCGGGAGCGAGGGCGTACTCGGGATAGATCGGTCAGCGCGGGGCGCAGGACGAAGCCCCGCTTCTCGGTCGTGCTGCGGAGCGCGCTCGACGGCCGGCCAAGGCCGCTCGGGGTTGACGTGGTCGGCGGTGACCGGCGAGACCCCGCCCCAGTCGTCGATGCCGGCGTCGAGCAGGGCACCGAAGTCGTCCGAGAGGTTGGGCGGCGCCTGGAGGTGGACCTCGGGTGGCAGCACCAGCCGGGCCACGGCCGACCGACCACAGGTACTCCTCGGACGGACACGGGGGGCGGGCGTGCATGGCGGTGCCCGCCTTGGGCAGGAAGTTCTGGACGATCACCTCCTGCACGTGGCCGTGGCGGGCGTGCGAGGCGGCGATGGCCTCCAGGGCCGTCGAGGCGATCGGCCCGGCTCTCCCCGATACCGACGAGGATGCCGGTGGTGAACGGGATCGGCAGCTCGCCCGGCGGCATCGAGCGTGGCCAGCCGACGCGCCGGGGTCTTGTCCGGGCTGCCCCGGTGGCAGTCGAGCTCGGCCGAGGGTCTCGATCATCATCCCCTGGCTGGCGCGACACCGGCCGCAGGCGGGCCAGCTCGTCGCCGTAGAGGGCGCCGGCGTTGGCGTGGGGGAGCAGGCCGGTCTCGTCCCTGACCAGCGCGGCCGCCGCCACCAGGTACTCGACGCGTCGAGCCGTAGCCCTGCTCCGCCAGCCACTCGCGGGCGGCCGGGTAGCGCTCCTCGGGCCGCTCACCGAGGGTGAACAGCGCCTCGTGGCAACCGGCGGCAGCCCCGGCCCGAGCGATGGCGAGCACCTCCGGGAGCGAGAGGTAGGCGGCGGCGACGCGGGCCGGGGGCGGTGGCGAAGGTGCAGTATGCCGCAGCGGTCCCGGCACAGCCGGGTCAGGGGAATGAAGACCTTGGGGGAGTAGGTCACCCGGTCGCCGTGGGCACGGTCACGCACCTGGCTCGCCGCCGGCAGCAGCCTCCTCGAGGGGTGCACCGCACGAGCTCCGATCGCATGGGCGTCACCTTAGTGACAGCGGTCGGGGCCACCGGACGTTATCGGGGCGCCGCCTCCCGATCGACGAGCCAGACCACCCGCTCGGCCTCGACCCGCGCCGCCGGGCAGGTCGGCGCCGTCGACGATGGCCTGCAGGGCTTCCCGCTTCGATGCACCGGCGACGGTGAACAGCACCAGTCGAGAGCGGGCGATGCCCGAGAGGGTGAGGGTCATGCGCGGGTGGGGGTTGCGCGCGTTGGGATCGGCGTTCAGGCAGACGAGGCGCCCTGGGTCGGCGTCCAGGGCGGGAGAGCCGGGAAAGAGCGAGGCGGTGTGGCCGTCCGGTCCCAGGCCGAGGTGGGTGACGTCGAACCTGCCCACCTCGCCGACCAGCAACTGGTACGGATCGGGCCCCTCCTCGCAGCGCATGGGGTAGACGGCGTTGGCGGCACCGACCCGCTCGAGGAGCGCCTCCCGGACCAGCCGTTGGTTGGAGTCAGGGCTGTCGGCGGGAACGCAGCGCTCGTCGCCCCAGTACACGTCGACGGCCCACCAGTCGATGCGCTCGGCGCCGTCGGTCGCCAGCCGCTCGTAGCACTGCCGGGCCGTGTCCCCGCCCGAGAGGGCGAGCGCGAACGACTCGCCGGGGCGGGACGAGAACGCCTCGATGACGCGGGCCGCGAACTCGCCTGGAACGTCGTCGACCACCACCAGCTCACCGTTCATCAACGGACGTCCAGCGCAGCTTCTATGGCGCTCTCGTATACCCGGTCGTGGCTGTGGCGCGTCAACGCCTCGCCCAGGGCCGTCGACCGTCGGATCTCCGTCGACGGCGACCGTCGACTGGCGCCGCTGCCCACCGTCGACCTCGGCCAGGGCCCGAACCAGTCGGCCATCTCCCTCACCCTGGACGCCGAATCGTCCGGTGGCCCCTTCGTACCTCGCGGTCAGCAAGGCGGCACACTCCGCAGCGGGTCGCCGGGCCACAGAGGACGCCTCGAGGCCGAGGCGGTCCGCCAGCCACCCGGCGAGGAGCAGGGCCGAGCCGGACGGACCCGTCACCTCTGCCGACTGCACGGCATGCACGAACGGTCGGTACGCCATCACGTCGAACAGGTGGGTCAGCATCTGGCGCCAGGGGTTCAGCCGCAACCAGGTCAGGTCGGCGACTGGTCGCCGCTGGGCGAGATCCACCAGGGACGACAGCACGTCGCGGTTGCGCTCGACGCCCCCGGACGTCCCGCGGTGACCGGTCCGCCCTCCCCGGCTGGCGACTCGACCACGACCGTTCCAGCGGTTCCGACGAGCGGTTCGGCCGGATCGGGGATCGACGACACGTACCACAAGGTGACGGGCATCTCGCCGAGGGTCAGGGGCTCGACCAGCGAGTCGAGGTGGCCGCACACGGGCCCCCCGACGACGATACGGACCTCCTCCCACCACACCTGGCGCGAGTCGACCGTGGCCATGTGCAGGTGGACGTCGGCGTCGATCGAGAGCTCGGAGCGAGGATGCGGGATAACGATCACCGTTCGCCCCGGGTTCTGCCGCCCCAGCTGGCGCATGGGCGCAACAGGCGCGATCTGCGCCGTCGTTGTCCGTCGCCACGACGACCAGGTTGATCGTGCTGATACGCGTCGCGGCGCGCTCCTCGCCGCCACGCAGCGCCATCAGGGCGTCGTTCACGTCACCGATGCTCACCCCTTTGCCCGACCAGGAGCCGAGGCGGGACGGCTCCGCCGAGCCGCTGACGTCTGGCGACGCTACGGCGTCCGCCACTGCCGCCCGTCCCGCTCGAGGAGCTGCGAGGCCTCTTTGGGCCCCCACGTCCCTGACTGGTAACTGGAAACCGGTGGGTGACCGGCCGCCCACGACTCGAGCACCGGGTCGACGATCTTCCAGGCCTGATCGACCTCGTCGGCCCGGATGAACAGCGTGGAGTCGCCCACCATGGCGTCGAGCAGCAATCGTTCGTAGGCCTCCAGCGGCTGCTCGAGGAACGCGGACGCATAGGAGAAGTCCATCGAGACCGTCCGCACCTGGAAGGTGTGGCCGGGGACCATGGCCCCGAACCTGAAGGTGATGCCCTCGTCGGGTTGGACCCTGAGCACGATCGTGTTCGGCTCGAGGCCCTCGGCCAGCGCGCCCAGGAACGGGAGGTGGGGAACACGCTGGAACTGCATGGCCACCTCGGTGACCCGTTTGGGGAGCCGCTTGCCGGTCCGCACGTAGACCGGGACGCCGGCCCAGCGCCAGTTGTCGACGAGCAGTCGCATGGCCACGAACGTCTCGGTCGTGCTGTGAGGGTCGACGCCTTCCTCTTCGCGGTAACCCGGCACCGGCTTCCCTTCGACCCAGCCGGGTTCGTACTGCGCCCCGAACCACCTCGCTCGCCACCAGCTCGGGGGTGAAGACCTCCACCGCCCGCAGAGCCTTCACCTTCTCGTCCCGAATGCCCTGGCTGTCGATCGTCGCCGGCGGCTCCATCAGGGTGAGGGCCAAGACCTGCATGACGTGGTTCTGGACGATGTCCCGCAGTGCTCCGGCCGTCTCGTAGAAACCGCCGCGGTGCTCGACCCCGAGGCTCTCGGCGACCGTGACCTGCATGTGGTCGACGTAGCGACGGTTCCAGATCGGCTCGAAGGTGGCGTTGGCAAACCGGAGGGCCAGTACGTTCTGCACTGTCTCCTTGCCCATGTAGTGATCTATCCGGTAGATCTGCTCCTCGTCGAAGGCCTCGTGGACCGCCTGATCGAGCTGGGTGGCGCTCTCCAGGTCCCGGCCGTAGGGCTTCTCGATCACGAGCCGGATGAACGTCTCGTCGCTCTTCGGCCGGCTGAGACCGTGCTGGCCGAGCGCCAGCGCCACCTCGCTGAAGAGAGCGGGGATCGTGGCCAGGTAGTAGACGCGATTCCCCGCTGTCCCGACGTGGTCGTCCAGCTCGGCGAGCAGCACCTTGAGCTGATCGAAGGTGTCCGGGTGGGCGTACTCGCCGGCGACGTAGCGAAAGTGGCCCACGATGCTCTTCCACTCCGGGCCCCCGTCCGGTGCGGACTCGAGGACGAGGTTGCGGAACTGCTCGTCGGTCAGGGGGTGCGGGCCACCCCGATCACCGAGAAGGTCGAAGAGAGCGCCCTGCGGCGGCTCAAGCTGGCGAGAGCAGGAAAGATCTTGCGGTGGGCGAGATCTCCCGAGGCACCGAAGACCACCAGGGCCACCGGAGGCGAGTGCCTGTCTGCCTCGAGGCCCGTGGCGAGGGGGTTGGTCGCGTCGAGGACGGTCGGGGCCGCCGGGTCGCTCATCTGGTACCCCTCAATCCTGGTCCGGGCTGATCACTTGTCGGCGCTCAGGCTGTTCGCCTTGTCGCTCAGGCGCTGGAGGAGCTCGTCGAAGGATTTGGCGAAGGCGGCAACACCCTCGTCCTCGAGCGTGTGGGCGACATCAGCCATGTCGACACCCAGCTCCCCGAGCTCGTCGAGGACCTTCTGCGCCTGACTGGCGGTCTTGTCGACGGTGCGGGCTACCACCCCGTGGTCGAGGAAGTCGTCCAGGGTGGCGTCAGGCATCGTGTTGACGGTGTTCGGGCCGATCAGGCTGTTGACGTAGGCCAGGTCCGCATAGTGCGGGTTCTTGGTGGACGTGGACGCCCACAACGGACGCTGCACGTGCGCGCCCTTGGCGGCCAGCGCATCCCAGCGGGCACCGGAGAACCGCTCCTGATAGATCCGGTAGGCGAGCTTGGCCTGGGCCACGGCGGCCTTGCCCCGAAGGGCGAGAGCCCGCTCGGCTCGCGATCCCCCACCTGCTCGGCCACGGCCTCGAGGCGGCGGTCGACCTCGGTGTCGACCCGGCTCACGAAGAACGAGGCCACGCTGGCCACCCGGGACAGGTCCGCTCCCTTGGTCGTGGCGAGCTCCTCCAGGCCCGACAGGTAGGCCTCGATCACCTCGCCGTAGCGCTCGAGACTGAAGATGAGGGTCACGTTGATGTTGCGGCCCTCGCTGATCATCTGCCGGATGGCCGGGACGCCCTCCGCGGTCCCGGGGATCTTCACGAACAGGTTGGGGGAGCTCGATCCGGCCGTGCAGCGTCCGGGCGGCTTCGATGCTGGCGCCGGTGTCGTGGGCGAGAGCGGGCGCCACCTCCAGCGACACGAAGCCGTCCGTGCCACCGCTCGAGTCGTACAGCGGTCGCAGCACGCCGAGCGCATTGATGATGTCGTCGATGACCAGCTCCCAGTAGGCCTCCTCCACTGACATCTTCTCCGTCAGCCGGCGGTACTGATCGTCGTAGTCGTCCCCACCCTCGATGGCCTTGGCGAAGATCGTCGGGTTCGAGGTGACGCCCCGCACGCCTTGGTCGACCAGCTCGGCCAGTCGGCCGCTGGTCAGGAACGCTCGCTTGAGATTGTCGATCCAAGGACTCTGGCCCTGCTGGTCGAAGAGCTCATGCAGCTTGGTCATCGGTCATCCTCTCTTCCCCCTGATGGGCCTCGTGACCGCTTCCCGTCGATCGGAACGATTCCGAATCCCGCGGCTCCCGCCCGCCACCTCTCAACCCTACCCAGCCGGCTCCTGTTGGCGCCGTCCGTCCACCTCCTGGAGGAGGGCGATCGAGGCGGTGAAGCCGTGGAGGAAGTTTCGTCCACCCACGGGACCGAGCTCGCCTGCGGCGAAGAAACCGGCCATGGGAATCTCGCCCACCGTCTCGGCCAGGGCGCCGGCATCGTGGTGGGGGCTGCCGAACAGCCGCGTGCCGCGACCATTGCAGGTGAACATCAAGGCGGCATCGGCGTGACGTCCGTCCAGCATGCTTCTCAGGTCCTCGTCGGCGGCGACCGCGTCACGGAGATGGAACTGGACCGTCGTGCCCAGCTCGACGACGTCGTTCACGGCGATGGCGCCGGCGGCCCGGTCGGCGCCGATCACGTTGCGAACGAGGAAGTCGCCCCTGCCGAACTCGGCCTTGTGCTCGTCGATGACGCGACCCAGGTGCAGCCCGCCGGCATTGATCAGGGCGACGTCCCGCTCCGCCAGCTCGCGCCGGGCCAGGTCGACCAGACGCTCCAGGGCCGGCTGCCCGCCGAGCTCGTAGACGACATTGCCCTCGGCGCGGGTAACGGCCAGGGGGTGCCCGACGGGGCGACACCCCTGTGAGACGATCGCGGCGAGCTCGACGCCAGGCCCGAGCATGGCGCCGACTGCACCGCCGACGCGGACGGTGCTGTCGAGCACCAGCCGGTTGCCGCCCGGGCCGCGAGCAGCCGAGGCCATCCCGCCGATCACCGGAAGGCTCGGGTGCTCCTGCCCCACCCAGTCGATGAACGCCTCGACCGGAAAGGTGAAGGGATCGGCCACGAGGAAAAGGGCGGCAGGCTCGAACGGCACCTCGTCGGGCCACCCGGTGACGGCCAGCTGTCGACCCTCCTCGATCTCGCCCGCGCCTGTTCCGAGCCCGCTCGACGCGGCGACGTCGAGGCCGACGGGAACGACCTGACCGAACCTTCCTCCCCACAGGCACACGGCGGGTCCGCCCTCGACCTCACGGTTGACACCGGCCACCGACTCGGCGGCACAGCCCACCAACGTCCGAGGCTCGAGGATGGCCCGCACGGCGCCGGCAGCGTCCTCCAAGGCACCGGCATGTGGTGGCGTGACGAACAGCACGACCAAGTCGGGCGCGGCGCCGACCTTCTCGAGCACCTGGCCAGCTACCTCGCCGGTGGCGTGGGCGGTCACAGGATGCTCAGAGATCGCAGAGGCGAACGGCACCGCCCTTACCCTACTGGCGCGAGCGCACCCGGTAATTCCGTCGACGGTGCCGGTGCTGGCCGCGGTGGCACGACCGGCGGGGTGCGCCGGTCAGCCCACCGTCTGGCGCTGCTCGTCGTCTCTGGGCGGACCTCCCGGGCCGGCTGCCGTGCTGCCAGCGCCCGTGTCGTCGCGACGGCTGCTCTTGAGCTTCACGTCAGCATGGCGGATGACCGCCAGACCGGAGCGCTCGAGCGCCCGCACCGCCCACCAGGCGGGGTCGATCTCTCCTCGTCCGAGGGCGAACCTGGCCGACGTCGGTGCAGCGTGATGATTGTTGTGCAGACCCTCGCCCAGCGTGATCCACGCCAGCCACTGGTTGTTGCGGGCGAGGTTCTCGTAGGGCTGGCGCCCCCAGGTGTGCCCGATGGCGTTGATGGCGGCGCTCAGCATCAGGTAGGAGACGGCGTGAACGGCGGCGGCGACCAGCCCCAGCTTCCAGCCCAGGATGAGCCAGAGGACGAGGATACCGAGCGTCAGGCCGACGAGGGCGTGGTCGAAGAGCACTCGGTCCCAGGCGTCGGCGGGGAGGTCACGGGCATACCGGGCCAGCGTCGCGTCGTCTCGGGCGACCCGGCGGTACATGATCACGTTGCCGAACTGCACGGCGGGGTAGCCCTCGAGGACGGGGGAGTGGGGATCGCCCTCGACGTCGGTGAAGGCGTGGTGCTTGCGGTGCACGGCCACCCACTGCCGTGGCCGGATACCCGTCGTGACCCAGGTGAGGAAGCGGGCGACGGCGGTCGCCACCGGTGAGAGGGTCATGGCCCTGTGGGCCAGGGTCCGATGGAGATAGACGGTCGTGACGAGGATGGCCAGCTGGCAGGTGGCCAGGCCGACGAGAACAGCGAGAAGGAGCCGGGGCACAAGATCACGGTAGCAGGTACACCTTCGGCCGAATGGCTGCGAGACGCACGTCACAGGAGCTGTTCGCGCCAGCGGTCGCGACTGCTCGCCCGGTGTTGGCGTCGCCGCTGCCGGCGTCGCCGCCGGGTGGGCTCGCAGGATCCGGTACGGCCGGCCCAGGGTGGCCGGCCGAGAGACTCCGATAGCTTCGCTGTCCGTGACGCCGACCGACCCGCGGGTGCAGGTCCCGCCCAACTGCGATCTCACGCTCGGGATGGTGTGCCTGGACAAGTCCGAGCCCGGACGGACCGTGTGGCGCATGCTCGCCGACGAGCGCTTCGCCAACCCCACAGGGGTGCTACAGGGTGGGTTCGTGACCGCCTTCGCCGACTCGACCATGGGAGCCGCCTCCCTCACGTGGGCCAAGGAGCGAAAGGTCTTCTCCGCCAACGCCGAGCTGAAGATCAGCTTCTTCAAGCCCGTCCGTGTCGGATCGACCCTGACCTGCACGGCGTCGGTCGTCTCGGGCGGCTCACGAGCGGCGTTCGTCGAGGCCGAGATCACCGACGACGAAGGCCTGACCGTGGCCAAAGCGACGTCCACCTATCTCCTCAGACCCAGGTCATGACGGCGGGTGGCGGGCCGCTCCCGCTTCCCATGTTCCCGCTCGGCACGGTGCTCTTCCCCCACATGGGCCTGCCGCTGCACGTCTTCGAGTCGCGCTACCGGGCCCTCACGCGCGACTGCCTCGCCGGCAACGGGGAGTTCGGCGTGGTCCTCATCGAGCGGGGCGCGGAGGTGGGCGGCGGCGACACCCGTTTCGCGGTCGGCACGGTGGCTCTCATCGCCGAGGCGGCCGAGCTCCCCGACGGACGCTGGGTCCTGCTGGCGACCGGCACCCGGCTGATCCGGGTGACCTGTTGGCTTCCGGACGACCCGTACCCGGTCGCCCTGGTCGAAGAGGTCGCCGATCCCCCCCTCGAAGCGGGCGACATGGAGCACCTCGAGCTGGCTTCCCGCGCCGTGCGTCGGGCACTGGCCCTCCAGACCGAGCTGGCCGACCACCCAGGAGTACCCGCGACCGTCGCCCTGGACGACAGGCCCGAGGTGGCGGCGTGGCAGCTGTGCGCCATCGCCCCCCTCGGCCCGGTCGATCATCAGCGCCTGCTCGAGGTCCCCGACGTCCAGTCACGGCTGCGGCTGTTGGCCGAGCTGGCGACGGCTGCGGCCGACCTGTTCGGCTACCGTCTCTCGGGCGGCGACCCCGGGTAGCGGCCGGCGGCAGGGCTGGCGCCCGGCCCCAGAGCGGCGAGGCGGTCAGCAGGATCGCCGATGCTTGCGTGGCTGCCCGTGCGGGGGATAGTAAGGCTGAGCCCATCGGAGGAGCGCAATGCCCGAGACCAGCGAAGACCAGCCGCTGCCGGCGCTCGTCTCCGAGCTCAGGGACCTGGTCCTCCGGTACCTGCGGCAGGAGACGCTGGAGCCGATCAAGGACCTGGGCCGCTTCGTCCTGTTCGGGATGGTCGGCTCCGCGGTCCTCGTGACCGGTCTGACACTGCTGTTGATCGGCCTGCTGCGGGGTCTCCAGGAGGAGACCGGGACGACGTTCACCGGGAACCTCACCTGGGTCCCGTACGGCATCTGCGCGCTCACCGGGCTGATCGTCGCCGGGCTGGCCGTGGCAGCCGTGGCGCGAGGGCGCGGGAAGGCACGGGCCAAGGGAGGAGCGGGCGCATGAGCGCGGCACAAGCAGAGGACCGGGTCACCACCCAGGACATCGAGACCAAGCTCCGGCAGATCCGCGGACAGTTCGAGCAGACCACCGAGTCGGCGCGTTCCGGCCTCGTCGCCGCCGGCATCGCCGGGGCGGTGCTCGTCGTGGCGGTGGCCTACGTGTTCGGTCGCCGGCGGGGCCGCCGCCGGTCGACGGTGGTCGAGATCCGGCGGGTCTGAGGTGCTGGAGCGCCTGCTCCGCCTCCTGACCAGTCAGGGCATGCGCCGCGGCGTGCTCGGCGGGAGCAGGGCCTGGGCGATCGTGTGGCTCGCCGCCTTCGTCGTCCGCAAGTGGGGTATCCGCCGGGAGGAGGTGGTCTACTCCGAGCCCCTCGAGCCGGGCGGGCGACTGACCATCACCCACGAGGCACCGCCGGGCAAGCGCGAGGGGCGGCGGGCGGGGCGCCGTTGAGCGACCGATTCGCGGCCGGCGACCGGGTCCTGCTGCTCGATTCGAAGCGCCGGCGCCACCTGGTGACGCTGACAGACGAGGGCCGGTTCCACAGTCACTCGGGGATCGTCGACCACTCCCAGCTGATCGGACGCCCCGAAGGGACCACCGTGCGCTCCACCACAGGGGCCCGCTACGTCGCCCTGCGGCCGACGCTGTCGGAGCTGGTCCTGGAGATGCCGCGCGGAGCCCAGGTCATCTACCCGAAGGATCTCGGTGCGATCCTGATGGCCGCCGACGTGTTCGCCGGCGTGCGTGTGGTCGAGGCGGGCGTCGGCTCCGGAGCGTTGTCGATGGCCCTGCTGCGCGCCGGTGCGGAGGTCGTCGGCTACGAGCTCCGCCCGGACTTCGCCGCCCGGGCTGTGGCCAACGTCACCCAGCTCCTCGGTCAGCACCAGGCCCGGCGGTTTCGGGTCGTGCAGCGAGACGTCTACGAGGGCATCGCCGAGACGGGAGTCGACCGGGTGGTGCTCGACCTCCCCGAGCCGTGGCGGGTGGTGCCGCACGCCGAGGTGGCGATGCATCCTGGAGGGATCCTCGTCGCCTACCTGCCCACCATCGGCCAGGTGGCCCAGCTTCGCCAGGCCCTGGCGGACAGTGCCTTCGGGCTGGCCGAGACCCTCGAGGTGCTCCTGCGGACCTGGCACGTGGAAGGACGATCGGTCCGTCCCGACCACCGGATGGTCGGCCATACCGGCTTTCTCACCCACGCTCGCCTGTTGTCGCCCGAAGAGCGCTCCGACGAGAGCGCTCCGCCGGCATGACGGCCCGCGTGCGCTCGCGGCTCGGTGTGACCAACGACCACCGCTGACCGGACGGCGGAAGCGACGCCGGGCCGACGCGGAGACCGCGCCAGAACCCGGGGCTACGGGTGGTCGAACGTGCCGGCGCGACGGGCGCCAGACGTGGAGCTCAGGCCTTCTCCACGAAGATGCACTCGCCGGGACACTCCTCGGCCGCTTCCACCACCGCGTCCTCGAGATCGGACGGCACGGTGGCCATTCCCTCGGCGCCACCAGGGTCGTTCAGGACCTTGTCGTCCTCCTTGACGTAGGCCAGGCCATCGTCCAACAGGGTGAACACCGCCGGCGCGATCTCCTCACAGAGACCGTCGCCGGTGCAGAGATCCTGGTCGATCCAGACCTTCATCAGCATGCCTCTCGAGACGTCGCGGTCATTTCTGAACCTAACGATCCAGACCGGCAGTGTCAATTTCCACGGGTACGGCGGGGGAAATTTGCCGGGGGGCCAGGACCGGGGACAATGCCCAGCCCCAGGGCTATAGCGGCCGTGGGTGCGCGTCTGTCCGCATGACACCGGTGTATGTTCGCCAGGTGAGGTGAGAGGAGGTGGTTCCGACGGCTGACTCCGAGTCCCAGCGTCGGCTCGCCGCCTACGAGCGCGACATGTCCCAGCTCCAGGAGCAGGCGAAGGTCCTGGAGGACGAGATCGTCACGCTCCGCCGCCGGCTCCAGGATGCGCCCAAGCGCGTGAGGACCCTCGAGGAGAAGCTGCTCGAGACCAAGGGCCAGCTGGCCCAGGCCGTCTCGCAGAACGAGAAGCTGACCTTCACCCTCCAGCAGGCGAGGGAGCACATCGCGACGCTGCGGGAGGAGGTGGAGAAGCTCACCCAGCCGCCATCGGCCTACGGGACCTACCTGGCCCGCAACGAGGACGGGACGGTGGACGTCTTCTCGGGAGGTCGCAAGGTGCGTGTCTCCCTGCACCCGGAGCTCACCGCCGAGGATCTCAAGCGGGGCGACGAGGTCGTCCTCAACGAGTCGCTGAACGTCGTGCTGGCCCGAGGGGCGGAGCTGTCGGGTGAGGTCGTCACCATCAAGGAGCTGCTCGAGGACGGCCGGCGGGTCGTCGTGCTCGGGCGGGCCGACGAGGAGCGCGTCGCCGACCGGGCCGACACCCTGATGGACGTCCAGCTCCGGGCGGGGGACTCGGTCCTCCTGGACCCTCGCACCGATCTGCTCCTGGAGCGGCTTCCTCGGCCCGAGGTCGAAGAGCTGGTCCTCGAGGAGGTGCCCGACATCTCCTACGCCGACGTCGGGGGCCTCGACGACCAGATCGAGTCCATCACCGACGCCGTCGAGCTGCCGTTCCTCCACCGGGACCTGTTCGTCAAGCACCGGCTGCCGGCTCCCAAGGGCGTCCTCCTGTACGGGCCCCCCGGCTGCGGCAAGACGCTCATCGCCAAGGCCGTCGCCAACTCGCTGGCCAAGAAGGTCGCCGAGCAGTCGGGGGACCGTCAGGCCAGGAGCTACTTCCTGAACATCAAGGGCCCGGAGCTGCTCAACAAGTACGTGGGCGAGACCGAGCGCCAGATCCGCCTCGTCTTCCAGCGGGCGCGGGAGAAGTCCGAGGAGGGCGTGCCCGTCATCGTCTTCTTCGACGAGATGGACTCGCTGTTCCGCACCCGCGGCTCGGGCATCAGCTCCGACATGGAGTCCACCGTCGTACCCCAGCTCCTGGCCGAGATCGACGGCGTGGAGGCACTGCGCAACGTCATCGTGATCGGTGCGTCCAACCGCGAGGACCTCATCGACCCGGCCATCCTGCGCCCCGGCCGGCTCGACGTGAAGATCAAGATCGAGCGGCCCGACGAAGAGGCGGCCGCCCAGATCTTCTCCCGCTACCTGCATCCCGACCTGCCGCTCGACGCCGAGGAGGTGTCGTCGCTCGGCGGCGGCGACCGCGACAAGACGGTGCGGCGCATGGTCGAGGCCACGGTCGCGACCATGTACCAGTCCGACGAGCTCAACCGCTTCCTCGAGGTCACCTACCAGAACGGGGACAAGGAGGTCCTGTACTTCAAGGACTTCGCCTCGGGTGCCATGATCGAGAACATCGTCCGGCGGGCCAAGAAGCTGGCCATCAAGCGGGCCATCGCCCAGGAGGGCGAGGGCATTCGCACGGACGACCTGCTCGACTCCATCAGGCAGGAGTACAAGGAGCACGAGGACCTGCCCAACACCACCAACCCCGACGACTGGGCCAAGATCTCGGGCAAGAAGGGCGAGCGGATCGTCTACGTTCGCACCCTGCTGTCCGAGGGCAAGGAGGCGACCGGTGGACGCTCCATCGAACGCGTGGGGACCGGCCAGTACCTCTAGACGCCCGGCAGTGGGGCTGGGGGCCCCGGAGAACGCGCCATCGGCGGGCGCACCAGGGTAGGGTCCGTCTGTGGCCATCCCCAAGGTGTGCGGCATCGAGACCGAGTACGGCATCCAGTCCGTCGGGCCCGGAGATGCCAACCCGATCGCGGCCTCCTCCGTTCTGATCAACGCCTACGTCGCCGAGCTGCAGCGCCGGGTCGGGTGGGACTTCGAGGACGAGAGCCCTGGGAACGACGCCCGCGGTTTCGCCCGCGAGGACGCCCCCGAGGTGGAGACCCACCTCGTCAACGCCGTCCTGACCAACGGTGCCAGGTACTACGTGGACCACGCCCATCCCGAGTTCTCGACGCCGGAGTGCTCGACGGCCAGACAGCTCGTCCGGTACGACAAGGCGGGGGAGCGCGTCCTCACCCGATCGATGGAGGCGGCCGGCCGGCTGCTACCGGCGGGCGAGGAGATCGTCGTCTACAAGAACAACTCGGACCACAAGGGCAACTCCTACGGCACCCACGAGAACTACCTGATGAACCGGGCCGTGCCGTTCGCCAGGATCGTCCAGCACGTGGTGCCCCACTTCGTCTCCCGCCAGATCTACACCGGTGCCGGCAAGGTGGGCACCGAGGCGTCGGCGGGCGGATCGGCCGACGTCGCCTTCCAGCTGTCTCAGCGGGCGGACTTCTTCGAGGAGGAGGTCGGCCTCGAGACGACGCTCAAGCGCCCCATCGTCAACACCAGGGACGAGCCCCACGCCGACGCCCAGAAGTACCGCCGGCTCCACGTGATCGTGGGCGACGCCAATCTGGCCGAGGTGGCGACCTTCCTGAAGGTCGGCGTGACAGCGATCGTCCTGGCCATGATCGAGGACGACTGGTACGGCGACCGTGACCTGTCCCTGGCCACGCCCGTACGGGCCATTCGACAGGTCTCCCACGACCTGTCGCTGTCGGAGCCGCTCGACCTCGCCGAGGGCGGCACCACCACCGCCCTCGGGATCCAGTGGGAGCTGCTGGAGCTGGCCCGCAAGTACGCCGACGACCGCGGGCTCGACTGCGTCGGCGACGAGGAGGCCGGCCAGGAGGTGCTGAGGCGCTGGGAAGCGACCCTCCACGCCCTCGAGACCAACCCGGCCAGCCTCGCCAACCAGCTCGACTGGGTGGCGAAGCGCCAGGTCATCGAGGGGTACCGCGATCGGCACGGGCTGGCCTGGTCCGACCACCGTCTGACCGCCATCGACCTGCAGTACCACGACCTGCGTCCCGGACGGTCGCTCTTCGCCAGGATGCCGATGGAGCGGTTGGTGGACGAGGGCGAGGTTACCGAGGCTATAACGGAGCCGCCCCGGGACACACGGGCCTACTTCCGGGGCCGGTGCCTCCAGCGCTGGGCGTCCTCGGTGGCCGCCGCCAACTGGGATTCTCTGGTGTTCGACCTGGGGTCGGACCCGCTGCGGCGGGTGCCCATGATGGAACCGCTGCGGGGTACCGCAGCTCATGTCGATAATTTGTTGGCGGGATGTTCGAGCCCGGCTGAGCTGTTGGAACAGCTGGGTTCATAGGAGAAGAAGCGGACAATGGCAGAACGTGAGCTGAAGAAACGGGCGTCGACCACACGTGAGGAGGAGGTCGTCGAGGAGGCCGCGCCCACGTCGGACAAGGGCGAGAAGCTCAAGGCGGAGCTGGATGATCTCCTCGACGAGATCGACGAGGTGCTCGAGGACAACGCCGAGGAGTTCGTGCGCAACTACGTGCAGAAGGGCGGGGAGTAGCGGCGCCCCACCCGGCCGCCTCGCGGGCACGACCGAGCCGGTAGGGTGCGCTCCGATGAGCTTGCCCATGTTCCCCCCGGCCGACGACCCGGGACCCAGCTTCACCGATCTGCTTCGCCGTAGCGGCCCGGACCAGCCCTTCGGGCCGACACCCCGTTCTGCTCCCGATGTCCAGATGCCGGCCGCGGCAGGTGCCGACGTTCGCCACGGGACGACCGTGGCCGCCCTGCGCTATGGGGACGGCGTCGTGATGGCCGGCGATCGCAGGGCCACCGAGGGCTACACCATCGCTCATCGGGCCATCGAGAAGGTCTTCCCAGCCGACCGCCACTCGGCCGTGGCCTTCGCAGGGGCGGCGGGTCCCGGCATCGAGATGGTCAAGCTCTTCCAGACCCAGCTCGAGCACTACGAGAAGGTCGAGGGCCTGGCCCTGAGCCTGGAGGGCAAGGCCAACCAGCTGGGCCAGATGATCAGGGGCAATCTCGGGATGGCCATGCAGGGGCTGGCTGTCCTCCCGCTGTACGCCGGCTACGACCTCCGTCGTCGCATCGGCCGCATCTTCAACTACGACCTGACCGGCGGTCGCTACGAGGAGGCGGACTACCACGCCACCGGTTCGGGCGGCCGCGACGCCCGCACCACCATCAAGCTCGGGTATCGAGACGGGATGGCCCGTGACGAGGCCATCGAGCTCGCCATCCTGGGTCTGTACGAGGCGGCCGACGAGGACATCGCCACCGGCGGACCGGACGTGGTCCGCGGCATCTACCCGACGGTGGCGACGGTCACCGCCGATGGTTTCGAGCTGGCCGGCGAGACCGAGGTGGCCGAGCGGTTCGGGGTCCTCATCGAGCGCAAGCGGGCGGAGGGTCAGCGGCCATGACGATGCCCTTCTACGTGGCCCCCGAGCAGGTCATGAAGGACCGCGCCGACTACGCCCGCAAGGGGATCGCGCGCGGACGGGCGCTCGTCGCCGCGGTGTTCGCCGAGGGCATCCTCGTCACCGCCGAGAACACCTCTCGCTCCCTGCACAAGATCAACGAGATCTACGACCGCATCGCCTTCGCCGGTGTGGGCCGGTACAACGAGTTCGACCAGCTCCGCGTGGCCGGCGTCCGCCACGCCGACACGAAGGGCTTCGCCTACAGCCGCGAGGACGTCGACGCCCGGTCGTTGGCCAATGTCTACGCCCAGTACCTCGGCCAGGTCTTCACCCACGAGATGAAGCCGCTGGAGATCGAGATCCTCGTCGCCGAGCTGGGTGTGGACGGCGCTCCCGACCAGCTCTACCACATCCTCTACGACGGCACGGTTGTCGACGAGGAGCGCTTCACGGTCCTCGGGGGAGAGGCCGAGGCCATCGCCGGGCGAATGGACTCGTCCTGGGCCGAGGGGTGGACGATGACCGAGGCCCTCCGCGCCGCCGTGGCTGCGCTGGCCGGTCCCGACCGCACGCTCGGCGCCGACGAGCTCGAGGTGGCGGCCCTGGCGAGAGGCGACGGTCGCCGCGCCTTCCGCCGCATCGAGGACGGCGAGCTGGCAGAGCTGCTCGGGGTCCCCCCACCGACGTAGCGGCTTGCGCCGCCCCGTCATCCCGGGGACGGTACGGTGGGCCGGGATGGAGCGGCGCATCTTCGGTCTCGAGAACGAGTACGGGGTGACGTGCACGCTGCGCGGGCAACGGCGGCTGAGCCCCGACGAGGTGGCCCGCTACCTGTTCCGGCGGGTCGTCAGCTGGGGCCGGTCCAGCAACGTCTTTCTCGAGAACGGCGCCCGCCTCTACCTCGACGTCGGGAGCCACCCCGAGTACGCCACGCCGGAATGTGACTCGATCGCCGACCTCGTCGCCCACGACAAGGCCGGTGAGCGGATCCTCGAGCACCTCCTGCTCTCGGCCGAGCAACGGCTGCGCGAAGAGGGCATCCGTGGCGTCATCTACCTGTTCAAGAACAACACGGACTCGGCCGGGAACTCGTACGGCTGCCACGAGAACTATCTGACCAGCCGGCGGGACGACTTCGGGCACTACGCCGAGGTGCTCATACCGTTCTTCGTCACCCGTCAGATCTACGCCGGGGCGGGCAAGGTGCTCCAGACGGCGCGGGGCGCGATGTTCTGCATCAGTCAGCGGGCCGAGCACATCTGGGAGGGCGTTTCCTCGGCGACGACGCGCAGCCGGCCGATCATCAATACCAGGGACGAGCCGCACGCCGACGCCGAGCGCTTCCGGCGCCTCCACGTCATCGTCGGTGACTCCAACATGAGCGAGTACGCCAGCTTCCTCAAGGTCGGGGCCACCAGCATCCTCCTGCGCATGCTCGAGGACCCGGCCGCCGTGCTCCGGGACATGACGCTCGAGAACCCGATTCGCGCCATCCGGGAGATCAGTCACGACACGACCTGCCGCCGACGGGTGCGCCTCGCCAACGGCAGGGAGGCGAGCGCCCTCGACATCCAGAGCGAGTATCTGCTCAGGGCCAAGCGCTACGCAGAGCAGAAGGGGCTCGATCCACTCGAGGAGCAGGCCCTGGAGATGTGGGAGCACTGCCTCGAGGGCATCGAGAAGGATCCGTTCACGCTCGACCGCGAGTGTGACTGGGTGATCAAGCACCGTCTGATCGAGCGCTACCGCCAGCGGCACGGCCTCTCGCTGTCCCACCCCCGCGTGGCGCTGCTCGACCTGCAGTACCACGACGTCAGCCGGGAGCGCGGCCTGTTCTACCGCCTCCAGAGCCGAGGCGAGGTGGACCGGACCTGCTCCGAGGATGCCATCGAGGCGGCGATCGACCGGCCGCCGCAGACGACGAGAGCACGACTGAGGGGGGAGTTCATCAAGAAGGCCAAGGACCGGCGCCGGGACTTCACCGTCGACTGGGTCCACCTCAAGCTCAACGACCAGGCTCAGCGCACGGTGCTGCTCAAGGACCCGTTCCGGGCTCGTGACGAGCGGGTCGAGAAGCTCATCGACGGGCTGTGACCGCCGCCAGCACCGGTGCACAGCGGCCCGAGCCTGCCGGGGCGCGTGCGACGGGCCTGGATTAGCCTGCGGCCACCGTGACCATGACCGAGCCCGGCCGCCCGCCACCCCCAGAGGAGGTCCCCGATCCCCGGCAACGGGGCAGGCGCCGGTCGCCCCGGATGCGGACCTGGATCGAGTGGCTGGCCATCGTCGCCCTCGCCCTGCTGGCGGCCATCGCCATCAAGACGTGGCTCATCCAGGCCTTCTACATCCCGTCGGCCTCCATGGTGCCCACCCTCCAGGTCGGCGACCGCATCCTGGTGGACAAGGTCAGCTACGACCTGCACTCCATCCACCGCGGCGACATCGTGGTGTTCGGGCGCCCGCCCGCCGACAACAGCGATCCCTCGATCAACGACCTGGTCAAGCGGGTGGTCGGACTGCCCGGCGACTCGGTCAGCTCGGTCGGCGACGCGCTCTATGTCAACGGGCACCGTCAGTCGGAGCCCTACCTGCCGGCCGGCACCGTCACGACGGGGAACTTCAGCGAAGCACCCGGTTGCCAGCCCTCGCCCGCCAGCGACGTCAACCGGTCCTGCCTGATCCCGCCGGGGGAGTACTGGGTCATGGGTGACAACCGCGGGGACTCCAAGGACAGTCGCTCCTTCGGACCGATCAAGGGCTCGCTGGTGGTCGGCCGGGTCGTGGTCCGGGTGTGGCCGATCACGTCCCTCCACCTCTTCTGAGCGTCAGCCGGCTCGGGGCGCCGCCAGGGCGGCCATCATGACCTCCACGTGGTCGCTGTAGACGGCGTCGACACCCATGGCGACGAGGCGGGCGACCACCGGTCCTCGCTGCGCGTCCCAGGCGAACGCCGCCCGCCCGTGCGCGTGCAGGGTCTCCACCAGCGACGGGCTCCAGTCCCGTCGGTGCAGGTTCACCGCGTCGACGCCGGCATCGGCGAGCAGCGCCGCCCGCTGCGCCGGTCCCTCGCTGATGCGTGCCAGCCGGGTGGAGTCGACCAGGCGCAGCTGGGGCGACAGCCGACGCCATCGGGCCACCTGTCGCCAGTCCGGGTGGCACAACCAGAGCCGGTCGCCGGCGTCGACCGCGATCGCCTCCTGTACCACCTGAGCGGCGGCTGCAGGGTCCTTCACGTCGAGCGAGAGCTCGTAGTCGGTGCCGCAGGCCCGGTAGAGCTCGGCGAGCGAGGGGACCGTCGCCGGCAGCTCTGCCCGCCGTAGGTCGGCGACGGGTCGGCGGCGGCCCTTCGATCGCACGATCCCGTCGTGGTCGAGCACGGGAACGCCGTCGGCGGTGAGCCACACGTCGCTCTCCAGCCCACTGGCACCGAGCGTCAGCGCCAGGCGAAAGGCCTCGATCGTGTTCTCGGGGGCCTGCGCCCTGGCACCTCGGTGGGCGAACCCGATGGGGAAGCGGGGGCGCGCGTCCACAGCCCCATTCTGGGCGGATTGTGAGGAGATTGTGGCGCCGATCGACACACCGCCACGCCTCGGGGGGCGGGCCGCCGGTACACTTTTGCCGTGGTCAGTTTCGGCCCGGCGAAGATTCTGATCGTCCTGACGGTGGCCCTGATCGTGCTCGGCCCCGAGAAGCTGCCCGAGATGACCCGCCAGATCGGCAAGGCGTGGGGCGACTTCCGCCGGTTCCGGGAGCACCTCGAGGACGAGGTCAGGGGCGCCCTCGGTGACGACCTCGTCCCGCCCTACACGCCGCCCTGGCAGGCCGACGGCTCGTCGGCCTCCTCGGGTGGCGACGGGACGACGACGGATGGCGCCCTCCCCGACGGAGCCCCGGCGTCGGACGGGTCCGCCTCCGGCGAAGGCGCCCAGGACCGGGCACCACCTCGAGAGGCCGGTGAGCTGGCGCCGCTGCCGCCCGCCGCGGGGTCGAGCCCTCCCGCCACCCACGGGGGATGGGATCCTGGTCTGGCCCCGGACGATCCCAGCCTCAACTAGGGCGCCACGGCGCGTGCTGCCATGGCCATAAAGCTGCCCAGGCTCAAGAGCAAGCATCCGCGGCCGGATGCCATGACGCTGGTCGAGCACCTCACCGAGCTGCGCCGGCGGCTCGTGGTGTCGATCCTGGCCGTCGCCGTGGGCGGAGCGGTGGCGTTCGCCCTCTACAACCACATCCTCTCGTTCTTCGTGCACCCCTACTGCCAGACCGTGGGTCCGCACCACTCCTGCCAGCTGTTCGTCACCGGACCGCTCGACGGGTTCTCGATCCGCCTCAAGATCGCCGCCTACGGTGGCCTCTTCTTGGCCTCGCCGGTCGTGCTCTACCAGCTGTGGCGCTTCGTGACTCCGGGCCTCAACCCGAACGAGAAGCGCTACGCCATCCCCTTCGTGACCTCCTCGATCGTGCTCTTCGTGGCCGGTGCCGGCGTCGCCTGGCTGACGTTCCCCCACGCCCTGTCGTTCCTCACCGCCGTCGGCGGGCCCACGCTCTCGCAGATCTACAGTCCGGCCAACTATCTGAGCCTCATCATCCTGTTGATGGTCGCCTTCGGGGTGGCCTTCGAGTTCCCCGTGCTGTTGGTGTTCCTCGAGCTGGCAGGCGTGCTCAGCCCGGCCCAGCTCTCGCGCTGGCGCCGCAAGGCGATCGTCATCCTGTTCGCCGTGGCCGCCATCGTGACGCCCAGCTCGGACCCGTTCTCGATGCTGGCCCTGGCCATACCGATGTGCGTGTTCTACGAGGTGTCGATCCTGATCGGAAAGTTCCTCAAGCGAACACCGGCGCCGACCGGCGGTTCGTGATCCGACGATGACGCCCGCGAGAGCGGGGTTTCTCTCCACACTCGGATTTCGGCTCGACCCGTTCCAGACGCGGGCGCTCGACGCCCTGGACGAAGGCAGGTCGGTCCTCGTCGCCGCTCCGACCGGATCGGGCAAGACCGTGGTCGCCGAGTACGCGGTGGTGAAGGCCCTGGCCGAGGGGGGCAAGGCGTTCTACACGACGCCCCTCAAAGCGCTGTCGAACCAGAAGTTCGCCGACCTCGTACGTCGTCACGGTCCCGAGCGCGTGGGGCTGCTCACCGGTGACAACTCGATCAACGGCGACGCGCCGGTCGTTGTCATGACGACGGAGGTCCTTCGCAACATGATCTACGCCGGCTCGCCCGCCCTCGCCGGCCTGCGATGTGTGGTACTCGACGAGGTCCACTACCTCCAGAACCCCTACCGAGGCGCCGTCTGGGAAGAGGTCATCATCCACAGCCCGCCACCGGTCACGCTGGTGTGCCTCTCGGCCACGGTGTCGAACGCCGAGGAGTTCGCCGATTGGATCTCCACGGTGCGCGGCGACACGGCGGCGATCATCGAGGAGCGACGACCCGTCGCTCTGAACCAGCTGTACATGGTCGGTGACCGCCGCAGCGAGCGTCTCCACCTGCTGCCGACGTTCGTGGACGGCCGACCGAACCCGGATGCTGCCGCCCTCGAGGCCGCGACGGCGGGAGGCCGGCCCGGCCGTCCCCGCAGCCGGCTCTATGCGCCGTGGCGGTCAGAGGTGGTCGACCGGCTCGACGAGGAGTCGATGCTGCCCGCCATCTATTTCATCTTCAGCCGGGCCGCCTGCGACGACGCGGTGCGCCAGTGCCTCGACGACGGCGTCCGGCTGACGACGCCCGAAGAGCGGCGCCAGATACGGGCCATCGCCGAGGCCAAGGTCGAGCGCGCTGTCGGACGACGACCTTCGGGTGCTCGGGTACGGCGCCTGGCTCACCGGACTGGAGGCCGGTCTCGGCGCTCATCACGCCGGTCTCGTGCCGCCGTTCAAGGAGGCGGTCGAGGCCTGCTTCGGCGCCGCTCTGGTCAAGGTGGTGTTCGCCACCGAGACGCTCTCGCTGGGAATCAACATGCCCGCCCGCTCGGTGGTGATCGAGAAGCTCACCAAGTTCAGCGGCGAGCGCCACGAGACCCTGACGGCGGGGGAGTACACCCAGCTCACGGGGAGGGCCGGACGGCGAGGCATCGACGAGGTCGGCCACGCCGTCGTCCTGTGGTCCCGCTTCGTCGCCTTCTCCCAGGTGGCCGGGCTGGCGTCCACGCGCACCTACGCGCTGACGTCGTCGTTCCGACCGACCTACAACATGACGGCCAACCTGGTCCGCCGATATCCACCGGACCAGGCCCACCACCTGCTCAACCTGTCCTTCGCCCAATACCGCGCCGACGCCGACCTGGTGCACCTCGAGGCCCAGCTGGAGCGCACGATGTCGGCGCTGGCCGACGCCCGCCGGGTGGCCGCGTGTGACCGCGGCGACATCGAGGAGTACCGCCGGCTGCACGGTGGCCGGCGCGGAGGGAACGTCAGGGGTGGGGATCCGGACGGCCAGCCGGGCAGCCGGCCGGCGGAGATCCAGGACGCCCTGGCGCGCATCCGGCCGGGCGACGTGCTCATGCTTCCCGGAGCGGTCGCAGGGGGCCGGGTGGCCGTGACCACCACCGCCCGGCGCCGCGGCGGCGACGTGCGGCTCGGGGCGGTCAGCGTCGACACCCGCAAGGTGACCCTCCGGGCCGCCGACTTCCCGGCACCACCTCGTGCGGTCGCCCGCATCGAGCTCCCCGTGCCCTACGACCCGTCGACGGCCCGCTTCGTCCGTCAGACGGCGGCGGCCCTGCGCCGGCTCGACCTGGACGACCAGGATCCGGCGGGAGAAGGCCGGGCGCCGCTCGGGAGGCGGCGCCGCGCCAAGAGTCGCGGCGGGGGGGCTTCCGAGGCCGGCGACGCCGGGACGTCGCACCCTGTCGCCGGCTGCCCGCAGCTGCGGGTCCACGTACGGGCCGCCGAGCGGGCCGAGCGCCTGGAACGAGAGCCGCGAGCGCCTGGAGCGGCGCGTGCGGCGTCGCAGCGAGTCGCTGGCCCGCCAGTTCGACCGGGTGCTCGAGTTGCTGCGGCGGCGCGGGTTCGTCGAGGGCTGGTCGCTCACCGACGCGGGCGAGCGCCTGGCGCGCATCTACCACGAGGCCGACCTCCTGGTCGCCGAGACCCTGGGGGCCGGTCTCCTGGACGGCCTCGAGCCGGCGGCGGTCGCCGCCCTGGTGTCGGTGTTCACCTATGAACCCCGGGGACCGGGTCCCGCCGCCTCTGCTCCGTTCGGCCCGCCCGCGCCGGCCCGGGAGGCCGGCAGGACAGCCGAGCTCCAACGTCGCTGGCGAGCCGTCGAGGGGCTCGCCGCGAGGCTCGCCTCCGACGAGGCGGCCGCCGGTCTCCCTCCGACCCGACCGCTCGACCCGGGCTTCTCGCGGGTGGCCCGCGCCTGGGCGGCCGGCGACGACCTCAGCCGGGTCATCGCCGACGAGGAGATCTCGGGCGGCGACTTCGTCCGCAACGTCAAGCAGCTCATCGACCTGTTGCGCCAGATCGAGCAGGTGGCGCCCGTGCCGGGCACCGCCCGGGCCGCCGGGCAGGCGGCCGACGACCTGTTCCGGGACATCGTGTCCGCTTCGTCGGTGGTCGACACGGCGTCAGTGGCCGCCTCCTAGCTGGCGGCTACGTCGCTCCGAGCTGGGCGTCTGCGAATGCCCTGCTCGGACGGGGAGACGGATCACCGCCGCCAGCGGCGGGGGGCCGTAGTGTGGCGCCACATGCATCCATACGTCCGGGAGCGCTTCAGTGACGCGGAGGCCGACGTCCTCCGGCGGTACTTCACGAGCATGGACGGGCCCGTCTTCGCGCTGGTGAACCTCCCGGAGGTGGTGAAGGGAGCGCTGTTCGCCCGCTACTCCCGCTCGGCCAAGAGCTTGCGCCGGCTGTTCCTGGACGAGTTCGTCGGCGATCTCGACATCAGCGGCGACCTGACCGTCGACGCCACCGTCGGGCTGCGTCGGGCCGAGGAGCTCTACGACCGGATCTTCCTCGAGTACGGCGACGACTCGGTCGCCCAGCTGGGCGGCGTGCACCTGGCCTGCGAGCAGGCGTCCAACCTCCTGACCAAGGTCCTCGAGCGGAGCCGGCTCATGGCGTACCTGGAGCAGTCCACGCGCTACGTGGCCTATGACTCCCGGCTGACCAGCGGCCACTACCGGTACTTTCGGGACCCGGCGATCCTCGAGTCCTCCCTCGGCGCCCGCTACGTGGGAGACATGGATCGGATGTTCGACACCTACGGCGGCGCTGCTGCCCACCGTCCAGGGCTGGCTCACACGGGCGGCACCCCAAGGCGAGCACGCGACTCGGACTTTGCCTACCGCCAGTCGATCCGGGCCAAGGCCTTCGACGCCCTCCGAGGTCTGCTGCCGGCCGGGTCCCTCTCCAACGTCGGCATCTACGGGACCGGCCAGTCCTACGAGCTGCTGCTCCTGCACATGCGGGCCCACCCCCTGCCGGAGGCACGTGCCTACGCCGAGCTCATGCTCGAGGAGCTCGCAAGGCCATCCCGTCGTTCCTCAAGCGGGTGGACCGCCCCGATCGGGGCGGGGCCTGGTCGGCCTACCTGGCCGCCAACCGTGCCGCCATGGACGACCTGGCCGACCGGCTGTTCCCGGCCGACGAAGCGGCGGCCTCAGCGACCCGCACGGAGGCCCGGCGGCGCCGGTGACCCTGGTCGACTTCGACCCCGACGGCGAGAACAAGGTCATCGCCGCCATGCTGTACCCACTACACCGACCTGGCCGAGAGCGAGCTGGCCGAGCGGGTGGCGAGGATGTCGGCCGACGAGCGGCTCGCCGGTCGTGCGGGCCTACGTGGGGGATCGCGTCAACCGTCGCCACCGTCCCGGACGGGCCCTGGAGCGCACGTCCTACCGCTTCGACGTGCGTGTCCGACTACGGCGCCTTCCGGGACCTCCAGCGTCATCGGATGCTGACGATCGAGTGGCAGCGGCTCGACACCCGGCTAGGCTACGAGATCCCCGACGTCGCCCTCGAGGCCGGGGTCGGCGGCGCCTTCGAGGAGTCGATGGTCCGGTCGGCCGCCCTCCACGACGCCCTGGCGCCGCGGTTCCCCGAGCAGGCCCCGTACGCCGTGGCGCTCGCCTTCCGGGTCCGGTACGTGATGCAGATGTCAGCGCCCGCGAGGCCATGCACATCCTGGAGCTGCGGTCGGGCCCGCAGGGCCACCCCGCCTACCGCGCCGTCGTCCAGGAGATGCACCGCCTGATCGCCGAGCAGGCCGGGCACCGCGCCGTGGCGGAGATGATGAGCTTCGTCGACCACGACGACCACGCCAGCAACGGCCTCGGACGCCTCGAGGCCGCCCGTCGGACCGAGGCTCGCCGTCTCTCGGACAGCCACCGCCATCCGACCCGGCCGGCTCGCTGAAGAGGTCCGACCCGTTCTCGACCCGCGCTGACGACATAGCCGACGGCCTGGGGTTTTTTTTCACCTCCCTGAACAGGGGCAATACGCGAAGAACCAGGTCATCCGGCTCAGTTCGGGGTTGACGACCACCCCCAGGCGCGGCATAACTAGCGGAGTCCCAGACGCCCCGGACGCCAGGTCGTGGGCCTCCCGGGATCGGGTTGTTTCTGTCTTGGGAGGGGGGGTCGCGGGCCGCGGGGGCCCAGGAAGCCGAGTAGAGAACGTCCCAATAACCCTTCTCTCGAGCGTTCTTGCGGCGTTGCGGGGGAATGGGCTACCGGATGGCCCCAAAGGCTCCTGGGCCCGACCGCCCGCCGGATCCGCTGGTGTGCTTGCCGCTCCGGCTGTCCAGGCAGACGGCCGGGAACCGCCAGCTGCGCGCGCCCGAGCCGACCCTGTGAGATCGGCTCGACCGGCAGATGGTCCCGTATAGGCTCCCGGCCGAACTCAGCAAGGACGGGCTGCAATGGCCGAAGACGTCGACGACAAGTTGGACGAAGAAGAAGCGGAAGAAGAAGAGGAGCTCGACGAGCCCGACCTCGACGAGCTGGCGGACGACGACCTCATCGACGAGGACGCGCTCGAGGAGGAGGTCGACGAGGACGAGGAGGTCGAGGAGGAGGAGCCAGAGGCCGAAGAAC
This sequence comes from uncultured Actinomycetes bacterium, assembly GCA_963731255.1. GTDB lineage: Bacteria > Actinomycetota > Acidimicrobiia > Acidimicrobiales > AC-9 > AC-9. The sequence continues at coordinate 548,156 of CAVSUO010000008.1, read as the reverse complement.
AGGCCGGCGCCACCACCACCACGACGGACCGCGCCGACGACGAGGACGAGGAGGAGGACGACGAGGACGACGAGGAGGACGTCGAAGCCAGCCTCGACGTGATCCTCAAGGAGCGTCTGGTCGTCGCCGAGGAGGAGGAAGAGGACGAGGAGACACCGGACACCGAGGACCGGACCGAGACGGCGGCGAAAGTGCTGCCCAAGCAGCCGGACGAGTTCGTGTGCCGCTCCTGTTTCCTCGTCAAGCACCCCAGCCAGCTGGCCGACCAGGAGCGGATGCTGTGCCGCGACTGCGTGTAGACAGCCGGCCTGAGGGTCTCCGATGACCTACGGCCGGATCGTGGTCGGCACCGACGGCTCGGAGACGGCCAGCACGGCGGTCGAGCATGCCGCCCGGCTGGCGGCCCGCGTCGGCGCCAGCCTCATCGCCGTGACCGCCTATGACCCGCACCCGCAGGGGCTCGACCGGGACCGGGCCGAGGCACCTGAGGACGTGCAGTGGCGGATCACCGCCTCGGGGCTGGCCGACGATCACGCCCAGGGTGCCGTCCATCTGGCCCGGCAGGCCGGTGTCCGCCAGGCCACGGCCCTCTCCGAGGCCGGAACCGCCGCTGACGCCCTCCTCGATGTCGCCGAGCGGCGACGAGCGGACCTGATCGTGGTGGGGTCGAAGGGCATGAGCTCACGGGGACGTTTCCTGCTCGGGAGCGTGCCCAACGCCGTGAGCCATCACGCGCCGTGCGACGTCATGATCGTGCGCACCGGCTGAGGGCGTCGAGCACAGTCGCCCTCGGCAATGATGGAGACATGACGGAGAGGAAATCACTGCTCGAGCAGGCTCTCGATGTGTGCGTCTACGCGCCGGTGGGCTTGGCCGTCGCCGTCACCGAGGAGCTCCCAGACCTGATCGACAAGGGCCGGGCCCGGGTGAGCAGCCAGCTCACCATGGCCAAGATGGTCGGCAGTTTCGCCGTGGCCCAGGGCCAGCGCGAGGCCGAGCGCGTCGTCCGGCAGGCCACGGGCCGGGCCTCGGAGGGCGCGCCGCTCGGGTCGCAGGGCGCCCCGGGCACTGGCGCGCCGGGTGACCTCGACGCGCCGTGGCCCCCGGTGGAAGGCGAACCCGAGCCGGCCGACGGCGACGGCGCGGCGACGGCGTCGCCACCCGACGGGGCCCGCCCGGCACCGATGGGCGACGACCGGCCGGCAGGTTTGGTGCCGGCGACCGACACCTCGGCGCCAACCGCAGCGGCGCCGCCGGCAGCGGTCCCGGCCGGTGGTGCCGGTGCCCTGGCCATTCCCGGCTACGACGCCCTGTCCGCCTCCCAGGTCGTCCAGCGCCTGGCCGGCCTCGCACCCGAGGAGCTCGAGGCGGTGAGGGCCTACGAGGTCGCCACCAGAGGCCGGAGGACCGTTCTCAACCGCATCGCCCAGCTGCAGGCCTCCGGCGGCTGATGGGGGAGGGGGCGAGGCGGGCCAACCGGGCCGACCTCCCTCGACTCGCCGAGCTCCGCCGGGATGCGGTGGCCCAGCTGTCCACTGGTCGGGGAGGCTCGCTCCTCGCCGAGCAGCACGGTCGACCCGAGCCGGTCGAGCAGACGTTGGCCCGGATGCTGGACGACCCTGACGGGGCCGTCTGGGTGGGCACTCTCGACGACCAGACCGTGGGCTACGCCACGGGACGCACCGGGACCCTGTCCGGTGGGACGGACCTCGGCGTGGTGGAGGAGCTGTTCGTGGAGCCCGATGCTCGCGGTGTCGGCGTGGGCGAATCCCTCATCGAGCCGCGCTGCTCGCCTGGTTCGTCGATCGGCGGCTGCGCGGGGGTGGACACGGTGGCCCTCCCCGGGGACCGTCTGACCAAGAACTTCTTCGAGTCGAGCGGTTTCAAGGCTCGCCTCCTCGTGATGCACCGCGACCTGCGCTCGTGACCCGTCCCGAGCTGTGCGTGGGTGCCGTCGCCGTGGCCGACGGACAGCTGCTGCTGGTGCGGCGGGGGAGGGGTCCCGGGTCGGGACGATGGTCGGTGCCGGGCGGCCGCGTCGAGCCAGGAGAGACGATCCGCCGAGGCAGTCGTCCGCGAGGTCGCCGAGGAGACCGGCCTGCAGGTGCGCTGCGACGAGCTCCTGGGCTGGGCCGAGCGGATCGGACCGCGGCACCACTTCGTGATCCTCGACTTCCTCGTCACCGTCAGCGACGGACGGTCACCCGTGGCCGGCGACGACGCTGCCGAGGCCGGATGGTTTCCGCTGCCCTCGGTGACGCAGCTGGCGCTGGTCGACGGCCTGGCCGCGCTTCCTCCGCGACCACGGCGTGCTCTGACCGTCGCACCGGTCAGCGCCCCTTCCAGATCGGCGCCCGCTTCTCGATGAAGGCCCGCGGGCCCTCGGCGAAGTCCTCCGTGCGGGTGGCACGAGTCATGGCCTCCTCGGTCATGCGCCACAAGGTCTCGTCGTCGGCGGTGTGGGCGGCCATCGCCACGCCGCCGGCTCTCACGAACCGCCACGGGGGCGTTGGCACATACCCGCTCGGCCAGCGCCAGCCGCTGCGGTCAGCGCCTCGCCGGGAGCGACCAGCTCGTTCACCATGCCGAAGGCGTGGGCCCGCTCCGCAGGCAGAGGATCGCCGGTGAGGATGAGCTCCATGGCCACGGCGGGTGGCAGGGCACGGGGCAGCCGGAACAACCCGCCGGCCGCCGCCACCAGCGACCGCTTCACCTCGGGCAGGCCGAACGAGGCGGCCGTCGACGCCACGATGAGGTCGCACGCCAGCGCGATCTCGCAGCCCCCGGCCAGGGCGGGCCCGTCGACGGCCGCGATGAGGGGCTTGACCCGATCGCGGCGGGTGATGCCGGCGAACCCGCCGCGCTCGGTGGAGCGTCGCCAATCCTCGCCCGGCGGCGATAGCCTTGAGGTCGGCGCCGGCCGAGAAGACGGGGCCATCGGCGGTCACGATGCCGATCCAGCATCTCGCTGTCGCCCTCGAGGCGGTCGAGGGCCGCCTCGATGCCCTTGGCCACCTCGGCGTTGACGGCGTTGCGGGCCTCCGGGACGGCGGATGGTGATCACCGCCGTGCGTCCCTGCTCGCTGTAGTCGACCATGGGCTCAGCCGGCTCGCCGGTCGGGTCGACGGCGGTGCGGGGCGAACGAGGGGGGTGGGGCGCGGCGGGCCGGGCGGCGGCGGCATCTCGATGCCGAGCAGCGTGGCGAGTGCCGGCACCCGCCCGGAGGCCTGCCGCGCGGCCTCGACCACGCTGTCGGCCGGATCGTGGGGGAGCCCCTCGGGGCTTGACCATGCGCCGGACGGGCGACTCCGCCACCGCACCCAGCAGCGTCGTCCATCGCTCCGTCGAGGTGTCGGGCGCCATCGCCTCCCCGGCGGCATCGCTCATTCGCACGGCCAGCTCGGCAGGAAACCGGGCCGTTGGCTCGGGTGGGTGAGCGGACACCCGCAGGGCCCGCACCAGCCGACCTTCGTCCAGAGCCCGGGTGATCTCGCTCCATCCACTGGTCGCGCAGGCGCTGCCACCCGCCGCTCCAGCGCCTCGCGGAGGGTGCTGGCGAGCAGCCGACTCTCGTCGTCACGCGTCGCCGTGTCCGCCCCGGCGACGACCGAGCGCAGGTCCCGCAGGCTGATCTCGTCGACGGCGCCCGCGGCCGCCTCCGCCCGGTCCCGCCAGGCGGCGGCCTTGAGCCGGGGAAGCAGCTCCTCAGCCATCGCCAGCAGCGCCTCGCCGTTGACCTCGGGATGGTTGGCCGCTCGGGCCCGGTCGTTCTGAGCCTCGATGGCCTGGCGCACTGCCGGGATCCCACCCTTGAGCACCTGCTCGGCGATGGGCCGCTGCTCGGGCGACACGCTGGCGAGCGCCGCGTCACGATGCACGGTGGCCGGGGTCAGCCGCTTGGGACGGGGTGCCCTGGCGCCGGCATCTCCCGACTCGTCGCGCTGGCGCGCCGGTCGACCAGGAGCGCGGCCAGCGGGCTCCGCGTCACGCCCGCGGCCGCCGCGCCCGGTCGTGGCGCCCGTCGCCGGACGCGTTCGTCTCGCGGCCGGCTCGCCTCGCCACGGCGCGCCCGTCCCTCGCCCGCCTGTCGAGGCCGTTCGCGGCGAGGACGATCTGCAGCTGCATCGTCACCGTCGCGACGTGGACGGCGCCTCGGGCCCTCGCCGTCGCGGCCACCGCGATCGGCGCGCCCGCTGCGACGGACAAGCGACGACGTCACACCCTCTTGTCGACTGGGCGACCCGGTTATCTCCAGGCGTTCGGGCTCGGACCGCTTCTTCTCCTTCGGTGGCAGCACCGACGAGATGCTGATGCCCTCGAGCTCGAAGTCGGCCTCGGCCCGCACCACGTCACCGACCTTGGCGCCCTCGTAGAGCACCGAGGCCTCCAGCACACCCTTCGGCTGGCGCGCGCCCCAGCCGCCCGCCACGTCCAGGTACCGTCCTCTCGGACGCTGGTCAGCTCCACGTCGATCCTGTGGGACATGACGTTGGCCAAGCTACAACGGGATCACCGGTGGCTGCGACGTGCGTGCTGTGGAATCGCCGACCGGTCCCCGTAGAGTGACGCCCGATGCCAGCGCCGGTCCTCCTCGTCCACGGCTTCGCCTCATCGTTCGATCGCAACTGGCGCGAGCCAGGTTGGGTGGACCTGCTCACCGACGCCGGCCGGGAGGTCATCGCCGCCGACCTGCTCGGTCACGGAACGGCCGCCAAACCGCACGATCCGGCCGCCTATGTCCGACTCGAGTCCGACCTGGCGATGCTCCTCCCGCCGGAGACGCCAGTCGACGCCATCGGCTTCTCCCTGGGCGCCAGGCTGCTGCTCAGTGTCGCTGCGAGCCGGCCTCGTTCGTTCGGCCGCATCGTGGTCGGCGGTGTGGGCGAGGCCGTTCTTCGCCACGACGATCCCGAGCCCGTCGCCCGCGCCGTCGAGGGCTCGGCGGACGACGACGCCGGCGACCCGGTCGCCGCTGGACCGGGGTCCGGCGGTGTCAGTGCCCCGGGAACGGGGGCGATCGGCCCGGGCGGGTCCAACCTGGCCAGGGCCTTTACCCGGTTCGCGCGGACACCGGGCAACGACCCCCTCGCCCTGGCCGCCTGCCTCAGGCGACCGGTCGCCCCGCTCACCCCGGAGGTGCTGGGTCGCATCGAGGCTCCGGTCCTGGTCGTCCTGGGGGACCAGGACCACGCCGGGCCCGCCGAGCCCCTGGTCGACGCCCTGCCCGACGCCACGCTCGTGGTCCTGGACGGGGTGGACCACCTGGCCACGCCGATGCACTTCGGCTTCATCGACGCAGCACTGGCATTTCTCGGGGCCCTCCCGGCCTGATCCGTGCTGGTCCGATTGCGCTGGTTCACGCAACCTGGCTCGTTAGGATCATGCCGGTGAACCCGGCGACCCGGCGGCTGCGGTGGTGGAAGGAAGTGCTCGCGGTCGTCGCCTTCGACGCCGTCTACGAGTGGACGAGCAGCAAGGCGGCCGGCGCCCGGGGTGTGGCCGGCGCTCACGCCCAGCAGATCGTCCACGTCGAGCGCTCTGCCGGGATCTTCCGGGAGCAAGCGGTCCAGCACTGGTTCCTGCCCCATCGGCTCCTCATCGAGACGTCGGACCTCTTCTACTCCACGGTGCACTTCGTGCTCCCGGTGGTGACGCTCGTGTGGCTGTTCCGCCGGTTCCCCGAGCGCTATATCCGGTGGCGCAACGCATTGGCCTGGATGACCGCCCTCGGGCTCATCGGCTTCATCACGTACCCGTTGCTGCCGCCGCGCTTCCTGCCAGCCAGCTTCGGCTTCGTCGACACCCTCAACGTCGTCGGGGGGATCGGCAGCTGGGACTCGGCGCTGATGAAGGACGCCGGCAACCTCTACGCCGCCATGCCGAGCCTCCACATCGCCTGGGCTCTGTGGTGCGTCTTCGCTCTCGTCCCTGTCGTGCGGCGTCGCTGGATCAAGGCGCTCCTGATCGCCCACCCCTTCGTCACCCTGTTCAGCATCGTCGTGACCGCCAACCACTACTTCCTCGACGCCCTCGGGGGAGTGGTCGTGTTCACGCTCGGCGTGGCCATCGCCAGGCTCCCCCGTCCTGCCTTCACGTTCTCGCCGCTCGCAGCGGTCCGCCGGGTCGTTCCCCGCATCGCCTGGCTCGAGGTCCCGGCGGCGTGGCTCGATGCGTGGCTCGGGGCGTCCCGAGCCCGGGTCGCCGCGCTGGCCCAGACCGTGCGACGCGCCTCCCGTTGGCGCCCGGCAGCACCCGCTGACGTGCCCCCTGAGCCCCGGACCGGGCAGCCTGCTGTGTCTCACGGGGGCCCTGGGGACGGCGACGACAGCCCCGCCGAGGTCAGCCTGGGCGCCTGAGCCGCCCGTCGTCGTGAGCGCCTGGTCGGACGACCTGCTCCGCTCCTCCCCTGGCCGCCCAGAATGTACGTTATGTAAAGTTGATGCCCTGGCTCGCCCAGAAGGGGCCTGGCCGGGCGTCCGGGATCCCCTCCCCGTCTCCCGAGGGGTCTTCTCGTTTTCCAGGTCTGCGTTATGTCGCGCCAACGGGCGCGACAAACGGGATGACGCGGCCGAGTCGTATCGTGCCCGGGCTGTCCGGGCTGTCCGGGCTGTCCGGGCTGTCCGGCCCGCCGCGCTCAGGTCTCGACCACGATGACGACGGTGCGGCACATCTTGTCGGAGAACGTCTGGCGCTTGGCGTCCCAGAGGGGCCACAGGAAGCCTGCGTAGAGCGGCAGGACGTCGACGATGTGGCCCACGTAGCGGATGATCGACAGCCGTGGACCGACGACCTCGCCGTCGTCGGACCGCACCAGGCAGGTGCCCACGAAGCGCTTGCCTACCGTCTGGCCGGTGATCCCCTGGACGACCAGGTCCCAGATGACGAAGACGGCGGCAACGACGTAGGCGACCACGCCGGCCGGTGCCCACACCCGGAACACGATGCCGGCGATGACGAAGGGGGCCACGAAGTCCACCAGGAAGGCCATCACCCGCAGACCCCAGTGGGCCAGCAGGGCCCGCCTCGTCGTCCCGTCCTCGTCGACGGTCCCAGGGCCCGGCGCCGTGCCGGGTCTGGCGTCGTCCCAGCGGGCCGTCCGGGGCTGGGCCCAGCCGGCGGGTCCTCTCACCGCCGAGAAGCTACCAGCCGGGTCCGGGCCCGAGACAGCACGACCCACCAGTTAGGATCGATTTGTCGCATCCCCTCTCGTGGAGGTGTCCAGATGGCGGAGACGAGGCTCCCCCTGCCGCCGCAGTTCGACTCGGTCGAGGACGACCGGCTGCACCGCAAGCAGCGTCTGGCGGCTGCGTTCCGTCTCTTCTCGCGGTTCGGCTTCGACGAGGGCGTCGCGGGCCACATCACGGCGCGGGATCCTGAGCGTCCCGACCACTTCTGGGTGAACCCCTTCGGCGTGCACTTCGGCCACATCCGGGTCGAGCGACCTCATCCTGGTGAACGACCAGGGCGAGGTCGTGGAGGGTGACTACGCCGTCAACACGGCCGCCTTCGCCATCCACTCGCAGGTCCATGCCGCCCGCCCCGACGTGGTGGCCGCGGCCCATGCGCACTCGATCTACGGCAAGTCGTGGTCCGCCCTGGGGCGCACGCTCGATCCGATCACCCAGGACGTCTGCGCCTTCTACGACGACCACGCTCTGTTCGACGACTACACCGGCGTCGTCCTCGACGTCGAGGAGGGCAAGCGCCTCGCCCACGCCCTGGGAGACTCCAAGGCCGTCATCCTGCGCAACCACGGCCTCCTCACGGTCGGCCACTCGGTGGACGAGGCGGCGTGGTGGTTCATCACCATGGAGCGTTCGTGCCAGGCGCAGCTCCTCGCAGAGGCGGCGGGCAAGCCGGTGCTGATCGCCGATGACATGGCCAGGCTCACGTCCACGCAGGTCGGCTCCAACATCGCCGGCTGGTTCAGCTTCCAGCCGCTGTACGAGCGGATCGTGCGGGAGCAGCCCGACCTGCTCGAGTAGCGGCTCGAGCAGCTACAGCTCCCCCGCCCGCTCCACGAACCGCTCGGACAACCCGCCGACCAGCGCACGCATCTTCTCGCTGTCGGTCGCGAAGGCCGGGAGCACGAGCTGGTCGACGCCGGCGTCGCGGTAGGCGGCGAGGTTCTCCGGCTCCACCGGCTTGAGGTACGACGAGACGGTCACGTCGACGTCGGCGAGCGTCCGGCCCCGCTCCTCGAGCAGTCCCTCCAGGCGCGCCACGCGCTCGGCCGCTTCGTCGGGACCGACATTGAACCCGTGCCAGCCGCCGCCGAGGTCGGCCACCCGCCGCAGGGCGGCATCGCTCTCGCCTCCGAAGTACAGCGGCGGGTGCGGCCGCTGGAGCGGCTTGGGGTACATCCGGCAGCGAGGAAGCGAATAGAACGTCCCTCGGTGCTCGGAGACGTCGTCACACCACAGGCGGCGCATCACCTCGATGTACTCCCGGCACCGGTCGGCACGGTGCTCGAAGGGTGCGGCCACGGCCTCGAACTCCGCTCGAAGCCAGCCGATACCGATACCGAGGTCGAGGCGACCCCCGGACAACCAGTCCACCGTGGATGCGTCCTTGGCCGTGTAGACCGGGTTGCGCTGGGGCAGCAGGCAGACCGCCGTGCCCAGTCGCACCCTCGACGTCACGGCGGCCAGGAACGACAGGGCGTCGAACGGCTCGAGAAGGCCGGTCTCTCCCCTGAGCGGGATCTTGCCGTCGTCGGCGTAGGGGTAGCGCGACTCGTACTCGTCGACGAGCACGGCGTGCTCGCCCACCCAGACCGACGAGAAACCGCCTTCCTCTGCGCCAGCGGCCGCGGCGGCGAGAAACTCAGGGGTGGCGTAGGGGTTGGTCGTGGCGAAGAACAGCCCGATGCGCACGCCGCTCAGCTCCCCTTGGTGCCCGAGCTCGGCGCGAGCTGGGCCCGAAGCTCGAACTTGAGCACCTTCCCGGCCGGATTGCGCGGCAGCGCCTCGACCACCTCCAACCGGCTGGGCAGCTTGAAGCGAGCCAGCGATCGTCCCGCGACCTCGCGCAGGTCCTCCAGGGTGAGTGACGCGTTCTCCTTGAGCACGGCCACCGCCGCCACGGCCTCTCCCCATCGCTCGTCGGGCACACCGACGACGGCCACGTCGGCGATCGCCGGATGCTGGAAGAGCACTCCTTCCACCTCGGCCGGGTAGACGTTCTCTCCCCCGGTCAGGACCATGTCCTTCACGCGGTCGACGATGTACAGAAAGCCGTCCTCGTCCAGGTAGCCGAGGTCGCCCGTGTGGAACCATCCCTCGGGGTCGATGGCGGCCGCCGTGGCTGCGGGCTGGTTCCAGTACCCCTTCATCACGTTCGGGCCCCGCACGCACACCTCGCCACGGGCCAGCGGCTCGGTAACCACGCCACCGTCGGCACCAGCCAACCGGACCTCGGTGAAGAGCGGAGCCTTGCCGGCCGAGCCGACCTTCGCCAACGAGAACTCCGGCGTCAGGAACGTCACCAGGGGAGCTGTCTCGGTCAACCCGTATCCCTGGTTGATGGAAATGCCCACGCCGTTGTAGGTCTTGATGAGCGCCTCGGGCACGGGCGCACCCCCGCACATCACCATGCGGAGGCTGGTGAGATCGGCCTCGCCGAACTCCGGGTGCTGGCTCATGAACAACAGCATCGCCGGCACGCCGAACATGGTCGTCACACCCTGTCTCGAGATCGCCTCCAGGCAGGCGCCTGGGTCGAAGGCCCGGTGCAGCACCACTTCCCCACCCTTCTGCCAGGTGACGAGCGTGGTGACGTTGAGGCCACCGATGTGGAACAGCGGCGCGACGACGAGCGTGACGTCGTCGTGCACGATGTCGAGGGTGTGGAACGCGTTGACGTTGTTCCACCACAGGTTGCCGTGCGTGAGCATGGCTCCCTTGGGTCGCCCCGTCGTCCCCGAGGTGTACATGATGACGGCGACCTCGTCAGCGTCGATGGGCTCGGTGGCCGAGATCCGACCGTGGCCGGCGATGACGCCGGCGAGCGGCTCCCACCCCTCGCCAACGGCGTCGTCGGCGCTGAGGTAGCGCCGGACGGGTACGTCAGGCCGCACCGAATCAGCCACGGGACGATGCAGGTCGTCGACGACGAGGGTGTGGATCCCCGCGTCGCCGATGATGAAGGCCAGCTCGGGTCCCGTCAGGCGGAAGTTCAGGGGCACGAAGCTGGCACCCAGGCGAGCGGCGGCGAACATCGTCTCGAAGAACGCAGGCTGGTTGAGCCCCAGGAAACCCACGCGGTCGCCGTGACAGACCCCGCCGGCGCGCAGACCGGCCGCCAGGCGGTCGACGCGATCGAGGAGCTGGGCGTAGGTGCGCGTGGTCCCCTCGAAGCTGAGCGCCCGGCGGTCCGGGGTGGCGGCCGCCCGCCGGGCAAACCAGCTGCCCAGGCTGACGTCGACGTTCGGGGCCATGACGACTCCTCTCTCGGCCTGCGTGCGCCGACGATAGGCCAGGGCGGCTGTTCCCCGTCTACCACTTCATCCAGGCGCTGTTCGCGCCCTTCGATCCACGGCGGGCGGGTCCGGGATCGCGGGCAACGACCTCGCCATCATGGCCATCTGGGGGGTGGCCGCCATGGTGTTCGCCCTGCGACGTTTTCGCTGGGAGCCGCGGCGCAGCTGAGGCGACCGCCCGGAGCGACTCAGGGGCGGGCGTCCCAGGTCGGAACCAGCTGGCGGGCGGCCCTGGCCTCGTCCACCCGGCTCACGGGGGTGGTGCGCGGCGCCTCCTTGGCCGGGGCCGGGTCGCCGCCCAGCGCCTCGGCGGCGATGATCTCGAGGGCAACGGCCAGTGCCTCGAGGGTCTGGGGGCTCTCCGTCTCGGTGGGCTCGATCATGAGCGCCTCCTCGACGGTGAGGGGGAAGTACACGGTCGGCGAGTGGAAGCCCTCCTCCAGCAGTCGCTTGGCCACGTCGAGTGCCTTCACCCCGCTCCGCCGCTTGAGGTTGGCGGCCGACACCACCAGCTCGTGCATGTTGGGTCGGTCGTAGGGGATGTCGTAGGAGCCGCGCAGGCGTTGGCGCAGCCAGTTGGCGTTGAGCACGGCCGCGTCGGCCACGCGCCGCAGACCGTCCCCGCCGTTGGCCAGGATGTAGGCGTACGCCCGGGCCAGCACCACGGCATTGCCGTGCCAGGAGTGGACGCGGCCGATCGAGCGGGTGGGCATCTCCCACCCGAAGCGCTCGCCGCCGTCGCCGTCACGGCCCGGTCTGCGCACGGGACGAGGTCCGGGCAGGAACGGCGCCAACCGCTCCGATACCGCCACCGGGCCCGGCGCCCGGTCCACCGCCGCCGTGGGGGGTGGCGAAGGTCTTGTGCAGGTTCATGTGCACGATGTCGAAACCCATGTCGCCGGGGCGGGCCACCCCGAGGATGGCGTTGAGATTGGCGCCGTCGTAGTAGAGCAACCCACCGACCTCGTGCACAGCGGCGGCGATGCTGGCGATGTCCTCCTCGAACAGCCCGAGGGTGTTGGGGTTGGTGAGCATGATGCCCGCCACGGTGTCGTCGAGGACGGCCTCGAGGGCGGCGACGTCGACGCAACCCCTCGCATCCGACGCCACCGTCGTCACCTCGTACCCACCGAGGGCGACCGACGCCGGATTGGTCCCGTGAGCGGAATCGGGGATGATCACCCGTCGGCGCCCCGACCCGTCACCCGCCTCGTGCCAGGCCCGCATCAGCATCAAACCGGTGAGCTCGCCCGCTGCGCCGGCAGCCGGCTGCAGCGTCGCCGCAGCCATGCCCGTCACCTCGCACAGGGCCTCCTCGAGGGCGACCAGCAGCTCGAGCCAGCCCGGCACCAGCGACGCCGGAGCGGCCGGGTGGGCCCCGGTCAGGCCGGGCATGCTGGCGACGGCGTCACAGAGCTTGGGGTTGTACTTCATGGTGCACGACCCCAAGGGGTAGGCGCCGACGTCGACCGAGTACTGGCGGTGCGAGAGCCGGGTGAAGTGCGCCACCAGGTCCCGCTCCGACACCTCGGCCACCTCGACGGGCTCGGCCCGCAGGTGCGCTCGGGGAACGAGCTCCTCGGGGGTCCACTCCGGCACACCCGTGGTGCGCAGCGACCAGGCCCGCCGGCCCGGCTGTGAGAGCTCGAAGAGCGTCGGCTCGGACTCCCGGCCCATGAGCGGCGCGCTCGACGCCTTGCCTCCCGGCGGCGTCGGCTGCGGCGCCCGCCGTGTCCCCACCCATCAGCGCACCGCCTTCTCGAAGGCGGCGACGAAGGCGTCGATCTCGTCGCGGGTCCGGCGCTCGGTGACCGCGACCAGCAGGCCGCCGTCGCAGCCGCTGGCCTCGAGACCGGGTCCCAGCGGCACCCCGGCGAGGAAGCCCTCCTCGGCCAGCCGTTCGACCAGCACCTCGCCGCCGACCGGCGCCCGGAGGGCGAACTCCCGTAGCACCGGCGCCGAGACGAGCGGCTCGACCCCCTCGATGGCCAGGAGCGCCTGCCGGCAGTAGCGCGCCCCCCGGGCGCAGCGCAACGCGACCTCGGTCAGCCCGCTCGTCCCCAGCCAGCCGAGCTGGATGGCCGCCGTCACGGCCATCAAGGTCTGGTTGGTGCAGACGTTGGACGAGGCACGCTCCCTGCGGATGTCCTGCTCCCGGGTGCGCAGGGTCGTGACGTAGGCCGTGCGCCCCTCGGTGTCCACGGTCTCTCCCACCAGGCGCCCGGGCAGACGCCGCACGTGCTCCTCGGTGCAGGCGAAGAGCCCCAGGTAGGGGCCGCCGAAGTTGAGCGTCGTCCCGAACGCCTGACCCTCGCCCACCACCACGTCGGCGCCCCAGGACCCCGGCGAGCGCAGCAGACCGGCCGCCACGGGGTCGAAGGCGACGACGAGGGGGGCTCCGGCGTCGTCGGCGACCCGGCGAGCCCGGGCCAGGTCCTCCAGGCAGCCCAGGTAGTTGGGGTAGGCGGCGACGACCGCACCGACACCGTGCGGCGCATCCGGCCACGCCGTCAGCCCGTCCTCGAGGGGTATCTCCACGACGTCGCGACCCTCGCCCGCGGCGAACGTCGTGACGACCTGGCGCCAGTGCGGATGAACGCCCTGGGAGATCCACACCGACGGTCGACCGCTGGACGACGTGGCCAGGTTCACGGCCTCGACCGTGGCGCTGGCGCCGTCGTACAGCGAGGCGTTGGCGACGCCCACCCCGGCGAGGCGGGCGATCATGGTCTGGAACTCGAACAGCGCCTGGAGCACCCCCTGGGCCACCTCGGCCTGGTAGGGGGTGTAGGCGGTCACGAACTCCGCCCGACCGGCGAGGGACCGGGTCACGGCGGGAACCTCGTGGTCGTAGGCCCCCGCCCCGGCGAAGCAGACCAGCTCCCGTCCACTCACCTGGTTGCGGGCGGCCAGCTCTTCGAGCCGGGCCAGCACGTCGGGCTCGCTCAGGCCGGAGGGCAGATCGAGGCCTCCCGCCAGACGCAGGGCCTGGGGCACGGCGGCGAACAGCTCGTCCACCGTCGACAGCCCGAGGGCCGCGAGCATGGCGTCGATCTCGGCGTCGGTGTGCGGTACGTAGTGACCCACTGGCTCACGCACCCTTTCTCGCTGCGGCGCGGGGACCGACGAAGGGCAACGTCACGACGCTGGCGCCGAGAGGCCGGCCCCGCACATCGATCGTCACCGCCGATCCGGGCTCGACGGCCGGGTCGAGCAGCGCCATGGCGATCCCCCGCTCGAGCACCGGTGAGAAGTTCCCGCTGGTCACCCGGCCCAGGACCCGGTCACCGCCGCGCACGTCGTTGCCCTGCCGGGGAGGCTGGCGGCCCTCGGTGACCAGTCCCCGCAGACCGTCGCCCGATGCCCCGGCGGCGCTCGGCCTCGAGGGCCTGGCGCCCGCGGAACGGTCCCTTGTCCCAACCGACCACCCAGCCCAGCCCGGCCTGGAGCGGGGTGATCCCCGGACCCAGCTCGTGGCCGTGGAGCGGCAGGCCGGCCTCCAGCCGCAGGGTGTCGCGCGCGCCCAGCCCGGCCGGGACCACGCCGTGCTCGAGCACGGCCCACCAGAACGCCTCCGCCCGGGCGGCGGGCACCGCGCACTCGACGCCGTCCTCGCCGGTGTAGCCGGTCCCGGCGGCCACGCACTCGACACCGTCCCAGGCGAAGGTGGCGACGCCGAAGCGTGGCACGCACGCGGCCGCGGGGCTCACCGATGCCAGCTGCCGGCGGGCGCTCGGGCCCTGCACCGCGATCACGGCCCGCTCGTGGGTGACGTCGGGACCACCGAGGGCACCCCTGACGCTGGCGGTGTTGGAGGCGTTCGGCATCACGTCGAAGCGGGTCGGCGCGACCCACCACACGATGATGTCGTCGATCACCGAGCCGTCGGCGTCGTCGAGGAGGTGGGTGTACTGCGCTCGGCCGGGGCCGATGCGGCCGCAGATCGTTCGTCAGGCTGCGCTGGAGCCGCTCGAAGGCGTCACGGCCCTCCACCCGCACCGTGCCCAGATGACTGACGTCGAAGGCCACGGCCGCGCTCCGGCACGCCCGGTGCTCGGCGACCGTGCCCGCCGGATAGGAGATCGGCATCTCCCATCCGCCGAAGTCGACGAACCGCGCGCCCAGCGACTCGTGGGCAGCAGCCAACGGCGAGCGCTGGGTGGTCACGGCGGCCAGCCTACGACCTCCCCAGCGGGTACCAGACGACCCGGCGTAGTCCTCCTCGGGCTCGAAGGAGAGCGGACGGGGCTCCACCGTGTCGAGACCCGCGTCGACCAGCTGCGAGGGCTCCTCCAGGCCGTACTTGACCAACAGGTTCAGGTAGTCCCGCTGGTAGAAGATCTTGATCTTCACCTCAGGATGGAGCTGGCGCAGTCGCCGGACCTTGGCGTTCTTCTTGGTCACCAGCCGCTGGTTGAGCGTGGTGATCTCGATGTAGAGGTCGTAGGTCGGCAGGTAGAAGTCGGGACGCAGCGCCGCCGCAGGAGCGCCCTGGCTGTCCCGCTCCAGGGTGAACTCGACCGGCTCGTACTCCCACGCGATCCCGTAGAAGTCGAGGAGCTTGGCGAACTGCCGCTCCGAGTTGTGGGCGAAGCGGACGCTCTCGTGCGGGAGGCCGCTTCCGTCCAGTGTCTCCTACCCCCCCTGGCCGACCGCAGACTTGGCGACCGGCTCCGTCGGCCTCGCCCCCGATCTGGGCGACCGCCGGCTGGCTCTCCGGGGCGAACCGGTGGATGGCGGCGTCGATCGCCTCCTTGACCCCGGCCATGGGAACGATGTTGAGGACGCCCTGGCCCCCCTTCAAGCAGATCGACGACCTCCTCACCCGAGTGGGCGAGAAGCGAGTCCGACCCACCGAGGACCAGGTTCGCCGAGGCGACGTCCGCGCCCAGGTTCTCCCGGAGGCACTGGATGGCCCGGCGAGTCGACTGGAGGGAGACACCGGCATCGAGCAGCTGCTTGATGACCTTGAGCTCGAGCAGGTCGCGGTAGGAGTAGCGGCGCTGGGTGCCGCTTCCCCGTGCCTCCGAGATGGAGGGGCGCAGCAGGTCGGTCCGGGCCCAGTAGTCGAGCTGGCGGTAGGTGATGCCGACGATCGAACAGACCTGCGGCCCGCGGAACCCGTCCTCTGCCATCACAACCTGCCTCCAGGCCGGCGGTCCCGGCTCGGAGACCCGTGGCTGGGTCCCAGCGGTCGGGCCGGCTCGCCTCGTCCACACGCTTCGATGCACTCACACCGGCGTAGTTACGCCGATGTGACAGGTTACGCCTCCCCCTCCCGGGGCGTCAACGGGAGCGGGGCGGCCGGCGGGGCGCTCGGCCACCGGCCCCGGTGCTCAGGAGCTGAAGTCCTCGGGCCGGATGTTCTGCAGGAACTGGCGGAACTCGCCGACCAGCTCCTCGGGATTTGCCGGCTCCTCGTCCTCGTCCTCGGTCTGCAGGACCACGCCCTCGGCGTCGAGGAGGTCGTCGGCCACGTAGAGGGAGGTGCCGAGGCGGGCAGCCAGGGCGATGGCGTCCGAGGGGCGGCTGGACACGGTGGGGCTCTGGTCCCCCATCTGGAGCTGCAGCTCGGCGTAGTAGGTCGCCGACCTCAGCTCGGTGATCACGACCCGCTCCACGCTGGCTCCCAGCGCCGCCAGCATGTCCCGCATAGGTCGTGGGTCATCGGTCGGGGGGTCGTCACCCCCTGGAGGGCGAAGGCGATGGCCGTCGCCTCGGGCGCCCCGATGAAGATCGGCAGCGTGCGCCTGGCGCCCTCGGTCTCCTGGAGCAGCACCACCGGCGTGTTCGACTGGAGGTCAACCCGCACGGCTGCCAAGTGCACCTCGACCATGGGAGCAACTTAGCGTGAGAACAGCTCTTCCACATGCGCGTCGGGCTCGGCCCGGAGCGCGGCGAGGTCACCGGCCACGACCTGGTCGAGGTTGCGATAGCGCTCGGCGTAGTCGAGCCCGTAGCCGAGCACGAACTCGTCCTCGATGGGGAAGCCGACGAACCGGATCGGAGTGGGCACGATGCGACGGGCGGCCTTGTCCAACAACGCGCACACCTCGAGCGAGCGCGGACCCCGCCGCTGGAGCTCGCCGAGGATGTAGGTGAGCGTGAGGCCGGTGTCGACGATGTCCTCGACGAGCACCACATCCCGG
Source organism: uncultured Actinomycetes bacterium (assembly GCA_963731255.1). GTDB lineage: Bacteria > Actinomycetota > Acidimicrobiia > Acidimicrobiales > AC-9 > AC-9. Next base: position 531,526 of record CAVSUO010000008.1, on the reverse strand, counting down.
TCGGAGATGTCGGTGTCCAGATCCTTCACGATGCGCACCCGGCCGGTCCCTTCCGCGTAGGACGAGATGGCGAGGAAGTCGACCTCACAGGGCACGGTGACGAAACGCACCAGGTCGGCCAGGAAGCACACGCTTCCCTTGAGCACCGCCACCAGCACCATGCCTCGCGGGTAGGCCGCCGACAGCTCCGCCCCCAGACGGGCCACCCCGGTCCTCAGCTCGCCGCCGTCGATGAGGACCCGGGCCGGTGCGGGTGTCACCCCCCGGTGTTGTCCTTGAGGGCGCTGCGCAGGAGGGCGCCTCGAAGTCCTTGGCCGAGGCGCGCCAGCTCGGCCAGGGTGTCCACGGCGCGCCGTCTGGCCACCGGGTTGCGCTGCTTGAGCAGTGGCATCACGATCTGCTCGAAGAAGGACGCTTCGCGGTCGGCCGCCGTCCGGTACATCCGGAGGTGTCGCGCCTCGATCCCGAACCGACGAAACCCCGCCGCCAGCCGGGCGATCGTCAACGCCTCCTCGTCGTAGTAGGTCGTGTCGCCGATCGGGCGCCCCACGAGCAAGCCGTAGCGCGCCAGCTCGCCGAGCTCCTCCTCGCTCAGGCCGCTGGCGCCAGCCAGCTCCTCGACGGTGAGGTTCACCCCCGAGAGACCGATCGACAGAGGACCGCCCGTGTCCTCCTCGGTCGCTGCCGGCGGGCCCGACCTGCCTGCCCTGCTCTCGGGCTCGCCTCCTGGGCGGAGCGTCTCGTCCGGCCCGCGTCCCGGGCGGGCCGTCTGCTCGGGCCCGCCTCCGCGGGCTGCCGGGCCCGCTGCCTGGGCGTGCGTCGGCCCGCCTCCCGGGCGGGCTGTCTCCTCGACCCCGCCTCCCGGGCGGGGCGTCGGCGGCGCTGATCGGGCCGATGGTGCACCGGGGGCACGCGCCTCACCCGGTGGTGCGTCGGCGGTGCCGGGATGCCCCGCCCGCGTCTGCGACGGGACCCCCAGGTGGTTCCTGGCGGTCGATGCCGGTGCCCCCGAGGGCGCCGACGTCCGGGTCGACGTGGGCGCCGTCGGCTCCCGAGCGCCCGGTTCGCGGGCGGTCCAGTCGTCGTCCGCGCCCTCCTGCCGCGAGCCGGCCCGGCCCGCCGCGGTCGGCGCCAGCTGCTCGGCGAGGGGATCCTGCTGGGCACCCTCGGCCGGGGCACCTGGTCGGCCGCCCTCGCGTGGCCGGAGGGCGGGCGCCCACCGACGATCTTGCCGCCGTCACCCCAGCGCCGACGCCTGCACCACGCTCGCTCTCGGAATGGGCGGACGTGCCGCCGTTGCCGCCGAGACGGCCCTTGATCACCTTCAGCGGCAGGAAGTGCTCCCGCTGCTGGCGCAGGATCCAGCGCAGCCGGTCGACGTCGTCCTCGTAGAACTTCCGGTAGCCCGACGGTGTCCGCTCCGGGATCGAGGAGGCCCTGGCTCTCCAGGAACCTGATCTTGGAGATGGTGATGTCGGGGAACTCGCCCTTCAGCAGGGACAGCACGTCACCGATCGACAGATAGCGTCCGCTCCGCCACGCCCTCGACCGCCCTACCCTTCCGCCGCTCCCGCCAGGATAGACGAGCTTGAACTTGCCGATCTGCACCTCGTCGCCGCTGGCCAGCTCCGCCTCTTCGATCCGCTCCCGGTTCACGTAGGTGCCGTTGAGCGAGCCGACGTCCCGCACGAGGTAGCCGTCGCTCCCGCCGGGCGAACTCGGCGTGGCGACGGGACACCGTGATGTCGTCGAGGAAGATGTCGCTCTCGGGGTGCCGGCCGGCCAGGGTGACGTCCGCGTCCGAGCATGAACTTCGAGCCCGGCGTTGGGGCCGCGCTTGACCACGAGCATGCCCGTGCCCTGGGGCAGCTCCGGGAGCGTGACGCCGACCTCCTCCTCGGCCGTCTCCCCGCCGCCCTCGACCGGCAGGAAGGTGACGGTGGTGTCGTCGGCCGGCCGTGGGCAGCACCGCCCGCACGACGAGCAGAACTTCGCGCCCTCCGGGTTGCGGTGGCCGCAGTTGTTGCAGAACACGGCGTCCACCGTACTCCTTGACGGTCCGGCGCTCACCGGGCAGGTCGCTCAACTCGAGATCAGCTGACGGTAGGCCTCGGCGTCGAGCAGGCCGGCGAGGTCCCGGCGTCGCCGCGCTCGATCACGCAGATCCACCCCTCGCCGTAGGGGTCCTCGTTGAGCGCTGCGGGCGCGTCGGCCGAGCTCGGTGTTGACCTCGACCACCACGCCGGCCACCGGCGCGTAGATGTCCGAGACCGACTTGGTCGACTCGACCTCGCCCAACGCCGCCGATGCCTCGACCGTGCGCGCCCTGCTCGGGGAGCTGGACGAACACGATGTCACCCAGGGCGTCCTGGGCGTAGTCGGTGATGCCGACCCGCACCTTGCCGTCCTCGAGCCGGGCCCACTCGTGATCGGCCGTGTACCGCAGATCCGTCGGGCACGTTCATGGCAGGAAGCTACCCGATCCCGGCCAGGCGCCGCTCGCACCGAGCGCGAGCTCCCCCGGGCCGACCTGCCGGCCCGCTCAGCGGAGCAGCTCGCGCACGGCGACTGCGTACTCGTCGGCCGGTCGAGGCGGCGCCGGTCGCTCGGGCCCCTCGGCCCACACGTGGGTGACCGGCTCCTCGGGGTCGGGCAGCACCAGCGCCCACCCGTCGTCCTCCAGCACCTTCACCCCGTCGACCAGCACCAGCTCCCGGTCCTTGAGGTTCTCCACCAGGGTCCGCATGACCAGACCCTTCTGCTCCCACGGCGTGACCACCGCTCGTGGGCCATGTGGACCGGGCGCGGACTGCCTGACCACCTTCGACAGCCGCAGCCCGGTCGCCGGCCAGCATCGCCAGCAGATTGACCAGCGCGGCGGCGGCGTCGTAGGCGGGGAGGAAGGCCGGGAAGGCGAACCCGCCCTCCTGGCCGCCGGCGAAGTCGACCTGCTCCGAGGAGGCGACCTCCATCAGGTGGGCCGTGGACAGTCTTGGTCCAGGCGATCCGGCGCCCCCCTCGGCGCAGATGCGCCTCGGCGGCCCGGCTGGCCACCACCGGCAGCGCCACCCGGGGTCGGTCGCTGGGTGGTCACCACCAGCCGCAGCAGCAGCAGCAGGGCCTCGTCGTCGCTGAGCACGTGGCCCGCGTCGTCGACGATCGTCAGTCGCTCGCCGTCGGGGTCGATCACGGCGCCGAGGTGGGCGCCCGAGGCCCTGCACCAGCTCGGCCACCTGGCGGGCGTGCGTGTCCCGGTCGAACGCCATCGCCCCCGTCGGTCGAGGCGTACGGGTTGACCGCCAGCACGTCGGCGCCGAGCTTGGCGAGCACGTTGGGCATCACGAAACTCGCCGTGCCGTAGGCGTAGTCGAGCACCAGCTTGAACCGGGCGGCTCGCACGGCCGTCGAGGTCGATGCCGTCCATCAGCGCCGCCGTGTAGTGCTCGAGGGCCCTCGGCGGGAAGCCCGATGTCGCCGATCTCGGCGGCCGGCACCCGGCGGAAGTCCTCGCGGTGGCACGAGCCGCTCGATCTTGCGCTGGGTCGTCTCGTCGATGTCGACGCCGGCGTCGTCGAAGAACCGGATCAGGACCGCCTGCGGGTCGCCCGGGGCCAGCCGACGCTGACCCCGCCCTGGCTCGACCCTCGTGCGGACCTGGAAGCGGGTGACCGGCACCGTGGCGACCTCCAGGTCGTCGACGTTCACGCCGGCCGCGTTGAGGCCGACCATGATGGCGCGCTTGAGCACCCGGGCGGCTCGGCTGGTGTCGCGCGAGGTCGTGACGCGTGGCGCCCCTCTTAAGCGTGGTGGCGTAGGCCATGGCCAGCCGGACGGCCAGCTCGGGGCTGATGTCGACGTTGGCCAGCCCGGTCACCCCCACCCGTCCGAACAGGCTCCGGGTGCCCCGTGACTCCCAGACGATCGAGGAGTTGACGGTGGCGCCGGCCTCGACGGTCTTCGACGGGTAGACCTTCACCCCGGGGTTGATCACCGCCTGCTCGCCGACGAAGCACTCGTCGCCCAGGACCACGCCCTCCTCGCAGCGGACCCCCTGACGGAGGTCGCTGAGCCGCCCCGAGGACGCATCCCCGCAGCCGCACGCCCTGGCCCCAGGTACGCGTTGTCGTGGACGACCGCGCGCTCGCAGGGTGGCGTCCGGACCCACGAGCACGTTGCCCCCGAGCACCGTGTAGTCGCGCGAGGTGGGCGCCCGGCCCGACCGGCAGTAGTCGCCGATCACCGCCGGCCCGTCGATGCGGGCCGACGGGTGCGACCTCGGCGCCCTCGCCGAGCCACACGCCCGGGCGCAGCGAGAAGCCGGGGATGTCGACCTGCACCTTCTTGTCGAGGACGTCCTGGTGGGCCCGCACGTAGGCCTCGGCGTTGCCGACGTCCTCCCAGTACCCGTCGGCCACGTAGCCGAAGATCGGCTCGCCCGCCGCCAGCAGCGCCGGGAACACCTCGCCCGAGAAGTCGACCGGCCGCCCCGACTCGATGAAGTCGAACACCTCGGGCTCGAGCACGTAGATCCCGGTGTTGATGGTGTCGCTGAACACCTGGCCCCAGGTGGGCTTCTCGAGGAAGCGATCGATCGAGCCGTCCTCGTGGGTGATCACGATGCCGAACTCGAGGGGGTTCTCCATCGGCCTTGAGGCCGATGGTGGCCAGGGCCTGCCGCTGCTCGTGGAACGCCACCACCGCCGACAGGTCGATGTCGGTGAGCACGTCGCCCGAGATCACGAGGAAGCGCTCGTCCAGCTCGTCCCTGGCGTTGAGCACCGAGCCGGCGGTCCCGAGCGGCGTCTCCTCGGTGGCGTAGACCATCCGCACGCCGAACTCCGACCCGTCGCCGAAGTAGGTCCGGATGGCGTTGGCCAGGAAGGCCACGGTGACCACGATGTCGTCGAAGCCGTGCTCCCGCAGCAGCCCCACGATGTGCTCCATCATCGGACGGTTCACCATCGGCAGCATCGGCTTGGGCTGGTTGGACGTCAGCGGGCGCAGGCGGGTGCCCTCGCCGCCCGCCATGATCACCGCCTTCACGCGCCCGACCCTACCCGACGGTCCCCTGGCGACCTCCGCGAGCCGTCCCGCGCGAGCCGGCCCGAGCGAGGAGGATAGGCCGGCCACGTACCAGGACAGGGCCAGAGCCGGCACGGCGCACACCCACGCCGCGACCAGTGCGGCGATCGGCCAGGTCGCCGACGGCCCGTGGCCGACGCAGGAACAGCGGGAAGGCGACCATCAGCCCGAAGGTGCCGGCCTTGCCCACCCAGACCACGTCGATCCGCGCCGCCCCGAGCGCGGCCAGGCCCAGGACCGCGGCCGAACCAGCGCCTCGCGGGCCAGCACGGCGGCCCCGAGCCACAGCGGCACCGCGCCGTCGACCATGATGGCCGACACCCCGACGACCGAGCAGGACCGGTCGGCCACCGGGTCCAGCACCTTGCCGAGGGTCGACACCTGACCGAGCCGCCTGGCCAGCCAACCGTCGATCCAGTCGGTGGCTCCCAGCACGGCCAGCAGGGCAGCCGCGGCCACCCGCTCCTGCACACCGAACAACAGCCACAGGAAGACGGGGACGGCGGCGAGACGGACCACGGTGACGACGTTGGGAAGGGTCAGGACGCGATCCACCCGGGCGTCGCTGGCGCCGCGGGTACGCATCGGCACGATTCTACGGACCTGGCTGTCGGAAGACCTGGCCGCCGCGTGCATCATCGGCGCGCCCGGCACGTCGCACGCGTTCAACCTCCGCTGCTGCAGTGCCCGTTCGTCGTCGGCGGTACGTCGAGAGCGGGATTGCGGTCGAAGAAGCCGGCCGGCTTGAGGACGAAGCCCGCGTACTCGACGGGCATCACCGGCCAGTCCTCGGGTCGGGGACGTGGGTCACGCCGAAGGTGTGCCAGAGCACGACGTCGGTGTCCACCAGCGGCCGGTCGGCGGCCGTCCAGGCCGGCAACCCGTCGCCGCCGCCGTGCTGGTTCGGGTAGTCCCCGGCCGGCCGCCGCTCGGCGGGATCGAACGGGGTGACCCACAGGTTCTTGGTGGCGAAGCGCCGCCCGCCGGCCGACGCTGGACGTCGGGGTCGGCCAGCAGCGACGTGGTCGCGCCGGGCATCAGCCTGTAGGCGACGGGCTGGCCGAGACGGTTCAGCGACGACGGGTTGACGACCTTCCAGTGGCGGCTGGCGAGCGGGATCGGCCATCCGCTGGGCCTCCGACTCGGTGGCGAGCAGGGTCGCCCGCGAGCGCGAAGGCGTTCGCCTCACGGGTTGTCCGTCCCCCGGGCCGGCCGACCGCGTCCATCTCGTAGACCGAGTTGGCGGTGCCGTCCACGGTCGACGTCCAGCCGGGCGCAGAACAGGTGCTGGTGGTAGGGCGCCGCACAGCTCGGGGCGCCACCACCGTCGCCGAAGTCGGGTCGGTCGCCCGGCTCGACGCGCCGACGTCTGCATGATGCCGGTCAGCTTCACCTCGAGCTGGATGGTGCCGTCGAGGTAGAAGTACCAGTAGAAGCCGTACTCGTAGTTGCCGACGGTGGCGATGAACGAGATCACGAGCCGGCGGGAGCGCCGCACCTCGGTCCGTCCGCTCCACAGGTCGACGTGCTTCCAGAGGATCCCGTAGTCCTCCTCGTGGATGCACACGGCGTTGGCGATGGTCCGGGCACCGCCCCGCTCGTCAGCGAGGACGGCGTCGAGGTAGCGGATCTCGCCCAGGCAGTCGCAGCCGAGCGTGAGGCTCTGCATCATCCGGCCCAGTCCCCACTCGCCCACGTCGAAGGCGTTCTTCCACCAGTGGTTGGTGGCGGTGTCGCCGTAGGGGACGACCATCTCGGCGATCGAGGCCCGGTGGAGGATCGGCCGCACCCGGCCGCCGTCCTCGTAGCCGACGGTGTGGAGCACCAGGCCGTCGACGGGATGGACCGACACCCGCAGGCGCCACCGCTGCCAGCGGATCTCGGATCCCTCGACCTCGAAGCTCGGTCCCTCGGGCTGGGTGATGACGAGCGGCCGCAGGTCTCGTCGCAGCTCGCCCGACCGAGGCGGGGTCGTAGTTGCCGGCCGCCTGCGGGACGGGCACGACCTCCCGTGTCGACGATCTCGATCACCTTCGCCGGTCGCCAGGTCGACCACGGCGACGAGCCCCTCGATCGGGCGGGCGTAGCCGTTGTCGGCCGGGTGCGTCCGCACGTAGGAGACGCAGCGCACGAGACGCCGGCCCGCCTCCCCGTCGAGCCCGAAGTTGCCCGCCGGCCACGGGTCCACCTGGACTCAGCTCGAAGTCCGTGATCCCTCGCCGCCGCATCGCCTCCTGCCACCGCGCGTCGGCCTTGACGGCCTGGAAGGCGAAGACGAGCTCGTCCACGAGCAGCGGGGGGACGGCACCGGGAACCGATCGCCACGAGAGGACGGTCGAGTGGGTGATCGACACCACGGCCTCGTGCACGGTGCCGCTGGTCCGCTCGCAGACGGCCACCTCGGCCCGACGGTCGACCTCCGCGCCGGGCCGATGGCCCCAGGCGACGTCCTTGGGCGGCTCGTGGAGGGTGACCCAGGGGAACCTGACGTCGTCGCCGAGCCAGCGGGACTCCCTCACGATGGCGCAGGCCGCGGCGATCTCGTCCGCCGACAGTGGATCGAGCGGATGTGCCGCCGGCGCCTCGACAGGGCCCTGCACGGCCACGCTGTGGCCTTCCTCCATCACGATCCTCCGACCTCGCTGGGACGGGCTCACGTTAGTGGGGAGCCCCGCGCCAGAGCCCGGCGCCAGCCGCCTCGGGACCCGGCGTCCGGGCCGGGGCGGCTCAGACCAGGCGGGTGGCAGGGACCGATCGCACCCGGCCCTCGGACCGCAGCTCACGCACCGCCGGGACCGGATCGGGGTCGGCGAAGAGGCCCTCGTCGGCGTAGTCGGCCGGCCGCCCCGTCGGGTCGGTCACCCAGTAGGAGGCCTCGAGGGCGATCCCGTTCGGGTCGGTGAAGTAGATCGAGCGGAGGAAGCCGTGATCGACCAGGTCCGTGACCTCGCATCCGGCCGCCTTCAACCGGTCCCGGAGAGCCAGCAGAGCGGTCTCGTCGGGCAGGTTGAACGACAGGTGATCGAACTGGACCGCCCGTGGGTCCGGGATCCCTGCCGGCTTGGCGAACGGCTCCAGGTCAACCCCCTGGTACTCGAAGAACGCCACCGTGTTGCCGGCGCCGAACTCGAAGAAGTAATGACGGAACGACCTGTTGCCGAGGTCGGCCACCAACCGGGCGCCGAGCACGCCGTCATAGAAGCGAACGGTCGCGTCCATGTCGGTCGTGACCAGGGCCAGGTGGTTGATACCCCGCCAACGCGGGGCGCTCCTCCTCGCTGCCGTCGGAGGGCGGATGCGCCGTTGGTTCCGTGGTCATAGGTCCATGCTACGACCGCTCGATCCCTCCGTCTGCCGGTGTAGCTGGCAATATGGACGGGCCCGACATGGGAGCCTGGACGGGGGTACAAGACCAGGGCGAGGGCCGCCAGGCCGTGGGTTTGTCGCCCAGATCGAGGAGGGGTGAACGCCTTGAACACCCGAGCCGTCACCGAGAAGCAGTCCCGCGAGCGTCGCCGAGGCCGCCAGGCAGCAGGAATGGGAGCGGCCGAGCTTCGCCAAGGAGCTGTTCCTGGGCCGGTTCCAGCTGGATCTGGTCCATCCCCATCCCGCGTCCGTCCGCCGAGGCAAGAGCCAAGGGTGACGCCTTCCTCGCCCGTCTCGAGGCCTTCCTGCGAGACCGAGGTCGACCCCGCGGTCATCGAGCGTGACGCCAAGATCCCCGACAGCGTCGTGAAGGGGCTGTGCGACCTCGGCGCCCTCGGCATGAAGATCGACGAGGAGTACGGCGGCCTCGGTCTCACCAACGTCTACTACAACCGCGCCCTGGCCATGGCGGGCACCTGGCATTCCGCCCTCAGCACCCTGCTCAGCGCCCACCAGTCGATCGGGGTGCCGCAGCCTCTCAAGCTGTTCGGCACCCCCGAGCAGAAGCGCAAGTACCTGCCCCGAGTGGCCCGGAACGAGATCAGCGCCTTCCTTCTCACCGAGCCGGACGTGGGCAGCGATCCTGCCCGCATGCAGTGCAGCGCCGTGCCGACCGAGGACGGAACCTCGCTACCTCATCAACGGCCAGAAGCTCTGGACCACCAACGGCGTGATCGCCGACCTGCTCGTCGTGATGGCCAACGTCCCGCGCTCGGAGGGACACCGCGGGGGCATCACCGCCTTCATCGTCGACGCCCACGCACCCGGGGTGAAGGTGCTCCACCGCAACCAGTTCATGGGGCTGCGCGGCATCGAGAACGGCGTGACCCGGTTCGAGAACGTCCGCGTACCCGCCGACGACGTCGTGGGCGGCGAGGGTCGGGGGCTGAAGGTCGCCCTCCAGACGCTCAACACCGGTCGCCTGTCGCTTCCCGCCATCTGCGCATCGTCCTCGAAGCTCTCGCTCAAGATCGTGCGGGAGTGGGCCAACGAGCGCGTCCAGTGGGGCATGCCCATCGGCAAGCACGAGGCCGTGGCCGAGAAGATCGCCTTCATCGCCGGCTTGACGTTCGCGCAGGAAGCCGTGGTGGAGCTGTCGAGCCTTCTGGCCGACGCCGAGGAGCACGACATCCGCATCGAGGCCGCGCTGGCCAAGCTGTACTGCTCGGAGATGGCCTGGCAGGTCGCCGACGAGATGGTCCAGATCCGGGGCGGTCGGGGCTTCGAGACGGCGGCCTCGCTCGAGGCCCGCGGCGAGAAGCCGGTCCCGGCCGAGCAGATTCTGCGCGACCTGCGGATCTGCCGGATCTTCGAGGGCTCGTCGGAGATCATGAAGCTCCTGATCGCCCGCGAAGCCGTCGACCAGCACCTCGCGGTGGCCGGCGCCATCATCGACCCCGTCGGCCGACACGCGGACCAAGGCCAAGACGGCCGCCAAGGCGGGCGCCTTCTACGGCAAGTGGCTGCCGCGCCTCGCCGTCGGGCACGGGCAGTCCCCGCGCAGCTACGCCGAGTTCGGCGAGCTGGCGACCCACCTGCGATTCGTCGAGCGTTCCAGCTCGCAAGCTCGCCCGCTCGACCTTCTACGGCATGTCCCGCTGGCAGGGCAAGCTCGAGCGAAAGCAGGGCTTCCTCGGTCGCATCGTCGACATCGGCGCCGAGCTCTACGCCATGAGCGCCGCCTGTGTGCGGGCCCAGATGCTGGCCGACGACGGCGAGGTGGACGCAGCCAGCGCCCTCGAGCTGGCTGCATTGTTCTGCAAGGGCGCCCGCCGCCGCGTCGACCGGCTCTTCGACGAGCTGTGGCACAACGACGACGCCGACAACTACGCCGCCGCCCAGGCCGTCCTGAGCGGCCGGTACACCTGGGCCGAGGGGGGCATCCTCGACCCGTCGGGCGAGGGCCCGATGCTCGGCACCGCCGGTCCCGAGGACGCCGGAGAGGCGAAGCTCGAGGTCCCGACCGAGAGCGTCACCGCCGGCCCCAGGAGTTGACCACACCGCCCCGCTCGCGCCCGCGGCCCGTCCCGCCTGGCGCCGCAGGCGGGACGGTAGGACTCGGCTTGCTGGCCATCGCGGTGTTCGTGGTGGCGCTGGTGCTGGCTCAGGCCATCGGCATCTTCGGCCTCCGGCGGCGGGGCTACGAGCTGCTGTGCACGATCGCCATGGCCGTGCTGCTCGCCATCGCCATCTTCACCGCCGCCCGGGCGGTCGGACTGGCCTGAGCGCACAGGTACACACTGGTGGCGGTGACGCCCGCGCCTGAGCAACTGGAGTTCGAACCCGATACCCGGTCCGGGGTGGTGGCCCGCATGGACGGTGTCGCCGGGAGCCGCGGCCGGCGTGGAGGGTGGATCAACTTCCACCCTGGCGTCGACGACGACAGCGAGGTACCCGAGGGATCCTCGCTGTTCGGGATCTTCTCGGCCAGCGGTCCCGCCGTGCCGATCTGCACATGGATGCCAGGCAAGTGGCGGGGCGACCGGCGGGAGCCCGGTGTCGATCGGCGTGCAGCACGCCGCCGGGCCCCGCGCCGTCTCCGCGGCTCGCCTCCCTCGGGGTCGAGGTGCCCACCGCCTGGCGGGTGCGCCAGGACCATCCTCGCCGGGGCCTGGTGATCATGGTGCCAGCGGACGAGGACCACGACGGCACCCTCGGCTGGCTCCTACGGGCCGGGGCTGCCCTGAGCGCCGTCCCCCTCACGGGGACGTGGCGAGCCGACATCTTCTCCGGCACCTGACCGGAATGCCGCTCCGAAGTGGAAATCCGCCGTCCGGGCCCGTGCACGGTGCAACATGGCGGCAGGGCAGAGAGGTGGAGGGGATGGACGTCACGAAATCATCCGTGTCTCCGTCAAAATCAAGGGGCTTTCGCCTCGCGCCCCGTGAGCGGCAAGCATCCCGGGTAGGTGTCCACCATGCAAGAGGTGCTCATCGAGGCCGTGCAGCTCGACACGGCGGCCGTCCTCCTCGGCGACAAGCGGATCACGCAGCTGGCCGCCCAGGCCGAGGCGACCAACCGCGTCCTGCAGGGCCGGACGGTGTGGAACGTCAACTCCACCGCCCAGGGTGGGGGTGTCGCCGAGATGCTCGAGGTGCTGCTCGCCTACGCGCGTGGGGGCGGTGTCGACACCCGGTGGCTCGTGATCCACGGCGTGCCCGAGTTCTTCGCCGTCACCAAGCGTCTCCACAACTGGCTGCACGGTGTGCCGGGCGACGGCGGCGAGCTCGGGTCGGCCGAGCGCCGGATCTACGAGCAGACGCTCGGCGACAACGAAGCTGACCTCGCGGCCAGGGTGCGGCCCGGAGACGTGGTCATCCTCCACGATCCGCAGACGACCGGTTTGATCAGACCCATGAAGCGGGCCGGTGCCGTGGTGATCTGGCGCTGCCACGTGGGTGCCGACGATCGCGACAACCCCTTCGTCGTCGGCGCATGGAACTTCCTCGCGCCGTACCTGGAGGACGCCGACGCCTTCATCTTCTCCCGGGCCACCTACCCGCCGAGCTGGCTGGACAACGGTCGCGTCCACATCATCCCTCCGTCCATCGACCCCTTCTCGGCCAAGAACCAGGAGCTGGCGCCGGGCGCCGTCCAGTCGATCCTCGCCCGGATCGGCCTCCTGCCCGACACCGCCGCCACGGCGGCGCCCGAGTTCATGCACCGCGACGGCCTGCCTGGCACCGTCACCGATGTTGCCGACATCGTCGCCGAGGGCGGCCGTCTGGACCCCGGCGCTCCTGTCGTCGTGCAGGTCTCCCGATGGGACCGCCTCAAAGACATGTTCGGGGTGATGTGCGGCTTCGCCGAGCACGTCGGCGGCGAGGCCGGTGCCAACCTCGTCCTGGCCGGCCCGGAGGCCAAGGGTGTCGCCGACGATCCGGAGGCGCTCGCGGTCTATGGCGAGTGCCTGGAGGGCTGGCGGCAGCTGGCCCCCGACCAGCGTCGGCGGATCCGATTGGTACGCCTCCCCATGGGCGACGTCGAGGCCAACGCGGCGATGGTCAACGCCCTCCAGCGCCACGCCGCGGTCGTCGTCCAGAAGAGCCTCGTCGAGGGGTTCGGGCTCACCGTGGCCGAGGCCATGTGGAAGACACGGCCCGTCGTGGCCAGCGCCGTGGGCGGCATCAACGATCAGATCGTCGACGGCGAGAGCGGACGCCTGCTCCCCGACCCGACGGATCTGGAGGCTTTTGGCACGATCGTGAACGGCCTGCTCCGTGACCCTCGCGAGCGACGCCGGCTCGGACGGGAGGCGCGCCAACGGGTCCTCGATCTCTTCATGGGGGACCGTCACCTCATCCAGTACGGCCAGCTGCTCGACGAGCTGCTCGTGCCCGCTGCGCCCCCGGCACCCTCGGCTGTCAGGCCCGCAGGTCCTTGACCACCTTCCCGCTCTGCACGACGAGGACGATGCGCTCGGGCTGATCGAACAGCTCGGGGTCCTGAAGCGGGTCGCCGTCGAAGGCGACCAGGTCCGCCAGCTTGCCTTCGGTGATGGTGCCGATGTCGTCCGCTCGGTCGAGGAGCTCGGCGTTGGTCCGGGTGGCTGACACGAGCGCCTCCATCGGCCCGAGGAGCCGCGACTTGAGCGTCAGCTCCATCCCGCGATGGCGCTGCTCGGGTCCGAGGAGATCGGAGCCCGATCCCAGGGGGACGCCGGCGGCGGCGGCGAGCTTCACCGAACGGCTCATGGCGTCTTCGAGTCCTTCCAGCCGAGGCAGCACCGCCTCCGAGAGCCCCCACTCCTGCCATTCGTGCTCCATGAGGTGCAGCACGGCCAGGGTGGGCACGACGTACGCGCCGGCGGCGGCGATCGCGTCCGCGGTGTCTTCGTCGAGCAGGCTGGCGTGCTCGAAGCTGCGGACGCCGGCCGCCAACCCGTTGCGGATCCCGCCGACGTTGTGTGCGTGAGCCAGCACGTAGGTCTCACGGGCCTGGGCCTCGGCCACCACGGCGCGCAGCTCCTCCACCGTGAGCTGGACGTCCTCGATGCGGTCGGTCGAGGAGACCACGCCTCCCGACACCGCCACCTTCAGCTGGGTGGCGCCCCGGCGGAAGACCTCGCGTGCCGCGAGCCGGGCGCTGTCCGCGCCGTCGATCCTCATGGAGGCCTGGACGAGGCCGGGCAGGCCGTCGTCACGGCCGTGGTGGTCGAACGGGTCGCGAAGGTCTCCATGACCCCCCGACTGGCAGAGGATGGGGCCCGAGGGGAGGATGCGCGGGCCTCGGACCAGACCGAGCCTCGTGGCGTTCGCCAACCCGCCGTCGGCTCCCCCCGCGTCGCGGACGGTGGTGAAGCCCGAGTCGAGGGCCACGTCGCAGACGTGGAAGATCCGGGCCGCCGTGACGGCGACGGGCGTGCGCCGGCCACTGAGGTCGGCCAGGTCGACCAGGGTCAGGTGGGCATGGGCGTCGATGAGACCGGGGACGACGGTGAGGCCGCCGAGATCCAGCTCCACGCCGGTCGGGGGGCGCCCACCCACCTGGGCGATCCGCTCGCCCTCCACGGCGATCACGCCTTCTCGCACGGGGCCGGCACCTGTGCCATCGACCACGCGCGCACCCCGCAGCACGAGGCTCGCCATGGGGGTCAGGCTAGCCGGAGCCCCCGCCGCCGCCGGCCGTGAGGACGGCCACGCTGTCCGGCGGCAGGTGGAGGCGGCCGGCCTCGATGGCGACCCTCTCCTCGGAGCGCATGGACAGCGCACCACCCGCCTCGATGACCGTGGCGTGCTCGCCGAGGTTGCAGGCGACGGTGACCCGCCCCCGCCTGACCACCAGGCTGTGCTCGTTCTCGACGGTCACGACGGTCCGGTCCAGCCGACCGTCGCGTAGCTCCGGCATCGATCGTCGCAGGTCGATCAGCCGGCGGTACCAGTCGAGGATGTCGTGGTGCGGGGGCCGGCTCGAGCTCACTCCAGTCGAGCCTGGACCGCTCGAAGGTCAGCCGGTCCTGAGGATCGGGCACGCTCCCGACTGGCCAGCCGAAGTGGCGCAGGTCCCGCCTCCGACCTTCGGCGACGAGGCGTCCGAGCTCGGGGTCGCCGTGATCACTGAAGTACTGGAACGGCGTCGACGCTCCCCATTCCTCACCTTGGAACAGCATCGGGACGAAAGGCGACGTGAGCAGGAGAGCGGCGCCCACCTTCAACCGTCCCACGCGCATCAGCGCCGCCGTGCGCTCGCCCTCCGGACGGTTGCCGACCTGATCGTGGCTCTGGGTGCACACCACGAAGCGATGGCCCGGGATCCCGGGCGGCAGCGGCCGGCCGTGGACGCCGCCGCGGTAGGCCGACCACGTCCCGTCGTGGACGTAGGACTGTCGAAGGGCCTTGGCGAGCGACTGGAGGGATCCGAAGTCGCAGTAGTAGCCGTTGCGCTCGCCGGTGAGCACGGCGTGCAGGGCATGATGGAACTCGTCGCTCCAGCATCCGTCGAGCCCCGCCCCCCGGCGTGGCGCGCCTGCACGATGCGGGGATCGTTCCGGTCGCTCTCGGCCACCAGCACGAGCTGGCGGCCGAGCTCGCCCGCCAGCTCCTCGACCCGGCGGGAGAGCCGCTGGAGGAACGACAGCGCCGCACCGTCGGCCAGGGCGTGCACGGCATCGAGGCGCAGCCCGTCGACGTGGTAGTCGCGCAACCACATCAGGGCGTTCCCGACGAAGAACTCAGCGACCTCCGCGCTCGACGAGCCGTCCAGGTCGATGCCCGGTCCCCAGGGAGTCGTGTGCTGGTCGGCGATGTACGGACCGAAGCGCCCCAGGTAGTTGCCCTCGGGGCCGAGGTGGTTGTACACGACGTCGAGCAGCACGCCGAGGCCGCGCCCGTGACAGGCGTCGACGAGACGCCTGAGGCCGTCGGGTCCGCCGTAGGCGTGGTGGGGCGCATACAGGTCCACGCCGTCGTAGCCCCACCCCCGCTCCCCGGAGAACTCGGCCACCGGGAGCAGCTCCACCGCCGTCGCTCCCAGACCTACCAGGTGGTCGAGGTGTGCGATGGCCGCATCGAAGGTGCCGGCGTCGGTGAACGTCCCCACGTGCAGCTCGTAGAGCACCGACGACGACAGGTCGATCCCGCGCCAATGGCGATCGGTCCACCGGAAGCGTTCGTGATCGACGACCCGCGACGGCCCGTGAACGCCGCTCGGTTGCCACGCCGACCGAGGATCCGGAAGCCCATCGCTCCCGTCGACCGACAGCTGGTAGTCGGTGCCCGGTCCTGCGCCGTCGACATCGACCGACCACCAGCCGCGTGCGCCGCGGGTGAACGGGACTGCCCGTCCGTCGACGAGGAGCTCGACCCGCCTGGCCTCTGGGGCCCAGACACTGAAGGGCTGCGCCCCGTCAGCGCTCACGACTGCGAGCCGGCGTTTGGTCCCGACATAACCTGCAAACCGAGCCGATATGCCCGTTCCCACGACCACCGATCTCTTAACATTTTCACCTAAACCTGTACCCTGGAATGCATCTGATGTCGACGCCGAGCCACATCCAGGCTGAACGGGATTGCTACCGCGCGCTGTTCGACAAGGCAGCCGTCGGGCTGTGTTACACGACGCCGGGCGGACGCCTGCTCGCTGTCAACGAGGCGCTGGCGAGCATGCTGGGCTACGCCTCGCCCGAAGCCATGATCAGCAGCGGGCCGCTGGCCAGGCTCTCCTTCGACGCAGCGGATCTCGAGGATCTCCGTCGCCAGGTCCGTGAGCACGTCGAGGTCAGCGGGTTCGACATCCCGATGCGCCGCCAGGACGGTCGCATCATCTGGGTCTCGATAACGATCAACAACGTGGGCAGCGACTACGTGGTCACCGTCATCGACGTGACCAACCAACGTCAGCACGAGGAGGCGTCGCGGGCAAACGAAGCGAGGCTCCGGTCGGTCTTGGCCACCTCCTCGGAGAACTACTTCATCCTCGACAAGCACGGCGACGTCCAGCGGCTCAGCTCCGAGCCGGAGAGCAACCTCGGCTACGAGACCACGGCTCTGCTCAGCCGTCAGGCTCATCTCGTTCACCCCGATGACCGGAGCTCCTTCACTGAAGTGATACGGAGACTGTTCCTCGGTGAGTCCGAGTTCGAGGTGACTCGCTACCGCGGACGACACATCGACGGATCGTGGCGGTTCCTCGAGGCCCGGGTGACGAACATGTTGCGTGATCCCGACGTCGAGGGCTTGGTCATCAACGTCAGGGACATCACCGATCAGCACTCGGCCGAGGAGAAGCTCGAGTACACCGAGCTGCACGACGAGCTGACGAACCTGCCCAATCAGCGTTACCTCGACCGCTGGATCGCCGAGCATGTCGACGGTGAGACCAGCTCGGACGTCGCCATTCTCCTGATCGACATCGATCGCCTGAGCCACATCAACAACACCTTCGATCGGGCTGCCGGAAACGACATCCTCGAGCTCGTCGCCGACAACCTGCGGGAGCAGACTCCCGAAGGTGCGGTGCTCGCCCGCTGGGCAGGGGACAGCTTCGCCGTCCTCGTGGCCGGTGAGCTCGAACGCGAGACCGCCGCCGTCCTCGCCGAGGACATCGTGCGCGCCTGTCGTCACACCCGGCGGATCGGCGCCGTGGACGTGTTCGTCAGCGTGAGCGTCGGTGTGGCGGTCGGTGGCCGGGGTCGGCGATCCGCCCAGGACCTTCTGCGGGACGCCGATACCGCCCTCCACCAGGCCAAGGCTCGGGGCCGGAACCGCTTCCAGCTCTTCACCGGCGCCATGCAGCATCGCCTCGCCACCCGGCTCAAGCTGGAGGGAGAGCTGCGGCGCGCCGTCGAAGCGCCCGGCGGTATCGACCAGCTCCGCCTGCTGTTCGATCCACTCGTCTCCTTGCGCGATCGCAACACGGTCGGGATGGAGGCCCTGGTCGCCTGGCAGCATCGCGAGCACGGGCTGCTGCGGGCCGCCGACTTCGTCCCGCTGGCGGAGGAGACGGGCCTGATCTCCCCGGTCGGCCACTGGGTGCTGCGTGAAGCGTGCCAGACGGCCCGCCGGGTGAACCACGCTCGTCCCGACGACCCGCTCGCCATGTCGGTGAACCTGTCGGGCCACGAGCTCAACCATCCCGACATCGTGACGCGGATCACCGAGGAGATCGCCAGGGCCGACATCGATCCCACCCTGCTGTGGCTGGAGATCACCGAGACGGCGCTCGTGTTCTCGCCGAGCATCAGGTCGACGCTGTGGCGCCTGCGGGATCTCGGGGTCCGGCTGGTCGTCGACGACTTCGGCACCGGGTACAGCTCGCTGACGTCGATCCGGGAGCTCCCCGTCGAGGTCGTGAAGATCGACAAGTCCTTCGTCGGCGGCCTCGGCCGTCGCACCAAGGACGAGAGGATCGTCAGCACGGTCGTGGATCTGGCCAGGTCGCTCGACATGCTCACGATCGCCGAGGGGATCGAGACCGCCCACCAGGCTGACACGCTTTTCGAGCTCGGGTGCGAGCTGGGCCAGGGCTACCTCTTCGGTGCCACTCCCCCGGAGGCCCCGAGGGCCAACGCTGGGCAGCGGGCGCCGGTCAGTGGGTAGTGTTCCCGAGGGTGAAACCTGAGAACGCGGTTCGCTTCGACCGAACGCTGGGTCCGTTGTTCTACAAGCTCCATCGCTGGATGTACGAGGCCAGCGATGGGCGGGTCGGAGCGAGGTCCTCCCAGGGGCCGATGCTGCTGCTGACCACGGTCGGGCGCCGCACCGGCCAGCCTCGGACGAACCCGCTGCTGTTCATGCGGGACGACGACAATTTCGTGGTCGTGGCGTCCAACGGTGGTCGTGCCCAGCCTCCGGCCTGGTACCTCAACCTCCAGGCCGAGCCCAAGGCGACGGTGCGGGACGGCCGACGCAGGCTCGACGTCGTGGCCGAGATGCCGGCCGCCGACGACCGGGAGGAACTGTGGCGCCGCCTGCACGAGTTCTACGCCGGCTGGTCCCACTACCAGACCCTGACCGACCGGGAGCTACCGGTCGTCAGGTTTCGACCCACGAGCCCCGCTCCGTAGCTGCAGGCGCGCGGCGACCAGCCACATGATCCGGCTCCTCCTCCTCGCCCCACCAGGAGGAGGGAAGGGAACCCAGGGCCGCGTGCTCGCCGAGGAGCACGGCGTGCCTCATATCTCCACTGGTGACCTCCTGCGCGACCACGTGACCCGCTCGACGCCGCTCGGGCGGCGGGTCCGGCCCTACCTGGAGCGCGGCGACCTGATCCCCGACCACCTCGTCCTGCGCCTCGTGCAGGAGCGGCTGGGCACGCCGGCCGTGCTCGAGGGCTTCGTGCTCGACGGGTTTCCCCGCACGCTGGACCAGGCGCTGGCCGCCTATGCGTGGGCGACGGAGCACGGTCTCACGTTCTCGGCCGTGGTCCACCTGACGGTTCCCGAGGCCGAGCTGGTCCGGCGGCTGATCGATCGCGGTCGGGCCACCGGTCGCAGCGACGACACGGCGGAAACCATCCGGCACCGGCTGGCGCAGTACCGGGCGACCACCGATCCGCTGCTCGACTTCTACCGCGATCGGCAGATCCTGATAGACGTGGACGGCGACGGACCGATCCCCGATGTGGCGGCGCGCATTCGGACGGCGCTGGAGGCCAGAGGCCTGGCTCCGGCGAATAAGCGAGCCAGGCCCGGCTGAGGTTCCCGACCGACCACGGCCGGCCCGGGAGGTCGGCCGCAATACGAGGAGGCCGGCCGGTCGGCCGCATTACGAGGAGGTCGCCTGACATGCCGCTCGACCAACAGATCGAGGCCCTGCTGGAGCAGCTGGGAGCCATGGAGAGCGTCGACTACCGCGAGGTGACCCCGGAAGGGCTGCGTCAGATGATGAAGATGCTCACCGCCGCCGACGGTCCGCCCGAGGCGGTCGCGTCCGTGGAGGAGGCGCGCGCCGACGGACCGGCCGGGCCCATCCCGCTCAGGGTGTACCGGCCCGCCGGGGCCGGCCCGGGAGGCGGGCCGGACGAAAATGCCGGCGCCCCGCTGCTCCCCATCCTCGTCTGGTACCACGGGGGCGGCTGGGTGATCGGTGACCTCGACACCGCCGACACGACGTGCCGCAAGCTCGCCAACCGTGCCGGTGCGCTGGTGGTCTCGGTCGACTACCGACTGGCCCCGGAGCACCCCGCGCCGGCTCCCCTCGAGGACTGCTGGGCGGCGCTGCGCTGGGTGGCGACGGCCGGTGCCGCGCTCGGCGGCGATCCGACGCGGCTGGCCGTGGGAGGCGACAGCGCCGGCGGAAATCTGTCTGCCCTGCTGGCCGTGCGGGCGCGCGACAACGGTGACCCGACCCTCCGTTACCAGCTGCTCGTGTACCCCGCCACCGATCTCACCATGTCGGAGCCCTCCCACGTCCGACAACGGCGAGGGCTATCTCCTCACCAACCAGGCGACGTCCTGGTTCCTCGGCCACTACCTCGGCCCCGACGACGATCCCAAGGACCCGTCGCTGTCCCCCCATTACACCGACGACCTGAGCGGGGTGGCGGACGCGTTCATCATCACCGCCGAGTTCGACCCGCTGCGCGACGAGGGCGAGGCCTACGCGGCCCGGCTTCGTGACAGCGGAGTCGCCGTCGATCTGTGCCGGTACGACGGAATGGTCCACGGGTTCTTCCAGATGGGCGGGGTCACGCCGGTTGCCGACGCCGCGGTCAGCGAGGCTGCGGCCCGCCTACGCGCCGCGGCTCTCATAGCGCCTCGATCGGTGCGGGCTCTGAAGCGGTCGACCAGACTGGGCGAGACGGCGCTGGCGGTCGCCCTGGCCGCCGCCCTGGCAGCCTGCGGTGCGGGTCAGTCACGGGCCAGCACCACCCGAACGTCTGCGCCGCCGCCCGCCAGCGCCCCCACGACCGCCCCGCCCACGAGCCCTCCCACGACGGCCAAGCCCCAGCCCCCGGGCGCTCGCCCCTACGGCGTGGGCCTGCTCACGGAGTCCTACGTCGAGCCCGCCGGGCATGTCGTCCCTGCCCCCTTCGCGCCGGGCGGGTCTGCGTCGGCCCCGCGCCGTCTCCAGGTCCAGGTGCGGTACCCCTCGACGGTCCCGCCTTCGAGCGGCGACACGGCTCTGGGGCCGCCGGACGGGAGCGGCCCGTTCCCTCTGGTCGTGTTCGCTCCGGGTCTGAACGAAGACCCTCCGCCCTACCAGCCGCTCCTGCACGATTGGGCTCAGGCGGGGTTCGTCGTGGCGGCGACCACGTTCCCGGTCACCAGCCCCACCGTGCCGAACGCGGGCGACAAGGAGCGTGACCTGCCGAACCAGCCCTACGACGTCACCTTCCTGATCGACTCCCTCACCGCCGCAGCCAGCAACCCGTCCGACCCTCTCCACCGTCTCGTCAACCCGACGGAGGTCGCCCTGGCCGGCCAGTCCGACGGCGGCAACACGGTGGTGGCCACCGGCTACAACACCGCCTACCAGGATCACCGGGTGAAGGCGGTGATCGTCCTGTCGGGCGCCCGCTACGGGTATCCCGGCGGCACCTGGTTCCCAGCGGGCTCCCCACCTCTCCTGGCGACCCAGGGCACGGCGGACACGATCAACCCGCCGGCCCTGACCAACGACTTCTTCACCAACGATGCGCAGCCCGACAAATACCTTCTCTGCATGCAGGGAGCGCCGCACCTCGATCCCTACGTGGCCCGCAACAGCTACGAGCGGGTGGTCGCCGAGGTCTCCACCAACTTCCTCGACGCGGAGCTCTATCACCTGCCCGCGTCGCTGACGGCGATGATGCAGGCAGGTGCGGTGCCCGGGGTGGCTACGTTCTCCTCGCGCTGCCCACCCGCCTGACCGGCCTGAGCTGGGCGTTCTCGACCCGCCTCGACGCCCCTCCCCGGTATGGTGCGTGAACGATGGACGAGGAGCGCGCCACCAGATGATGGGTCCCGGTGGGGGCGGATGGGGAGGCATGCGCTCGCTGCGGCGCGACAGCTCGGTCACCCAGCAGAAGCTGGCGCCGGGCACGGGCCGACGGATCCTGCGCTTCGCGGCCCCCTACAAGCGGATGCTGGGCGTCTTCCTGGTCCTGATCGTCATCGACGCCGTGATCGGCGTCGCCAACCCGCTCATCTATCGCGACATCATCAACAAGGGGATCCTCGGCCACCGGTCCGGGCTGATCGTGGCCCTCGCCCTCCTCGTCGGCGGCCTGGCCATCGCCGACGCCGTGCTCTCGCTCGGCCAGCGGTACTTCTCGGCGCGGGTCGGCGAGGGGCTCATCTTCGACATGCGGTCGAAGGTGTTCGCCCACATCCAGCGCATGCCGATCGCTTTCTTCACCCGGACCCAGACCGGCGCGCTCATCACCCGCCTCAACAACGACGTCCTCGGCGCCCAGCAGGCCTTCACCGACACCCTCTCGAACGTGGTCAGCAACCTCA
The DNA here is from genome assembly GCA_963731255.1 of uncultured Actinomycetes bacterium. Classification (GTDB taxonomy): domain Bacteria; phylum Actinomycetota; class Acidimicrobiia; order Acidimicrobiales; family AC-9; genus AC-9. The sequence continues at coordinate 509,640 of CAVSUO010000008.1, read as the reverse complement.
TCAGCGTCTCCCTGGTCATCGTCACGATGCTCTTCCTGTCGTGGCAGATCACCCTCGTCGCCCTGGCGCTTCTTCCGGTCTTCGTCGTCCCGGCGCGGTGGGTCGGCCGGCGGCTCCAGGCCATCACCCGCGAGAGCTACGGCCTCAACGCCGAGATGAACACCACGATGAGCGAGCGCTTCAACGTGGCCGGGGCCTTGCTGGTCAAGCTGTTCGGCCACCAGCGGGCCGAGACGGGAACGTTCGACGCCAGGGCGGGGCGCGTGCGCGACATCGGCGTCACCTCGGCCATGTACAGCCGCATCTTCTTCGCCGCCCTGATGCTGACGGCGTCGCTGGCGACCGCCCTGGTCTACGGCTGGGGTGGCCTGCTCGCCGTCAACGGCGCCCTCAACGTCGGGACGGTGGTCGCCCTCACCGCCTACCTCAACCGGCTCTACGGCCCGCTGACCCAGCTGTCGAACGTCAACGTCGACGTGATGACGGCGCTGGTGTCGTTCGAGCGCGTCTTCGAGGTGCTCGATCTCCCACCATCGATCGCGGAGAAGCCCGACGCAGCCGCCTTGCCGCGGGGGCCGGCGACCATCGAGTTCGACCACGTGGACTTCAGCTACCCGACCGCCGAGGAGGTCTCGCTTGCGTCACTGGAGTCGGTGGCGACCCTGGAGCGCACGGCGTCCCAGCAGGTCCTCTTCGACGTGAGCTACACCGCCGAGCCCGGTCAGCTGGTCGCCCTCGTGGGGCCCTCGGGCGCCGGGAAGACGACGATCAGCAGTCTCGTGCCTCGGCTGTACGACGTCCGCCGCGGCGCGGTGCGCATCAACGGTGTCGACGTCCGTGACGCCACGCTCGAATCGCTCCGCCAGACGGTGGGTGTCGTCACCCAGGACGCGCACCTGTTCCACGAGACGATCCGGTCCAACCTGCGCTACGCCAAGCCCGACGCCACCGAGGACGAGCTCACCGAGTCACTGCGGGCCGCGCAGATCCTGCCGCTCGTCCAGGGACTGCCGGACGGTCTGGACACGGTCGTCGGCGACCGCGGCTATCGGTTGTCCGGCGGGGAGAAGCAGCGACTGGCCATCGCCCGGCTGTTGCTCAAGGCCCCGGACATCGTCGTCCTCGACGAAGCCACCGCCCACCTCGACTCGGAGTCCGAGGTCGCCGTGCAACGCGCCCTCAAGACGGCGCTCGCCGGACGGACCTCCATCGTCATCGCTCACCGCCTGTCGACCGTGCAGGAGGCGGACCTCATCCTCGTCGTGTCCGAGGGACGCATCGTCGAGCGGGGTCGCCACCGCGAGCTCCTCGCTCACGGTGGGCTGTACGCGGAGCTCTACCGCACGCAGTTCGAGCGTCAGGCCGAGGACCATGGGGTAGCGGCCCTGGCCGGCGAGAGCTGACCGGACCCTGCGGCGCGGCGAAGCCGCCAGCGGTTCAGTCCTGGTGGCTGAGCTTGTAGGACGCCAGGCCCGCCACCCGCTGCAGGTGGGCGGGGCTGCGCTTGAAGCGGGGGGCGAGGGCGTCGAAGGTCGCCCCCTCGTCCCGCCAGCGCATGAGGCAACGCTCGATCGGGCGCAGGGCGTGGCGCCGGGGCGGTGTGGTCGCGGTGCCGGGGTGGCGGGGCATGTGGGCCATCTCAACGACACGGTCGATGAACTCGGGGCTGCGACGGAAGCGGCGGGCGATCTCCTCCCGGTTCACTCCCTCCTCCTGCAGGGCGAGGACCCGGCGCTCCAGGGGTCGAAGCGAATCGGGTGCGGTCCTGGTCGACATGCCGTCACCTCCGCGCCGTTGCGGCTGGCTCTGCTCGAACTGGCCCAAGTCTGCCACCGGAGGCGGCAGCCTCGCCGGCACGAGTCGGGGCCGGGCCCCGAACGGGGGTCGACCGTCTTCGGCTCGCCGTCCCCCTCTCGGCCGGTCAGCCGTGGTGGTGGTGCCTCCCGGCGTGGGGGGCGGGGGCCCGGGCGGGGCCGGTGACGGGGCGGGCGGGGGCGGGGCAGGGGGCGCAGGGGGCGCAGCCGGCGCCGGAGGAGCTGGTGGCGCTGGCGCCGGCGGCGGCGCCGGTGGCGGGGGTGGAGCGGTGAGGGCGCCGGGCGAGTCCTGGGCGATCAGGAAGTGCCCCGGGGGGATCTGGCTCGGGTCGGGAGCCGTGAAGCCGGCCACGGGCTGGCCGGCGAGGCCGGCGCTCATGAAGTCGTGGAAGATGCGCGCCGGGTAGGTGCCGCCGAACACGTCCACTCCCCCCACCCCGTGCATCGGGACCTGACCCGTCGGTGAGCCCATCCACACCGCCGCCACCAGGTGGGGGGTGTAGCCGACGAACCAGGCGTTGGCCAGGTCGTCGGTGGTGCCCGTCTTGCCGGCCACGGGGCGGCCCGACAGGTTGGCGGCCGTACCCGTCCCTCGCTGCACGACCCCCTGGAGGACCTGGGTGGCCGTCCGGGCGATCTGGGGCGGCACGACCTGGGTCCCACCCGCCGTCGCCTGGTAGAGGGGGGCGCCGGAGCCGTCGGTGATCTTCTGCACGAAGGTCGGCGGTCGCTGCACCCCGTCGGCAGCCAGGGTGGAGTACACCGACGCCATCTGCAGCGGCGTGACCTCGTAGGACCCGATGCTGAGCGAGGGCGTGGTGCCCAGCTTGACGCCCGCGGGGATGCCCAGACGGTGAGCCATGTCCACGATCTTGGGCAGGCCGACATCCACTCCCAGACGGATGTAGGCGCAGTTCACCGAGTTGACCGTGGCGTCGGCGAGGCTCATGACTCCCGCCCCCGCCTCGGCGTTGGTGGCCACGTAGGGCGGGGAGCCGGGCATGCTGATCGTGCACGGGGAGGTCCCGTCGATGGAGTCGTTGGGGCTGAACCCGTTCGCCAGGGCGGCCATGAGCACCACGGCCTTGAACGACGACCCGGGCTGGCGCCCGCCGCCCCCCCGACCGGTCGCCACGTCGAAGCCGTTGCCGCTGGATCCGGGATTGCCGGGGACGATGGCCCGCACGAACCCCGTGGCGGGGTCGATCGCCGTCACCGCCGCCGTGAACTTGCCGCCGGTGTTCGGGAGGTCGGCGGCCACGGCGTTCTCGGCGTCGCGCTGGAGGGTCGGATCCAAGGTGGTGGTGATCGTCAGCCCCCCCTTGTACAGGGCGTTCAGACGATCGGCCACCGTGGTGCCGATGGCGTCGAAGCGGTGGTCGCTGATGTCGAGCAGGGCCGACTTCACCTCGACGACGAACGGGCTGTCCTGCTCCGGGGCCGGCGGGTGGAGGGCCGTCGGCACGGGGGTGGCCTTCAGCTCGGTCGCTTCACCAGAGGTGAGGTGGCCGTTGGCCACCATGCTGTCGAGGACCTCGTTGCGACGCTCGGTCGCTGCGGCGGGCTGGTGGATCGGCTCGTCGCCCTCGGGGTTGCGGATCTCCCCCGCCAACAGGGCGGCCTGGGCCGTGCTCAGGCGGCTGACGTCGGTCCCGAAGTAGGTCTGCGCCGCGGCCTCGATCCCGTAGGCGCCGTCCCCCAGGTACACCGTGTTGAGGTAGCGCTCGAGGATCTGGTCCTTGGTCATCTGCTGCTCGAGGCGGAAGGCCAGGACCGCCTCGTGGAGCTTGCGGTTGACGCTTCGCTGGGAATCGAGCACAGCGTTCTTCACCAGCTGCTGGGTGATGGTCGAACCGCCCTGCACGCCGCCCGACGACACGTCGTTCTTGAAGGCGCGCAGCAGCGCCGGGATGCTCACGGCGCCGTGCTGGTAGAAGGTGGCATCCTCGGCGTCGAGGACGGCATGGACCACGGTTGGTGGTACCTGGGCGAGCGAGATCGGGGCGCGGTAGTCGGCGTCCTGGAGCACGGCCAGGAGATTGCCCTTGGCGTCGTAGACCTTCGACGGCACGTCGAGGGGCTTGAGCCGGACGGGCTGGCTCAGCGCCAAAGTGTGGGAGGCGCCGCCGACGAGCTGACCGACCGGGACGAGGGCCAGGGCACCCAGGCCGAGTACGGTGCCGGCGACTGCGACGGTGGCCGTGAACCGACCCAGCTTGCTCATGTGTGGTCGACCTACCCCGTGGGAAGCGGCCCCTCACCATCGATGAACTTTTTGACTGAAGGATTCAGTCAACAATAGGTTGCCGGCCGTGGTCCGGTCGAAGCCGGCCGACCGCCTGGAGCAGCTGGCCCAGGCGGCGCTGGGTGTCTTCGAGGAGAAGGGGTACCGCCAGGCCCGCATGTCCGACGTGGCCCGGGCGATGGGGGTATCCCAGGGGCTCCTCTACAACTACGTGGAGAGCAAGGAAGCCCTCTTCCACCTCGTCATCGAGCGCATCGTCGGCGCCGGCGAGGCAGCGCCAGCCCAGCTGCCCGTGCGCGCTCCGCCTGCGGAGCAGACCGTGGCGCTGGTCGAGAGCACCCTGCGGCGGGGCCTGGCGGTACCCGCTCTGGACGCCGCCCTCGAGCGCACGGCTGGCCCGGGAGGTCGGCCCAGTGGGAGGGCCGGCCCGGGAGGTCGGCCCAGTGGAACGACGCCCGGTCCGGGAGTCCGGCCCAGAGGCACGGCTCCGGTCGACGATCCCCGGTTCGAGCTCGGGGCGATCATCCGGCAGCACTACCAGGGGCTGGCCCGTTGGCGTCATCTCCTCGCCGTGGTCGAGCGTCTGGCCCTCGACATCCCCGAGGTACGGGAACGCTTCTACGCCCAGGGCCGGCGGCCGTTCGTGGCCCGGCTGGCCGCCTACATCGAACGCGGCATCGCCGACGGCGCCTTCCGGCCCGTCCCCGACCCGGCCGTGGCAGCGCGGCTCGTGGTCGAGACCGTGGCCTGGTTCGCCTACCACCGCCACGACGATCTCGACTCCGCCACCATCGACGACTCCGTCGCCGAGCAGACCGTCGTGGACCTGCTCACGAGGGCTCTGGTAGCAGGCGGGTGACCGATCCCGCGACACCGGCCCCCATGGGCGTGACGTCCGGCACCGGCCTCAACTACTGGTGGTGGGGATGGGGCAACGCCTCACAGTCCGGCACCACGATCGTGGTGGGACTCCCGGGCGCCCGGTTGGCTCCCTACTTCGCCCGCGTTAGCGGGTGGCGACCCTGGGAGACGACCACGCACAGATCGATCCCCTCGAGGAGGGGCAGCCGATATGGCTGTGCACCGGCCAGCGTGTGCCCTCGGCGGCCCTGTGGCCACATCTCCGTCTGTACGAGTGACGGGCGACGGGCGTGACATTGCCCAGAGGTCTGCACACACGACAACGGCCGGCCCCGTCGGGGCCGGCCGTGTCGTTCGTCGTGCGCGCCGACGCCGCTAGGAGCTGCTGGGCGCCGCGCAGCTGGCGGCGTACGAGCAGTCGTTGAAGCCGTCGGTGTCGGTGTCCGGTGCCGAGGGGGTCGCGAGGGGATTGCCGCTGGAGTCGATCAGCTGCAGCTCCTCCGACGCCTTGAGCCCGGCGGGGACGTTGTTGGCCTTGGCCAGGTCGATGTTGACCGTGGACAGGTTGGGCAGCGGTCCGACCCCGGTGCCCGAGGTCCCGACGACGACAGGCGTCTCCTCGATCCACTCCGCAGTGGCATGGGTCGAGCTGTACGGGGTGGTCATGGTGAAGGTCTGGCCTGAGGTGACGTTCTTCAGCGTGATGGTCCAGACGTTCGAGTTGGGCACGGCCTCGCCGATGTCCACGTGAACGTGGTCGCCTGCCTTCACGCCGACGGTGCTGATGGTGACGCTGGTCGCGGGGATCAGCTCCCACCAGGCCGAGTAGGAGGCGACGCCCGTCGCGCTCACGTCCTGCTCGGTGCCGGCCTGGATGAGGGTCGAGTCGGTGGTGGTGCAGGATGCGTCGACACATCCGCCGCCGATGCCAACCCAGGTGGACGAGAACTCGGCTTCGCCAGCCTTGTGGTTCGTGGCGGTGGGTACGGTCCAGTCCCCGGCCACCTCGTTGAACAGCTTGTTGCCCTGCTCCAGGGTGCCCTGGTTGTAGCCGGACCAGTTGTTCGACTTGTTCGCTCCGACGGATATGAGCGGCCGGTGCGAGACCGCCTGCACGGCGGCACCGGCCGACGGGGCCAGCATCACCGGAGCGAGCGCGAGTGTGACCGCTAATGGGACAAAACGACGCATAGTCCACCTCCTGAGTTGGGCGCCGCACCGTTCTCGCTCGGGAGGCCCCGAACCTCCTGGAAGGACCGAAGTTCCCTCGAACGAGGGATTTGCCCCGCTGGCCCAGCCTCTCGGCTCCGGGCTACCCAGGGTGCGCCGAAGATCCGCAGCCCTCGTCGTCGGCCGTCGGGATGTGCTCGGCCAGACCCGTGAGCTCGAGGACCCGCCGGGCCGCCTCGCTGGGCGCCTCGAGGACGAGACCCTCACCGCGCTGGCGACGGCGGTCGTAGGCGTCGGCGACGGCGCCGATGCCGGCGCAGTCCACGAACTCCGTCGAACGCAGATCAACGACGATGTCTCGAGGGTCATCAGCCAGTCGGGCCAGCACCTGGCCCAGCCTGGGCGCGCTGGCGCAGTCGAGATCCCCGAGCACGGCCACCCTCACGACACCATTGCTCGACACAACCGTCACGTCGAATGGAACCAACGCCGCCACGACACCCCTCCCCAGATGTCTCCCTTCCTGTTTCATATACCAAGGCGCCTTCACCGTTCGCAAGGGTGGCTGATCGCTGGTGCGGCCCGGACCGGACAACGGTGTGAGGCCACGAAGCCGGGTCCCCGTGGACGGCTCGACCGACCGGGAGTAGGCTCAGCGGCGAGCTGGGAGGTGGACGATGCCAGCGTGGACAGCAACCTGGGCGATAAACGAAGCTCCTGGCGGCTGCGAGGTGATCCGGGACGGGCGGCCGGTGGGGATCGCCAGCTGCGACGGCCTGGACCAGGCCATCGACAGGATTCGCCGACACCGCCTGTACGAGACCCGGGACCACATCGTTCGTCGCCGTGACGGCGAGGAGCGAGCGGTGGATCTCAGCGTCTTCCACTCGCTGTCGCCCGGTTAACGGTCGTAAGCGGCCGAGCGCCCGACCGTGGGGCGCTCGCTGGTCCACCACGACGGCGGCGTTCGACGCGAGCCTCGGTAGGAGGGGCGCGCCAGACTGATCGCCATGGCTGTGATCGAGACGCACACCTTTCGCCTCGCAGACGGCGCTGATGTCAATGGGTTCCTGGACGCCGACCGGCGCGTTCAGACCGAGCTCATGTTGCGGAAGCCGACGTTCCTCCGGCGCACCACCGCACGCGGTGGCAATGGGGACTGGCTCGTCGTCGTGCTCTGGGCCTCCGAGGCGGACGCCGAGGCATCCAGGGTGCACTTCGCGGACGATCCGGTGAGCGTGGCGTTCATGTCCTTCGTCGACGAGGCGGCAATCACCTCGAGGCGGTACGAGACGCTCGACTGAACCAGCTCGTCACTGCTGGACGAGCGTCAGCGGGTTTCCCTCCGGATCCGTGAGGAACGCGAGGGATGCCCCACCGGGAATGTCGAAGCGCTCGACAACGACCGTCGCACCCAGGTCGGTCGCCTTGGCCACCGACGCGCCAAGGTCGCGAACCTGGACGTAGAGCCTGACACCGCTGCGGTCGCTCTGGCGGAGGTGCCCTCCGGGCCCCGGCTCCGGTCCCCCGATGCCGGCTGGTATCTCCATGATCGGGCCGCCGCCGATCTCCCAGTTGAACAGGTCGGCGTAGAAGGCCCGCTGGGCCTCGGCGTCGATCGCCTCGATCTCCCAGTGCACCACGGGCCGCGCCCAGTCATCAGCCACGAGAGCCCTCCCGCTGTGTCGCTCGATCCACGCTACCCAGCCGGCGGTGCTGGGTGGGTGCTCGGGCCCCCGACGCAGGGCAGGCGCTCGGCGAGCTGTACCGGGTCCTGCGACCCGGTGGCCGTAACAGCTGGGCAACGACTACCTGAAGGGTCCCAGGATCGCCAAGCCGTGGGGCTACCTCTACCACGGCATGGCCGTCAAGCCATCGGGCTGAACGGCACCGCTCACGCCGGACGGCTTGTCGGAGACGGAATCGTCGGTCTACGGTCGGGCGCCAGAGCCAACATGGCCGAACCCCTGAGACTGTGGTCCGACGAGGTCGACGAGATGCGGGCCGAGGCTCGCGCCGCGGTCGAGACTGGCATGGGCATCTTCGGTGGCCTCGACACCAATGCGACGGAGCTGTCGCGGGACGAGCGCATCCGACAACAGCGGGCGGCGATGCCGGCCTTTCCCGTTCCCGAGGCGATCGAGCGTACGGTCGCCGGAGTCCGGTGCCGAATGCTCCTGCCTTCGACGGCCGAGCGTCACGATCCGCGAGCGGTGTACCTCCACTTCCACGGCGGCGGCATGGTGATGGGCTCGCCGGAGATGATGGACGTCCCCAATCGCGAACTGGCTCGCGAACACGACGTGGTCGTGCTCTCCCCCGACTATCGCAAAGCGCCCGAGGATCCCTATCCCGCCGGTCCCGACGACGCCTTCGCGGTAGCCGCCTGGTTGGCGGAGCACGCAGCGAAAGAGTTCGGGACGGATCGAATCGTCATCGGCGGAGAGTCCGCCGGCGGTTATCTGGCCGCCGTGGTGGCTCTTCGCCTGCGCGACCGACTTCCCGATGCTATCGACCGTGTGATGGGCCTCAATCTCGTCTTCGGTGTCTATGACTGGAGCCGCACACCCAGCCAGCGCGGCATGCGGCCGCACCAGGGGCGGGATGTGCTCGACCCCGAAGAGATCGAGTTCATCACGGAGTGCTATCTACCCGGGCTGACATCAGAGGAGCGTCGGGCTGCGGACATCTCGCCGGCCTACGCCGACCTCCACGGGCTCCCGCCGATGTTCCTGAGCGTCGGGACGTCAGACCATCTCGTCGACGACACACTCATCCTCGCCACCCGGGCGGCCGCCGCAGGCAACCAGGTCGAGCTGTTCGTGGCCCCCGACATGCCGCATGGCTTCTTCGCCATTCCGTGCGCCATCACCAAGCTCTGGGCCGAGCGCGTCGACGCCTGGCTCGAGCAGGTGCTCGGCGCCTGAGGCGTACGCCCCCGGAGCCCGACCCGCCTGCTGTGGACGAACGACCTGTCGGTCTCGATCGCGCCGAGGGCCGCCGTCTCTACGGCCGCGACCCGTCGGGTTACGACGCCGGCCGTCCGGACTACCCGAGCGGCTTGTATGACGTCCTCGAGGACCGCTGCCGCGCCCGAGCCGACGCTGCGCGTGCTGGAGATCGGTCCGGGAACCGGACGAGTAACCCGACGGCTTCTGGCCCTCGGGGCCAAGGTGACCGCGGTCGAGCCGAACGCCGACATCGCATCGTGGCTCGTGGACCGGCTCGCCAGCCCCGACCTCCAGGTCATCGTGGCGCCGTTCGAGGATGCCGGCCTCCCCACTGCCAGCTTCGACCTGGCGGTGGCGGCGACGTCGTTCCACTGGGTCCAGCCCGACCCCGGCCTGCTCGAGCTCCGTCGGGTGCTGCGGCCTGGCGCCTGGCTCGCGCTGTGGTGGATCCTGTTCGAAGACCCCTCCCACCCCGACGAGCTCGACCGTGCGGTCGAGCGCCTGCTCGGGGCGTCTCCGAGCGGGGCGGCGCCGGGAAGGCGACCGTTCCAGCTGGACGAGCAGGCGCGGCTCGGCGAGCTCCGCCGAGCGGGATTCGTCGACGCAACGAGCGACATCCTTCGTTCCCAGCACCGGCTGGACGCCGCCCAGGCCGTCGCCCTCTATTCGACGATGGCCATAGTGCTACGTCGCTCCGATGACGAACAGGCGAGGCTCCTCGACGCGCTGGGCGAGCTCGTTGCCGACCAGTTCGGTGGGAGCGTGACGCGGACGTTCGTGACCGCTCTCTACACGGCTCGCAACCCGTCGCCCGGCGTCCGCTCAACCCCCGGCTAGGTCGTCGAGGACGGCGGCCAGGGCCTCGGGCGCCTCCGCCGCCACGTCGTGGCCGGCATCGATGTCGACGATCTCGGCGCCACCCATGTTGGCGAGCATGACATCGACCAGCTCGGCGGGGATGACGCGGTCTCGTGTGCAGCGCACGAAGGTCCTGGGCAGGTCGTCGCGAACTCCCGCCCAGGTGAAGGGCGCAAAGAGCGGGCCTGGAGCCTCGTGGCCCAGTCGCGGCCCGTTCTCCACCACTTCGAGCTCCGTCTCGATGGCCGCCTCCCCGGGTCGGAGACCGCCGATCGTGCGGCCCGCCGTCGACTGGAAGAGGACGTCCTCGCTGTCGACCGTCATCTCCCGCAGGCCCGGCTTCAGGTGGTCGACGGGCCGAGTGCCCTCGGCCGGCACGGTAGCGGCGACGAAGACGAGGTGACGCACCTGCTCGGGCGCGCGGGCCGCGACGCCCGGGATCACGTAGCCCCCAGACGAGTGACCAACCAGTACCACCTCATCGAGGACTGCGATATCGCCTCGCACCGCATCGACCCAGTCGTCGAGACTGACACGCGCCAGGTCGGCGGGGCGATGGCGGCGCCCCGGAAGATCGACGGCCAGCCACGGCGATCGGAGATGGCGCCCGACGTCGTCCCACATCGTGGACGTCTTGGTGCCGCCGTGCACCAGCACGAGGGTCGACGTCATAGGGGGTCCGAGTGGTCACCGAAGCCGGCGCCGCCGGGGTGCCATCGCATTTGTTCGCCCAGCTCGAGGTTGACAGCGATCAGCCGATAACGAGCTGGCCGTAGGTGCTGCAAAGCCCGACCGCCTCGATCACGAGGAAGGCGGCGACGATCACGAGCACCACGGTGGAGCGCCAGCGCTTGCCGCTCCGCGCCCTCACCGGCGGCATGTACCACTCCGGGAGGGCTCCGGGCGGTTGGTCCAGGTAGTCAGTCATCGGAACGGCGCCCCGATCCAGGGGCGCATCGGCGTCGCCGGCGAGGGCCAGGGCCGTGAGCTCGGCATCGGTGAGCACCCCGCCATCGAGATCCGAGCCAGCGAGGTCGAGCCCCGCTGTCTCGGTACCCCGTCTGTCGGCCATCGTCCGTGTCCCTCCGGCAAGGTGGTCCATCTACCAGCGTACGGCAACAGCGCCGCACGGTGGGCTCGGGGACAGCGGGTGCCTCGCCTGAACGTCTGGTGCCCTGCTCACAGCTCGAACCACACGGCTTTGCCGTCACCATGCGGAAAGGTGCCCCATGACCCAGCGAGCGCCTCGACTAGCGTCAGGCCGCGGCCACCCTCGGGGGTCGGCTCTCGCTTGCGGGGCGCGGTGACGTCGTCGTCTCGGACCGCCACCCGGGCTCGTGGTCCATCGAGCCCCACCGTCACGACCAGGTCGGTGCCGGCGTGGACGATGGCGTTCGTAACGACCTCACTGGTGAGGAGCACAGCGTCTTCGACGAGATCTCCTCGGCCCCAGCCCTCGAGCATCCCGCCCACGAAGTTCCGAGCGGCGACCGAGCTAGTCGGGTGAGCAGCAAGGGCGATGGATGCTTGAAGGTGTGAACTTCCGCCCGAGACCAAGGCATCCCTGGACGGACCGCGTCTATGGGCTGTCTCGCCGGCGCCGGATGTGGCCGGCTTCGATGTCCGAGGGTCGTTCACCGTCCGAGAACGGCCCTTACCGTGACCTGCGCATCCGGGTAATGAATACTCCGAAAGGCCAGCCAACTCCTCCCTGTAGGGGGGAGTTAACCCGTACGAGTGATACGGCCCACCCGCTACCAGTGGCCCGCAGGAGCAGGGCTCGCTTTCCGTGCCCCTGGCTGCCGTCGGGCGCTGGTCGATCGCCGGACCCCCGACCGCCCCCCAGAGCGGGCAGGACGCCGGTCACTCGCTGGGGGGAGGACGCGGGGCTCCACGAGGCGCACAATGACCACAGACGCCTGGGCGGTCGAATTCCCCGCCGTGTTCCCCCCAATGGCGTCCGGTGCTGGGGGGCTCCGCTTCCGCCAGGCGGAGCCGCGACGGAGGTCACGCACGGCCCAGCCAGCGGCTCAGGCCGGCAGCATCACCGGCCGGGCGGACGGCGTCAGTTGTCCGATCCCTGGTTCCTCATGGGCAGTGATCCGAGCTCGCCCATGCCCGACGGGGTCTCCAGTGCCCGCATGAGCGCCTGGGCAACCGGCCGTCGAGGCCACGGAAGAACCCGGCGCACCCACCCATGCGACGAACGGCCAGGACGCCGAGCCGCGTCCATGAGGGGCTCATGACGGATGGTCGTGAGCTTCCACCGGCGACCGCACGGGCAGCGCCAGATCGTCCGGACTGGATAGTCAGTCCCAGGGAGTCGACACCGGTGAGACCGGCGAGCCTCCCGTGGCTCCGGTACGCGGACGAAGACGCCCCCGCCTGGTCGCCGTTCCCGCCCGCTCACTATCGTCGCCTCGCAGTCATGCAGATCGCTTCCGAACAGGAGCCATCAACCCGTAGGTGTCGACAGGATCAGCTCCGCCGCCGAGCCCAGGGTAGTCAAGCCACCAGCAGTTCGCGTGTGCGTTGGCCGGGCGTGGGCTTTTGGACCAATTGGGCGTTTCCGAGTCGCAGCACACCCGCCAGGGATACGGATGCGGATCACGATTACGCTCGCGATGTCGTCACGGCTGTCAGCACGAAAGGCAGACTCATGGTCGCCCCACGTCGACTCTCGAAGGCGAAGCTGATAGCGACCATCCGTCAGGCCGGGTACCCGCCGGAAGTGGTCGACAGGATGGCCGCGCAACTCCCAGACCCGGTCGACCTCGACCGAGAGGCGTCCCTGCTCGCGAAGTACGGGATCTCCCACGATCAGTTGATCGACCGCTTCGGAGGCAGCCCGTAGGGACTTCCGGAGCGCGGCAACGGACCGTTCTTTCAGGCGATGAGCAGACGAAGGCCAAGCTCGGCGGCGTCGAGATCGAGGAGATCGCGGTTGCGTCTCGCCCACCGGCCCGAGGCGACGTCATCACGGAGGCTGTGCACTGCGCGCTGCTCGGCGTCTGGCCCGACGCTGGCCCAGACCGATATTCCGCGACGGACATTCTCGTCCAGGTATGCCTCGGGCCTGCGCCAGTACGCTTCGAAGAAGCCGTCAGCGCAGTCCCAGGGGATGGGCACCGGTTCCACCCGGGCTCCGATCGCGCGGGCCTGCTCGGTCAGGGAAGGTCGGCCGACAAGGAGGTCCGCGAGCTCGGGCAGGTAGTCGCGATTCAGCCAGAACTGGCCAAGGCTGCTGGCGTCGAACGTGAACACCACCACGCGGCGCGCAACGCGCCGCATCTCGCGCAGGCCGGCGATCGGGTCCTGCCAGTGATGCACGGTGGAAAGAGCCATCGCGGCCTCGAAGGATTGGTCATCGAACGGCAGGTTCTCGGCGGATCCGGCCAGGCACGGCGCTGCGTCCCGTTGGCGCTGCGAACGCATGAGCGCCGACGGTTCCACCGCGAGGACGTGGCGGTCGGCGGGCTCGTAGGACCCGGTGCCTGCTCCGACGTTCAGTATGGTCCGGGCATCGCCCAGCGCAGCCCAGATCCGCGCAGCGATGCGCGGATCGGTGCGCCGGGTCACGGTGTAGGTGGCTCCGATGGTGTCGTACAACTGCGCGCTGGACATCGACACTGCCTTTCTGGCCTGTCGGCCACCGTCGTCCCGGCACCGCGGCCACGATCGATCAGGTCGGTCGCTCCGGACTGGGTGGCGCCTCAGACGGCGCGGTGGAGACCGGAGGGCCCTTCGCTCCCCATGCCGCCTCCCACAGCTGCAGCCGTCGTGCCTCCCTGGCGCTGGGCCTGCGGTCTCGACGGCGGGCGCTGCGCTCCTCCTGGCTCATCCACTGGTCGAGCATGACCAGCGCGGCGGCGAAGGTGATGATCATGCTCGCCCCCCAGAACACCGCACCACCGTTGTGGGTGTCGGACAGCGTGTGCTCGGGCGCGATGGGGCTGCCGAGGTTCAGGATCGCCAGCCCCAGGAACACCTCGAGGGGCATCCCCACGAACATGGCGATGATACGGGTGGAGAAGGCGGGTCGGTTCGGCAGCTGGTCCACCGCGACCATCGGCCACCAGAAGAGGCATCCCAACCCGAACATCACCAGGTGGCTCACGTTGTGGACGAGCGGGTGGCGCAACGAGAACGGATAGAAGGAGGTCAGGAAGACGGCGTACATCGATGCGTAGTACAGGGCACCGGCCACCAGAGGCAGGGTCAGGATGCGAACCACCCGAAGGTGCAGGAGGTGGACGATGCGGCTCTGGAGCGGCCGACCGGCCGCCTGGATCGCCAGCGTGATGGGTGCCCCGAGGGCCAGCAGCGGCGGGGCCACCATCATGAGAAGGAGGTGCTGGACGACGTGGGCGGTGAAGACCGAGTCGTCATAGGAGGCAAGGCCCGAGACGACGGCGATGTCGAGGACCACCACCCCGGCGAGGAAGGCCGTGGTCCGCCAGCTCGACCAGCTTCGGCCACGGCGACGGAGGCGGCCGACTGCGGCCAGATACCACACGGCCGCGACGACCTGCACGATGAAGGCGACCATGGCGAACCACTCACCGAACTGCCAGCCGGTCAGCAGTTCGTGAACCTGGACGGGTGGCGAGGGCTCGAGCGCGGTGGCTAGCAGCATCGTTCTCCCATGCTCCGGGGGCTCAGCCTGCCACAGGCGTGGGGGCGTCGCCGACAGAGCGGACCTGGCGAGAGGAGCACCTGGACGAGTCCGGCGAGGCCCTCGCCTACCTTCGCTTTCACCCTTGCCGGGTGATGCCACGCCGTCCGCCGGGGTGTTCAGTGGTCGGAAGTCGGCGCACAGGCGCCTCGGGCGGCGGGAGAAGTGGTCAGATGGCAGGAAGCAGTCATAAAGCGGATCCACCATCCCTTTTGACGACGCTCATCGACATCCTGGGAGGGCCGACGGGTGCGGCGACTCCGAGCTCGCCGGAGCCACGGGGGAGGCTCCAAGGGGCTGACGTCGTGGGCCTTACCGAGGCCCACCAGCTTGGTCCCGTCGACTAGGTCGCCCTTGCGTTACCGGCGAACAACAGCACCCGCCCCGGCGAGATGGCCTCTGCCTCGACCGATCCCGCCGGACGCAACCTCATCCGGTCAGGCTGTGGCGGGTAGAGCTGCCGGCTGGGGGTAATCTGCGACGATGGCGGCAGGCGTGGACGAAAGGGAGGGCTTCCGTCGTCGGGCGGACGATGCGGTCTTGGTCCTGTTCGCCTTGGTTGCCGAGGCTGTTGGATGGGCGACTGCAGCGCTCCTGGATCAGGACGTCGATCGCGCACATCAGGTGATTATTGACGACGGTGCGATCGACGAGCGCTGTGAGGAGCTCGCCGGTCTCGTCAAGGAGCGGCTCCCCCGGCAGCCCCTCGCCCCGGAGGAGCTCGAGGACCTGGTCGCCATTCTGCAGATCGTGCCCGAGCTGGAGCGAAGCGCTGACCTGGCTGCGAACATCGCCCAGCGAGCGTTGCGGTCGGTCGGCGGGATCATAACTCCCCGTGGCAGGGGCTTGATCCAACAGATGAGCGACGTCGCGGTTGGGATGTGGAAGGTAGCCGGCAACGCCTACCGCCAGCGGTCCCGCGACGCCAGCATCGGGCTGAAGGAAGCCGACAAGGAGCTGGATGAGCTCGCCGCCAGCTTGGTCGGTGAGGGCCTCGTGTCGAGCGGGCAGCCTCAGGTCACCGTCGACCTGGCCCTGATCGCCCGGTTCTACGAGCGCCTGGGCGATCACGCCGTGAACCTGGCCAACCGCGTCGAGACGATGAGCTCGCCCCGACGCCTGCACCCTCCCAGGCTGACCCTCTCTCGCCGGTCGGTCGCGCCACCAACGCCCGGCGAGAAGCGCGGTCGCCTACGTCGGGTCCTCCACAGCCTGAGCCGGTTCCGAGTCGTGCCCACTGACGAGGGCTTCTTCGACCTGTTCGAGGCGGCAGCGACGAACTGCCGTGACTGCGCGGAGACCTTGAGCAAACTGATCGCCTCCTCTGAAGACCCCACCGAGCAGTTCGAGCAGATGAAGTCGCATGAACGCGATGGTGACCAGATCACAATCAACTTGCTCCGCCGCCTGGATGCCAGCTTCGTCACCCCCTATGACCGGGAGGACATCCACGCCCTCACCGAAGCGCTCGATGACGTCGTGGACGACATGTTCTCGGCGGCGTCGGTGATCGCGCTGGTCCGCGAGGAGGAGCCGCTGCCGGAGCTCGACGAGCTGGCCGACACGCTGGTGGGGATGGCCGACGAACTGGTCTCGTTGATCGGTTGCCTCGCTACTCGGGAGGGGGCACGCCTCCGGCTCGAGCGCATCGAGCATCTCGAGCGCCAGGGCGATGCCATCTTTCGGCGAGGGATGGCTCGCCTGTTCAGTGGCGAGTACGAAGCCCTGTCCGTGATCAAGTGGAAGGACATCATCCAGGGCCTCGAAGACTCGCTGAACGCCATCGAGGACGTTTCCGACGTTGTCGAAGGAATCTTGGTCAAGAACTCGTGAGCAGCTCAGCGGTTGATCACCGCATGCGTGAGCTGGTAGACGAGCCAGGCCATGGCGGCAGCCCCCGGTAGGGTGAACAGCCAGGCGAACACGACCTGCTGAGCGACTCCCCAGCGCACGGCCGACAGTCGGCGGCTGGCGCCGGCTCCCATGATCGACGATGTCATGACATGGGTGGACGACACTGGTATGGCGTAGGCGTATGCAGAGACGAGAAGTACGGCCGAAGCTGAGCTCTGCGAGGCGAACGCCCGGGGCGGGTCGAGAGGAGTAATTCGGCTGCCGACCGTGCGAATGACCCGCCAACCGCCGGCCAATGTCCCCAGCCCCATGGCGCCCGCAGCCGCCAAGATCACCCAGATGGGCACGTGAAATCGGCTCAGGTGCCCGGTCGTCACGAGGGCCAAGGTGATCACACCCATCGTCTTCTGAGCGTCCTGTGTGCCGTGAGAGAACGCCATCGCGCCGGTCGAGAGGGTCTGACCCTCCCGGAAACGGCGGTTGACGAGCGTGCGCCTGGCCCGTCGGAAGAGCCACAAGATCACCACCATCACGAGATAGCCTCCGACGAGCCCGATCACCGGAGATGCGAACATGGGCACGACCACTTTGGTCACCAGCCCGTGCCATATGACGTCGGTGGACGACCCGATCGCCGCCCCGACGAGCCCACCAATCAATGCGTGCGTCGATGATGATGGTAGCCCCATGCGCCAGGTGAGGAGATTCCAGCTGATCGCCCCGACCAGGGCGGAGAAGACAACCACGAGGCCGTGAGTACCTTGGGGGGTCGTGATGATCCCCTTCCCTACGGTGGCAGCCACGCTGGTCGAGACGAGTGCTCCGACAACGTTCAGCCCGGCAGCCATTCCGAGCGCCGTGAGAGGTTGCAAGGCGCGGGTCGTGATGGACACAGCCACCGCGTTCGCCGCGTCGTGGAACCCGTTCGTGAAATCGAACCCTAAGGCGACGAATATGAAAAATACCAAGCCAAGCGTTTGCATGATCGTGTCATCAGACCTAACTCTCGGCCTGATCGGTAACGCCCCCTAGCCTTCGTGCCAGTGTCTCCCAGAGCCAGCCGGCCAATCATGTCACGCTCACAGCATCGCCCCGCGCACTGCTAGTCGAGCGGTCTCGTCCTTAGCACCAGGGCGGGGCGCCTGGTCAGTCGAGCGAATCGATCCAACTCTCGAGCCGGCGACCCTCCCGAGCCATGAGCTCGGGATCACGGAACGTGTTGGTGAGCAGGGCGATCCCCTGGTAGGCGGCGATCATCGCAACGGCCAGGTCGCGGGCGTCGCGCCGGCCCATCGCCTGAAACTGCTGCTCGGCCCAGTCGATGACGAGCTGGAGCAGCCCGGCGGCGACCTGGTTGAGACCTTCGGCTCGCTTGTCGAGCTCAGAACAGAGGCTGCCCATCGGACACCCGTGCTCAGCCACCAGCTCCCGCTCGCCCACCAACGTGGTCACCAGTGCCCGCAGCCGGGACTTCGGGGTCCGGTGCCGGCCCAGCTCGGCGAGCTTGGCCCAGCGCCACCAACACCCGGGGCGAGCCGGTCGGCAGCACCGCTGACCAGGGAGGGGTCACGAGCGGCGAGCTCGAACCCGCCACCGTGCCGGCGTCCCATTAGCCGCAACGCGCGCGCACGGTCCTGCCAAGACGCGGCTACCGACGTGCTGCGCTGACACGGCGGCCGTTCACGTGCTCCGAAGGCAGAGCTCAGCGAGGGCTCACATGCGACTCCGCTTGACGAGAGACGGCCGGCCGGGAAATATCGGCCCGGCATGTTCGTCCATCGGCGCCATCCGTGATCTTCCATGTGCTGATCCTCTGGGGGGTGATCGGCGCTGCCGCCGCGGTCGCGGTGGTGGTGCACAGGAGAAGAACGCCCGACGAGGCACCGGAGTATCAGTCTGTCTTGAGCTTTGTCGGGGCGGCCTATGGCCTGTTGTTGGGTCTGCTGGTGGTCTTCGCTGTGGGGCACTACAACGACGTCCGGCACGAAGCTCAGATGGAGGCGACCTCGCTCGTCTCGCTCTTTGACACAGTTGCCGTCTACCCGCCTGAGACGAGCGATCGCGTTCAGCACGACCTCGTCTGCTACATGGGTTCGATCGCCGACAACGACTGGCCGTCGATGCAGCGAGGGAGCGAGTTGGAGGCACCGCGCGCGCTCGGGCTCGGCGACCGGGTTCGGGACGACCTTCGCGCCCTTCCGACCGACGGTTCGGCGCAGACATCAGCGTATGGGCGCGCCGCCACGCTCATCAGTGACGCCGACCAGTCCCGGCAGCGACTGCTGTTCTTGACTGCACCGGAGATCCCCACCGCCTTGTGGGTCGTGATCTACGTTGGCGCCTTTCTCGTCTTCCTGCTTCTCGCCATCCACTACGCTGCCCGCAAAGACGGTCTGTTCTTGGTGCTCGGTGCTGTGGCCGTGCTCATGACGGTGGTCATAGCCGTCCTGGGAATGCTCGACCAGCCGTTCGGCATAGGCATACGGGTGAATCCTGACCAGATGCGCCAAGCGGTTAGCCTGGTCCGGATAGGCGCGAGCCCCGCAGTCCTCCAGCCCTGCAGCTGACTACCGCGTACGTGCGCGCTGCGCAGCGGTCGTGGTCCGAAGCCGGCCGTTGCCGTGGCTCAAAGGCGAGCCTTGCTGGCGTCGCTCCCCAGACCCGACGAGATGTCCTCGATCGCCGCCCCCTCGGCGTCGCTGATCGCCTGCCCGTCCTTGTGGAGCGCGGTGGCCACACTGTTGGCCAGCGTGATGACGAAGCGGCGGTAGTCGTCGACCTCTGATGGCGTCGCCTTCTCCTCCAGGAGACTGACGGCGTCGCGGAGCTGCTGCAGACCATGCTGCCTGAGCTCGTCTACCGAGTGGAAGCGCGTGTGCTCACGCCGAGGCTTGGAGGCGACGATCTCGTCGAGCAGCTTGCTGGCGCCGTGGGAGCTACGGGCCGCTGTGTAAGCCTTTTCCATCGCCACCGTCTCCCCAAGTCGGCCTCCATGCTGCGCGGTCGCCACGATCTTGCCGGCGCTTGCCGGTGCCTCCAGCAGGAGGTCCCACTCCTGCGGCGTGAAGTCAGCCTTCGTCGTCATGGCCGCTGCCTGCGGCGCTGGATGCGCCTTGAGCGCCTGCCAGTCGCCCAGACGGAGCGCGTCGAGCTGATCGGCGGAAAGCTCGGCGTTCTTCTTCACTGCCGCCGTCGCCGCGGCCACGTCGTCGGGGTGATAGCCCACAACGACGACACCCGCAGCTCTTCCCTGTGAGACCAGGAGCCGCCGGTATGACGGTGCACCAGCGTCCTCAGACACGATGACCTCGTCGTCGCCGTCGGGCTCGAACCGTCCGACCGATGTCAGCTCCAGCCCCACGCCCTTGAGGATCGTCGCCGGCATGTCCGACGGGAGCCTTTCGTCACCCCCCAGGAGGTTCGTGGCCGCGATCTCGGCCTGCTTCGCGGCGATGGGCCACAGTCCGAGCACCTGGTCGTTGCGCTCGGCCACGTCCCCAGCGGCGAAGACGCCTGAGACGCTCGTCTCCATCCGATCGTCCACGATCACGCCGCGACCGACGGCAATGCCCGCTTCCTCGGCCAGGGTGATGTTGGGCTTGATCCCGACGCAGGCGAGGAAGATGTCGCAGGGCAGGGTTTGGCCGTCCTTCATCACGACCTTTCGGACTCGTCCTCGCCCGGTGACGCCGCCCAGCTCCGCGCCGTAGAGGATCTCGATGCCCACATTGGCGAAGTGTTCCTCCACCAGCTCGCTGCAGTGAGCGTCGATCTGCTTGGACAGCAGCCTCTCTCCGCGCTCGAGGACCGTGACTTCGAGACCGAGCTCATGCAGCGCGTATGCCGCTTCGAGTCCCAGCAGGCCACCGCCGGCAACGACCGCCGTGCTTGACCCGTTGTCCTGGGCATAGGAACGTATCTGCATGGCGTCGGCGGCCTCGCGCAGCACAAACGTCCCCGGACCTCCAAAGCCGTCAATCGGCGGCACGGAGCTGCCGCTGCCGGTGGCCAGCACGAGCCGGTCGAAAGGCAGGAACTCGCCAGTTGCGAGAAGCACGTGCCTCGAGGCCAGATCGATCTTCCTCGCCCGCGTGTTGAGCCAGGCGGTGATGCCGTGCTCGTCGTACCACTTCTCGTCGAGCAGGTACAGCCCCTGCATCGCCGACCGGCCGTGGATGAGCCGCGAGATGCCCATGCGGTTGTAGAGCACGTGTGACTCCCGGCCGACGACGTGGATCTCGCAATCGGGGTGGCCACGACGGACGAAGTCGGCCGCCGTGACCCCGGCGATACCGTTGCCGAGGACCACGACGCTGACGATGGACCTGTCGAAGTGCCGCTGCTCGGCCCCGTTCCCCGCCCCGTCGCCCGGCTCGGGCGTCAAGGAGACCTTGACCTCTCCCGACTGGAGACGAGCGCAGCACGCCATTCGGGTGTTCGCCGCCAAACCCAGCCGCTTCAAGGTGCTCAGCTCCTCGTCCTCGGGCTGGGCGAGGCACTCGGCACCCTCCAAGATCGCCACCGGGTCGGCGCCGCACACGCCCATCCTGCAGCCCGCCTCGATGGCCTCTCCCTCTCTCTCGGCCACCTCGAGAACGCTGCTGCCGACCTTCGCCGACGCCACCTTGTCGTCGGGTACGAAATGCACCGACAGATCGCCGGCCTTGGCCTTGCTGGCCACCTTTGCACCCTTGGGAGCGAGCGTGACCGCCACCGGTTCCGGGCTCGACTCCTCGAGGAAGCGCCGTTCGGTGAAGTAGGTGCGCGAGATCCAGATGAGGGTGAGTGCCCACACGATTGCCCGGATGGGCCAGCGCACCCACGGGATTGCCACTCCTGTGACGGTCAGGAACGACTGGGCCAGGATGACGCTGGCGTACCAGTAGAAGATGCTGATGGCCCCAGAGGCGAAGAAGGCGACGAGTAGCGCCGTGCTCACCCGAAGTAGTGCGTCGAGCGCGTAGAAGGTGCCGATGCTTCCGACCACGTACAGGCCCAACTGCTCGTAGAGGTGCACCCTCGACCCGCCGGTCTGGCCCGTGAGCATGAAGAAGCCGAGCACGAAGCCAGGCAGAGCGCTGGCGAACAGCTTGCGGGTGGCGCTCCACTTGGGATCCTTGTCGTGCAGGGTGGCCTGGTAGGCCACCCTCGGGTTGAAGTCGTAGCAGTTCTTCGTGCACCCGACGCACGGTTGGCAGTGGCTGTTGGCCACGGTGACGAACGGTGTCTGTCCGTAGACACGCTGGAGCGGGAGCAGCGGACAGATGCTGCTGCACCAGCCGCTCTTGCCCTTGAGGAGGAGGCCGCCGACGAACGCACTGACGATCGTCATCGACAACAGGATGCCCGTGAGCGTGCCGCTGGTGTTGAAGAAGGCCAGGCGGGCGGCGGCGATCCCGAAGAACAGTGAGATGGCCACCACGAAGCCCCACTTGACGAGAAAGCCAGGGGCGGTCAGTCCCCGGGTGAAGCCAAACAGGCGTGGGGTCTGGTTGGACGCTGCCAACGGGCAGATGTTCCGCCACAGGCCCGGTGCTACGAAGAACAGGATGGGCAGCAGCGGGATTATGACCTTGAAGAACCAGAACAGCCCGCCGGCCGGCCGTACGAACAGGGCGACACACAGGGCGACGTACGCGGCGACGCTGACGGCGCGGATGCCGTGCCACAGGGGTCGCGGCATCCGGTACGGCAGGTCGGTGTAGCTGGGGAAAGTCGGCTCCGAGGTGTACGCGGCGCCGACGGTGCGCTTGGCGACACGCAGGGCAGGCTCGAGGCGTGAGAGCACCGACCGAGCCGGCGGCGGGGGCGGCGCCGGGGCTGCCTCTGTCATCTCGGGCGCGGGAGGAAATGACTGCGCCATCTCTCCCACCACGACGATCTCGGCCTGTCCCAGGCGCAGAACGTCGCCGGGCCCGAGCGACACACGCCCGGTGATTTGCCCACCATTGACGGTGGTCCCGTTCTGACTGTCGAGGTCGACGACCGAGAGGGAGGTCGGACTGGGGACGATCTTCAGATGGCGCTGCGAGACGTCGTCGTCGTGGACGATCTCGCCGTCACACTCGCGGCCGACCTCGATGGCCCGGTCAAAGGTGACACGCCGCGGCTCTTGACCACGTTCGCGGATCTCGATGGTCGCTTCAGACACCATCGGTCAGACCAGGGAAGCCCTCGCCGACGACTGCGCATGGCGCAGCCGCCCGGCGACGATCCGTCCGAGATCGAACAGGATGGCGCGGGCGAGCTCGGGTCGGAGGCGCGCCACTTCCTCGAGGTCCTCGACGCCGTGCCTCACCACCTCGCCGTCGGTGACGGCGCGCACGAGGACGCCGAGCGGCCGACCGTCGAAGAACGACAGCTCACCGATCAGCGTTCCGGAGGCGAACGTCCTGAGCGGGCGGGCTCGGCCCCTCCGTCCCTCCTGGCCGACCGCTTCCAGCGTCCCCTGGATGACCAGGTAGAACGCCCTCTCGGCGTCGTCGGGCTCGATGACCGTCTCGCCGGCACGGAACCGCCGACGGCGGGTGTGATCGAGCAGGAGTGCCCAGTCGTCCTCGAGCCGGTCGGCCAGGAAGTACTGCTCCTCCTCCTCGGACCCGACCCTCTCGCCCCCCGTCGGGTAGTCAAAGAAGGACATATCCCCCCACATGCCGGCCCGCCGGAACGAACGAGCGCGGATAAAGGCAGCGTGGCCTACGTCGGCGTACCCGTCAAGCCCCCGGTGCGTGACCACCCGGTACGTCAGGAGGTTCACGCCGCGGCAGCAACGATGACGCGCTCGTGACCGAGCCGCGCCACCTCGAGCGCCACTCCCCGGCGCGCACCGGCTGGGCCGGGGACTCGCGGCGCGAGTCAGGCTCTCACCTGGGCGTCAGGCCAAGAGCGACCGGGGTGGGCGAAAGTGGCCTCCTTCGACCCAGTCGTCCCGGATCACGTGGATGAGGGCGTTGATGAGGGCCAGGTGCGTGAACGCCTGCGGGAAGTTCCCGAGGTGCCGACCGCTGCGGGCGTCGATCTCCTCGGCGTAGAGACCGAGGGGGCTGGCGTAGGTGAGCAGCTTCTCGCACAGGGCCTTGGCCCTGGCCGTTTCGCCGATCTCCGACAGGGCCGATACCAACCAGAACGAGCAGATGGCGAACGTCCCCTCTTCTCCCGAGAGGCCGTCGTCGGTCTCCTCCACCCGGTAACGCAAGACCAGGCCGTCGAGGCTCAACTCGTCAGCCACCGCCCTCACCGTCGCCCTTATCCGCTCGTCGCTGGCAGGCAGGAAGCGCACCAGCGGTAACAGCAGCAAGGACGCGTCCAGCGAGTCGGTCTCGTAGTGCTGGCGGAACACGCCCCGATCAGAGACTCCCTTGGCCAGGACCTCGGTGTGGATCTCCCCGGCCGCTTCCTCCCAGGACGCCGCCTGATCGGCATCCCCGCGCAGGCGGGCCAGCCGGGCGCCCCGGTCGGCGGCCACCCAGCACATCACCTTGGAGGCGACGAAGTCTCGGGGTTGGCCCCGCACTTCCCAGATGCCGCAGTCCGGCTCCCTCCAGTGGCTGAGCGCCATCTCCACCTGGTAGCGGACGTGGGGCCAGATCCTCTCGGGCAGGTGATCACGAGAACGGGTATGGAGGTAGACCGAGTCCACGAAGGCGCCCCACACGTCGTGCTGGGCCTGATCGAAGGCGCCGTTGCCCGTGCGCACCGGGCGAGCACCGTCGTAGCCGTACAGGTGGTCGAGGACAGCTTCGTCCAGGCGGCGCTCGCCACCGATGCCGTACATGATCTGGAGGTCAGCGTGGTCCTCGCAGGCGTCGGCCACGAAGGAGAAGAAGTCGTTGGCCTCCCAGTCGAAGCCGAGGGTGTACAGGCCCCAGAGCATGAACGTGGAGTCCCTGATCCAGGCGTAGCGGTAGTCCCAGTTGCGCTCCCCCCGGGGAGTCTCGGGTAGGGACGTGGTCGCGGCCGCCAGCATGGCCCCCGTGGGCTGATAGGTCAGGCCCTTGAGCGTGAGGGCCGAACGCTGCAGAAGGGTCCGCCACGGGTGGTCGGGGAACTCCCCCCGGGACAGCCAGTCCCGCCAGAAGGCCGCGGTGGCGTCCAGTCGGGCGCAGGCCTCGCCGTAGGTCGCGGGGCCGGCGCGCGTCGACCAGCTCAGCGCAGCAAAGGCTGTCTCGCCCTCCCGCAGTGTCGTACGGGCCTCGGCTCGCCGGCCCTCGAGACCGAGGCGAAGGTCGGTCGTCAGACGGAGGGCCGTCTGGGTGCCCTCAGCTTCGGCCAGGGCCGTTTGATAGCCGGGACCGTCATACGTCCACCTGGCATCCGCCTGTCCGTAGTCGAAGGCCGGTTCGCACACGAGGTTCACGTCCACGCGGCCGTTGACGCACTTGAGAGTGCGGATGAGGCAGCACTGCGCCTCATGGTCCCCAGGGGTGCGCCGATGGGTCGTCGATCGGGCCTCACGGTCGTACCACGGCCCCACGTCCAGGGCATCTCGCACGGTGAGCCAACCGGTCGGGGTCTGCCACGTGGTCTCGAGCACCATGGTCCCCGGTATGTAGCGTCGCCCCGCAGGGATGAAGGTGTCCGCCGGTCCCATACGGAACCCGCCCGCCGACCTGTCGAGCATGGCGGCGAACACCGAAGGGGCGTCGGGTCGGGGTGGGCAGAACCATTCGACGTTGCCCGAAGGCGCCACCAGGGCGTTGACCTCACAGTCGGACAGGAACGCATACTCGGCGATGGGGGGAAATGGACTGCCGGAAGGCTCATCCGACTTGTGATCGGCCTGACTTCGTCGTCGAGAAGAGGAGCGGTGCTGGCGCGTCTCCAGGTGCGGCGTCACCGCCGAATCGCTGCTCTCCAGGTCAACCCGCCGGGTGGTCATTGCTCCCCCCTGGACGAACGCAGCAAAAGCCACGCTCATCGACGCCCTCCACCAACTCGGTCGAGCGCTCACCACGATACACCGCGGCCGTCCCCGTAGCTGGTCGAGCGCAGCTCGGTAGACGGGGGAGGCGCCGCGCACGGCTTCGGAAGCCTTCACGATCGAGCGCGTGTACGTTGACAAAACAACTCAAACCGATCCGGCGACCGCCGATCGAATGCTCGTCAGCGAGTCGTACTGGCCGAGGGCGAAGCCCTGAGTGAGAGCGTTTCCGAGGGCGGTGGCCTCGACTGGCCCGACGGAAACCGCGAGCTCGGTACGGGCCCGCAACGCTTCCACATACAGGTCCGAGCGTGAGCCGCCGCCGAACAGTCGGATGCCACGAACGTTCCCCAGCGCCGAGACGATCTTCGCGGTGGTGGCCGCCATGGAGTCAATGATGGTGCGCGTGATCGTGGGACGATCGGCCTCCGGCCCGAGACCTGCAGCGGCGCCGATCTCCGCCTTCATGTCGGACGGCGCGAAGAACCGCTCGTCGGACACGTCGACGTCGACGCCTTCCGCTCTGACGACCGACGCCTCGCGCAGCATCGTGGCGACATCCGCCGTACTCCAGGATCGCCTGCACTCCTCGAGCATCCACCAACCGGCGGCGTTGCGAAGGAAGCGAATACCACCCAGGGCGCCCTGCTCGTTGCTGAACCCGGCGCCCTGAGCCTGCTCCGTGGTATCCACGTCGAGCTGCTCTCGACCGACGATGAGCCAGGTGCCGCTCGATACGAACGCTTCACCTTCGATGGCACCGGCCACGACTGCCGACGCGGTGTCATGGCCGCCGACGAGATGGACAGGAACACCGCGCCAGCGGCCCGCCTGCGTGCCTACCGGGCGGATCTCCGGCAGCAGTCCGGCCTCGAGCCCGATGGCATCGCACAACTCGGCAGACCAGGCGCCGGCACGGAGATCGAGCAGGCCGCTTGTGCCGGCACTCGTGCGCTCGGCCGCGATCTCGCCGGTCAGGTGGTAGACGAGAAGCTCTGGGAGCATGACGACGTGTCGGGCTCGGTCGAGCGCCTCGCGGTCGTGGGCCGCGAGTTGGAAGATCGTGTTGGATGGGCGTAACTGCAGGCCCGCGATCTCGTAGAGGCGCCGCTCGCCGAGCTGTTGGACGAGCCGTCGGTACCCCCTCGTGCGATCGTCGCGATGCGAGAATGGCGCCTCCACGAGGTCCCCAGCGGCGTCGAGGAGCCCGTAGTCGAGGCCCCAGGTGTCTATCCCGATCGACGCCACGGGACCGACCTCTATGGCGAGCTCCAAGCCGCGGCGCATCTCGGCAACGAGTCGCGGCCAGTCCCAGCGCAGGTGTCCATCGGAGCCTCGCACCGGGCGGTGCTCGTACCGGTGGACCACGTCGAGCCTGGGGAACGCATCTCCGAGCTCGACACGGCACACCCGGATCGAGTTGGCTCCAAAGTCGATTGCTATGACCGGGGTGCCCATGAGCTAACTCAGGCGGTTCGCCGTGTGCCGGTCATCGACCGGGGTCAGATCCAGCAGAGCCCCCATCACGCCTGAATGGTATTTCATGCAGCCGACCCCCCTTCTGTGGGATGGTCACCGCTAACGTGGCCCTGGTGCGCACGCCCGAGCTGGAACATCGAATCCGCGCCATCTGCTTGGCTCTGCCCGGAGCGACGGAGCGATCGAGCCATGGGGCGCCGGCCTTCTTTGCCGGCAAGCAGTTCCTGATGCTCTGGCTGGACGGGCACCACGATGATGACTTCCCACATCTGTGGTGCGCCGCTCCCCCCGGTGCGCAGGCGGAGCTTGTCACCAGCGAGCCTGACCGGTTCTTCCGACCACCGTACGTAGGAGGACGGGGCTGGGTAGGCCTGCGACTCGATCACGCGATCGATGGGGACGAGCTCGCAGCGTTGTGCGAGGAAGCGTTCCGTACCGTTGCTCCGAAGAAGCTCATCGCGGCCCTCGACCTCTCTCGCGAGCAGAACGCCCCCTAACGTTCACGTCACCCGTGGCTCGTTCTGCCCGGAAACGCTGGCAGTGCGGGGAGGCATCGCTCAGCCAGCCTTGCCTGGTTCTCGTTGTCGACTCGGAATGCACCAGGTGGTACCGGGTATAAGCATCAGCATGGTTCGTGGCAGAACAAATCGTTGTGATCTCGACTCCTTCCTCCGTTTTCGCCGCGAGCGGGTCGAAGGGCTTGCGGAGGGCTACTTCTCGACAGACTCCTACGCAAAGCGAGGAGGTTACGTCGAGCTCTTGGTGAAAGAGCTGAGCAATCTGACCGCCACCCGGTCCGAGATCCTACGGCCGGTTCTCCGAAGGGTCGACGGCGGTCAGCAGCATCTGGATCGGTTCGACGAGGCTCGGAGCCGACAGCTGGACGTATTGGCCGAACTCGATCACCTCTCGACCGGCGTAGGACCACGGGACGTGCATCAGCATTAGCCTCAGCGCATCCTGGAGCTGGTAGGTGAGCTGCGACGACACATCCACGACTACGACGAGTACGAAAGGGACGAGCTGGTGCCCTTCCTTCAGGATGCTCTGGACACCAGACACCTACGTCGGCTCGGTAATAAGGCAATGAAGGCGAGTAAGCGGGGCCCAACACATACCCATCCGCGCAGGCCTCCGGCCGACGAGCGCACCGGCTTGGGGAAGGCCGTCTCGGCTCTCTACGATCGACTACTGAACGTCGCTGAGCACCCCGAGCGAACCGTCGAGACCGGCGGAGAACAGGGCCCGTAAGGCCTCGGGCACGCCGTCAGCCATGCCGCCGCTCGATTCGTGAGTCGAACGGGTTACGTCAATGCTGCCTTGGTCGGTGCCGGCTACCGGCACCTCGCCCCGGCCGAGGACGCCGGATGGACTGGACTCGGAGTCGGCCTCGGGATCGTCTCCGTTGTCCTTGCGGTGACCTTCGCCGGCGTTGCCCTCTACGCCGGGCGCGTCCCCGCTGTCGTTCGCTCGGCTGCTCGTGCGCCGGCGCCCCTTCTCCGCGGGCTCCGGCAGCTCCATTCTGGACACGTGGGCGACTACGTAGCTTGGCTCGTCATCGGTGTCGTCGGGCTGGCAGCGCTGGTAGGCTTCCGATCCGATAGCCGGGCCCCCGGCCGCCCGTCTTACGACCTACTCCGAGGTGCCCCTGCCGGGTCCTGAGGCGCTCAGCCGCTTGATCCTGGCCCGCCTCGAACGGCAAGGTCGCCGTCATCGTTGAACCACATCGAGGTCGGGTTGACCGCCTTTCGATTACCCGGTCGGCGACGAGACCTCGTCGCTGTCCAAGCCCTCCCACAGCAGCCGAAGTTGTGGCCGCAGTCGTGCCAGCTCTTCGAGGTGGAGGCCGGCGAGTTGCTCAATACGTCTCGACCCCAACGGAGTCAGCGCCAGCCTCACAACGCGCCCGTCGTCCGGATCGCCCATGCGAACGAGGAGTCCAGCGTCCTCTGCCCGATCAATCAGGCTCACGGTCGTGTGATGGCGACGCACCAGTAGCTGGGCCACCTCACCAGTCGTGGGACCCCGTGAGTGGGGATGACCACGGATAGCCAAGAGAAGCTGGTGTTGGGCAGGAGTCAGTCCAGCGCTCTCGGCTTGCTGCTCGCTCCAGCGAAGGAAGCGGCGCAGCCCCGTACGGACCTCGAGCAATCTCTGGTAGTCCGCATCCCGGAGCTGGCGGGCCACAGAAGCATCCTATCCCCCGGAGCCCCGGTCGCAACCCTGGTCATGGACTGGACGATCGTTAGGTTCTCGACCACCAGGTGCCCCCAGGATGCCCGGCCTTTAACGTCGTTCAGAAACTCCGGTGGCGGGCTCGTGAGGATGGCCCCGCTCGGGTAGAAGTAGAGCATGGAGAAGTTGGAGTTGGAACAGTTGGAGCAGCGCGTTGGCGGCACCCTGTTCGACTGCCGGGGGGATCGGATCGGGCGGATCGACGCGGTCTACGTGAACGAGGCAACCGGGGTCCCGGAGTGGATCCGAGTGCCCGTCGGTCCGCTGGGGACCCGGTCGACGCTCGTCCCGGTCGAACGGCTCGAAGTGCGAGATCAGGACCTGGTCGTTTCTCATGACATGGCCTTCGTCAAAGCTGCACCGGTCTACCTCGAGCCCTACGGGTCGTTGCCGCCGGGGGAGGAAGCACGGCTATTCGAGTACTACGGCCTTCACCCTTCGCAGTTCGGTCGGCCTCACGCGGCCGTCCCCCATCGCTGAGCACCGAGTCAGACTTTTCACCCGCCGTCCGGCTGAGGTCACCGCGTGTCCATTCAGTCGCGCAGCCTCGTTGTGAACCGGGAAAGCCGTCCGGGTCTCAGTACGTCCCTCTTCCTTCGACACCAGCGGTAGGTCCGACCCGTGGCTGACGCCGAGATCGCGGTAGACGCGGAGGTCGAGGGAGTACACCTCCTCGACCACACCGCCGACTCTGGCGTCGAGATCGAGGGGGACTCGCTCGACGAGTGCTTGGCACGGGCAGCCGCTGGGATGTTCGCCCAGATGTGGGCCCGTCCCACTGCGCCCGCATCGGAGCGGGTGGTCGGGGTGGAGCTGGAGGCCGACCGGCCGGACGAGCTCCTGGTCGCCTGGCTGCAGGAGCTCCTGTACCGCAGTGAGGTCGACGCCCTGTGCTTCTACCGATTCGAGGTGGAGAGCGATGGCGGCCGACTGAGCGGACGCGCCATCGGGGTTCCCCTTGACCCTGACCTCGAGTCGGTGGGGCCGTCGGTCAAGGCCGTAACCCGCCACGGTCTCGAGATGCGCCGAGCGGGAGAGTGCTGGCGGGGGCGCGTCCTGTTCGACGTCTGAGCATCCTGTAAGACGGTGCCGGCCGACCGCAACTGAAGCTCCGGGCCCCTCCAGTGATCGGGCAGGCTCCTCAGCCCTTGAGCACACCCAGGGGGCGCAGGCGGGCAATAGGCCGCGACAGGCCAGCGCCCTCGCAGGCGGCTACCACCGACTCGACGTCCTTGTACGCCTCCGGCATCTCCTCGGGCAGGGCTCGGATGGAGTGGGTGGCGACGTGAATCCCCTCCCGACGGAGGCGGTCGATCAGCGCTCGCCCGTCGCCCTGCTTCATGGCCTGGCGGCGGCTCATGACCCGGCCCGAACCGTGACAGGTCGAGTGGAACGCCTCTCCGCCAGGCTGCCCGGCCAGCACGTAGGAGAAGGCGCCCATAGAGCCCGGCACCAGGACCGGCTGGCCCACACTCCGGTACTCCTCCGGGAGATCGGGATGGCCGGCGGGCAGCGCCCGGGTGGCCCCCTTGCGGTGCACGCAGAGCGTCCGCCGGCGACCGTCCACCTCGTGGGGCTCGATCTTGGCCAGGTTGTGCGACACGTCGTACACCAAGCGGAGGTTGCGGTCACCAAGCCGGGCGCCGAACGCGTCGCGGATCGCGGCGCTCATCACCTGACGGTTCGCCCTACCGAAGTTGGCCGAGGCCGTCATGGCGGTCAGGTAGCTCTCGCCTTCGGGCGAACGCACGGGAGTGGAGGCCAGCTGTCGATCGGGTAGCTGGATGCCGTAGGTCGGCATCGCCTTGAGCATCCGCTCGACGTGGTCCGAGCAGACCTGATGGCCCAGGCCTCTGGACCCGCTGTGGACCATCACCGTCACACATCCCTCGCTCAGGCCGAAGGCACCCGCCACCTCGGAATCGAAGACGTGCTCCACCTCCTGGACCTCGAGGAAGTGGTTGCCCGACCCCAGGCTGCCCAGCTGACCGCGACCCCGTGCCAGTGCCCGGTCCGAGATGCCGGAGAGATCTTCCACGGTCAGCGCTCCATAGTCCTCGCAGCGCGCGATGTCCTCGTCGACGCCGAAGCCAGCAGCCACCGCCGCCCGAGCGCCCTGCCTGAGCACGTTGTCGAGGTCCTGGTGAGTGACGCGCCATGTACCGCCGCCACCCTGGCCCGCCGGCACTCGGCGGTACAGCTCGTCCATGAGCTCGGCGATGCCTCCACGCACCTCCGCGGCCGAAACGGCGCTGGCAAGCAAGCGCACGCCACAGGAGATGTCGAACCCGACTCCTCCTGGCGACACCACACCCCCCTCATCGACGTCGGTCGCCGCTACGCCGCCGATGGGGAAGCCGTACCCCCAATGGATATCTGGCATGGCGTAGCTGGCGCCGACGATCCCCGGCAGGGCGGCCACGTTCACGACCTGCTGCAGGGACTGGTCGCCCTCGAGGGCAGGCAGGAGGGCCTCCGACGCAAAGACCACACCAGGCACCCTCATACCACCCTGCCGAGGGATGGTCCAGCGGTAGTCGCCGTCCCGTGTCAGCCCAGGGGTGGCACTGGCAGTCCTCTGTGCTGCTGCGGCCCTTGCCATCAGGTCACTCCTGCACTGTCAGAGCAGTCAACCCACATGTCGAGTCTAGGAGCCCTGACGCACCGGGCGAGCACGAACTTCGCCCGGCCTCGCTGCCGTGGACGGATCTGGCACGTCCGCGCGGTTAAGTCAGCTCTCGCCAATCCTTCTCGGAGAGGTCCACATCGAACTTCCTGGCAGCGGCCTGAATACGCTTCCACGCCTCGTCGCGCTCTGCATTGCTCACACCCTCGACCTGATTGAATCTCGCGACGGCATTGCGTACGTGCCTCGCGTCGGTCAGAGGCTCCTTGCGCTCCTTTGGAAAAGCGAACTGGGAATCACGGAGGCGGTTCTCCTCGGCCGTGCTCATCCCCTGGCTTCCGCGTGGCACCTTCTTACCGTGTGCCCGTGCGCTCTGTACCTCGCGTGCCCTTGTGATATTGCGGCGTGCCGCCTCCTTCTGCCGGGCCGTGGCCATGGTGACCAACCTCCTTCCATTTTGGCTCATAGGCATTCATGGAGGTATGTCCCTCATTGCACAAATACCCAGGATCGGCGGTGGAAAACGCAGCGACGTCAAGGCAGTGATCGGGGTGTCCGCGGCGTGCGCCTCGATTCCCCGGACTCTCTCGACTGTCTCCTAGGGTCGAATGATCCGGGTGACCACTCAGGCGCTCTTGCGAGGCGAGGACGCCTTGCGCCGCTCACCAGCGCGTTTCGTCGACGTCGTCTTGGTCTTGCCGGGGCGCCGCGGAGGTAGTTGCGACCCATCGTGACGTTTGGTGGCGGCACCTGACCCGGACGGGGACAATCCGCCCGCCTTCGCCCGCGTCGGGATACGGTTCGCCCGTGTCGACCTCGCGGCTCGAGACGCTCAGCGACGGCGTGTACGCCATCGTGGCCACGCTGCTGATCCTCGACGTGCAGGCCAGCGGCTCCCCGCTCGGTCACGAGCTCCTC
The DNA here is from genome assembly GCA_963731255.1 of uncultured Actinomycetes bacterium. GTDB lineage: Bacteria > Actinomycetota > Acidimicrobiia > Acidimicrobiales > AC-9 > AC-9. Next base: position 477,034 of record CAVSUO010000008.1, on the reverse strand, counting down.
CGGATCTGGCCCAGCTACGTAGCCTACGCCGTGAGCTTCCTCACCATCGGGATCATCTGGGCGAACCAGCACACCATGTTCACCCAGGTCGATCGCGTCGACCGCGCATTCCTCATGATCAACATCATCTTCCTGATGGTCGTCGCCTTCGTTCCCTTCCCCACCAGGCTCGCCGCCGAACACGCCCTTGACAACGGGGCAAGGGTGGCAGCCCTCACATACGGGATCACGCTCAGCCTCATCGCCGTCCTGTCCACCGGGCAGTGGTTCTACGCCTCGAGCCGTCATCGCCTCCTGCGGGCAGACGCCGACCCTCGCACCGTGGCCGGCATTTCCCGCAGCTGGGTCGTGGGACCGCTCACCTATCCAGTCGCCACCTTGGTGGCCTTCGCCAGTCCCAGCGCCAGCCTCCTGCTCTACGGCGGCATCACCGTGTTCTATTGTTCGAGAGCTCGCTGTTCGGACGGTCCTCGGGTGAGTCGAGCTGACCGCGGCGGGCACCGAGGACGGTGGGTGTGTGTTGCCGGCAGGCTTGGTTGCCGACAGGCGCAAGATGGGGAAGGAAGTAGTCGGCGGAGTTGGCGGCGGTCCGCCAACGGTGCGAACGCAACACGGCGTCATGGTGGCCGTGGGTGTAGGTGTCTCCGGTCATCGCCGGATCCACGGTACCTATGTGGTGGCCAGGACCGTCATCAGATCGAGCCTGTCGGGCGACCGATGGAGGGCATCGGTGATTTGGAGACGTGTAACGGTACTGCCAGGCTGTCCTAGGTGAGCGACCTCGTCGAACCCCATCTGGAAGGAACGATGGAAGTTGGGCCCGGCCGCCGACTCGCCTTCAGCGAGTTCGGCCCGGCGCAGGGGCGTCCGGTCGTCTGGATGCATGGAACGCCCGGGGCGCGGCGCCAGATCCCGCAGTCCACAAGGCTGGCGGCCGAGGAGCTCGAGATCCGAGTCATCGGGATCGACCGCCCGGGCGTCGGAGAGTCGACGCCGTTTCTGTACGGGTCGTTCCTCGACTTCGTGCCCGACCTCACCCGACTTCTGGACAGGTTGGGTGTGGACCGCTTCGCCATGCTCGGTCTCTCGGGCGGTGGCCCCTACGTGCTGGCGTGCGCCTACGCCCTTTCCGAGCGAGTCGTGGTCGGCGGTGTGCTCGGTGGGGTCGCCCCAACACAAGGAGAGGACGCTGTCCCGGGCGGGCTGGTCGGCTGGCTCGCTCCCCTGGCGCCGCTCGTGGCGGCGACGCACCTACCGCTTTCGACCGTCCTCGGCTTCGGTGTGCGGGCCATGAGGCCCGTGGCATCGCCGGTATTCGACGTGTATGTGCGTCTCCCCGAAGGTGACCGGCGCGCTTCTCTCGACCGGAGATCAAGGCGATGTTCCTCGACGATCTGTTGCGAGGGAGCCGCAGGGCACTCGCGGCGCCACTCTTCGACTTCTTGCTCTTCTGCCGGCCCTGGGGATTCTCGGTGCGGGACGTCACCGTGCCGATCCGATGGTGGCACGGCGACGCCGACCACATCGTCCCCCTCTCCCACGGCCAGCACGTCGTGTCCCTCCTCCCCGATGCTGAGCTCATCGTTCGTCCCGGCGAGAGCCATCTGGGCGCGCTCGGCGCTGCCGAGGAGGTATTGGCGACTCTCTTGGCCGTGTGGGACAAGCGAATGCCGCACTAGCCATAGGCATGCGGAGCCGACCGAGGAGCGAGCAGTACCGAGCTTTCAGGAAAAGCATGACCGTGACGAACCGGCAACCGAACAGCGAGCGTTGTCGGTCAATGACCCCCGTGTTCCGCTCAAGGAGCCGCTGTTGCCCACGCGATCAACGAGTCGACGTCGTCATGCTGACTCGAATCGAACGTGCCCGTGCGGGTGATGAGGCGCAAGGATGGTCCGTCGGTCGGGGCGAAAACGGCGGCGGTCGAGAGTGCCGACTTCTTGACCTCCGTGAGAGACGACACGACCGAACCGGGCGACCATCCCATCTGCCCGAGCCACATCGATGAGATCTCCCACGTCGAGACACGTGTGCGGGTAGGAAACCACGGGGCCGGACTGCGCGTCGACGTGACCGACGAGCACGGCCGGGCCGACGGCGCCCGGTAGCGGACATCCCGTGTACCAGCCAGCCACCGCGGGCGGCGGGATGTCGATCGACCCGTCCATCGCCTGGCCGACGGGCTGGACGGGTGCTGAGGGGACGGGAGGACGAGATTCGTCGGCCCTTACCTGCGGAAGGTGTCCTTGACCCGCTCGCCTGCCTGCTTTGCCTTGCCCGTCGCCCTTCTCCGGTCGCTCGTTCCCGTGGCCCTGAGCTTCCGGGCACCCGTCGCTCGACCGTCGCCTCCTTGGCTTTCCCTTGACCTGTTGTGCCTTGTCTCGTCCTCCATCGTGTCTCTGCCATCTGGCACGTGTGCCCATGCTTATCTCGCATGAACACGCGGCCGTACGGTGAGGTCCGATCACTATGGCCACGGCCAATGACTGCATCTAAGAGGTCGCGTCGGTCCAGATAGACTCAGCCATGCCGCCACGATTCGCGCGTATCAGTCGCAGGACCTGTGGCTGTTCGACGCATTCCCGCTGCGCCTCGTCGCGTGGATGTGCGGAAACAGCGTCTTGGGTACGAGCGGAATATGCTCTACGACATCGTCGCAGCCATCGTCATCACCATTATCGCGGTGCTGTTGGGTGTCACCGTCCATCCCGTGCTGTTCTTGATACTGGCCCTGTTGGCACTGGTGGCCTGGCACGCCATCACGGGCAGACGTAACACTCACGTCTGAGCTCGGGCCCAAGGGAGATGGGCCTCATTCTCCACCGGGCGAGCTATGCACTTGGCCAGCCAATTGGTCACGGCCAATTGCACGGATGGACGCTTCGGTGATTAGGCCGCCGTGTCGCCCTCTTGTGACCACTTTGGCTAACTCGTCTGGACGTGTTTGTAGGTATCGGCAGAGGGTACAGATCACTCATGGCAGAGATCCGAAACAAGGCACGTAACAAGACACAGCAGGCGAAGGGCAAGGCCAAAGAGGTTACGGCTCGAGCGACAGGAAATCGGGACCTCGACGCCAAGGGCAGGGCTGATCGCAAGAAGGGCAAGGCAAAGCAGGTGGGAGAAAACGTCAGAGACGCCATTCGCAGGTAGGCAATGCCGGTCCAGTCGCTGAGCGCTGAGAAGTAGACAGCTGAGAAGGAGACAAAGTGGGCAACAAGAAGAAGGACGGGGACGGAGAGCTCTTCGACATGCTCAGGGCAACTGGCCTTCGGAAGAAGGTGGCTCGGACGGTGAGCAAGTCGACGGCTCGGTCGAATGACGGTAAGTCGAGCGATGGCCTACCCGTCGAGGTCGCACTCAAGACAGTTCACGGTCTCCGAATGGCAGCGTCGGCCATTGAGAACCGAGTCCCGGGTAACTCCTCAGGTCACGCTAGGGACGCGGCATCCACCGGCCGGACGAAGCAGCCGAAGAAGCGGTCGGCGGGGAGCAAGAGGGGCCAATCAGCGGCTCGCGGGACTTCGAAGAAGGTGGCAGCACCGACTCGCACCGCCAGAAGGACAACCCGACCCACCACGACGAAAAGCCGTCAGCGCCAGACCGCGTCCCGAAACGGACGGACGTGGGCTCGCTAGGCCGGCCTGACGCGGCGGCGTCCGTCGACAATCCAGGGCTGCAGTCTGTACCGAACAGCTGACGCTCTGAAAGTCGCACTCAACAGAACTGTGATCGGCTGGAGTCAGTGATCTCGGCGGCACCATTCGAACGGCCGCTCGGCGTCGTTGGCGGTGAGTTGCTGCTGGTGAGGGCAAAGTAGCGGGCTCGGTTCACTCCGAGCAATCGCCACCATGGCAAGCATCCAAGGCGGCCTCCTACTCACCCAAGTCCGCCGTGACCCCCGCCAGCTCCGCATTGCCCTCAACGCAGCACGCAACAACCTCCGCCTCGCCACCACCTGATCGACGAGCGCGACGAACATCCGGTGTGGACTCCCTCATGAAGCCAAGCGACCGTGACAGACGACGGCTCGGCCTGCGACCAGGCCAATGGGGGTGTCCCCGACGCGCGAGCACATCGGGTTGGGCCCCCTCACCGAAGTGCCGTATGGGGATGTCGTGATATGACGGTGGCGTAGCTGACCCACCTTGCTTGGCGAGTGAGACGACAGGCACCTTCACCGTGCGCGGGACATTGACCATGCGCTCCGGCCATGACAGCCTGGCCATCGCCGAAGTTGTCATGGCCCGAGTTGATCGCCAGAATCAGGCTGTAGCGCGGGGCCGCGTCAGGGATCGACAGGGGCCGATCGGAGGCGCACACTGCCCAAAGCGCCCCCCAGGGACAATCGCCCGTTTTGGGCCAGTGTTTCCTAATGTCCCTTGAGCCGATTGGTCGAGGCCCGGCGAGCTGGAGCCTGCCCCGGGCTGCATCAGCGCTGTCCTCGCCAGCTGGACCGCCGGGCAGAGCTCACTCCGCAGGCGGAGGTAGCTCTGCTCAGGATGTCCCATCTTGGGGGCCGTGGGCGTCCGGACGTGGGACATGTAGCTATTCGGGCGCTCCCAGTGCCTCTACTGCCGAACGCTGCCGCAATCTCTCCAGTCGTCGCAGCTGTGATCGCGCTCGGTCCCTCGCTCCCTCCAAGTCCGTTCCCTCCAGACGGCGGTCCTCGGCGTGGGTCAAGATCAACGTGTCCCACATGGCCAGCTTCCCCCGCACCCCGACGGCGAGAAGCTCGAGCTCCTCGAGGCGACTCAGATCTGAGTAGCCCAACAGCTTGCCATTCAGCTTCAGCCGTGTCGCCTTCTCGGACAGCCAGGCGGCCGCCACCTTGAGGTTGTCCGCGCCGACCGACAGCTGCTTCATCGTCATCAGGAGCGTCTGGCGGTCCTCGGCTATCTCTGTCGCGAGCGCGGCCAGCGGGGGACCATAGGATCCGCCCTCGTTGTTTCTGGCGGCGCGGCGTGCGACCTCGACGCCGACCGTGGCCCCTGCGAGGTGGTCGTTGAGGTAGATCGAGAGCTTGTCGGCACGGATTAGCGGCGTCATGGAGATCGCTCGTGCGCATCGGCTGAGCGACTCGGAAGCGGCCTGGTTGCCGGAGCCTTCGAGTACTTCGCCGTCGACGTCGAAGCGCGAGCCATGGCATGGGCAGTCCCAGCTCCGCTCGGCAGCGTTGAACCGCAGCAAACAGCCCAGGTGAGTGCACCGCAGGGATACGCCATGGAGCTGGCCGTTCTCGTCTCGGTAGAGGCCCTTCTTGCCCAGTCCGTCACGGAGGACCCGTGTTCCCCGCTTGGGACCTCCGCAGCCGAGCGGGCATCGGGGGTCGGAGGTGATCGGTCACCAGATCCGTCACCACCTTGGCGTTGAGTTGGGCCAGCTTCGGTGCAGAGCGAATCGAGAGGCGGTTGGGATCGAAGTGAGCAGGCCAGCTGTTCTCCCGGCCCGCGATCAGGTCGCTGAGCAGGAGGGCAGCCATGGTGCGGCCACTCAGACCCCATTTCATGAATCCTGAGGCCACGTACAACCGGGAGGAGCGGGGCGTGTAGCGCCCGACCATCGGCAGGTGGTCGTAAGGATCAGGGTCCTGGGCCGACCACCGATGGGTCACGCTCTCCACATCCCAGTGCTGGCGGGCGAATCGCTCCAGGGCCTCGTACCGCTCGGGAGTCGTAACCCTGGCGCCGGTCGCATGCCCCTCACGGCCGAGCACGAGCAGGTCCCCGTACGTACGGATCGATCGTGTGGGCTCCCCAGCGCTGATTGACATGCCGCCGGGCACCGGTCCGCGCACCCTCGCTGCGATGCAATAGGACCGCTTGGGCTCCAGGCGGGCGAAGAACAGGCCCCGGTCCAGCATGGGATAGTGGGTGGCGACCACCACCTGGTCGGCGGTGATCGTCGCCTTGGGCATATGCACCCGGCAGGGCGTACCCTCTTCGACTCCTACGGCCTTGGTCGCCTCGTGGACGATGGCGCTTCCCTGCAGCGCTGCGGCTAGGCCACGCACGTAGCGAACTGGGTGCAAGGCGATCGGTTCTCGAGGCCAACCGCACCAGCGACCGGATAGGGCAGATCGAGCTGGTTAGTCGTGGTCACGTCGAGCCCAGCATCCCGGGCTGCCTCCGCCTCCCGCGCCACCAACCCCAGCTGCCCGTCGTCGGCGGCATAGGTGAAGGCTGGGCACCGAAGGAGATCACACTCGATGTGCTCCTCGCCAGCCAACGTCGCCACGCGCTCGACGCCGGCCCGACTGGCGTCGGCATAGATAGCTCCTACTTCTCGCCCATGGTGGCTGGTGATCACCGAATAGATGGTCGACTGCAGGGCCGTGACCTTGGCCGTGGTACAGCGGGTGATCCCACCCGCCACCCGGCCTGCCTCCACCAGCGCCACCCGAGCCCCGTCGCGCCTGAGCAGCAGGGCCGCCGTGACCCCCGTGATCCCTCCTCCGATGACTGCCACCTCGACCCTGATGTCGTGATCCAGCGGAGGCCACGGCGGCCCGAGCGTCTCCTCCAGCCACACCGACTGCTCTGCTGAGGTCGTGGGCACGGGCGCCCGGGGGCTTGTCACGGCTTTTCCTCTAACCGCCGCTGGGCATTCGGAAACGGATCGGCGTTGCTGACACGGTGCGTTCTGGGATTGGACCGTGCGAACGAGCCGGCAGGACATAACCGTGTCAGGTCAACGAGCGCTTGAGGCCCTGGCGGGCATGAACTCCTCGGCTGCCTCGGCGCTCGGCGCCGTGGCGATGTCCTCCCAGTAGCCACCAGGATGCTTCTGCGAAGAGCAGCGCCGGGAAATGATCCAGCGATCCAACTGGACTATGACGGCCCGGAAGGTCTGAGGACCCTCAACGGTGCGGATGAACGAGCGTACAGCGCCTGGAGTGCGGACCATCACCTCGCGGTGGCCGTTCAGTTTCTCGTCCCGCAGACCTACAGCCATCCCACCTCCTCCAGCAGTCCGGCCTCAACAACCCTGTTGTTCCCTTGCCGCCAGAGCTCCCAAACGGTGATCGTCGACCCACGAGCGGGTTATGAGGGAACACACACCGAAGGGGGGGCCAATACTTCTAAGGACCCTGCTCGCCTCCCGTCTCGATGGCCTCTTGGGGGTGTTGCCCGAGATCTTGAAGACGGTCGAACGCGGCGAAGCGGCCTTGGCCGCGGTGCTGCGCTCATCGGCGGGTGGTCTCGTCGGGTGCGGGTGGGTCGGACTCAGCTTGCTCGCTTGTTCTGCCCGCTCACCAAGGTGCCTCAGTCGCTCGGGGTCCAGCTGCCCCTCGACGAATGGGATGAGTTCACGAGTTTCGTAGACGCCGTAATCCCGAACCTCGTCGCGGAACTGTGTCATCAGCTGGACCACCCGTTCGGGTCGGTGCGGATGCACATCACGCGGTCCGACTCCAAGGGTCATGTCATCCAGCTCGGCCAGAAGAGCGACCATTCGGCTCCTGGCCTTATCGAAGCGACGCAGGTGATCGCCTCCCCTTGGCAGCTCACGCAGCAACGGGCGGAAGACCTCGGCCCTTATCTCGAGCAGATTGGTCAGTTCCTTGACCAGCTGCTCGGCATATCCGCCCCGTCTCCCCCAAGAGTCGGTTGTGAAGTAGCCCTCGACCAACTCTTCGATCCGCTTCTGGCTCGCTCGAAGGACCGTTGCGAGGTCCTTGTCCTCTCGCGCTTGGTTTCCCATAGTGTCCAAATACCCTCCTGGAGTCGGTATCGGCCTAGGATCCGAGTCGTCCGACGGCCTGTCGTCCTGCCTCGCGTACACGGTCAGCAACTCCAGCCACGCTCCCGGCAACCACGTTGGCCGGCGGGCTGTCCGGAGCCCGAGGGTGAGGCCGCGAGGGCGCCACCTTTTGGCCTTCTCCATCGCCGCCCCCATCTCTTGGAGTTGCTTGCGACCAAGAGCTCGGCGAACCTCTGGAAAAAGTTCCCCTTCCTCTTCTTGTGCACGTGTCGCCGGACGCTCTCCATGAGTACCGTCACCTTGGCGTCGAAGCGCTCTGCCTGTGGATCCATGCCGTCCAGCTCCGAGAGCGTCCACTTGACGACGTGGTGCTCCTCAAGGCCCTCGAAGATCTCGTCTTCAACCTCGGGCAGGACCTCGCGTAGTACTGGATAAAAGGCCTGCTCCTCTATGGCCGCATGAATCGAGAGCTCCCTCACGATGCGGTCCACGATCTGGCGCTTTGAGGCGGTCGCTCGCTCGCCTGCCTTCTCGAAGCGCCGGAACAGCTGTTCCACCGCCTTGTGATCAGATTTGAGTAGTGTGATCGCATCCATACAAAGGGCGTACCCTCGAATAGGGAACTTCACGCCCGAAAGCAGCCATGATTCGATATCTGTCCTTGGCAAACGCATCTTTGAGGGTGCCGAAGGAGGGTTTACGACCGAGGTGACTGGCGAGTGGAGCTTCAATACACCCTTGCTGCAACCAACGTCCCGATCCGCTGCCCGGAGGCTCATCACATGCCCGCCGATGACGCCGACAAGGACGACCTGAGTCGCCCGGTCAGGGCCCTTGAATCGCAACCTGGAAGGACATGCCGGCCACATGGCCGACGTCCCCGAGCGTCGCTGCGCATCTGCGGGCAAGTCCACCTACGGCCTTGCGCCTCACAAGTTGATGGCTGGACTGGTCCGACCCGGGCTCATGGGCTAGGCGTGCTAGGAGGACCGACAGACGCCCGTTCGTTACCACACGATTCAAGTCGCCTGAGCACCTAGGCGGCCGCGGGCGGCCCGCCGCCATGGCGACAGACGATTCTCGATAGAGCTGGTGCTTGGTACCTCCCATCTGTTTGCCTAGGTGGTACGCCCCGCTCCGACGTGGGGCATGCTTCAGGGAGGAGACGTGGCACTCGGTGGTCGGCAGAGCACGGCGGCCGGCCCCAGCCACGGGACAGGTTCTGGAGGAGATATGAAGGCGGTTGTATTCGGAGGAGTCGGCGACATCAGAATCGAGAATGTCGACTACCTGTCGATCACCCAGCCGACAGACGCTATTGTGCGGGTGACGACCAGCGCCATTTGTGGCACTGACTTGCACTTTGTACGGGGCACGTTTTCTGGCATGGTGCCAGGCACCGTGCTCGGCCATGAGGCTGTCGGCATCGTCGAGGAAGTCGGTCCCGACGTCAGAAACCTGGCGCCCGGCGACCGAGTAGTCGTGCCGTCGACCATCCGCTGTGGGGCTTGTTCCTACTGTCGTGCCGGATACTACGCCCAGTGTGACGTGGCCAACCCCAACGGACCCCAAGCCGGCACGTGCTTCTTCGGCAGTCCGCAGGCCACCGGTCCCATCGACGGGCTCCAAGCCGAATACGCCCGCGTCCCTTCGCCGATACCGGGCCGGTGAAGCTGCCCGGTATGGGCGACGACGACGCCATCCTGCTGTCGGACATCTTCCCGACCTCCTGGTTCGCCGCCAGATTGGCCGACGTCAGGCCGGGAGACACAGTTGCGGTGTTCGGAGCAGGCATCGTCGGGTAACTAGCCATGGCCAGTGCCGTCCTGCAGGGTGCTCGACGGGGTACTCGCTGTCGACAGCGTTCCATCCCGCTTGGAGATGGCACGAGTGCAGGGGGCAGAGCCCACTGTCGTCGTGGTTCCTAGGGCTCGCGCCTCAACTGCCACGACAGACAGCGTCGATAGCATCTTGGCGGCCCTGCCTGAGCCGGCGCGCAGGTGGCTGACCAGCGCGATCATCCTGCCGCTCTACGGGGTCGACGGAGGCGAGAGCTAGGCGAGGCCGGAGCTCTGCCCTCGGTCAGGGTGACTGGCAATCGAGGCTGTCTTTGTTTCATCCTGTTCGCCAGCCTCTCGACGAGAGCCGAGGGCGAATGAGCGAGCCCTCTTGATATCGTTGGACGGTGTCGGAATCTATTAGCGACCCCTTCAGGGAATTCCTCCTAGAGCTGGCCGACGGTGATCGCTGGGCACTGATTCGTTCCAAAGGCTGGGACGAATTCGTCGAACGGCTGACCCGTCTGATCGCTGACCTCGAACCACGACGCCGCCAAGCACTCGTGATGCTGCTCTTCTTGCTCGTCGAGGGTCATCACTCCTGAACAGGCGCAGGCCTATCTGAGCGAGCACGAGACCGATTCCGACCAAGGTATCCAGAATCTGATCGGATGGCTGCGACAGTTCCGACCGCCTTCTTAGGGGCCGGCTCGCTGGTCATCGTTGCGGTCGATGGGCAACTCGTACCATACGACCTTGCCGGTCCCGTCTCCCTCGGCTCCCCAGCGACTGGCGAGCACCTCGACCAATCGGAGGCCCCGACCGAGGTGTCGGGCCAGTTCGCCTCTCGGCGCTGCGGTAAAGCCGGGTTGGAGTCACGGACCTCTACGCGGAACACCTCTTCGGTCCGCACGATCCGCAGGTCTAGACGGTCACGAGCGTACTGCACGGCATTCGCGACAAGCTCGGTCGTCAGCAGACTGGCGATCTCCTCAAGGTCGTCACAGTCCCAGGCGGCCATGACCTGCTTGACGAGGTCTCTGGCCTTGGTTGGCTGCCCGGCTCCCCCTCGAACTCGCCCCGTACGTCACCACTCATGGTGCTCCCCGCCGCTCGTGGTTCGATTACACCCAGTCTTGTAGTCCTACCCCATCATCCGAAGGCTATTCGCCATCGAGAAAGAAGGAAGCACAAGCTCACCGGGGACATGTGACCGCATCCCTCCGCTTGCAGGTTTGTCGCTCCTCTCGGTGCTGATCCGCGATGAGGACGCCAGGCGATACGCTTGCGGGAGGGGATCGGCGAGGAATCGCAGCACTGGCCGCGACCAGCGGATCTGGGGGGTCCCTCGACGAGGCCCCGCTTGGGGGACCGCACTTGTCGCTGACTACCCAATGACCCACAACACCCCGAGCATTCCGCTACCGCCGAGCCGAGGTCGTGTCCACGGTCGAGGTGGTGCATCGGGCGGCGACGGAGGCGGCCGACCGCGGCCAGATGCCACACGGCCGCGACGACCTGCACGATGATGGCGACCATGGCGAACCACTCACCGAACTGCCACCGGTCAGTAGTTCGTGAACCTGGACGGGTGGCGAGGGCTCGAGCGTCGTGGCTAGCAACATCGTCTTCCCTGCTCTGGGGCTCAGCCTTCCACAAGGTGCGAGGGCGCTCCCGATCGGGGAGCCACGGGCTATGGACCGGCAGGTCCGGGATTTCGCATGGGCTCGCCGGCGGAGCTGAGGACGAACCAGTCGCCGGCGAGCGCTTGGCCCCTGAGGTCGCCGGGATCGGAGGTCGCCGGCGAAGGTGTAGAGGGGGTGGCCGGCCATGCTCAGTTGGACCAGGCCTTCGGGACGGTGAACGTGCCCAGCGCTCCCGTGATCCCGGGACCTGCCGTGGGGGGCCCCTCGGCTCCGGCCGTGGCCAGTCGGTCGAGCACCATATCGACGTGCAGGCGTGGCATTGGGCCCGTCGTCTTTGAACATGTACAGCGGCGCTCCGGTGGCGTCGGCCACGATCTGACCGACAGGGCTCCTGATCAGGGTCAGGCTCGTGCGGGCGTTGCCGGCGAACGTGGCGGGGGTCGGCGATGCGGCTTGTAGCAAGCTGCCGTCAGGCCGGACGACGAACCAGATCGCTCCGACCGCCTGGCCCCGGACGTCTCCAGGCCTGCGATCGCCGGCCCACCGGTAGAGAGGGTGACCGGCGTACGCGAGCTGAAGGCCGCCGCCCGGTCGGCGTACGGTACCGACGAGGTGCCTGGGTCCCGCCACCCGCGGCTCGGGCTCCCGGCCACCGTGACGGGAGGCCAATCGTGGGCACAGTCGTCCACGCAAGCCGACGCGCCGGGCTGATCCTGGGTGTAGGCGTAAACAGCCCTGCCCTGGGCGTCAGCCAGTACCGAACCCAGCGCCGTGTGTTGCACGTGAGGCTGCCGGAGGTGGCCGAATCGCAGCCAGCCACGGCCGAGCGATGAGGCCGGCGAAGGCGGCCACGACCACCAAACGCGCGGACCAGCCCGCGAACGCCGCCGCCCGGCCCGCCAGGCGGTCACCGCAACATCTATGTCGATGGGAGCAATGAGCTGTGAGCCGTCCGGTCCGGTCGCCGTGAAGACGTATCGATAGCGACCCTTGCGCACCGTCGAGTCGGCGACGTAGTGGCCCACGTCGAGCTGGCGTGTCGTGAGAGGAGCAGCAACGCCGCCGGCAGCCTGCACTGGGTTACGGAGTACACCGTAGTCGGTATGGGCTGACCAGCCGGGTCGAAGTACTGGGCGTGAAGCTGGTTGAACCCGGGATGGCCAGGGTCGAGATAGACCTGGAGCTTGTTCCCGCCTGGCAGGGCGGCGTCGTAGAAGGTCGGGAGACCCGGATTCCGCTCGGTCGTGATCTTGACCGGCGGGACCTGAGTGGTAACGGACAGTGGGATCTCGACCCCGGTCGAGGACCCCTGAATCAACGTCGTCACCCTCCATGTCCCCTGTACGGCGAGGTTCCCACCCTGGGCCTGATAGGTGCCGGAACCGGTCCGGTGAAGAGCGAGGTCGGACTCGCCGATGTCGGTTCGGGCGGGGTTGGCGAAGTGGAGGCTCACCTGCACGTCGTTCACCGGATCCCCCGTGTCATAGTCGGAGACGGCGAGGCGGAAGCTGTTGAACCCAGCGGTTCCCGGAGCGACAGTGAGCTTGATCCGGTCAGTGCTGGCGTAGTCGGATCCGCTGACGACCAGGGGCGCCAATGTCGGTGGTCCTTGCGAGGCGGACGCGAGGCTGGGCGGCGCCAGATTCTGCAGGAAGGCCGCGGCCACCAGCGCACACCCAGCGACGAGGACCTCGGCGCTTGCGACCCGGCGGAGGCCGAGCGCCGAACGGCCGATGGCGGGGACGTTTCGGTACCGGTTGACCGCGCCCATACAAGCGATGAGCCCGAGGAGCCCGATCTTGATCAGCACGATCTGGCCGAAGCCGGTGGAGAAGAGCCTGCCCCAGCTACCCACCTCGTCGACGGCCCGCAGTGACCCGGTCGCGGCGACGGCGAGCAGCCCGAAGCCCGCCGCAGTTGAGAAGCGCCGCACGGCCGGCCCCCGACGCTCGTGATCCAAACTCCCGAGGCTCAGGAGCAGGGCAGCCAGCCCTCCGATCCACACCCCTACGGCCAGGAAGTGCACCCACTGGGTGCCCATCCGATACCAGGTCCAGGACGACGCGGCTGCAGCGTGGCTGGTGTCGACGTCGGCCAGCATGGCCGCGGCGCCGGCGAGACCGACCGCTGCCAGGCCGGCTCGCCGGTAACGACCGAGGCACACCAGGATGGCGGCGCCGGCGACGATCAGCGGCAGCCCCCTGGTGATGAAGCTGCGCCCGAGGGAGGACGAGAACAGGTCAACGAGCGAGGCGCCGGAGGTGGAGCGCGCCGCCTCGCTGACCCCGATGGCGCCGACCGCGCCGAGCAGCCACGCCGCCGGCAGTGCACGCCGAACCAGTCGGCTGGGTGGCGGCCGAACGATGACCAGGCCGACGAAGGCGATGCCCACCAGACCGATCAGGCCGGCGTAGTACACCCATCGCGAGGCGACCGCAGCCGACGACGGCCGTGGCGTGCCGGAGACGACCGCTTTCGGGGTTGGTGCGCCGGCTGGGGAGGCGTTCACCCCGAAGGCGAACGAACCCGATGCAAGGTGGCCGTCCACGGCCGACACCGTTCGCCACGACACGGTGTACACACCATCTCCGAGGCCGTGGGCCGGGATCTCGAGCTCGGTGGGTTGGCCGGGAACCGGCGTGGCCCGGCCGCCAGAGCGGGTCGCCCCAGAGGTGTCCAAGACCTGGATCGACGACAGAGCGGGATCCGGGCGCTCGGTGAAGGTGATGACGATCTGGGACGGGGCCTGCTTCAGCTCGGCCCCACTGGCAGGGACCGATGACGTCGCCAGGGCGTGCGCGGCCGCCGGACTGGCCGAGGCGATCACGAACGCCAGTGGGATCCCGAGCCCGGCGAGAAGCCGGCTCCAGGCCCGCACGGTTACCCGACCGCCCTCCGGCGGGCGGTGAGGCCCAGAGCCAGCCCGGTGCCACCGAGCAGAACAGCGACCGCCAATGCCGCGATGCCAAGCGCCAGTGCAGTATCCGACGAGCTCGACGCCGAGTTGATGCGGGAGTTCGCGTGGTTGACGCTCGCAGCCAGCTGGCTGGCGGTCGGGGCCTGGGTGGGGAACTGGATCGACGACGGTGCCTTCACCACGTCAAAAGTCTGGTCGGAGGAGGTGAAGGACTGGTCGACGGGCAGGCCCTTGATGTTGCCGACGAAGTGGAACGTGTAATTGCCGGGCTGGGTCGGGATGATGGCAGCGTCGAACTCACCGTGATTCCCGAGGTTGGTGTCGGGGTCGAAGGAGGGCATGAGGTCCAACTGATCGGTCTTCTGGTTGCCGTAGCTGACGATTACCTTGAGGCCGTCGCCGATGTCGTCCACCGCGTTTCCCTGGGCGTCGTGGACGAAAAGCTGCACGGCGTTCTGGGACCCGACGTAGGTGGGCTCGGTCTGCCATCCCGTCGTGATCGTGTACGGCCCGAGGTTCTTGCTGACGTGGGCGGATGCGGGGCCTGCGAGGCCCACAATAAGCAGGGCAGTGCTCAGCAAGGCCAAGGGCGCGGCGAGCACCAGGCGGAGACGGGACAAGGGGAACTCCTTTGTCTTGACAGCGCGGACGGGGACGGCCGAGTGACCCGTCGACCTTGGTGAGATAGTCGCTCGTCGCGGCCAGAGAGTTCCCAGCTTCCTCAGAACTTTCACAGTCTGTCGCCGGCTAGCTCCCGAGGGCACGCCGCCCCAGGCGAATCCCGATGAACAGGATGAGCAGGACGCCAATGGCTCCGCCGGTGACCTCGGCGACCCGTCCGACGAGGCCACTCGAGGAGACCACAGTCCCTGAGATCAGGTAGTAGCCCGCCTGGTCCGACAGCGCCGCCCTGTTGACGGTGCCCGATTGCACCGAGGCCAGCTGGCGCCAGCTCGAGGTCGGGCTCGGAGTCACCATCACGTTGTGATCGGTCAGGCCGAACTGGGGCTCCCGCAGGACGATGTCAAAGGGCGCAGCGGTGGCCGGCACCGGCGTCGCTGACGGCTCGTAGGTGAAGCTGACCTTGTAGGCGTTTCCGTCGGCGGCCAAGCCGTCGGGCAGTCGGCGCAGGGTCGCTGGGTCCATGGGGATCACGTCGATGGCCACGGAGAAGTCACCCGCATGGGGAGGCAGCGCCCCTTGGGGGAGAGAAAGCACCGCTTGTCCATCGCTCGTGCTCGCCTGCACCGCTGTGCCTGGTGTGACGACCTTGTGAAGCGAGCTGGGACGAACGTTGTCGACGGAGAACTCGGTCGGTGGTCTGACCCATCGGTACGGGATGGGTGTGACCCCCGTTGCGTCGTACAGGGGGCGAGCTGGCTGGCGTACGACCCACGCCGTTACGTATGCCGTGATGACGTAGGCCACCACCACCGCCGCTGCCACCAGCCAGCGTGCTGGATGTGTCCTCAGCCTCACCCCGAGGTGAGCACGACCGAGTGGTCGGCGTAGGCGGGCGGCCAGACGACGGCTCGCTGGTTGACGCCTACCCACTCCCAGATCACGCTGACAGCGGCCAGGTTCTCGCCAGCGTCCGGTGCACCAGGCTGTCCGAAGGACAGTCCACTGCCGTTGGGCAAGGAGCCTTGAGGCATGTGTTGGGCCAAGGCTGCGCGGGCCACCGCCGCAGGCTCCGTACCGCGGGCGACGGTGAGCACGTGGCCAAAGAGAGCCCAGGCGCTGGTGAACCCGGTGAGGGCCGGGGCGGTCATGGGTTGGTGGAACTGCGCCGAGTACTGCCGTTGTGCCCACGCCAGCTCCGCCCGCGCTGGTGCCGACAACGTCGCTGGGTTCACAGCGGCGGCGTCGGGTTTGTCCGAGGCGAAAAGCCCGACGGCTTCGGGGCCGAGCTGGGCACCGAAGGGCGGCATGCAGTAGCTGGACGAAGTACCGATGTTGGCGAGCAGGGGCACATGGGCTGCGGCGGTGGCGCGGCGCAGGGCCACGGCATCAGCCATGTAGGCCGATACGAAGAGCACGTCGGGATGCGTGGCAGCGATGCGCGACACCAGCGGGCCAAAGTCGGTCGTGGACTGGTCGTAGGGGAATGATCCGGCCAGGATCTGCTGCCGGGCTGACACGTCGGCAATGGCGCCGCCGGCGACGGCCCGTCCGTAGACATCGTCGACGTAGGCGACGGCATATCGGAGGGGGCCTGACCGGCCGGCGCGGGGAGCGACCTGATCGGCCACGAAGTCGATCGCCGCCTTGCCGAGGTTGGCGCCCATCGGAGCTGCCCGGAAGAAGTTGATTCCCGGTTGCGCGGCAGGAGCAGTCAATCCAACCGCACCCGTCTCCCACATCAGCATCCCATCGTGGGCGACGGTGACGCTCGCCGGCGCAGAGATGACGCTCGCCTCGGTACCGAGCACGAGCGACACTCCGTCGGCGTGCAGACGGTTGATGGCTGCTGGCGCGGCCTCCGCGGTGTTCGTGGGAACGAGGCGCAATTGGACGGTCCTTCCTTGGACCCCGCCGTGCGCGTTGGCGAGCTCAGCGGCCAGAGCCGCGCCCCGCTCTTCCTGCAGGCCGACCTGACCCGACGATCCGCTCGTCGGGTACACCGCTCCCACGGTTATGGTCGACCGGCCACCCGCAGCGGCCAGGCCACCAGCGATGGCGCCGACGGCAACCACGGCAGCGACGATGCCGAGGATCCGCCGCATCAGTACAGCGCCGCCAGATTGGCGAAGACATGGGTGACGGCCGGAGTCACCCACGTCCCTGACGCCCAGCGTTGCCACGACAGCACCAGCCCGGCGGCAAAGTCCAGCGGAAGCACCGACGGTCCGTAGATGCCGACGTGCACGAGGGCGAAGCAGGTCGCTGATCCAATCACGGCGAGCAGCGGACCGCCCCGTGCGAGGAACTGGTAGAGGAAGCGACGGAAGAATGCCTCCTCGGCCACGGCGGCGAGCACGGTCAGCGGCACCGAGCCGGCGACGCCGGCGAGCGGCGGCTGTCCGCCCTGCAGAAGCCGGGCTAGCGCGAACGCCGTCATGCCGCCACCGGCTACAAGCGCCATGATCACGACCGAGGCCCTCTGGCTTCTGGCCGCGTCCGGCCGAAGGCGCCAGGAGACCGATGGCGCCGAGCGCGACGAAGAACGTCGCGATCACGACTGGATGGGGAGCGAGGGCCCACAACCAGGGCCGCGTCAACAGCAGTGCGCAGGCGACGCCCGCGGTCGAGGCCTGGGCGGCCGGTCGCGCCAGAGTGGCTCTCACGATTTCACTTGGAAGAGGACCGACGCGATCACCCGGTTGGCAAACGGCAGGTGGTCAGAGCCCACGAACTCCGCCTGCAGGGAGTGCAGCCCCGGCTTGAGACCGTGCTCGACGTCGGTCAGCTGGTAGTACATCGACACGAGGCGAGAGTCCACGTACAGGTGGATGTGGCCCTGGTCGGGACGGACGTGGCTGCTGTTGGCGGGGACGATCTGGGCCCCGGTCAGGGCGAGCTGCACAGTCAGGTCCGGACCGGTGACCTCGTTGGGGGTCGGCTGCACGATGGCGAGCGTGGCATCGGTGTGGGGGCGAGGCGGGGCAGATGCTGTGGCGGTCGACGACGAACCGCCGCACGCGGCGCCAACGACCGCGAGCAAGATCAACGCCGCCAAGGGCGCCATGACCCGTAGACGGGCGGTCACGACGCGATGAAGCGTCGGCGTAGCGCTCAAGCCGCCTCCGCCATCTCGCCTCGGGGCTCGACCGGGCGGGGCTTCTCGGGAGCCGCCAAGATCCAAACCAGGGCGAAGCCGATCAGCTCGGGCAGGTGCCCGACCTCGTGGAACGCAGAGGTGACGCCGCTCGCCACGTCCGCCGCCGCGGTCACGAACAACCCGGCCGCCACCACGGTCGCCAGCGCCGCCAAGCCTGCCGCCCTCGCCGGACGCCACGCCACAGCCAAGAACCCGGCGCCCAAGGCGATCCCGAACGAGCCGAGCTCGTGGGCGGCATGCGGCGGGATGTCCGGATCTCCACCAAACAGGGCGGGACCCGTCAGGGCGAGCTGGGCCAGGGCCGTGACGCCGAGGAGGATCCGAAGCCGCAGACGGGCCCTGCCCTCCGCCCTCGGCCTTGCCTGCTCGATGGTCTGTGCGATCTTGGCTGTCAGGTCAGGGACGGGCTCGTACTCCCGGATCCTTACGGCTCGATTCACGCTGATGGCGGCGGCTTGGAACTCCCTACAGGCGGCGCAGCGCGAGAGGTGGTCCTCCAGCTCCTGTGCCGGCATACCGATATCCTCGTCATCCAACTGGGCCGAGATCGCCTCGCAGTAGCGGCTACATGCGTCCTTCATCGTCCCTCCCGGGCTCAGCCCGCTGATGTCGGTCCGATTGTGACCTTCGCGTCTAACCCCTTATAGTCGTCCGACAGACCCGCGGAGTTCCCGACACCGTGCCAAATGCGGGTGACCGCACGAGCGAGACTGAGACCGTGGACGAGCTCTCGAGGTTGCTGTTGAACGCCCGGGACGGCGACGACGCAGCCCTCATGGCCGTCATCCGTCGCAGCCAGCCGGACGTGTGGCGGTTCTGTTCCTACATGGTCGACCGGTCCTGCGCTGACGATCTCTCCCAGGAGGTCTACCTCAGGGCGTGGAAGGCGCTCCCCCGCTTTCGGGCAGAGTGCAGCGCCAGAACGTGGCTGCTCAGCATCGCCCGCCGGACCTGTGTCGACGAGCGGCGTCGACGCGACCGACGCGCTCGCCTCGTCGGCCGTCTGCTGCGTATGGGTCCCGTCTATGAGCCGGCCCCCTCCATCGAGGTCGGGCTCATCCTTGATGAGCTCGGCCCCGAACGGCGAACCGCCTTTCTGCTCACGCAGGTGCTCGGGCTGTCCTATGAAGAGGCGGCCGAGATATGTGACTGTCCCATCGGTACGGTCCGGTCGAGAGTTGCCCGCGCACGTGCTGACCTTGTCCAGGCGCTCGGACCTGAGATGCCGGTGCGAGGCGTCGACGAAGGGTCCGGTCCTGGTCATCGGTGACCGGTGATCGATATATCGCTGCCCTTCCAGCTGCGGATTAGCAGCCGCACTCGCGGATTAGCAAGGGCACGAAAAGGCGGTGGACCCGAGGGCCGCACCGCCTCTGACCTGGTACTTTCTGGTCGGGCTGCGGGGATTTGAACCCCGGACCTCTTGACCCCCAGTCAAGCGCGCTAACCAAGCTGCGCCACAGCCCGTTGTCGAGGGCATCGTAGTTCATGCCGTCCGACCCGAGCGGGTGGGCACCCGCCCGGGATCCCGAGGGCCTCGCGAGTGGCCTTGTTAGGGTGACGCCCGGTGGGCACCGAACGCACCGGGCGGCCGACAGGTCGAACCGTGGAGGACGTCGTGGACGCCTGTCGGCAGGCCAGCGTTCGGCTGATCCGCTTCCTCTACTGCGACAACGGCGGGACGGTGCGGGGGAAGGCGGTCCATGTCGACCGGCTGGCCGACCGCATGCGGACCGGAGTCGGGCTGACCGTCGCCATGCAGGCCATGAGCTCTCTCGACCAGCTCCAGCCCGTGGAGGGCATGGGTCCGGTCGGCGAGGTCCGCCTCGTACCCGATCCCGAGACCTTCGTCGTGCTGCCGTACGCACCGCACTCCGGAGCGATGCTCGCCGATCACGTGGCGCTGGACGGTCAGGCGTACGTTGCCGGTCCTCGTCCCTTCCTGACCAAGATGGCGGGTGTCCTTGCCGAGCGCGACATGGCCCTGTCCTGCGGGATCGAGAACGAGTTCAGCCTTGCCCGCCAGGTGGGCACCGCCTTCGTACCCATCGATCACAGCCTGTGCTTCTCGACGATCGGGATGGCCGCCGCAGCCGAGGCGATCGACATCATGGTCGAAGCGCTCGAGCGGCAGGGTATCGCTGTCGAGCAGTACTACGCCGAGCTTGGACATGGCCAGCACGAGCTGTCGGTCTCGCCTCGCACCGCCGTCGAGGCCGCCGACGTCCAGGTGCTGGTACGGGAGACGATCCGGGGCGTGGCCACGTGCCACGGCCTGGTTGCGTCGCTCGCCCCCAAGCCCTGGCCCGACGAGGCCGGCAACGGCGCCCACGCCCATATCAGCCTGTGGGACGCATCCCTGCGGCGCAACCTGTTCCACGACGACGCTGGCCGCTACGGGCTCTCCGAGCTCGCCGAGCACTTCGTGGCCGGCATCCTGGCTCATCTCCCGGGCCTCCTCGGCCTGACTGCTCCGACCTTCAACTCGTTCCAGCGCCTGCTCCCCGAACACTGGAGCTCCGCCTACGTGTGCTGGGGTCCGGACAACAGAGAGGCTGCGGTCCGAGTGCCATCCACGTTCTGGGGACGCGAGATGGCGACGGCCAACCTCGAGTACAAGCCGATCGACGCCTCCTGCAATCCGTACCTTGCCCTCGGCGGGCTGATCGCCGCCGGGATGGACGGCATCGATCGGCGCCTGACCCCACCCGAGCCGGTCACCGTCGACCCACACCGATTGTCGTCCGAGGAACGCGACGCCCTCCATATTGCGCCCTACCCTGTGACCGTCGGCCACGCTCTCGATGCCCTCGAGCAGGACGAGGTCCTGACCAGCGCCCTGGGTCCCACGCTCCTTCGCTCCTATCTGGCCGTCCGCCGCTCCGAGTGGGAGGCGGACCCGGCGACCGAGGACCCGAACGAGCCGGCGCGTCACTTCCTCAAGTACTGAGCATCCGTCCGCCGGCGTATCTGATCGCTGCAAGTTCGCCCACGGAGGGTCGCCAAGACCGTTCTCGTCGCGATCAGATCGCAAAAACAGGGTCCAGACACTGCAGAGTCGTCGAACGAGACCGGCGACGAGCATTCTTGTCGCGAAACCGCGCGTGCTCGAGACGCAGCCCCCAGGAAGGTGCCGCCCGAGGGTGACCGGTTGAGGCTGGCCGAGCGCGCTGCGAGACTGGGGCGCCCGATAACGGGTTCGAGCACGGGAGGCCACCTTGGGGCGATGGACACGTGACGTCCTGGAGCAGGCGTTCGCCAACTACCAAGCGGTCGCGCTGCGGGCGGGCACGACCGGGGACTGGAATGCCTGGGCGGACCTCTTCACCGAGGACGCCACCTACGTGGAGCACGCCTTCGGCACGTTCGGCGGTCGCGAGGCGATCCGTCGTTGGATCACCACGACGATGAGCACGTTCCCCGGCAACGCCATGCCGCACTTCCCGATCGACTGGTACGTCATCGACGAAGAACGCGGCTGGGTGGTCTGCCAGGTGTGGAACCGCATGGCCGATCCGGGCGACGGTAGCGTCCACCAGGCCTACAACTTCAGCCTGCTCAAATATGCCGGCGACGGGCTCTGGTCCTACGAGGAGGACATCTACAACCCGGCGAAGTTCACCGAGATGCTCAGCGGCTGGCAGGCCCGACGAGCCGAGCTCGAGGCGACGGGGTCCACCTGAGCACGACAGGGCGACTTTCGACGCAATGCGGAACCCGCTCTACAAGCCCGGAGGGGCCCGAGCAGCCCTAGCGGCCCTCGGCCAGTCGGCTGCGGGGGCCGGCGGCGGCGACCCGGCTGGGCACGTCGTGTCCGACCGTGCGGGCGGCGAGGGCGCTCGCCGAGAGCAGCAGCCCCAGGTCCACCCCGGTGGCCACCCCGAGGTCGTCCAGCAGATGGACCAGGTCCTCGGTCGCCAGGTTGCCCGCCGTATCGGCGGCGAAGGGTGACCCGCCCAGGCCTCCGACCGATGTGTCGAACCGTGCGACCCCGCGCTCCCAGGCCGCATAGGCGTTGACCAGCCCGGTGCCCCTGGTCTCGTGCAGGTGCAGCCCGACGTCGACGCCGACCTCGTCCAGCAGCTCCCCCACCCGGCGAGGAGTCGCCATCCCGGTCGTGTCCGCGTACGTGAGCGAGGTGGCCCCGGCGGCGAGCACCCGATCGCCCGAGGGCGGCCACGTCCGAAGGCGCCAGGTCGCCCTCGTAGGGGGAGCCGAAGGCGCACGACACCACGACATCGATGGGCACGTCGCCGACCGCCTCGGCGATGGCCGTCACCTGGGCGACCGACTCGTCGATCGACATCCGTACGTTTCGCCGGTTGTACTCCGGTGACGCCGACACCGTCACCGACAGCGCATCCACGCCAGCCTCGACGGCGAGCTGCGCTCCCCGCAGGTTGGGCACGAGCGCCACGTACGACACCTCCGGCCGCCGCGGCAGCCCAGCCATCACATCGGCCGCTCCCGCCATCGCCGGCACGGCCGACGGCGACACGAAGGCGACCGCCTCGAGCTCCCGCAGACCCGCCGCCACCAGAGCCTCCACCAGCGCGACCCGCTCCTCGACGCCGACGGGCGGCTCCGCCTGGAGCCCGTCCCGCGGTCCTACCTCGCGGATCCGCACGACCGAGGGACGCCCCGCCGAGCTCATACGGGGCTCATACGGGCGGGACCCCGTGGTGTCGCTCCGAGAACCCCCGCCGCTTGGTCCTGGCCTGCGCCAGCCTCGCCGCCAGCTCGTCACGCAGCCGCTCGGGCTCGACGACGGCGTCCACCACCAGGTCCGACGCCAGTCGCAGGAGATCGACGTCGGCCTCGTACTCGGCGCGGCGCTCGGCCACGAAGGCCGCCCGCTCGGCGGGATCCTCGATCGCGGCGATCCGGTTCGCGTACACGGCGTTGACCGCTGCCTCGGGGCCCATCACGGCGATCTGGGCGGATGGCAGCGCGATGCAGCTGTCGGGCTCGAACGCCGGTCCGGCCATGGCGTACAGGCCGGCTCCGTAGGCCTTGCGAACGATCACCGACAGCTTGGGCACCGTCGCCTCCGAGACCGCCGTGATCATCTTCGCTCCGTGGCGGATGATGCCCGCCCGCTCCACGGCGCTGCCGACCATGAACCCGGGCACGTCGGCCAGGAAGACCAGCGGCACGTTGAAGGCGTCCGCGCACCAGATGAAGCGGGCGGCCTTGTCGGCTGAGTCGACGAACAGCACGCCACCCTTGCGCAGCGGGTTGTTGGCCACGATGCCGATCGGCTCGCCGTCCAGCCGGGCCCACCCGACGACGAGCTCGTTGGCAAAATCGGGCTTGATCTCGAAGAACGACCCGTCGTCCACCAACGCGTCGATGACGTCGTGCATGTCGTAGCCGGCCCGGTGCGAGGCCGGGATCGTCCCCGCGGTCAAGGATCTCGCAGGCGGCACCGGGGCCACGGCCGGCGGCTCCTCCCGCCACGACCGGGGCATGTACGACAAGTACGCCCTGGCGGCGGCGATCGCCGCGGCGTCGTCGCCCGCCAGGCCGTCGGCCGAGCCCGACACGGTGGCGTGCATCCGGGCGCCACCCATCTCCTCCAGCGTCGTGCGCTCACCGATCACCATCTCGGCCATGCGCGGCGAGCCGAGGTACATCGAGGCGTTGCCCTCGACCATGAACACCACGTCGCAGAACGCCGGGATATAGGCGCCCCCGGCAGCCGAGGGCCCGAACAGACAGCAGATCTGGGGAACCCGGCCCGAGAGCCGCACCTGGTTGTAGAAGATCCTGCCCGCCCCCCGCCGTCCGGGGAACAGCTCGACCTGGTCGGTGATGCGGGCGCCGGCCGAGTCGACCAGCCAGAACACCGGCAGCTCGTGGGCCATGGCGTACTCGGTCAGCCGTACGATCTTCTCGACCGTCCGGGCCCCCCACGAGCCGGCCTTCACCGTCGTGTCGTTGGCCATCACGCACACGGGTCGTCCGTCGACCGTCCCCCGTCCCGTCACCACGCCGTCGGCAGGCAGGTCACCGGCGAGCGCGTTGGCCAGCAGAGCGTCCTCGACGAGCGATCCCTCGTCCAGCAGCAGCTCCAGACGATCGCGCACGAACAGCTTGTGCTGACTGGCGAGCTTCTCCGCGCCGATGGCGCGGTTGCCGTCCGCCGCCTGCCGCGAGACGGCGCCGATGTCGGGCGCTCCCCGCTCTCCGTCCGACGAAGCCGCCGAGGCCGACGGCGTCGTCGCGCGCTCGGTCACGTCCGGCGGATGGCGAGGATGGCCACGTCGTCGGTGAGGGGCCCGACGCGAAGTCGCGGGCCGCCTCGAGAAGCGTCTTGCACAGGATCGTGAGGTCCTGGCCGGGGTCGCGGCGGAGGATCCCTGCCACCCGGTCCTCGCCGAACAGCTGCTCGCCCGAGCGGGCCTCGGCCAGCCCGTCGGTGTAGAGCAGCAGCACATCGCCGGGATCGAGCGGGAGCTCCCGGCTGGTGTAGCTGCCGTTGGGGTCGAGCGTCAGCAGCGGCCCGGTCGCGCGAAGGGGTCGGACCTCGCCGCCGTGCCACATCCACGCGGCCGGATGGCCGGCCGAGGCGAAACGCAGCGTCCCGGCCATCTGGTCGAACACCACCGCGCAGAGCGACACCAGCTCCTCGGGCCGGCCCTGCGCCGACAGCACCACGTTGAGCTCCTCCACGGCTTGGCCGGGATCGCGGTACTGGCGGAGGAACACCCGGAGGAGGTACTTGACCTGGAAGGCGGTGATCGAGGGCTCGATGCCGTGGCCGCCGACGTCACCGATGACCGCCGCCAGGCGGGTCAGCGCCGTCGGGGTGAGGTCGTAGAAGTCGCCGGCCATGGCGCCGGCGCCCGGCTGGTAGACGTGACCGACCTCGAAGCCCTCGATGTCGGGCAGGTCGGCGGGGGCCAGCCGCTCCGCCCACCGCATGGGCGCCAGCTCCTCCTGGGCCAGGACCTCCTCGGCCCGCCGCTCGAGCAACGACCGCTCCTCGGCCAGGCGAGCCGCGGACAGGAACCGCGGCCCGTACCGCAGCGAGATGGCGATCGGCACCAGCACGAGGAGGAACGGAAGCTGGAGCCAGGCGTGGGGCAGGAACGCCGTGATGAAGCGCGCTCAACCCCAGCAGCGAGTACAGGATCGTCGTGTGGAGGTCCTTGTCGAACGCCGAGCGGGCCAGCACCAGCGCCTCGTCGGTCGTGTCGTGGTCTGCGACGTCCCGCTCGATGCGCCGGCAGGCGCGCAGGAGGCGGCGGCTGGAGCGGGCCCACACGTAGGCCGCCACCCCGCAGGCCACGGCCACCACGATGAGGACCGGCTGCTGGACGATCACGCGCAGACCCTAACCCCGAGCGGCGTCACCGGCGTCGGGTCGGGGCCCCTGCCACGAGTCACCGGGACCGCCTCCTGACCCGCAGCTTCAGAGGAGTGGGCCCGAAGCCCAAGTCCTCGCGGAGCTTGCGCTCGAGGTACCGCAGGTAGGTGGGCGGCAGGCTGCGGTTGGTGAACAGGGTGAAGGTGGGCGGGTCGGTGGCCCCCTGCACGGCGTAGAGGACGCGTGCCCCCGCCGGTGCCGGATGGGCGGCCTGGGCGGCCTGCACGACCCGGTTGAGCCGGGTGGTGGACACACGCTGGTGGTAGGCCTCGATGGCCTGACCGAGGGCGGGCAGCAGACGGTGCACGCCGAGCCCGGTCCGGGCGCTGGCCCTGATGACCGGCGAGTAGCCGAGGAAGGCCAGCCGGTCCCCGACGTCGGCGAGCACGGCCTGACCTGGCTTCGGGTTCGACGCGGTCCCACTTGTTGAGCACGAGCACGACCGGGCTGCCGGCGGCGTCGACCCGCTCGGCCAGACGCTGGTCCTGGTGGGTGACCCCCTCGGTGGCGTCGATCACCAGGAGGGCGACGTCGGACCGGTCGATGGCCTGCAGGCCCCGCACGAGCGAGTAGTACTCGGCCCCCTCGCCGACTCGCGACTTTCGCCTCATGCCGGCCGTGTCGATGAAGCGCAGCGCTCCCTGATCGGTCTCGACGAGCGTGTCGACCGTGTCGCGGGTGGTGCCCGGGAGGTCGTGGGTGATCGACCGCTCGTCACCGATGAGGCGGTTGAACAGCGTCGACTTGCCGACGTTGGGCCGCCCGACGATCGCCACCGAGGTGCCGGACTGCACGGCCACGTCCTGCTCCGGCGCCCAACCGCGCTCGGGTGCCGGGTCGTTCGGCAGGCGGCGCACCACTTCGTCGAGCAGCTCTCCCGATCCCCGACCGTGCAGGGCGCTCACCATCCACGGGTCGCCGAGACCGAGGCGGGCGAAGTCCCAGGCGTCGGTCTCACGGCCCGAGGAGTCGACCTTGTTGGCCACCAGCACGACCGGTGTTCCGGACCGGCGCAGGTAGGAAGCCACCGCCTCGTCCTCGTCGGTCACGCCGACCGTCACGTCGACCACGAGCAGCACCAGGTCGGCCACCCGGACGGCCCGCTCGGCCTGGGCGCTGACCTGAGCCGCGAGCCCGTCGGCGCCGCCCAGCCAGCCTCCTGTGTCGACGAGGGTGAAGGGCCGACCGTTCCACTCGGCGACGAGCTCCTTGCGATCACGGGTGACGCCCGGTCGTTCCTCCACGATCGTCACCCGCTTGCCGACGATGCGGTTGACGAGCGAGGACTTGCCGACGTTGGGCCGCCCCACCACCGCCACCACCGGCCTGGTCTCGAGCTCGGCACCCACCGCGGCGTCCGGCCGGCTCACGGCTGCTCCCGCTCGAGGGCGCGCCGGAGGGAGCGTCCGTCGGTGGGGACGATCTCCACCGGGCGAGGAAGGTCCGCTGGAACGGAGCCGTCGAGGAAGCGGCCCTGTGAGAGGCACACGTCGGGCAGAAGATACCGGTGCCCCTCGGGCTGCGTGCCCAGCACCCGGGCCACGTCCTGACCCGTCATCAGACCGGCGACGGCGATGTTGCCTCCGAAGAACTCGTTGGGCACGGCCACGACCCGGACGTCCTCGCGGCCGAGATCGTCGACCAGCGGGTCGAGCACGGCGGCGCCGTACTCGCCGGTCAGGATGGCGGTGGGAGCCCCGACGCGATCGACCTTGGTGGCGGACAGCGTTTGCGCACGGGGAGACCGGTAGCCCTCGGCCGGCGCGCCGTCGACCGACGCGAAGAAACCGGGCCGTACTCCCATGGCCGCTCCGCCGCCGGAGAAGGCGCGCTCGAACGCCCGCACGATGCCGACACCGTTCTCGTGTTGGGGAAACCCCTCGTAGTGGTGAGCGTCCGGAAAGGGCCGGCGTGCGAGGAGGTAGTACTCGTCGGCCGCGAACACGAGTCGCCGGCCGACGGCCTGGACGAAGGCCGGCTGCCACTCGGCGACGGCGTCGACGACTGCGCCCGCCTCGTCCGTGGTGTGCGGTCGCATGCCCGGCTCCTTGGAGTACCGGCTCACCCCGAGCGGCACGACGGCG
Source organism: uncultured Actinomycetes bacterium (assembly GCA_963731255.1). GTDB lineage: Bacteria > Actinomycetota > Acidimicrobiia > Acidimicrobiales > AC-9 > AC-9. The sequence goes on along the minus strand of CAVSUO010000008.1, from coordinate 449,752 downwards.
GCGGTGGCCAGGTCGGGGTACTGGTCGAGCAGCCCGGCGAGGGTGTCGTGGAGGACGGCGCCGTCGTTGATCCCGGGGCAGACGACCACCTGGCCGTGGACCTCGATGCCATGGTCGAGCAACGCCCGCAGCCAGCGCAGGCTGACGGCGCCGCGACGGTTGCGCAGCAGCCGGGCCCGCACCTCCGGGTCCGTGGCGTGGATGCTCACGAACAACGGGCTGAGGCGCTCGGTCACGACCCGCTCGAGGTCGGCCTCGGTGAAGCGCGTCAGCGTGGTGAAGTTCCCGTACAGGAACGAGAGGCGGTAGTCGTCGTCCTTGACGTACAGGCTCGGGCGCAGCCCCTTGGGCAGCTGGTGGATGAAGCAGAACTCGCAGTGGTTGTCGCAGGTCTGTACGCGATCGAACACCGCAGAGGAGACCTCGAGGCCGAGCGGCTCGCCGTCGTCCTTGCCGACGGCCGCGCTCAGCTCCAGGCCGCCGCGGCGCAGCTCGAGATCCAGCTCGGCCTGGTCGACGAGGAACTGGTACTCGATGACGTCGCGAGGCGACCGGCCGTTGATCGAGACGATCTCGTCACCGGGAGCGAGGCCGGCCCGAGCTGCCGGTGACCCCGCTCTCACGGCCACCACGCTGGGCAGCGACATGGGTCAAGGATAGGGCGGGACGGCCGGTAGCCTGGGCCGAAGTGACCGTCCAGCAGGTACTGCTCGCCCAGCCCCGAGGGTTCTGCGCCGGCGTCGAGATGGCGATCAAGGCGCTGGCGTGGATGGTGCGCGTCTTCGAGCCGCCCGTCTACTGCTACCACGAGATCGTGCACAACCAGGTAGTCGTCGACCGCTTCCGCCGGCTCGGCGTCGTCTTCGTCGACGACGTGGCCGAGGTCCCGCCCGGTGCTCCGCTCATGCTGAGCGCCCACGGCTCGGCGCCCGAGGTCGTGGCCGCCGCCCGGGCCAGCGGCGGCGTCGTCGTCAACGCCGTGTGCCCACTGGTCACCAAGGTCCATCACGAGGTGAAGGTTCGGGCCGGCAAGGGCTACACCGTGGTGTACGTGGGCCACGAGGGTCACGAGGAGGCCGTGGGGACCGTTGCCGTCGCCCCCGAGTCGGTCCGACTGGTCCAGTCCGAGGAGGACGTGGCAGATCTGCCCGACCCTGGCACGCCGGTGGCCCTCCTCGCCCAGACCACGCTCAGCCACGACGAGTGGACGGGGATCATGGAGCGGGCCCGGGACCGGTTCCCGGATCTGTGGATGCCGGGCCGGAGCGACCTGTGCTTCGCCACCACCAACCGCCAGGCCGCGCTCAAGGCCATCGCCGGCCGCGCCGACGCCGTGGTCGTCCTGGGATCGGCCAACTCGTCGAACACCATGGCGCTCGAGAAGGTGGCGCGCTCCGCCGGCTGTCGCCGCGTCTACCGGGTCAACTCGGCCGACGAGCTTCCCGACGACCTGGACGGCACGGTGGGGGTCACCGCCGGCGCTTCGGCGCCGGAGGAGCTCGTGGAGGCGGTCGTCGCCCGCCTTGCGCCACAGCAGGGGACCGAGGCTGTCGACGTGACCATCGAGGACGAGTACTTCCCGCCGCCGCGCGAGCTGCGGGACCTCCTCCGGGCCGTGGCCACGGCGGTCGGGTGCCTGGCGACGGCTCCGCTCGACGCCCCTGCCGCCCTCTCCGACGACCGGGCCATGGCCGCCAGCGAGGCCCTCGCCGCCCTGGCCAGCTGAGCATCGGGCCGGCCCCGGCCCGGGTCAGCGCGCAGCCCGAGCTCGAGCCTCGTCGAACAGGGTCTGGAGCTCGGCCCGCAGCCGTTCGGTCGCCTCGTGCAGCTCCCGCCTCGAGAGCCGATCGGCGCGGTCGTCCCGAGCCGCCTCCGCCCGATCGCTCGGCGGCCACCTTGACGGTCTGTGGCTCGCCCACCACGAGGTGGATCTTCACCGGCCGGGGAAACCGCGTCCCCTTGGGCAGGGCCATCTCCGACCCCCCGATACCGACGGGGACGATGGGCACGTCGGTGCGGGCGGCGAGGTAGGCCGCCCCCTCGCGGAGGTCGGTCACCGTCGGGCCCGAACGACGCGTGCCCTCGGGAAACAGGACGAGCGGCTCGCCGTCATCGATGACGGCCACGCACCGGCGAAAGGCCTCGCGATCGGTGGCGTCCCGGTGCACCGGAAAGGCCCCCAGGGCGTCGATGATGCGGCCGAACCACCGAACCTTCCACAACTCTTCCTTGCCCATGTAGCGCAGACGTCGCTTGGTCACGATGGCGACGGCGAAGGTGTCGACGATCGAACGGTGGACCGGAGCCAGGATGTACGGCCCCTCCGTCGGCACGTTGTCCTTCCCCTCCACCGTGAGCCGGTGGTACACCCGGCACCACCCGACGAGCGCGGCCCGAGCCACGGCGTAGAAGATCAGGGACGGCTTCACAGTCGTTTCAGCACCTCTTCGACGATCTCCTCGACGCTGCGGTTCGTGCTGTCGACTACCACGGCTCCCTCGGCGACGGCAAGGGGGGAGCTGTCCCGGGTGGAGTCCAGGCGGTCACGGCGGGCGAGGTCGGAGGCAACCGCGACCGTGTCATGACCGTGGGCGGTGGCCTCGGCCTCCACGGCCCGTCGGCGCGCCCGCTCGGCCTCGCTGGCGGTGACGTAGACCTTCAGATCGGCGTCGGGCAGCACGACGGTGCCGATGTCGCGACCCTCGATCACGCCGCCGCCGTGGGCCGCGACCCAGTCCCGCTGCCGTCGAACGAGCTCGCGGCGCACACCAGGGTTGGCGGCCACCTCGGACACCACGCTGGTCACCGCCGGGCCGCGCAGCTCCTCGGTGGCGTCGACTCCGTCGACGTGCACCGCCGGCCCGAGCTCGATGCGGACCCGGCGGGCGAGCTCGGTCACGGTCGGCGCGTCGGCTGGATCGACGCCGTCGCGCAGGGCCGCGTAGGCCACCGCCCGGTACATGGCGCCCGTGTCGAGACGCTCGAGGCCGAGGTGCGAGGCGAGCGACGCGGCGAGGGTCGACTTCCCGGCGCCGGCCGGTCCGTCGATGGCGATGACCGGTTTGCCGGCCGGGACTCCGGGGCTCACCTCAGCCGTCCGAGATCGGCGGCGAAGGCCGGGTAGCTGGTGGCGACGGCGTCCCACCCCTCCACGCTGGTCCTGCCCTCGGCAGCCAGACCGGCCACCGCCATGGCCATCGCCACCCGATGGTCACCGTGGGACCGGACAGCGGCCCCGCGCAACCGGGTGCCCGCCCGTGACGACGAGATCGTCGCCCGCAGTCTCGACGCTCGCTCCCACCGCGGACAGCTCGGCGCCCACCGTCGCCACCCTGTCACTCTCCTTCACCCGGAGCTCAGCCAGGTCGCGGAACCTCGTCTCGCCCTCGGCCATCGCCGCCGCCACGGCCAGCACGGGTATCTCGTCGACGACACCGGGCATCTCGGCGCCGGTCACCTCCGTGCCGACGAGACGGCTGTGGCGGGCGACGATGTCGGCCGTCGTGTCGTCCCGCCACTGCAGCTCGAAGGCCGCTCCCATGCGGCCGAGGACGTCGAGGAAGCCGGATCGGCCCGGTCCGACGTACACCCGCTCCACCACCACCTCGCTCCCGGGCACGATCGAAGCGGCAACGACCCAGAACGCCGCGTGCGACGGGTCACCTGGCACCTCCAGGGCCAGCGGCGACAGGGTCGAGGCCCGCAGCCGTATGACCTGGCCGCGCCCTTCCCGGGTTACCTCCACCTTGGCCCCGCACACCGACAGCAGCTCCTCGGTGTGCGTGCGCGTGAGCACCGGCTCGCGCAGGACGGTCTCCTCGGCCGCCCCCAGCCCGGCCAACAGCACGGCCGACTTCACCTGGGCGCTGGCGACCGGCGGGGTGTAGTCGATCCCGGCCAGGCCTCCGCCCCGAACGACCAGCGGCGGCAGCGCCCCGCCCTGGCGGCCGTCGACGACGCGCGCCCATTCGACGCAACGGTTCGACGACCCTCGCCATGGGCCGACGGGCCACCGACGAGTCACCCTGCAACACCGTGAGCCAGTCGAAGGCGGCGACGAACCCAGCCAGCAACCGCATCGCCGTCGCCGAGTTGCCCACGTCGATCACGCCGTCGGGCTCCCGCAGCCAGCGAGGACCGCCATCGACATGGACCGTCTCCGGGGCCCGGCCGTCGACGTGGGCGCCGAGCGCGCCGATGGCCGCCGTGGTGCGAACGACGTCGTCGCCGTCGGACAGCCCCGTGAGCCGCGAGCGTCCCTCGGCCCGCGCCGCCGAGCAGGAGGGCGCGGTGCGAGATCGACTTGTCACCCGGCACCCGCACCCGGCCCCGGAGAGCGACACCTCCGTCGACCTCGAAGACGGCGGCGCTCATCCGAGCTGCTGGTGCGACGGACGGTAGCCCCGGGCCAGGAGCGCCCCCCGCACCAGCTCGGAGGCTCCGGCATCCACGACCATGACGAGCACGCCGCGGTCACCCTCGGCCGAGTGGGCGATCTCCAGGTCCTCGATGTTGACGCCGAGCTCGCCGGCCAGCGTCGTCACCTCGGCCAGCACGCCCGGCCGGTCGGGTACCGGAACCCGCACCTCGACCAGGTCCTCCGGGCGGGACAGGCGGGTCGGCAGGTTCCGCCTGGCCTCCCGGGCCCGCTCGAGGATGCCGATCAAGGCCGCCCGGTCGCCGCCGGCGACGACGTCGCGGACCTTCGACAGGTCGGTCGCCAGTTGGTCCAACGCGGTCACGATGGCCGCCGCGTTCTCGGCGCAGATGTCGGGCCAGATCCCCGGATGGCCGGCGGCGACCCGGGTCATGTCCCGGAACCCGCCGGCGGCCAGGCGCAGCAGCGCACCGTGCTGCTCGGCTCCCTCGGAGGCCAGCCCCATGAGGGCGGCGGCGGTGAGGTGGGGGACGTGCGACACCACCGCCACCAGGTCGTCGTGTCGCTCGGGGGGAACGGCGACGACGTCCGCGCCGAGCGACGTCACCACGGCCCGAAGGCGTGTGAACGCCTCCGGGTCGGTCGACGCCGTGGGGGTGAGCACCCACGTGGCGCCGGCGAACAGCTCGGGTCGGCACCGTCGATCCCCTCCTGTTCGGAGCCGGCCATGGGATGGCCGCCGACGAAGCGAGGGTGGCCGACGGCCGAGACGATCGGTCCCTTCACGCCACCCACGTCGGTGACGACGCCTGAGCGCCTGCGCCCCTCCGGGCCCAGGGCGGCTCGAGCGGCCGCGACCACAGCCGACACGGGCGTGGCGATGAAGGTCACCTCGGCCTCGGGATCGGTCTCCCACGGCGTCCACGGCGCCCAGCTCGAGGGCGCGGTCGGCGCGCCCCGGCGGCGGCGTCCGACCCCGTCACGTGCCAGCCCCTCGACCGCAGGGCCAGGCCGATCGAGCCCCCGATGAGCCCCGTGCCCACCACCTGCGCCCGGCGGGCGCCGCTCGGCTCTGTCCTCGGGCCACGGCTGGCTCCCGGCGGTCCGGCTCAGCCGGGGAGGTCATCTCGAAGCCCCTGCGCCGACTCCAGGTAGACGTGCTGGATGTCCTCCCGCTTCCGCCCCGTGTTCACGTGCATCAGCACGCGGATGCAGCGCGGCTGGCCGCCGGCCACGGCGAGCTCCCGTGCGCACAGGAGCGGCACGTCCCCAGTCCCATGGCCCGAGCGGCGGCAGCGGGGAACATCGAGACGACGTCGTCGGTGGCTGTGAAGACGATGCTGATCAGGTCATCCTTGGCCAGCCCGTTGCGTTCCAGGATGGCATCCAGGAGCGCCTGGACGCGCGTCGTCACCTGCTCCTCGGTGTCGAGATCGACGGTGGTGGCGCCGCGGACGGCTCTGACGGCGGCGGGCATCGATGCCGGAGCCTACCGTTCGCCGCGAGCCGCTCCCCGGGCCGGGGCCGGCTGTGTTCTCGGGCCGGCCTCCCGGGCCGGCTGTGCTCTCGGGCCGGCCTCCCGGGCCGGCTGTGCCGACTCGGCCAGCCTGCGGACCTCGGCGTTCGAGAGCTGGCGCCAGCGTCCCGGGGCGCAGGCGGCGGTCGGTCAGCGGCCCGATCCGCGTCCGGACCAGGCGCAGGACGGGGTGGCCCACCGCCTCGCACATGCGCCGAACCTGGCGGTTGCGGCCCTCGTGGATGACGATGCGCAGGAGGCCGGGTGCGACCGAGGCCACCTGGGCCGGCGCGGTGAGCCCGTCCTCCAGCTCCACGCCCTTGGCGCAGCCGGCGCAGCGCACCGCGTGAGGGCGTCCCCTCGACCTGGGCCAGGTACTCCTTGTCGACGCCGAAGACGGATGGCTGAGTCGCTGGGCCAGCTCGCCGTCGTTGGTGAGGATCAGCAACCCCTCGCTGTCGGCGTCCAGCCGCCCCACCGGGAACACACGGGGTCGCTCCGGCACCAGCTCGACGACCGTCGGCCGGCCCTGAGGGATCCGATCGCCGTCGTGACGACGCCCGGCCGGCTTGTTCAGCAGGTAGTAGCACGAGGTCGGGTCGCGACGCCGACGGGCACACCGTCGACCTCCACCGCGTCGGCGGCGAGGTCGATGCGCCGGCCCAGGATGGGCCACGTCGCCCGTTGACCCGCACCCTGCCCCTCGACGATGAGCTCCTCGCAGGCCCGGCGGCTGCCGAAGCCGAGGCTGGCCAGGACCTTCTGCAGCCGCTCCCGCTCCGGCGCCGGCGCTCGAGCTCATCCTTCGTCGGGCGCAGTCCCTCCTCGAGGGCCTCGACCACCTCCGGGCCGGGGACGAAATCGCCCAGCGGCGGCAGCTGCTCGAGGCTGTCGAGCCCCAGCCTCTCGAGGAACAGCGAGGTCGTCCCGTACAGCACGGCCTGGCCCGGGACCGGGATCGCGCGCCACCGCCTCGATGTACCCGCGCTGGGCAGCGCCCGGACGACGCCGTCGACGTTGACACCTCGGATGGCCGCCACCTGGGCCCGGGAGACGGGCTGCTTGTAGGAGACGATGGCCAGTGTCTCCAGGGCGGCGGCCGAGAGGCGGGACGACTGGCCCTCGAGCATGAACCGCTCGACGTAGGCGTTCCAGGTCGGGATGGCTCTGGAAGCGGTAGCCACCTGCCACCCGGGCCAGCACGAAGCCCCGGTCCTCGCGTGGCGTAGCCGGCAGCCAGCTCGTCGCAGATGGCCTCGACCGCTCGGTGGGCACCTCGAGCAGCTCAGCCAGGAGATGAGGGGCGACTGGGCTCGTCGGCCACCATCAGCACGGCCTCGATGGCTCTCGCCTCCTCCCCGTGCGGGGCGTGGCCGTTCGTCGATGCGTCGGGCTCGATCATCGTTCGTCGTCAGCCGCAGCGGTGAGCCGACCGGTTCCGCCGGGTCCCCGGCCGCCAACCAGGCGACGTTGAGCTCGCCGAAGTGGTCGCCCTGGTCGAGGTCGACGGCGCCCCTGCTTGTACAGCTCCAGCAGGGCCAGGAAGCGCACGATGACGTCGGCCAGGGCGAGGTCCGACGTCAGGCGGCGGAAGGTGACGGCACCGAGGGTCGGCAGCTCCTCGGCCAGCTCTGCCACGGCCTCGCCGACGCTCACCCTGGCGGGGGGCACGTGAGCGAGGTCGACCCGGGGTCGGGGCCGGGCGGCGACGGCACTGATGAAGGCGTCCCGCAGCTGGGGAGGGCTCACGCCTGCCAGCACGTCGGGGGCCAGCCCGGCGAACCGCTCGTCCGGACCCGCCGGTCCGCGGCAGCGACCGGGACGCCTCGGTCATGTGCTCGACCATGACCGACGGCGGCGTCCTTGAACGTCTTGCACTCGAGCAGGCGGGCCAGGAGCAGGTCCCGCTCCTCCCAGACGGCGAGCTCCTCGTCCAGGTCGACGTCGTCCCGACCCGGCAGCAGCCGCCGGCACTTGAGCTCGATCAGGGTGGCGGCGATGAGCACGAACTCGGTCGCCACCTCCAGGTCGAGGGCCTCCATCCGCTCGAGCTCGGCCAGGTAGGCGTCGACGATGTGGCTGATGCGGACCTCGTACAGGTCGACCTGCTCGGACGTGATCAGGTGCAGGAGCAGGTCGAACGGGCCCTCGAAGACCGGTGTGCGGACCTCGTAGGGCACGGAACGACACTACCGACATCCAGGCCCGGCACCGCGGATGCTGCCCAGGCGGACCGGCCTCCCGGGCCGGCCGGACCGGTAGCATCGCCCGCCATGACGCGGGTCCTCTCGGGCGTGCAGCCCACCGGTGACCTGCACCTCGGCAACTACCTGGGCGCCTTCCGCCACTGGGCCGCCGACCAGCACGAGCACGACGCCTTCTACTGCATCGTCGACCTCCACGCCCTCACCCTCGACCACGACCCGGCGGAGCTCCGCCGAGCGGACCCTCGACGTGGCGATCATGCTGCTGGCGTCCGGTCTGGACCCCGACGTCTGCACCCTGTTCGTGCAGAGCCACGTGCCCCAGCACACCCAGCTGACCTGGCTGCTCGAGTGCACGGCCACCTTCGGCGAATTGCGGCGAATGACCCAGTTCAAGGAGAAGGGCGGCGGGCAGGAGTCGGTCCGGGCCGGCCTGCTCACCTACCCGGTGCTCCATGGCCGCCGACATCCTCCTCTACGACGCCGACCGGGTCCCGGTGGGCGACGACCAGCGCCAGCACCTCGAGCTGACCCGGGACCTGGCCAACCGCTTCAACCACCGCTACGGCCCGACCTTCGTCGTGCCCGAGGCGGCCATCCCCCAGGTGGGCGCCCGGGTCATGGACCTCCAGGAGCCGACCCGCAAGATGTCCAAGTCCGCCGCAGTCGCCCCAGGGCACGATCTACTCGTCGACGACCCCGCCGACATCGAGCGCAAGATCAAGCGGGCCGTCACCGACAGCGGGACCGACGTCGTCTACGACCCGGCGACCAAGCCCGGGCGTCTCCAACCTGCTCGAGCTGCTGGGCGCAGCCACGGAGCGCAGCCCCCAGGACGGCCGGCCCAGGGCTACGCCTGCTACGGCCCTCTGAAGGCCGACGTCGGCCGCGGCGCTGATCGAGCTGCTGCGCCCCGTGCAGGAGCGCTACGCCGAGCTGGCGGCCGATCCCGGTGCGCGTCGAGGCCATCCTGGACCTCGGGTCGGCCAAGGCCGAGCTGGTGGCCTCGGCCACCGCCGCCCGGGCCTCGGACGCCATCGGTCTGCTGCCCCGCGGCGCTAAGCTGACCGCGCGAGACGGCGTCGGCGGCGTCGGGGACCCGGCCCTCAGTCGTCGTCGGCGGCCTTGAGGGCGGCGGCCACCGGCGCCGGCAGGCTCCATCGCCCGGCCGGAAGGTGGTGCTCCGCCGCCCACGTGACCGTGAGCGGGTCGCTGCCCGCCTGCTCGAGCAGCTGGGCGCCGATCCGGGAATGGTCGAGGTAGCGGCCGACCCGCCCGAGCGGACCCCGGCCGCTGGCCCAGCGCCCAGCCCGGCGGTGCCCGGAGATCATCCCGAGCGCCGTGGCCGGCACCCGGCCGAGCGTGCCCAGACCAGACTCGACCTTGCCCACGTCGTGGAGCAGAGCGGCGGCCCGCACCGGCGCGGTCGCCCCTGCCGGGCCCAGCTCGGCCACGACCCGTCGGGCCACGCCCACGGCGTGGCGGCGGTCGGGTCCCGTCATGCTGTCTCCACAGGTCGATCTCCGGCGGGCTCAGGGTCTGGCGCACCCACTCCTCCGCCTCGGCGTCGGGACCGGAAGGCGACAGGGCGCCGACGAAGCGTCGGACCAGATGGCAAGTGGAGGGCTCGGACGCGCCGAGGGTGCCGTCAACCGAGCAGACGGGACCACAGGCTGAGGGCCGGGTCGAAGATCCTGGTCAGCACCTGTGGAGCGAGAAGCACGAGCAGCAGCACCAGGCGGCAGGGAGAACTGCCGCAGCCGCAGGTAGCCCGGCCACCAGCTCCGCGGCAGCACCCGCTCCATCACGGCCGAGCCGTCCAGCGGGGGAATGGGGATGAGGTTGAAGACGGCCAGGATCACGTTGACGAAGCCGAAGATGAGCAGCACCTTCGGCACCGTCTGCTGGGGGAACCCGTGGGAGTCCAGCGGGATCGGCGGTGGAGCCGACCACGACGCGGTAGGCCAGCGCCGCGGCCACGGCCAGGACGATGTTGACCGCCGGTCCGACCAGGCTCACCAGCAGGCTCTCGTTGCGGGGGTGACGGAGGCGGCCGACGTTGACCGGCACCGGCTTGGCGTAGCCGAAGGCGCCGAACCCGACCAGCAGCATCAGGGCAGGCAGGATGATCGTCCCGAACGGGTCGATGTGCGGCAGGGGGTTGAGCGTCAGTCGTCCCGCCCGCTTGGCCGTGTCGTCGCCGAAGGCCAGAGCCACGACCCCGTGGGACACCTCGTGGAGGATGACCGACGGGATCAAGGACGGCGAAGAAGACCACCGTGTCCGTCGAGATCACGCGGCGGCTCAGCACCACGTAAGACGAGGACGATCACGAGGAGGACGGCGATCCCCTGGTACTGCCGGGCCCCTCGGTTCACCGACGCCAACGGGACCCCGGTCCTCAGCGCTTGGAGGCGCAGTCGATGCAGGTTCGGGCGGCCGGCTTGGCCTCGAGGCGGGCAGGGGCGATCGGCTTGCCGCACGACTCGCACAGCCCGTAGCTGTCCGCAGACAGCTTGTCCAGGGCGTGCTCCACCTCGGCAGCGCGTCCCTCAGCTGGAGGGCGAGGGTCTCGGCCTCGCCCCGCTCGGCCGTGACCTGGCTCGAATCGGCGAAATTGGCGTCGTAGGAGAGACCACCACCGTCGCCGAAGCCCAGCTCAGCGAGCTTGTCGCGCAGCTCGGCCGCGCTCCTCCTCCAAGAGGGCACGGTAATCGACGGTCGAGGCATCGTTGGACACAGGAGATCAAGGTTACCGCCCCTGGGTCGGGCCGGCGCGCGGATGAGCCAGGTCGTAGGCCTGCCGGAGCCGGTCGGCCGAGACCCTGGTGTACACCTGGGTCGTGGCGATCGAGGCGTGGCCCAGCATCTCCTGGACGACCCGGATGTCGGCCCCGTGGTCCAGCATGTGGGTGGCGCAGGAGTGGCGCAGGACGTGGGGGCTGAGGCGGGACCCGAGCCCCACACGCTCGCCGTGGAGGCGCACGATCGCCCACGCCCCCTGCCTCGTGAGCCGGCCGCCCCGCAGGTTGAGGAACACCGCCTCGGCGTCGTTGCGGCGGGCCCACCGGCGGGGCACGAGGGCGCCGCGCCCCGACGGTTCGAGCCACTCGGCCAGCGCCCGCCGGGCACAGCGGCCCACCGGGACGAGCCGTTCCTTCGACCCCTTTCCGAAGGCGCGGAGCGTCCCTTCCTGGAGGGCCAGGTCCGACAGCGACAGGCCGACCAGCTCGGATATCCGCAGGCCGGTGCCGTAGAGGACCTCGAGGATGGCCCGGTCACGGCGGGCGGGCGGATCGGTGCCGACGACGGCGCCGAGGAGGGCGGCGATCTCGTCCTCGGTGAGGGCCTTGGGCAGGCCGAGCGGCACCGGTGCCCGCTCGACGTCGCCGGTCGGGTCGGCGCCGGAGTGCCCTTCGTCCAGACAGAAGCGGTGGTAGCCCGCGCACGGCGGCCAGGGCCCTGGCCACCGACGTGGGCTTGCGGCCACTGGCTCGCAGAAAGGCCAGATAGTCCTGCACGAGGTTCTCGCCCACCTCGTCGGGCGGCGCCTGCCGGGCCCGCAGGAAGGCCTCGTAGCCGAGCAGATCGCGCCGGTAGGCGGCCAGGGTGTTGGCTGCCCGGCCACGTTCGACGGCGAGCCAGGAGAGGAACTCCTCGGCGCTCGTGCTGAGCTCTACCTCTTCGGAGGGAAGGGCGTCGGCGGTCATGCGGAGAGGGCCTCGAGCGGGTCGGCGGCCTTCCGGCCCAGGGCGGCGGCCGCGGCGGGGTTGGTCAACGCTCCGCCCACCGTTGCCACGCCGGCCAGGAGCGAGCGGTCGTCCTCGGCGGCGGCGCGCACACCCCGTTCGGCCACCTCGACGACGTAGGGCAGCGTGGCGTTGGTGAGCGCGTAGGTGGACGTGTGGGGCACGGCACCCGGGACGTTGCCGACGGCGTAGTGGACGACCCCATGGCGCTCGTACACCGGGTCGTCGTGGGTCGTCTCGCGGGTCGTCTCGACACACCCCCCCTGGTCGACGGCCATGTCGATGATCACCGACCCCGAACGCATCGCCCGCACCATGTCCTCCGACACGAGCAGGGGCGCCCGTCCACCGGCGATGAGCACGGCGCCGATCACCAGGTCGGCGTCCGCGACGGCACGCTCGATGGCGGCGCGGTTCGAGGCCAGGGTCATGATCCGGCCCCGGTGGATCTGGTCGACGAAGCGCAGCCGGTCGAGGTCGCGGTCGAGCAGGAGGACCTCGGCCTCCATGCCCTGGGCGATCCATGCCGCGTTCCACCCCACGTGGCCAGCGCCCAGCACGACGACCCGAGCCGGGCGGACACCCGGCGCACCGCCGAGCAGCACGCCTCGGCCTCCATGGCCGCGTTCGAGGTGGTGGGCACCTATCTGGGGCGCCATGCGGCCGGCGACCTCGCTCATGGGCGCCAGCAGCGGCAGCGTGCCCGATGCCAGCTGCACCGTCTCGTAGGCCACGGCCGTCACCCGCCTGGCCTGCAGGGCCTCGGCCACCTCCGGGTAGGCCACGAGGTGCAGGAAGGTGAACAGCACGTGGCCCTCACGCAGCAGACCGAGCTCGGGCTCCTGGGGCTCCTTCACCTTCACGACCAGGTCGGCACCCCAGGCGTCCTCGGTGCCCACCGCCCGGGCTCCGGCGGCCCCGAAGTCGGTGTCGGAGATCGACGAGCCCGACCCCGCCCCCTGCTCGACCAGGACCTGGTGACCGTGGATGACGAGCTCGCGCACCCCGTCGGGCGTGATGGCCACGCGGTTCTCACCCGGTTTGGTCTCCGCCGGCACGCCGACGATCACCGGCCCAGGGCGTGCCGGGCGAGGCACAGCCCGATGATCGTCTTGGCGTCACGAATGGTGGAGGAGGCGATCAGGTCGGGAACCTCGTCGAGGTCGACGCGGACCACCGTCATCTGGCGCTCCTCGATCCCCTGCCGGTCGACCCGCCCCGGTGCCAGGTCCGTCGCCATGAACACGATCGAGTACTCGTCGCTGAAGCCGGGCGAGTTGTAGAAGTGCGCCAGGGCCTCCAGCCGACCCGGGCGCAGCCCGATCTCCTCCTCGAGCTCCCGTCGGGCCGTCTCCTCGGGCGCCTCACCGGACACGTCGCGTTTCCCTGCGGGGAGCTCGAGCAGGTCGCTGCCGACCGCGGCCCGGAACTGCCGAACGAGGAGCACGGCTGTGCCGTCGTCGACGAGCGGCACCATCGACACCGCCCCCGGGTGGTGCACGATCTCCCGCTCGAAGGTGTCGCCGTCAGGTCCGGAGAACGTGGCCCTCGCCACCGAGATGAGCGGCCCCTGGTAGCGCCTCTCCTCGCCGAGCCTGCGGAACAGGGACCCCGCTGGGTCAGTTGACGACATCGAGGTCGAGCAGGCGGGGTGCCCGTCCTCGGGCCCGGGACAGGGCCGCCCCGACCAGCTCTCGAAAGAGGGGATGCGGCCGGTCCGGCCGGCTCTTGAACTCCGGGTGGGCCTGCGTACCGACCCAGAACGGATGGCCGGGCAGCTCGACGAACTCGACGAGCCGGTCGTCGGGAGACGTCCCGGAGCACACCAGGCCAGCCTCCTCGAGCCGCATCCGGTAGCGGGGGTTGACCTCGTAGCGGTGGCGGTGCCGCTCGGACACCACGGGCTCGCCGTAGGCGGCGGCGACCTGAGAGCCGGGTCGGAGGCGGGCGATGTAGGAGCCCAGCCGCATGGTGCCGCCGAGGTCGGTCACCTCGGCCTGCTCGTCCATGAGATCGATGACGGGGTGCGGCGTGGCGCTGTCGATCTCCCGGGAGTTGGCCCCGGCGAGGAGGGCGACGTTGCGGGACAGCTCGACGACCATGGCCTGGAGACCGAGGCACAGCCCGAGGCAAGGGATGCGGTGCTCCCGGGCGTAGCCGGCTGCTGCGACCTTGCCCTCGACCCCGCGCTCGCCGAAGCCACCGGGGATCACGATCCCGTCGAGGTCGCGCAGCCGGCCGTCGGCCAGCATCCCGGTCACCTCCTCGGCCTGGACCCACTCGACCTCGACCTTGGCCCGGTGGTGAAAGCCGGCGTGGCGCAGGGCCTCGACGACCGACAGGTAGGCATCGGGCAGATTGACGTACTTGCCGATCAGGCCGATGCGCACCGAGGTCGTGGCGGCCTCGATGCGGTCGACCATGCCCTCCCACGACGAGAGATCGACGGCGTGCTCGGGGCCGTCGAAATGGAGGAGCCGGCACACGTAGTCGTCCAGGCCCTCGGCGTGGAGGACGAGCGGGATCTCGTAGATGTTCTCTGCGTCCACTGCCGAGGCGACGCCCTCCATCGGGACGTCGCACAGCATCGAGATCTTGCGCTTGAGCCCCTCGGAGATGGGCTGATCGCTGCGGCACACGATGACGTCGGGCTGGATGCCCCGGCTGCGCAGCTCGGTCACCGAGTGCTGGGTGGGCTTGGTCTTCTGCTCGCCCGAGGGGCCGATGTAGGGGACGAGGGTGAGGTGGACGTAGCACACGTTGTCCCTGCCCACGTCCTTGCGGAACTGGCGGACGGCCTCGAGGAACGGAAGGATCTCGATGTCGCCGACCGTGCCGCCGACCTCGGTGATGACCACGTCGACGTCGTCGGCGGCCAGGTTGGTGATGCGGTCCTTGATCTCGTCGGTGACGTGGGGGATCACCTGCACCGTCTTGCCGAGGAAGTCGCCCCGGCGTTCCTTGGCGATGACCGAGGAGTAGATCGAGCCGGTGGTGGAGTTCGAGTTGCGATGGAGGTTCTCGTCGACGAAGCGCTCGTAGTGACCGAGGTCGAGGTCGGTCTCTCCCCCGTCGTCGGTGACGAACACCTCGCCGTGCTCGAAGGGGTTCATCGTGCCCGGGTCGACGTTGATGTAGGGGTCGAGCTTCTGCATCGTGACCCGCAGCCCCCGGGCCTTGAGGAGGCGGCCGAGCGAAGAGGCGGTGAGACCCTTGCCGAGCGAGCTGGCCACACCCCCGGTCACGAATATGTGCTTCGCCAACGCTCTCCTCGCTGCTGCGCTCCTGGTGACCTACGGCCACCGTACCCCACCCTGACCGGTTTCAGGTCGATGCCAGCGGTGCAGTTCCGCCGCCTGCTGTTCACCGGCGTCGCTCCCGGGCTGCCGCCGTGAGCAGCTCCTCGGCGTGGTCCCGCCCGGTGGGGCTCTCGGGTCGGCCCGAGAGCATGCGGGACAGCTCGACGACCCGGGCCGAGTCGTCGAGCGACGCCACCTCGGCCACCGTGCGGCCGCCCCGCTCCCGCTTGCGCACGGCCACCTGGTGGTCGGCGAACGCCGCCACCTGGGGCAGATGCGTGACGACCAGCACCTGGTGATGACCCGCCAGAGCGGCGAGCGCCCGCCCCACGGCGAGGGCCGCTTCACCCCCGACGCCCGCGTCGACCTCGTCGAAGACGAGCGTCGGCGGCGCCTCGGAGAGCACCAGGCGGGTGGCCAGCATGGCCCGGGAAAGCTCGCCGCCAGAAGCCACCTTGGTCAGCGGCAACGCCGGCTCCCCCGGGTTGGCTCCCAACATGAACGTGACGTCGTCACCCGGATCGGTGCCGCCCACCGCCACCTGCACGTGGGCGCGGGGCATGGCCAGCTCGCGCAGGTTGGTCTGCACGGACCGAGCCAGACGGGGTGCCGCGGCCCTGCGGCTGGCGCCGAGGGCCGCCTCGGCCGCGACCAACGCCGCCGTGGCCCGCTCACGTTCGGCCTCCAGGGCGGCGACCCGCTCTTCGTGGGACTCGAGCTCTGCCGCGCCGGGCCCTCGCCGTCTCGGCGAAGGCGAGGACGTCCGCGAGGGTGTCCCCGTACTTTCGTCGCAGCCCCGCCAACAGCTGGCGCCGGTCGCGCACGACGGCCAGCCGCGCCGGGTCGTCCTCGAGGTGCTCGTGGGCCTGGCGGAGCTCGGTGGCGGCGTCGGCGAGCTCGGCCTCGAGCGACCGGAGGCGGGTCTCGACCTCGGCCAGCGGCGCCCGCCCGGCGACCGCGTCCACGGCGGTGCCGAGCGCCTCGACGGCGCCCGGCGACGCGCCGGCCTCCGTCGCCCCGGAGCGCAGCCAGTGCCGTCGCCGCCGCCTCGCGGTGGGCGGTGGCGTCGGCCAGAGCGTTCTCCTCGCGGGCCAGCGCCTCGTCCTCGTCGGGATCGCCGAGCCCGGCACCGTCCAGCTCCTCCAGTTGGAACGCCAGCAGGTCGAGCTCGACGCGCCCGGGCGCGACCGTCACCGCCGAGCCCGGCCAGGCTCTCGTCGATCTCCGCCAGGCGGGCGCGCGCCTCGTCCACCGGAGCGCGGTCCACCCCGCCGAAGGTGTCCAGCGCTGCCCGCTGCGCCGCCTGGGCCAGCAGTGACTGGTGCGCGTGCTGGCCGTGCAGGTCGACCAGGGCCGCCCCGGTTCGGCGAGCACCGAGGCCGGGACCATACGGGCGTCGAGCCAGCCCCGCGACCGACCGCTCGTCGGGATGGAGCGGGCCAGCACCACCTCGTCGCCGGCGCGCTCGAAGCGGCCCTCGACGATCGCCTCGTCGGCGCCGGGACGCACCAGCACCGGGTCCGCCCGTCCGCCGACGAGGAGCTCGAGCGCCTCGACGAGCAGCGTCTTGCCGGCGCCCGTCTCGCCGGTGAGCGCGGTCATGCCGGGACCGAGCACGATGCTGACCCGGTCGATGACTCCGAGGTCGCGCACACCGAGCTCGAGGAGCATCAGCGGTCCGTGAGGTTGAACTTGGCCTTGAGGATCGAGTGGAAGTCGCGCCTGCCGAAGGTGACGAGGCGGGCGGGGTGAGGGCCGGCACGGCACTCCACGGCGTCGCCGGGCTCGAGCCGCTCGACGCAGGAGCCGTCGACCACGAGCACGGCCGGGCCGCCGGAGAGCAGTTCGAGGCGGAAGGTCTCGCTCGGCTCCAGTACCAGCGGCCGGTCGAACAGCATGTGCGGCGAGACCGGCGTCACGATGAGGGCGCGGAGATGGGGCGAGACGATCGGCCCGCGCGCCGAGAGGTTGTAGGCGGTCGAGCCCGTCGGTGTGGCCACGAGGATGCCGTCGGCGGCGTAGGTGATGAACGGCCGATCGGCGATGCTGGCGGCCAGCCGGATGCTGTGGCCCGGCGGCACAGGCTTCTCGACGACCATCTCGTTGAGGGCCAGCAACGATCGCGTCGGTGGGGGCCGACGATCGCCGGCGTCCTCAGCCGACGACGCGCAGTCCACGGCCACCTGGAGGGTCATTCGCTCCTCGACGCCGTAGTCGCCGGCGAGAAAGCGCTCCAGTGCGGCTTGCAGGCCGGCGGGCTCGACCTCGGTGAGGTAGCCGAGCTGGCCCAGGTTGACTCCCAGGACGGGCACCCTGGCAGGGGACGCCTGCTCGACGGCCCGCAGCATGGTCCCGTCACCGCCGAAGCTGACGGCGAGGTCTACGTCGTGCTCTGCGGCGACGTCGGGCGTCAGCGGCCTGGGCGTGGCCCTCGCCGGCCCGCACCTCGTGGCCCTGCTCCCGCAGCCAGGTCCCGACACGGCCGGCGAGCGCCACCGCCTCCGGACGCTCGGGATGGGTCACGAAGACGACGTTGGCCATCATCCGCCCCTCGGGGCTCCGGCGGCCGCATCGGCAACCACGGCGCCCAGGTCGATCACCGGCTCGGGTCGGACGCCACGGCCGTGGGCGAGGGCATGCACGAGGAACTCGACGTTGCCGTGAGCGCCCGTGAGGGGGGACACCATGGCCCCCATCATGACTGCTCCGGCACGGCGAAAGGAGGAGCAGACCTCCTCCAGAACCCTCTCCCACACCCGGGGGTCCTTCACCACTCCCTTCCCCCGACTGGCCTCCACCCGCCCGGCCTCGAACTGCGGCTTGACCAGAGCAACCACGTCCGCATCCGGGGCTGCGAGGTCACCAAGGAGGACGGGCGCCACCGTTCGCAGCGAGATGAACGACAGGTCGGCGACGACGATCGCGAATGGCGTCCCGCCCACCTGGTCGAGCTCGAGGTGGCGCACGTTGGTCCGCTCCAGGACGATGACACGACGGTCGCGCCGCAGTCGCTCGTCGAGCTGGCCTCGTCCCACGTCGACGGCAACCACCTCGGCGACGCCCCGGGACAGCAGGCAGTCGACGAAGCCCCCGGTCGACGAGCCGGCATCGAGGGCCCTGGCGCCGGTCACGTCGATCCCGAAACGGAGCAGAGCCGCATCGAGCTTCTCGCCCCCGCGACCGACGAACCGCGGCGGCGGACCCCGTACCTGGATCGGCTCGGCCGCCGAGACCAACCTCGCCGGCTTGGCGGCGAGGGCGCCGCCGACGATCACCTGGCCGGCAGCGATGGCAGCTCTCGCCCGATCTCTGGTGGGCGACAGACCTCGACGCACCAGCTCTGCGTCGAGCCGACGGCGGATCGGCTGGCTCAGGAACCTGCCTTCTTGGTCGACTTCCTGGTGGCGGTGGTCCGCTTGGCCGGCGACCGGGACGCGGCCTTCTTCGGCGATGCCCTTGGTGCCCGCCTTCTTGGTGCCCGCCTTCTTGCCAGAAGCCTTCGTGGCCTTCTTGGCGGGAGCCTTCTTGGCCGTCGACTTCTTCGTCGCCCGCTTGGCTGTCGCCTTGCGAGCGGCGGTCGGCGCCCGCGACAACCGTGTGACGAGACGTGAGACGTCGTCCCTCGTGACCAGGCTCATGGAGGAGAGCTGGCGGGCGACCTCCTCCCGTATGAGGTCGAGCAGCGCCTCGGTGTTCTTGCGGCTGCGGTCGAGCACGTCATCGACCCACTGCTGGGCCTGCTCCCGCTGCAGGTCACCCAGACGGACCAGCTCGCGCATCAGCTCCTCGGCCCGGTCCCTGGTGACGTGGGTGAATGCCGCGCCCAGATCGAGATAGCGACGAAACACTTCGTTCTGCTCCATGGAGCACACGCTATATGCGCCGACCACTGCCTGCCTACAGCCAGATCGGCACCGGCTATCGACGATGCGGTCAGTCGCCGCCCATGGACGGAAACCGTTGCCCGGCGCGCCCCGGTGCCGCCACCGAGCCGTGCTCGGCGCCGGCTGGCGCCGCCGACAGCTCGTCGGTCACGAGCGCAGCCAGATCGACGGCCTCGGTGTCGGGGGCCGGATCGAGGCGACCGTGGTTCGGATCGGTGACGCCGCTCAGCACGAGGGCGAAGCGCGCCCCGAACCGGCGGGCCAGCCTGCCGTCGGTGGACGGGCGATCTCCGACGACGACATCGACGGCACCGAACCGCTGCCGCAACAGCGACACGGTCGGGTCATTCGGCTTTCCTGCCACCGTCGGGGTGGCACCCGAGGCGTAGGCGACCGCGGCCAGGATCGAGCCGGCGCCTGGCAGCGGCCCGTGTGGTGTCGGGTACGTCGCGTCGTCGTTGGTCGCGATCAGGCGCGCTCCCCCGAGAACAGCCGATACGGCGGCGGACAGCCCGGTGAAGTCGAAGTCACGATGGAAGCCCACGACCACGGCGTCAGCTCTTCCCGAGCGCACGGCTCTCACGCCGCGACGGGCAAGCGACTCCTCGACACCGGCGCCGGCGAAGACCAGCGCCGTCGATCCAGGCTCGAGCAGCGACGAGGCGGCCTCGGACGACGTGAGGATGTCGCTGCGGTTCACCGTGATGCCCATCTTGTTCAGCCTGGCCACGTAGTCGGCCACGCTGTGGGCCGAGTTGTTGGTCAGGAACACGACACGGTTCCCGTCGGCCCGAAGCCGGGAGACGGCGCCGGCGGCGCCCGGGATGGCGGTGTCGCCCAGCCAGACGACGCCATCGAGGTCGAGGAGCCAAACCATGGCGACATCCTCCCACGGCCGGCGGGGGCGCTCGACCGACGGCCGGGGTGGGTGCGGGCTCGGTGCGGGTGCGGCTGGTCCGGTCGTCGTGTGCTACGCAGGACTGGTGCCCCGCTTCGAGCCGTTCACCGGGCTCCGCTATCGCCTCGACACCCTCCGTCGGCGCAGCACCTCCCTCGACGACGTCATCGCCCCGCCGTACGACGTGATCGACCCCACGGAGCGGGAAGCCCTGGCCGGGCGCAGCCCGTACAACGCCGTGCACCTCGAGCTTCCCGTCGACGACCCCGACCATCACCTCGACCGCTACCAGGCGGCGCGTCACCTCCTCGAGGCCTGGCTGTCCGAGGACGTGATCGGGGAAGACGACGAGCCGTCGTTCTACCGCTACCGCATGAGCTACCGGGACGAGCACGGCGCCCCCCGGCAGACGTCCGGGGTCATCGGTGCGCTGGGCCTGGCCGTGCCAGGCGAGGGGGACGTGCTGCCGCACGAGCGGACCATGCCCAAGCCCAAGGGGGACCGCCTGCAACTGCTGCGCGAGTGCAAGGCCAACCTGTCGCCCGTGTGGGGTCTCACCCTGGCCCGAGGCATCAGCTCGGCGTCCGACACCTCGGGCCCCCCCACCGCCGCCGCAACCGATGACGGCGGCGTCGAGCACGAGCTGTGGAGGGTCGCCGAGCCAGCAGCGGTCCGGGAGATCTCCGCCCTGGTGACCTCAGCGCCCGTCGTCATCGCCGACGGCCACCACCGGTTCGAGACGGCGCTGGCGTACCAGGAGGAGCGCAGGGCGGCGACGGGTGGCCTGCCGGGAGACTACGACCTGGTGATGGCGCTGGTCGTCGAGCTGGCCGAGGACGAGCTCGTCGTGCGACCGATCCACCGCCTCCTGAGCGGCCTACCGGACGGCTTCGATCTGCAGGAGGCCCTCGGCCCGCGCTTCTATCTCTCCCACCTGGACCATCCCGATCCGCGGCGCCTGGCGTCGGACATGGGAGACGAGGCGGCGATGGCCCTGGTCACGAAGGGGGGGAAGTGGCTGCTCCGACCTCGGCCCGAGACGGTCGCGGCCGCGGGGGTGGACGTCGACTCCGGTCTGCTCGACGTCGCCCTGGCCGAGCTTCCCGACCACGACGTCACCTACGAGCCCGGTTGGGATCGGGCGGTCGACGCAGTCGAGCGGGGCACCGCCCAGGCTGCGGTGCTGTTGCGCCCGGCGAGCGTCGCCGCCATCGCCGAAGCCGCCCGCGAGGGGCTGCGCATGCCTCCGAAGACGACCTTCTTCCACCCCAAGCCCCGCACCGGCATGGTGCTCCGGCCAGTGCGCGGTCGAGCTACTCCACCGTCCAGGTCGACCCGGAGCGGAGCAGGGCAGTGAGGTCACCGGGGCCCTGGCGCTCCTGGGCGTCGAGCAGCTGGCCGGCCGATCTCGGCTCCGAACTCGGGCCGATCCACGGCCCGGAACACGCCGATCGGCGTCGGCTCGTAC
Organism: uncultured Actinomycetes bacterium; assembly: GCA_963731255.1. Taxonomy (GTDB): domain Bacteria; phylum Actinomycetota; class Acidimicrobiia; order Acidimicrobiales; family AC-9; genus AC-9. The sequence goes on along the minus strand of CAVSUO010000008.1, from coordinate 428,356 downwards.
GGTCCACGGGCCAGTCGGGAGAGGGTGAAGGCCAGGCTCGGATCCTCCCGGGCCTCGTCGTGGACGAGCAGCGCCTCCTCGCCCACCTCGGCCACGTCGACCAGGCGGGCGCGTCCCTGATCGTCGAGGGCGACGCCTCGCTCGCCGTCGGGGCCGAAGCGGATGGGCTGGCCGTGGACCAGCGGGATCAGGTTGGTCGGCCGGGCGTCCTTGGCCAGGATCTGGTCGAAGGCGCCGTCGTTGAAGACGTTGCAGTTCTGGTAGATCTCGACGAACGCCGAGCCCTGGTGCTCGTGGGCCCGGCGGAAGGTCTCCATCATGTGCTTGCGGTCCATGTCGTGGGTGCGGGCCACGAAGCTCGCCTCGGCGCCGAGGGCCAGGCTGATCGGGTTGAACGGCGTGTCGAGCGACCCGAACGGCGTCGACTTGGTGACCTTGCCGACCTCGGACGTGGGCGAGTACTGGCCCTTGGTCAGCCCGTAGATCTGGTTGTTGAACAGCAGGATGGTGATGTTGACGTTGCGCCGCAGGGCGTGGATCAGGTGGTTCCCACCGATCGACAGCGAGTCACCGTCACCGGTGATGACCCAGACGTCGAGGTCCGGCCGGGAGATGGCCAGGCCCGGTGGCCAGGGCGGGGGCCCGGCCGTGGATGGAGTGCACCCCGTAGGTGTTCATGTAGTACGGGAAGCGGGCGGCGCAGCCGATGCCGGAGACGAACACCGTCGACTCCCGCCGGACGCCGAGGTCGGGCATGAGCATCTGCATGGCGGTGAGGATGGAGTAGTCGCCGCAGCCCGGGCACCACCGCACCTCCTGGTCCGATGGACCAGTCCTTCTTCGTCGTGGTCGGGACGGACACGTCGGTCATGAAGCGGGTACACCTCCGGTGCCGCTGGCGGGCTCCTCGATCAGGGCGGCGATGGCCGCCTCCAGCTCGCCGGCCTTGAACGGGACAGCCCTGGATCTTGGTCACCGACCTGGCGTCGACCAGGAACTCGGCCCGCACCAGCCTGCTCAGCTGGCCGAGGTTCCCCTCGGGCACCAGCACCTTGGGATAGCTGGCCAGCACCTTGCCCAGGTCGGACGGGAACGGGTTGAGGTGGACGAGGTGGGCGTGCGCCACCTTCCAGCCCCCGCGCCCGCACGCGTCGCACGCGCCGCCGCGATGGCACCGTACGTGGAGCCCCAGCCCAGGACCAGGACCTCGGCGCCGCCGGGATCGTCGACCTCGACGGGAGGGATGTCGGCGGCGATCCCGGCCACCTTGGCCGCCCGCAGGCGCACCATGCGCTCGTGGTTGGCGGGGTCGTAGGAGACGTTGCCGCTGCCGTCGGCCTTCTCGATGCCACCGATGCGGTGCTCGAGCCCGGGCGTGCCCGGGATCGCCCACGGTCGGGCCAGCGTCTCCTCGTCACGCACGGTAGGGCCAGAACACCGGCTTGCCCTCGGCGTCGGTGTGGTTCGGCTCGGTCGCGAACGGGCACGGCAGATGTCGGGCAGGTCCTCGACGTCGGGCAGCAGCCACGGCTCGGACCCGTTGGCCAGGTACCCGTCCGACAGCAGGAAGACCGGCGTGCGGTACTTGATGGCGATGCGGACCGCCTCGATGACGGCGTCGAAGCAGTGCGACGGCGTCCTGGCCGCCACGATCGGCACCGGGCCTCACCGTGGCGGCCGTACATGGCGTGCAGCAGGTCGGCCTGCTCGGTCTTGGTCGGCAGTCCGGTCGACGGCCCGCCCCGCTGGATGTCGATGATGAGCGAGCGGGAGCTCGAGGCTGACGGCCAGCCCGATCGTCTCGGACTTGAGATCGATGCCCGGGCCCGCTCGTGGTGGTGACACCCGAGCCCACCGCCGAACGCGGCCCCCAGGGCGGCGCCGATGCCGGCGATCTCGTCCTCGGCCTGGAGGGTGCGCACCCCGAAGTTCTTGTGCTTGGACAGCTCGTGGAGGATGTCCGATGCCGGCGTGATCGGGTAGGAGCCGAGGAAGATGGGCAGGCTCGGCGAGCTGCCCGGCGGCGATGAGCCCCCAGGCCAGCGCCGTGTTGCCGCTGACGTTGGTGTAGGTGCCCGGAGCCAGGGACGCCGGCTGCACCTCGTAGTGTGGACTCGAACAGCTCGGCGGTCTCACCGAAGTTGTAGCCGGCCTGGAAGGCCAGCGTGTTGGCCTTGGCCGACGACGGGCGCCTTCTTGCCGAAGCGGTCCTCGATCCAGGCCAGGATGCGCCTCGGTCGGGCGGGTGTACATCCACGAGATCAGGCCGAGGGCGAAGAAGTTCTTGCTTCGCTCCGCGTCGCGGGGCTTGGCACCGGTCTCCTTGCAGGCCTCCAGGGTCAGGGAGGTCATCGGGACCTCGTAGACCGTGAAGCCGTTGAGAGTCCCGTCGGTCAGGGGGTTGTCGGTGTAGCCCGCCTTGCCCAGCGACCGCTCGTCGAAGGAGTCGGCGTTGACGATCGAGGGTCGCGCCGGGTGGCACGTCGCGGAGGTTGGCCCGGAGGGCGGCCGGGTTCATGGCCACCAGCACGTTGGGCGTCATCGCCGGGCGTCAGGATGTCGTGGTCGGAGATGTGGACCTGGAATGCCGACACGCCGGCCAGGGTGCCGGCCGGGGCCCGGATCTCGGCCGGGAAGTCGGGCAGGGTCGCCAGGTCGTTGCCGATCAGGGCGCTGACGCTGGTGAACCGGTCTCCGGTCAGCTGCATGCCGTCGCCGGAGTCGCCGGCGAAGCGGATGACGACCCTCTCCAGGTCCTGGGTGCGGTCAGTCTGCGCCGTGTCGGCCAACACGTCTCCGTTCACTCGATCGGTCACGCGGCCATACCACGTTCATTTCCCCGAAACAGCATATCGCGGGCTCTCGCGATATGACGCAGCGTCAGAAGCAGCAGCTCGCGGGCCGGTTCTCGGCCCGTGCCGAGTCAGGCGATGGTGACGGACCGGTCGAGGAACACGTCCTGGACACTGTGGAGCAGGTCGACGCCCTCGGCCATGGGGCGCGAGAAGGACTTGCGCCCGACGATGAGGCCCGTGCCCCCCGCCCGCTTGTTGATGACCGCGGTGCGCACGGCCTGACCCAGGTCGCCGGCCCCCTTGGAGTCGCCACCCGAGTTGATGAGACCGACGCGGCCCATGTAGCAGTTGACGACCTGCCAGCGGGTGAGGTCGATCGGGTTGTCCGTGGTGAGCTCGTCGTAGACCAGCGGATCGGTCTTGCCGAACTTGAGAACGTTGTAGCCCCCGTTGTTCTCCGGCTGCTTCTGCTTGATGATGTCGGCCTCGATCGTGACCCCCATGTGGTTGGCCTGGCCCGTGAGGTCGGCCGACAGGCTGTAGTCGACACCGTCGACCTTGAACGCCGAGTTGCGCAGGTAGCACCACAGCACGGTGAACATGCCCAGGCGATGAGCCTCGGCGAAGGCGGCGCTCACCTCCTGGATCTGGCGGGTGCTCTCCTCGGAGCCGAAGTAGATCGTCGCCCCCACCGCCACGGCCCCGAGGTCGGCGGCCTGGCGCACCGAGCCGAACATCACCTGGTCGTACTTGTTGGGGTAGGTGAGCAGCTCGTTGTGGTTGAGCTTGACCAGGAAGGGGATCCGGTGGGCGTAGCGACGGGCGACGATGCCGAGACCGCCGAGCGTCGTGGCGATGGCGCTGCAACCGCCTTCGATGGCGAGCTCGACGAGGTTGCGGGGGTCGAAGTAGGCCGGGTGCTTGGAGAAGCTCGCCGCACCCGAGTGCTCGATGCCCTGATCGACGGGGAGGATCGACAGATAGCCGGTGCCGCCCAGCCGCCCGTGGTTGTACACCGAAGCCAGGTTGCGGATGACCGCGATGGCCGGTCCGTGTCCAGCATGACCCGGTCGACGTAGTCGGGACCCGGGAGGACCAGCTCCTCCTTGGGGATCGCCTTGGCCTCATGGTTCAGCAGGGAATCGGCCTCGTCACCGAGCAGCTGTCGGAGATCCACGGTGCGCTCCTTGCCCTTGGCTTGCAAACTGGCGGCACTGACCCGGCCGAGCCCGCTGTTGCAACACTGCTCTGGCCGGTGGCCTCAGCCTACCGGGCACGGCCCGACGGCGTCGTCGACCCGGACGGCTCAGCGGGCTCGGATCGCCCGTCCGCGACCTCGTTCCGGGTCACTCCGGTCCGAGCGCCCCGAACCCGGTTGCCCCAGCTCACGGGCCGCAGCCTCGAGGCGACCTGTCGCCGCGGCCAGCGCCGTCCGGGCCGACTTGGCCCGCCGGGTGGGGACGACCGCGTCGGCCACGACCTCGGTCCGGCTCTGGGTCGACCCGCCAGCCCGGAAGAAGCGACGACGCACCCGTCCCACCACGACCACCGCCTCCTCGACGTCGAGGGTGGCCGCCGACGCCGGCGCGTCGAACCACACCACGGGCACGGTCTCGGCCCGATCGTCGGTCCGGTCCACGGTCACCTGCACGGCGACCAGCCGCTCCCCCGAGGGCAACACCCGCTGCTCGGCGGGTCGGCTGAGCCGGCCGGCGACGACGACGACGTTCCACGCACACATGTCCCACTCCTGGAGCTCATTCGACTCGAACGCAGGGGGAAGTGCGCAGTGAAGCTGTGGCACACGGTAGTTGGGGGGTGTGACGGTCAGACGAGGGCGGCCAGCCGCTCGGCGGCGTCCGACAGCTCCGCGTCGTGTCGCAGCACGCGGCGGAACAGCTCCCGGGCCCGAGGCAGGTCGCCCGATCGCTCGTAGAGGTCCGCCAACGTGTACCACTGTCGGACGTGATGCGGCCGTGGCCGCCGGAGGTCGTGGTCTGCCCTCCTGAGCAGGGCCAGCGCGCCCCGTATGTCGCCCCGGTCGGCGCGGGCGCCCGCCACGACCAGGCGGCCCTCGGCGATCACGTCGGCGCCGGGGGAGGCGTGGCGGAGGTCGTCCCAGAGCTCGTCGACGGACCGGGTGTGCCCGAGGGCCCGATGGCAGTCAGCCAGCACGGGATGCTGATCGTAGGAGCCGGTGAGCCGGTGGTAGGCATCGAGTTGGCGGATCGCCGCGGCCCAACGCCCCTCGCGGTAGAGGGTGAGGCCGTAGAGCTCGCGCGACCGACGGCGAATCCGGCGCCACGGCCACGAGGGCGCGCAGGATGCGCGCCGCGTCACCGTACCGATCGCGGTCGTACGCAGCGGCGGCGTCCGAGAGGCGCTGCTGCAGGCGTCGGGTCTCGGCCCGTCCGGCTGAGGCCGACAGCTCGTCGAGCACGACGGCAGGCAGCCGGCCCGACCGCGGACCAGCACCGCGCCGACCTGCCCGGCTCGTCCCCCCGCCCTGTCGGCGCGCTCGGCCGGAGGGGCGTCGCGCCGATGCGGCGTCGGCATCGGGCTCTCGGACCCAGGTCTCGGGCTCCCACGGCGGAGGGGGACCGGGCTCCGGCCTCGGCGCCGTGCCGTTCCGCTCCTCGCCGGGGCGCCGCCCGGCGGGTCTGGGCGGCCGCCCGGCTTCGTCGACCACCCCGGCCCCCCGACGGGCGACGCTGCCCCAGCCGCGAGGGGCGCGATCGATGCGCTGTCGTGTCGACCCTCCTCGTCGCGGGGCACCGTCGGTGCGGTCGCGCTTCCGTCCAGATGGCTGGGCCGACCGCCCGCGTCGCTCGCCCCGATCGCCCCGATCAGGTGCCGGCCGCCCCTTGGTGGTCGCGCCGGCCCCGGCTCGACGGTCGCCGGGGGCCGCGCGACCCGACCTCGGCACCCCAGTGGGTCCTCGCCGAGGCTGACGAGCAGCACCCGCCCTCCCGCCGCCGGCCGACGCTGCCGATCGACGGCCCGCGGCGCTGTCGGATCGTCGGGAGCTGGCGCGTCTGGGGCCGCGGGGTCCGACGCTCACGGCCCTCGGTGGGGCGCGGTCGTCCTCGGCGCGGGGGCTTGGCCATCGAGCCGATCGTACCGGCAACGCCCTTCGGCCTCTTTCGGGCCCTCGCCTCCTGATCGACGACATGCCCCGCGGGCATACTGTCGGCCATGGCCCACCCCTGGCTCGTCCCGCCGGCCGACTTCAACCCCGAAGGCATCTCCTGGGCCATCAAGTGCACGACCGGAGACGCCACCCGGGTGGCCGCCCTCTACGAGTGCACGACGTCGGAGCCGGCTGGTATCGAGCTGTCCGAATGGGAGATCCCGGAGACGATGACCGAGGCCGACGCCAACGCCTGGCTGGCGGGCTACATGCCCGAGATCGACGCCGACAGGATCAGCAAGGCGATGGTCGCCGCTCTCTCCGAGCAGTGACCGCTGGCACCGGGTAGCGGCCGAGGCCCTCAGGGCTTCACGGACCGGCGTTGGTCCTGGCGGTAGAGCCCCGTCCGCCGGTAGCGGATGTTCATGCGGCGGACCTGGCTGTTGTAGGCGTCGATCAGCCTCGTTCGCTCGGCCTCGTCGGTGCAGCCGCGAAAGTCGGGTCTCGAGGCGTCGCCGCATGCGCTCGATCTGCTGTCCGTCGGTGAGCACCTCCGCCTCGGGCGGAGCGGGCCGGTGCCGGATGCCGTACTGCCCCCCGTCGACCTCGGCGCCACCCGTGATCTCGGGGATGTCGAGCTGCTCTCGAAGCGTGTACTGGTCGTTCGACTTGTTGACGTGGATGGCGACGACGTTCAGCGTGCGCAGGCCCTGCTCGCTGCACTCCTTCTTGACGCAGTAGTCGTACCCCTCGTCGACCCGCTCCTCGGGGATGTGCTCCGCGCAATATCTACAGTTCACTGCGATGACCTTCTGGCTGAGCCGGGGTTGGACGCGAACTGCGGCCACCCGCTGATCGTGGGCCGTCCAGGGTACCGGGGCAGAGGAGCGCGCCCGGCCGGTGGGTCAGCCCTGCTCGGCCTCGGCGGCCGTGAGCTCGGCCGCCGGATCGGCCTCCAGCCGGTCGTCGGGTATGGGCACCCCGCTGCGGACCGAGCGGCCGTACGTGCCGTCGTCGAGCCGCCGCTCGGCCCGGTCGAGGGCGGCGAGCCGATCGCGGAGCCCTTCGACGACCGCATCGTCGGTCTCTTCCGCCGTCAGCCGCTCGGCGGGATCGTCCATGGCCACCGCCTCGTTGGCCGTCGCCCGGTCCTCCCGGCCGGCCGCGGCCGTTTCCGACAACAGCTGCTTCACCCGGGCCCGCTCGGCATCGAGCAGCGCTCGTGCCCGCTGCTTGTCCATCCCGCCTCCTCGACACACGTCGATGTCATCTCAGTCTGCTCGGCACGGCGTGGGCCGTCGAGCGGTCGCCCGGGTGACCGGGCGCGGAGCCCGTCGTTGCATCGATTCCTGCCCAGAGCGCACAATCCGGGTCGATGCGGTTCGGACTGTTCGTGCCCGCCTTCGCCGAGCTCGCCGATCCCCGCCGGGTTGCCGAGCTCGCGCACACCGCCGAGGAGTCCGGCTGGGAGGGCTTCTACCTGTGGGACCACGTCCTCAGGCCCGGCGGCATGGGGGTGGCCGATCCCTGGGTGACGCTGGCGGCGGTGGCGACCGCGACCGAGCGGGTCCGTATCGGAACGCTCGTCACGCCTCTGGCACGCCGGCGCCCCTGGGTGCTCGCTCGGCAGGTGAGCACGCTCGATCACCTTTCGGGTGGCAGGGTCGTCGTCGGCATTGGTCTCGGCCACGACGGCTGGCGCGAGTTCAGCGCCTTCGGCGAGGTGGCCGACGCTCGGGCGCGTCGGTCGCCTGCTCGACGAGTCCCTCGACGTGCTGAGGAGGCTGCTCGGCGGCGGACCCGTCCAGCATCGAGGCGATCAGTTGGCGGTGGACACTGCGCCCTTCGTTCCGCGACCGGTACAGGACCCGTTGCCCATCTGGGCCGCGTGCCAGTGGCCGAACCGGAGACCGCTGGTTCGGGCCGCTCGGCTGCAGGGATGCTTTCCGATCTTCCCGGCGCCCATGCCTCCGCCTCCGCCTACTGCAGCCGAGGTTGCCGAGGTTCGCGGCGAGCTGGACCGCCTCGGTGCTCGACCTGACCTCGACCTGGTCGTGCGGTGCGCCATGTCCCTCGAGGAGCCTTCAGCGCTGCGACGCCGGGTGTCCGAGCTCGGTGAAGCCGGTGTCACGTGGATGCTCGAGGGCTTCGCGCCGGGTGAACCTCCGCCCGCCGTGGTCGAGCAGGTGGTCCGCCGGGGCCCGCCGCGGTAGTCGCGGCCTGTCATCCCGCTCGCGCCCGTTCGATATTCCGGCGGCCTGCCCATTGTCCCGGAGCTAGCGTGCCGGCCGTGCCCGACCCCGGCCGGCTGGCAGCCTTCGGCCTGCTGTCGTTCGTCATCATCGTCGTGCCAGGACCGAGCGTCCTGTTCGTCATCAGTCGCGGCGTGGTGCTCGGTCGTCGGGCCGCCCTCATGACGGTGCTCGGCAACGAAGCGGGGCTGCTCGTGCAGGTGGCGGCGGTGGCCCTCGGCCTCGGCGCCATCGTCGAGCGATCGATCGCGGTGTTCACGGTCGTCAAGCTGGTGGGAGCCGCCTATCTCGTCTACCTCGGGGTCGAGGCGGTACGTCACCGGCGGGCGCTGCATCGGGCCCTCGAGGCGGAGGTCGTCGGCAGGCGTGCCCGTCGGATCTTCCGCGACGGCTTCGTCGTCGGGGCCACGAACCCCAAGTCGGTGATCCTGTTCGTGGCGATCCTGCCTCAGTTCGTGACCAGGTCCCACGGGCACGTGACGCTTCAGCTGCTCGTCCTCGGCCTCACGACCGTCGTCATCGCCCTGGTCTGCGACAGCGCCTGGGCGCTCCTCGCCGGCACGGTGCGGTCCTGGCTGGGCCGGTCGCCACGACGTCTCGCCCTCATCGGCGGCACCGGCGGGCTCGTCATGGTCGGCCTCGGACTTCGCCTCGCCCTGACCGGTCGACGGGACTGAGGGCGGGCCGTCCCGCAGGGGAACTGCTTGCCCGCAGCCCCTGAACCTCACCCTTGTCAGTCCCCTCGAGCGGTGCGAGAGTTGCCTCAGCAGCAATGGATGGGGAGGGTGACATGGCAGAACCATCGAGTGTCGAGAACCTGCGTCGCGGCTACAAGGCGTTTGCGGACAATGACGTCGAGACCCTGAGCGAGATCATTCCGGAGAACGCCGTCTGGCACGTTCCGGGACGGAGTCCCGTGGCCGGCGACTATCGGGGACGGGACGCAATTTTCTCGTACTTCATGAAGCTGGCCGAGCTGTCCGGAGGCACGTTCAAGGCTGAGCTCGTTCACGCTGTCGGCGATGACCAGTACGGCGTGGCGCTGCAGCGCACCACGGCGAGCGTGAAAGGCAAGGAGCTCAACAGCTTCGACGTACTGGTGGACCGGCTCGAGAACGGTCAGGCAGTCGAGACCTGGGTGTGGAGCGGGAAGCCGTACGAGTTCGACGAAGCAATGAGCTAGGCGGGCGACCGTCCGGTTCCAGACGCGACGAGGCCCCCGCCGTGACGGCGGGGGCCTCGGTCTGAGAGCTCCGGCGGCGACCTACTCTCCCAGGGGGTCGCCCCCCAAGTACCATCGGCGCTGGCGGGCTTAACTTCCGTGTTCGGAATGGGAACGGGTGTGACCCCACCGCTATGGCCACCGGAAACCTTGGCTCATTTCTGTAAATGCTGCCGGCCAACTCTGCACCGGCTGCCCCTCTGAGCCTTCCATAGCGAGCACGAACATCGGGCTGTTCTCCAAGCCCTCGGCCGATTAGTACCGGTCGGCTGAACACGTTGCCGTGCGTACACCTCCGGCCTATCAACGTGGTCGTCTAGCCACGGGCCTTACCAGGTTAACCCTGTGGGAGATCTCATCTTGGAACGAGCTTCGCACTTAGATGCCTTCAGCGCTTATCCCTTCCGTAGGTCGCTAACCAGCAGTGCCCTTGGCAGGACAACTGGCACACGAGAGCTACGTCCGTCCCGGTCCTCTCGTACTAGGGACAGCCTTCCTCAGATCTCCTACGGCTGCATCGGATAGGGACCGAACTGTCTCGCGCATGTTATTCCCGTATTACTGCGGGCATAGACTATACCTTCACCCTATTTCTAGGGGCCGGCGTGTTATGGCTTCCGTGGGGGTCCACGGGGTCGAATTTCGACCCGATGAAGCCATCTCCTCGCTGTAGCTTTCGAGGAAGTCGTTACGGGGGCACACCACACCCTTGCTACGCAGATGTCGCTCAACATCCACGGCGGATATCCGCTTCGTCTTCGAATAGTTTAGGGTCGCAAAAGAGTCGACCTCACGTGCTAGTTGCAGAAACCGTTCCGGATCTCTGATCCGGTCCAGCCTGGGCAGCAACAGCAGCCCTCGCCGCACATGCTCCCGCTTGAAGACCACGTACGGCTGCACTTCCTGCAGCAGACGGAGCAGGATGGGGCGGCTCGTTATGACGAGGTCGCTCATCCCTGTGCCGCGATCCCGCAGGTAACCACCGCCCACGGTGTGTTGGAGATGCTCCAACCCAGCGCGTGCTGAGGTCGACTGCGTGAAGGACACACTCGATCGGATGTAAAACCCGAACCGATACTCCTTCTGCCGGACAAGCTGGAAGTGGATACTTCCATCGCCGTCCAGGAAGCCTGCAACGTAGGACGCGTCGGCGGCTCTCATGGTGATGGCCTTCCCTCGGTATTGCCCTGAACGTAACGTTCGGATGTAACACTCAGGGTTCCACCGATATGAGCCGGTGGGCACCCAGGGATTACTCCCTGGGGACGCAGCAATCTACGTTCTAAACCCAGCTCGCGTACCGCTTTAATGGGCGAACAGCCCAACCCTTGGGACCGGCTTCAGCCCCAGGATGCGACGAGCCGACATCGAGGTGCCAAACCTTCCCGTCGATATGGACTCTTGGGGAAGATGAGCCTGTTATCCCCGGGGTACCTTTTATCCGTTGAGCGACGGCGCTTCCACACGCAACCGCCGGATCACTATGCCCTGCTTTCGCACCTGCTCGACTAGTGAGTCTCGCAGTCAAGCTCCCTTGTGTCATTGCACTCGACGGCTGATTGCCAACCAGCCTGAGGGAACCTTTGGGCGCCTCCGTTACCTTTTAGGAGGCGACCGCCCCAGTCAAACTGCCCACCTGACGCTGTCCCCAACCCGGATCACGGGCCTAGGTTAGAGTCCCGGCACGAACAGGGTGGTATTTCAACGTTGCCTCCACCTCAGCTGGCGCCGAAGCTTCCAAGGCTCCCACCTATCCTACACAATCCGTACCAAAACCCAACATCAAGCTGCAGTAAAGGTCCACGGGGTCTTTCCGTCCTGATGCAGCTACCGAGCATCTTTACTCGGATTTCAATTTCGCCGGGTCTGTGGTTGAGACAGTAGGAAAGTCGTTACGCCATTCGTGCAGGTCGGAACTTACCCGACAAGGAATTTCGCTCGAGTTGGTCCGCATGTCGCCATGCGGCTCGGACCATCTCTTCATCTCACCCGTCGAGGTGAGATGGCTGGCGTATGGCCTCTGAGGATTCCAGATAGCGCTCAAGGCATGGGTGGGATGTAATCCGACGACCCACCACGCCGCGTCGTCTGGCCTTTCCTGCTGATTGTCCGCACCGATCGGATTGTCACTGTCCACGCCGCGCACCCTACGAACAGGGTGTGACATGGACGAGTACCGTCGGATACACGGGGTTTCCAGCATTTAGCCAGCTGCACTCGTAGGATCGCTCCCACGAGGGGCAGTGCTCGGGGCACGTCCCCGAGGGGGTCTACCTTAGGACCGTTATAGTTCACGTTTTCCCCCATATCGCTATGGGGCGTGGACCATATCTTCATCCCCCTGCTTCAAAGGGGGAGCTCTGCGTATGGCCTCTGAGGATTCCCAATTCCTCTTACTGCCTGAACGCAGCCTGCACTCTGCGACGGATCGGGACGTTGAAGCTTCCCTCTCCGTCGACGAATCCCGCGACCCAGTGACCCAGGTCGGATGGGATCCGATCCAGCCAGGCTGAGGAACCGGGCCTTTCCTGCTGATTGTCCGCACCGGACGGATTGTCACTGCCCACTGCTCGCACCCTACGAACAGGGTGTGACACAAGGACGAGTACCGCCGGATACTCGGATGTTTCCAGCATATAGCCAGAGTTTGTTCTAACGGCCAGGTTGCTCTACCAGAGCCGCAACTTGATAGTTACGGCCGCCGTTTACCGGGGCTTAGGTTCAGAGCTTCGCCCTTGCGGACTAACCCTTCCCCGTAACCTTCCGGCACCGGGCAGGCGTCAGAGCGTATACATCGTCTTACGACTTCGCACGCTCCTGTGTTTTTAGTAAACAGTCGCTTTCCCCTGGTCTCTGCGACCCCTTCAGGCTCGGGACGCGAAGTCCTTCACCCTAGTGGGGTCCTCCTTCTCCCGAAGTTACGGAGGTATTTTGCCGAGTTCCTTAACCACAGTTCTCCCGATCGCCTTGGTATTCTCTACCTGCCCACCTGCGTCGGTTTGGGGTACGGGCACCGTGTCAGCTCGCTAGGGGCTTTTCTCGGCAGCATGGGATCAGTGACTTCGCCTGTGGCGGCTCGGCATCGCGTCTCGGGGTTGTGAGGCCCGGATTTGCCTAGGCCTCCCCCTACACGCTTACCCCAGGACAACCAACGCCTGGGCTCACCTACCCTCCTGCGTCCCCCCTTCGCTCCCCGCCTCGGAGTTGGTCGGTTCGACCCCGAAGGGTCAGCCCCTTAGTACCTCCGACTTGGGATGGGCGCGGACACGGTGGTACTGGAATATCAACCAGTTGTGCATCGACTACGCCTCTCGGCCTCGCCTTAGCTCCCGACTGACCCTGGGCGGATTAGCCTTCCCCAGGAACCCTTGGGCTTTCGGCGGAGGGGTTTCTCACCCCTCTCTCGCTACTCATACCAGCATTCGCTCTCGACCACGCTCCACGACGGTTTCCACGGCCGCTTCACGGCATGATCGACGCTCCCCTACCACTCCCGCCCTCGAGGGGCGGAAATCCGCAGCTTCGGCTCTTGGCTTGAGCCCCGTTACATTGTCCGCGCAGGACCACTCGACCAGTGAGCTATTACGCACTCTTTCAAGGGTGGCTGCTTCTAAGCCAACCTACTGGCTGTCTTTGCGATCCCACATCGTTTTCCACTTAGCCAAGAATTTGGGGCCTTAGCTGGCGGTCTGGGCTGTTTCCCTCTCGACCAACGAAGCTCATCCCCCGTGGTCTCACTGCCGGGCTCTGGAGCATCGGCATTCGGAGTTTGATTGGGGTCGGTAAGCTGGTAGGCCCCCTAGCCCATTCAGTGCTCTACCTCCGATGCTGAACGCCCGACGCTGCACCTAAATGCATTTCGGGGAGAACCAGCTATCACCGAGTTTGCTTGGCCTTTCACCCCTAACCACAGGTCATCCCCCCTGTTTTCAACCAGGGTGGGTTCGGCCCTCCACGGGGTCTTACCCCCGCTTCAGCCTGCCCATGGATAGATCACTCGGCTTCGGGTCTACCGCATACGACTAGACGCCCTGATTCAGACTCGCTTTCGCTCCGGCTCCCCCTCTCGGGTTAACCTCGCCACACACGGTAACTCGCTGGCTCATTCTTCAAAAGGCACGCCATCACGGCCGGCACCCGAAGGTGCCGACGACGCTCTGACTGATTGTAAGCCAACGGTTTCAGGTACTATTTCACTCCCCTCCCGGGGTACTTTTCACCTTTCCCTCACGGTACTAGTGCGCTATCGGTCGCCTGTGAGTACTTAGCCTTACGAGGTGGTCCTCGCTAATTCACACCGGGTTTCACGGGCCCGGCGTTACTTGGGATGCCTGACCGGAGGCTGAGTACCTTTCGTGTACGGGGCTCTTACCCGCTACGGCGCGACGTTCCAGAACGCTTCCACTAGGCATCAGCTTGGTAACTCCGTGAGGGGTCTGGCGCCCCCTCTGTCAGGTCCCACGACCCCGAACCGGCAACGCCGCCAGGCTGTTCCACCGGCTCGGTTTGGGCTCTTCCCGTTTCGCTCGCCGCTACTCAGGGAGTCGCTGTTGCTTTCCTCTCCTCGGGGTACTGAGATGTTTCAATTCCCCCGGTTCCCTCGCCCGGCCCTATGTGTTCAGGCCGGGGTGACACCCCTTCTGGGTGCCGGGTTTCCCCATTCGGACATCCACGGATCGAAGCTCGGTCGGCAGCTCCCCGTGGCTTATCGCAGCCACCCACGTCCTTCTTCGGCTTCAGGCGCCAAGGCATCCACCGTTGGCTCTTTGTAGCTTGGAGAACAAAGATGCTCGTGCTCGCTATGGAGTTCTCAAGGGGCAACCCCGTGCGCTTGCGCGGGCAACTTCGCCGCTGTCGCAGGGGATGGCGAGAGGCCGGCGTCACAACGCGACTGCCGGCATCGCCGGAGGACCTGGGACCCGTCGGGTCCGAGTCGCTCCCTCAAAACGGAACAGAGGTGCCCGGCCGTCTTCGCAGGGCCCCACGGGAGACCGATGGTCTACGACCGTGGAGATGCTCGGACGACCGAATAGCCAGTGATCGACCTAGGAGTTTCCAGACCATATCGGCCCAGACAGTGACTCCTTAGAAAGGAGGTGATCCAGCCGCACCTTCCGGTACGGCTACCTTGTTACGACTTCACCCCAATCACCGATCCCACCTTCGACGGCTCCCTCCTTGCGGTTGGGCCACCGGCTTCGGGTGTTACCGACTTTCGTGGTGTGACGGGCGGTGTGTACAAGGCCCGGGAACGTATTCACCCCGGCGTTGCTGATCCGGGATTACTAGCGACTCCGACTTCACGCAGTCGAGTTGCAGACTGCGATCCGAACTGAGACCGGCTTTTTGGGATTCGCTCATCCTCGCGGAATAGCAGCCCTTTGTACCGGCCATTGTAGCATGTGTGCAGCCCTAGACGTAAGGGGCATGATGATTTGACCTCATCCCCACCTTCCTCCGAGTTGACCCCGGCAGTCTCCTACGAGTCCCCGGCATTACCCGCTGGCAACATAGGAAAAGGGTTGCGCTCGTTGCGGGACTTAACCCAACATCTCACGACACGAGCTGACGACAACCATGCACCACCTGTGTAGGGCCCCGAAGGACACCGTATCTCTACGGCTTTTCCCTACATGTCAAGCCTAGGTAAGGTTCTTCGCGTTGCCTCGAATTAAGCCACATGCTCCGCCGCTTGTGCGGGCCCCCGTCAATTCCTTTGAGTTTTAGCCTTGCGGCCGTACTCCCCAGGCGGGGCACTTAATGCGTTAGCTACGGCACGGAACCCGTCGATAAGGCCCCACACCTAGTGCCCAACGTTTACGGCGTGGACTACCAGGGTATCTAATCCTGTTCGCTCCCCACGCTTTCGCTCATCAGCGTCAGTACCGGCCCAGACCACCGCCTTCGCCACCGGTGTTCCTCCTGATATCTGCGCATTTCACCGCTACACCAGGAATTCCGTGGTCCCCTACCGGACTCTAGCCATGGCAGTATCGAGTGGCAGCTCCAGGTTGAGCCTGGAGGTTTCACACCCGACTTGCCAAGCCGCCTACGAGCGCTTTACGCCCAATGAATCCGGACAACGCTCGCCCCCTACGTATTACCGCGGCTGCTGGCACGTAGTTGGCCGGGGCTTCTTCTGCAGGTACCGTCAGTTTCGTCCCTGCTGAAAGGGGTTTACAACCCGAGAGCCTTCATCCCCCACGCGGCGTTGCTGCGTCAGGCTTTCGCCCATTGCGCAAGATTCCCTACTGCTGCCTCCCGTAGGAGTCTGGGCCGTGTCTCAGTCCCAGTGTGGCTGGTCGTCCTCTCAGACCAGCTACCCGTCGTGGCCTTGGTGAGCCGTTACCCCACCAACAAGCTGATAGGCCGCGAGCCCCTCCCGAAGCAAGGTTCCTTTCCTCACCGGGCCATGCGACCCGGTGGGGGCATCCAGTATTAGCACCGGTTTCCCGGTGTTATCCCGGTCTTCGGGATAGGTTGCTCACGTGTTACGCACCCGTTCGCCACTGGACCTTCTCCGGTGTTGCCACCGGATGGGCCCCGTTCGACTTGCATGTATTAAGCACGCCGCCAGCGTTCGTCCTGAGCCAGGATCAAACTCTCCATCGAGATCAGCGGGACCGCCCTGAGGGCAACCCCGAAGATCGGAGAGCCGGCGTCGGGGACACTGATCCCCTCTGCCGACCGGCACCAGGACGGACTGTGTTGTCCGTCATAAGTGCATTGACTTCGATGATCGCTCGCGCGATCACCCGCACTGGCTTTTGGCTTTCCTCTGTTCCGTTTTCAAGGAGCGACGCGACACACATCCCCGGGGGGAGTTGGTGCCGGGTCCTTCGCTCTTCCGAGGGGGCGAGGTGGCCCTCGCTCGGTCCCGGTCGATGTCGCCCCAGGAGACCAACCGGCCTCCCGGGCGAAGAAATACGCTAGACCCGCCTTCTTGGCCTGTCAAGGAGTGCGTTCGGTGGCGACCCTCGGTCTCGAGCGACCGGCCCTCGAGACGTTGTCATCACCTGCGACCCACCATCGCCAGCGGTGAGCCGTCCCCACGCTGATCCCGACCCGAGGCCCTCGCCCCGGACGAGCCGGTGGGGGGCGCCCGTCAGAGGCGACGATCACACCCCGCTCTCCGGTGACGAGGTCGCTACCGTCGTGCTCACGCCCCACGTCCAGCGCCTGGCACAGCTTACCGGGGCCGCTGCACAGGTCCTGCGCCCGGCGGGCGCCCCTCCGGCGGGCCCACATCTGCTCGGTCCCCGTGACCGGGGCCAGGGCCCGGAAGAGCACGGCGTGGGCGATTCCCTCCCAGCCGCACACGGCGTTGGCGCACCAGTGCACGCCGTAGCTGAAGTAGACGTACAGATGCCCCGGCGGACCGAACATGGTGGCGTTGCGCCTGGTCGGGCCCCGGTAGGCGTGGGAGGCCGGGTCCTGGGCGCCGCAGTACGCCTCCACCTCGACGATCCTCCCGGCCGACGTCGCCCCGGACCAGGAGCTTGTTCAGCAGTGCGGGAGCGACCGTGCGGGCGTCGCCCGTGAAGAACTCGCGTGTGAGCGGCGCCCAGCCGTTCCCACCGGGCCCGGCTCGCTCAGCCACGCCCCACCCGCTCGCTGTCGATCTCGAGGCGACGGCGGAGGTTGCGCAGCTGGTCGGCCACCGGCTTGGGTCCCGCTCCACCTGGCGTGGTGCGACGGGTGACGGCCACCCCGGGCTCCAACAACGCCACCGCCTCGCTGCCGAGATCCGGGTGGCCCTCCACCAGCTCGGGCAGGGGGACGTGGCGCTCCAGCGAGTCGCGCACGATCGACGCCACGATGCCGTGGGCCTGACGAAATGGCGTCCCCCGTGCAACCAGCCACTCGGCCAGGTCCACCGCCGCCGCCTCCTGGCTGTCGGCCGCCACCCGCATCCGGTCGAGGTCGAACCCGACCGTGGCCAGGAGCCCGTCGAGAGCCGCCACGCCCCGTCCGACCTGGTCGATGGCGTCGAACAGGGGCTCCTTGTCCTCCTGGAGATCACGGTTGTAGGAGAGGGGGAGCCCCTTGAGCGTGGTCAGCATGCCGGTCAGGTGACCCACGAGGCGGCCGGCCTTGCCCCGCAGCAGCTCGGCCACGTCGGGGTTCTTCTTCTGAGGGAGCATGGAGCTGCCGGTGGCGAACGTGTCGTGGAGATGGACGAACCCGAACTCCTCGGTCGACCACAGCGCCAGCTCCTCGCCCAGCCTGGAGAGGTGGACGCCCAGGAGGGCCAGGTCGAAGAGCGCCTCGGCCACGAAGTCCCGGTCGCTGACGGCGTCCAGGGAGTTCTCGAACCGGCTGGCGAAGCCCAGGTCGGCGGCCACCCCGTCGGGATCGAGGTCGAGCGAGGAGCCGGCCAGGGCGCCAGCCCCTAGCGGCGAGACGTCGAGCCGGTCCACCGTGGCGACGAGGCGGTCGACGTCGCGGGCCAGGGCCCAGCAGTGGGCGAGGAGGTGATGGGCGAGCAGCACCGGTTGAGCCCGCTGGAGGTGGGTGTAGCCGGGCAGGTAGGCGTCGCCGGCCTCCTCGGCCCGGTCGGCGAGCACCGTCTGCACCCCGACGATCGACCGGGTCAGCGCCTGCAGCTCCCGCTTGGCGTAGAGCCGGAGCGCCGTGGCCACCTGGTCGTTGCGGCTGCGGCCGGCGTGCAGCTTGGCGCCGACGTCGCCGGCCACCTCGATGACCCGCCGCTCGATGGCGGTGTGGATGTCCTCGTCACCCTTGGCGAACGTGAACCGTCCGCCCTCCAGCTCGTCACCGACCTGGTCGAGGGCGCCGAGCAGCGCCTCCCGCTCGTCGGGCGTGAGGATGCCGGCCCGCTCGAGCCCGCGACGTGCGCCCGGGAGCCGGCGAGGTCGTCGCCCGCCAGGCGCACGTCGAAGGACAGGCTCTCGGTGAAGGCCACCACCTGATCGGCGGGCGGCACCCCGAACCGCTCCTTCCACAGGCTCATCGGGGCGGGTGGGGCCGGCGCGGCTGGCGGGCCGCCCACGTCTCGAGCCCCAGTCCCCACAGGCGCACGAAACCAGCGGCGTCGTCGTGGTGGAACGCATCGGCGGCCTCGTAGGTGGCCAGCTCGTAGTCGTACAGCCCGACCGGGCTCCGCCGGCCGGCCACGAAACAGCGCCCGGGGACCTCGCACCGGAGCCTGACCTCTCCGGCGACGCGCTGCTGGCTCTCGCCGATGAAGGCGTCCAGGGCCCCCTTCAGCGGCGAGAACCACAAGCCGTCGTAGACGAGCTCGGCCCAGCGGGGCTCGAGGCGCGCCTTCTCGTGGGCCAGGTCGCGCTCGAGGGTGAGGTCCTCGAGATCGGCGTGGGCCATGAGCAGGGCCAGGGCTCCGGGGCACTCGTAGATCTCGCGGCTCTTGATGCCGACCCGGCGGTTCTCGACCATGTCCACCCGACCCCAACCGTAGGAGCCGACGACCCGCGTCATCTCCCCGATCAGCTCGTGCAGCGGCAACTGCCGGTCGTCGATGGCGACCGGAAGTCCCTCGTCGAAGGCGAGCACCATCTCGATCGGCTCCGCCGCCGTCGGGCTCGTCAGCTCGAAGACCTCCTCCGGGGGCTGGACCCAGGGGTCCTCCAGGACGCCGCACTCGATCGTACGCCCCCAGAGATTCTGGTCGATCGAGTACGGGCTGGCCTTCGTCACCGTGACCGGTATCTCGAACCGCTCCGCATACTCGATCGACTGCTCGCGGGTGAGGCCCCACCCCCGCACCGGCGCCAGCGTCTCGAGATCAGGGGCCAGCGCGCGCGTCGACACCTCGAACCGGACCTGGTCGTTGCCCTTGCCGGTACAGCCGTGGGCGACGGCGTCGGCCCCGTGCTCACGGGCGGCGGCCACCATGTGCCTGACGATGAGCGGACGGGACAGCGACGAGACGAGCGGGTACTTGCCCTCGTACCGGGCGTTCGCCCGCAGCGCGGGAGCCACGAAGTCGCGCGCGAACTCCTCACGGGCGTCGACCACGATCGCTTCCACGGCGCCGGCGGCCAGCGCCCGCTGGCGGAGGCCGTCGAAGTCACCGCCCTGCCCGACGTCGGCGGCCAGGGCGATCACCTCCATCCCCATCTCCTCGCCCAGCCACCGCACCGCCACCGACGTGTCCAGACCTCCGCTGTAGGCCAGGACCACTCGCTTTGGCACTCCCACTCCTCTCGTCGGGACCGGCGCGCCTCAGAGGCCGGCCAGGGCCGACAGGCGCCGGGCCACCTCGGCCCCACCCGCCCGCTCGGAGGCCACCACGAGCACGGTGTCGTCGCCGGCCACGGTACCGATCACGCCGTCCATCCCGGACCGGTCCAGCGCCGACCCGACGACGTGGGCCGAGCCCGGCGGGGTCCGCAGCACCACCACGTTCGCCGAGTGCACCACCTCCACCGCCCAGTCCGCCAGCACCCGGCGGAGGTGGTCCTCCGGCGCCACCTGGTCCCTGGGCAGCTCGGGTATGGCGTAGACGCTCTCGCCCCCCGGGACCCGGACCTTGACCGCCCCCAGCTCCTCGAGGTCCCGCGACACCGTGGCCTGGGTGGCCTCGACCTCGTCCCGGGACAGCAGCTCGACGAGCTGCGGCTGGCTGGTCACGGCGTTGCCCTCGAGGATCCGGGCGATGCGGTGCTGGCGCTGGCTCTTCGCCAGCTTCACCGGACCGCCCGGCCCTCGAGCCAGCCACACCAGCAGGCCCCGCAGCGGCGTGGAGGCGGTTCTCGGCCTGCCGCCAGACCACGCTCTGCGGTCCGTCGACGACGCTGGCCGCGATCTCCTCGCCCCGGTGGGCGGGCAGACAGTGCAGCACGACGCCTTGGGCGCAGCCCGGGCCATGAGCGCCTCGTCCACGGTGAAGCCCTCGAACGCCCGCCGCCGGGCGGCCGCATCGGCCTCCTGGCCCATCGACACCCACACGTCGGTGTGGACGGCGTCGGCGCCCTCCACGGCGAGCTCGGGGCGGTCGACCAGCTCCAGGTCGCCGCCGAGCGCCACGACCCGGTCGGCATCGGCCGCAGCTCAGGCCGAACCCGGGCGGCGACGCCACCCGCATGCGCATCCCGGCCAGCGCCTCCTCCCAGGAGCAACGACCGGCACACGTTGTTGGCGTCACCGACCCAGGCGAGCGTCCGGCCCCGCAGCCCGCCGAACAGCTCCTCCATCGTGAGCAGGTCGGCCAGGGCCTGGCAGGGATGGGCCCGATCGGAGAGCAGGTTGACCACCGGCACCGGCAGGCCGGCGGCGTCCAGCGCGCCCGCCATGCGCTCGAGGTCGGTGTGGTCCCTCACCCGGGCGCCGATGACGGCGTGGTAGCAGGCCAGTGTGCGGGCGATGTCCTCGGCGGTCTCCCTCGTCCCGAGCCCCACCTCGTCGCCACGGATGCTGATCGGGTGGCCGCCCAGCTGCACGACGGCCATCTCGGTGGCGTTCCGGGTGCGGTTCGAGGGCTTCTCGAACACCAGGGCCATTCCCCGCCCGGCCAGCACCGGTCGAGGCCGCTGCTCTCGGGCGAGGTCCAGCACGGCGGCCAGCTCGTCCGACGTCAGGTCGTCGATCTCGAGGAGGTGTCGGGTCACGCCGGTCCCCGTCCGCCGCGCACGTCCGCCGGCCTGCAGCACCCGCCCGAGGATGGCGACGGCCTCCTCGATCTCGGCCGACGACACGAGCAGAGGTGGCGCCAGGCGGATGGCGTCGCTCGGTCACCGCGTTGACGACCAGTCCGGCGGCCAGGGCGCGGGCGGTGACCTCCTTCGCCACCGGCGCGCTCCAGCTCGGCCGCCAGCAACAGGCCCTGGCCCCGCACGCCGGCCACGCCCGGCAGGCCGGACAAGCGCGGCGCCAGCTGCGCGCCCGCCGCCGCGGCGCAGAGCCGGGCACGTCGCACTCCTCCATGACGGCCAGGGTCGCCCTGGCCGCCGCCGCGGCCAGGGGCTGGCCTCCGAAGGTGCTGCCGTGGTCACCCGGCTTGAACGCCTCGGCCACGTCCGCCCGAGCCCAGCAGGCGCCGATGGGCATGCCGTTGCCGAGGGCCTTGGCCACGGTCACCACGTCGGGCGCGATCCCCTCGTGCTGGAAGCCGAACCACCGACCCGGTGCGCCCCAGCCCCGTCTGGATCTCGTCGAGCATCAGCAGCGCGCCCCGCTCGTCGCACAGCCGGCGCACGGCGGTGAGGAAGCCCGGGCGACGGCGCGTTCACGCCGCCCTCGCCCTGGATCGGCTCGAGCAGCACGCCGGCGACGACCGATGCGTCCACCGCCCGTTCCAGGGCGTCGAGATCGTCCCACGCGACGTGGCGGAAGCCTTCCGGCAGCGGCTGGAACGGCTCGTGCTTGCTGGGCTGCCCGGTGGCGTGCAGGGTCGCCAGGGTGCGGCCGTGGAACGAGCCGTAGGCGCTCACCACGACGAAGCGCCCGGGCCCCGCCCAGCGACGCGCCAGCTTGATGGCGCACTCGTTGGCCTCGGCTCCGGAGTTGGCGAGGAAGACCCGCCCGCCGCCGGCTGCCGCCCCGAGCAGGCGGTCCAGGGTGGCCGCCACCTCGGGGCCCACGGGTTGCCGAAGAGGTTGGACACGTGGACGAGGGTCCTGGCCTGGTCGGCGATGGCCTCGGCAACGACCGGGTGGGAGTGTCCGAGCGCGGTGACGGCCAGATCCCGACAGGAAGTCGAGGTACCGACGCCCGTCGCTCGTCGTACAGCAGCGTCCCCTCGCCCCGCACGAAGGTCACCGGCGTCGGCGGATAGGTCGGCATCAGGATGCTCGTCACGGTCACGCGGGCTCACCAGGGTGCCGACCCCTTCGCGGGTGTAGATCTCGAGCAGCAGCGCGTGCGGCGAGCCGCCCGTCGAGGATGTGCGCCTGGCCCACGCCCGAGCGCACGGCGCGCACGCACGCCGCAGCCTTGGGGATCATCCCGTCCGACAGGGTCCCGTCGGCCAGCATGGCCTCGAGCTCGTCGCCGTTGGTCGTGTGCATCAGCGAGGCGCGGGTCGTCGGATCTGCCGGCGGAGCCCCTCGACGTTGGTCAGGTACACGAGCTTCTCGCGCCCGAGGACCTCGGCGACCGCGCCCGCGGCCGTGTCGGCGTTGATGTTGTAGGCCTGCCCAGTCGCGTCCGAGCCGATGGTCGCCACCACGGGGATGAGATCCTGGGCCAACAGGCGCTCGAGAATCGTCGGGTTGACCGCCTTCACCTCGCCGACGAAACCGAGCTCCGTCGGGGTGCGCGCTGGCCGTGATGAGCCCGGCGTCCTCACCCGACAGCCCGACGGCCAGCGGCCCGTGCACGTTGATCGCGCCCACGATGTCGCGGTTGACCTTGCCCACGAGCACCATGCGGGCGATGTCGAGCGTGTCGGCGTCGGTGACCCGCAGGCCGTCCCGGAACTCGGGCTCCTTGCCCAGCCGCGCCATCAGGTCGCCGATCTGCGGCCCACCGCCGTGGACGACGACCGGGACGCATGCCCACCGAGCTCATCAGCACGACGTCCTGGGCGAACTGGCGAGCGCAGGCTCGACGGCGTCGCCCTGGGACGGTCCGCTCCGGCGAGATGGCGTTGCCACCGTGCTTGACGACCACGACCTTGCCCCAGAAGCGGCGGATGTAGGGCAGGGCCTCGGCCAGCACCTCGGCTCGCGTCGACGGATCGAGCTGGCTCGGGGCCAGCGGCGCTCACGAGGTCCTCATGTTCTCGTCGATGTAGCCGGGGCCGAGGTCGGCGGTGAGCGACCGACGGCCTCGCCGCTCCCCAGCCCGAGGTCGGCGTGGAGCTCGACGTGGCTGCCGGCCAGGTGGGACGCGCACCGCGCCGTCGTCGTGGGCAGCGGCCGACCCCCTTGCGACAGGTCGTCACCCCGCCGTAGGAGACGCTGACCCGCTCGGGGTCGAAGGTCGACGCCGGCGCTGCCGAGCTCGCTCACGATGCGACCCCAGTACGGGTCACCCCCGTGCAACGAGCACTTCACCAGCGGCGCTGTCAGCCACCCGCCGCGCCGCCCGCCTCGCCTCGGCGTCGTCGGCTGCACCGCTCACGCGCGATCCTGCACGACGCGGGTCGCCCCTTCGGCGTCGGCGACCATCTGGGTGGCCAGGTCCACGCACGCCTCGTGCAGGGCCTCGCCGACGACGCCCTCGTCGACCGGGCCGGCGCTGCCGCTGGCCAGGACGAGCACCGTGTCGTTGGTCGACGTGCACCCGTCGATCGACACGGCGTTGAACGAACGCGCCACCGCGTCGCGCAGCATGCCGCGCCAGGGCGGTGGCGTCGACGGCGGCGTCGGTCGTGAGGACGGCGAGCATCGTCGCCATGTCGGGGGCCAGCATCGCCGCGCCCTTGCCCATGCCCGCCGACGACGAAGCCGTCCCCGTCGACCCTCGTCTGCTTCACCGTGGTGTCGGTCGTCATGATCGCCGTCGCCGCCGCGTGGCGGCCGCCTCGTCGCCGGCGAGCCCGGTCACGAGCGATGGGGAGGCCGGCATCGAGGCACTCCATCGGCAGCGGCACGCCGATGATCCCGGTGGAGCACACCAGCACCTCTTCCGACGACGCCCCGAGCCCCGTGGCCGCCAGCGCCGCCGTGCGCTCGGCGTTGGCCCGGCCGGCGATCCCGGTGGCGGCGTTGGCGTTGCCGGCGTTGACGACGACGGCCGCGGCCCGGCCGCCGCTCGCCGCCAGGTGCGCCCGGCTCACCATGCACCGGGGCGGCGGGGGCGAGGTTGGCTCGTGAAGACCCCGCGGCCGGCACCGGCCCGGCCGTCCGCAGTGGCGACCACGGCCAGGTCGAGCTGGCCCGACGGCTTGATGCCGGCAGCCGACGCCGCCGGCGACGAAGCCGCCGGACGCGGTGACGCTCACGGGTAGACGCCGACGGTCGGCAGGCCGGTCGTCTCGGGCAGGCCGAGCGCCAGGTTGGCGCACTGGACGGCCTGGCCCGACGCCCCCTTGACCAGGTTGTCGAGGGCGCACAGCACCAGCACCCAGCCGGTCCGGTGGTCGTAGCGGGCGGTGAGGTGGGCGGCGTTGGAGCCGAGCGTCGCCTTCGTCGACGGAGGCTCCTCGCCCACGACTGACGAAGGCTCGCCGTCGTAGGCGGCGGCCAGCAGCGCCAGCGCCTCGGCGGTGTCGGTGTCACCCGCTCGGGCGGGCGTAGCAGGTGGCCAGGATGCCGCGGGTCATGGGGGCGAGGTGGGGCGTGAAGAGCACCTGGGCGCCCGTCGCCTGCTCGATCTCGGGGGTGTGGCGGTGGTCGAGCAACCCGTAGGCCGAGAAGTCCTCGTTGGCCGTGCCGAACTGGGTCGTGTGGGCCAGGCGCCGACCGGCCCCGGACACCCCGCTGGCGGCGTCGACGATCACCCCCGTGGGCTCGATGGCGCCGGAACGCACGAACGGCGCCAGGGCCAGTGCCGCGGCCGTGACGTAGCACCCGGGCGCGGCGATCAGCTCGGCGCCGACGCAGGTCGGCCCGGAACAGCTCCGGCAGACCGTATGCGAACGATCGACAGGAGCTCGGGTGCGGCGTGCTCGCCGCCGTACCAGGTGGGGTAGGCGGCGGGGTCGCGGAGTCGGAAGTCGGCCGACAGGTCGACGACGACGCCCACGCCCTTGCGGACGTCCGCCACGATGCGCTGGGCCTCGCCGTGGGGCAGGGCCAGGAACACGGCGTCGAGCCCGTCGAGCGCGGCCGGGTCCAGCTCGTCGAGGCGCAGGTCCGGGTAGGCGGCGGACAGGCTGGGGTAGAGCTCGCCGACACCGGAGCCGGCCTGGCTGGCGGCACCGGCCCAGACCACGTCGAGCTGAGGGTGACCGGCACAGAGCCGCAGCAGCTCGGCGCCGGTGTAGCCCGACGCCCCGGCGATACCGACACGCATGGTCGATCACTATACATGCTGTCGCATGATCATGCGACCGACCTTCCGCCGGCGCAGGCGGGGCTGTGGAGCACCGCGGTTCCACCTCTCGTCGAAAACCATCGGTGCTGGCCGCCATCCGTCGCCGCTTTCGGCCACACGTGGAACGCGACGCCGCGCCCGGACGGGCTGCGCTGACCTGTGGACCGGGCGCGATATCCACAGGGTTGACGGTCTATCGCTCCACAGGCCGATCCTCGTACCGTGAGCGCCGTGGAGGAGCCCTGGCAGGAAGGTGAGGAGATGGGGTTCGAGGTGACGTTGGCCGACGAGACGACCGAGTGGGTCGAGGGCGCCGACTCGTACCAGCTCGAGGGACCGATGACGACGTTCTTCGGCAACGAGGCCAGGCGATCGGCCCTCGATTGCTGGAGCGTGAAGCTGGCCAGCTACCGCACGGACCGGATCATGCGGATCCTCCGCCGGGTCTGACGTCGCAGTCCCGATGCTGGCGCCTTCAGTGTATTTCATGTAGTTTCCTCCGAGAGGGACACACCGAGGAGGATCGCATGCGACCGATCGTCGACGACGTCGAGCACCGGGCCATCGCCGCCCTGCGCCACGCGCGTACCGGAGATGGAGGACAGCTACCTCGACCTGGTCGACATCTACGACGACGACATCGGCGCCGACGTCGTCTTCGGAGCGCTGGCCGACCTCGTCACCGACATCGTGCTGGGTCGGGAGCACGACCACACGGTCCTGACCCGCTGCCTGGACCTCGTCGAGTCGCTCGCCGAGCTGGACGACCCCGACGCCGACGAGATCGTCGCCTTCTCCTTCCTGGACCTGCTCTCGCCGGGCACGCTCGCCGCCATCAGCTCGTCCCTCGGCGAGCACACGCTCGGCGTGCTCGACCGCCTGGAGAGCGGCGAGCTCGGGGACCCGGAGCGCCTACCGGCGCTCTGGTGACCAGCTGGCCTCCCGGGCCCGCCCTAGCCGCCGCGGAGCGCAGCGGGGTGGGACGACTCGACGGCCTCGATGCACCGGCGTCGGGCCTCCCCGACCTCCTCGTCGGTGAGGGTGTGGTCGAGGGCGCAGAAGCGCAGCCGGAAGGCGAGGCTGCGGCGGCCAGCGGGCACCCCCTCGCCGCGGTAGACGTCGAACAGCGTCAGCTCGACGAGCAGGTCTCCGCCCGCCCGAGCCAGGGTCTCCTCGCACCGCCCCGGCCGGCGTGGCGTCGTCGACGACGAAGGCGAGGTCGACGTCGCTCGACGGGAACCGGCTCACGGGCTGGGCCTCGAGTCCGACGGCGCGGCGCGGCCAGGAGCAGCCCGAGGTCGACCTCGATCCAGCCCACCCGCCCGCCGCGGCCGCCCAAGCCGAAGGCGTCCAGCACGTCGCGGATCCACCTCACCGAGCCCACCGAGCTCGGCGCCGGTCGCCGGCACGACCAGTCGGGCGCTGCGGGTCGGGTGCAGCCCCGGCCGGGGGTCCGGCTCGATCGACACCGGCTCGAGGCGCACGGCGGTGGCGAGGGCGCGCCATACGTCGACCGGCGGACCGGGCGTCGTCCTCGGGCCAGGCCAGGGCCACGCCGACGTGCTCGGTCTCGTCGGGCAGCGGCTCGCCGGGACGAGGCCATCCGAACACGTGACCGACCTCGAACAGTCGCAGATCGGGATAACGGTGCGAAGCGTTGTACGCCAGCGACCGGAGAAGACCAGGGAGCAAGGTGCGCCGTAGCACCGACTCCTCCGCCGCCAGCGGGTTCTCGACCTCGACCTCCGGGCCGGTGAGCCCCGCGGCGGCGTGGTCCCCGGGCGACAGCAGCGACGCGGTCCAGGCCTCGCTGGCGCCGGCGCCGGTGAGGACCTGTCGCACCCGGCGGCGGTCTCGCTGGTAGGGCGTCAGTCGGCCGACGCCCGGCGGAGCAGGCACCGTCCGCGGGATCTTCGAGTACCCGTTGAGGCGGGCCACCTCCTCGATCAGGTCGACCTCGCGGGTGCTGTCCGGACGGAACGTCGGCACGCGCACCTGGTGGACGCCCGGGCGCTCCACCGAGGTCTCGAACCCGAGCGGGGTGAGCTGCCGACGGACCGTCGCGTCATCGAGGTCCGTGCCGAGGATGGCGTTGACGCGATCGGTGCGCAGCCGGATGACCGGCGGCGGGGCCAGCTCGCCTCGCACGTCCAACGATCCCGCCGCCGTCACGGCGCCGACGCCCGCCAGGAGCTCGCAGACGCGCGCGCCGGCGCGGTCGACGCCCTCGGGGTCGGCGCCCCGTTCGAAGCGCACGGACGCCTCGGTCCGCAGCCCGAGGCGGGCGGACGTTCCTGCGATGGCCATGGGCGTGAAGTGCGCCACCTCCAACAGGACCCGCGACGTCGTGGCCGAGATCTCCGAGGTCGCCCCGCCCATGATCCCGGCGATCCCCACGGGGGTGCCGTCGGCGTCGCAGATGAGACAGTCGTCAGGCGTCGGCCGCCGCTCCTCGCCGTCGAGGGTCACGATGGTCTCGCCCGGTCGGGCCCGACGGACCAGCAGCCCGCGGCCGCCCAGCCGATCGAGATCGTACGGGTGGGTGGGTTGGCCCAGCTCGAGCATCACGTAGTTGGAGGCGTCCACGATCGAGTTGATCGGGCGCATGCCCGCCAGCACCAGACGTCGGGTCATCCACGGCGGAGAAGCTCCGACCTCCACGTCGACGAGCACCCGGACGTGCAGCCGGGGGCACAGGTCTGGCGCCTCCACCGCAGCTCGGGCCAGGTGCCCGGCCGGCACCTCGCCCTCGGTGGGACGAGGCTCCGGGATCGAGAAGGGAAGACCGAGCCGGGCGGCGACGTCGCGCGCCACGCCCGCCATCGACAGGGCGTCGGGGCGGTTGCCCTCCACCTCGAGACCGAACACCACGTCGGGCTCGATCCCGAGGGCGTCGGTCAGCGGTGCGCCGGGCTCGACGCCGGTCCTCTCGTCACCGACCGACGGCCCCAGCACGAGGATCCCCGCGCTGTCCTCGCTCAGCCCCAGCTCCTTGCCCGAGCACAGCATCCCGTTGGACTCCACACCCTTCATGCGCCGCCGGGTGACCGTCGGGCCTTCCGGCAGCGACGTGCCCACCGTCGCCAGCGGCACGAGGTCGCCGACGGCGAAGTTGAACGCACCGCAGACCACCTCGACGGAGCGGCCGTCGCCGGCGTCGACGGTGACCCGCCGGATCAGGTCAGCGGAGGGGATCGGGTCGATGGCGAGCACACGCGCCACGACGACGCCGTCCAGTCCCTCGCCCACCCGTTCGATGCTCTCGACGACCAGGCCCAGGTCGTCGAGGGTCGCACCGAGGTCGTCAGGACCGACCTCGATGGGCGCGAAGTCACGGAGCCAGGACAGCGGAACACGCATGGCGGGCCTTCAGAACTGGGACAGGAACCTGATGTCGTTGTCGAGCAGGACGCGCATGTCGGCGATCCCGTGGCGCATCTGGGCGCAGCGGTCGATGCCGAACCCGAAGGCGAAGCCCGACCACTCCTCGTCGTCGATACCCACGGCCGCGAAGACGTTGGGGTCCACCATCCCCGCACCGCCGAGCTCCACCCACCCCGTCCCCGAGCACGTGCGACAGCCCGCTCCCCGGCAGATGGTGCAGTTGATCTCGTACTCAGCGGACGGCTCGGTGAAGGGGAAGTAGGACGGACGCAGCCGTGAATGGATGGCGGGACCGAAATAGGCGGTGGTGAACGCCTCGATGGTCCCCGACAGATCGGCGAAGCTGATCGCCGCGATCGACGACCAGGCCTTCGACCTGGTGGAAGACCGGGAGGTGGCGGGCATCGGGCGTGTCGCGGCGGTAGGCGCGCCCCGGCGCCACGATGAAGATCGGCGGCGGCTGGGACTGCATGACCCGGATCTGGACCGGCGAGGTGTGGGCCCGCAGCAGGGTCGATCCCGGCGGTCCGAGACGAAGGTAGAAGGTGTCCCACATGCTCCGGGCGGGATGGCCCGGGGGGATGTTGAGCGCCTCGAAGTTGTGCCAGTCGGTCTCGGCTTCCGGACCCTCGGCCACGGTGAAGCCCATGCCGACGAAGACGTCCTCGAGCTCGGCCTGGGTCTGGGTGACGAGGTGCAGGTGGCCGGGTCCGGGCCGGGGCAGCACCTCGGTCAGGTCGAGGCGCTCGGACTCGAGGCGGGCCCGTCGCTCCGACTGCCCCATCTCGACCCGGCGGAGGTCGAGGGACGCCTGCAGGCGTGCGCGCGCCTCGTTGAGCTGTCGGCCACGGCTGCGGCGCTCCTCGGGTGGCAGGCCGCCGAGGCCCTGCTGCAGGGACGCCAGCCGTGAGCGCCGGCCGACCACCTCGGCCTCGACCGCCCGCAGGGCTTCCACCGAACCGGCGGCGTCGATCCTGGCCTGACCCTCCGTCTCGGCCAGCGCGACGTCGGACACGTCCGAGACGTCAGGCACTGGCCATCGGCTGCCGCAGGATCTCGGGCTCCACGCGTGGCAGCGTAAATCGGAAGGTGGAGCCTTGCCCCGTAATTGATGTCACCGACAGTCGCCCCCCGTGGGCCTCGACCAGACCCCGGCTGATCCACAGGCCCAGGCCCGAGCCCGTCGGCTTGCCCTCGGGCCGGCGAAAGAACTTGGTGAAGACCCGATCGAGATCCTCGGAAGGGATGCCGGGTCCGCGGTCCGTCACCGATAGCGCCACCTCGTCCTCGGTGGCCTCGCCCGTGACCTCCAGGCCCTGCGGCGAGCCGTACTTGCACGCGTTCTCCACCAGATTGGTGATCACCTGGAGGACCTTGTCGGGATCGGCGTACACGGCCGGGAAGGGCTCCTCGAAGTGCCGGGTCACGCCCAGCCCGGCGTACTCCATCGCCATCTGATCGAGCACCGAGTCGGTGAGCGCGCTCAGGTCGATCATCTGACGGCGCAGCACCAGACGCCCGGTCTCGAGGCGGCTGATGTCGAGCAGCTCGGTGATGAGGCGGGTCACCCGGTCGGCGTCGTGGTTCACCTGCTCGAGCATCATCCGCTTCTGCTCGTCGCCCAGGCGGTCCCACCGGTTCATGAGCAGGCTGGTGTACCCCTTCACCGAGGTGAGCGGCGAACGCAGCTCGTGGCTCACGGTCGAGACGATCTCGATGCCCGTGACCGTCTGGTGCATCCTGCGTCTGGCGTCGCGCAGGACGAGGACGGCACCGGTGATCTCGCCGGCGGGGTCGCGCTCGTACGAGCCCGTGACGAAGGCCCGCACGTCGATACCGTCGGCTCCCCGCAGGATGATCTCCTGCTCGGGCAGGGTCCGCACCGAGGGCAGGCCAGCGGAACGGTGCCACCCACCGACCCACACCGGCCTCCCCTCTCGGTCTCTCGTGTCCAGCGTGCCAGCGCAGTCCCGGCCGATGAGCGCCGCTGCATCGAAACCCGTGAGCTCGGTCGCGGCGGAGTTGGCGCCCACGATGCGTCGGGACCCGTCGACCCGGATGACGGCGTCGGGGAGCTGATCGAGGTCGGGCGGCACGACTCAGCCGCTCCCGGTCGCAGGCGTCTCTGGCCGCTCCGCCCGGGCTCCAGCCCCATCGCCCGTGCCCCGCCGGCGTCGCTGGCGCGCCGCTTCGAAGCACAGCACCGCAGCCGCCATGCCGACATTGAGCGAGTCGGCGCGACCCGCCATCGGAATGCTGATGGACTCGTCGATCCAGGGCTCCAGCCGCGGCGGCACGCCCGCCGCCTCGTTGCCGAGGACCAGCGCCGCCGAGGCGGTGAGGTCAGCCTCCGTGTAGTCGCGCCCGTCGCGGGCCGTCGCCGCCAATCGATGCATTCCCCAGTCCCCCAGCCGCTCCAGCACCTGCACCACGTCTCCGCCGGTCACGACGGGGACCTGGAACAACGCCCCGGCCGACGCCCGTACGGTCTTGGGGTTGTAGACATCGACCGATCCGTCACAACAGATTACCCCGTCGGCTCCGGCGGCCTCGGCGCTGCGCAGCACCGTGCCGGCGTTGCCCGGGTCACGCACGTCCGCGCACACCACGACGAGCGAGGCGTCGGCCAGGGCGGCCAGCGCCACGTCGACGAAGGCGACGACGGCCAGCAGTGGTTGCGGGGTCACCGTGTCGGCGACCCGCTCCATCACTCCCGCGCCGAGCTGGTACACCCGCACGCCCGCCGCCATCGCCTGCTCGATCACGGCTCCGGCCCGGTCGTCGGCGCTCACCTGCGGGGCGAAATACAGCGACTCGACGGGCGCCCCGGCGTCGAGGGCGACGGAGATGACCTTCGACCCCTCGGCCACGAAGGCCCGTTCGGCCTGACGGAGGCTCCGCCGGCGCAAGAGGCGACGCAGGCGCTGGACGCGTTGGTGACGCCAGGCGAGCGCAGCCTGGCTCAGGAAGCGTCCTTCGCGACGCTCTCGCCGGTCGCACCCTCGTCGGCCGCCGAGCTGTTGCCGGCCGCCACCCTCACGAGGGCGGCGAAGGCGGCGGGGTCGTCGACCGCGAGATCGGCGAGCATCTTGCGATCCACCTCGACCTCGGCGCGTCGCAGGCCGGCCACGAACCGGCTGTAGCTCATGCCGTGCTGACGGGCGGCGGCGTTGATCCGCTGGATCCAGAGCTGACGGAAGTCCCCCTTGCGGGCCCGCCGGTCCCGATAGGCGTACTGCAGCGACCGCATGACCTGCTCGTTGGCGGCGCGAAAGCTGCGGCTCTTGTTGCCGTAGTAGCCGTGGGCCTTCTCGAGTACGGCCTGACGGTGCTTCTTGCTGTGGACGGCGCGCTTTACCCTGGCCATGAGGGGCTCCTTCTCTCGGGTGGTCGAACCACCGCTCGTGGTGGTCGAAGGGGTGGTCGGCCCTAGAGGCCGAGCAGCCGCCTCACCTGGCGGGCGTCACCGCCGGCGGCCACGTCGACCTCACGACCCAACCGGCGGGTGCGGGTGCTGGGCTTCTTCTCCAGCAGGTGCGACCGGAACGCCTGGCGGCGGCGGATCCTCCCCGTGCCCGTGACCTTGAACCGCTTGGCGGCGCCCCTGTCCGTTCTCATCTTCGGCATGTTCAGCTCTCCCGTCGGTGCGCTCCGGCCCCCGGATCGGCATCGGCCGCCGCCGGGGGGCCTCCGTTGACCGCCACCCCGGAACCATCGGCGCCGTCGCCCCGTTCCGCTCGCGGTTCTCCTCGTGCCGCCGCCGACCGCTGGGCCCGCTTGTCGGGAGCCAGGACCATGATCATGTTCCGCCCGTCGAGGCGCGGCGCGGCCTCGACCTTGGCCGATCCGTCGACCTCCTCGGCGATCCGATCGAGGATCTTCTTGCCGAGCTCGGGGTGGTAGATCTCCCTGCCTCTGAACATGATCGTGATCTTGACCTTGTGGCCCTCGCCGAGGAACCTGACGACCCGGCGGGTCTTGGTGTCGAAGTCCCCGCTGCCGATCTTGGGCCGGTACTTCATCTCCTTGATCCCGACGTTGGTGGTCTTGCGGCGAGACTCCTTCGCCCGCTGTGCCGCATCGAACTTGAACTTGCCGTAGTCCATGATCCGGCAGACCGGCGGGGAGGCCTGCGGAGCAACTTCGACGAGGTCCAGATCCAGCTCCCTGGCGATGTGGAGGGCCTCTGGCAGCGGCTTGATCCCTAGCTGCGTTCCCTCTGGATCGACCAGGCGTACCTCACGGGCTCGGATCCGATCGTTGATCCTGAGCTCGGTGGTGGCGGCTGCGGCAGTTATGCGGCATCACTCCTGTCGTGTCGGGCCCTCGAAACGCGACAAGGGCAGGCGTCGGAAAGCGACGCCCGCCCCAGAGCGAGCATGAACCCGGCACGCCGACCGGGATGCCCCCCGGACTGCGGAAGGGTGGGGATCGTGCTGCCTCGTCGGACTGCCCGGCCCCGCTTTCCGTCTCGATTCACCTTTTAGGATATCAGCCATGAGTAGCCTCTGGACACCTGGTGGAGAACGGCCCGTCCCTCGTCCCGGAGAAGAGCGACGCGGCGACCAGCCGGGCCAGCCATCAGCTCCTCCCGGCTCGGGAGCCGGTGCCGGCGACCAGGGCGGAACTCCGCTGCCAGGAGAGGAGGACGAGGCCGAGCTGCGCGAGCGTATGACCGAGCTGCGCCAGCAGCTGGCCGACACCCCGGCGCGGACGGTCGTCGCCAACCACTGCTACGGCATGTTCGAGCTCGCCGCCCTCCACCTGTCGCTCGATCCGCCCAAGCTCGACCAGGCCCGACTGGCCATCGACGCCCTCGCCCTCCTGGTCGAGGGGCTGGCGACCCGGCTGGGCGAGGAGGAGGCCAACCTGCGTGAGGGCCTCACCCAGCTGCGGCTGGCCTTCGTGCGCATGGGCGGTACCACGACCGCCGCCGAGACAGGTGCGGCCGGCGGATCGCCGCCCGAGCCGTCGGGAGCGCTCAGGCGACACAGGGGGCTAGCTCGGTCGCCTCCCAGCTTCCCCAGATGGCCGGCCACCACGCCGAACGCGACCCGTGTGCCCACGGCGATGGTGCGGCTGCCATCGGCGATGGCGGTGCAGTGGAACGGTAGGAACCGGCCGTCGTCGGTCACCACGGTGCCGAGCCCCCGCTCCTCGTCGAACGTCGCCACGCTGCCGGTGGTCCGCTCACCCGGTCCCGGTGTCGCCCGCCCCGGCATCAAGGGACGATCTTGGACAGCGGCAGCTCGAGGATGTCGGTCGCGCCCCGGTCCCGCAGGGCCGGGATGAGGATGTTGATCTCCGACTTGGGCACGACCGTCTCCACCGCGTAGCCCTCCTCACCGAACAGCTTGGAGACCGTCGGCGACCGCATCGACGGCAGCAGGCTCGATGACCGCATCGAGGTCGGCGGCGCCCACGTTCAGCTTGACGAGCACCATGCCCCTCGCCTCGAGGGCACCCTCGAGAAGCGTGTGCAGCTGGGCCATGGCGTGCGCCTTCTCCGGGTCGGCGACGGCGCCCGGGTTGGCGACCAGCTCGGTGTGGGACACCAGCAAGGTGTCGATGATCCGCAGCCCGGCGGCCCGCAGGGCCCTGCCCGTCTCGGTGATCTCGACCACGGCGTCGGCGATGTCGGGGACCTTGGCCTCCGTCGCTCCGTAGGAGAGGCGGATGTCGGCTTCGACGCCCTGGGCCAGCAGGAAGCGTCGGGTCAGCTCCGGGTACTCGGTCGAGACGCGACACCCGGGGGCCAGCTCCTTGGCGCTGTGCACCGGCGAGTCGTCGTCGACGGCCAGGACGACACGTACGGGATTGCGGCTGGCCTTGGAGTAGGCGAGGCGGCCCAGCGACACGACGTCCGCCGCCGTCTCCTCGATCCAGTCCCGGCCGGTGACGCCGAGGTCGAACAGCCCGTCGGCGACGTAGCGGGGAATCTCCTGCGGGCGCAGGATCCGCACGTCGTCGATGCGGGGATCGTCGATCGAGGCCCGGTAGTCCACATCGGAGCCGCGCCCGACGGTCAGATCCGCCGCCGCGAACAGCTCGAGGGTGGCGCGCTCCAGAGAGCCCTTGGGAAGGACCAGCCGCAGCATCAGCGGTTCTCCACTACGAGTCTCCGCCCTTCGGCAGCTGGCGGAGGAGGTCGGCCATCTCGATGGCGGCCAGCGCCGCGTCGAAGCCCTTGTTCCCAGCCTTGGTGCCGGCCCGCTCGATGGCCTGCTCGACCGTGTCGGTCGTGAGCACCCCGAAGAGCACCGGCACGCCGGTGTCCAGCTGCGCCCGCTGCAGGCCCGCCGCGCACTGACCAGCCACGTGCTGGTAGTGGTCGGTGGCGCCCCTGATCACGGCGCCGAGGCAGATCACGGCGTCCACCTCGCCCGAGGCCGCCAGCCGTCGGGCCACGAGCGGCAGCTCGAAGGCCCCGGGAGCCCAGGCCACCGTGATGGACGAGGCGTCGACGCCGTGGCGCACCAGGCCGTCGTAGGCGCCGTCCAGCAGTCGGTCGGTCACCAGACGGTTGAACCGGCTGCATGCCACCGCGACCCGCAACCCGTCGCCTCGGAGCCGCCCCACGTAGGCAGACCCGCCGTCGGGCCTGTCCTCGTACCGGCGCGCGTCGCCGCCGGTGTGGTCAGAGGACGTCATCGAGTCCCTCGAGCAGATGGCCCATCCGCTCCCGCTTGGCCCGGAGGTACTTGATGTTCTCCGGATTGGGGGACGACTCGAGCGGGACCCGTTCGACGATGTCGAGGCCGAATCCCTCCAGGCCGCCGTACTTGGCTGGGTTGTTGGTCATGAGGCGCATGGTCGTGATGCCCAGGTCGACGAGGATCTGGGCGCCGATCCCGTACTCCCGGCTGTCCACCGGCAGGCCGAGCTCCACGTTGGCGTCGACGGTGTCCCGGCCCTGCTCCTGGAGCGTATAGGCCCGCAGCTTGTGCTTGAGCCCGATACCCCGGCCCTCGTGGCCCCGCAGGTAGACCACCACACCGAGGTCCTCCTGGGCGATGAGGCGCAGCGCGGCCTCGAGCTGGGGTCCGCAGTCGCAGCGGTAGCGACCCGAACACGTCCCCGGTGAGGCACTCGCTGTGGACCCGGACGAGCACGTTGTCCTCGCCCTGGACGGCGCCCCGCACCAAGGCCAGGTGCTGCTCCTCGTCGAGCACCGACTCGTAGGCGAAGCAGGTGAAGTCGCCGTAGTTGGTCGGGATGCGGGCCTCGCTCACCCGCCGCACGAGCTTGTCCTTCTGGCGCCGATAGTGGATGAGGTCGGCGATGGAGATCACCAGCAAGCCG
This sequence comes from uncultured Actinomycetes bacterium, assembly GCA_963731255.1. Taxonomy (GTDB): domain Bacteria; phylum Actinomycetota; class Acidimicrobiia; order Acidimicrobiales; family AC-9; genus AC-9. The sequence goes on along the minus strand of CAVSUO010000008.1, from coordinate 392,368 downwards.
TGCTCGCCTGGCGAAGCGCTCGAGCTCGGGCAGCCGCGCCATCCCCGTCTTGTCGGCATTGACGACCTCGCACAGGACGGCCGCGGGATACAGGTGGGCGGCCCGCGCCAGGTCGACGGCCGCCTCGGTGTGGCCTGCACGCTTGAGCACCCCGCCGGGTCGGTAGCGCAGCGGCAGGATGTGGCCGGGACGGGCCAGGTCCCCCGGCCGGGTGCCCGGGTCGATCAGGGCCTTGATCGTGGCCGCCCGGTCCGCTGCCGATATGCCGGTGGTCGTCCCGTGGCGGTAGTCGACGGTGACGGTGAAGGCGGTGCGCTGCGACTCGGTGTTCGAGGTCACCATCAGCGGCAGGTCCAGCTGGTCGAGGCGGTCGCCCGTCATCGGCACGCAGATGAGACCCGAGGTGTGAGCCAGGAAGAAGGCGATCTTCTCGGGTGTCACCGCCTCGGCGGCCATGATGAGGTCGCCCTCGTTCTCCCGGTCCTCGTCGTCGACCGCCACGACCATGTCGCCGCGACCGATGGCGGCGATGGCGTCGTCGATACGGGCCATCGGCATGTCAGGGACCTCCCTCGTGCGTCGGATCCTCTGGCCGGCCGTTCAGCAGGCGCTCGGTGTACTTGGCGATCACGTCGGCCTCGAGGTTCACCCGTTCACCCGGCCCCCTGTGGCCCAGGGTGGTGACACGGGCCGTGTGCGGCACGATGGCGACGGTGAAGGAGTCGGCACCGACGTCCACCACGGTGAGGCTGACCCCGTCGACGGCGATCGATCCCTTCTCGGCCACGTAGCGGAGCACGCCCGCCGGCGCGCCGACGCGCAGCGCTGGAGCAGGGTCGAGGATCGTCCCCACGGCATCCACGTGTCCCTGCACCAGGTGGCCGCCCAGCCGGTCTGCCAGCCGCACCGGCCGCTCGAGGTTCACCGGATCGCCGGGGGCCAGGCGGTCGAGGTTGGTCCGCGAGAGCGTCTCGTCGACGGCGTCAGCCGCCCACCAGCCCTCGCCGCTGGCGGTCACCGTGAGGCAGCAGCCGTTGACGGCGATGGAGTCGCCCACCCGGGCGTCGGCGGACACGACGGGGGCGTCGATCACCAGATGCCCGCCGTCGCGCGCCCGCAGGCGCCCGAGCTCCTCGACGATCCCGGTGAACACGGCCCTCCTACCGCCCCGCCTCGACGCCGGCGAGGGCGGACGCGGCGGCCGAGGCCCGCAGGTCGCCGGCGGGTGCGAGCACGATGCGGAGGTCCTCGCCCAGTCGCTCGACCGAGAGGGCGCGACCCCGCCACACCTCGTCGATGGACCGGGCACCCGGTCCGTCGAGCAGCGGGCGGCCGTCGGAGCCACCGAGCAGCGCCGGGGCGAGGTAGACGACGTAGCGGTCGACCAGGCCGGCGGCGTGGAAGTCGTGGGCCACCCTGGGCCCACCTTCAACGAGGAGCTGGAGGATCTGCCGTCGCCCGAGGTCCTCCAGCACCCCCCCGAGATCGCCCGAGAGCTCGAGCGCCGGCCGCACCTTCGCCGTCGCCGGAGCCCGGCCGAGGACGACCCGGAGGGGCTGGCGCCCGGATGCCGGGCCGGCCGGTGGGCGCACCGTCAGCTCGGGGTCGTCGGACCGGACCGTGCCGGCGCCGACGAGGACGGCGTCGCTCTCGGCCCGGAGGCGGTGGGCATCGGCGCGCGCATCGGGTCCGGTGATCCACCGGCTCGTACCGTCGGGCGCCGCCGTGCGGCCGTCGAGGGTCGCGGCCAGCTTCAGCACCACCCACGGCCGGCCCGTCCGGCGGTGCTTGAGATAGGGGGCGAGCTGGTCCTCCACGGCGTCGGCCTCGGCGCCGACCGACACCTCGACCCCGGCCTGGCGGAGGCGGGCCACCCCCTGGCCGGAGACCTGCGGGTCAGGGTCGACGACACCGACGACCACCCTGGAGACGCCGGCGGCGACGATGGCGTCGGCGCACGGTCCCGTTCGACCGACGTGTGAGCACGGTTCCAGCGTGCAGTACAACGTGGATCCGCGCGCCGCCTCGCCTGCGGCAGCCAGGGCGGCGGCCTCGGCGTGGGGCTGGCCCGGGCCGCGATGGGCTCCCTCGAAGCTCGCCGCTCCGGACACGATCACGCATCCGACCCAGGGGTTGGGCGACGTGAGGGCGCGGACCGAAGCCGCCAGCTCGACCGCTCGCCGCATGGCTGCTTCGTCTCGCATGACGTGTCTCTTGACCGCTCAGTCTAGTGTTCGGTCGGACGCCCGGCCAGGAGATCGAGGGCGTGCGGGAGCGTGTCGAGGACCGCGTCCAGGCACTCGACCGCTCCCGACGGCGACCCGGGCGTGTTGAGCACGAGGCAACGGCCCAGCGTGCCCGCCACCCCCCTCGAGAGCCGGCCGCGGGGGTTCACCAGGCGCATGGCCTCGGCCAGACCGGGAGCGTCCCGGTCGAGGACGGCCCGGGTGCCCTCCGGAGTCTGGTCGCGCGCCGCGAACCCCGTCCCGCCCGTCGTGACCACGAGCCCCTCGAAGTCCTGGGCCAGCCGGAGCAGCGCGTCGGAGACCGGCTCGAGCCCGTCGGCAACGGCCTGCCGGTCGGACACCGTGAAGCCGGCGGCGGCCAGCCGGTCGGCGAGCGCCCGTCCCGAACGGTCCTCCCGCGTGCCGGCCACGACGCCGTCGGAGACGGTGAGCACCTTCGCCGCCAGCGGCGCGCTCACCGGCCCGCTCGCTCGTGCTCCCCCTCGGCGGCGCGCAACAGGAGACGGGCCGCCTCCTGGGGATCGTCCTGGCCGAAAATGGCCGTACCGGCGGCGAACACCTCGGCACCGGCGCGGGCGGCGACGGGCAAGGTGTGCGACTCGATGCCGCCGTCCACCTCGATGGCCACGGTGAGTCCCCGGCGGTCGATCTCGGCCCGGGTGCGCTCGACCTTGGGCATCACCTCGGCGATGAAGGCCTGGCCGCCGAAGCCGGGGTGGACGGTCATCAGCAGGACGAGATCGAGCCGGTCGAGATACCCGGCGAAGGCCTCGAAGGGCGTCTCGGGGTTCACGGCCAGGCCGACGCCGAGCCCGAGTGCTCGCATCTCGCCGATGAGCGACTCGGTGTCGCCGGCCTCGACGTGCACGGTGCAGTGGTTGGCGCCCGCCTGCCGGAACGCCTCCATGTAGTCGCCCGGGTTGGTCATCATGAGGTGGCAGTCGAAATAGAGCTCCGTGCGCCGACGCAGCGCGGCCACCACCGGGGGCCCGATGGTGATGTTGGGCACGAAATGACCGTCCATCACGTCGACGTGGAGCCAGTCGACCTGATCTCCCAGGCGCGCCACCTCGTCGGCCAGCGCTGCGTAGTCCGCGGCGAGGATGGACGGCGCGATCCGGATCATCGCCAGCGAGCCTACCGGTGGCGGCCCGACGGGCGGCACAGGCGCAAGACGTACATCCCGTCGGTACCGGCCGCCTGCGGGAGCAGCAGGGCGCCCCTGCCGTGTCGCGCCCACGGGCCACCGGGTTGGTCGAGGGTGACGAGCTCCGGGTGCCGCTCGGCCAGCCACTCGTCGATCCGAACGGTCTCGGACGCGGTCATCGTGCACACGCTGTAGACCAGGGTGCCGCCGCAGCGCAGGCACCCCAGCGCGCGTTCGAGGAGCTGACGCTGCAGGACCGCCAGCCGCTCGACGTCCTCGGGCCCCACGCGCCAGCGGGCGTCGGGGCGCCGGCGCAGCGCGCCCAGACCCGAGCACGGGGCGTCGACGAGCAGGCGATCGAAGGCCGCGTCACGCACGGGCGCCCGCCGCCCGTCGGCGACGATCACGCCCACGTTGGGAAGACCGAGGCGAGCCGCATTGGTGGCCACGATCCGAGCCCTCGCCTCGTGCACGTCGCCCGCCACGACGAGCGACGGACGGCCGGAGGAGCCAGCCATTGCGGTCGCCTTGCCGCCGGGCGCGGCGCACAGGTCGCCGACCCGATCACCTGCGCCCGCCTCCACCAGCGCCGCCACCCACTGCGACGCCTCGTCCTGGACGTAGCCGTCGTCACGTTCCGGCGCGGCGGCGGGACGGTTCATCTCGCCCAGAGCCGCCAACGCGGCCTCCGCGCCGAGGTCGGAGGCGAGACGCTCGACCACCCAGTCCGGGTAGCTGAGCTCGGTCGCGTCGTCGGGCCACTCGGGCGGCAGGGCCGAGGCGACCTTGCGCAGGACCGCGTTGACCAGCCCGCGCGCCCGCTGGGGTGCCGCGTCCACCGTGGCCGCGACGGCGGCGTGCGGCGACGTGCCCGCCAACGCCAGCTGGTAAGTGCCCAGGCGAAGGGCAGCTCGGACGTCATCGTCCAGGGCGCGGCGGACGTGCGGTTCGAGCAGCCAGTCGCAGGCTCGCCGCATACGCGTCGTCCCGTAGACGAGCTCGGTGGCGAACGCACGGTCCCGCCTCGACAGCCCGCTCCTCCCCAGCAAGGCGGGCAACGCCAGGTTGGCGTACGCCCCGTGCTCGATCCGCACCAGGGCGTCGAGGGCCACCCGTCTCGACGTTGCGGTCGAGGCGGGAGCGCTCACCGGCCGAGCACCTCGTCGTCAGCCAGCCGGGCGCCGCGCTGCCACGAGTCGGCAGCGACGACACCGCGGCCCTCGGGCTTCACCTCGACCAGCTCCAGTCCCCCGTCACCTGTCGTCACGACGAGACCGTCGAGGCGACCGGCCGGACCGGGCGGTGTGCGATCGGCCACCCGCGCCCGCACCACCTCGAGCCGCCGGCCCCGCACGGTGGTCCAGGCCCGGCCCAGACGGACCACGCGGTGGAGCTCGACCGCCCTGCGCGTCCAGTCCAGTCGGAGCTCTGCCGGGTCGATCTTGGCTGCGTAGGTTGCCTCGCCCACCTGGGGCCGCGGCGTCGGCAGGCTCTCCCGGCCCCGCTCGAGCGCTCGCACCAGCAACTCGGTGCCCGCCTCGGTGAGGCGTCGGCGGAGCTCCTCGGCCGTCTCGTCGGGACCGATGGCGAGCCGGCGGCAGTCGTAGACGTCTCCGGTGTCCAGTCCTTCCTCCAGCGCCATCAGACAGACGCCCGTCTCCGTGTCCCCGGCCAGGATGGCCCGCTCCACGGGGGCCGCCCCGCGCCATCGGGGCAGGAGGGAGAAGTGGACGTTGACCATCTCGAGGTGGGCGAGGACGTGGGGCTTGATCAACCGCCCGAAGGCCACCACGACGCCGAGCTCCGCCTCGACGGCCAGCAGGTCGTCGACCCTCGCCGTCACGGGAAGGCCGAGCTCCAGGGCGGCCGCCTTCACCGGGCTCGGGCTCAGCTGTGGGCCTCGTCCACGCCGACGGTCGGGACGGCTGACGACCAGAGGGATCTCGTGCCCGGCGGCGACCAACCCCCGCAGGGCGGGCACGGCGGTACCCGGGGTGCCGAGGAAGACGAGTCGGGCCAGGGCCGCCCTACCGGTGCTCCCCTGCGTCGAGGCTGAGCGTGCGCTCACGCAGGGTGCGCAGGGCCTGCTTGCGCTGCTCGGGGTCGAGGCGCTCCAGGAGCAGGGTGCCGTCGAGGTGATCGGCCTCGTGCTGGAACACCCGGGCCAGCAGCTCGTCGGCCTCGATGGAGATCTCGCTGCCGTCGAGGTCACGGCCCCGCAGCCGAACCTGCCCGGGCCTGACGATGGGCCAGAAGAGGTTGGGAACCGAGAGACAGCCCTCGTCGTAGGTCCACTCACCCCGGTAGTCGGTGATCTCGGGGTTGATCACGACGCGGGGCCCGTCGCCGACGTCGTAGACGAAGAGCCGCTTCTGCACACCGACCTGGGGAGCAGCCAGGCCCACGCCGGGAGCGGCGTGCATGGTCTCGATCATGTCGTCGACGAGGCGGAGGATCGACTCGTCGACCGTCTCGACCTCGGGGGTCCGCTGCTTGAGCACCGGGTCGCCGAAGATCCTGATCGGGAGGACGGCCATGACGGGCACTCTACGCCGACGAGCGAAGCTGGCCCCCGTGCTGCGCGGCTGGGCGCCGAGCGCCTGCGGCCACTTCGCGCCGGCCTCCCGGGCCGGCCTAGGCGCGAGGCGGATCCACCTCGACGCGCAGGCGCCCGGGTGAACGGGGCACGGCGGCCAAGGCGTCACACAGGACCCGGTGGTCCGGTGCCCGGACGAGCCACCGCCCATCCCCGGCGCCGAGCACCTCGACGGGGTGAGCTTCCAGCCCCTCCACGTAGGAGTCGGCGGAGGGGCCGGATACGAGGGCCAGGGCCGTCGCCGGAGGGAGGCCCAGGGCCGATCGCCGCTCGGCGTCGACCGCCGCCAGCCGTCCGGGGTCGGCGTGGAGGGCGGCGTCGATCACCTCGTTCCCCGGCAGGCGGGTCTGGACCAGGATCCTGCCCCGCCCCGTCCTGCCGCCGACGACGCGCGACGCCCGGGCCAGGAGGGCGAGGGCCTGCTCGGTGGCGCGGTACCGGGGCGCCAGCAGCTCCTGGTCGAAGTCGAGAAAGACCACCGTTCCCACGGCGCGGACGCGGTGGAGCACGGCCTCGGTACCGACGACCAGCGGCGCGTCGGTGCCCTCGGCGGTCTGCGAGCTCACCTCGCCGACGGGCATTCCCGCCAGTGCCTCCAGCTCCTCGCGGACCCTCGCCACGCCGGGCCGCAGGACCCGCCACCGCCGCGCCCCGCACGCGGCGCAGACGTCGGGACGCTCCTCGCCGCAGCGCCGGCACCGGAGGATGTCGGTGGCGACAGCCGGCCCGGGAGGTCGGCCCGGCGAGTCGGTCTGGGCCAGCGGACCCTCGCAACGCTCGCAGCGCGCCAGCTCGCCGCAGGCTCCGCAGGCGAGCAGCCGCCCGCGACCGGTCCGGTTGAGCACGCACACCACCCGGTCGGCTGCGCCGGTTCCGGCCCCCCGGGCGACGGCGACCAGCCGCTCCGAGAACAGACCCGAGCGGGGGTCCTCCTTGCGCCGGTCGACCACCTCGAGGGGCGCCCAGCCCTGCCGCTCGGCCCGGCGCGAGACGGTGACCAGGCGGCCCCATGCCAGCGCCTCCAGCACCGGACAGGGCGAGACGAGCAGGCACGGCGCGCCGCGCCGCTCGGCCCGCTCGGCCGCCGCGACCCAGGCGTTCCAGGTCGGGGCCCGTTCCTCGTCGTGGGCCTCGTCGTGGGCGTCGAGCACCACCACCGCGGACAGCTCCGGCGCGGGCGCCCAGGCCGCCGACCGCGTACCCACGACCACGCGGCCGCCGGCGGCGGCCTCCGCCCAGCCCTCGGGGAGGAGCGCAACGGGATGACCCCGGCGACGCAGCCGGTCGGCGGTGCGGGCCGCCCACTCCTGCGACGGCACGATCACCAGGGTCGCGGCGCCGTCGGCGGTGCCGGCGATGGCCGCCTCGACCAGCGGGAACGGGTCCGCGGCCGGGGGCAACCTCACCACGGTCCTGGCCCGAGCCAGGGCCTCGGCGACGACGCCTTCCTCCAGATCCCCCCGGTTTCCGGAGACCGCGCCCTCACTGGCCTTCCGGCCGCGCTCGGGCAGGTCGTGCACGACCTTCGGCGGGGAGGCGGTGGCCAGGAACGCTCCGGTGCGTCCCGCCCAGCGCCAGGCCGCCCAACCGGCCAGCTCGACCACGTCGGGGCTCGGGCCCAGGCCGGTGACCCTGGCGATGGGGCGCAGCACGACGCCTTCCGGCGGCGTCACCCGGTCTGCGACCACCCAACCCCCGACGCGCCGGCCGTGGAGGCTGATCCTCACCCGCGTGCCCACGCCGACGCGGTCGTCGAGCTCGCTCGGAACGAGATAGTCGAAAGGGCGGTCGATGCCCGCCACGTCGGGCAGCACCCGTACCACCCGCTCGGCGGCCCCTACAGACCGAGTGACCGCTTCACGTCCTCCAGGCGCGGCGTGGCCTCCCAGGTGAACTCCTTGTCGGGCCGGCCGAAGTGGCCGTAGGTGGCGGTGCGCCGGTAGATGGGCCGCAACAGGTCGAGGTCGCGGATGATGGCGGCCGGCCGCAGGTCGAACACGTCTTCGACGGCGCGCACGATGGCGGCCGGCTCCACCGTCTCGGTACCGAAGGTCTCGACCATGACGGACACGGGCCGGGCGACGCCGATGGCGTAGGCCACCTGGATCTCGCAGCGCCGGGCGGCGCCGGCAGCCACGACGTGCTTGGCGACCCACCGGGCGGCGTAGGCGGCCGAACGGTCGACCTTGCTCGGGTCCTTGCCCGAGAAGGCGCCACCGCCGTGGCGCGCCGCTCCGCCGTAGGTGTCGACGATGATCTTGCGCCCGGTGAGCCCGGTGTCGGCGTGGGGACCGCCGAGCTCGAACAGGCCCGTCGGGTTGGCCAGAACGTTCGTGCTGTCGACGTCGAGATCGGTCGGGAGGAGCGGGTGGATCACGTGCTCGCGCAGGTCGGGTAGGAGCAGTGTCTCGAGATCGATTCCCGGCTGGTGCTGCGTCGAGATGAGCACGGTGTCGAGTCGGATGGGACGGTTGTCCTCGTACTCGATGGTGACCTGGGTCTTGCCGTCGGGGCGCAGATAGGGCAGCACACCGGCCCGACGGACCTCGGAGAGGCGGTGGGCCAGTCGGTGGGCGAGCCAGATCGGCATGGGCATGAGGTCGGGCGTCTCGTCGGACGCGTAGCCGAACACCATGCCCTGGTCCCCCGCACCCTGGGCGTTGAGCTGATCCTCACCACCCTTGCCGGATCGCAGCTCCCACGCCGCCGTGACTCCCTGGCCGATGTTGGTGGACTGCTCGTCGATGGACACGACGACGCCACAGGTGTGGCCGTCGAAGCCGTAGGACTCGCGGTCGTAGCCGACGCTGCACACGGTGTCCCGCACCAGGCGGGCGATGTCGACGTAGCCGATGGTGGTGATCTCGCCGGCCACCACGACCAGGCCCGTGGTGAGCAGGGTCTCGCAGGCGACCCGGCCGTTGGGGTCGTCGGTCAGGATGGCGTCCAGCACCGCGTCGGAGACCTGGTCCGCCATCTTGTCGGGGTGACCCTCGGTGACCGACTCCGAGGTGAACGTGTAGCGGGTGCTCATTGCGATCTCCTTGCCCGGCGGGCGACCACGGCGTCGAGCACGGCGCGGGCCACCATCTGTTTGTCTGTCAAGCCGACCTCGTGCTCGCTCCCGTCGGCGCCGATGATGACGACGGCGTTGGTGTCGTGCTCGAAGCCGACGCCAGGAGCGGAGACATCGTTCGCCACGATGAGGTCGATGCCCTTGTCGGCCAGCTTGCGGGCGGCCCGGGCGGCCACGTCTCGGGTCTCCGCCGCGAAGCCCACCACGGTCTGCCCGGGGCGCCGGTGTCGTGCGAGGGTGGCCAGGATGTCAGCGGTCGGCTCGAGGACGAGGTCGGGCACGCCGTCTGATTTGCTGAGCTTGGTGTCGGCCACCGACTTGGGCCGGAAGTCCGCCACGGCGGCGGCCATGACGACAACGTCGGCCTCGCTGCTGCGCTCCAACAGCGCCGTCTCCATGTCGGCTGCCGTCTCGGCCGCCACGACGTCGACGCCGGGCCCGACGGGCCGCTCGGTCGTCGTCACCAGCGTGACCCGCGCCCCGCGGCGGGCGGCCTCGTCGGCCAGGGCGTGCCCCTGCTTGCCCGAGGAGCGGTTCCCGATGTAGCGGACCGGATCGATCGGCTCTCTCGTGCCCCCGGCGCTGACGAGCACGCGCAACCCGTCCATGTCGCCGCCGACCCCGGACAGCGCCTCGGCGACGGCAGCCAGCACGGCGTCCGGCTCGGCCAGGCGGCCGGCCCCCACGTCCCCCCCGGCCAGGTGCCCGACACCCGGCTCGACCACCCGCACCCCTCGCCGGCGCAACGTGGCCAGGTTGTCCTGCACGGCCGGGTGCTCCCACATCTCGGTGTGCATGGCGGGCGCCAGCACCACCCCGGCTCTGGTGGCCAGCAGCGTGGCGCTCAGCAGATCGTCGGCCAGACCGTGGGCGTAGCGGGCGATGAGCCGCGCCGTGGCCGGGGCCACGAGAACGAGGTCAGCCGTCTGGCCCAGGCGGGTGTGGGGGATCGGATCGCTGTCCTCCCACAGCGAGGTGCGTGCCCGCTCGGACGCCAGGGCGGAGAACGTCACCTCCCCGACGAATCGAGTTGCGTCCTCGGACAGCACCGGGATGACGTGGCAACCGGCGTCCACCAACCGGCGACACAGCTCGACGGCCTTGTACGCGGCAATGCCCCCGGTGACGCCGAGGACGATGCGACGTCGGGCCAGCACGGCGAAAGAGTCGCCAGCCTCCTCAGCCATGACGCCGTCAGCCTCGCCGTCGGCCCGACGGCTACTTGACCGCCTCCTCGATGTCCTCGGGCCGGACGTAGACGATCTTGCTGGCGGCTACCTCTTCCAGCGCGATCGAGAGGGGCTTGCGCGACACCGAGGTCACCTGGGGCGGCACGATGGCGCCCAACCCGTCACCCAGCTGGTTGAAGTACGAGTTGATCTGACGGCCGCGCTTGGCGGCGAGGGTCACCAAGGTGAACTTGGAGTCGACCTTGTCCAGGAGACCCTCGACCGGGGGTTCCATCATCGTGCTGCGGCGGTCGGCCATGTGTCTCCTTCGGGGCGCGAGTCATCGAGAACCGCGATGGGCCCCAAGTATACCGAGCAGCTCCCCCACAGCTCGCTCCGCCGAGTCGTTCACGACCACGTGGTCGACGATCTGACGGCCCTCGGCCTCCTCCCGGGCAGCCAGCTCCAGCCGGCGGGCCACGTGCTCGTCGTCGTCACCCCGGGCCCGGAGCCGCTCGGCCTGGGCCTCGGGCGAGGGCGCCACCAGCAGGACCACGACAGCTGTGGGATCGGCGGCCCGGACCTGCCGAGCCCCCTGCACGTCGATCTCCAGCAGCACGTCCTGGCCCGGCGGCGCCTCCGGCATCGGTGTGCCGTACAGGTGACCGAGATACGACGCGGTCTCGAGGAAGCCTCCCTGCCGGGCCCGGGACTCGAACGTGGCGCGGTCGACGAAGTGGTACGCGTCCTCCCGCTCTCCAGGGCGGCGAGGTCGGGTCGTCCACGACCTGCTCAGCCACAGCGCCGGGTCGGCGGCGGCCAGGCGCTCGGCCACGGTGCTCTTGCCGACCCCTCCCGGGCCGGATATCACGAGGATCAGGAGCGGGCGGTCTCCCGCAGCAAGGCTTCCCGCTGGTTGACGCCGAGTCCCTGGACGCGGCGTGACTCGCTGATCCCGATGTCCTCCATCATCCGGCGGGCCTTCACCTTGCCCAACCCCGGTAGCGACTCGAGGACGGAGATCACCTTCATCTTCCCGACGGTGTCGTTCTGCCCGCCTTGCTCGAGCAACTCCTCGAGGCTGAGCGAGCCCATCTTGAGCTTCTCTTTCAGCTCCGCCCGCGCTCGACGGGCAGCAGCCGCCTTCTCCAGGGCGGCCTGGCGCTGATCCGGTGACAGAGAGGGTGGGCGAGGCATGACGCGCACGATAGCGCCACCGGAGCATGCCCGTCGTGCCCGAGGGGTGTTTATCGGGCCAGCGAGCTGGCGAGTGACTGGGCCGCCGACTCGGGGTCGTCAGCGCCGGTCACCGCCCGGCCGACGACGAGCAAGTCGGCTCCGGCGGTCAGGGCGGCCTGCGGCTCGGCGGCTCTCGCTTGGTCGTCGCGCGCCGCTCCCGTCGGTCGGATGCCGGGGACCACGGCGAGCAGCCGCGGTGCGAGACGCTTTGCCGTGGCGATGTCCACCGCGGCGCACACCACGCCCCCACATCCGGTCTCGGCCGCCAGCTGGACCCGCTCGGCGATGACGCCGTCGGCCGGCTGCGGCTGACTGGTGAGAACGGTGACGGCCAACGCGACCGTCGCCGTGTCATCCACCGCGCCCTCGGCCAACCCCTCCACGCCGGCCCGCAGCATCGACGCGCCGCCCTGGGCGTGGAGGGTGAGGTAGCTCACACCGAGTCGACCGAGCGCCCGAGCTGCCCGACCGACGGTGGTGGGGATGTCGTGCAGCTTGAGGTCGAGGAGCACCGGGAAGCCGAGGCCGGTGAGTCGCTCGACGGCACGAGGGCCGGCCGCACCGAAGAGCTCCAGACCGACCTTGACGACCGAGAACCACGGCTCGAGACGCTGGGCCATCCCGACGGCGACGTCGAGGTCGTCGACGTCGAGGGCCAGGGCGAGGTGAGCGCGTGCGGGCTCAGCCACCGGCCGCTCCGATCAGCTCGGCGAGACGGGCCACCTGGTGCTCCTCACACCACCGCACCACGCCGGCGAGGACCCACGCCGGAGCCCGGGGGTCCGCGAACGTGGCCGTCCCCACCTGCACGGCGGCGGCCCCGGCAAGCAGCAGCTCGATGGCGTCGGTCCCCCGCGCCACGCCGCCGACGCCGACGATGGGCGCGTCGGGGAACGCGACCCGGCAGTCGTGCACGGCGCGCACGGCGACGGGGTGGATCGCCGGGCCGGAGAGCCCGCCACCGCCGGCGCCCAGACGGGGGGCGCGGGTCTCCACATCGATCGCCAGGCCGAGCACCGTGTTGACGAGCGTGAGCGACTCGGCGCCGGCATCGAGGGCGGCGCCGGCGATCTCGCACAGGTCGGCCACGTTGGGGCTCAGCTTCGCCCACCGGGCTCGGCCTCCGGCGTCACTGGCCGAGACGGCCTCGGCGGTGGCCGCGGGCGAGTGTGCGAACATCCGGCTGCGGTCCTCGAGGTTGGGACAGCTCACGTTCACCTCGATGGCCACGACCTCCGGTGGGGCGTGGGCCAGCATCGTGGCCGCCTTGGCGAAGTCGTCGACCCGTTGTCCCCAGATGCTTGCGACGACCCTGGCGCCCGGCCGAGATGAGCGGGGGGAGGTCGTGCTCCAGCCACGACTCCACTCCCGGGCCCTGCAGCCCGACGCTGTTGAGCATCCCGGCACTGGTCCCGTGCACCCGGGGGGCGGGATTGCCGGGGTAGGGCTCGGCCGACAGCGACTTGACGACCACGGCCCCGAGCGAGCCGAGCTCGACATAGGGAGCCAGCTCTGCACCGTGGCCCGAGGTCCCCGAGGCGGTCATGATCGGGTTGGGGAGCGTCACCGAGCCCACCTGCGTGCGGAGATCGACCGAGGTTCCGCGCCGTCTCACAGCGGGAGCCGCAGCTGGTCGCCGTGGTGCAGCTCCTGCAGCGAGCGCACGGACAGGCGATGGCCGGCCCAGGCGGCGATACCGGCCGCCGCCGCGCGCGCGGCCGCCACCGTTGTCAGACAGGGCACGCCGTGCACGCTGGCGGTGGTGCGGATGTACGCCCCGTCGGCGCGCGGCCCCCGACCCCGGGGAGTGTTCACCACCAGCTTGACCTTCCCGCTGGCGATGAGCTCGATGGCGTCGACTGCCTCGCGCCCACCCATCGCCCTCGCCTCCCCAACCTTGGCGACGACGGTCTCGACGGGCACGCCGTGCTCCTCGAGGAACTCGGCCGTCCCCGCGGTGGCGGCGAGGGAGAACCCGAGCTCGACGAAGCGCACGGCGGCGCCCAGGCCGGCCGGCTTGTCGCGGTCGGCGAGCGAGAGGAACACGGCGCCGGCGTCCGGCAGGCGGGCCCCGGCCGCCATCTGGCTCTTGGCGAAGGCGAGGCCGAAGGTCCGGTCGACGCCCATCACCTCTCCGGTCGAGCGCATCTCCGGTCCCAGGATCGTGTCGACGTCCGGGAACCGCCCGAAGGGCAGCACCGCCTCCTTGACGCTCACACGATCACCGCCGCCCGGCGACACCAGCAGACCCTCGTCCCGCAGCTCGGCGAGCGTCGCCCCCACCGTGACCCGCGCCGCCACCTTGGCCAGTGGCACCCCTGTGGCCTTGGCCACGAAGGGGACGGTCCGACTGGCCCTCGGGTTCGCCTCGATGACGAACACCTGCCCCTGCTTGACCGCGTACTGCACGTTGATCGGGCCCCGGACGTCGAGGGCGTCGGCGATGGCTCGGGTGTAGCTCTCGATGACCTCCACCGTCGGGGAGGGAAGCGTGGGTGGAGGGATCACGCACGCCGAGTCGCCCGAGTGCACGCCCGCCTCCTCGACGTGCTCCATCACCGCCCCTATCACGACCTCGCCCACTCGGTCGCGCACGGCGTCCACGTCCACCTCGATGGCGTCCTCGAGGAAGCGGTCCACGAGGACCGGCCGCTCCGCCGAGAGCCCGCCTTCGCGCCCGAGCGAACCGGCCGCCCCGGCACCGCCGAACGGTGCCAGAGCGGCCATCGCCTGTCGCAGGCCGGCCTCGTCGTAGACGATCTCCATGGCCCGCCCTCCCAGCACGTAGCTGGGACGGAGCAGGGCCGGATACCCGATGCGTTCGAGCACGGCCAGGGCCTCGTCCACCGACGTCGCCGTGCCACCCGCAGGCTGGGGGATCTCGAGCCGGGCGCACAGGGCGCTCCACCGCTCGCGGTCCTCGGCCAGGTCGATGGCGTCCGGGCTCGTGCCGAGCACGAGATGGCGAGGCAGCCGACCGGCCAGCTTGAGTGGCGTCTGGCCGCCGAGACCGACGATCACTCCAACCACGCCGCCGCCCGCCTCGGCGACGGACTGCTCGACCTCGATGACGTTGCGGACCTCCTCTTCGCCCACGGGCTCGAAGTAGAGGCGGTCGCTCGTGTCGTAGTCCGTCGACACGGTCTCGGGGTTGCAGTTGACCATCACGGTGTCGAAGCCGGCCTGGCGCAGGGCGAAGCTGGCGTGCACGCAGCAGTAGTCGAACTCGATCCCCTGGCCGATGCGGTTGGGCCCCGAGCCGAGAACGATCACGGTTGGTCGCCGGCTGGGGCGGACCTCGTCCTCGTCCTCGTAGGTCGAGTAATGGTACGGAGTCGCCGCCTCGAACTCGGCGCCGCACGTGTCGACGGTCTTGAACGTGGGTCGTACGCCCGCAGCCAGGCGGGCGTCGCGCACGGTGTCCTCCGTCGAACCGAGCAGCCGCGCCAGCTGAGCGTCCCCGAAGCCCAGCCGCTTGGCGCGCCGCCAGTCGCGGCGGCCCAGGTCCTGCGCGCTGCGGCCGGCCAGGCGCTGGCGCTCGGCCACGATGCGGCCGATCTGGTCGAGGAACCAGGGGTCGACACCCGTGGCCGCGACCAGCCGGTCGGCATCGATGCCGCGCCGCAGCGCCGCCTCGAGCTCGAAGGGCCGGTCGGGCGTGGCCACCGACGCCCGCCGCACGAGGTCGGTATCCGAGAGCGAATCGAGGGCCGCTTCGCCGGGATCGCAGTTCAGACCCCAGCGGCCGTGCTCGAGGGAGCGCAGGGCCTTCTGCAGGGACTCGGGGAAGGTGCGGCCGATCGCCATCGCCTCGCCCACCGACTGCATGCTGGCACCGAGGGCGCCGGGGATCCCAGGGAACTTCTCGAACGCCCACCGGGGGACCTTGGTCACGACGTAGTCGATGGTGGGCTCGAAGCTGGCGGGCGTCTCACGTGTGATGTCGTTGGCGATCTCGTCCAGCGTGTAGCCGACGGCGAGACGGGCCGCGATCTTGGCGATGGGGAAGCCCGTCGCCTTGGATGCCAGGGCGCTCGAGCGTGAGACCCGCGGGTTCATCTCGATGACGGCCATCTCGCCGTTCTCGGGATCGACGGCGAACTGGATGTTCGACCCGCCTGTCTCGACCCCGATGCGTCGGATGCACGCGAACGCGGCGTCGCGCATGCTCTGGTACTCGACGTCGGACAGCGTCTGGATCGGAGCGACGGTGATCGAGTCGCCGGTGTGGACGCCCATCGGATCGAGGTTCTCGATCGAGCACACCACGACGCAGTTGTCGACGCAGTCGCGCATGACCTCGAGCTCGTACTCCTTCCAACCGGCGATGGAGCGCTCGATGAGGATCTCGGATATGGGGCTGGTGGCGAGGGCCGTCCGGGCCAGGGCCCGGAAGCTCTCGAGGTCGTGGGCGATGCCCGTACCGGCCCCGCCGAGGATGAACGAGGGGCGCACGATGAGGGGAAAGCCGATCTGCTGCGCCACCTCGAGCGCCTGGTCCAGCGTGTAGGCGAAGCCGGACGGCGGCACGGCCAGGCCGATCTCGGTCATGGCCGCCTTGAACCGCTCTCTGTTCTCGGCGGTGCGGATGGCCTCGTCGCTGGCCCCGATCAGCTCGACGCCGAACCGCTCGAGCACGCCGCGGTCGACGAGGGCCACGGCCAGGTTGAGCGCCGTCTGGCCCCCGAGCGTCCCGAGGACGGCGTCGGGACGCTCCCGCTCGATGATGGCTGTCAACACGTCGGCATCCAGCGGCTCGACGTAGGTCCGATGGGCGAAGTCGGGGTCGGTCATGATCGTGGCCGGGTTCGAGTTGGCCAGCACGACCCGGTAGCCCTCCTCGACGAGGACGCGACAGGCCTGTGTGCCGGAGTAGTCGAACTCGCACGCCTGACCGATCACGATCGGACCGGAGCCGATGACCAGGATGGAGGAGAGATCGTCACGCCGGGGCATCAGCGGCCCGCCTCCATGAGCAGGCGGAACTCCTCGAACAGGTACTCGGCGTCGTGCGGTCCTGGACCGGCTTCGGGGTGGTACTGCACGCCGAACGCAGCCACCTCGCGGCTGCGCAGTCCCTCGACGACCCCGTCGTTGAGGTTGACGTGGGTGACGTCGGCATCCGGTACCGAGCCCTCGGCCACCGCGTAGTTGTGGTTCTGGCTGGTTATCTCGACCCCGTTGGACTCGAGGCGACGCACGGGGTGGTTGCCGCCGTGGTGCCCGAAGGTCAGCTTGTAGGTCGTCCCGCCCAGCGCCGTGGCCAGCAGCTGATGGCCGAGGCAGATGCCGAACACGGGCACGCTCCCCAGCAGCGCGGCGATGGTGTCGACCGCGTAGCCGAGGGCGGCGGGGTCACCCGGCCCGTTCGAGAGCAGGACGCCGTCGGGCCGGTCGGCCAACAC
Organism: uncultured Actinomycetes bacterium; assembly: GCA_963731255.1. Lineage (GTDB taxonomy): Bacteria > Actinomycetota > Acidimicrobiia > Acidimicrobiales > AC-9 > AC-9. The sequence continues at coordinate 375,490 of CAVSUO010000008.1, read as the reverse complement.
CTCGGCGGCAGGAGTCGTGGCCGGGACCACGTCGACCCGACCCATGGCCCCGAGCCGGCGGAGCATGGCCCGCTTGACGCCGAAGTCGTATGCGACCACCCGGTACGGGCCGTCCCCCGTGCGATACCGCTCGGGAGTGCTCACCGCGGTCGCCAGGTCGACACCCTCGGTGCCCGGCTCGGCGCGAGCAGCGGCCAGCAGCGTGCCTTCGTCGACCGGCCCGAAGGCGCACGGGAGCGCTCCCGCCTCGCGAATGTGGCGCGTGAGACGACGGGTGTCGACGCCGGCGATGCCGGGAACCCCGTGGCGGTCCAGGAAGCCGTCCAGGCTCTCGACGCAGCGCCAACTGCTCGGCCGCGATGCGAGGTCGCGCACCACGACGCCGCGGCACCACGGACGGCGGCTCTCGTCGTCGTCGGGAGCCGCCCCGTAGTTGCCGATATGGGGATAGGTGAAGGCGATCACCTGGCCCGCGTACGAGGGATCCGTGATGACCTCCTGGTAGCCGCTCATCACCGTGTTGAAGACCAGCTCGCCCGTGGCGACGCCGTTCGGCGCCGAGGCACCTACGGTCTCGCCCTCGAAGACGGCGCCGTCGGCCAGCACGAGGAGCGCCTCGCTCACCGCTGTGCCTCCCCGTCGACGACCACGGGCTCGCCCCGGTAGACGGTGTGGCGCACGCGCCCGGTCAGGCGACGTCCGGTGAACGGGGTGTTGCGGCTGCGGCTGGCCGACCGGGCGGGGTCGACCACCCAGGTTGCGCTCGGGTCGATCACGCACAGGTTGGCCGACGCCCCCGGTGCGACGGGGCCCCCGTGCTCGGCGGAGAGCCCGGCGATCTGGGCTGGCCGCCAGGACATCAGGGCGAGGATCGCAGCGATGGGCAGTGCCGTCTCCCCGGGTCGGTCTGCAGCACCGGCCCCCCCGAGCTCCGTCATGCTGACCGCCAGCGCCGTCTCGAGGCCGATCATGCCCGGCGGGGCCTGGTCGAAGGGAGCCTCCTTGGCCTCCTGCGGGTGGGGGGCGTGGTCCGTGGCGATGGCGTCGATCGCACCGCTTGCGAGCCCGGCCCGCACGGCGGCGACGTCCGCCGTTCCCCGCAACGGCGGGTTCACCTTGAACGCGGTGTCGTAGCCGGACACCTCGGCGTCGGTCAGGCAGAGATGGTGCGGAGCCGCTTCGGCCGTGACCGCCAGCCCCTCCGTCTTGGCCGCCTCGACGAGCGCGACCGAGCCGGCGGTGGACAGGTGCAGCAGATGGACACGGGCGCCGGTCAACCGCGAGAGGGCGATGTCGCGGTGGACCATCAGCTCCTCGGCCTCGGCGGGGATGCCGGGGACTCCGAGGCGACTCGACCACTCCCCCTCGTGCATCTGGCCGCCGGCCGCCAGTCGGGCCTCCTCGCAGTGTTGGGCCAGCACGACGTCGAGCACCGACGCGTACTCGAGGGCCCGCCGCATGAGACGGGCGTCCTGCACGCCGCTGCCGTCGTCGGTGAACAGGCGCACGCCGAGCGCCGCCATCTCCGCCAGCGGCGCCAGACGCTCGCCCTCCCGACCCACGGTGATCGCCCCGGCCACGGCGACATCGGTCACCGCGCTGGCCCCGAGGTCGAGCACCTGGCGGACCACGGCGACCGAGTCGATCGCCGGCTCGGTGTTGGGCATGGCGAGGACGGCCGTGTAGCCACCGAGCGCCGCAGCGCGGGCGCCGCTCTCGATCCGCTCGGCTTCCTCCCGTCCCGGCTCGCGCAGGTGGGTGTGGAGGTCCACCAACCCGGGCGCCACGATGCAGCGGGCGGCGTCGAGCACCACGGCGTCCGACGACGGCTCGAGCTCGGGTTCGACTGCTACGACCGCGCCGTCGGCCACGGCCACGTCGGCCCGCCGCTGGCCCGTGGCGTCGACCACGAGGCCACCGCGGACCACGAGCTCACGCGCCAAGGTCCGCCCCCGAGCCCAGGAGCAGGTACAGCACGGCCATGCGCACGGCGACGCCGTTGGCCACCTGGCGGGTGACGAGCGAGTTGGGCAGGCCCGCCAGCTCGGCGGCGATCTCGACGCCGCGGTTGATGGGTCCCGGGTGCATCACGAGAGCCCGCTCGGCCAGCAGGGCGCCCCGCTCCCTGGTGAGCCCGTAGCCCGCCGTGTACTCGCGCACGGAGGGGAGGAGGGACTCCGTGGCCCGCTCGGTCTGGAGCCGCAACAGGTACACGACGTCGGACTTCGGGAGGACGCCGTCGAGGTCGTTGCTCACGACCACCGGCCACCCGGCGAGCGACGGGGGCAGGAGCGTAGGGGGCGCGACGATCGTGACCTCGGCGCCGAGGGCGGAGAAGGCGAGCACGTTCGAGCGTGCGACCCGGCTGTGCTTGACGTCACCCACGATGGCGATCCGGAGCCCCTCGAGGCCCGTGTCGGCGCCGACGCTCTCGCGGATCGTGTAGCAGTCGAGCAGGGCCTGGGTGGGGTGCTCGTGCCAGCCGTCGCCGGCGTTGACCACGGCGGCCGACACCCACGAGGCCACCTGCCAGGGCACCCCGGCCGAGAAGTGCCGAACGACGAGGGCGTGCACGCCCATGGCGTCGATCGTCTCGACGGTGTCGCGCAGCGACTCGCCCTTGCTCAGCGAGGATGACGAAGCCGAGAAGTTCATCGTGTCGGCCGAGAGCCGCCGGGCCGCCGTCTCGAACGACAGCCGGGTCCGGGTCGAGTCCTCGCAGAACAGCGACACGACGGTCTTGCCCCGCAGGGCCGGCACCTTGGGAATGGCGCGCCGGCCGACCTCGACGAACGAATCGGCGACCCGCATCACCTCGTTGATGCCGTCGCGGCCCAGGTCGGCGATCGAGAGGAGGTGCCGGGTCGCCGTCACCGGCCAGCCCCCCGGGTCGGTCGCCGGGTCGCCCGCCGGGCCGCTCATCGGGCCGCTCATCGGGCCACCAGGTCGCCGAGGACCACGCCCTCCTCGCTCACGTCGACCAGCTCGTCGCGACGGGTGGGCAGGTTCTTGCCGACGTAGTCGGGGCGGATGGGCAGCTCCCGGTGGCCGCGGTCGACCATCACCGCCAGTTGCACGGCCTGGGCCCGGCCGTAGTCGTTGAGGGCGTTGAGGGCGGCTCGGACGGTGCGGCCGGTGAAGAGCACGTCGTCGACGAGCACGACGACCTGGCCCGACACCTCGAAGTCGATGCTCGTCACCGCCTCGGGAAGCACCGGCCGTAGCCCGATGTCGTCGCGGTAGAACGCCACGTCCAGGCTGCCGACGGGCACGGCGGTCCCGTCGATCTCCTCCAGGATGGCCGCCAGCCGGAGGGCCAGAGGAGCGCCACCCGTCTGGAGCCCGATGAGGGCGACGCGCTCCAGGCCGCGATTGCGCTCGATGACCTCGTGGGCGATGCGGGTGAGGGCCCGACGAACATCGGGCCCCGTCATCACCTGAGCCCGGGCAACAAAAACGCCCCTCCGGGGGGGCGTCAGGTGCCGCTCTCGTTCGGCCAACGAATTTCCTCCACTGTCCGTGCGAGCCTCGCAGGACCCACTTCACGGTCAGGTGAAGAGTCTATCAGTCGGGGGCGCTTGCTGAGCGGGTCTCGGCCGCGATGCTCGCCAGCACGCCGTTGACGAACCGTCCCGACTCGTCGGTCGAGTAGCGCTTGGCCAGCTCGACGGCCTCGGAGATCACCGCTCCCAAGGGCACGTCCGGCCGCTCCAGGAGCTCGTAGGCACCGAGGCGAAGGATGTTGCGATCGACGGCGGGCATCCGCTCCAGCGTCCAGTCGATGGCGTGCCGGCCGACGAGCTCGTCGATCCGGTCACGGTGGCCGTCCACCCCGGTCACCAGGTCCACGACGAAGGGCTCGGGAGAAACGGGGAGCTGGGCCAGCAGCGCAGCAGCTCGCATGTCCTTCGCCTCGGCCTCGTAGAGAAGTGACAAGGCCCGCTCGCGCTCCTCGCGGCGGGTGCCGACACTCATCGCACGCTACTGCGACCGGGTGAGGTACTCGCCGGAGCGGGTGTCGACCTTGACGCGGTCGCCGGTGTTGACGAAGAGCGGCACCGAGACGACGAGCCCGGTCTCGAGCGTGGCCGGCTTGCGTGCACCCGACACCCGGTCGCCCTGCAGGCCCGGCTCGGTCTCCGACACGGTCAGCTCCACGGCCGCCGGGAGGTCGACGCCGACGATCTCGCCGTCGTAGAGCGAGAGTGCCGCCGAGTCCCCCTCCTTGATGAAGCGGGCGGCCTCACCGAGGGCGGCCGCCTCGACGTTGAGCTGATCGTAGGAGACCGTGTCCATGAACACGAACTGCTGGCCGTCGCGGTAGAGGTACTGCATCGGCCGCTTGTCGATGACCGCCTGCTCGACCTTCTCGTCCGCTCGGAAGGTCCGCTCGAGCACGGCCCCGGTGCGCACGTTCTTGAGCTTGGTCCGCACGAACGCGCCGCCCTTGCCGGGCTTGACGTGCTGGAACTCGACGACCGAGAACAGACCCTCGGAGAGATCGAGGGTCATGCCGTTCTTGAGGTCGTTGGTCGAGACGGTCATGTCGCGATCAGGTCCTTGGGCGACTTGGTCAGGGCCCGGCAGCCGTCTGGGGTGACGACGACGGTGTCCTCGATGCGGACACCGCCGATGTCGGGGAGGTAGACGCCCGGCTCGACGGTGACGACCGTGGACGGCTCGAGCGTATCAGTGGACGTCGCTGCCACCCACGGCGCTTCGTGGATGTCGAGCCCGACGCCGTGGCCGGTCGAGTGCAGAAATGCGTCGGCCCAACCGGCTTCGGCGATGATCTCGCGGCAGGCTTCGTCGACCTCCGCGCACGACGCGCCGGACCGCACCGCATCCACCCCTGCCGCCTGGCTGGCGGCCACGACTTCCACCATGCGGCCGGCGACCTCGGAGTCCAGGTCCCCCACCCACAGCGTCCTCGTCATGTCGGAGCAGTACCCGTCGACGATGGCCCCGAAGTCGATCACCACCAGCTCGCCGGGCTCGATCGGCCGGGCCGAGGGGCGGGCATGGGGCTTGGCGCCGTTGGGACCGGCGGCGACGATCGTGTCGAAGGAGCTGCCGGCAGCGCCGAGCCGGCGCATGGCGAAGTCGAGCTCCAGGGCCAGATCGGCCTCGCTCACCCCGTCGGGAAGCAGGTCCCTCACCTGGGCCAGGGCGGTGTCTGCGATGTCCGCCGCCGCCTCCATGCGGGCCAGCTCTCCGGGGTCCTTGACCCGGCGGAAGCCTTCGACCAGGCCCTCGGTCGGGACGAGCTCGGCGTCGGTGAACACCTCGGCTCCGAACCGCCTCTGCCGGGCCCAGGTGATGTCGGTCGCCTCGAGCCCGATGCGGCCCAGTCCCCGGGCGGCGGTGGCGAGCGCCTCCAGCTGGGCCGCCACCCCGCCGATCTCGACGCGGGCGTCCACGCCCGCCGCGGCCAGCTGCTCCTGGGACTGGGTCTGGTACCGCCCGTCGGTGACGAGGACCGCCTCCCGCGGCGTGACCAAGAGGATGCCCGCCGAGCCGGTGAACCCCGTCAGGTACCCGACGTTGGACAGGTTGGTGACGGCGAGGGCATCACAACCGGCGTCGCCCAGCCGCTCCCGCAGCCGGGGGAGACGGGAGGCCACGTCCATGGCGGGCATGGCGGCGGTCTTGGTCGTCACTCGGTTCCACCTCTCGTCGAAAGCTCCCCCATCATCATGGCCTCCCCGGCTCCGGCCCGGCGGCGAGGATACGGGCGACGGCGTCGACGGCCAGCTCGTAGCCGAGGCCGCCGAAGCCGGCGATCGAGCCGTCGGCCACCGGCGCCACGACCGAGGTGTGCCGCCAGGGCTCACGGGCGTTGGGTTGCGACAGGTGCAGCTCGACGACGACGCCGTCGAAGCTGGCCAGGGCGTCGTGCAGCGACCACGCGTAGTGGGTGAGGGCGCCGGCGTTGATCACGATGGCGGCCGCTCGGCCCCGGGCCTCGTGGACGGCGTCGACGAGGCCGCCCTCGTGGTTGGACTGGGTGTGCTCCAGGACCAGCCCCTGTCGCTTCGGCCGCCGCCTCGGCCGTCGCCACGTGCTCGGCCAGCGTCGCCCGTCCGTAGACCTCGGGCTCCCGCTGGCCCAGCAGGTCGAGGTTCGGCCCCGACAGCAGGAGGAGCACGGCGGCGCGCTCATCGGGCCTCGTCGCCGACCGTGCCCATGGCGGCCAGGGCGGCTCGCACGTCGGACCGCTCCACGCCCCGGACGACCTCGACGCCGCGGACCCCGTCGAGCACGAAGGTCAGCCCGGTGGTGGCCTTCTTGTCCCTCGCCATGAGGTCGATCAGCCGGCTCGGCGTCGGCCCCTGCCGGGAGCTCGGCCGGGAGGCCGTACCCGTCCACCACCCGCCGGTGGTCCTCGACCCGCTCGTCGTCGATCCTCCCCAGCCGTCGGGCCAGCAGGGCGGCGAACACCAGGCCGATGGCGACCGCCTCGCCGTGGCGGAGATCCGCCCCGATGTCGGAGGCGTGCGTCTCGAGGGCGTGGGCCAGCGTGTGGCCGTAGTTGAGCACGGCCCGCTGGCCCGCCTCCCGCTCGTCGGCAGCGACGACGGCCGCCTTGATCTCGACGCATCGAGCCACCCGCTCGGCGAGGGGCAGGTCGGCGAGACCTTCGGCACCGAGGAACGCGTACTTGGCCATCTCGCCGAGCCCGCTCCGGTACTCCTCCGGCGGCAGGGACTCGAGCACCTCGGTGTCGCACAGGACCGCGGCCGGCTGCCAGAAGGCGCCGACGAGGTTCTTGCCCTCCGGCAGGTTCACGCCCGTCTTGCCGCCGATGGCGGCGTCCACCTGGGCGAGCAGGGTCGTGGCCACGTGCACGACGGGGACGCCGCGGTGGTAGGCGGCGGCGGCGAAGCCCGCCACGTCGGTGACCACCCCGCCGCCGACCGCCACGACGGCGTCGGCGCGGGTCAGGCCCCACCGGGCGAAGCCCCGGCACAGCTCCTCGACCGTGGCGAGGCTCTTGGCCCGCTCACCCTCGACCGATCAGGAAGGTGCTTCCACTCGACGCCGGGGTCGACGGCCACGTCGACCCCGGCCTGGGTGACCACGGCGGCGCGGGCGACGCCGGTCGGCAGCACCTCGAGCAGACGGTGACGGGCGCCGGGGCCGACCAGCACCTCGTAGGACCGGTCCCCGAGCGTGACAGGGACGCGGATCACCGACGAGCGTCCGATGACAGCGCGGCGAGCACCCGCTCGACCACCGTCACCGGAGTCGAGCCGGTCGACGTCCACCACGACCTGAGCGAGCTCCTGGTAGACGGGCCGTCGCTGGGCGTACAGGCGACGGAGGGCGGCGCCGGGATCGTCGCCGAGCAACGGTCGGCCGGCGCCGTCGCCGACCCGTTGGGCCAAGGTCTCCACGCGGGCCCGCAGCCACACGACGGCGCCATTGCGCCGCAGCACGCGGCGGTTGTCCGGATCGAGCACGGCGCCGCCCGCCACGGACACCACCGTCGGCGTGTCAGCTGACGGCGGCGGCGGCGAGCGCGCGCTTCTCAGCGGCCCGGAACGCAGGCTCGCCACGGTCGGCGAAGATCTCCGGAACCGTCTGCCCGGTGTCGCGTCCCACCTGCTCGTCGCTGTCGAGATGACGCCACCCGAGCCGCTCGGCGAGGAGCCGTCCGACCGTCGTCTTTCCCGCTCCCATCATGCCGACGATGAAGATGTGCTCAGCCATCTCGGGTGCCGACCTCCGACACCGGCTCCCTCAGGGTGGCCACGTAGGCGTCGCGGTTGCGCACGACCTCGGCCAGCGAGTCGCCGCCGAACTTGCGCAGCGCCTCGCCGGCCAGCGTCAGCGCGACCATCGTCTCGGCCACCACGCCCATGGCCGGCACGGCGGTGACGTCGGTGCGCTCCTTGAACGAGACCGTCTCCTCCTTCGTCGACCACGTCGACCGTCTTGAGCACGGGGCGGTTGAGCGTGGCCAGCGGCTTCATGGCCACCCGGGCCACCAGGAGGCTCGCCCGGTCGACATGCCGCCCTCGATCCCGCCGGCCCGCGTGGTCTCGCGCCGGTACGTCGCCGGCGTCGGCGTCCCAGGCGATGGCGTCGTGGGCCTCCGAGCCCCGCCGGCCGGCCAGGTCGGCGCCGTCGCCGATCCCGACGGCCTTCACGGCCTGGATGCTCATCAGGCCTGGGCGAGGAGGCCGTCGAGCTTGCGGTCCCAGTGCACGTGGCTCCCGAGCCCGACCGGCACGCCGTAGGCCAGCACCTCGGCCTCTCCTCCCAGCGAGTCGCCCGACCTTGGCCGCCGCCTTGACCTCGGCGACCATGGCCTCCTCGGCCTCGGGATCGAAGCACCGCACCTGCGAGGCGTCGACTCGCGCGAGGTCGCCGCGGCTCGGGCCGGGCTCCGACTCGCGCCTCGACCGCGCCCGAGCGGCCACCACGTGGCTGAGGACCGTCGACGCCGAGGCGGGCGAGCAGCGCCTTGGCGCAGCGCGCCGGCGGCGACACGCGCCGCCGTCTCGCGCGCCGACGCCCGCTCGAGCACGTCGCGGGCGTCGTCGAAGCCGTACTTCTGCATCCCGGCCAGGTCGGCGTGGCCGGGCCGGGGCTGGGTCAGCACCCTCGCGGCGCGCCCGGGCGCGGGCGACATCTCCTCGACCACTTCGGCCACTCGGTGTTGGCGATCTCGATGGCCACCGGGCGAGCCGAGGGTCCGGCCGTGGCGGATGCCGCCGAGCAGGGTCACCTCGTCCTCCTCGAAGCGCATCCGCGGGCCCCGGCCGTACCCGAGCCGGCGCCGGGCCAGCTCGCCCTGCACGTCCTCCACCGTGATGCGGCAGCCCGGCCGGCAGCCCCTCGACGATGACGACGAGCGCCTTTCCGTGGGACTCGCCGGCGGTGAGGAAGCGCAGCACGAGACCCAATCTACCGGGGGGCCCCTCTCGCAGCGCCGGCTCGGGAGTTCAGCCCGACCAGGCGCGTGTGAGCGGAGCGCCCCAGAGCACGACGAGCACGGCCCCGGCGCCGAGAAAGGGAGCGAACGGCAGCCGCGCCATGAGGCCGCTGTCGGTCACCACCATCAGGACGACCCCGGCGACCACCGCCAGGAGGAAGCCGAGAAGCAGTCCACGTCGCGACGTAGCCAAGGCCGAGCCAGCCCAGGTACAGCCCGATGAAGCCGGCGAGCCGGACATCGCCGAAGCCCATCCCCCGGGGTTGGACCAGGTGCACCAGGCCGAGGGCGGCGAACGCCACCAGGCCTCCGACGACGGAGTCGAGCGCAGCGCGACCGGCCGCCTCGGCGATCGCCGCCCCGCCGAGCAGCACGACCGTCAGCACCAATGCCGGGCGAAGGACCCGATTGGGGACCACGCGGTGCTCGACGTCGAGCGCTGCCACCGCCACGAGGGCGGCGAAGAAGAGGCAGTAGGCGGGGAGGACGGCGTCGAAGCCGAACCGGAGGCCAGCGGCCGCGAACAGGGCGGCAGTCGAGAGCTCGGTGAACGGCCGGCCCAGGCGCACGAGGGACCCGGCACCAAGCCCACCCGCGGCACAAGCGCCCACCAGCAACGCGGCCACCGCCGAACGTTAGTGGCGCCGAGTCGCCAACGACCCGTAGCGGCTCCGCCGCCGGCGCACGACCGCGCCTTCGGAGGGCCACGACGACGGCGGCGAGCACCAACAGGACGGCGGCCACGGCCACGACGACGTCGCGGAACCAGCCGTCGAGGAGTCCCGCGCCGTGCGGCCGAGCGGCGGCGAGACCGCCGGGGCGTTGCGTGTCCCCGAGCTGGGCGTGGTGGTGGCCGTCGGCGCAGGGACCTGCGTCGAGATGGCAGGCAGGTGGTCGACCCGCGACTCCCTGGTGACCGGCGTGGCGAAACCTAGGTCGAGGAGCGCAGTCGCCGAGCGGTAGATGTCGGGAGACTGGAGGACGACCGCCACCATCGTGCGCCCGTCACGCGTCGCCGCCGCCATGAAGGTGTTCCCGGCCGCCTTGGTGTAGCCGGTCTTGATGCCGATGGCTCCTGGGTACAGCTCCAGCCCACGGTCGACGTTGCGGATCACGTGGACCACCCCGTCGGGTGCCGTGAACCGGTACTCCGGCAGATCGACGATCTGGCGGATATCGGGGATCGCCAACGCCGTCCGGGCGATGATGGCCAGGTCGTAGGCGGAGATGACGTTTCCTCCCTGGACGGAGAACTGGTCGTCGAGCCCAGCGGGGTCACGGAGGACCGGATGGTCGACCAGGTGAAGGTCGGCGCCCGTGCGCTGCATCTCGGCCCCGAACGCCTCGCGGGTGCCGCTCACCCGCTCGGCCAGCGCCGTGCGCCGCGTCGTTGGCCGACAGCATGAGCATGGCGTGGAGGATGTCGGTGAACGCCCACACCTGCCCCACCTTGAGACCCAGATTGACCGACTCGGTGCCCTGGGCGACGGGGCTGACGGGGACCACGCTGTTCGAGGGCAGGTGCTGAACGGCGACGATGGCCGTCAACACCTTGCTGATGCTGGCCGGCCGCATCCCGATGTGATCGTTGGCGGCGTTGATGACGTTACCGGTGTCGGCGTCCACGACGACCCACGCCGCCGGACCTGCAGGAGGAGGCAGTCCCGGCGTACCCGGAGGGGGCGTGCCGGGCGGCGGCGGGCGCAGGCGGGGGCACGGCGGCGACCGCCGACCGAGCCCCGGCAGGACCGGCCGACAGGAGAGCGAGAACGAGCCCGAGCAGAACGATGAGACGGTGGCGTCTGACCGCCACAGACAGAACCACCGGTCAAGACTAGGACCCCGGTCGAGGCCGTGTTGTGCGGGCGACGACGTGCCCGTACTAACTTATTTCTTGGCCGGCTCGTAGTAGGGGTTGTCTCCGCTGGCGTGGTCGGTCACGTCGACGACCGACGTCACCTCGGGGATGGCGTCGGTGATCGCCACCTCGATGCCCTGGCTGAGCGTGACCTTGGCCAGCCCGCATCCCTGGCACCCGCCGCTCAGCCGGAGGTAGGCGGTCGCGTCCTCGACGGCCACCAGGTCGGCCCGGCCTCCGTGGGCGGCGATGCTCGGGTTGATCTGGGCGTCGAGCACGGCGACCACCCGCTGGGCGACGTCCCCGCTCAGGTCCGCCGGCGGGCCTGTCGCCCATGGCCGGGCTGCCCGTGGGAGGGCGGGGTGTTGGGGTTGATGATCACCATGCCCGCATCGTCCCCGGCGCCGCTCACGTCGAGCGTGGCGCCGCGGATCTTGTCCACGCTCGCCTCGGGGATGACGACCGTCAGCTCGTCGTCGTGCTGCACCAGGTCGTCGGGTCCGGCGTCCGCCGCCGCCTCGAAGTACATGTCGTAGGTGTAGTTCGAGCCGGCGACCCCGCTGACCTCCAGCCACAGGGCCAGCCGATCCCCGTCGGTCTCCGATCGCCCGGACATCGAGCACCATGCCGCGAGCCCGGTCGCTGACCTTCAGCACGGGCTGGAACTCAGGTGTCTGCTGCGAGCTCATATCCTCACCCCCGACGGTACCCTCGCCTGAGATGTCGTCGGTCTCGTTCAGGCCGTGGACCCCGGCCATGGGCACAGGAACATGATAGGTCCGTGGCCCGCCTTCTCCTGATCCTTCCCACCGCCACCTACCGGGCCGCCGACTTTCTGGCCGCCGCCGCCCAGGCTGGGCGCCGAGGTGGTGGTGGCCTCGGAGCGCCCGCAGGTGCTGGCCGACGACCATGGAGGACCGGTTCCTCCAGATCGACCTGCGACGCCCAGACGCGGCGGCCGGCAGCCATCGTGGCCCTGCTCCCGCCGGCGCCGGATCGACGGCATCGTCGCCGTCGACGACCAGGGCGTGCTGGCCGCGGCCCTGGCCGCGAGCCGCCTGGGCCTGCCCCACAACCCGCCGGAGGCGGTGATGGCGACCAGAGACAAGCTGGCCATGCGCGACGCCTGGCGGCGGCCGGCGTCCCGCCAGCCCCGCTTCGCCAGCGTCGCCGTCGACGAGGATGTCGCCGAGGTGGCCGGCGACGGTCGGCTTTCCGTGCGTGATCAAGCCCACCGTCGCTGTCCGCCAGCCGCGGCGTCATCAGGGCCGACGACGCGGCTGGAGCGAAGCTGGCCGGCGACCGGGTCCGGGCCATCCTCGCCGACGCCGGTGAGGACCCCAGCCGGCCGCTCCTCGTGGAGGCCTACGTGCCCGGCGCCGAGGTGCCCGTCGAGGGCCTGCTCCGTGGTGGGGCTGCTCGAGACCCTGGCCGTGTTCGACAAGCCGGATCCGCTCGAGGGGCCCTACTTCGAGGAGACGATCTACGTCACGCCGTCCCGCCTGCCGCAGGCCGCTGTCGCCGCGGTGGAGCGGACGGCGGCCGAGGCCTGCGCCGCCATGGGACTGGTCGAGAGGCCCGGTCCACGCCGAGCTGCGCACCGACGGAGCAGCGGCGTGGCTGATCGAGGTGGCGGCCCGCTCCATCGGCGGCCTGTGCTCCCGCGCCCTCTCGTTCGGGGTCGGCGTCAGCCTCGAGCAGCTGATCGTGCGCCCATGCCCTCGGCATGCCTCTCGACGGGCTCGCACGGGAGCGACAGGCCGCCGGGGTCATGATGCTCCCGATCCGCCGCCGAGGGCCGCCTGGCGGCCGTCGGCGGCCAGGACCGGGCGCCGACAGGTGCCGGGCATCACGGGCCTGGACATCTCCATCGCGCCGGGCCGGAGGGTGCGTCCGCTCCCCGAGGGGGACCGGTACCTCGGCTTCCTGTTCGCCAAGGCGCGACACGCCCGAGGAGGTCGAGGCGACCCTCCGCCAGGCTCACGGCCAAGCTCGAGGTGCGCGATCGTCGAAGACGAGGAGGGTGACGGTTAGCGTGGGCGGTGTGCGGGTGCTGCTCGTGTCGACCTACGAGCTGGGTCACCAGCCGCTCCACGTCGCCTCCCCCGCGGCGGCGCTGGCGCGCGCCGGCCACGAGCCCCGCTGTCTGGACCTGTCCGTGCAGCGATGGGACGAGCTCGGGCCCGAGGCCGTGGACTGGGCCGAGGCGGTGGCCTTCTCCGTCCCCATGCACACGGCCATGCGCCTGGCCGCCACTGCCGCCCGATGCCGTGCGACGACGCCGCCCCGAGCTGCCGCTGTGCTTCTACGGCCTGTACGCGCCGATGGCTGACGACCCCAGCGTCGCCAGCCTCGCCGACCGCGCCATCGCCGGGGAGTACGAGCCCGCCCTCGTGGACTGGGTCAACCAGCTGGCGGGGGATGACGGGCCAATCGGCGCGCCTGTCGCCAACGGCGGCGACGGTCAGCCTCGAGCTGGGGCGAGGCCGGTTCTCCCCGCCCGCCCGCGACCTTCTCCCTCCCCTCGAGCAGCTACGCCCGCCTCGCCGTCGGGGGCGAGGAACGCACGGTCGGCTACGTGGAGGCCAGCCACGGCTGCGCCCACCGCTGTCGACACTGCCCCGTACCCGTCGTCTACGACGGCCGCACCCGGCTCGTCGGCGAGGACGTCGTCGTGGCCGACGTCGCCGGCCTGGTGGCCAGTGGCGCCCGCCACATCACCTTCGGGGACCCCGACTTCCTCAACGGACCACATCATTCGCTCAGGGTCGTGCGTGCGGTCCACGAGCGCTTCCCGCAGCTGACCTTCGACTGCACGACGAAGGTGGAGCACATCCTCGCCCACCGCGGGATCTGGAGGGAGATGGCGGCGGCCGGGTGCCTGTTCGTGGTGTCGGCGTTCGAGAGCCTGAACGACGACATCCTCGCCCGGCTGGACAAGGGCCACACCGCCGCCCAGGCCGCCGAGGCGGTGGAGATCCTGCGGGCCCACGGGATCGAGATCGCGCCCGTCCTGGCTGCCCTTCACGCCCGTGGACGTCGCTGCAGGACGTGGCCGACATCGTGGACTTCGTCGCCCGCCACGATCTCGTCCCCAACGTCGACCCGGTCCAGTACAGCATCAGGCTGCTCGTGCCCCAGGGCTCGCTCCTGCTCGGCGACGACCAGCTGTCCGCTCGGACCCTACGACCCTGAGCTGCTGAGCTACGCGTGGCTGTCGCCTGACGCCCGGGTGGACGCCCTGCAGGCCCGGCTGGCCTCGATCGCCGAGGAGGCGGCGGCGACCGGTGAGGCCGCCGGGACCACCTACCTGCGGATCCGACGGGCCACCGCCGAGGCGATGGGTGCCGACTCCGACGACGGATGCGCGCGCCGGTGCTGGTCGCCGCAGGAGCCGGGGAAGGACGGCCTCGCCTGACCGAGCCCTGGTTCTGCTGCGCCGAGCCGACGGCCGGGCAGCTCGGACCGCTGGGCCAGATGTCCGACTGACGGACCGGAGGGGTTCCCCATCGGCCCCGGCGCGCTCGTGTCGTCCTCCGGTTCCACATTGCGTCGAAAGTGGCGAGCACGTCGACGAGGCGGAGAAATCGACGCGGATCCCGCCGACAGGCGGACGTCACGACTACCGTGGCCGTGATGTCGCGGTCGAGACGCAAGGACCAGTATCCGGACGGCCTGCACGAGTGGGTGAGCTTCGAGGATCCCGACGAGGACCGGACGTGGGTCTTCGACGTCACCTTCCTGCTGAGCTCGTGGACCTGCATCTTCGGACGGGGGTGCCAGGGCGTGCTCACCGAGGCCGCCCCCGAGCTCGGCCAGGGGTGCTGCTCGTACGGCGCCCACTTCACTGACGACGAGGACGCGGCGCGCGTGGAGCGGGCGGCGGCCACGCTCGGACCTGACCAGTGGCAGCTCGCCCATCGAGCGCGGTCTGGTCCGCTCAAGCGCACAAAGTCGGGCGACCTGGCCACGAGGATCGTCGACGGGGCCTGCGTCTTCTTGAACCGGTCCGGGGTTCCCGGGGGGCGCCGGCTGTGCGCTGCACCTCGCCGCCGTGGAGCAGCACCGGTCTCCGATGGACCTGAAGCCCAACGTGTGCTGGCAGTTGCCGCTGCGACTCGAGGACGACGCCGACGACGACGGTCACGTGACCACGACCGTCGGGCAGTGGGAGCGCCGTCACTGGGGAGCAGGAGGCGCCGAGTTCCACTGGTGGTGCACCGAGGCCCCGGACGCGTTCGTCGGCTCGGAGCCGGTGTTCCGCACCCTGCGCGACGAGCTCATCGCCCTGGTCGGGCGGGATCCCTACGATCGGGTGAGCCGCTACCTCACCGACCGCTACTTCAACGGCAGCGCCTACCCGGCTGTACCGGTGCCCCACCCCGCCGTTCGCCGCCGCTGAGCATCGGCCGAGCCGGCGCCGCGGCACTGTCGGACCGGCGGCGTCAGGCTTCCTCGTCGAGCTCCTCGGCCTCGGCCAGGCACCAGGACGCGTGTCCCTTCCCGGCCTCGGCTCCGCACTCCGGGCACTGCTCTGCGGCGCCGTCCGCGTCACGCACCGTGGTTTGACCCTGCTGTCCGAGCTTCAACGTGCGTGCCTCTTCGAAGCGCCGGTGACGTCCCTTCTTCACGAGCCGCTCCCAGGTGTCGACAGGTGCTGTGGCGACAGTGTACCCCGCCGTCGCCGCGACCAAGCTCCTACGGAACCGCCCACGAAACTGGCTAGGGTCTGCCGCGATGCCCGAAGAGCTTGATGTTCAAGCCATGATAGAGCGTTTCCGGCAGCGGGCCGTGGCGGTGCGAAATCGGGGCCTCCCGCCCGTCGAGGGCCCCGAGCGTCGGCGCTTCGCCGAACAGGCCCAGCGTGACTTCATGGACTTCGCCATGCTCGGCGACGCCGAGGGGAAGCTGGAGGACGGCATCCTCACGCTGCGCATCGACCTGCGCCCCCGGGACTAGGCGCCGCCCGGGGCCCCCGGGGGTCCCTCGTCCGGGGGGGCTACGGTCCGACGATCTCGTCGACGATGCCGTAGCCGAGGGCGGTCTCGGCCGAGAGGTGCCGCCCGAGGCGCAGGTCCGCCTCGACGTGCTCGAAGGGCTGGCGGGTCGCCTCCGCCAGGCGGCGGACGTACAGCAGCACGCGGGCCTCCAGAGCGGTGGCCCGCCGCTGCAGATCGGTCGCCGGACCCGAGAAGTCGGCGGTCGGCTCGCGGAGGTGGATCCGGCCGAGGGCTCCGATCCGACGGTGACTGCAGACGGCGAGCACACCCGCCATGGTCCCGCCCACCGTGCTGGCGACCGTCGCGGTGACGTGCACGCCGAGCACGTCGATGGTGTCGATGAGGGCGAAGGCGACGTCGAGCGAGTCGGACTCGGCATTCAGCCGCAGCTCGACCGGATCGTCGCCGAGGGCGTCCAGGGTCATCATCGTGGCCGCCGCGTCGCTCGCCCGCTGATGGTCGATCCTGCCGCTGAGCAGGATGATCCTCCGGTCGAGCAACGCCCGCTCGGCCGACAGCCGGGGGTCCCCGGACGGAAAGATCCCGGTCATCCGACGTCGTCCCCGCGGGCGGGAGGAGCCAGCCCGGTCGCCGGCCCGGCTTCCGCGTCCTCAGGCCCACCCAGTCGCCAGTCGATGACCTGGTCGACGGCGGCGGCATAGCGCTCGAGGCTCGAGAGGCGCACGTCGCCCTGGCCCGACTCGAGGCGGGCGACGGCCGACTGCGACGTTCCCATGCGGGCCGCAACCTCGGTCTGGGAGAGGCCGACCGCCACGCGCCGGGCCACCAGGGCCTCGGCCAGCGCCTGTCGGCGCCGGGCCACGTCGCCGAAGCCGGGCAGGTAGCGATCGTGCCTGCGCTCACCCATCTGTCGAGAACCGGCCACCGGGGCACTGCGACACGTCCGGACGAGGTCCGCTCATGTCAACGATGATAACTCGTTGGTAATATCGCATGTATGGTATAGACGCCGGCGGTCAGGCGCTGGAACACGACGGAAGCGAGGTGGCCATGGCGTCCTATCACTCCCTCATCCCCACGGTGCTCGACAGCGGGCCGCGCGGCGAGCGGGCATTCGACATCTACTCGCTCCTTCTGCGCGAACGGATCGTCTTCCTCGGTCAGGAGGTCGACGACCAGATCGCCAACCTCCTGATCGCCGAGATCCTCTACCTCGACGCCGAGAACCCCGACAAGGACATCTACCTGTACATCAACTCGCCCGGCGGCCTCGCGTACGCGGGGATGGCCATCTACGACGTGATGCAGCACGTCCACTGCGACGTGGCCACCATCTGCGTCGGCATGGGCATGTCGGCGGCGGCCATGATCCTCGCCGGCGGCGCCGCCGGCAAGCGCTCGGCCCTACCGAGCTCCAAGGTCATGATCCACCAGGGATCGGGCGGGGCCCGTGGAGCGCCACGCGACATGGAGATACAGCTCCAGGAGGCGCTGGCGACCACCAGGCGCATGGCCCAGATCCTCGCCCACCACACCCATCAGCCGATCGAGCGGGTCGAACGCGACATCGACCGCGACTTCTACATGACGGCGGAGGAAGCTCTGGCCTACGGCATCGTCGACGACATCATCGCCCCCCGGCGGGGCGTGGCCGCGCTGGCAGCGGCCGCGGCGTCGTGACCGGGTCGCGGGCCCGCTGCGACGTCTGCGGGGACATCATTGACTCCAGCCATCCCTGGGACGTGCGGACGTGCTCGTGCGGTCGGCTCACCGTGAGCGGCGGCCCGAAACACCGCCGGGTCCAGTGGAGCGCGGAGCCGGGGGCGGGGTGGACCGACCTCAGCAGCGAGCCCGAGGATGAGCCCGACGACGAGCTGGCAGACGATGCTGTCGCGGACGACGACGTTCGCGACGACCGCGGTGCCGATGACGACGGAGCCGGCTCGGCGCCCGCCGATACGGCTCGTCAGCCGGTGCCGGCTCGAGCTGGCTGACGTCCCGGTGTGGCGACGGCGGCCTCGACGTCGCGCCCGTCGATCGTCTCTCGTTCGAGGAGCAGGTCGACCACCCGGTCGAGCGCAGAGCGGTGCTCGGTCAGCAGCCGGGTCGCCCGCTGCTCGGCCTGGCGCAGTAGCCGGGCCACCTCCTCGTCGATCAGCTGTTGGGTGCCCTCTGCGTACGGCCGGCCTCGACCGTCGGGGCCGAGGTAGTTGGGAGCCGGCGAGGAGAAGCCGACGGGCCCCAGCCGATCGCTCATGCCGAAGTCGCGGATCATCCGGGTCGCCAGCTCGGTGGCGCCGGCGAGGTCGTTGCTCGCCCCACTCGAGGCCTCGCCCAGCACGAGCAGCTCGCCAGCCCGGCCACCGAGGCGGACGGCCAGCGAATCGAGCAGGTAGCTCTCGGGATAGAGGTGGCGCTCGTCGACCGGGAGCTGCTCGGTGACCCCGAGGGCCATGCCCGACGGAAGGATCGTGACCTTGGCGACGGGGTCGGCATGGGGGGACAACACGGCCACCAGGGCGTGCCCACCCTCGTGCACCGCGACCGAGCGCTTCTCGTCGGGGAGCAGGGCGTTGGACGCGTCGCGGCGGCCGAGCAGGATTCGATCGCGGGCCTCGGAGAAGTCGGCGGCGGCGATCACCTCCCGGTCGGCCCGCACGGCCACGATGGCGGCCTCGTTGACCAGATTGGCGAGGTCCGCACCGGAGAACCCGGGTGTCAGCCCGGCCACGACGCCGAGGTCGACATCGGGCGCCAGCCTCCGCCCCTTGGTGTGCACGGCCAGGATCTTGGCCCGCTCGGCCCGGTTGGGCAGGGGGATCTCGACCGTCCGGTCGAAGCGGCCGGGGCGCAGCAGGGCGGGATCGAGGGTCTCGGGGCGGTTGGTGGCGGCCATGACGACCACCCCGGTGGCCGGGTCGAACCCGTCCATCTCGGCGAGGAGCTGGTTCAGGGTCTGCTCCCGCTCGTCGTTGGACGCGAACAGCGCGGCTCCACGCTTGCCGCCGATGGCGTCGATCTCGTCGATGAAGATGATCGATGGCGCCCGCTTGCGAGCGGTGGCGAACAGGTCCCGGACCCGGGACGCCCCCACGCCCACGAACAGCTCGACAAAGCTCGAGCCGGTGATGGCGAAGAACGGCACCTCGGCCTCCCCCGCCACCGCCCGGGCCAGGAGCGTCTTGCCCGTACCGGGGGGCCCGACCATGAGCACCCCCCTGGGTCCGATGGCGCCGGCGCGGGAGTAGCGGTCGGGGTGGGTGAGGAAGTCGACGACCTCGCTCACCTCCTGCTTGACCCCTTCGTAGCCGGCCACGTCGGCGAACCTGGTCGGAGGTCGCTCCTCGTCGTAGAGCTTGGCGCGGGAGCTGCCGATCCCCATGATCCCGCCCGCCGCCCGGGCCGAGCGCCGACCCAGGAGCAGGAACAGGCCGAGGAAGAGGACGAACGGCAGGAAGGACAGGATCGTGGGCAGCACCGAGCTGCTTGGGCCCACACCCGTGATGGCCACGCCGTGGGCCTGGAGGGTGGGCGCCAGCTGGTTGTTGCCGAGAGCCAGCGGTATCTGGGAGCTGTAGTGCTGGCCGGCATTCCCCTTCAACTGGCCGGTGACCTTGCCGTTGGGGTCGATGGTGGCCGTGGACACCTGGTTGGCGTTGACCTTGTCGACGAAGGTCGAATAGTTGAGGTTGGAGACCGGTGGGGCGCTGCCCATGGCCGGTATGAAGAGCAGGCCGACGGTGGCGACGATGCCGACCACGAGGAACCAGATCCGCCAGCGAGGAGGCGGTGGTGGCACCGGGCGCTTCGGCGGGTCCGTCGGCGGGCCGGGCTTCGGTGGGTTGGAGTGATGCTGGATCACGAATGTCCCCCCCTATGCACTAGGGAACCCCCAACCTAGTTCGCCCGCGCTCCGAGGGAACCGGCACCGCCGACTACCGTGCCAGGCCGTGCTCCCCGACCGGCTCCACGACCAGCCCTGGTGGAAGTCCGCGGTCGTGTACCAGATCTATCCGCGCTCGTTCCAGGACTCCGACGGTGACGGTGTCGGCGACCTCGAGGGTATCCGTCGTCGCCTCGACCATCTGGCGTGGTTGGGCGTCGATGCCGTCTGGCTGTCGCCCTTCTTTCGCTCGCCGATGGCCGACTTCGGTTACGACGTCGCCGACCACTGTGACGTGGACCCGCTGTTCGGGACGTTGGCGGACTTCGACAACCTGGTTGCCAGGGCGCACGATCTCGGCATCCGGGTCCTGATCGACTGGGTCCCCAACCACACCAGCGACCGTCATCCCTGGTTCGTCGAGTCCCGGTCGTCGAGGTCGTCGTCGCGGCGTGACTGGTACGTGTGGCGGGACGGACGACCTGATCGGCCCCCGAACAACTGGCAGGCAGCGTTCTCCGACAGACCGGCGTGGAGCTGGGACGAGGCGACCGGACAGTGGTACCTCCACCTCTTCCTTCGCGAGCAGCCCGACCTCAACTGGGCCAACCCGATGGTCGTCGAGGCCATGCAGCGGGTGCTGAGGTTCTGGCTCGATCGGGGGGTCGACGGCTTCCGCGCCGACGCCGTGCACGCCATCGGCAAGGACCCCGCTCTGCCCGACGCCCCGGAGAAGTGGACGGGCATGCCGTGGTCGGCCCTCAACGACCACCGGAGCACGCACGACATCCTGCGCCAGCTGCGTCGGCTGATCGACTCCTACCCGGGCGATCGGGTGATGGTCGGTGAGGTCTTTCTGCTGTCGACGGCGGCCGTGGCCCGCTACTACGGGCGCGGTGACGAACTGCACCTCGCCTTCAACTTTCCGCCCCTCTTCGCCCCGTGGGAGGCGGGTGCGTGGCGCCACCGGATCGATCGCGTGGTCGAGGAGCTCGATCCCCGGGGAGCGTGGCCCACCTGGGTGCTGTCGAACCACGACAATCCTCGCCACTGCACGCGCTACGGCGGCTCGGAGGATCGCGCCCGCGCCGCCGCCGTCCTGCTGCTCACCCTGCGGGGCACTCCTTTCATCTACATGGGCGAGGAGCTCGGCCTCGAGAACGCGGAGATCCCCGCCGAGGGGCGCCTCGATCCCGGAGGACGGGACGGCTCCCGGGCCCCGCTGCCCTGGGACGGGTCGCCCGATCACGGGTGGCCGTCGGGCGACGGGCGCCGACGAGCCGCTCCCTGGTTGCCGTGGCCCCCGCAGGCCGAGGTCCGCAACGTCGCCGCCCTGCAGCGCGACCCGGCGTCCATCCTCAACCTCTACCGGCGGCTCCTCGCCGCCCGTCGTCGGTCGCCCGCCCTGTCCATCGGCTCCTGGTCGCCGCTCGCCAGCCCACCGGACGTGGTGGCCTACGAGCGGGCGGCGGGGAACGACCGGCGCCTCGTGATCATCAACTTCGGCGACCGCGACGCGTCCGTTTCCGCTCCCGACGGGCGCTGGCGGGTGGAGGTGTCCACCCAGGAGCCGGCCGACGGTGAGGAGTACGCCGGCGTCGTCCCTGGGCCGGGCGCCGTGGTCCTTTCCGACGCGTCGTGCTGACGCCACCCACTGCTCAGCCGGCGATCCGCCGATGCGAGCGCGCCTCGAGAACCAGCTCCCCGTGGCCGCCCACCGCGAGCGCCCCCTCTCCGGCCAACAGCTGGCGGAGGGGCTCCCCGACCAGCGTCCGGCGCCACCCGTTGGCCAAACGGGACTCGGCGCTGTCGCGGAGCAGGGCGTGCAGATCCGCCCGGGTGGCGAGCAGTGCCCCGTCGATCCGGAGCTCCGTCGCCCGCTGGGCGAGCCAGGCGCCTGCCAGGGTGGCGACCGGACGCAGCCGGCGCTCGATCTGATCGCTCGGGGGTTGCCGGAGGGCGCCGTCGCCGAGCTCGAGGCCGGCGCGGACGGCATCGAGCAACCCGGCCTCGGCCGCGACCTTGGCCCGGCGACCGTCGAGCCCCCGCACCCCGGCCAGCTCGTCGGCCGTGGTGGGTGGCCGCTGGGCGATGGCGACGAGCGCGAGATCAGGCAGCACGAAGCGGGCCGGCCGATCAGTGGCGGCGGCGCGGCGCTCGCGCCACGCGCCCACCGTCTGGGCGACGGCACGTGACTGGCCCCTGAGCTGGCGGGCCTCCTTCAACCGCCACCACGCCTCGTCGGGCTCGACACGCCGGCTGGGCCGGGAGAGCATGATCTGGCACTCCCCCTCCGCCCAACCGAGGCGGCCCAGGCGATCGAGCTCGGCGACCAGCGCTCGATGGAGGTCGAGCAGGTGGGCGGCGTCGGAGGCCGCGTACTGGCGCTGCTCGGCGCTGAGGGGGCGTCGGGTCCAGTCGGTGAGGCGGTCGCCTTTGGCCAGGCGCTGGCCGAGCAGGTGCTCGACCAGGGTCGTCAGGGACGGGGCCGAGAGGCCGAGAAAGCCGGCGGCCAGCTGAGTGTCGAAGAGTCGCCGGGGCTTGGCCCCACACGCCAGCTCGAGTACCTCGAGATCCTGCTCGGCCGCGTGGGCCACGCCGAGGCCGGGACCCTCCAGCACCCGTCGCAGCCCGGTGAGGTCGACACGGTACGGATCGACGAGGGCCACTCCCCCCGGCCACACCATCTGGACGAGGGCCAGATGCGGAAAGTACGAGCGCTCGCGATGGAACTCGGTGTCGAAGCCGTACACCGGCGCGGTCTCGATCTCCGCGAGCAACTCGTCCATGGCGGGCTGGGCGTCGACCCAGCTCGGGCTGGCCAGACCGCTCAGCCCTTCACGAGCCCGGCGTCGCGACCGGTGAGCTCGGTGAACCAGCTCGACTCGAAGGCCCCTGCGTCGTCGAGTCGATGTGGCGTCATCGATCCCGACGCTACCGTACGGCGGGCCCGCGCCTGCAGACCCTCGACTGACAGAACCCGTCAGCCGCCGTAGCTCATGCGGGTGTCCTCCATGCGCAGCGGCAGCGAGTCCTCGTCTCCCTGGAACCCCGCCTGCACCACCTCGCCCACGAAGAGGACGTGATCTCCGACCGGCACTCGCTGGCGCACCTCGCAGTCCACGTAGGCGAGGGCCTGGTCGAGGATCGGCGCGCCCGTTGCCGCCTCGTGGACGGCGAAGCCGTTGAGCGTGCCCGACGCTTCGTCGTGCTCGACGGGCTTCACGAACTTGCGGACGATGGCGCGATCCTCGCGGTCGACGACCGAGAGGCTGAAGGTGCCGCCGTCGGCGATGAGCGTGGCGGTGAGGGCCTCCTGCTCGACACTGACGGCCACCAGCTTGGGATCGAACGAGACCTGGGTGGCCCAGTTGGCGGTCATGAGGTTCCGCCGGCCCCCGGCGCTGCTACCGATCACGTACAGCCCGCTGGGCATGGTCCACAGCACGCGCCGGCGGACCTTGTCGTACTCCTCGGGATCTGCGCCCGGTGGGAAGGGGCCGACCAGCCCGCTCGTCGCTCCAGCCATGGTGCCGAACATAGCGCCGCACCGGGAGCGCCCTGTTACCACGCTGTAACCGCCCGTCGGGCATGCTCTTCCTGGCGCAGGAGCACCTCCGCCCGGCTCGACACGGCTGGCGTCCGGCCAGGCCCATGGGAGGCGCTGGCGCCAGGAGGTGGGTGTGGACCCGTGAGGGTGCTGATTGTCGAGGATCAGCGGCTCCTGGCCGAGACCCTGGCGACGGGACTGCGTCGCGAGGGCATGGCCGTCGACGTCGTCCTCGACGGCCTCTCGGCCACCGAACGCATCGGCGTCGTGGGCTACGACGTGATCGTGCTGGACCGCGACCTGCCCGGTCTCCACGGCGACGACGTCTGCCGCGAGGTCGTCGATCAGGGGACGGCCACGAGGGTGTTGATGCTCACGGCCGCCGGCGATCTCGAGGATCGGGTCGAGGGCCTCACCCTGGGCGCCGACGACTACCTGGCCAAGCCCTTGACGGTGAACTTCGGGGGGATAAGAATGCATGCATCACACATGTAACTCGAGGAAGGGCGGCGATCGTGTCCACACATCTCGAAGGCGTCTTCGAAGTCACCTCGTGGTCGGAGGACCAGGCTGGCGGGCTCGAGGGCGCCGCCAAGGTGACGAACGCCGGAATCGGTCAGCGGTTCACGGGCGGCATCGAAGCGGAGACCAGATGGGACATGGTGATGGCCTACCGCGACGACGGCACCGCCGACTTCGTCGGCTACCAGCGACTCCGAGGCCGTATCGGCGACAAGGCCGGAACGTTCGTGCTCAAGGGCCTCGGCGAGTTCGACGGCAAAGAGGCGAGGACGCCGCCTCGAGGTCGTGCCGGGCACCTCGACCGGCGAGCTGAAGGGTCTGCGCGGCACGGGTGTCGCGGTCGCTCCCATGGGCTCCACCGGGACGTTCAGCCTCGACTACGACCTTTGACGTGACCGCGGCTCCGGCCGACCAGACCGCCAACCTGCTCGGGGCCCTGGCCCTCGCCGTCACCGACCGGGTGGCGGAGGCGGTCACAGATCGATCGGGGTACTCGGAGAGCGCGGCGGCGGCACTGTCGGCCCTCGACCAGTTCCTCGGCCGACCATCGATCGACCGGCTCTCGCAGGTGCTCGGGCTCAGTCAGTCGGGCACGGTCCGTCTCGTCGACCGCCTCGAGCAGGACGGCCTGGTGCGGCGCGGGCCGGGCGAGGACGGCCGGATCACGACGGTGTCGCTGACGCCCGCGGGCCACCGAGCGGCGCGCCGGCTCGAGGCGACCCGCCTCCAGGTCCTCGATGGCGTTCTCGAGCCGCTGACCGACGCCGAGCGCCGGACCCTTTCCGCGCTCGTCGGGCGCATCCTCGTCGGCATGATGCGCGAACCAGGCGCGACCCGATGGATGTGCCGCTTGTGCGATCTCTCTGCCTGCGGGCGGCCCGCCGGCCACTGCCCGCTCGAACGGGAGGCTCGCGTCCGCTACGGGTGAGCTTCTCGTCGCCCACCGTTACCGACCAAGCTGGCCGGCGTGACCACCGGCCAGAAGACCCTCAGGAACGAGCGAGCGTGGCGGCGCGGGCTCCGGCCGACTCGAGCGCCTGGCGGGCCGTGTCCGCCTGGCGCACGATCGCAGCCAGTCCCGCCGCCCGGTTGGCGCCGAGACCCTTGTCCAGGTAGTGGTTGGCCAGCTGGTACGCCGTCTGGTACGCCGTGTCCAGCTGGTTGGTCAAGCTCTGATCGGGACTGGGGAGCTGGGCGTGGGCGATGGTCGTGTCGTCCTGGAGCTGGACACTGACCGCCTGCAGGCCTCCCAGATCCCCGGCGGTGGCGCTCTTCGTCACCTGGTCGAGCTCGGAGCCGATCTTGGCGCTGGACGCGGTGAGCCCCACCCCGCGCGACCACCCCTGGACCCGCTGTGCTGGCGTGCCCGAGACGTCGGGCCCCGACGAGCAGGCGGCCATCGTCATCGAAGCGACGACGACAGCGGCCGACACGTACCACCGCTGATGCTTCATGCCTCCTCGGAGCCGGCTGGCGCGAAGCCCCGGCGCAGCGTGTTCTCGCTGCTGACAACGGGGTCCAGGAACTGCAACAAGTAGTCCGGGCCGCCCGACTTCGAGCCCACTCCCGACAAGCCGTAGCCCCCGAAGGGCTGGCGCCCGACCACCGCGCCCGTGATCCCCCGGTTGACGTACACGTTGCCGGCCCGCAGCTCGTTCGAGGCCAGCGCGATGTGGGCCGGAGAACGCGAGAAGAGACCCGCAGTCAGCGCGTAGTCGGTGTGGTTGGCCAACTCGACCGCATCGGCGAAGGACGCGGCGCGCTGCACGGCCAGCACGGGACCGAAGATCTCCTCCCTCGCCAGTGCTGCGTCCGGCGCAACGTCGGCCACCACCAGGGGCCCGGCGAAGTAGCCCGTCTCGGGCACGTCGTCGCGGTGCAGCACGACTCTTCCTTGGGTATGGGCCGCCTCCGAGCAGGCTCGCACCCGCGACTGCGCGTCTGCGTCGATGAGGGGCCCGACCTCGGTGGCCATGTGCCGCGGGTGGCCGATCGACAGCTCGAGGGCGGCGCCTCGGACCCGCCTCACCAACTCGTCGAAGACGGGCTCGAGCACGATCAGGCGCGAGGCGGCGGAGCACTTCTGTCCGGCATAGGAGAACGCCGACTGCACGACGGCAGGGACGGCCTGGTCGAGATCGGCGTCCGGCGTCGATGACGATGGCGTTCTTGCCGCCCATCTCGGCGACGACCCTCTTGAGCTGACGTTGGCCCGGGCGGTGCTGGGCTGCGCTGGCGTTCACCGCCAGCCCCACGGCCTTCGAGCCGGTGAAGACGACGAAGCTCACGCCGGGATGGGACACGAGGTGCGCCCCGACCAGCTCGCCGAGCCCGGGCAGGAAACCCACCACCCCCGGCGGCAGACCCGCCGCGGCCAGGCCTTCGATCAGCATCGAAGCCACCGCCGGTGCCTGCTCGGCCGGCTTGAGGATCACCGGGTTGCCAGCCACCAACGCCCCCGTCACCATGCCGGTGGGGATGGCCAGGGGAAAGTTCCAGGGTGCTATCACCACGCCCACGCCCCTCGGCCGGTAGGTGAGCCGGTTGGTCTCCCCCGGCGGTGACTCGACGGCGCCCCCCTGATCCAGGCGGAGCATCTCCCTGCCGTAGTACTCGCAGAAGTCGATGGCCTCGCACACGTCGGCGTCGGCCTCGGCCCACGGCTTTCCCGCCTCGAAGATCTCGAGGGTGGCCAGGTCGGTACGGCGGGCCCGCATCCATTCGGCCAAACGGAAGAGGACCGCCGCCCGCTCACGTGCCGGCGTCCTCGCCCATCGCTCCAGTGCCCGCTCCGCGACCTCGACGGCACGATCGGCCTCTTCGGGGCCGCACGATGCCGAGTTCGCAACCACGCAGTCGGGCTCGGCCGGGTCGACGGAGGCGATGGTCGCGGTCGTGTGCACCTTCTCCCCACCGATCACCGCCGGCACGTCGAGACCCCGACCTCGTTCTCCGACGGTGGTCTGCCTGTGCTCCACAGCAGCGGCGAAGGCAGCGCGGACGCCGGCGCGCCGCCACTCGGCCACAGGCTCGTGGTGGTAGCGACCTGGCTCGTCGGGGTCGGTGGCGGGACGACTGGCCGGGAGGGTCGGTCCAGGAAGGTCGCCCGCCCGCGGTGGAGCCAGCAGATCATCGAGGCCTCGTCGCTGCGCGAACTGACGACGCACGAAGCTCTCGTTGGACGTGTTCTCCAGCAACCGCCGCACGAGGTAGGACATGCCCGGCACCAGCTCGCCCATCGGGGCGTACACCCGCAGCCGCAGTCCGAGTCGCCCGATGGCGGCGTGCACCGGCTCGGCCATCCCGTACAGCATCTGGAGCTCGTAGCCGGTGTCGGGGATGCCGAGGCTGCGGGCGTAGGCGATGGAGTACGCGAGCGAGCGGAGATTGTGCGAGCCGAAGGCGGCCCTGACCTTGCCGTGGTGATCGTGCAGCAGCCGTGCGCAACGCTCGTAGTTGGCGTCGGTCTGGGCCTTGTCCTCGAACACCGGGACCGACCACCCCTCGGCTCCGGCCCGCACGGTCTCGGCGTCCCAGTAGGCCCCCTTCACCAGACGCACCCCGATCGGCCGGGCGCCGGCGACCGTCGCCATCCGCCCGGCGGACCAGGTGACGAAGTCGGTCAGGTCGGCGGCGGCGTCCTTGAGGTAGGCCTGCACGACCACGCCCGCATCCAGGCGGGCCAGGTCCGGCTCGTTGAGCATGGTCCGGAACAGCTCGAAGGCCAGCTCCTTGCTGTCGTAGTCCTCGGTGTCCAGCCAGACGAACGCACCCCGGTCGACGGCGAGCTTGAGCAGGGGGCGCAAGCGGTCGGCGGCCTGGGCGATCGCTTCGGTCCCGGTGAGGGGCCCGAACCGCGGTGCCAGGGCGGACGGTTTGATGCTGACGCTGACGCGTGGCAGCGGTCCCACGTCGTCGCGTTCCAGGTGGTCGTCGGGTGCCCAGCCGGTGCTGGCGTCCAGCAGCACGCGAAGCACCTCGTCCACGCGCGCCGCATACCGGTCCGCTTCGGCTCCGGTGAGCGTCTTCTCACCCAACAGATCGACGGTGGAGGCCGTGCCGGCGCGCCACAGACGCCCGAGCCGATCCGCCACCTCGGCGGGCGTCGTCCCGACGATGAACTGCTGGGCCATGCGAGCGATGTTGCGGCGGGCCACGGCCGCCGACAGCCGCTCTCCGCGGGGCAGATGCTCGGCCACACCCACGCCCAGGTCGAGCAGCCGCGGTGCATCGGCGCCGGCGAAGTACTCGTGGAGATGACGGAGGGCGTCCGCATCTCCGGTCGTGGCGGGGAACACGTCGACCAGACGGAACAGCTGGGTCTTGAACGACGGGTTGGCCATGGCCCAGGCCAGCATCCGCTCGCTCCACCACGACAGCCGGTAGACCCGAGCCCGCTCACCCGAGCCGAGCTCGGCGATGCGCCGAGCGAGGTCGGTGACTTCCGCCTCGAGCAGTGGCGGCACGACGCCCACGGTACCGTCCGAGGGCCCGCCGCCGGCGGCGCGGTCGCAGTCGCCGTCGGGTCCTCGAGGGCGCCGGCACGGCGTCTCAGCCCTCAGACGTGCTCTCGCGCGCAACCCGGGTCGAGCTGGTGGAGGAAGTGCCGGCACCGCTCGGCCTCGTCGGCCTCGCCGATGGCCGCAGCGACACGGGCCAGGCCCTCCAGGCAGCGGAGGAACCCGCGGTTCGCCTCGTGGCTGGATCGCACGTAACCCGAGCCCCGCCAGCCGGCGCCCCGCAGCGCGTCGAGCCCGCGGTGGTACCCGACGCGAAAGTACGCATAGGCCTCGATGTCGTCCCGGGCCAGATCGCCGAGAGACGCCCACGCGTCGAGGTACCGGGGGAAGGCGGCTGCGACCTCGACCACCGCAGCCCGCCGCTGATCGGGCCCGAGCTCGAGCGCGGCCTGGAGCCGCTCTCGGGCGGCAGCCGGAGCCAGGGCGAGCTGCGTCTCGGGCGGACCGCCCGAGAGGGAGATGGGGGACTCGTCAGCCATGGCGCATGGTCGCACACGTCGCCCGTAGGCTCGCCCGGCGATGACCCCGTCGCCAGGCGACCGGCTCCCCGGTTGCACGTTCTGTGACATCGTCGCCCACGACGTCGCCACCGATCTGGTGCTCGACGAGAGCCTGATGGTGGCCTTCCTCGACCGGCGACCGGTGTTCCCGGGCCACGTGCTGGTCGTGCCCCGGCCCCATTTCGAGACGCTGGTCGACCTGCCGCTCCGACTGGTCGGGCCGCTCTTCGCCACGACGAGGCGAGTCGCCGGCGCCGTGGCCCGAGCCATGGAGGCCGACGGCAGCCTCGTGCTCATGAACAACCGCGTGAGCCAGAGCGTGCCCCATCTCCACATCCACGTGGTGCCCCGGCGGTTCAAGGACGGGCTCAGGGGCTTCCTCTGGCCCCGGCAGCGCTACGAGGACGACGAGGCCGAGGCCCGGGTGGCGGCGGCCGTCCGCGCCGCCCTGGCGACCGAGGCGGTCAGCGACGCGCCCCAGCAGGGAGGGTGACCGGCCACGACCCCGAGGCCGGCGCAACCAGGCAGCCGGGCTGCTACCCGAAGCGCACCAGGTGCTGGTCCCGTCGTCCTCGGCGCAGCAGCAGGTAGCGGTCGCGCAACAGGTCCGCCGGGCCGAGCTGGCGGCCCCGGTCGAGCTCGCGGTGGTTGTTCACGTACGCGCCGCCCTGCTCGATGGTCGTGCGGGCGGCCGAGCGGGACGGGGCCAGTCCCGTCTCGACCATGGCCTCGACGAGTGAGAGCCCGCCGTCCGCCAGACGGTCCCTCGACCAGGTGCTGGACGGTGCGTCGGCGAGCACGTCCACGAGCGTCCGCTCGTCGAGCCCGGCGATCTCCTCGGAGAACAAGGCCGCCGCCGCCCGCTCGGCCTTGGCCGCAGCCTCGGTCCCGTGGACCAGGCCGGTCACCTCCCGGGCGAGGGTCCGCTGGGCCTCGCGAGCCTCGGGGCGGGTGGCCACGGCCGTGTCGAGCTCCTCGAGCCGCTCGTGGTCGAGCCAGGTGTAGTAGCGCAGGTAGGTGCCCACCACGCTGTCCTCGGTGCGAAGGAAGAACTGGAAGAGCTGGTAGGCGCTGGTCCGCCGTTCGTCCAGCCACACGTTGCCAGACGCGGTCTTGCCGAACTTGGTCCCGTCGGGTCGCACCAGGAGCGGCCAGGTGAGGCCCCAGGCCTCCTCGCCGCGCAGGCGGCGGATGAGGTCGATGCCCATGGTGATGTTGCCCCACTGGTCACTGCCTCCCAGCTGCAACCGGCACCCGTAGTCGTCGGAGAGTCGGAGGAAGTCGTAGGCCTGGAGCAGCATGTAGCTGAACTCGGTGAACGACATGCCCTGCTCAGGGGTGGCCAGCCGGGCCCGCACCGTCTCCTTGGCGATCATCTGGCCGACACCGAAGTGCTTCCCGACGTCTCGGAGGAACTCCAGGAGCCGCAGCTCGCCGAGCCACTCGGAGTTGTCGACCAGGACGGCCTGGGCGCCGCCAGCGGCAGGTGTGAAGTCCAGGAACCGGCCGAGCTGGGCACGGATCCCGGCCATGTTGGCCTCGAGCGTGTCGGCGCTCAGGAGCTGGCGTTCCTCGCTCTTGCCGCTCGGGTCGCCGATCATCCCCGTGCCGCCACCTGCCAGGGCGATCGGCCGGTGGCCGGCCTGCTGGAGGCGACGCAGGTAGAAGACGCCGATGAGGTGCCCGACGTGGAGGCTGTCGGCCGAGGGATCGAACCCGGCGTAGGCCGTCAAGGTCTCCCCGTCGAGCCTGTCAGCCAGCCCGGCGTCACTCACCTGCTGGACGAGACCACGAAACCGGAGGTCGGCAAAGAGCCCGCGCGACCGAGGCCAGCCTGCCACGCGGCCCCCCACCGGGACACAACCTTCCGGGACCTCGATCGTGTCACGACGATGACCCCCGAGGGCGAAACGATCCGGATGGCGCGACCCTGGAGCATGGGTGCTCGGCTCTCCCGCCAGGCGATCATCGATGCGGCGCGCGACCTGCTGGCGGCCGAGGGGATCGATGCCGTGTCCCTGCGCCGGGTCGCCGGCGCCCTCGGAGTGACGGCTCCCGCCCTCTACGCCCACGTCACCGACAAGCGCGACCTGCTCCAGGGCGTGGCCGACCAGGAGGGCCGGCGGGTGATCGAGCGCATCCGGTCCATCCCGGCGACGGATCCCCTGACCCTCATCCGAGCCCGCAGCCTGGCCTACGTGGACTACGCGAAAGAGAACCCGGCGCTGTTCAAGGCCATCTTCATGGTTCGGCCCGAGCTGACGGCCGAGCCCCAGGACGCCCAGGCCATGGCCACGATGGCGACCGAGGCCTTTCAGGTCGGCGCCGCTCCGGTCTTCGAGCTGGCCCGTGCGGGGCTGCTCGGCAGGGTCGACCCCCACCTGGCCGCCCTGGCCATCTGGACCGCCACCCACGGTGTCGCCACCGTGATCCTCGCCGGGCCCGAGTTCGATCCCGAGCTGGAGCGGTCACTGGTCGAGACGGTGATCGACGCCGTCATCGCCGGGCTCACGGGCCGGCGTCCATCGGCCGGCCCGTAGGCTCGGGCACATGAACCGTCTGGCTGCCGAGACGAGCCCCTACCTCCGCCAGCACCGGGACAACCCCGTCGACTGGTACCCGTGGGGCGACGAGGCTTTTGCCCGGGCGCTCGTCGAGGACCGGCCGGTCATGCTCTCCGTCGGGTACTCCTCGTGTCACTGGTGCCACGTGATGGCGCACGAGTCGTTCGAGGACGAACGCACGGCCGCCCTGCTGAACGAGCGGTTCGTGAGCGTGAAGGTCGACCGGGAGGAGCGGCCGGACGTCGACGCCGTGTACATGGAAGCCGTGCAGGCCATCACCGGACGGGGTGGGTGGCCGATGACGGTCTTCCTCACCCCCGACCGACGACCCTTCTACGGAGGCACCTACTTCCCCAAGGGTGACCGGGGCGGGATGCCCAGCTTCACGACGGTGCTGCAGGCCATCGACGCGGCCTGGCGTGAGCGGCGCGACGAGGTCATCGGCCAGGCCGAGCAACTGGTCGGGGCAGTCGAGGCCAGGGTGCAGATCCCCTCGACCGAAGCAGCGGACGGGCGACCGGTGGCGGATCCCGCCGAGCTCCTGCAGGGCGGCTTCGCCGCGCTGCAGGCGGCGTACGACCCCGCCTGGGGAGGGTTCGGAGCGGCCCCCAAGTTCCCCCAGCCCTCGATGCTCGAGCTGGCGCTCCGGGCCCACGACCGGACGGGAGGCGACGCCGCGCTCACGATGGTGTCGACCACGCTCGACGCCATGGCCTCCGGCGGCATCTACGACCACCTCGGAGGTGGGTTCGCCCGGTACTCGGTCGACGGCCGCTGGATGGTCCCGCATTTCGAGAAGATGCTCTATGACCAGGCCGGGTTGGCCCGCGTCTACCTCCACGGCTGGCAGGTGACAGGGTCGCCCCAGTGGCGGCAGGTGCTCGAGGAGACGGTGGCGTACGTGCTGCGCGACCTGCGCGCACCCGGGGGCGGCCTGTACTCGGCCGAGGAC
The DNA here is from genome assembly GCA_963731255.1 of uncultured Actinomycetes bacterium. Lineage (GTDB taxonomy): Bacteria > Actinomycetota > Acidimicrobiia > Acidimicrobiales > AC-9 > AC-9. Next base: position 343,239 of record CAVSUO010000008.1, on the reverse strand, counting down.
GCCGACTCCGAGGGTGTCGAGGGTCGCTTCTACGTCTGGACCGTGGACGAGGTGACGGAGGTCCTCGGCCCCGAGCTCGCACCGGCAGCCATCGACTGGTACGGCATCACGGCGGCGGGGAACTTCGAGGGCTCGAACATCCTCCACCGGCCCGAGCGGGGCGACCTGTTGCGGCCCGCTGCGGTCGAGCGAGCCCGACGCCTCCTCTTCGAGCATCGAGCCCGGCGCGTCCGGCCCGGGCTCGACGACAAGGTGCTGACCGAATGGAACGCCATGTTCTGCTCGACGCTGGCCGAGGCGGCAGCGGCCACCGGTCGGTCCGACTGGCGGGACGAGGCCGTGTCGGTCGCCGAGTTCCTGTTGCGATCCCTGCGCCGAAGCGACGGGCGGTGGCTGCGCTCGTGGCAGGGCGGCAAGGCCGGCCACCTGGCGGTGGCCGCCGACTACGCGTGGCTGGTCGACGCGTTCACCCGGCTGTCGGAGCTCACGGGCCAGGCCCGGTGGATCGAGGCGGCGCGAGGCACGGCCAAGGCCATGCTCATGCTGTTCTGGGACGTGACCGACGGCGGGCTGTTCACCACGGGGGAGGACGCCGAACGGCTCATCGTCCGGTCGAAGGAGCTGTTCGACGGGGCCACGCCGTCCGCCAGCTCGGTTGGGGCCACGGCCCTGGCCCGACTGGGAGCGCTGACCGGCGAGGAGGGCTACACCGACTGCGCCATGGCCATCCTCGCCACGCTGGGAGAGGTCATGGCCGCTCAGCCCACCGCCTTCACCCACGCCCTCGGCGCCGTGGACCTGCTGGCCGACGGACTGACCGAGGTCGCGGTCACCGGCGACCGCCCCGACCTGGTCGAGGCGGCGCACCGCCGCTATCTGCCCCGTGCCGTCCTGGCCTGGGGGGAGCCGTACCCGTCGCCGCTGTGGGACGGTCGGGACGATGGCATGGCCTACGTCTGTCGCGACTACGCGTGCCTGGCGCCCACGTCGAGGGTCGAGGACCTGGAGGCCCAGCTGACCACCCGATGACCCGTCCATCCGACAAGACACGCGGCAGGGGAAGGCATGATGGGGGCGTGAGTCGTACCGGTCTCTCCTCGCCCCGGCTCGACCTCGCCGGCGCGGAGCTCCGGCTCCTGGTCCTGGCCGAGCGCCAGGACGAGTACCTGGCGGTCGACATCGACTCGGGGGCGTTCGTACGGGCCCACGGCGCCACTGACACCGGTAGCGGCCCGCGCCACATCCTCGACGTGATCAAGGTCGAGCTGGCGACCAACGAACATGCCAGCGACCTGTCGCAGCCCGAAGCGGTCACCATGGCCGGGCCGGCCCGGCCGGCCCGCCGCGTCAGGCGCGGGCGGGTGAAGCGCTACCTGCGGGCCCTCGTGGCACCGGACGGTGAGCCGCTGCTCGGCTTCCCCGCCTCGGCCACGCCCTACTGGACCCTGAACGGCACCCGTCCCTCGCTCGCCCTCGTCACCCCGAGCGACGGCCTGTCGGTCGCCAGGCGCGAGACCGACGGCACCCTGTGGGCCCGGTTCCACTGGGCAGGCAACCAGTACCACATGCCCGTCGACGACGCCCGCTTGTCAGCGGCCCTGGCGGGCAGCGACCGGACTCGCCTCGGCGGGCGGGCGCTCGCCCGGGCGCTCGGCCACCGCCCGCACTACCTGCTGGTCGCGCTCGCCCCGCCGCGCAACGGTCACTGCTACAAGACGCTGGCGGCCGTGCTCCCCCGGCAGTAGGCGGGCCGTCGCGCTCAGGCGGCCAGATCCGACAGCGCCCGGCGGAAGCGGTCGGTGGCGATCGTGCGCGCCGTCGCCTCGTAGGCGTCGCGGGCTGTCCGGTCGAGGCCGGCACCGCGCATGAGGTTGATGCCGTGGGCCCGCACCTCGTCCGCCGACGGGCGCAGGAGCAGAACCTGGGCGCCTCGGCGCCGCGCTGCGCCAGCCTCCTGGGCCAGGGCCCGGGCGGGCACCCTGCGGGCCAGCTGGATCAACGGCCCCGGGGGTCCCGCGGGGTCGTACGCAAGTGGCGCCACGCCGATGATCAGGTCGCAGCCGGCGCGCCCGGCCAGGTCGAGGTTGGTCGTCGAGTGGGCGCCGCCGTCGACGAGCACGTGGTCACCGACGCGCACGGGCGCGAAGATCCCCGGGATGGCGCACGAGGCCTGAACGGCGCGGGGCAGGTCGATGCGAACGTCGTCGTCGCGGCCGAGGACGACCCGCCGACCGCTGTGGATGTCGACGGCGCACAGCCACAGTGGCGCGGCCGGCCAGGCTGCCGGCAGCTCGGCATCGAGGCGCTCGCTCCCCTCGGCCATGGCGAACAGCCCGCCCGGGAAGACCCGTCGGAGCACCCCCGGCACCGCCGGGATCGGGACCCGGAGCACCGACCGGCTCAGGACGTAGGCCGATCCGAGACCGCGCTGTACGAACTCGACGGGTGAGGCGAAGTTGGGGGCGAGGATTCCCCTCCATCCGTCCCGCTGCTCGGTCGCACTGTCCAGCGCCTCGTTCCAGAAGTCAGCCGTCGACCAGCCGCTACGGAGGTAGGCGGCGATGGCCGCTCCAGCACTGGTGCCGACGACCAGGTCGGCTGATGCCAGCCGCACCCCACCCTCCTCCTCGAGGGCGCGGAGCACGCCGGCGTGGTACGCGAGGCCAACCACCCCACCGGCGCCCAAGACCACCCCGAGCTTCACGATCCCCCCCGGTGGCGAACTACGGCGAGGCGGGCCGGCTCACCGGCCCAACCGGCCCTCGGCCAGGTCCTCGGCCATGGCCCATCCGAAGGCGACGAGGCAGTCGAAGCGCTTCTGGGTCAACGGCTTGAAGAAGGCGGCGACGTCGGCGGGGCCCGACTTGAGGCTGCGGTACTCGAGCACCCCGGCGGGCGATCCCGTACCACCCAGCACGAAGGACCGGTCGTTGAGGCGCCCGTCGGCCCCGAAGCGCTTCGCCAGTCGACGGCCCCACGCCCGCTCTTCCCCCGTGGGTCGGTGCTCAGGCCGGGGAACGACGTCGGAGAGCCCCTTGAAGGCGTCGAAGGCGCCAGGGTCAGCCATGCGCGTACCCACGAGCACGTCCTCGTCGGGGAACGCGAGCAGGGCCCGGCGGTACTGGTCGTTCATGAGCGCCCGAACAACCTGCTCCCGCTTGGACGTCGGCTTCACCGAGGCGAGACCGACGAGCAGCGAGGGTGTCCCGCCGATGCGCTCGAGCGTGCAGAACGAGAACCCGGCGAGCCTTCCGCCCTCGCGGGCCTGGGTGACGAGCACCCACTCGTCGCGCTGCTTGGAGAGGAACCCGACGTCGAAGCCCGCCGAGCCGTCGGTGCAGATGTCGGCCATGTCGGCCAACTCGGCGTCGCTCAGCGCCGTGCAGTCCTTGGTGTCGACCTCGATGGACATGACCTCTTGAGTACTCCCGTTCGACCTGGTGCCTGGCTTGTTCCCCTCCAGATTACGGGATGGCGCCGGGATCTGTCCCATGCGGGGCCCGCCCGATCGGGGGCTCGCGGCCGGCGGGTGGCCCGGCGCAACGCCGCTCAGCTGACGACGGCGTTGGGGCCGAGCAGGACCCGCACCTCGGCGACCACGCCGGACCGAGCATCCACGTTGAGCTCGTCCGGCAGGCGAAGCACCTTGGCGCCGACGTGCAGGTACACCGGCGACGGGCCGGGGTGGTCGACGAACAGCTGCTTGAGGCCCTGTAGCAACGGATCGGTGAGACTGGCCAGCGGGAGGCAGATCCGCAATGGAGGTCCGTCGTCGGCGACGAGCTGGGGACGGGTGAGGCCCATGCACACCAGCTTGGGCTGGTCGTCGCGAGTGTCGATCCGACCCCGGACACAGACGGCCACGTCTTCCTCGAGCAGGGCCCCGAACTGGCGCATGGCGCTCGGGAAGACGAAGGTCTCGATCGAGGCCTCGAGGTCCTCGAGGACGAAGGTGGCCATCTGATCGCCACTCTTGGTGTACTTGCGCACCAGGTTGGTGACGACACCCCCGATCACCCGAACCTCGGTGTCGCGGTTGCCGTTGGCCGCGGCCGGTGCCATCTCCCGCAGCGCGGTGATCGTACAGTCGGCGTGCTTGGCCAGGGCCGTCTCCATGCCCATGAGCGGATGATCGCTCACGTACAGACCGAGCATCTCCTTCTCGAACGACAGACGCTGCGCCTTGTCGAACTCGACGTCGGGGATCGGCACCCTCGAGTCGTCGAAGCCGATCGTCGTCCCGGTCTCGCCGCTCGTGCCGTTGCCGTTCGCACCGGTCCCGCCTCCGTCGAGCCCGGCGAACAGGCTCATGATGCCCAGCTCGGCCTCTCGACGCCGAGCGAGGGTGCGGTCGACCACCTGCTCGAAGACGAGGCACAAGCCCTTGCGCGGATGACCCATCGAGTCGAACGCGCCCGCCTTGATGAGCGACTCCACGGTCCGCTTGTTGAGCACGGTCGGGTCCACGCGGTCGCAGAAGTCGTAGAAGTCACGGAACGGGCCGCCGCGCTCCCGCTCGGCCACGACCTGAGCGACGAGACCCTCGCCGACGTTGCGGATGGCCGAGAGCCCGAACGGGATGGCTCCCGAGCCGTCCTTGGACGTCGTCTGGGCGGTGAAGTCCGACGCAGAGACGTTGACATCTGGTACCAGCACCTGGATGTGACGGGCCCGGCACTCGCCGAGATATACGGCGGTGCGGTCCTTGTCGTCCTTCACGCTCGTGAGAAGGGCGGCCATGTACTCCACGGGATAGTTGGCCTTGAGCCAGGCCGTCTGGTAGGCCACCAGGCCGTAGCCGTAGGAATGGCTCTTGTTGAAGGCGTAGTCGGCGAACGGCTCGATGAGGTCGAACAGCGACGTGCCGAGGGCGGCGCCGTAGCCCGTCCGCTCGCAGCCCGCCACGAACTGCTCCCGCTCAGCCGCGATGAGCGACCGGATCTTCTTGCCGCAGGCCTTCCGGAGCCGGTCGGCCTCGGCCAGGCTGTAGCCGGCGAAGCGCTGGGCCACGCGGATCATCGACTCCTGGTAGATCATGAGCCCGTAGGTGTCCGCCAGGATGTCCTCGAGGTCGGGGTGGAGGTAGGTGATCGGTTTGCGGCCGCACTTCCGGTCGGCGTAGTCGTTGTGCATGTTCGCCGCCATGGGACCCGGCCGGTAGAGGGCCACGAGCGCGGCGACATCCTCGAAACGGCTGGGAGCGAGCGATCGCATGAGCGCCCGCATGGGCGCGCCCTCCAGCTGGAAGACCCCCACCGACCGTCCTTCTCGGAGCATGGCGAAGGTGGCCTCGTCGTCGGGTGGCAGGGCGTCGATGTCGGGTCGCTCGCCCCGTGAGCGCTCGATGAGATCGAGCGCCCGCTCGATGACGCTCAGGTTGCGCAGGCCGAGGAAGTCCATCTTGAGCAGGCCCAGCTCCTCGACACCGTGCATCTCGTACTGCGTGACGATGGGCGCGTCCTCGGCGGCTGTCGAGGGATCGGGCTTCCGCTGGATCGGGAGGTGCTCGGTGAGGGGGTCGCGCGTGATGACCACGGCGGCGGCGTGGATACCGGCCTGGCGCCGCAATCCCTCCAAGCCCTTGGCCACGTCGATCACCTGCCGGGCCTCGGGATCGCTCTCGTACATCTCCCGGAGACCGGTCGCCATCTTGAAGCCGTCCTCCTGGCCCTCGCGACGCTCGAGGCAGGCGCCCAGCGGGGTGTCGCGGCCCATCACGAGGGGCGGCATGGCCTTGGCGATGCGGTCCCCCACCGCGTAGGGGTAGCCGAGCACGCGGGCGGCGTCGCGCACCGCCGCCCGAGCCTTGATGGTCGAGAACGTCACGATCTGGGCGACGCGGTCCCACCCGTAGCGCTCGGCTGCGTAGCGGATCATCTCCCCTCGACCCCGTTCGTCGAAGTCCATGTCGATGTCGGGCATCTCCCGGCGGCCGGGGTTGAGGAAGCGCTCGAAGAGCAGGTCGTGGTGGATGGGATCCAGATCGACGATCCGCAGGCAGTAGGCGACACAGCAGCCGGCGGCCGAACCCCTGCCGGGCCCGACCCGGATGCCGGATGTTCGGGCGTGGCGGATGAGGTCCCACACCACGAGGAAGTAGGCCGAGAAGCCCATCTCGGCGATGACACCGAGCTCGTAGTCGAGCCGCTCGACCACCGCCGTCGGAACGGGCCGGCCGTACCGCTCCTCTGCTCCCACCATGCTCAGGTGGCGGAGGTAGGCCGCGGCTGCGGTCTCGCCGCCGCCGGCCGCGAACTCCTCCGGCACGGGGAACTCGGGCAGCTTGGGCTTGCCGAACTCGATGTCGACCGCGGCGCGCTCGGCCACCCAGAGGGTGTTGTTGCACGCGTCGGGCCAATCGCGGAACAGCGTCCGCATCTCCGTCGCCGACTTGAGGTAGTGCTCCTCTCCCTCGAACCTGAACCGCTTCGGGTCGTCTCGCAGGGCCCCGGTCTGGACACACAGGAGCGCGTCGTGGGCCATGGCGTCGGTGCGGTGGGTGTAGTGGCTGTCGTTGGTGGCGAGCAGCGGTGCCCCCAGCTGACGGGCGATGTCGATGAGGCTGGCGTTGGTCTTGCGCTGCAGCTCGAGGCCGTGGTCCTGGAGCTCGACGAAGAGATGCTCCCGACCGAATATGTCCTGGAGCCGCCCCGTCAGCGCTGTGGCCCCGGCGACATCGCCCCGCTGCAGGGTCTGGAGGACGAGCCCGCCGAGGCAACCCGTCGTGGCGATGACGCCCTCGTGGTGGCGCTCGAGCAGCTCCCAGTCGAGCCGGGGTTGGTAGTAGTAGCCCTCCAGGTAGGCCGCGCTCGAGAGCTGCATGAGGTTGCGGTAGCCCACGGTGGACTCGGCGAGGAGCGTGAGGTGGTAGTAGAGCTTCTCGCCGCCGTCGACGTCGCCGCCGGTGTCGTCGACCCTGCCGCGCCGCACCGGTCGCTCGTGGCGGCTGGCGGCGGCCATGTAGGCCTCGATCCCGACGATGGGCACGATGCCCTGGGCCTGACACTCCTTGTAGAAGTCCAGGACGCCGTACATGTTGCCGTGGTCCGTGATGGCGAGGGCCGGCTGCCCGTCGGCCGCCGCCGCCGCCACCAGGTCCTTGACCCGGGCGGCCCCGTCCAGCATGGAGAACTCGGTGTGGACGTGAAGGTGGGCGAACGAGTCGCCTCCAGCTCCGCCGGCCACGCGCCGCCCTCCTCTCCTCGAGCCCCGTTGTCCACAGCCCTGTGGACGAGTTACACCGCTGTCATTCACCCTACCTCAGCACCACCGGCTCCGCCGCCCAGATAGGGCCGCAGCTGCTCGTGGCTCTCGACCTTTGTGGGCGAGCCGGCTCGGCGCATCGTCCCGGTTCTTCGAAATCCGGGCCGATGCGCCGACCAGCTCACCCTGTGCACTCGACCTGCTCCTGCCGGAGCATCACCTCGTCGGCGGGGCCAGAGGGAGCGGTGCCTCGGCTGGCGCCCATTTCGTCAGAATGGGAGCCAGCCGAGCGTGCCGCTCCCTCACCGGCCTCGGCGCGCCAGCTCTGTCAACTCAGAGATAGGTGCCGGGACGGGAGGAGGGCGAGTCCTCGGCACCCGGCGGTAGCTGGCGCCGCCGCATCTCCTCGAGCTGCGATCGGGCGTTCATCTGCTGCGCGAAGAGGGTCGCCTGGATGCCCTGGAACAGTCCCTCGAGCCAGCCGACAAGCTGGGCCTGGGCGACCCTGAGCTCGCCCTCGCTCGGCGTCGCCGCATCGAAGGGAGACGAGAGCCGGCCGAGCTCGGCGGCCAGGTCGGGCGAGAGCCCGTCGCTCAGCTCGTGCACCGACGTGTCGTAGATCTCTCGCAGCCGGGTCCGGCTCTTCTCGTCCAGCGGAGCCTGGCGGACCTCCTCGAGCAGCTGGCGGATCATGGACCCGATGCGCATGACTCTCGCCGGCTGGGCCACCGTCTCGGTGGGCTCGACGGCGCCGCCCCCGGCAGGCGCCTCGTCGGCCTCGGCGCTCGGGCGGCTGCCGACCGCGCCCGGGGGGACGACGACGACGTTCGGAGGAGCTTCCGGTCTGTCAGGAGCCATCTTCGATCCTTAGTCCGGATCAGGCCCGGCGCGCCAGCAGCGGCACCAGCATCTCGGCCGATGTCAGCGAACCGTGCCTGCTGACGAGGCTGACCTCACCCGTGTCGGCGGGATCGAGAAACGCCACCGGCGCGTGCGCGACCAGGGCGACGTCGCCGAGGCGCTGCTCGACCTCGGGCACGGGCATCCCTCCGAGCCATCCCTCGGCCAGGACCTGCTCCCTGGTGCGCACCCAGGCAACGTGGCCGTAGGCGGCCGACGCTCGCTCGGCCAGCCTGTCCACTGTCCCGGGCCGGGCGTGCAGCCAGCGGAAGCGGCCCTCGCCCGACAGGAACGTGACGTCGGCCATGATCTCGGGGGACAGGGTGATCGTGTCGTCGCCGACGTCCACCTGCCCGTGGTCGGACGTGACGAGCAGCGCGGCACCGGCCGGTAGGGCGGCGAGCACGCCGGCCACGAGATGATCGGCGGCCGCCACCTCCGCTTCGTAGTGGGCGTCCAGCCCCCACTCGTGGGCCACCTTGTCGATGCCGTCGTAGTAGGCGTACACGAGTGGCTCGCCCTCGGTCAGCAACCGAGCCACCTCGACCGGCAGCGTCGACGGCATGCGCCAGCCCCGGATCGGGGAACCGGCGAGGTGGGCGGCGGTGAAACCGGTGCTGACGAACTCCGCCCTCGTCACGACGGGGACCCGTCTCCCGGCGAAGGCCGGCGAGGGCTGGAAGACGGGCGGCCGCACCTTGGTCCGGGCGTCGCCCGTCTCGGTCCTCCACCGCAGGACGTTCATCACCTCCTGCTCCCCCACGTGCACCCGGTAGCCGACGACACCGTGCTCCGCCGGGGTGAGGCCGGTCGTGATCGAGGTGAGGGCCGTCGCCGTCGTCGTCGGAACCACCGACGTGATCGGTCCTCCCGCAAGGGTCCGCATCGTCGGAGCCAGATGGGGCCGTTCGAGCAGCTGCTCCCAGCCGAACCCGTCCAGGACCAACAGGACGACCTGGGTCGCGTCCCGCACCGGCTCGGGAAGCCAGGTCGGAGGCTCGCCGCTCCGGCGTTCGAGCAGCGCGCCCACGAGGCCGGTCAGGCAGGGGCCGCCGTAGGCGGGGAGCACGGGGCTCGGGGTCGCCGAGGCCGGTGACGGCGCGCCGCCCGGGGACGCAGCGTCGTCCGGCACCGTCGGGGTCGGGGTCGGCTCGGCCTCCACTACAGCGACCTTACGCCCAGGCGCCCTACCATGGAATACGTGAAGGTGTCGACGAGGGGTGACTACGCCAGCCGGGCGCTGCTGTCCCTGGCGCTGCACGCAGCCGACGACGGACCCACCTCGGTACGCGACCTGGCCGAGCGGACCGGCCTACCCCAGCCGTACCTCGAGCAGATCCTCCTGGCCCTGAAGGGCGCCGGCCTGGTGCGCTCCAAGCGGGGCGTGGGCGGTGGCTACGTCCTGGCCCGGCCGGCGGACGAGATCACCCTGGGCCAGATCGTGAGCGCCGTCGACGGCCCCATCGTGGCCGGCGACTTCGGCTCCCCCCACCAGAACGGTGCCTGCGACCACGAGGGCCAGTGCGTGCTGCTGGCGGTGTGGTCGGAGGTGGGCGGGCACATGCGGTCCCACCTCGACTCCTTCACGCTCGCCGACATGGTCTCACGGTCGCGCGGGTGGGCCACGCCCCTGGCCCCGCTCACCTAGCCGACCGGGAAGGCTCGTCGTTCCACAACCGGATGACGGAGGTCTCCCGCTCGTAGCCGAGGACGCTGATCGTCGCCGGGTCGAGCGCCAGGCGGCTCCCGTCCGCCGGCGCCAGTCCCACCCAGCGGGCCGCCAGCACCCGCAGGATGTGGCCATGGGCGAAGAGGATGACGTCACCGGTGGCGTCCCGGATGGCGGTGATGACACGGTCGGCCCGCCGTCCCACGTCGTCAGGTCGCTCGCCTCCTGGACACCCGTCGCGCCAGAGGAGCCAGCCCGGTCGCTCGGCGCGGATGTCGTCGGTCGTGCGACCTTCGTAGTCGCCGTAGTCCCACTCGAGCAGGTCGTCGCACGGCTCGCCGTCGCCCACGCCGGCCAGCCGGCACGTCTCCGCGGCGCGGGTCAGGGGACTGGTCAGCACCAGCGCGAGAACCGCCGGCCGGCGAGCTCGGCCCCCGCCTGCTCGGCCTGACGCCGTCCCCCGTCGGTCAGTGGGACATCCGTGCGTCCGGTGTGACGCCCTGAGCGGCTCCAGTCCGTCTCGCCGTGACGGACGAGGGTGACGATCAGGTCGCCCTCCGCGCGTCGAGGGGGTGACCGGTCGGTGACACCGGGCTGCCGGTGTCGACGTCGCGCCGCTCGGTCGGGCGCTCCGATCGGGACGGGCGCTGACGGTGGTGGATGGCCCAGGGATGGTGCTTGCCGTGGCGCCGACCCCGGCGTTGCTGCAGCGCCAGGTAGGCCCAGGACAACCAGCCGAGGGGGACGACACCCCAGAAGCTCACGATGCGGTAGAGGAGCACGATGGCCACTGCCTCGCTGGCGCTCTGCCCGTAGGCGATCAAGGCGAAGGTGAGGCTCCCCTCGACGATCCCGATGCCGCCGGGAGTGATCGGGAGACTGGCCGAGATCTGGGCCAGGGCGTAGGCGACGAGCACGCCCCGCCAGTGGACGTGGGCCCCGAGGGCGAGCGTGCAGGCGATCAGCGTTGCGCAGTTGCAGAGCCAGTTGGCCATGGCCAGGGCGAAGGCCACCAGCCAGCCGCGCAGGCCGGGACGGACGCGCCGGACCCGCGACCAGAACAGCTGCAGGACCGCTGCGACCCGTCCGCTCCGGGGAACGAGGCGCTCGGTCCACGCCACCAACGCGCGGCACCGCTGTCGAGCCCACGAGGAGTAGCGCACCGCCAGGCCCACGGCCCCGGCGAGCACCGGGATGGCCGCCAGCGCGACCGCCAGCCACCGCAGGCTGGCAACGGGGCCCTGGCTGCCGGCCACCCAGACACCGGTGGCGAGGATGCAGAAGATGGCGAAGCTCGACAGGGCGCCGGCGACGAGGATCACCCACTCGGCCAGCACCCGGTCGGCACCGCGGCGCCGGAGCTGCTCGAAGGCGAAGGCGGCGGCCCAGACGGCGCCGCCCGGCAGCGTGACCGCCAGCGAGTTGCCGGCCAGGGTGATCTCGAAGAGCGCCCCGAACCCGAGACGCACGCCGCCGGCGTGCAGCAGCCACCGCTGGAGACGGGCGAAGACGACCAGCGACGCCAGCTCGAAGGCGATGGCGACGACCAGCCAGCCCCACTCGATATGGGTCAGCAGGGCTGCGCCCCGCCCCAGCTGCTTGGTCTGGGTGCTGGCGGCGACGGCGGCCGCGATCAGGATGACGACGGCGAGGATCCCGCGGACCCACCTGATCCAGGTCCGCCGCCGTCCCGGCCGAGCAGGCTCGCCTGGTGACGGCTCGGCGGACGGCTCGGGCCGATGGGGCCTCATGGTCGGCCATGCGCCCCGCGCCACTCGGCCCTCCGGTGCCACCGACGTCACGGAGCCTGCCTGTGGAGACCCCTCGACGAGCCGGTCCCCAAGGCAAGGCGCCGTTGACCGCCCACGGCCAAAGGGTATCGGTTCGCACCTCGCGGCCCACCCGATCTCCACGCTGACCGAACCGGCCCGACGAACCCGTCTGCCTCTCGCCGAAACGGTGTAATCTTGTAAGACCATGGCACCCAAGGCGCAGTCAGAGCGAGCAGAGACCGAGCACATCCGGCGGTGGATCGTGCAGCACGTACCACGGGGCTGGTTCGCCGAGTCACCCACCGTGAACGTGGACGACGACGAGATCCTCATCGTCGGGAGCCTCGACGAGCCCGCGATCGAGCGGGGTTCCACCGATGCGACGAAGGCGGCGGCGAGGGTGGCCCGCATCCGCCAGTTTCGGGAGGAGACGCGTGAAGGGCGGATGCGCACCGCCGAGGAGGCCGAGCACGCATTCGGCCGCAAGGTGTCGTGGGGAGCGCGTTGCGGCGAGTCTCACGAGCTCTTCACGACCATGAGCGTCCCTGTCATGACCCGGCTGCGCATGGGCGAGCGGGCGGTGCTCGACATCCTCGTCGCTGCGGGCGTGGCCCGCAGTCGCAGCGACGCACTGGCCTGGTGCGTCCGCCTGGTGGGCCGACACGAGACGGACTGGTTGACCGACCTCCGCGACGCCCTGGTGCACGTGCACCGGGTGCGGGGCGAGGGACCGACGACGATCTAGAGGAGCACGCATGACCGAACATCACCTGCCCGACGACGTGCTCGTCACGACACCCGAGGTACGCGACGAGGCACCTCTCGACGCCTACTCGAGAGTCGTGTCCTCGGTGGCTGCCACCCTGCTGCCATCGGTCGCCAGCCTTCGCGTCGGCCGCCCCGGTCGGCGGGGAGCCCGCGAGGCGCCCGAGGGTGCGGGCACCGGGGTCGCCATCACACCCGACGGGTTCATGCTGACCTCGGCCCACGTCGTCGGCGGGAGCCGCACGGGGACGGCCAGCTTCACCGACGGCCGCGAGCTCGAGCTCGAGATCGTGGGCACGGACCGGCTCTCCGACCTGGCCGTGGTCCGCGCCCGGGGCTCCGGACTCAGTCCGGCGGTGTTGGGTGACGCCGACGCGCTTCGGGTCGGCCAGCTGGTCGTCGCCATCGGAAACCCGCTCGGGCTGGCCGGCTCGGTGACCGCCGGCGTGGTGAGCGGGCTGGGGCGGTCCCTGCCGACCAGGGCCGGCAGCGCCACCCGGATCGTCGAGAACGTGATCCAGACCGACGCCGCCCTCAACCCGGGCAACTCGGGGGCGCCCTCGCCGACGGCCGCTCGGAGGTCGTCGGGATCAACACCGCCGTGGCCGGCATGGGGCTGGGCCTGGCCGTGCCGGTCAATGCCACGACCCGGCAGATCATCGGCGCCCTGATGAGCGAGGGCAGGTTCCGCCGGGCCTACATCGGGATCGCCGGAGCCTTTCGGGCCCTGCCGCCCCGCCAGAGCTCGGTCCTCGGGCGGGACGCCGGCGTCGGCGTCGCCGAGGTCGTCGAGGCGAGCCCCGCCGCCCGGGCCGGCCTGCGACCCAAGGACGTCATCCTCAGCATCGACGACACCGATGTCGAGACGGCGGGCGACCTGCAGACGCTGATGATCGGCGACGCCATCGGCAAGGCCGCCGTACTTCGTATCCTCCGCGACGATCGGGTCCTCGAGGTCACGGTGACACCGGTCGAGCTCGTCGAGTAGACCGGTACCCGTGGACGACAAGGAGATCCTCGGGCACATCGGCGGCTTGGTCGGCGAAGAGCACACCCTGCTCGAGGCGGCGGGTGCGGACGGCCTGGACGAGGCTCAGGAGCGCCGTCTCGCCAGCCTGGAGGCGAGCCTGGACCAGTGCTGGGACCTGCTGCGCCAGCGGCGGGCCCGCCGCCACGCGGGTCTCGACCCGGACGAGGCCGAGGCTCGCGACACCGACACCGTCGAGCACTACCGGCAGTGAGCACGGCCGGCCCGGGAGGCCGGCGTCAGTGAGCACGGCCGGCCCGGGAGGCCGGCGTCGAGAGGCAGGCGCCGGCGCGAGCGCCTAGCCCGGGGGCCGCCGGGGCGCCGTCGCCCGGAGCCGGCGGCCGTCGCCCGCCCCGTCCCAGAGCCGAAGGCCTCCGAGGATCCCGCCGGTGTTGCCGACCAGCACCGCCTTCTCCCCCAGGTCGACCTTGAGGTGCTTGGCGTTGCCCCCGCCGACGTAGAGCCGGTCGAAGAGCATGAGCGCATCCAGGGTCTCGGCCGCCACGGCCACCCGTCGGCTCCAGCGCTTGTTGCCGATCCTGACTCGGGCCGCCTCTCCCACCTGCTCCTCGTAGGTCTCGCCCTTGCGGAAGGGATGGTGGGCGAGCTCCAGGTGGGGGGCCAGCTCGCCGTCCAGGAAGAAGCTGCTGCCCATGCCCGTGCCCAACGTGATCACGAGCTCGAGACCCTCTCCCTTCACCACGCCGAGGCCCTGGAGATCGGCGTCATTGACCACGCGGGTCGGCTTGCCGGTCCGCTCCTCGATGACGGCGGACAGATCGAAGCCGTGCCACGCCTGCACCAGCTCGTCCAGCACGGGCGTGCCGGCCCCGCCCCTGGTGGACAGGTTGGGGGCGGTGACGACCCGACCCTGGCGCACCACGCCGGGGAAGCCCACCGACACCCGGTCGAAGGGCGGAAGGCGTTCGGACAGCCCACACAGGGAGTCCACGAGCACGCCCGGCGGGCAGGGATGGGGCGTCTTCACCCGCAGGCGGTCGACCATCATGGCGCCCGCCCGATCGAGCACCGAGGCCTTGACCCCCGTGCCCCCGATGTCGACGGCCAGGGTGGTGGGACCGGGCGACCCGCCTGATCTGCCCGATCCGGGGGCCTTCCTGGGCCGGCCTCCCGGGCCGGCTGCCTTCCTGGGCCGGCCTCCCGGGCCGGCTGCCTTCCTGGGCCGGCCTCCCGGGCCGGCTGCCTTCCTGGGCCGGCCTCCCGGGCCGGCTGCCTTCCTGGGCCGGCCTCCCGGGCCGGATTCGCCGCTCCCGGACGGCGAATCGGGCTCGGAAACCATCGAGCGCGATCCAACCGCAATGGGTAAGACTGGGCAAGTGGTCCGGGTGGGCCGCCGCCTCGGGCCAGGCGCACGGACCGGAGGCACTCACCACACCGACAGTGGAGGCGGAGGCGGCCGGGCGGCGGCCGCCACATCGACGGGGCGGGGCGCATAGACGGCATACACCCCCGGCCCCGGCGGAATTGCCGGGGCGATCGGGGTGTTTGGGTCTTTGGGGATCAGTTCGAGAGGAGTGAACATCATCGCTAGAGCACGGGATACCGCCACCAAGGATGCGGCGAGAAGGACATCTGCGCCGCTGGGCGATGCCGTCGGGCTCTTCCTCGACGACCTGGCCAGATATCCCCTGCTCACGGCCGAGCAGCAGGTGGAGCTGGCTCAGCGGATCGAAGCCGGTGACGACGAGGCCAGGCAGCGCATGATCACGGCCAACCTGCGGCTGGTCGTGCACTGGGCCCGTCTGTACCAGGACCGGGGCGTGGACCTGGGCGACCTCGTCCAGGAGGGCACCTTCGGCCTGATGCGGGCGGTCGACAAGTTCGACTGGCGGCGGGGATTCCGGTTCTCGACCTACGCCACGTGGTGGATCCGTCAGGCCCTCCAGCGGGCCGTGCACAACACGGGGCAGTCCATTCGCCTGCCCATGGATGCCGCCGAGCGGTCTCGTCGGGTCGACACCGCCCGCCGCGAGCTGGCCGTCGAGTTGGGACGCGAGCCCGACGACGAGGAGCTGGCCGAGGCGGCCGGCGTCACGCGCAGCCAGCTGTCGGATCTGCGTCAGGCGGCGCGGGTCGTGGCCAGCCTGGACCAGACGGTCGGGCCGGACTCGGAGACCAGCCTGGGCGAGCTGGTGGCTCCCGCCGGCGAGGCCTTCGAGGAGGAGGTGGACGCGGCCATAGGGCGAGACCAGCTCCGGCGAGCCGTCGAGAGCTTGAGCCCCCTCGAGCGTGACGTGCTGTGGCTGCGGTTCGGGCTCGACACGGGCCAGCCCGCGTCCCTCGAGAACACGGCCCGACGCCTGGGCATCGGCGTGCGGCGGGCACGACAGGTCGAAGGCGACGCCCTCCGTCGCCTGGCCACCTTCCCCGAGCTCGAGTCCCTCCTGCTCGCCGCCTGACGGCCGGCGGCGGGGCTGGGGGCCCCCGCCGCTCGGAGGAGGGCGGGGATGGGGCCCCGCCCGGGGCGGCGAAGCCGCCAGCAGAACGGCCGGCAGTGGGGCGGGCTGGGGCCCCGCCCGGGGCTGTGGCGATGCCGCCCAGCGGAGCGCCACTCACGAGAGGCTGGCCAGCACCGCCTGCAGGTCGGGTGGCAGCGGGGACGAGAAGCTGAGTCGCTCCCCGCTGCGGGGGTGGTCGAAGCACAACCGGTGGGCATGCAGGAACGGTCGCCCGAGCGCCAGGCCGGGCGTGGCGCCCCCGTAGCGGGGATCGCCGGCCACGGGGTGACCGATGGCAGCCATGTGCACCCGGATCTGGTGGGTGCGGCCGGTCTCCAGCCCGCAGTCCACCAGGCTCGCCGTCTGTGGGTGCTGGTAGCGCCGCTGGACCACGTACACGGTGCGTGCCGGACGGCCCCGGCGGGACACGGCCATTCGCGTCGGGTCGCGGTCCGACCGCCCCATCGGGGCCTCGACCTCTCCGGCGTCGGCCTCGACCGACCCCAGGACCAGGGCGAGGTACCGACGCTCGACACCCCTGGGCCGGGCGCTGAGCTGGGCCACCAGCGACCGGTGGGCAGCCGGCGTCCGGGCCACCACCATGAGGCCCGAGGTGCCCTTGTCGAGGCGCTGGACGATGCCGGGACGATCCGGCTGGCCCGCTCCAGCGTCGGCCAGATCGGGAAATCGTCCGACCAGGCCATGCACGAGCGTGCCGGCGCGGTTGCCCGCACCTGGATGGACGACCAGGCCGGAGGGTTTGTCGACGACCACGATGTCGTCGTCGGCGTGGACGACCGCCACGTCGACCGTGGGGTCGGGTTCGACCCCGGGCGGAGCACCTGGAGGCGGCAGGTCCACCTCGAGGTCCTCCCCTCCGGCCACCCGACGGCTGCGGGTCGACACCCGCGTGCCCGACAGCCGTACCCGGCCTGCTCGCACCAGCTCGGCCACCTGGGCTCGGGTCAAGCCGCCCAGAAGAGCCACAGCCCGGTCGACCCGCTCGCCCGACAGCGCCGCTGGAATGGAAGCCTTCACGGCGCCCGCCGGCGAAACCCGACGGCGATCAGCAGGAAGGCACCAACCACGATGCACGCGTCGGCCACGTTGAACGTCGGCCAGTAACGCAGGTCGATGAAGTCGATCACGGCGCCCCCGTTGGACCGGACCAGCCGGTCGACCAGGTTCCCGACTGCGCCACCCAGGATGAGGCCCACGGCGATCGCCGTCGACGCGGTCGAGGCGGTCCGCCCGACCACGACGACGACAGCGATGAGGGCCACGCCGACGATCACCAGCTCGGGTGTGAGGCCTCGAGCCAGGCTGAAGGCGGCTCCCGAGTTGAACGTGAGGGCGAGGCGCAGCGGACCGACCAGGTGCACCGGAGCGTCGCGGAGAAAGTGCACGGCCAGCGACTTGGTCAACTGGTCCACGGCGACGACGAGAGCTGCCGTCCCCCCGATGATCAGCTGGAGGTGTGGGCGAGACCAGTCCCGGCTCAGCGCCTCGACAACCCCCCGCTCTTGCAGGTGACGCACAGCCGGGCCTGTGGCAGAGCCTTGAGCCGGGCCCTCGGGATCGGCTCGCCGCAGCCCTCGCACAAGCCGTAGGTGCCGGACTCGATCTTGGCCAGAGCGTGGTCGATGTCCTCGACGGCCGCCCTCGCCTGGGCGGAAAGGGCCAGGTCCCGCTCGCGGTCCACGGTGACGGTGCCGCCCTCGCCGGACTCCTCGTCGAACTGCACGTCGCCGGGCTCCATCTCCTGGGCCAGGGAATCGGCCTCGGCCTTGAGCGCCTCGGCCTGCTCGAGGTAGGTAGCCCGCTCGGCCCGCAGCAGGCCCTGCTGCTCCAGCAGGAACTTGTCCGTGACCTTGCGCCGCGCCTTCGGGGCCTTCGCCGCCCCGCCAGTGGACGTGGCGGCACCCGCCCGACGAGCCAGTGTCTTGGCGGTGCCCGCCCGTTCCCGTTCTGCCACCCTCCTGGCGCCGGCCTTGGGCGCTGGCGCTCGCCCGGTCCGGGCCTTGGTCGGCACTCGTGTGCTCGCCCCGGCCTTGGTCCGGGCTCCGCTGCCGGCGCGCCGCGTCGCCACCCGGTCGCTGCCGCGTTTGGCGGTGGCCGACGTCCCACCGCCCCGCTGGGCCCTGCCCGATGCCCCCGCTGCCCGTCCCCGTTCCGACCGGGTCCCGGATGCGTCGGCCTTCCCGCCGGTCCGACCTCCCGTGGCGACCGTCGCGCCTCGCGCCTGCGGGCTTCGCCCGCCGGACCGACTCGTCTTCGCCGCCGGGGCGGCGCGGGGCTTGGCGGCCCGGGCGGCCTGGGCCGAAGATCGACCAGCTGTAGCGGATCCCTTGCGGGTACCCGGTTGCCGGGCCGGGTTTGATGAACGTGATGCTCGAGGCATGAGCTCGGTCCTGAGAAGTCGCCGAGGGCGTCGGATCGTACCCGACAGGCCCGGCAACAGCAACGACTCCCGTCCCGACCAGCCGGTGGATGCCCGTGAAACCCGCCGGGAACGCAGACTTGTCCCGCCTACTGTGGGTCCATGGCCGGCGAGCCCGCACCGATGCCGTATCCCCAGGTCGAGCAGCAGCCCGAGCTTCCGGCGCTCGAGGAGCAGATCCTGGACTTCTGGGCGGCCGACGGCACGTTCGCGGCGTCGGTGGGGGCGAGAGAAGCCGGTCCCAACGAGTACGTGTTCTACGACGGTCCACCGTTCGCCAACGGTCTCCCCCACTACGGCCACCTGCTGACCGGCTTCGTCAAGGACGCCGTCCCCCGGTACCGGACCATGCGGGGGCGCCGGGTCGAACGGCGCTTCGGCTGGGACTGCCACGGGCTGCCCGCCGAGATGGTGGCCGAGAAGGAGCTGGGCGTGTCCGGTCGCGCCGGCGTCACGGCGATGGGGATCGAGCGGTTCAACGACCACTGCCGCTCCCTGGTCCTGCGCACCGCCGACGAGTGGGAGCGGTACGTCACCCGACAGGCTCGCTGGGTCGATTTCGGCAACGACTACAAGACGATGGATCTCTCGTACATGGAGAGCGTCCTGTGGGCCTTTCGCCGGTTGTGGGACAAGGGGCTGATCTACGAGGGCTACCGCGTCCTCCCCTACTGCTGGGAGTGCGAGACGCCCCTGTCGAACTTCGAGACCCGACAGGACGACGCCTACCGCCCCCGGGAGGACCCCGCCGTGACGGTGGCCTTCGAGCTCGACGGCGAGCCGCTGCGGGTCCTGGTGTGGACGACGACGCCGTGGACACTTCCGTCCAACCTCGCCCTGGCGGTGGGGCCGGACATCGACTACGTCGTCCTCGATCGCGACGGGAAGCGCTACGTCGTGGGCGAGGCGAGAGCCGAGGCCTACGAGGACGTCCTGGGGGACGCAGTGCGGGTCGCAACGCTCAAGGGCAGCGACCTGGTGGGCCGGACCTATCGTCCCCTGTTCGACTTCTTCGCCGACACGCCGGGGGCCTTCCGCGTCCTCGCCGGAGACTTCGTGTCGACCGAGGAGGGCACCGGCATCGTCCACACCGCGCCCGGCTTCGGCGAGGACGACCAGCGCCTCGGTGAGGCCAACGGCATCCCCGTGGTCGCTCCCGTGGACGACCGGGGCCGGTTCACCAACGAGGTCCCCCCCTATGCCGGCTTGCAGGTGCTCGACGCCAACGAGGCGATCATCGAGGACCTCGCCGCCTCGGACGCGTTGCTCGCCCGGGAGAGCTACGTCCACAGCTACCCGCACTGCTGGAGAACGGACACGCCTCTGATCTACCGGGCCGTGAGCTCGTGGTTCGTGCAGGTGACGGCCTTCCGCGACCGGATGGTCGAGCTCAACCAGCGCATCCGCTGGACGCCGGCCCACGTGCGCGACGGGGCCTTCGGCAAGTGGCTGGAAGGAGCCAGGGACTGGTCGATCAGCCGCAACCGCTTCTGGGGCGCGCCCATCCCGGTGTGGAAGAGCGACGACCCCCGCTATCCGCGAATCGACGTGTACGGCACCCTCGACGAGCTCGAGCGTGACTTCGGGGTACGGCCGACCGATCTCCATCGCCCCGCTGTCGACGCCCTCACCCGTCCCAACCCCGACGACCCCACCGGCGCCTCGACGATGCGCCGGGTCGACGACGTCCTCGACTGCTGGTTCGAGTCCGGATCGATGCCCTACGCCCAGCTCCACTATCCGATGGAGAACCGCGAGCGCTTCGAGTCCCATTTCCCGGCCGACTTCATCGTCGAGTACGTGAGCCAGACGAGGGGCTGGTTCTACACGCTCCACGTGCTGTCGACGGCGCTGTTCGACTGCCCCGCCTTCACGAGCTGTATCGCCCACGGGATCCTGCAGGGCCACGACGGACGCAAGATGTCGAAGCGGCTGGGCAACTACCCCGAGGCCAACGAGGTCTTCGCCACCTACGGGGCCGACGCCATGCGTTGGTTCCTGCTCTCGTCGGCCGTCCTGCGGGGACAGGACCAGATGGTGGACCACAAGGGGTTCTCCGACGCCGTGCGCCAGGTCATCAATCCCATCTGGAACGCCTGGTACTTCCTCACCCTCTACGCCAACACAGACCGGATCCGGGGGCGCTGGCGGACCGACGCCACGGGCGTGCTCGACCGCTACGTGCTGGCCAAGACCTCGGCCCTGGTCGACCAGGTGACGACCAGGATGGACGCCGACGACCTGCCGGGAGCGTGTGCCGCCATCGGCGGCTTCCTCGACGCCCTCACCAACTGGTACATCCGCCGAAGCCGAGACAGGTTCTGGAAGCCCGTGGGCGACGACCCGGAGACCGACGGCGACAAGCGGGACTGCCTACGACACGCTGGCCACCGTGCTCCGGGTGCTGTGCCAGGTGGCCGCGCCGCTGCTCCCACTGGTCACCGAGGCTGTGTACCGCGGCCTCACGGGCGAGCGCAGCGTCCATCTGACCGACTGGCCGGGGCGCGACGCCCTGCCGGCTGATCCCGCACTCGTCGCCGACATGGACCTCGTGCGCGAGGTGGCCTCTGCCGCCCACTCGGTGCGCAAGGCCAACGACCGGCGGGCCCGGCTGCCGCTCGCGTCCCTGACCGTGGCCGCTCGAGACGCCCGTCGGCTCGAGCCCTTCGTGGGCCTGATCGCCGACGAGGTCAACGTCCAGGACGTCCATCTCACCGAGGACGTGGACGAGGCGGGCGAGCTCATCCTGGCCGTCGACCCCTCGGTCGTCGGGCCGCGCCTCGGCGCCGACACCCAGAAGGTCCTGGCCGCGGCACGCCAGGGCAACTGGTCCAGGGTTTCGGACGACGAGGTCGAGGCGGCGGGCGTGACCCTGGCGCCGAACGAGTTCGCCGTGCGCCTCAAGCCCCGCGACGAGGTCTCCAGCCGGAGCCTGCCCCGGAACGACGGCGTGGTCACCCTCGATCTCGAGGTCACACCGGCGCTGGCCCGGCTGGGGCTGGCGCGCGACCTGATCCGCACCGTGCAGATGGCCCGCCGGGACGCCGGCCTCCATGTCTCCGACCACATCCGGCTGGTGCTGGATCTCGACCGGGAAGCGGGTGACGCCGTGGGGTCCCATCGGCGATACCTCATGGAACAGACCCTCGCCGACGACCTGGAGCTGGCCCCGCTGGACCGCTCCGGCCTCGACTACGAGGCCCGCTACGACGTCGGGCGGTCTCGCTCGATCGGTGTCGGCCTGAGCCGGGTCGTCTGAGTCCCGCTGCGCCCCGCGGGCGAGCGACCGCTAGCGGGAGGACGCCCGGGCGGGTCCGGTCCCGATCAGGGCGTCGATGCGGTTGAGCAGGGTGGCCCGCCGTTCGCCCTCGAGCTCTCGCTGGCGCACCATCTCGAGCTCGACCGGCTCCAGCTGGGGCAGGAGGGGCAGGATCTCGGTCAGACGCAGATCGTCGTAGTCGGCGATCGGGAAGGCGACGTGCTGCGGCCCCGTGCCGCCGTCGTCGTAGTCCGCCTCGGCACCGTCGTAGCCGTCACCGTATGCGGCGTCCTCGTCGTCGTAGCCGACTTCGGCGGGGCGCTCGGCCGTCGGGCGATGGCGGGTCCCGTTCACGACCGGCGTCGCCGGGCGGCGACCCGCCGAGGGAACAGCGGCCCCACCGATCAGCTCGTCCAACTTGCGGAGCACGACGGCGCGATTGCGACCCGACTGCTCGCGGTGGCGCACCACCTCGATCTCGTCAGGCTCGAGCTCCTCCAGCAGAGGAAGGATCTCGGCCACGCGGAGGTCGTCGTAGTCGGCGATGGGGAACTCCAGATCGTCGTACTCCTGGAGGTGCCGTCCGCCCTCATCGACTTCGTCCTCGTAGCGATCGTCGTCGTAGCGATGGTCGTCGCGATGGTCGTCGCGGCGACCGACGGGGGCAGGCACTGGCGGGGCGATGTCAGCCTCCCGCGACGACGGACGCTCGTAGGGCGACCGACCGCGGGGTGCACGGGCCGAGACCGGCGGGGCAGGCTGCGGCGCCGGCTCGGGTTCCCAGACCGATGCGTCGTCCTCGTCCTCTTCCTCCAGGGGTGGCTCGTCGAACGCCTGCGGCATCGCCGGCTCCGGTGCCCTCGGTGTTGCCCGCGGGCCCCGCGAGGCCGGCGGGAAGGCCGCCGTCTCAGGGGCGAGGGAGTCGGCGGGATCGAGCTCGATCACACCGGTGTCGCCGGTGTCGCTCGACGCCAACGGCGCCGGCTCCTGCCGGCCGCGAGCGGCCGCGGTCCGGGCCGACCGAGCCCGTCCGAGTCGGGTGAACAGCAGCACGAGCGCGAAGGAAAGAGCGCTGGCAGCGATCGAGATGTAGTCGAGGGCCAACGAGCTGTTCAGGAATCCGATCACCAGGGTGACCAGGCCGATCAGCAGGAGGCCGACGGTCAAAAGTAACAACACCGAGCCACCATCCCAGGGAGCCAAGTGGGGGGAGCCGAAGCGCAGCGTTCGGCCACGCCGACTGTCTATCGCACTTGAGTATTCTAGAACGAGCCGTTCTAGACCTGCCCACGACCCCCGGTCGGGCCCTGGCCCCTGATCACGCGGGTGGGCGCGTGCTCTCCGGCGGAGCCCTGCACCCTGATGATTCGGGTCGGATTGTCCTCACTTGCGCCTTCCCACTGCTCGGCGTCGAAGATGCCGCTACCGGCTCCCGGCGGGCGATCCTCCCGCCCCGCGCCACTCGGTGCGCCGGCGCCACCCATGCCGACGGGTACAGGCGGGCGACCTTCCTCGGCAGGACCCTGCTCGGCGCCACCCTGGTCGGCGTCCGCTTCGCCATCCCCATCGAGGCCATCGCCATCGAAGCCGTCGTCGGATGGTCCGGGCGGAGGCGCCGGAGGTGCAGTCGGTGCCGGGACGTCGACGTCGCTCAACGGCGGTGGCGGCGCCATGGCAGACAGGTTCTGATCGACCCAGGCGGCCGCGTTGGCGAGCGCCGCACGCATCCGACCGCGCTCCTCCTCGACGTGACGCTCGAGGAGGATGATGTCCTGGTGCAGCTGCTGGCGGGCACTCTCCAGTCGGATGAGCTCCTCCCGAAGATCGCGCTCGGCTTCCTCGGTGGTGCGCCGGGCGCGCTCCTCGGCTTCGGTGACCATCGACCGAGCCTCGGACTGGGCGTTCGCCAGCGTCTCTCGAGCCTGCTGCTGCGACTCCTTCACGGCCATGTCCGCCGTCCGCTGAGCGAGCACCAAGGTCCGCCGCAGCGCATCGTCGTCGTCGGGCAGATCGGAGACCCGTTGCTCGGCCCGCATCGCCCGCTCCATGGCCTGCCGCAGGCGGTCGTGCAGCAACTCGACGCCCGCCGCCGCCCGCTCGAGGAACTCGTCGACGTCGTCCTGGTTGTAGCCCCGCAACTTCTCACGGAACTCGACCTCTCGTAGCGTTCTGGCTGAGACCTCGATATCCATGAGTGGCCAGAGTACCTACGACATCCGAGCGGGGCGCGGATGGTCAGGCGAGCACAGCTCGGGACACGATCTGCAGCCCGATCAGCACGACGATCGGCGAGAGATCGAGGCCCATGCCGCCCATGCGCATCGGAGGCAGGACCCGACGGATGGGACCGAGCACCGGCTCGGTGACGCTGTACAGCACCCTGGCGACCGAGGCCATCGGTGTACCCGGAGTGATGGGGAACCAGCTGAGGATGACGCGGGCGAAGATGACGATGACGTACGCCTGGATGACCCAGGCGATGATGGTCTTGACGCCCACTGCCTACGAGCGGAACAGGCCGCGCTCCTGCAGGCGCTGTCGCTCCTCAGCTGAGACCTCGACGTCCGACGGGGTGAGCAGGAACACCTGGTCGGCAACTTTCTCCATCGACCCGCTGAGCGCGTAAGCGAGCCCGCTGCAGAAATCGATCATGCGGCGGGCGAGGTCGCGATCGACGACCTGGAGGTTGACGATCACCGGTTGATCGTCCTTCAACCGGTCGCCGATCTCCTGGGCGTCGGCGAAGCGAGCGGGCGCGACCACGTGCACACGGGGAGCCTTGTCGGGCGTGATCGGACGCACGATCGTGGGGCGCTCCTCGCGCTGCGGCGCCGGTGAGGCCTGCTCGCGAGTCAGGGTCCGGATGGTCCCAGGCGTCGCCTCCTCGGGCTCACCCTCGGGGTACACGCGCGACTGGCGACGGCCCGAGGTCGTCGCCCTGGGCTCCTCGTAGTGCTCGTACTCCTCGTACTCGTCATCGGCCAAGCCGAGATAGATCATCGTTCGTCGGACAAACGAAGCCATCCACGCCTCCTTCTGGCTTCCCTCAGCCTATTCTCGCAGCCCCAGTCGCGATGGGCGGGGACCGAACAGGGCCCGGCCCACGCGGACCATCGTGGCGCCCTCCTGGACGGCCACCTCAATGTCGTCGGTCATCCCCATCGAGAGCTCGGCGAGCTCCAGCTCGCGGGCGGTGTCGGCGAGCATCCGGAACCCGCCCCGGGCCGCTTCGGCCTGGCCCTGCGCCGCGATGCCCATCAGACCCCGGACGTCCAAGCCGACGTCGACGAGGCGAGCCACGAGGTCCGCCACATCGCCCGGCGGGACGCCGTTCTTCGTCGCCTCCCCGCTCACGTTCACCTGCACCAGCACCGCGGCCCCGGGGGACCACCGCGCGATCTCCGCACCCTCTTCGGCCCGCGCCACCCCGTGCCACAGGTGGACATACGGCGCCACCGACCGAACCTTGTTGCGCTGGACCGCCCCGATGAAATGCCAGCGCGGAGCGAGGCCCATCTCCTCCGCGGCTCGTGCCTTGGCGCCGAGCTCGCCGGCGTAGTTCTCACCGAGGTCACGCACCCCGGCCGCCATCGCCGCCTGCACGACGTCGGGTCCGAACGTCTTGGTCACGCCGATGATGCTCACCCGGGCCGGATCGCCGCCGGCGTCGGCGATCCGACGGCGGAGCCGGTCCAGGCGCTCGCTGATCTCGGCCGCGGCTATGCACGCCATACCACGAGCGCCATCCGCTGTCGTTCGCCGCGAGCCCGGTAGGAGAAGTGACCGGGCGAGCAGGCGGTGCACACGTCCTCGTAGGCTACGAGCTCGACGTCGGCCTCCCGCAAGGAGACCCTGACCGCCTCGGGCAGATCGAGCGCCGGCCGTCCCGACGCCGTGACTCCCCCGACGGTGGGCCCCAAGCGGTCCACAGCGCGGTCGAGATCCGCGGGCGAGAACTCGTAGCACTCGACGTGGATGCAGGGACCGAGCGCTGCCTCGACCCGCGTGGCGCCGAGGTCACGCATGGCTCGGGCGGCGCTGCCGACGACCCCCGCCATCAGTCCCCGCCAGCCGGCGTGCACGGCGCCGAGCACACCTTCCGGGCTCGAGAGGGCGATCGGTGCGCAGTCGGCGGTGAAGACGGCCAGACAGGATGCAGGGTGATCGCTCACGAGGGCGTCGGCCCGAGCACCTCCGGGGTCGTCGGGGTCGCGGACAACGACGACGTCGGCGCCGTGCACCTGCGTGGCCCAGCTCCATGACCGGTCGACGAGGGCGCGGCGTCGGAGCTCGAGCTCCGAGCCGTCGCTGGCGTCGGCCGGCCCGAGGTCACCCTCGGGCCGCCCCGTCCAACGGGCTTGGACGGGGCCGGCACCGAACCTCACGAGTTCATTTCAGGAACGACGGGACGTCGAAGTCGTCGTCCCGCAGTCTCAGCTCCTCGTCGCCTCCGCCGAGATCGCTCACGGCCAGCCCGTCCTCCCCGTCGCGGTCGAGCCCGAGCCCCCGCGCCGGCTCCTCCCGTCGCGGGACCCCCTCGTCCCAGTGCTCGAAACCGGCGGCGATGACGGTCACCCGGACCTCGTCTCCCATGGCGTCGTCGACAACGCTGCCGAAGATGATGTTGGCGTCCGGGTGGGCGACACCGTGGATGATCTCGGCCGCCTCGTTGACCTCGAACAGACCGAGGTCACTGCCGCCCGCGATCTGGAGGAGGATGCCGCGGGCGCCTTCGATCGACGCCTCCAGCAGCGGCTCGTGATCGCGCCGCGCGCGGCGTTGACGGCGCGCCCGTCGCCGGCTGCGTTGCCGATGCCCATGATCGCCGTCCCGGCGTTGCGCATGATCATCTTCACGTCGGCGAAGTCGGTGTTGATGAGTCCCGGCGTGGTGATCAGGTCGGTGATCCCCTGCACGCCCTGGAGGAGCACCTCGTCGGCCATCTTGAACGCGTTCACCATCGACGTCTTGTCGTTGGAGACGGTGAGCAGGCGATCGTTGGGGATGATGATGAGGGTGTCGACCTTTTCCTTCAGCCGCTGGATGCCCTGCTCGGCCTGAACCGCCCGCCGTCGCCCTTCGAAGGAGAAGGGCCGCGTGACGACGCCGATCGTCAGGGCGCCGACGCCCTTGGCGATCTCGGCCACAACGGGTGCCCCGCCGGTACCGGTGCCCCCACCCTTGCCCGCCGTGATGAAGACCATGTCGGCGCCCTTGAGCACCTCCTCGATCTCCTCGGCGTGCTCCTCGGCGGCTTCGTGGCCGATCTCGGGGTCGCTGCCAGCCCCGAGGCCCCTGGTCAGCTGGCGACCGATGTCCAGCTTGACGTCGGCGTCGCTCATCAGCAGCGCCTGAGCGTCAGTGTTCACCGCGATGAACTCGACGCCCTTGAGGCCGGCGTCGATCATCCGGTTCACCGCGTTCACGCCGCCGCCGCCGATGCCGACGACCTTGATCACGGCTATGTAGTTCTGCGCTGGGCCCGCCATAGGCTGTTCGCCTCCCCTGAGTGTGCACCGCGCGCCGTGCGCCGTGTCCTCGCTGTTCATTTGCCAGCCTCTCCGACGGGGGCAGGGCTGGGGTCGCGATTGACGCTCAGTGGTGCACAGCACGCCCGCCCAACAGGGCTCTGACGCATTTCCCGACCGTGCTGATCGCCGCCCGCCTCGACCTCATCCTCAACCTCGACGGCAGCTCGAGGGTCCGTATGACATCTCAAGCCGGGCGCGACCATACGGCTGCTGTCAGGGCGCGGTCAAGACTTCTTTTTCGTAACCTCGTGTCCGCGCCGCGACATCCGTCAGGGTGAGCGAGAGGCGCAGGCCACGACCTCCACCGCAGGACCGCCGCCGTCAGGCGCCGGTCATCGGGGCACGAGGGCCGGGTCCTCTGGCACCCTCACGTCGATCGTCTGCACGCCAGGCGGTCTCACCTGGGACAACATGGTCTGCGTCGCCGCCAGCTTTCGATCGAGCTGGGTGTCGTCGCCCAGTTGGACGACGACGCCGGACGACACGGTGAGGGCGACCTCTCCGTCAGGACGCACGTCGACGGAGAGGACCTGGGTGATGAGGCGCCCACGGAGTGCGCCGAGCACACGCAGGGCTGGACCCGACGAGGCGGGCAACTGTGACCCCGGCGCCGGGAGCTTCTCGACGGCGCGGAACGCGGGAAGCGCGGGTGGGGCGCCGGTCGAGCGCTGCAGCACCCGTCCGGTGTCGTCGGCGACCGCCCACTCGCCGTTTGCCGTGGTCACCACGGCTGCCGGGACGCGCTCGCGCGACCGAGATCCCGACCGTCGACGGCCAGTCGCGGGTCACGGTGGCCGTGGCCACCCAGGGCAGCGCGTCCAGGCGCTGCTGCAGCCGGCGGGTGTCGACACGCATCATGAGCGGGTGACCATCGAGCCCGGTAGCACGAAGCATCGCCTCGACGACTCGTGTGACGGGCGCCTGACACGTTGACCTGGCGGACGCTGAGCAGCGGGGAGTACAGGAGGGTGAGGGTCGCCGCCGTCACCACGGTGCATCCCACCACGGCGAGCACGACTCTGAGCCGGCGCTGGCCCTCCCGCCGCCTGACGGCGGACCGGCGCTGGCGGATGCGGGGGTCCATTCGGGGGGGCGCTGACGAGCTGACAGGTCTGGAACGCAGCCCGGTCACGCCCTCACCCTTTCACGTCGTTCCTCCCATGGCGGGGATCCCACCTGGCGGCGGGCCGAGCTCACCGTCAACTGGAGGTCCACGGTAAAGGTGAAGTTGAGGCTCAGGTTGAGGTCGAGGTCTCGAACCCGATGAGCTTGAGCTCGGTTCGAAGCGTCACGCCGACGCGCTCGGCCACCAGGCGACGGACCTCGTCGACCAGGGCCCGAACGTCGTCGGCCGAGCCACCGGGGTCCGCTTGGAAGAAGTTGGCGTGCTTGGTCGACACGCACGCCGAGCCGATGCGGTGGCCCTTGAGGCCGGCGGTCTCGATGAGCCGGCCCGCGGAGTCACCGGGCGGGTTCGTGAACACCGAGCCGGCGTTCTGGCCCCCCGGCTGGTGCTGGCGACGCCACCGGACGATCTCGGCGATCTCCGCCTCGGCCGCCTCCACGTCGCCGGTGGACACGGCGAAGTCGGCCCAGAGGACGACGTGGTGGCTCGTCACACTCGAGTGGCGGTACGAGTAGTCCAGCCGGTCGACGCCTGCGACCTCCTCGTCCCCGCTACGCAGGTCGACGAGGCAGCACCGCTCGAGTCGCTCGCTCGTCTCCGAGCCGTGCCCGCCGGCGTTCATGCGCACCGCCCCGCCGACCGATCCCGGGACGCCCACTGCCCATTCGAGCCCGGTCAGCCCGACGTGGGCCGATCGTCGGGCCAGCACCGGGAGACCCACGGCGGCACCGGCCCGAACCCGGGTCCCGTCCATCTCGATCGTGGAGAACGCGTCGCCCAGCTGGACGACGAGCCCGGGAAAGCCGGCGTCGGCGACGAGGAGGTTGGAGCCCTTGCCCACGACCAGCACCGGCACGCCGCTGGCGCTGACGGCGTCGCGCGCCACGCGGAGGTCGTCGCTACTTGCGATCTCCACTGCAAGCGCCGCCCGTCCTCCCACCCGGTACGTCGTGAGCGGACCGATGGGCCGGTCACGCCGTGCACGGGCCCCGAGCACCGCTGCCGCCTGCTCGACGGCTCCGCGCTCGACCGCTCCGCGCCCTCCGGCCGCCCTGGCTACCACGCGGCGTCGACCAGCAACTCGTCGGGTAGGGAGGTGAGATCGCCGGCACCGAGGGTCAGGCAGAGGTCCCCCGGCCGCGAGCGTTCCCCGCAGCTCGGACATGAGAGCCGCCCGACCAGGCACGTACTTCACCTGCTGGCGGGGATGGGCGTCCCGCACGGCCTGGACCACGAGCTGGCCCGACACGCCGGGCCGGGGCCGCTCGCCGGCCGGGTACACGTCGGTGACGACCACGACGTCGGCTCCCTCGAAGGCGTCGGCGAAGTCCCGCCACAGCGTCGCCGTACGCGAGTACCGGTGGGGCTGGAACACGCAGACGATCCGACGCCAGCCTCCAGACCGCGCCGCTGCCGAGGGTCGCCAGCACCTCGCCGGGCAGGTGGGCGTAGTCGTCGACGAAGCTCACCCCTCCCTGTTCACCCCGGAACTGGAACCGGCGAGCCACGCCGGCGAAGCGGGCGAGCGCCCGCTGAGCCGCAGCCATGTCCGCACCGAGCGCCAACCCCGTCACGACCGCCCCGGCGCGTTGGGGGCGTTGTGCAGACCGGGTACGGGCAGCTCGAGCCGACCGATGCGCCGGCCCTCGTGCTCGAGCGAGAAGGTCGTGTTGCTCCGGCGGCTCTCCACGTCGATCATCCGATAGGTCGACGAGCGCGACATGCCGTAGCTGATCGCACCCACCTGGGCGCCCAGCCTGGCAGCGACAGGATCGTCGGCGCAGACGACCCTCGGGCCGGGCGCCTCGGTCAGAAACGACTCGAACGCCCCGACGAGGGACTCGAACGAACCGTAGTGCTCGAGGTGATCGGGCTCGACGTTGGTGACGAGCACCACCTCGGGCGCGAGCTGCAGGAACGTGCCGTCGCTCTCGTCGGCTTCGACCGCCAGCCATTCCCCGTCGTCCCAGACCGCCCCGGTACCGACCTCGTTGAGGTCGCCGCCGACGATGAACGACGGTCGCAGTCCGGCCTCGACCAGGACGAGGGCGAGCATCGAGCGAGGTCGTCGTCTTGCCGTGGGTGCCGGCGACCGCGACGGTGCGCCGGGTGGCGACGATGGCGGCCAGGATCTCGGCCCGGCGCAGCACCGGGATGCCCGCGCTCGCGTGCCGCGGCGACCTCGGGGTTCGACCGGGGCACCGCCGTCGAGACGGCGACGGCGTCGGCGCTCCCCAGGTTCTCGGCCCGTGACCGACCGACACCTGCACCCCGGCGGCCCCGAGACGATCGAGCGTGAGCGACGCCCTGAGGTCGCTGCCGGTGACCGGTGTGGCCCATGGCCGACAGCACCGTCGCGATGGCGCTCATGCCGGCGCCGCCGATGCCGACCAGATGGATGCGCCGCGGCGCGCTGAGATCGAACGACACGCGCTCGGTCACGTGCGGCCGGCCTCCGGGCCGGCCTCCGGGCCGGCCGTGTCTCGGGCGGGCGTGCTTCTCGACGAGGCCGGCCACCTCGTCGGCCGCCCGGGGCCGTCCCACCTGCCGCGCTCGGCCGCCCATCGCCGCCAGCCGGTCGGGATCGGCCAGCAGGGCGTCGAGCTCGGCCGCCAGCCGGACCGCTGTGCACTCGCCGTCGGGCACGACTCACGGCGGCGCCGGCCTCCGCCAGCCAGCCGAGCGTTGGCCGTCTGGTGGTCGTCCCGGGGCGCCGGGCAGGGGCACGAGCACGGCGGGCAGACCCACCGACGGCGAGCTCGGCCACCGTGGTGGCCGCCGCCCGGCAGACAGCGAGGTCGGCGGCCGCATAGCAGCGTCGGCATCCGGTCCTCGTACTCGCACCGGCCGGTAGAGAGGCCGGTCGAGCTCGAGCGCCGCGGCCCGGCTCGACAGCTCGGGCCAGTCCCGCGCCCGACGACGTGGTAGATGGCACGTCCTGCGGGTCGGCCCAGCGCCTGACCAGGTCGAGCGCGGCCTCGTTGATGCCGCAGGCCCCGAGCGAGCCGCCGAACACGGCGACGACGCGACCGGCCCGGTCGGCAGCCCGAGCTCGGCCCGGGCCGCCGCGCCGACCCGCCGACGACGCGGTCGACGGCGAGCACCTCGGGCCGCACCGGGTTCCCGGTCACGACGGCCCGGGGCAGGGCGTGTCCCGGCGAAGGCCACGGCGGCGGCCGCCGCGAACCGGCCGGCCAGCGCGGTTGGCCGCGCCCGGCACGGCGTTCGACTCGGCCACGACCAGCGGCACCCGCAGCAACACCGCAGCCAGAGCCGCCGGCAACGCCGGCGTAGCCGCCGACGGACGAGCACGACGGCCGGCCGCCGGCTGGCCACCAGGCCGAGCGACCGGCCGACGGCCACAGCGAGGCCCGGCGACGGCGTCCAGGTTGGCCCGGCTGAGCCGGCGCTCGATCCCCCGGCCGGGCAGGAGCGTCAGCGCGAACCCGGCCTCGGGCACCAGGCGGGCCTCGATGCCGCGCCGAGAGCCCGACGAAGTGGATGGATCGGCGGGACGTCCCCGCTCCACCAGGGCCCGGCCGACGGCCAGGGCGGGCAGGACGTGCCCGGCGGTCCCGCCGCCGGCGACCACGGCGAAGGTGCACGCGGCGACAGGCGACCCGGTCGCGGACGAGTCGGTCGCACGGGATCGGTCACTGCATGGCGCTGACCGGGTCCGCCCGCGCCACGCCGTCCTGGTCACCACGACCTCCTGCGTAGCCGCTGGAGTGACGCTGGCGACCGGCGCCCGACGGGGCCGGCCGCTCGCGCGCCACGCTCAACAGGAGGCCGGTGGCAGCCATGACGATCACCAGCGACGACCCGCCGAAGGAGACGAACGGCAGCGGCACGCCGGTCACCGGCAGCAGGCCGATCACGGCGCCGATGTTGATGAGGGCCTGGCACGACGATCCACGCCGTGATGCCGGCGGCCAGGAGCGCGCCGAAGCGGTCGGGGGCCCGGGCCGCCGTGCGCACGCCGAGGACGGCGAAGCGCCACGAACAGGCCGACCACGAGGAGGCACCCGATCAGGCCCAGCTCCTCGCCGATGATGGCGAAGATGAAGTCGGTGTGGGCGTTGGGCAGGTAGCCCCTCTTCGCCCGGCTGGCGCCGAGCCCGACGCCGACCACGAGCTGGCCGCGAGCCCAAGCCCACCAGCGCCTGGACGACCTGGTAGCCGGTGTTCGGCTCGGTCGCGCCCACGGGTCGCAGGAACGACAGCAGCGCGGTGCAGCCGGTAGGGCGCGGCGACGCCGAGCAGGACCGCCGGCCGCCGGCGCTGCCCAGGACGAGGACCGCCAGCGTCGCGAGCCGGCGTGCCGGCCACGAAGAGCATGGCCGAACGGCGATGCCGACCAGGACGATCGTCGTGCCCATGTCGGGCTGCTTCATGACGAGCAGCGGCCAGCGACGACGAACGACCATGGCCACCGGCCGGCACGGTGCACGCCCACTGTCGCGCATCCGATCGGCCCGCCGGGCCAGCAGGTCGGCGGCGAAGAGCGACGAGGGCCAGCTTGGCCAGCTCCGACGGCTGGATCTGGAACGAGCCCGAACCCGAGCCAGCGGCTCGACCCGTCGACAGCGACGCCCGACGCCGGGGACCAGCACCGCGACGAGCAGGACGAGCGACGAGGCCGAGCAGCGGGACGCTGAAGCGGCGCCAGTGCGGTAGTCGAGCCTGGCGCACACGGCCAGGGCGACCGCGCCGAGGCCACCCAGAGGACCTGGCGCTCGAAGTAGGACCACGGGATGCCGTACTGGACGATCGCCTGCGACCGACGAGGCCGACAGCACCATCACCAGGCCGATGACGACGAGTGAGCACGCTGACCGACGGACGAGCCGAGGCCGACGCACGGCCCCGAGCGCCAGTCCGCGCTGCCCGTGGGACGGCGGGCGGCCGGCCGGTCTGCGACCGCGGCCGAGCCACGGTGGCGCGGTCCCGGCGGGTCGCCCCGCCGACGCCGCCGTGGGTCGACGCACGGGCGGTCGTCGTCCCAGTGCCGTCCCACCGGAGGCCGGCCGGTCCGCACCCGCGCAGCCAGGCGGGCGAAGTCGTCGCCCCGCTCGGCGTAGGAGCGGTACCAGTCGAAGGAGGCGCAGCCCGGGCGACAGCAGCACGGCGTCGCCGGGGCGGGCCAGGCCGCCGGCGGCGGCGCACCGCCTCGTCCATCGACGCCGGCCGCCACGACCTCGGCGCCGGCTCCGGCGAAGGCCGCCTCGACCTCGGCGGCCGCCTCGCCGATGGCGACGACGGCGCGCACCGGCGGCGCGCGTGCCCGCAGCGACGCCAGGTCGAGGCCCTTGTTGCGGCCCGCCGGCGATGAGCACGACCGAGTCGAAGCCCGCCAGCGGCGGCCAGCACCGACGCCGGCGTCGTCGCCTTGGAGTCGTCGTACCACGCGCACGCCCACCAGCCTCGCCGACCAGCTCGACCCGGTGGGCGAGCCCCGCGAAGTCGGCGCAGCACGGCGCGCGCACGCCGTCGAGCGTCGGCGCCGGCCGCCGAGCGCGCTGGCCGCGGCGGCCAGGGCGTTGGCCAGGTCGTGGGGCAGGCGCGCGGGGCAGCTCGCCGACGCCGGCGATCGGCTCGCCGGCCGGCGTCGACCAGCGGCTCGCCCGTCGACGCGGCAGCTCCGCCGGCGCCCGAGGCCGAACGTGACCACCGGACACCGGCCGGCCGACGCCGGCCGCGGCCATCGACCACCGGGTCGTCGGCGTTGGCCACGGCCACGTCGCCGGGCCCTGGTTGGCCCAGATGCGGGCCTTGGCCGCGACGTAGTGCGTCGACGTCGGGTGCCAGTCGAGGTGGTCCTCGGCCACGTTGAGCCAGCGGCCGACGCCGGGATGGAAGCGCTCGGTGAAGCTGCAAGCTGGAACGACGACACCTCGACCACCATCACGTCGAGCGCCGCGCGTCGACGGCGTCGACCAGCGGCAGGTCGATGTTGCCGGCGGCCACCGCGCGCGGCCCGACGCCGGCGAGCATGGCGGTCGACCAGGGTGGTCACCGTCGTCTTGCCGTTGGTGCCGGTGATGGCCACCAGCGGGAGCGCTCGGCCCAGCCGGCGCCGCCAGCTCGATCTCGCTCCACCACGGGACGCCGGCGCGTCGCCGAGCGCGAACACCGGGTGGCTGGCCGGGCACGCCGGGGCTCGGCACCACCAGCTCGGCGCCGGCCGCCAGGGCTCGGCCAGCGTCGCGGCCGTCGGCGCCTCGACGAGCTCGACGCCGAGGCTCGGCGGCCCGGCGCGCGCGGCCTCGTCGGCGGCGGTCGTCGACGGCGACCACGCGCGTGGCCCCGTCGCAGCAGTGCCGGGCCACGGCCTCGCCGGTGACGCCAGGCCGACCACGAGCGCACCGGCGCGGGACGCGGCGCCGGACCGGCCATCAGTCGACCGCCACCCGAGGGAGATGAAGTCGGCGTAGAAGAGCCCGAGGGCCAGGGCCGTGCACAGCGCCGGCCAGGATCCAGAACCGCACGATCACCGTCGTCTCCGGCCAGCCGCCGCAGCTCGAAGTGGTGGTGGATCGGCGCCATCCGGAACACCCGCCGGTGGAACAGCCGGAAGCTGGCGACCTGGATGACCACCGACAGCGTCTCGAGCACGAACAGGCCGCCGATGACGGGCAGCAGCAGGTCGACGTTCTCGACCAGGCACAGGCCGGCCAGCGCGGCGCCGATGGCGAGCGAGCCGGTGTCGCCCATGAAGATCTGGGCCGGGCGCGGCGTTCCACCACAGGAAGCCGGCGCAGGCCGCCGACCATCGCCGCGGCGATGAGGGCCAGGTCGAGGGCGTGGCTGGGGCACGTGGTAGAGGCCGAAGTGGCGGAACTGCCAGTAGCCGATGACCGCGAAGGCCGAGAAGGCGAAGGCCGACGAGCCGGCGGCCAGGCCGTCGAGCCCGTCGGTGAGGTTGACGGCGTTGGTCGAGCCGATGATGCACGAGCACGGCCAAGACCGCCCACCCGACGCTGCCCAGGTGCGAGCGCCGGCGAGTTCGAGCGGGTGAACGACAGGTGGGTGTCGACCTCGCCCAGTGCAGCGCGAGCGACGGCGAAGCCGACGGCCGACCACCAGCTGGCCGAGCGATCTTGGCCCGCTTGTTGAGGCCCGAGGCTGCGCTGGCTGGCGCACCTTGATCCAGTCGTCGACCAGGCCGACGAGCGCCGGCGCCGCACGATGGCGAGCATCACCGTCAGCCCCGGAGTGGTGAAGACGGCGCCGATCTCGAGGCCGTGAGCCGATCGAGGTAGCCGGCGGCATAGCCAGACGGCGGCGGCGACGATCGCCGATGCCGCCCATGGTCGGGGTGCCCGCCTTGGTGACGTGGCCCTGCGGGCCGTCCTCGCGGATCTGCTGGCCGATGCCCGTGGCCGCGCAGCCAGCGGATCAGCAGCGGCGTGCCGAGCAGCGGCGACGAGCAGGGCGACGCCGCCGGCGAGGAGGAGGGCGATCATCGCCGACGCCCCGGCCAGCCGCGATGGCGGCGCCGGGTCGACCTCGCGGTCGTCGAAGGCGAGCACGCGGTCGCCGATCTCCTGCCCGGTCTCGTGGCCCTTGCCGGCCACGACGCACGACGTCGCCCGGGCCGGGCGGCAGTCGACGGCCAGCGCGATGGCGGCCGCCCGGTCGGGCTCGACGACCAGCCGGTCGGCGCCGGTCGACCCCGCCGGCCGCGACCTCGCCGATGATGGCCAGCGGATCCTCGCTGCGGGGGTTGTCCGAGGTGAGCACGGCGAGGTCGGCCAGCCGTGGCGACGCCGCGCCCATCAGCGGGCCGCTTGGCCGGTCGCGGTCGCCGCCGCACCCGAACACCACGATCACCCGGCCGCCCGGGGCCGCGACGTCCGGCAGCGGCCGAGCGCCTGCTCGAGCGCCGTCGGGGGTGTGGGCGTAGTCGACCACGACCGTGAAGGCCTGGCCGGCGTCGACCATCTCGAACCGGCCCGGACACCGGCGAGGCGACGACAGCCCGTCGGCCACGACGCCGCGGGTCGACGCCGAGCTGGCGGGCGGCGGTGGCGGCCGCCAGGGCGTTGACGACGTTGAACCGGCCCGCTGAGGTGAGGGTCACCGCACGTGCCCCCCCAGCGAAAGGAGCTGCCGAGCGGACCCAGCGCGAGGTCGGCGGCGTCAGCCAGTGAGAAGGGGCGTAGCTCGATCTCCGCCGTCGTCGAGCAGCCGCCGGCCCCAGGGGTCGTCAGCGTTGACCACGCCGTCTCGGCTCCGCTCCGGTGTGAACAGCAGCGCCTTGGCCGCGAAGTACGCGTCCATGGTGCCGTGGTAGTCGAGGTGGTCCTGGGTCAGGTTGGTGAAGACGGCGACGGCGAAGCGGATGGCATCGACGCGGTGCTGGATCAAGGCGTGGGACGAGACCTCCATGGCCACGGCCACCCGCCCCGCATCCCGGTCGGACGCGAGGCTACGTTGCACCGACGGGCGCCTCGGGCGTGGTCAGCCCTCCGGTGAGGGTGCCGATCACCGCGGTCGGCCATCCGTTCGCCTCCGAGGATGGCGCCCACGAGATGGGTGACCGTGGTCTTGCCGTTGGTGCCCGTGACGCCCACGACGCGGAGGCGATCGGCAGGATGGTCGTGGAAGGCGGCTGCGACCTGGGCCATCGCCGGCCGCACACACCCCTCCTGCACGCGGACCTGCACGACGTCGAGCGGCAGGAGCCGTTCGCACAGCAGGGCCGACGCTCCCGCGGCCACGGCGCCGGGCGCGAAGTCGTGGCCGTCGAAGCGGCCGCCGGGGACGCAGCAGTAGAGCGCCCCGGGAACCACGTCAGCGGTGTCGAAGGTGATGGTGCGCACGTCGACATCAGCTGGGTCCCCTCGGGTCTCCAGCACGTCGACCTGCCCGAGCAGTCGATCGAGTCGCACGGGCCCGACGATCCCTACCTGACTACGGCGAGTTTCGCGTCGTACTTGACCCGGCGAGCGTAGTGGGCGGGCTCGTCGTCGGCCCGCTCGCTCCCCCCGGCGCCCCCGGCTGGGCGGGCGCTCCCGGCGGGGCCGGCGGAGTCGGCGGGACTCCCAGGCGATGCAGCTCGTACTGGGCGATCTGGGCGAACACAGGGGCCGCCACCACGCCGCCGAAGATCGGGGTCGGCTGGTCCAGCACCACGATGGCGCTGATGGCCGGGTGCTGAGCGGGGACGAAGCCCACGAACGTCGCCATGTAGGCGCCGGGCTGGTACCCCGTGCCGTTGGCGAGCGGCTTCTGGGCGGTGCCGGTCTTGCCTGCCACCGAGTAGCCGCTGAGGGCCGCCGTCGTGCCCGTCCCCGACTGCACCACCTGTTGCAGCATGGTCGTCAGCTGCTGGGCCGTGCTCGTCGACACGACGCGGTGCGCTCGAGCCGTCGGAACTGCGTGCTGGGCGCCGTCGGAGCCGATCGTCGCCCGCACCAACCGGGGCGGGACGAAGGACCCCCCGTTGGCCACCGTGTTGTAGGCGTCGAGCATCTGAACCGCGGTCACCGCCTCGCCCTGGCCGATCGGGACGGTGGCGATGTCGGTACCCGACTCGTGCGCCGGGTTGAGCAGCAGCCCCGCCGACTCGCCTGGAAATCCGAGCCCGGTTCGCTTCCCGAGGCCGAAGGCGCGGAGGTAGGCGCCGAGCTTGTCCTTGCCGAGCTGCTGGGCGATCCCGATGGTCCCCACGTTGGACGACTGGGCGAGGATGTCCGAGACCGACATCGACTGCGTCGGGTGGCCCTCGGCGTCGTGGAACACCGAGTCGGCCACCCGCGTCGAGTCAGCCACCGTGAAGCGCTGGTCGGGTGTGACGACGTGCTCCTGGAGGGCTCCTCCGATGGTCACGACCTTGGTGACCGATCCTGGCTCGTAGACGCCAGTCAGGGCGGTGTTGGACGGAGCCTGCACGGGAGCGCCACCGTTGGCGCCCGCGGTCATGTTGGCCATGGCCAGGATCTCACCGCTGCGTGCGTCCATGACCACGGCGGTCCCGCCCTTGGCGTTGGACGTCACGATCTCGTTGCTCAGCGCCTGCTCGGCGTCGAACTGCAGCGAGCGGTCGATGGTCAAGACCACGCCCTGGCCCGGTTGCGCCGACTGCACGACTCGGCCCCCGGGCAGCTGCCTCCCGTTGGGGTCGCGCTCCACCACGGTGCTGCCGGCGTGGCCCGCGAGCTGCTGGTCCTTCTGGTACTCGACCCCGCCCAGCCCGTGCCCGTCGGTCCCCACCTGGCCGATCACCGAGCCGGCCAGGTTGCCCTGAGGCAGGAACCGCTTGGGCTCGGGGAGGAACGTGAGCCCGGGCAGATGCAGCGCCTTGACCTGTGAGGCCACGTCGTCACCGACGGCCCGAGCCAGGTAGACGAAGCCCGCGTTCTGGCTCAGCTTCTGCTCGAGCGTGGCGGGGTCGGTGCCGAGCACGGGTGCAAGCGCGGCCGCCTCCCCTTTCGGGTCGGAGACCTGGTGCGGATCGGCGACGATGGTCGTCTGGAGCACCGACATGGCGAGCGGCTGGCCGTTGCGATCGACGACCGAGCCCCGAAGGGCGGGCACGGTCACGGTGTGGAGGAGCTGAGCCTGCCCGACGGCCGCGTACCGGCCGGCCGCGACACCCTGGACGTACATCAGACGGGCCACCACCGCCACGACGACGGCTGCCATCACGAGGAAGATCACGACGAGGCGGCGGCTCTGGAGGGGCGGCCGTCTCGGCGGGCGGGCGGCGCGGATCGACCGTGTCTCCGGGCCGGCTCGTCCGTTCGCCGCGGGCGCCGAGCGGGGGTGACCGTTCGAGCGGACCGATCCTGCCGGGTGCCCGTTCCGGGTTGGTCTGCCGGTACGGTCCCTGGGAGCCGGTGTCTCCGTGGGACGGGCGTCCCGCGTCATCCGGCTCGGGCTCACCGCTGGGAGGAGCCCGAGACCGTCGCGTGGTTGGGAGACGCTGGCGGGGCCGGCGTCGCGCGGGCCGCCGGCGCCGTCGTCGGCGGCGACGAACCGGCAGCGCCCGGTGCAGCGGGAGGCGGTGTCGCGGGAGGCGGTGTCGCGGCAGGTGGCAGCGGCGCGGGTACGGCACCGCCAGCGGTCGTCTGGACCGGCGCTCCGTTGCCCGTCACGTAGGTCAGCTTGGACGGCACGACCATGCCGAGGCGCTGCTCGGCCTGGGCGACGATCCGTGCCGGCGACTGGAGCTGCGCCAGCTGTAGCTGCAGCTGGCCGCGATGAGCCAGGGCGACGTTCCTCTGTGCGTCCAACCGGTCGAGGCGCAGCTGGTCCTGGGCGATCATCACGTTGATGGCGACCACACCGAGCAGCGACACCGCCACGAGGGAGGCGGCGACGGTCAGCGTGAGCCGGGCGCGGCGACGGCGGGCCCGCCGCTCGAGGTGCTCGCTCGGGAGGACCCGCAGTGGCGTGCGCGCCGGCGCCACCTCCACCCGCGGGCTGGCGTCCCACGTGTCGGGCGCCGCCTCCGC
Source organism: uncultured Actinomycetes bacterium (assembly GCA_963731255.1). GTDB lineage: Bacteria > Actinomycetota > Acidimicrobiia > Acidimicrobiales > AC-9 > AC-9. The sequence goes on along the minus strand of CAVSUO010000008.1, from coordinate 303,626 downwards.
CCGGGCGGACGCGGGCAGGAGCCTGGGTCCCTGGGTGGCGGTCATGAGTCTGGTCCGCTCTCGTCGAGGCGCTCGAGAGCCCGAAGCCGGGCGCTCGCCGCCCGGGGGTTGGCCTCCACCTCGGCGGCCGACGGCCGCCGGGCCCCACGCCCGACCAACCGGCCACGCGGGCGCGCACCGCATACGCAGGGAAGGCCGGGCGGGCACGTGCACCCGCCCGTCACCGCGTCGGCGAAGCGCTGCTTGACCATGCGGTCCTCTCCCGAGTGGTAGGAGAGCACGACGCACCGGCCGCCCGGTACGAGGAGATCGATCGCCAGGTCGAGCCCGCGGTCCAGGGCCGCCAGCTCACTGTTGACCTCGATGCGAACCGCCTGAAAGACCCGCTTGGCGGGGTGGCCACCGCGACGCCGCGCCGGCGCGGGGATGGCATCCCTCGCCACGTCGGCCAGCTGGCCGGTCGTCGCCAGCGGCCGGGCCGCCACGATGGCAGCAGCGATGCGACGAGCGAACCGCCCCTCTCCATTGGCGGCGAGCAGCCGGCCCAGCTCCGCCTCTGACATGCCGTTCACCACATCGGCGGCGGTACGACCCTCGCTCGGGTCCATGCGCATGTCCAGTGGAGCGTCGTGACGATAGGAGAACCCCCGCGCCGCGGCATCCACCTGCGGCGAGCTCACACCGAGGTCGAAGAGCACGCCTGAGACCGGTGACCGTCCGACATCGTCGACCACCTCGCGCAGACGATCGAACCGGGCGCCGCGCACCACGGCTCGGTCGCCGTAGGCGGCGAGGGCATCCGACGCCGCGGCCACGGCGGCGGGATCGCGATCGATGCCCAGCACGGTGAGGTGGGGGTGGGCGTCCAGGATGGCCCGAGCGTGGCCACCCCCACCGACCGTGGCGTCGACGATGACGCCGGACGGAACCTGGGCGAGCAACGCCACCACCTCGCCGACCATCGCCGGACGGTGCTCGAACCCCCGGCTCATCTGCAGCCCCTCGACCGGCAGGACGCCGTCGGGTTGTCTCCCCAATCGACCAGGATGGAAGTGGGCGGAGTAGGGGTCTTCCACCTCGCCGATCGAGGGGCTGCGGATGGGCCAGGAACAGCTGTCGATTGCTGAGACGTTTGCGCTGATCTCCGTTTCGGTTTCGATGTGCCGGCCTCCCGGGCCGGCCGTTCCGATGTGCCGGCCTCCCGGGCCGGCCGTTTCCAATTGTCGTGGGCTCTCGCCGGGCGCCGCCGGCATCACCCGGAGACTGCCTCTCCATCTCCCTCCGTGAGACGCCGTTCCATCGGCTTCACCCGTTGGTCCCACGCACCCGGGTTCCAGAGCTCCACCCGGTCGATGGCGCCGTGCACCAGCACGTCGCCGTCGAGGCCGGCGAAGTCCCGGAGATGGGCCGGGATGGCCATCCGACCCTGCCGGTCGATCTCCACCTCGTGCGAGCCGGATGCCCACACCCGGGCGAGGTTGCGCTGACCGGGGCTCTCGCTGGCGCTCTGTTGCATGCCGACCATCTGCTTCTCGAACTCCTCCGGGGTCCACAGGGCGAGGCAGCCGTCGTGGTACTGGCTCAGGTAGCCGCCGTGCTCGAAATGGACCCGAAACTTGGCTGGAAGGATCACCCGCCCCTTGGCGTCGAGGCCGTGCTCGAACCTGCCGAAGAACCTGGCCATTGGTGATCGCTCCCACGACGCTCCCCAAACCCTTGAGGACCCTCCCCTTTACTCCACTACCCGCCACCGTACGCCCCCTCCCTCCCCTCGTCAACACCACGAGCCCCCTGACGCCACGTCGTCGTGCCGGCCTCCGCACCGGCGCTCAGGGCGAATCCACCCTGACGCGCCAGGCGCGAGGATTGGTGGATGCAGGGCCCCAGAGGTCCCGTGGACGTGGTCGGAGCCCTCGTCGCCACCATCAACGACCACGACCCCGTCGCCAGCCGGGAGCTGTTCCGCTCGGACGCCTGGGTCGTCACGGCGGCGGGCCGTCGCCTCGACCTGGACGGTCTCGAGCGGATGCTCGAGGTGACCCTGAGCGCCTTCCCCGACCTCACCATGCGGGTGGCGCGGTGGTTGGTCGACGGGAACGTCGTGGTGACCGAGGAGGTGATGGAAGCCACCCACTGCGGGGACTTCGCCGGCCTGGCGCCCACGGGCCGCCGGGTCCACCTGCCGATGGTCCACCTGACGACGGTGACGGGCGACCGCATCGCCGAGCGCGTCACCTACCACGACACGGCGGGCGTCCTGCGCCAGCTGGCGGCACCGGCGGAAGACCGCTGACCGGCAGGCGCCGTGGCGCGAAGTGGTGCGCCGGATCGTCAACCGTGATGCGAACGTGTCGAGCTCGTGCCCCTTCAGAAACAGCCGGACACAAACGCGACGAGAACGGTCGATCGGGCGGCGGACGAGCGAACGTGTCGCGTTCAGACCACGGAAACACGATGCAGACGCGACCAGAACGGTTGATCGGTCCACCGCCGACCGAACGTGTCGCGTCTACGCGTGCCCGGCGTCGACGCGGCTGACGCGACCGCTACGGCAGATGCGAGACGAGGCTCTGCTCGATGTCGTCGACGCGAACGGCGGGACCGAGACCGGCCGCGACCACACCGAGGCTGGCGGCCGCTTCGTCGCGCTCGCGCTCGGTGAGGGCCAGGACGTCGACCAGGCGGCGCGCGTCCCAGCTCACCAGGGCGGCGCATTGGAACAGCGCCGCCGGCGCGCGTCCGACGCTGCGCCATCCCGACGACCTTGCGATCCCCGACCGTCACCTCTCCCGGTCCGACACCGGCGAAGCACACCCTCGACGACCACACGGTCGCGACCGGCGGGCTCCGGTGCACGTCGGGCCCGGGCACACCCAGAGCGGTGATGGCGTCGGCCCACGCCTGGCCCAGCCACCAGAACGACCGTCCGACGTCGGGCTCCCACAGCGGGTCCTGGCGCGACACGTAGACCTCGATCCAGGCCAGGGCTTCGGGCTCGACGAGCACTGCGCCTCCTCCGCTGCGACGCCGCGTGACGTCCAGGCCCCGCGAGGCAACGCGGGCGCGGTCGACATCGCCATCGGGCTGCGTGCTGCCGAGGACGAGGGCAGCGCCGCGCACGCGACAGAGCGTGACGGTGCGCTGGGACTCGACGGTGTCACGGTGGTGCAGCTCGCCTGCGCTGCCGGTCACCTCGACGACCCTCCACGGGGACCGGGCCACGCCGAGGCAAGGACGGCGGTCGGCGCTACGCCGACGCCGACAGCGACGCCGACCCGAGGTACGGCTCCCAGTCGGGGCGCAACCCTCCGGTCGCCACGAGGAACCACACCCGCTCCCGTGGCTGCGAGGGGGCCCGGCGGAGGGTGAGACCGACCTCGTGGACGAGCCGGTCCTCCTTGCGGGTGTTGCAGCGCCGGCAGGCGGCGACCACGTTGTCCCACGTGTGGGTCCCGCCCCGGCTGCGGGGCACGACGTGGTCGATGTTCTCCGCCGTCGAGCCGCAGTACTGGCAGCGATGACCATCCCGGGCGAAGACGGCCCTGCGGTTGAGCGCCACCCGGCTCTGGTACGGCACCCGCACGTAGCGAGCCAGCCGCACCACCGAGGGCTCGGGGAAGGCGACTCTCGCCGCCCGGAAGTGGCGCTCAGTGGAATGGATCAGCTCGGCCTTGTCGTCGAGCAGCAGCATCAGGGCCCGCCGCGACGGGACGATGGAGAGGGGCTCGAAGGTGGCGTTGAGCACCAGTGCCCGCGTCATCGCCACACCCTCGCCGCCACCAGGCCTCGCCGACTAGGCCACCGCGCCCCGGCCTCGGGTACCGTCGCCGGTGTTCCGGGCAGGGGCCCATGGTGGTGGTGGCAAGGGCATCGCTGCGAGAGGCTAGCGCGCCGCCAGCCTCGCTTCGCGGCACCAGGCCAGGTACTCGACGACGTCGCCGGCCGCCATCTCGGCCTCGGGGTCGCCGTAGGCCGTCTCGAGCCGGAACCGGAGGTAGCCCTCGTCGGGCCGTGGGACCGGCGGCCAACGTCTCCACCAGGCCGGGCGGGCCAGGACGGCCACCTGGACGAGCGCAGTCCGCCACAGCCGCGGGCGGACGAGGATCGCCATCACGGCACGCCGGGCACCCGAACCCCGCCGGCCTGGCGGAGGACCCGGCGTCACGGTGGAACGCGGCCGGCACCGAAGGCGGGCAACCGGCCCAGGCCCCGCCACCCGACGGCGCCGGCTCCCACCAGCGGCCCCGCGGAACCGAGGCCGGCGGGGACGATCCGGGTCCCGACCGCGAAGTCGAGCCGGGCCAGCGCGTCGAGCTCGTCCTGCGCCGCAGCGAAGAACGGTTGGCCGAACCCGAGCGAGACCGACCCGGCCACGACCACCAGCTCGAGGTCGAGGAGGTTGACCACCGACGCCACCGCCCGACCCACCAGGGTGCCGGTGCGGGTCGCCACGTCGGCTCCCGCCAGTCGGGCGGGGCGACCGGTGATGGCCGCGATCGCGGTGCCCGAGGCCTCGGCTTCGAGGCAACCGCGTGCCCCGCAGGCACAGAGCCGGCCTCCCGGCGCCACGATCACGTGGCCGACGTGACCGGCGTTGCCCGCGGCGCCGTCGAGCAGTCGGCCGTCCAGCACGATCCCGCCGCCCACGCCGGTCGACACGACCATGGCCAGAAAGTTGGCCCGCCCGACGGCGGCGCCTGCCCATCCTTCGCCCAGGGCCAGCGCCTTGGCGTCGTTGTCGACGAACGTGGGCAGCCCGCTGGCCTCCGCCAGGCGGCGCCGCAACGGGAACCGCCGCCAGGCGGGGATGTTGAGCGGCGACACCTCCTCGCCGCCCCGGCCCATCGGGCCTCCGCAGCCGACGCCGCAGACGACCGGGCGTCCGCACCCGCCGGACCGGGCGACACCGTCGACGAGGGTCGCGGCGGCGGCGAAGAGCTCCTCCGGGTCCTCGACCGACGGCGTGGGCACGACCTCCTCGACCAGGACCTGAGCGTCGGCCCCGATGAGCCCGGCCGCCAGCTTGGTGCCGCCCACGTCGACGGCCAGGCAGAGCTCCACCGGCCCACGCTAACCGTCGATCCCGCCCACGAGGGGGTCTCCGCCATTAGTAGGCTCGTCGTCCGATGACGCGACGCAGGGGCAGCTAGGGCGTGGTGACCGAGCGGACAGCGGCGCGCCGGGCTTTCGATTTCATCGGGTGCTTCGAGGGCATCGTCAACAACGTCGAACGCGTCATCCAGGGCAAGGACGAGGCTGTCCGGCTGGCCCTCGTCTGCCTCGTCGCCGAGGGACATCTCCTCATCGAGGACGTGCCGGGCGTGGGCAAGACCAGCCTGGCCAAAGCGCTCGCCACCTCGCTCGATCTGCAGTGGCAGCGGATCCAGTTCACGCCCGACCTGCTCCCCTCGGACGTCACCGGGGTCAACGTGTACAACCGGGCGAACGGCACCTTCGACTTCCGCCCGGGCGGGGTGTTCGCCAACATCGTGCTGGGCGACGAGATCAACCGCGCTTCTCCGAAGACCCAGTCCGCCCTGCTCGAGGCCATGGAGGAGCACCAGGTCACGGTGGATGCCAAGACCTACCGTCTGCCGGCGCCGTTCATGGTGATCGCCACCCAGAACCCCATCGAGCACGAGGGCACCTATCCCCTGCCCGAGAGCCAGCTGGACCGCTTCCTCATGCGGGCCCACATGGGCTACCCGGGTCGCCGGGCCGAGATCACCATGCTCGAGGCCCACGGATCAGACAGCGTCATCGGCCACCTCCATCCGGTGGCCGACGGGCACGACGTGGCCGACATGGTCTCCCAGGCCCGTGCGGTCTTCGTGGCACCCGCGCTCAAGGGCTACATCGTCGACCTCGCCGCGGCGACGCGGACCCATCCGAGCCTCGCCCTCGGGATGTCGCCGCGAGCGGCCCTGGCCCTCCAGCGCGCCGCCCGGGCGTGGGCGGCCGCCCAGGGCAGGGACTACGTCACCCCGGACGACGTGAAGTCGCTCGCTCGACCGGTGCTCAGCCATCGACTGGCACTTTCGCCTGACGCCCACGTGGGCGGCCTCGGCCCCGAGGACGCGCTCGAGGAGATCCTGGCGTCGGTGCCGGTCCCCACCGGCCGGTCGGCCCAGGCGTAGGACCCAGGGCTCGACGAGTGCCGACCCGACGAGGCTGGCTGCTCGGAGTCGGCTCGATCGTGTCGATGCTCGCCGGACGGCTGGTGGGCATGGTCGAGCTCTACGTGCTCGGCGCGGCCGGCATCACGCTGACGATCGGCGCCGTCGTCTACGTCCGCGCCCTGCGCTGTCAGCTCGAGGTGGCCCGCACGCTCCACCCTGCTCGAGTTCACGCTGGCGGGACCAGCCTGGTGCAGCTGGCGGTGCGCAACGTGGCCTGGCGACGCTCGCCGACCCTCGTGGCGTCGGATCCGTTCGACGGCGGAAAGCGGATGGCGCGGTTCCTCGTACCACCGCTCGGTACGAGCGACTCGGGTCGGGCCGCCTACCGGGTCCCCACCGAGCAACGAGGCGTCTTCGGGCTCGGCCCGTTGGCGCTGCAGCTGAGCGACCCGTTCCGCCTGGCCTCACTGTGGTTGACGGGCGCGCCGGCGACCCGACTGGTCGTCTACCCCAGGATCGACAAGATCCCCGCTCCTCCACACACCCAGGGCGACGATCCGCGCGCCGGTGCAGACCACCGCTCGTTCATCAGCCGCACGGGGGAGGACTTCTACGCCCTACGCGCCTATCAGGTCGGTGACGATCTCCGTCGCGTCCACTGGCCGTCCACGGCACGCCTCGACGACCTGATGATCCGCCAAGAGGAGATGCCGTGGCAGGGCCGGGCCAGCGTGCTGCTCGATCTTCGCAAGTCGGTGCACACGCCCGACTCGCTCGAGGTCGCGGTCTCGGCCGCCGCCAGTGTCGTGAGCTCGGTCTCGCCTGGACACGCGCTCGTGAGGCTGCTGGCCACCGACGGCACGGACACCGGGTTCGCCGCCGGTCGGGCGCACGTCGAGGCCGTGCTCGAACGGCTGGCCGAGGTGCGCATGACGTCGTCGGGCAGCCTGGTGAACGAGCTGGGGGTCCTCAGCCGTGCCGCAGGAGGGGGGGTGCTCGTGGTGGTGACGACGGCGCGCGCCACCAACACCGATCTCGAGCGGATCGCCAGGCTCCGCAGCAGCTTCCCCACGGTGATGGCCGTCCTGATCGAGGAGGCCGGGCGCGCGACGACGGTGCCACGTGGGGCCGACCGCCGGCCCACGCCGGGCTCGGTGATCCCCGTCAGGGTCACCCCCACCCGGCCCTTCGCCACCGCCTGGACCGAGGCGCTCGGACGTGACCGCCCCCTGGTCACCGCTGCCGGAGGGCGGTGGTGACCGCGTCGCCCTCGACGGCGTCGACGACGGAGACGACCCGCTCGGCGGCGATGGCGACGCTTCCCGCCACCGCAGCGCTGACCGTGTTGACCGTGGTCACCGCGGCCGGCATGGGCCGGCTCTTCAACAGCACCTCCTACCTGGGTCCGGTGGTGGGCGCAGCCGTGGGCGCCCACGCGCTGGCCTGGCTGTGGCGACGGCTCGGCATTCGCAGCGCAGCCGCCCTCCTCCTCTCCGCCGCGGGCGTCCTCCTGGTCACCACGTGGGTCGCGCTCCCCCACACCACGGTGGTCGGGCTGCCCTCGGGAACCACCTTCAACCAGATGGCGTCCCAGCTGAGCCAGGCCCGACAGCAGCTCCAGGAGCTGACGACACCGGCGCCGGTGACGACCGGCTTCCTGCTGGGCTCGGCGTTGATCGTGGGCATCGTGGCGGTGCTGGGCGACTGGGCGGCATTTCGTCATCGCTCGACCCTCGAGGCCACCGTGCCGTCCCTCGCCCTGTTCATCTACACCGCTGCACTGGGCACCTCGCGGGGGCGCACGCTGGCGGTGGCCATCTACCTCGCAGCCCTGATCGGCTTCGTGCTCGTCTCCGAGAGCAGCAGACGAGCGTCCACCATGCCCTGGTTGACGAGCCGAGCGGGCCGGGGGCTCACGCCACTACTGCGTGGGGGCGCCACCCTTGGCGTCATCGCCGTCGCCGCCGCACTGGTGGTGGGCCCCAACCTGCCGGGCGCCCGTTCGGCTGCAGCCGTGGACCTCCGCCACCTCACCCAACCCGGGCCCAGTCAGCGCACCACGATCAGCCCGCTCGTCGACATTCGCTCACAACTGGTCAAGCCCACCGACGTCGAGCTGTTCACCGTGGCGTCGACCACACGGACCTACTGGCGGCTCACGTCCCTCGACACCTTCGACGGCGCCATCTGGTCAGCCAACCAGTCGTACCGGACAGCCGGCGTCGAGCTGCCCTCAGCGAGCGCGGCCGCACCCGCTGGCACGGCGCCCGGCGTGAAGCAGGCCTTCAGCATCTCGAACCTCGCCAGCGTGTGGGCACCCGCCGCCTATCGCCCGAGCCGCCTGGTCGGCATCCCGAACGCCAGCTACAACCCGGAGTCCGGCAGCATCATCACGCCGTCGGCGACGCCCGACGGGCTGACCTACCAGGTCACCTCGGACATCCCGCACCTCGACGGAGCCGAGTTGACCCAGGACGGGCCGGTCCCGGCTGGAACCGACGTCGCCCACTACCTGGCTCTGCCGGGGGGGATCCCCGAGTCCATCCGCCAGACCGCGGCGCAGATCGTGCGGGGCCAGACCACCGATTACGGCAAGTCCCTGGCGCTGCAGAACTGGTTCCGTGACAACTTCCGGTACAGCCTGAACGTCCCGCCCGGTCACGATGACAACGCCATGCTGCGCTTCCTGTCGGCGCGCCAGGGCTACTGCGAGCAGTTCGCCGGCACCTACGCGGTCATGGCCCGGTCCGTCGGGCTCCCCACACGGGTCGCAGTCGGCTTCACCCCGGGGCAGGTCGAAGGCGACGGCTTCTACCACGTCCGGGCCCTCAACGCCCACGCGTGGCCCGAGGTCCTTCTCGGCCGGTACGGGTGGGTCAGCTTCGAGCCGACACCCGGACGGGGCGAGCCCGGGGCGGAGGCCTACACCGGCGTGGCCGCCGCCCAGGCCGGCCCGACCGACACCCCGCCGCAGAGCACCACCGGCACCTCCGCCAGTCCGGCCCCCGCCACGCCGGCCCCGCTGCCCACACCGAAGCCCCAGCCCAACCAGGTGCACGCCGGTCCGACGGTCCGCCACGCCGGCCACTTTCCCGTCACCGGCGTCGCCGCCCTGGGGGTCGTGGTGCTCGTCGCCCTGGCCTGGGTCGTGGGCATCCCACTGCTCGCCCGCCGGCGTCGCCAACGGCGTCGCTCCGCCGCCCGCGGCCCCGACCGGGTGATGGTGGCGTGGGCCGAGGCCGCCGACTCGCTCGCGCTCATGGGCGTCGGCCGCCAGCCGTCGGAGACCCTGCAGGAGCACGCCCGGCGCGCCGCCGGGTCCCGCGTCGCACCGTCGGAGGTGCCCCCTGCCCTGTCCACGCTGGCCCAGGACGCCAGCGTCGCCAGCTACGCCACCGGACCGCTCGGCACCGAGGTCGTCTCGAGGTCGGTCGTCGCCGCCGCCGTGATCGAGGGCGCCGTCTGGAACAGGGCGACGCGCTGGCAGCGCCTACGGTGGCGGCTCGATCCGCGTCAGCTGTTCCGCGTCAGCCGCCACGACGGTGGTTGGAACGGTCGTGATCCCGACCGTCGTGATCCCGAACGGCGCGATCCCAACCGGCGACCGGGCCGCAGCCCGCGGTTCAGTCGCCCCGCTTGAACCGCTCGCGGAGGCGACGCTGGGTGTCTCCCAGCGTCTCCGACAGGCCTTGGGCCCGGACCGACTTGGTCACCTGCTGCCAACCCGCTCGGCCCATGTTCCGCAGGTTGCGCTCGAAGTAGATGGCCGAGAACAACATGATGAAGAAGCCCAGGAGCCCGAGCAGGAGCGAGGTCGAGAACCACACCACGAGGATGGCCAGGCCACCGAGGAAGGCAAGGGCGGACCACTTGCAGTTGCGCCCCGCGTGACGGTAGACGGTCTCCCGTCGCACCCGAGCAGCGAAATCCGGATCGTGCTCATAGAAGTTGCGCTCGATCTCGTGGAGTATCCGCTGCTCTTCCTCGGAAAGCGGCACGACCGCCCCCTTGCCACCCCTCGACGTCGATGTCTTGTCCTCTTCAATCTTCGCGCAGTGGCCGCGCTTCAACAACGCGAACGAGCATCGGCGGACCCCGGAGCGCCCGCCTGGCACCCCTCTACGCAGGGACGGGGGCTGGAGATCCCGACGGCACCGGTGATATCGAGCTAGCCGGACCCGGGCTCGGCGGACCGGGGACCCCACTGGGTGTCGCCCTGCCGTTTGACGTCGACCCCGTCAGGGCCCGCGAGCGAGGCAGGCCCAACCGCCTCGGTCCCGAACCTGGCCCGGACGGCGTCGAGGGCCTCCGAGGCGGCACCGCCACGACCCTCCGAGTCGCCCGTCGAGGTCACCGAAGCTCAGCTGCCGGGCCCCTCGGTCCGACGCGCCCGTGAGGCCGGAGACGCTGACGCCGAGCAGGCGGACACCTGGGCGGACATCCACCCCGCCGAGCAGCTCGGCCGCCACGCTGGCGATGACGGGGCCCTGGTCGACCGGGTCGGCGCAGGGTGTGCGAGCGGGTGATGGTCGACATGTCGCCGTACCGCACCTTGAGCGTCACGGTCCGGCCCAGCTTGGCGGACCCGCGCAGTCGGGCTCCCACGGCGTCCGACATGCGGACGACCTGGCGGCGAAGACTCGTCGACGTCGTGGTCGTCGTGGGCGTAGGTCTCCTCGTGCCCGATCGACTTCACGTCCCGATCAGGCTCGACGGGCCGGGTGTCTCGGGCCGAGGCCAGCTCGTGCAGCTGGTGACCCACGGCCTGGCCCAAGGTGACGACGAGCGTCTCCACCGGGACCGCAGCCAGATCGCCCACCGTCGACACGCCGAGCCGGGTGAGCCGGGCCGCCGTCACCGGCCCGACCCCCCACAGGGCGGAGACCGGCAGCGGATGGAGGAAGCCGAGCTCGGCCGTCGGGCTCGACGGCGACGACGCCGGCGCCCCGTCGCGGCCCGTCGGGGTGGCGGTCGGCTTCGCCGCCCGTGACGCCAGCTTGGCCAGCAGCTTCGAGCGGGCCACGCCGACCGACGACCACAGCCCGAGCTCGTCGTGGACCCGTTCCCGCACGGCGCGACCGATCTCGGGCCCCGTGCCGAACAGACGGTGGGCGCCGTGCACGTCGAGGAACGCCTCGTCGAGCCCGATGCCCTCCACCAGCGGCGTGAACGACCGCAACACCTCGTGCAGCTGCCGGCTGACGGCGGCGTAGGCGTCGAACCGTGCGTTCAGGAACACGGCCGTCGGACACAAGCGGCTGGCCTGGACCGACGGCATGGCCGAGCGGACCCCGTACGCCCGGGCCTCGTACGAGCAGGACGCGACCACCCCCCGGGAACCGGACCCGCCCACGATCACCGGGCGGCCGGCCAGCGTCGGGTCCGCGAGGATCTCGACGGCCGCGTAGAACGCGTCCATGTCGAGGTGGAGGATGTCGAGCGCCTCGCCTTCCGGGCCGGTCACAGCCGGACCACCTCGAGGCGACGGACGTCGTCGCCCTCGAGGCGGTAGCGGTACGAGCGGTCCACCTTTGGGGCCCGTTGGACCGGCCCGGGCCGGCGATCCCCCCAGGCCGGCCTCCCGGGCCGGCGATCCCCCCAGGCCGGCCTCCCGGGCCGGCGATCCCCCCAGGCCGGCCTCCCCCGGGACCGGGCCGGCTCCCCCCAGGCCGGCCTCCCGGGCCGGCCCTCGCTCGGCGAGCCACGCCACCAGCGGCTCGGCGACCCAGCGCCGGCAGCCCTCGAGGTGAAGCTCGGCGGCGTCCCAGTGCACGAAGCGGGCGTCGACCACGATCCCGTCCGGATCGTTGATGGCCAGCTCTCCGGAGTACGAGACGGCCAGGTGCACCTCGACCCGGAGCAGCCAGCCCAGCCGCTCGGCCGACGCCTCGACCTCGTACACGGGACCGGCCCACTCGTCGACGAGCAGTCCCGTCTCCTCGCCGACCTCGCGGGTGAGGCCGGCCCGTACCGACTCCCCACCGCTCACGTCGATCACGCCGCCCGGAGGAGACCAGTCCAGCGAGCCGTCGCGGCGTCGGTTCTGGACGAGCAGGAGGCCGTCGCTGGCTCTCGACCAGACCGCCCGCCACGAGCCATTCGCGCACCAAAGCATTCTGCCCTCCGAGCCGTGCTACCGCCCGGCGCCTGGCCGTTACGCCTGCTCGGCCACGCCCAATCGACCGACCGCCGGTAAAATGCGCCTATGTCACAGAGTGCGTCACTGCTCGATCGCCTCCGGGCGCGTCAGTGGCGCATCACGCCCCAGCGGCGAACGGTCGCCGAGGTCCTGCACGGCGACCACGTGCACCTGTCGGCCGACGAGGTCTTCGCCGCGGCCCGCCGTCGGCTGCCCGAGATCTCGCTCGCGACGGTCTACAACACGCTCAACGAGCTGGTGGCCATGGGCGAGGTCAGCGAGGTGCGGGCGGGCGCGGGCGTCACCCGCTACGACCCCAACGTCCACATCCGCCACCATCACCTGGTCTGCACAGGGTGCGGCGCCATCTTCGACGTCCGTCCCGAGGGCATCGGCGGGCTGCGGCTCGCCGGGCCCGACCGGCACGGCTACAGCGTGGACGAGGTCGAGGTGGTCTTCCGCGGGCGTTGCCCCAGGTGCGCCCCCTCCCGACCGGCCCGCTCTCTCGCCTGACGCTCGCCACCGAGGCGGGTCGGGCGTCAACCCGTCAGGCGCAGGCGGCGGAACCCCTCGGCGTAGCGCACCCCGGCCTGACGACCGCCGTCCTCCGCCCGCTCCCGGATCACGGTGCGGAGCCACTCGCCCGTCTCGGACAGCTGGCTGCGGTGGCACAGCACCGCCTCGAGCTTGACCGTCCAACGTGGCGCGACACGTCGACCCAGACGTCCGGCTCCAGCGTGCCCGAGAGGTACACGACCTCGACCTGGTGCGGGGGCCCGGTCTCGGGGAAGTAGAGCGGTAGGGCCAGCGGCCGGGGCGACGGCGTCGAGGGCGGCCCATCCGACCACCCGGTGGTCCAGGTGGTTGTAGTAGTCCTGACCGAACAACACCGCCTGGGGGTCGGGGCACACGACGACCTGCGGGCCGCACCTGCCCGGATCAGCGCGACCAGCTCGCGCCGCAGGTTCGACCGGTTCTCGAGCTCGCCGTCGGGATGGCCGAGCAGATGATGGCCGGCGAGACCGACGAGGCTGGCCGCGGCGGCGACCTCCTCGGCCCGACGGGCCACCAGCTCGGCCGGATCCGTCGCCGGGTCCGACGAGCCCTTGTCGCCGCTCGTGCAGACGACCGTGTGCACCTCGGCACCGGCCGCCGTCCAGCGGGCCAGGGTGCCGCCGCACGAGACCTCGGGATCGTCGGGGTGGGCGTACACGGCGAGGACGCTCGCCGGTGCGTCTCGGACCAGCTCGGCCATTCGGGCGAGCGTAGGCGACGGCGCCGCCGCTACGGCGCGCCCGACAGCGCCTTGGCCGCCCGCTCGATCCCCTCGTCGTCGACATCGTGATGGGTCATCAGGCGCACCACCCGCGGGGCGACGGTGCCGGCCAGCACACCCTCCGAGCGAAGTGGTCCAAGCAGGAGCGCAGGTCGATCGTGGCGGAAGGTGACGATGTTGGTCGGACCGCCGACGGCTCGCACCCGCCGTCGGGCCAGCGCTCGGCCACCGCCCCGGCCAGCCGCGACGCCCGCCGGTGGTCCTCGGCCAGCCGCTCGACCATGCTGTTCGCAACGCCACCAGACCGGCGGCGGCGATGACCCCCGCCTGGCGCATCCCACCGCCCATGCGGGCCCGCTCCGCCCGTGCCGCGTCGATGATGTCCTCGCCGCCCGGCCAGCATCGAGCCGACCGGCGCGCAGAGCCCTTTCGACAGGCAGCACATCACCGTCGTCGCGTGCGCCGCGTACGTCGCCGCAGGTACCCCCGTCGCCACCTCGGCGTTGAACAGCCGTGCCCCGTCCATGTGCACCGGCAGACCCCGCGCCGCGCCGGCCACCGCCACCAGCGCCTCCATCGACCAGGGCCGTCCGCCGGCGTGCATGTGCGTGTTCTCGACCGCCAGCAGGCTGACCCGGGGGTGGTGATGCTCGGTCGCATCCAGCGCCCAGCGCACGTCGGCTTCGGACAGCGTGCCGTCGTCGTCGGCGACGGTGTGGAACTGGATGCCTGCGTTCCGTCCGCCCCCCCGTGCTCGTGCACCACCACGTGCTGGCGGCTGCCCGGCGACGACGATGGTCGCCGGCTCCGAGAGCACCCGCAGGGCCACCTGGTTGCCCATGGTCCCGGAGGGAACGAACAGGGCGGCCTCCTTGCCGACACCGCGCGGCGAAGGCAGCCTCGAGGGCGTTGACCGTCGGGTCCTCCCGGTAGACGTCGTCGCCCACCTCGGCATCGGCCATGGCCCGGCGCATCTCGGGTGTGGGCCGGGTCACCGTGTCGGAGCGGAGGTCGACCAGGCCGTCGCCCATCGGAGCCAGGGTATCCCCGGCGCCCGTGGCGGCAGTCACGGCGCCCCTCGCGCTAGACCGTGGCCCATGTCGGACCCCGACGAGCTGCTCCAGATCGCCGCGAGCGTGGCCCGGTCGGCCGGGGAGCTCCTGCTCGACGGTCTCCACCGGGCTCGGACGAGGGTCACCACCAAGTCCAGCCGCACCGACATGGTCACCGAGATGGACCTCGCCAGCGAGTCCCTCATCGCCACCTCCCTGCACCGTCAACGCCCCGGAGACGCCATCGTCGGCGAGGAGGGCGCCCGACGGGAGGGGACCGCCGGTATCCGGTGGATCGTCGATCCCCTCGACGGGACGACCAACTACCTGTACGGCTGGCCGGCCTTCGCCGTGTCGATCGCCGCCGAGGTCGACGGCCTCGTCGCCGTCGGCGTCGTCCACGATCCCTCGCACGGAGAGACCTTCGCCGCCGTCCGCGGGAGCGGAGCCTGGCTGTCGAACGCCGACGCAGCCGGCGCCCGCTCCGCGCTGCGTCTCGACCCGCCACCGAAGCTGGGCGACGCGCTGATCGGGACCGGCTTCAACTACGACCCCGGCCTGCGGGCCCGCCAGGCCGAGGTGCTCACCCACGTGCTACCCGCAGTGCGCGACGTTCGCGGGCCGGCGCCGCCGCCCTCGACCTGTGCTGGGTCGCCGCCGGACGCCTCGACGGCTTCTTCGAGGCCGGGCTGCACGTGTGGGACTGGGCCGCCGGTTCGCTCGTCGCCGGCCGAGTCCGGCGCCTCGGTCGGCGACCTGGAGGGGGGACCACCGTCGCGGTCCATGACTCTCGCGGCGGCACCCGAGCTGGCCGCTCGGCTGCGGGCGCTGCTCCTCGACGCCGGCGCCGCGGGCGGGAGCTGAGGGCCGCGCGGTACTACTCGAAGAAGACCTCGGCGACGTCCCGGACGAGCTGCTCGTCGACGGTCTTGAGCTCGGCCAGCGCATCGGCGAGCGGCACCCGCACGATGGTGTTCGACCGAAGGGCGACCATCGTGTCGAACTCTCCGGCATGGACGGCATCGATCGCCGCCACACCGAAGCGCGTCGCCAGCACGCGGTCGAACGCCGTCGGCGTGCCGCCCCGCTGCACGTGTCCGAGGATCGTCACCCGGGACTCGAACCCCGTGCGCCGTTCGATCTCCTCGGCGAGAAGGTTACCGATGCCCCCGAGTCGCTCGTGACCGAACTGGTCGACCGAGGACGACGCCACCGCCAGCGTCCCCTCGGCGGGCTTGGCCCCCTCGGCGACGACCACGATGGAAGCGAACCGGCCCTTCTGGTGGCGGCGCTTGAGGCTCTCGCAGACCGTGTCGATGTCGAAGGGGTCCTCGGGCACGAGGATCTCGGCCGCGCCCCCGGCGATGCCGGCGTAGGTCGCGATCCAGCCCGCGTTCCTGCCCATCACCTCGCACACGATGACCCGGTCGTGCGACTCCGCCGTGGTGTGCAGGCGGTCGATGGCGTCGGTGGCGATCTGCACCGCCGTGTGGAACCCGAAGGTCACCTCGGTCGCCGACAGGTCGTTGTCGATCGTCTTGGGAACACCGACGACGGACAGTCCCTCGCCGCCGAGGCGATGGGCGACGCCGAGGGTGTCCTCGCCTCCGATGGCGACGAGGGCGTCGAGGGCGTTGTCGGCCACCGTGTCCAGCACTCCTGCTACACCTCCCTCGACCTTGTACGGGTTGGTCCGCGACGTGCCGAGGATCGTGCCCCCGCGGGGAAGGATGCCTCGGCACCGCTCGACGTCCAGCGGCAGCGTGCGTCCTTCGATGGCGCCCCGCCAGCCGTCGGCGAGACCGACGAACTGGTCCGCGTGGGCCACCTCGCCCTTGCGAACGACTGCCCGGATCACTGCGTTCAGCCCCGGGCAGTCGCCCCCACCCGTCAGCACGCCCACTCGCACCGGCTCAGCTCCTTCACACTCGTCGCTTGGGCTCGGTCGCCTTGCCGAGCAAGCCGACCTCCCGTTCGAAGTCACCGATATCCTCGAAGCCCTTGTAGACGCTGGCGAAGCGCAGGTACGCCACCTCGTCCAGGCGCCGGAGCCGGTCGAGGACGGCGACGCCGATCTGCTGGCTGCTCGGCTCGGGGCCCAGCGAGCCGGATGGCCTCCTCGACCTCGCCGGCCAGGGTCTCCATGTCCTCGCTGCTCACCGGCCGGTTCTTGGAGGCGGCCCGCACGCCGGCGACCACCTTGGACCGGTCGAAGGGCTCCCGGTCGCCCGACCGCTTGACGACGACGAGCGCCGCCTCCTCGATGCGCTCGAAGGTGGTGAAGCGGCGGCCGCAGGTCGCGCACTCACGCCGCCGGCGGATGGCGGTGCCGTCGTCGGCCAAGCGCGAGTCCACCACCCGATCCTCGGGGCTCGAGCACGTCGGACAGCGCACGAGCGCGGACGCTATCGCTCCGACTGCGCCGGCGCGTGGTAGCCGGTACGTGCCGCCGGCGTCGCCGCCCCACCGCGAGCTGGACGACGGATCAGGGCAGCACGAGGCGCTGGCCCGCCTGGAGGGAACCCCCGTGGACCTGGGCGGCCAGCTGGTCCACCAACGGCCGCGGGTCGTCACCGGGGCGGAGGTGGCGTGCGATGCTCCACAGCGTGTCGCCCGGCTCGACGATGTAGACCCGCGAGCCGGCTTCGGCTGCGGCAGGCGTCGCCCGCCCGGGGACGCCGAGGGGATCGCCCCCGGGCAGGAGGAGGGTCCGCAGGGCCAGTACCAGCCCCACGGCGAGCAGGATGGCCGTCACGCGCCGCCGGATGACCGCCCTGCGCCTCGCCGCCGGGATGGGGGGACGACGGCGTCGGCGCTCGATGGTCTCGGGGCCCTTCGGCACCGGCCGGCCGACGCCGGCTCGGTCCCGTGGCAGTGGGTAGGCGATGGCCGCCATGTCGCTCGCTCCTGGTCGAACACCTGTTCTGCTGGATCCCAGCAGACCACGAACGTCTGTTCGTGTCAAGCGGGGATCGAACAAACGTTTCCCCCGGCGAGCGGGCCCTGGTACGCTGGGAACGCACGTTCGACACGGCCCCGCACCAGCAGGGCGACGGGAGGACAGAGACCATGCCCGAGGCGACGCTGAGCGGCAAGCGGCGGGAGATCCTCGACTTCATCGCCGAGCAGCTCCAGAAGCGGGGCTATCCCCCGTCGGTGCGCGAGATCGGTGAGGCGGTGGGCCTCAACTCGTCATCGACCGTCCACGCCCACCTGGCCACGCTGCAGCGCCAGGGGTTCCTCCTCCGCGACCCGACCAAGCCCCGCGCCATCACGGTCAGCTACGACCCTTCCTCGGGGGCGGCGCTGGCCAGCCGACCGGTACGGCACGTACCGCTCGTCGGAGAGGTGGCCGCGGGGACCGACGTGCTCGCCCAGGAGAACGTCGAGGACCTGATGCCCCTCCCCCAGGACTTCACGGGGACGGGCACCTTGTTCATGCTCAGGGTGCGGGGCGACTCGATGGTGGACGCCGGGATCCTCGACGGCGACTACGTCGTGGTCCGCCAGCAGCCCGAGGTCGAGCGCGGCGACATCGTCGCCGCCGGCCTGCCCGACGGCGACGCCACCGTGAAGTTCTACAGCCGCCGAGGGCGCAAGGTCGTGCTGCGCCCGGCCAACCCTGACTTCGACCCGCTCGAGCACGACGCGGCGGAGGTGACCGTCTTCGGCAAGGTCGTCACCGTCCTCCGCCGTCTCTGAGGCGGCCGGGGGCGGCCCCCGTCAGGGAAGCTTGGCCAGAGCGGCCTCGTAGTCGGCGCGGCTCCGGGGCGTGAGCAGCTCGGGCGACGCGAACGTGGCGGCGACCCTGCCGTCCTTGTCGATCACGAACGTGGCTCGGTTGGCGCAGCCCAGTGCCTCGTTGAACACGCCGTAGGCGCGGGCCACCGCTCCGTGGGGCCAGAAGTCGCCCAGCACCGGGAACCCGAACCCCTGCTCCTCGGCCCACCGAGCCTGGGAGAACGGGCTGTCGCAGGAGATGGCGATGAGCTGTGCGTTCGCGGTCTGGAACGACGACAGGTCGTCACGCAGCTCGCACAGCTCTCCCTGGCACACCCCGGTGAACGTGAACGGGTAGAAGACCACCACCACGTTCTCCTTGCCCCGGTAGTCGGACAGCTTCACCTTGTCGAAGCCCTGGCTGAGCTCGAAATCCGGGGCCTCCTGGCCCACCTCGATTGCCATGCACGATCCTCCATTCCGCCGGGGCCGGCCACACGGGCGCGCGCCACTGACGAGCTGACGGGCCGTCAGTCTACGGGGCTCCCTGGAGGAGCGACCGCAGCACGGCGTACACGGCCTCCAGCTCGTCTCGCGCCACCCGCTCGCCGGCGGTGTGGGCCAGCTGGGGATCACCCGGTCCGAAGTTCGTGGCCGGCACGCCGAGGGCGCTGAAGAAGGCGACGTCCGTCCAGCCCAGCTTGGCCCGCGGCGCCGCCCCCGAGCGCTCGACCAGTCCGGCCAGCAGCGGATGGTCGAGGGCAGGAGGGGCCGGGTGCGAGACCGACTCCACCTCGATGGTGTCGCCGGCGGCGGTGTCGAGCGCCGGACCGAGCAGGTCCGCCCAGCGACGCCAGCGCCTCGTCGGCGTCGCGGTCGGGCGCGAAGCGGTGGTTGAGGACGAGACGGGCCCGGTCCGGGACGACGTTGCCGGCGACGGCGCCGTCGACCGCCCACCGCCTGCAGGGACTCGCGGTACTCGCAGCCGTCGATCACGGGGCGGCGCTCCTCGTAGCCGGCCACGACGGCGAGCACGGGGGCGAGACGGTGGACGGCGTTGACGCCCATCCAGGGTCGAGCCGTGTGGGCCCGCGCACCGGTGACCGTCACGACCGCCCGCAGGGTGCCCTGGCAACCCGCCTCGACCAGGCCACCCGTGGGCTCGGCGAGGATCGCCGCATCGCCGCGCAACAGGTCGGGCCGCTCGTTCCGCAGCCGGGCCAAGCCCGTTGTGCCGCTGGTCGACCTCCTCGCACTCGTACAGCACGTAGGTCACGTCCACGGCCAGGTCGCGCTCGGTGACCGCCAGCTCGCACAGCACCGCCAGCCCACCCTTCATGTCGGTGGCCCCGAGACCCCAGAGCGTGCCACCTTCGATGCGCGCGCCCTGGCTGCCGTTGGGCGGGACGGTGTCGAGATGGCCGGCGAGTATCAGGCGCTGCGGCCGGCCGAGGTGGGTGCGGGCCACCACCGTGTTGGCGACCCGCTCGACCTGGAGCCAGGGCGCGACGCGCAGGCGCCGTCTCGACGTGGTCGGCGATGGCGGCCTCCTCGTGGCTGACCGAGGCGGATGTCGACCAGCTCGGCGCTGCGGGCGAGGAGGTCGGTCACCGTCGGCTCACACCGAGACCCCGTGGTCGCGGAGGGCCTCGTTGAGGCGGGACTTGTCGTGTCGCTCCCCCTCGGCTGAGCCGCCTGATCACCAGCACGCACGGGATGAAGAACTCGCCACCGGGGTACTGCCGTCGCCGTGACGCGCTGATGGCCACACTCCACGGCGGGCACGACGCCACGACTGATCTCGTCGCCCGTCTCGGCGTCGATCACCGGAATGGAAGGGTTGAGGATCACGCCCTCCCCCAGCACCGAGCCCCGCCCGATCCGGGCGCCCTGGGTCACCATGCACCGGCTGCCCACCATGGCCTCGTCCTCCACCACGACAGGGGCTGCCTGCGCCGGCTCGAGCACGCCCCCGATGCCGACACCTCCCGACAGGTGCACGTTGGCGCCGATCTGGGCGCACGAGCCGACCGTCGCCCACGTGTCGACCATCGTGCCCGCGCCCACGCGGGCGCCGATGTTCACGTAGCTGGGCATGAGCACCACGCCCCGGTCGAGGAACGATCCCCACCGCGCCGATGCGCCGGGGACGACCCGGACGCCGGCAGCCGCGAACCGCCGCTTGAGGGGGATGCGGTCGGCGTACTCGAAGGGCCCGAGCTCGACCGTCTCCATGGCCGAGAGCCGAAACAACAGCAGGATCGCCCGCTTGAGCCACTCGTGGACGATCACCGCTCCGTCGGCTGCGACCTCGGCGACGCGCGCCTCGCCGGCATCGAGGAGGTCGACGGCCTGGCGCACGATCGCCACGGCGTCCGAGTCGTCGGGGCCGAGCTCGTCCCGGTGCTCCCACAGGTCGTCGATGTCAGCCTGGAGGTCCGCCATGGCCGAGACCCTACTCAGGTGCCCTTCGATCAACCGACGCCGAGGCGCCGCGCCACCAGGTCGAGCCGCTCCATGGGCTGCACCAGGGCGATCCGGACGTAGCCCGCGCCCTGCGAGCCGTAGAGATCCCCGGGACTGACCAGCACACCCCCGTCGGCCGCCAGGCGCTCGGCGAACGCCCAGGACCGCGTCGCCGGCTCCTCGTCCCCCGGGGCCGGGACCCAGAGGTAGAGCCCTCCTGCGGGCATCGATGCCTGCACCCCGACGGCGGCGAGTATCGATCGAAAGCGCTCGAGCCGCTGCCGATAGCGCTCCCGCTGCGCCGACGCGTGCTCGTCGTCGTCCAGGGCGACCGCCGCAGCCGCCTGCACGGGCCCGGCCACGAGCATCCCGGCGTGCTTGCGCACCTCCGACAGGTAGCGCACGAGGTCGGGGTCCCCCGCGTAGAAGCCGGCGCGCAGCCCTGCCAGGTTGAAGCCCTTCGACAGCGAATGGACGGCGATGACGCCCTCGAGTCCGTCTTCGAGGATGGTCCGGGGGCGACCCTCCCAGGTGAGCTCGGCGTAGCACTCGTCGCTCAGCACGGGCACGCCCCGCGCCCTTCCCCACGCCGTGGCCGCCGACAGGTCCTGCAGCGCTCCCGTGGGGTTGGCGGGACTGTTGACCCACAGGGCCAGGGCCCGGTCGGCATCGGCCGTCGGCGACGGCACTCAGGTCGAGCTGCCAGTGGTCGTCGACGGGGACGGCCACCGACCGACACCCGGCGAGGATGGCCCCCATCTCGTAGGTGGGGTAGGCGACCGCCGGGTGCAGCACCGTGTCACGGTCCGGGCTTCTCAGCCGCAGCCACTGGGGCAGCGTGGCCACCAGCTCCTTGGTCCCGATGCAGGCGGCGACGTTGTCCGGAGGCACCTCGACGCCGAAGCGCCTGGCGAGCCAGCCTCGGGCCGCGCCCGCGATAGCGGGCGCTGCCCACCGACATCGGATAGCCGCGCTCGGCGCCCGAGGTCGACAGCGCGGCCACCGCCGAGGGCGGCGGCGGATCGCAGGGCGTCCCCACTGACAGATCGACGATCCCGCCCTCGTGGGCGTCGGCCTTCGCCCGCGCTCCGGCGAGCCGCTCGTAGGGGTACACCGGCGGCTGGAACCCCGCCGTCACGACGCGTCGCCCTCCCGGTCGGCGTCGACCAGGAACTCGCCGAAGCGAGCCGCCTCGGCCGGATCGAGGCGGGCGCGCAGCCGGGTCGCGGACTCCTCGTGCGCCTCGACCAGCACCTCGCCCTCACGGTGGAGGGCCGCGACCACGTCACCTCGGCTGTAGGGCACCACCAGCTCGATCGCCTGGGACAGCGAGCGCAATCGGTCGCTCACGGCCGTCAGCAGGTCGTCGACGCCGGCGCCGGTGAGGGCGGAGATCGTCACCGACCCGGGGTGCGACGCCGCCAGCTTGGCCGCGGCCGGCGCCACGTCGGCCTTGTTGAACGCCAGGAGCTCGGGGACCTCGGCGGCGCCGATCTCGGCCAGCACCGTCCGCACGGCGTCGATCTGGGCCTCCGGGTCCGGCGCGTCCCCGTCGACCAGGTGCACCAGGAGGTCCGACTCGGACACCACCTCCAGGGTGGAGCGAAAGGCCTCCACCAGCTGATGGGGCAGCTTGCGCACGAACCCCACCGTGTCCGAGCAGAGGACGGGCTCTCCTCCGGGCAGGTCCAGCCGGCGCGTCCGGGGATCGAGGGTGGCGAACAGACGGTCCTCGACCAGCACGCCTGCGTCGGTGAGCTGGTTGAGCAGGGTCGACTTGCCGGCGTTGGTGTAGCCGACCAGGGAGATCGAGCGTCGTCGGGACCGCTGGCGCGCCCTTCGCTGCGTCCTGCGGGTGCGCGACAGCTGCCGGAGATCGGACTCCAGGCGGGTCATCCTGCGCACGAGCCGGCGGCGGTCCACCTCGAGCTGCGTCTCACCGGGGCCGCGGGTGCCGATCCCGCCGGCCTGCTGGCTGAGCGTCCCACCCTTGCCTCGCAGCCGTGGCAGCCGGTAGCGCAGCAGCGCCAGCTCGACCTGCGCCTTGCCCTCCTGGGTGTGCGCGTTCTGGGCGAAGATGTCGAGGATCACCGCGGTGCGGTCGATGGCCGTGCGACCGAGGATGCGCTCGAGGTTGCGCTGCTGGGCCGGGGTGAGCTCGTCGT
Organism: uncultured Actinomycetes bacterium; assembly: GCA_963731255.1. Classification (GTDB taxonomy): domain Bacteria; phylum Actinomycetota; class Acidimicrobiia; order Acidimicrobiales; family AC-9; genus AC-9. The sequence continues at coordinate 280,689 of CAVSUO010000008.1, read as the reverse complement.
CGAACACCACCGTGTCGGCGTCGACGGACTCCGAGAGACGGTGGAGCTCGCTCGGCCTTCCCCCGCCCGACGTAGGTCGCCGGATCTGGCGCGTCGCGACGCTGGAGGACACGAGCCGCCTCGTCAGCGCCCGCGGTGTCGACGAGCAGGGCCAGCTCGTCGAGGCTCGCCTCGGCCTGGGCCACACCGGTCGGAGGCAGGGCCACGCCGACCATGACGATCCGCTCCCTGAAGCTGCGCTCGATGAGGCTCACGGGCGCCTCAAGGAATGTCCACCTCGACGGCGCACACGCGCCGCACCGGGCCGGCGAGCACGACGCCCGTACCGTTGAGACGGACCTCGAGCGTGCCCCCAGGGTTGTGCACCCGCACGCGGCCGCCGACCACGCCCCACGCCCGGGCTGCCGCTGCTGCCGCGCAACTGCCGGTGCCGCAGGCCAAGGTCTCGCCGACCCCCCGCTCCCACACGCGCAGGACGAGCTCGTCGGGAGCAGGGCCGGGGCTGACCAGCTCGAGGTTGATCCCGCCCGCGTAGGCCTGCTGGGCCGCCGCTCCCGCCCGCGACACGTCGACGCCGCCCAGGTCGGTGCCGAGGAGCACCAGATGAGGGTTGCCGACGCACACCGTTCGGGCCCGCCACCCGCGTTCGGGGAGCATCGCCGCCACGGTGGGGTCCGGCTCCTCGGCGCCCAGCTCGGCGGCGCCCATGTCGACACTCACCTCTGCCGTGCCGGCCTCGTCGCCGGGCTGCACGGTCACCGTCCGAGGACCGGCGAGCGTGCGGACGATGAACGTGGGAGATGACGCCAGCCCCGCGTCCACCGCCGCCTGGGCCAGGCAGCGGACACCGTTGCCGCTCATCTCGGCCTCACTGCCGTCGGCGTTGTGGAGCTCCATACCTAGCGTCGCGCCATCGTCGCCCGGATCGGCACGCGTGACCCGGATCACCCCGTCAGCGCCCACGCCTCGACGGCGGTGGCACAGGAACCGGACGGTGCCGGGATCGAGCGGCCGCCGGTCATCGGGATCGAGCAGCACGAGGAAGTCGTTGCCCTGGCCGTGGTGCTTGGTCAGGCGGAGGAGCGGGCATCGGGTCCAGTTTCCCAGCAGCTCGGACACGGCGGCGAGCGGATTGCCCGCACCGGAGGGATCGACCGGCTCGAGCCAGGTGATGCGCGGATCGCGGTGAAACCAGGCCCGCTGGCGGCGGGCGAACGACCGCGTCCGGCGGATGCCCTCGGTCGTCGCCTCGGCCAGCGGCACGCCCCGCTCGACGTGGGCGAGCAGCTCCCGGTAGCCGAGAGCCTGGCGGGCCGTCCGCGACAGCCCGGCCGTCCTGCTGGCGAGGTCCCGCACCTCCTCCAGGAAGCCGTCACCCAGCTGGGCCAGAAAGCGCTCCTCGATCCGCCGGGCCACGGTGGCCACGGGCAGGCGCAACCCGATCAGCTCGAACCGGGAGGCGGGGTAGGCGCCCAGACCCGGCCCGAACGACGAGAACCGCCGTCCGCTGCCGAGGGTGACCTCCAGCGCCCGCACGACCCGCCGGCGGTTCGACGGCCGCATCCGAGCGGCCGCCACCGGGTCGAGGTCGGCCAGGCGCGCGTGCAGGGCCCCGACACCGCCCGGGCCGTCTGCCTCGGCTTCGAGCTCGGCGGCAACCTCGGGCCACTGGCCCGGCAGCTCGAGATCGTCGACCACGGCCTGGAGGTACAGCCCGGTGCCGCCCACCAGCAGGGCGCGGTGGCCCCGCGCCTCGATGCCGTCGATGGCGTCGCGAGCTGCGGCCTGGAACCGGCTCACCGAGTAGTCCTCGGACGGGTCGGCCAGGTCGAGCAGATGGTGCGGGACCTCGGCGCGCTGGGCGGGCGTGGGCTTGGCCGTCCCGACGTCCATGCCTCGGTACACGCACATCGAGTCCACCGACACCAGCTCGACGTCGGGCCGGCGCCGGGCCACCTCGAAAGCCACCGCTGACTTGCCAGAGGCGGTCGTCCCCACGAGAGCCAGGTGCCGGCCGGTCCACTCGGACGCCGCTGTCATGTCGAATCCCAAGGTAGCCGGCACTCGATCGACGCGGGTGCGACCGAGGCCTCCGTCACGTGCCACGATGACGCGGTGGAGTCCGAACAAACCCTCCAGATCAAGCCGGGCACGAGCTGGTCCGAGGTCTACGAACGCTGCCGCACCATCGCCCCCGAGGCCTTCGGTCCCGACGGGGTCCGCAACCTGTGGGGGGGCGAGTGGCGTGACAGCGGCACCGCCGTCCGCTCGGTGTCCTCGATCGACGGCTCCCCGATCGCCGGGCCGCCGATGCTCGAGCCCGAGGAGGCCGAGGAGGCCCTGCGGGCGGCGGTGGCCGACCACCGGGCCTGGGCCGTCGTGCCCCTCGAGGAACGCCGTCAACGGGTCCGAGCCGTGGTCGAGGCCCTCGAGACCCACCGCGAGCTCCTCGCCCTGCTGCTGGTGTGGGAGGTCGGCAAGCCCTTCCGCCAGTCGATCATCGAGGTGGATCGCACCGTGTCGGGCGTTGCCTGGTACGTCGACAACATCCCGCCCATGCTCGAGGGACGCCGCCCGCTGTACGGCCCCGTGTCGAACATCGCCTCGTGGAACTATCCCCTGTCGGTGCTGGTGCACGCCATGCTCGTCCAGGTGCTGGCGGGTAACGCCTGCATCGCCAAGTCGCCGACCGACGGCGGCGTGTCCACCCTCACGCTCGCCCTCGCTCTGGCCCGCCGGGCGGGGCTGCCCGTGACCCTGGTGAGCGGCTCGGGCGGCCTGCTCTCCCCCGTACTGGTCCGCTCGCCCGAGATCGGTTGCCTCGCCTTCGTCGGTGGCCGGGAGGCCGGTGGACAGATCGTCTCCGAGCTGGTCCGCACCGACAAGCGCCACATGTTGGAGCAGGAAGGGCTCAACGCGTGGGGTATCTGGCAGTTCTCCGACTGGGAGGGCCTGGCCGTCCATCTTCGCAAGGGCTTCGAGTACGCCAAGCAGCGCTGCACGGCCTACCCCCGCTACGTCGTCCAGCGCTCGCTGTTCGACCAGTTCCTCGCCACCCTGCTGCCGGTGCTCGACTCGCTGGAGTTCGGCAACCCGCTGGCCGTCGCCGATCCCGACGATCCGCTGCCCGACATCGATTTCGGTCCGGTCATCACCGACGGGAAGGCGACGGAGCTCGCGGTGACGTGGAGGAGGCCATCGACCGGGGCGGCGTACCCATGTACCGCGGGTCGACCGACCGGGGCCATTTCGTACCGGGCCAGGACACCTCCGCCTACGTGCCGCCCGTCGCCATCTTCGATCCGCCGAGGAGCTCGGCCCTGTACCACGCCGAGCCGTTCGGGCCCGTCGACACCCTCGTGGTCGTCGACACGCCGGCCGAGCTGCTGGCGGCGATGAACGTCTCCAACGGGGCCCTGGTGGCCTCGATCGCCTGCGACGACACCGAGCTGGCCAACAAGCTGGCGGCCGAGCTGCAGTCGTTCAAGGTGGGCGTGAACAAGCCCCGCTCGCGGGGCGATCGCGACGAGCCCTTCGGCGGCCGGGGGGCCTCGTGGAAGGGGGCCTTCGTCGGCGGCGAGTACCTCGTCCAGGCCGTCACCGAGGGACCTCCGGGGGAACGCCTCTTCGGGCACTTCCCGGACTACCAGCGCTACCCGCCGACCTGAGGCGCCAGGACCGCCTCCTGGCCCGGGCGGTCAGCCCGCTCTCACCGGGATGCGCGCCCGCTGGCGGTGCGTGTCGCCGACCGCCACGAGCTCGCCGCCGAGGTGGTGCGGGGCCGCCGTCGTGACCCGCACCCGGGCAACGTGCCCGGCGCCAGTGGGCTCGCCGCCATCGGGAAGTGCACCAGCTTGTTCTGCCGGGTGCGGCCGGTGAGCAGCGCCGGGTCGCGCTTGCTCGGCCCCTCGACGAGGACTTCCTCGACCCGGCCCAGGCGGCTCCGGTGCTTCGCCAGTGCCGAGCGCTCGACGACGACCTTCAGCCGGGCGAAGCGCTCGGCCGCGACCGGCGCCGGCACCGCCTCGTCGGTCATGGCCGCCGCTCTCGTCCCTGGCCGGGGCGAGAACAGGAAGGTGTAGGCGCTGTCGTACTCCGCCTCGGCGACCACGGCGAGGGTTCGCTCGAAGTCCTCAGTCGGTCTCACCCGGGAAGCCGACGATGATGTCGGTCGTGACGGCCAGGTCCGGGACCGCCGCCCGCGCCGCGGCCAAGCGCTCGAGGTACCGGCGCGCCGTGTAGCCCCGACGCATGGACCGCGAGGATGCGATCGCTGCCCGACTGCAGGGGCAGGTGCAGGTGCTCGCACACCGCGTCCACCTCGGCCATGGCCGCGATCGTCTCCGGCCTGAGGTCCTTGGGGTGGGGGCTGGTGTAGCGAACCCGTCTGACACCGGGAACCGCACCCACCGCCCGCAGCAGGTCGGCGAAGAGAGGTCGGGCCCGACGCTGCGTCCGCCTCGGCCCAGGCCCGGCCGGCCCGCCATCGCCAGCGAAGCCCTGCCAGAGCCCTCCGCCGTCCCCTCCGTCCGGAGGGCGGCGGTGATGTCACGTCCGTAGGAGTTGACGTTCTGGCCCAGGAGGGTGACCTCGACCGTGCCTGCCCGAGCCAGGCCCTCGACCTCGGCGAGCACGTCTCCGAACGGGCGGCTCACCTCCGGGCCCCGCACCGCGGGCACGATGCAGAAGGCGCAGCTGTTGTCGCAGCCGATCTGGATCGTGACCCACGCCGCGTGGGCCAGGTGTCGTCGAACCGGGAGCGCCGACGGAAATGGCCCGGCGTCGTCGGCGGGCGCCTCGTCGAGGATCTCCATGACCGGGCCCTCGCGCTCGGCCTGGCGCAGCAGCTCGGTCAGGCGGCCCACGTTGTGCGTCCCGAAGACGACGTCGACCTGGTCGGCCCGCTGCTGGACCAGCCCCCGGTCCTTCTGGGCCAGGCACCCACCGACGGCGATCTGCATGCCCGGCCGCTGTGCGCGCATCGCCTTGAGCTGGCCCAGATGGCCGTAGAGCCGGTTGTCCGCGTTCTCCCTGATGCAGCAGGTGTTGAGGACGACCACGTCCGCCTCGTCGACGTCCTCCGTGGCCTCCATCCCCTCGGTCTCGAGCAGCCCGGCCAGTCGTTCCGAATCGTGCTCGTTCATCTGGCACCCGAAGGTCCGCACCAGGAACTTCCGCGTCACCCGGCCAGGATAGGGTCGTTTTCTCGCCTGCTTCGTCTCTCGGGATGATCCGGCTCGGCGCATCGTCCCGGTTCTACGAAATCCGGGCCGATGCGCCAACCGGATCACCCGTGTGCGTCATCGGCCCTGCAGCCGCTTCGCGCGCGCCTGCGAGGTGGCCGCTCGCTTGGTCTGCCGTCAGAACGGGCTGGCCAGCGGCGAGCGTGACGCTCACTCACCGCCCTCCGGGGCGCCAGCTCGGGCGCTACTCGGTCTGTTGCCCGATCGACATGCCGTCGTCCACGTCGGCTGGGAGCTGGCCGATGCCACCGCGGTGCTCGACCAGGAGGCGGAGGGCGGTGCGACTCTGGCCGTCGATCTCGATGTCGGCGAAGTTCGGTACGCAGATCAGGTCGATACCCGACGAGACGACGAACCCCCTGGCGATGGCCATGGCCTTCACCGCCTGATTGAGCGCGCCCGCGCCGACGACCTGCACCTCGACGGCTCCCGCCTGTCGGAGGACGCTGGCCATGGCACCTGCGACAGCGTTTGGGCTCGATTTGCTCGAGACCTTGAGCACTTCCATGTTGCCCCCAGCCAGGACCCTCGGCAGACGTCATGTTCGACCACGCGGCATCGTGTGATTCGACGTCACCGACAACTCTCCCTTCTGGCATACCGCCAGAAGGGGACATGGCCGGCCGCCGCCGGGGGGAAACGCGGCGGCCGGCCCTGGGAGACCTCTGGGCGAACCCAGGTCGAGCCCGGCGGCCGGTCGTGGTGGCCGCCGCCCCGTCATTCCTGCAACGAGATGGGCTCGTCGTCTCCCGTCCCTGTCCCCAGGGGAACGTCGTGGGTCCCCGATCCCATTCCCACTTGCTGGCGGACGCGCTCGTTGAGCTCGACCATCAGCTCGGCGTTCTCCAGCAGGAACTGCTTGGCGTTCTCCCGCCCCTGGCCGAGCTGCTCGCCCTCGTAGGTGTACCAGGCTCCGGACTTCTTCACGATGCCCAGGTCGACGGCGACGTCGATGACCGATCCCTCCCGGCTGATGCCCCGGCCGTACATGATGTCGAACTCCGCCGATTTGAACGGCGGACTGCACTTGTTCTTCACGACCTTGACCCGTGTGCGGTTGCCGATCATCTCGCCGCCGTCCTTGATCGACTCGATCCGGCGGATGTCGAGGCGGACCGAGGAGTAGAACTTGAGCGCCCTCCCGCCGGGGGTCACCTCAGGCGAGCCGTACACCACCCCGATCTTCTCCCGGAGCTGGTTGATGAAGATGGCGATGGTCTTGGACCGGCTGAGGGTCCCGGTGAGCTTGCGCAGGGCCTGGGACATGAGGCGGGCCTGGAGGCCGACGTGGGCGTCGCCCATCTCCCCCTCGATCTCGGCCCGGGGGGTGAGGGCCGCCACCGAGTCGATGACCACCACGTCGAGGGCCCCCGACCGGATGAGCATGTCGGCGATCTCGAGGGCCTGCTCCCCGGTGTCGGGCTGGGAGATCAGCAGCTCGTCGATGTCGACGCCGATGGCCTTGGCGTACACCGGGTCCATGGCGTGCTCGGCGTCGATGTAGGCGCAGATGCCTCCGTTGCGCTGTCCCTCGGCCACCACGTGCATGGCCAGGGTCGACTTCCCCGAGGACTCGGGCCCGTAGAGCTCCACGATCCTGCCCCGGGGCAGCCCTCCCACGCCCAGGGCCAGGTCGAGGGCCATGGCGCCGGTGGGGACGGACTCGATGGCCATGTCGGCCCGCTCGCCCATGCGCATGATCGAACCCTTGCCGAACTGCTTCTCGACGTGCCCGATCGCCATATCGAGCGCCTTGTCACGTTCCACCGGATCCCCTCTCGTCGTGGCGGTTCTGGATTGGCGCCTCACCCTACGGACGGGGTGTGACGATCACACTGTTGGAACTCCAGCAGTGTAGTTCCGAACGCGTGTTCGGGGAAGGATTCCCGGCTCACACCAGCGGCAGGGACGACACGACCTCGTACCGGGACCCCTCGCGGTGGGGGGTGCTGGCGACGAGGGTGAGGTCGGTGACCTTCCAGCGAGCGGCCAGTGGGGTCCCCCGCAACGGCCGCAGGTCCCCCCTGCCCCGCCGGGCGCGGGCCAGGGTCAGGTGCCCGTGGAAGTCACGGTCGTCAGGAGGCTGGCCCACGGCCGCGGTCGCCTCGACCGTGACCCGCGCCAGCTCACCGAGGCCCCGGACGGGGACCTGGAGAATGCCCCGCCCGAAGCACGCGGTCGCCGGCCCCATCTCGGCCGTCGACGGCACCGGCGGCGGCGACGTCGATGCGGCCGAAGGCGTCCGTGGCCTCGCCGACGTCGGCCGGCGCCATCTGGCCGAGGAACCGCAGCGTGACGTGCCACTGCTCCCGCGTCGTCCACCGCACACCGGCCAGCTCGGGTCGGGCCAGACCGGCGAGCAGGTCGACGACGTCGTCCGGTGGCCACACGGCGACGAACAGCCGCACGACTCACCCCGTCGGCGGGGAGAACCACCGGTCGCGGAGCACGAACAGGTGCCGGTCCGTGACCAGGTTGAGGACACGGCGAGCCTGCCGGAAGCGCTCGGCCACCTCCCCCACCACCCGCATGGCGCCACTTGGCGACGGTGCGGTGTCGCACGCCAGCCGGTACCAGCGGCGACCGAGGTGCTCGAGCAGCGCCACCGCCCCCGCCGGTTCCAACGAGTCGACGTGTCCCCCGGGAGGTTCGCCCGCGCCCGGCGGCCAGGCGCGCCGCCCGGAGCAGCCGCGCCGTGTCGATGGGCGCCAGGGCGCGCACGGCGGTGTGATCGGGGAACACACCGGTGAGGAACAGCGCAAGGTCGCCGAGACGCCGGTAGATCCCACCCGCTCGGGCTCGGGAACGACCTCCAACAACGAGGCCAAGCGCACCGGGTCGAGCTCGCTGAAGCGGCGGCGTCGCCAGCCGCGGTTGGTCTGCACCCAGACGCTGCCGCTGGCCACGTGGGTGTAGGAGGCGAGCAGCTCGACGAGAAAGAATCGTCGCGTCGAGTCGGCGAGGAAATCGCGGAGGGCGTCGACGTCGAACACGGCCACCCGCTGGCGGGGGCCCAGCCACTCGGGCACGAAGGCCGCCTGCCGGAGGTCCTCCGAGCAGCGGTGGACGGCGACGGCGAACACGAGAAACGGCGAGCCCCGCATGAACGGGTCGGCCCCCCTATCCACGCCGAAGACGGCCTCGAACACCTCGGGTCGGGCGAGAACCTCCTCGATCGCCCTCGGGCCGCGTGCGCAGGTCGGCCGCCGCCAGCACCTCCCCCGTCGCCGAACGGTGAGCGCTCGACAACAGGCCGAGATCGTCGTCCGTCAGGTGCTCGAGGTACGCCGTTCCCGTCACCGCTCAGGCGGGAGCCGGTTCGAGCATTCGTCGACGGAGCACGTCCAGCACCGAGATGGTGGCGAACTGGCGGATGCGCTCCCGGTCGCCCGGCAGCTGCAACCGCAGCGTGTCCACGGAAGGGCCGGGGCCGGCCAGGCCGCACCACACGGTGCCGACCGGCACCCCGTCCTGAGGCGTCGGGCCGGCCACGCCGGTGATGGCCAGGCCCAGGTCGCTCGACAAGACCCGGCGCGCCCCCAGAGCCATCTCCCGCGCCGTCTCCTCGCTGACCGCAGGTCCGCCGCCGACGCCGAGCAGGTCGCGCTTCACGGCCGTGTCGTAGGCGACGACCGAGCCCCGGAACCAGGCGCTGGCGCCCGGGACGTTCACCAGCCTCGACGCCACCAGGCCGCCCGTGACCGACTCGGCCAGACCCAGGGTGAGCCCTCGCGCCGCCAGGAGCGCCCCGACGGCGTGCTCCATCGTCTCGTCGTCGACACCGAACACCGGTCGCCCAGCAGGGCCCGCACCTGCGCCTCCTCGACGTCGAGCAGCGCCGCGGGCGTCGGCCTCGGTCGCCGCCTTGGCCGTGATGCGGACCTTGATCCCTTCGATGCCGCTGGCCAGGAAGGCGATCGTCGGGTTGCCCCCGGCCTCGTCCAGGGCGATCGAGACGCGGCGCCACGATCTCGGCCAGCATCGACTCGGACAGTCCCCAGGAGCGCAGGGTGCGACTGAGGATCACGGCGGCCGTCACCGGCGCGGGCCTGGAGATCGGGGATCACCGCCCGCTCGGCCATCTCCGTCATCTCGTGCGGCACGCCGGGGATGGCGTAGATCACCTTGTGGCCGACCGGGCAGACGAGCCCGGGCGCCGTCCCTCGCACCTGGGGAATGACGGTCGGCGCCCTCGGGCACGTCGGCCTGGCGAAGGTTGCTGACCGGCATCTCCCGGCCTCGCGGCCCCGAACACGGCCGCGATCCGCTCGACGATCGCCTCGTCGCGCACCGAGCGGCACGTTCATGACCTCGGCGATGGCGTCCCTCGTGATGTCGTCCTGGGTCGGCCCGAGGCCACCGCAGACGATCACGGCGTCGCTGCGCGCCAGGGCGGTCCGCAGGGCCAGCACGATCCGCGCCTGGTTGTCCCCCACCTTGGTCTGAAAGAAGGAGTCGACGCCGGCGAGGGCGAGCCGCTCACCCAGCCATGCCGAGTTGGTGTCGACGATCTGACCCAGCAGCAGCTCGGTCCCGACGGCGACGACCTCAGTGCGCACAGGCCCCGCGCTCCCGTCGACCTCGGGCTGTTCCACATCTTGTCGAAAGTGGTCGGTGCGCCCGCGAGCCGCGGCGACCACTTTCGACCAAATGCGGAACCAGGCCACCTTGCCGGCAGCGCGGCGCCAGCCTGGCTCACCGGGCGCCCTTGGGCTGGGCCCCCAGGCCCGCCACCGCGCCGGAGGCGCCCAGGGTGGCCACCGACTGCCCAGCGCCGCGCCGGTCGACCACGTACTGGGTCCCGGAGAGGAAGGTGAGCCCGACGGCCGCCCAGAGGACGGCGACCACGAGCCCGTGGTGATGTGTCGCCACGGGCGGCAACAGGGCCAGGCCCACGGCCAGGTCCTGGGCCCAGGCCTTGGCCTTGCCCGTCCATCGAGCCGGTACCGACACGCCGCGGCGCCCGACGACGACGCGGTAGCGCGCTGATGCCGAGCTCCCGCACGGCGATGAGGGCCACCGGCAGCCACCAGATCTCGCCCCGCGCGACCAGGGCGACCAGCGCGCCGACGACGAGGACCTTGTCGGCCAGCGGGTCGAGGAAGGCTCCCGAGCGCGTCGCCCCCTGCCGGCGGGCCACCCAGCCGTCGAGGCCGTCGGTGCCGGCCAGCACCGCCCACACCGCGACGGTCACCCACGAGGCACCCAGGACGAGCACCAGGGCGACGAGCAGGGGCGTGGCCAGCAGGCGGGCGACCGTGACGGCGTTGGCCGGCGTGGCCAGGGCCGAGGGCCCGTACGTTCCGGTGCCGACCGCCCTCATCGCGCCCTCACCAGCTGGGACGCCTCCAGGTCCGGCCCGGCCGCACCCGTCACGACCACGTCGACGAGCTCTCCGGGGTGCAGGTCGTCCGGCACGCGCACGACGCCGTCGATCTCGGGCGCCTCCCGGTGGGAGCGCCCGGCTCCGACCCCGTCGACCAGCACCTCGACGGTCTGGCCGACCAGGTCGGCCCGGCGGCTGGCCGTGATGCCGTCCTGCAGCTCGCGACAGCTCGACCAGGCGCTCGTCGACCAGCGCCGGTGGCACCTGCCCGTCGAGCCCCGCGGCGTAGGTGCCCTCCTCCGCCGAGTAGGCGAAGAAGCCGGCCCAGTCGAGCCGGACCTCGCCCAGGAAGTCGAGCAGCCGGTCGTGGTCGTCCTCGGTCTCGCCCGGGTAGCCGACGATGAACGAGGAACGAAAGGCGGCCGTCGGGCTCGCGTGCCGCGGATGTCGGCGATCGCTGCGGGCGAAGCGCTCGCCGTCGCCCCACCGGCGCATCCGCCGCAGCAGTGGCCTGGACACGTGCTGCAGGGAGAGGTCGAAGTACGGCACGCCGGTGTCGCAGATGGCGTCGACGAGGCCGTCGCTCAGCTCCGACGGGTAGAGGTACAGCAGGCGGGTCCGCTCGACCAGCTCGGCGACCCGACCGACCAGCCCGACGATGGCGCCCGCCCGGCCGAGGTCCCGGCCGTACGAGGCGAGGTCCTGGGCGACGAGGACGATCTCCTTCGCCCCCAGGGACGCGACCTCGTCGAGCACGTCGCGCTCGGTGCGGGACCGCTGGCGCCCGCGGAAGGACGGGATGGCGCAGAACCCGCACGCCCGATCGCAGCCTTCGGCCACCTTCACGTACGCCCACGGCGCTCGGGCCGGCGGCCGGCGCAGGTTGAGCAGATCGAAGCTGGGCACGGCCGGCGAGCCGACAGCGTGACCGGCACCCCGAAGCCCGGCCACGCGGTCCACCTCGGGCAGGGCCGCGGCCAGCTCGTCGCCGTAGCGCTCGGCCAGGCAACCCGTCACGACCAGCGCGGCCCCGGGCGTCGGGCGTCGGACAGGGCGAGCACGGTCTCGATCGACTCGGCCGGGCGGCCTCGATGAACGCGCACGTGTTGACGACGACCAGATCGGCGTCCTCGGGCGCGCCAGCCGGCGCATCCCGTCCGCCTCGAGGGTGCCGGCCAGCTTCGACGAGTCGACCTCGTTCTTCGGGCAGCCCAGAGTCTCGAGCCAATACCGCCGGGGCACCAGCTCAATCTATCGCCGGCCCCCCCGGCGAGACCTACAGGTTGCCCCGTCTGGCCTGCTCCGCCTCGATCGCCTCGAACAGGGACTTGAAGTTCCCCGCTCCGAAGCCCCGGGCCCCCTCGCGCTGGATGATCTCGAGGAACAACGTCGGACGGTCGCCGACGTTCTCGGTGAAGATCTGCAGCAGGTGACCGTCCTCGTCGCGGTCGACGAGGATCCCGAGCCGCCGCAGCTCGTCCCAGCGCAGGTCGAGGCCCCCGAGCCTCCGCTGCACGTCGTCGTAGTAGTCGGCCGGGACGTCGAGAAAGCGCATGCCGCGCCCTCGCAGCGCGTCCACCGTGGCCACGATGTCGTCGGTGGCGAGGGCAAGGTGCTGCACGCCCGGACAACCGTAGAAGTCGAGGAACTCCTGGATCTGGCTCGCGCCGGAGACCCTGAGCCGGCTCGTTGATCGGAAGGACGACTCGCGACCCGTCCCACACCACCGTCGACATCAGCGCCGAGTACTCGGTGGAGATCTGGTCGTCGCCGAAGTGGACCAGGCGGTCGAAGCCCATCACCTGCTCGTAGAACTCGACCCAGCAACCGAGCGCGCCAGCCCCACGTTGGCCACGACGTGATCGAAGCGACGCAGGCCCACCGGCGCGCCCGCGGGCCGAGGCGGAAGCCGGTCCGACTCGAACCCCGGGCGCGAAGGACCCGGAGTACGCCGTCCGCTCCACGAAGGTGTGCCCGGTGTCGCCGTAGGCGGCGATCGTGGCCGTCACGAGCTTGCCGGAGGCGTCCTCGTCGGTCCGCGGCCCGGCGATGCCGACCGCGCCACGCGACAGGGCCATCTCGTAGGCGGACGCGGCGTCGGTCACCTCAACGCCAGCGAGCGCACCCCGTCGCCGTGCGCCCTGTGGTGTGTGGCGATCGGCGACGACGGCTGAAGGGCTCCCGACACGACCAGCCTGATGTCACCCTGCTCGAGCACGTAGGAAGCTCGGTCGGGCATGCCCGTCTCGGGGCCGCCGTAGGCCACGACCTCGAAACCGAGCCCGGCGGCAAAGAAGTGCGCAGCCTGACGGGCGTTGCCGACCCACAGCTCGACGTGATCCCAGCCTTCGAGCTCGATGCCGCTCATCGAAGCCCCCCGCTGCGCAGGGCCGGCCGGCCGCTCGATTGGGCCGGCCTCCCGGGCCGGCCGATCTGCCAACCGGTCCTGTTCGAGCCCGTCCCAGAAGGCTTTGACGCCGTCCAGCATCTCGCCCGCCCCGGCGAGGAAGCGGCGCTGGTCGAAACCGGGCCTGGCGAACGCCTCGGCAAGCTCGTCGGCGGTGTGGGCGGCGTGCTGATCCTCGACGCGGTCGTGCCAGGTCCAGAAGGACAGCGGAAGATCCGGGCACTCCCGCTCGGAGAAGATCCTGAGACCGGCGATCAGCTCCTTCCAGAACCCGGCCGCCGCCCAGTGCTCGACGGCGTAGGAGGCGCCGGCGGCGATCGACGGATCGTCGGAGCCGTAGATGCGTAGGAGCTCGTCGCAGAAGAACGAGGTGGCGGTCGTGGCCTGCCGACGCTTCCCCAGGTCGCCGAACTCGAGGCCCAGCGGCTCGCCGAAGCGCAGCAGCCACTCGAAGTGGGCGGCCGGGAAGCGGAACCGCGCGCCTTCCACGCTGCCCTCGGTCGATACGAGATCGGCGTCGCCGCCCGCCTCCGTGGCGCCGCTCGGTGCACGGAACGGCACGCCCAGCTCGTTCATGAGGATCTCCTTCCCGGCCCGGTAGGAAGCCAGGTCGGGCGCGTTGATCACCTTGCGCAGCTGGGCCTCGACGAACAGGTGGCTGAACACGCTGAACTGCACGGTCAGGTGGCGGACGTCCTGACGGCTGGCCTCGCCGGTGGCGAACCATCGGGTGTAGCGGTTGTCGACGACCACGGGATGGTGGCCGACAACGTCGTCGACCCGCCGTCGGAACGTCTCCCAGCCCTCCGTGCCGATCGAGGGTGTCCCGGTGAGAGTCATGGTCGCTCCCCTCGCCCTTGGTGTCACAACTTGTACCCAAATACAACTCATCCCTAAGCGTGATGGTCAAGGCTCTCGGAGACCACTGGGCAATTTGCCTTGTTCTGGCGCGGCTGGGCCACTAGGCTCTGGGCGTGTTGGCCAGTCCGATCGACCGGTTGGACGCTCGACTCATAGGACAGCTGGCCGAGGCGCCCAGGGCCGGCATCCTCGAGCTCGCTCGCCGGCTGAAGGTCGCTCGGGGAACGGTCCAGGCCAGGCTGGACAAGCTCGTCAGCCGGGGTGTCGTCACGGGCTTCGGGCCCGACCTGCACCTCGGCGGCCTCGGCTACGAGGTAACGGCGTTCGTCAACCTGGAGATCACCCAGGGCCGGCTCGGTGACGTCGTCGACCACCTGCGTCTGGTCCCCGAGGTGCTGGAGGCCCACGCCATCACCGGACCGGGCGACCTGCACTGCCGGGTGGCCGCCCGCACCAACGAGCACCTCCAGGACATCATCAACCGCGTGCTCGAGGTACAGGGGATCGGTCGGAGCACCACGGTGATCGCACTGTCCGAGCAGATCCCGTACCGCGTGCTGCCACTCGTCGGTGCCCTCGCCGACGAGGAGGCCTGAAGGGAGGCTCCATGTCATCCGTACCGCCGCAATGGGTAAAGGGCCGCGCCTCCCGTCAGGCCCACGCCGACCTGCCGACGGGAACGGTCGAGGAGGAGCACGGCCGGGACGGCTTCGCCGCCGCGGCCAGCCACCTCTACCGGCTGCACCCACCCACGGCGTGGACCGACATCTCCGGACCGCTGCGACCGACCGCACTCGACGCCAGCCGTATGGATGACGGTGGCGACGGGATGCCCACCGCGCCTGCTCGTCAACGACGACGTGCGCATCGGGTGGTGGACGAGGCCGGCGACCGGGGTGGGCTGGTTCTTCCGAGACGCCGATGCTGATGTCCTCTACCTCGTGCACGAGGGTGAAGGGCGGCTGGCGACCGAGTACGGCCCCCTCGCCTACCGACCGGGCGACTACCTGTTGGTCCCGCGTGGCACGACGCACCGGTTCGAGCCGGTGACCACGACCCGGCTGCTGACCATCGAGGCCGTGGGAACGACGATCGGGCTCCCCGAGCGTGGGCTGCTGGGACGCCATGCGCTGTTCGACCCGGCGATCGTCGAGGTTCCCGAGCCCGAGGCCCACGACGAGGTCGGCGACTTCATCGTCCGGGTTCTGCGCGAGGGCGCCGTGAGCGAGATCCGCTACCCGTTCCATCCCTTCGACGTCGTGGGCTGGAAGGGCGACCTGGCGCCGCTACGTCTCTCGGCCGACGACCTCCGCCCCGTCGTGTCCGAGCGCTATCACCTCCCGCCGTCGGCACATACGACCTTCGTGGGGAGGGGCTTCGTCGTGGCGACCTTCGCGCCCCGTCCGCTCGAACGCGATCCCGATACCCTCCGCGTGCCCTTCTACCACCGCAACGTCGACGTGGATGAGGTCATCTTCTATCACCGGGGCGAGTTCTTCAGTCGGGCCGGCATCACCGAGGGCATGCTCACCTTCCACCCGCACGGGGTCCACCACGGCCCGCAGCCGGCGGCGGTGAAGCGGGCCGAGGAGCGCGGCCCGGTGGCTACGCGGACGAGATCGCCGTCAACGTCGACGCCCGCCGTCCGCTCCATCTGACGGCTGCCGCCGAGGCCATCACCGTCGCGGGCTACGAGCGATCCTGGCAGCCGAGCCCGTGAGGCCGCGCTGGTCTCATGGATGGCTGGCCTCCACCACCGAGTGGATGCCGCCGCGCACGAGCCAGTCGGTGCGCACGGTCATGCGCCTCGGGCTGATGGCGGCGACCAGGTCGTCGAGGATGCGGTTGGTCACGTCCTCGTGGAACGCGCCCTCGTCCCGATAGCTCCACAGGTAGAGCTTCAGCGACTTGAGCTCGACGATCGAGGGGCCGGGCACGTAGCTGATGGTCACGGTCGCGATAGTCGGGCTGGCCCGTCATCGGGCAGACGCAGGTGAGCTCGGGCGTCTCGCAGCGGATCTCGTAGTCACGACCCGGGTGCGGGTTGTCCAGGGCCACGAGCTCCTTGGAAGGCCGGGAGGGCACCGAGCGACGATACCGGTCCTCGGCGGCGCTGGCCGTGGCCACGGCCGCTGCTAGGGCCAGCGGTGGGACTCGGGTCCGCCGGGCGGCGGCGATCCGCCCTGGGCGATGAGCAGACCCCGACGGTCGGGCTCGAGCAGCAGGGCCCGACCGGGCACCGAGAGCTCTTTCAGCATGAGCTCGCCGGCATCACGCACCCTCGGCGCCACCTGGGCGTCGCACATGCCGATCAGGCTCGGCCCCGCGCCCGACCACGACGCAGCCAGTGCGCCCGCGTCGACCAGCCGGCCGAGCAACTGGGAGGCCTCGGGAAAGAGCGGGCTCCGGGCGGCCTGATGGAGGCGGTCCTCGGTGGCCGCCCGCACGAGGTGGCGGCGATCGGCCAGACCGCTCACGAGCAGGCCCATGCGCCCGAGGTTGAAGGCGGCGTCCCGGTGGCTCACCGTGGCCGGCAGGGCCTGGCGGGCCTGACCCGTGCTCAGCGAGCGGGACGGCACCAGCACCACGAACATCAGCTCCGGGTCGAGGGCGAGGGGGGCGACCACGGGGGCACCGGCGACGGTCGTGGCCGCGACCAGGCCGCCCCGGACCGAGGCGGCGGCGTTCTCCGGGTGGCCGTCGGCGGCGGCGGCGACAGCCAGGGGGTCGCTGGCCCCGGCTGCGGCGGCCGTGGCCACGGCCAGCGCCGCCGAGGAGCCGAGCCCCCGTCCGAGCGGGATCGACGACCGCACGCCGATGGTGAAGTGGTCGTGGCCGAGCACCTCCATGGCGATGCGGGCAGCCAGGTGCGAGGCATCTCCCGCCAGGTCGGCGCCCTCGCCCTCGGCTCTGACCGTCAAACGGGGGGCCTGCGCCACCTCGACCTCGATGTACAGCTGGAGCGCCACGGCCAGCGTGTCGAAACCGGGGCCCAGGTTGGCCGCCGACGCCGGGGCTCGAGCGCGCACCCGCTCAGGCTACTGGGGACCACTGGTCGCGTCCGAGGTTCGAGAATGGTGCCAAACCGGGTATATGCCTCGCCGCGTGGAGGTGACGGTAGGGCAAGGATCTCGGCGGGCGGCCGGACTGATGGCGCTGGCCGTGGTGACGCTCGTGGTGGGTGGTGTGGCGGCGGCGACGACGCCCGGGTCGCCAGGCGGGGCCCACCCGACGAGCGGCGGTCAGGCGCGCCAGGCCGCTCCGGCGCCTTCCGCTGGAGCTGTGGCATCCGGCGATCCCTCCAGCGCGCCGCCTGGTGCGGTGCTTCCGCCCGCAGGCCCCGGCGCGCCAACCCAGGTGCCGGCGGCCGGGGCCGTGCTGGCCGACGTCGGGCACTCCGCGCCGAAGGCGGCGCCAGCGCCGACGCTGCCGCCCCCCCTGCCGGAGCCGAACCGCGCCTCGCCGCCGGGCGGGGCCGCACCCGACCGGGGATCCGGCGCCGTGTGGCCGGGAGACTTTCCCGACCCCTTCGTGCTCCCGAGCGCGCCCGTGTACTACGCCTACTCGACGCAGGTGGGGCTCACCGATGTGCCCACCATCCGGTCGACCGACCTCGTCCACTGGCAGTGGGTCGGCGACGCCCTCCCCCACCTGCCGTCGTGGGCCTCGTGGGGCTACCTCTGGGCCCCGGCGGTCCTCTCCAGGGGAGCGACCTACGTGCTGTACTACACGACCCGCGACTCGGCGACGGACCGGCAGTGCCTGTCACGGGCTGTCAGCGCCGTTCCTCAGGGTCCATTCGTCGACAGCTCGACAGGACCGCTCGTGTGCCAGACGGACCGCGGCGGCTCGATCGACCCCAGCCCCTTCGTCGATCGCGACGGCACCCCCTACCTGCAGTGGCAGAGCGAAGGCACGTTGAACGGCGAGCCGCCTCGCATCTGGTCCCAGCAGCTGACAGCGGACGGCCTCAACCTGGTCGGACAGCCGAGCGAGCTCATCCACCAGGACCAGGGCTGGGAGTTCCCCATCGTCGAAGCACCGTCGATGTTCCGCGACGGCAATCGGTACTACCTCTTCTACTCGGGCAACCGCTGGCAGACCGCCGCCTACGCCATCGGCTACGCGATCTGCGCGTCGGCTGTCGGTCCGTGCACGAAGCCGAGCTCCTCACCGCTGCTGGCCTCCAGTGGTTCCCTGGCCGGGCCCGGCAGCCCGTCGGTGTTCACCGACGCCACCGGCGCGACGAGGCTCGCCTATCACGCCTGGACGCAGCCCGACGTCGGCTACCCGCGAGGCGCTGCGCCGGCTGCACATCTCGAGCTTGAGCTTCGCCGGCGGCCAGCCGGTGGTGCGGTAGCGGGCCGGGCGTTCGCCTGGCCGGCCTCCCGGGCCGGCCGTTCGCCTGGGCCGGCCTCCCGGGCCGGCCGTTTGCCCGGGCCGGCCTCCCGGGCCGGCCGTCACCTACGAGCGCAGGGCCCCCGGTTCCTCGAGCCAACGGTTGAGGGCGACGGTCCTGGCGTTGCGCATGACGAGCACGTGCTCGACGGCCCGGCGGACCCGGCGCTGCTGATCGGCCGTGATCACGACCCTGCGCAGCAGGTAGTCGGCCTTGTCGCCGTGGTCCTCCTCGGCGTAGGCGTGGACCTTGAAGTTCTCGACGTCGAGCCCGTAGTGCTCGCGCAGCCCCTCGTACATCATCTTGGCGTAGCCCGTCGAGGCGGCGAACCGCTCCCCCGCCCACCCGAAGGCGGCGAGGCCTTCCTCGTACGAACGGCGCATGTAGTAGAGGCTCGTGAACACCGACCCGATCGTCTCGGGTAGCGGACGGTAGGACAGCAGGTCGTCGTCGGAGATGCCCATCTGCCGGGCCCACTCGACCTTCATGTCCACGTGGTTGCGGTCGCCGGCGAAACCGGTCTCGTCGGCCAGGTTCTGCAGCCAGTGGAAGTGGTGCTCGCTGGCGCCGAGATCGAGCGAATCGGTGTCGGGCGAGTTGGCGACCAGCGAGCCGAACTCGGTGGTGTACCACTTCCCCAGGAAGTAGTACTCCTTGGCCAGGCGCTCGAGCAGCGGCACCGACAGCCGGCCGTCGGCCACTCGCTCCCACACCTGGTTTCGAGCCGTGGCCACCTCCGTCTGCAGGGCCTCGAGGCCGGCCATGAACTCCTCGACGGGCGCTCCCTCGACCGCCCCGCCTCGCCTGATGTCAACGAACTCCCGGACCTCGGTCATGGCCGCAAGTGTAGAGTCTCGCTGACATTCGTGTCAGGTTCGCCGCCGGACGAGGAGCTGCAACGGAGCCGTCCCTGCCCGTGTACCTCAGCGCCACCCACCACGCGATCGTGGCCGCCGCCTGCGAGCGTCTGATCCCGGCCGACGAGTCGTCGGGGGCGGCGGCCGCCGGTGCTGCGGACTACATCGACGGCCTCTTGGGGGCCTTTCGCTTCGACCCCCCTCGGGTCTGGGCCGGTGGGCCCTTCTCGGGCCGCGCCGGAGGAGAGGCGGCGTTCTCCGACTTCATACCTCTCGACCCGCTGGACGAGCTCGCCTGGCGGACGCGGATCGAGGGCTCGCGCGGCCGTCGTCGAGCGGGAGTGGAACGGTCCGGTGGCGGGTCTCCAGGAGCAGTACGCGGACGGGATCGCGGCCCTCGGAGCCGACTTCGCCGAGCTCGGGTCGGCAGATCAGGATGCGCGGCTGGACGCCGTCCCCGGGTTCCGGTCGCTGCTCTACGAGCACGCCTGCGAGGCGATGTACGGTCCCCCCGAGTACGGCGGAAACCGCCACCTGGCCGGGTGGCGGTCCATCGGGTTCGAGGGCGACGTTCAACCGCGAGGCTGGTCCGACGACGAGGTGTCGGAGCCGTGAACCCGAGCAGTCACGACGCCGACGCGGTCATCGTCGGTAGCGGTCCCGGTGGCGCCACCGCGGCCGACGTGCTCACCGCCGCCGGTTGGAGCGTCATCGTGCTCGAGAAGGGGCGCAATCACCTGCTCGATCTGGAGCCGCCGTACGACTTGAAGGGCGACTTCTCCAACGACGAGATCAAGTTCACCCGCCGCCACTTCCTCGGCCCCGACCCGCTCCTCGAGCCGAGGGCGTTCCGGAGGTCCGACGCGGACGGCGACCATCTCCTGCTCGGCGAGGTCAACAACCTCCCGTCCGGAGTCGGCGGAGGCGCCGTTCACGCCGACGCCAAGATGCCCCGGTTCCGCGAGCTGGACTTCCGCCTGTTGTCCGAACGCGGTCCGATCGACGGCGCCGACCTGGACGACTGGCCGCTCGACTACGCCGAGCTCGAGCCCTGCTACGCCGAGGCCGAGCGCCTCGTCGGGGTGGCCGGCGAGGCCGGGGTCAACCCGTACGAGTCCTGGCGCTCCGGGCCCTACCCGATGGCTCCGGGGCCCGACATGTACGGCGCCATCCTCTCGGCCGAGGCTGCGACCCGGATGGGCTACCACCCCTACCGGGCACCCACGGGCGTCAACACCACCGACTACGACGGCCGGCCCCCCTGCAACAACTGCGGCTTCTGTGGACAGTACGGCTGTCCGATCCACGCCAAGGGAGACGCGGTGGCCTCGTTGCGGAGGGCCCTGCGCAGCGGGCGCTGCGAGATCCGGCCCCGCGCCATGGCCACCGAGGTCGTCCTCGACGGCGCGGGTCGACGGGCGCGTGCGGTGCGCTACCTCGACGCCGTCGGCGACGGCCACGAAGTGACGGCGGCCCACGTCGTGCTGGCCTGTGGCGCATTCGAGACGCCGCGGCTGCTGCTGCGTGGAGGGATCGCCAACTCCTCGGGACTGATCGGCCGCTACCTGATGTTCCACTTCCAGACATACGTCGCCGCCTCGTTCCCGTTCAGCCTTCACCCCAACCGGGGCCGGACGGTCACCCACCACCACGACGACTTCGTGGCGCCGAACGCCGAGGATCTGGCGGCCGCCCGGCAGGCGGGGCTCCCCTGGTTCAGCGGCGGCACCGTGGAGCACGGCGGCGGCACGGGACCGATCACCGAGGCGCTCAACTGCCCGCCAGGCCCGGTCCACAAGGAGCTCATGCGCTCGTCGATGCTGCGCGACCGGCTCTGGGTGTTCACGATGCAGGGCGAGGACATGCCACAGGCCGTCAACCGCGTGGACCTCCACCCCTCGGCGCGAGACGTCCACGGTCTGCCGGCGGGCCGGGTGACGTACTCGCCGCACCGACACGAGATCGCCGCCTCCGCCTACTGGGGACCGAAGCTGGAGGCCATCCACACCGAGGCGGGCGCCTCCTGGACCGCCACCACCACCTCGCCGCCGACTGGTCAGGACTCCGCCGGCGCCATGGGGTGGGCGCCGATCAGCCGCCACGTGATGGGCACGTGCCGAATGGGGACAGACCCTCGGGCGAGTGTCGTCGACCCGTACGGTCGCTTCCACGACGTCGAGAACATGATCTGCGCCGATTCGTCGGTGTTCGTGACATCGTCGGGCTACAACCCGACCCTCACGATCGTCGCCCTCGCCATCCGCGCCAGCAGGGCGTTGGCCGGCATCCCGCCCGAGCGACGGACTGGATAACCGGGGTCCGCCTACCGTCGCGGCAGACCGAGGAGCCGCTCACCGATGATCGTGCGCTGGACCTCCGACGTCCCCCCGGCGATGCTGGCCGCCTTGCTCCACAGCCACTGGCGCTGCCAGGCTCCATCGGCGGCATTGCCGTCGGCCCTGCCCCACAAGGGCGCGGCCTCGCCCACCACGTCGAGGGCGAGCTCGGACAGGTGCTGGGTCATCGCCGTCCAGGCCAGCTTCACCCAGCTCGACTCGGGTCCCGGCACCTCGCCTCGTCCGAGCCGGGACAGCGTGCGCCAGTTGTGCAGCCGCAGGACGCGGAGCTCGACGAAGGCCTGGGCCAGCCCGTCGGCGACCAGCGGGTCGTCCAGCCTGCCGTCGTCGATGGCGAGCCGGTACAGCTCGTCCAGGTAGACCTCGTGCACGCACCTGCTCCTTGAAGGGAAAGTTGGTGCCGCGCTCGTGGGCCAGCGTCGTGTCGGCCACCGCCCAGCCGTCGTCGAGGTCACCGACCAGATGGTCGGCGGGGACGAAGACGTCGTCGAGGAAGACCTCGTTGAACTCGGCGTCACCCGTGATCTGCACGAGCGGCCGGATGTCCATGCCGGGCGCCGTCCATGTCGATCGACGAAGTACGAGATCCCCTCTGTGCTTGGGCGCCGTCGGGGTCGGTGCGCGCCAGGCAGATCCCCCACCGGGCGAACTGGGCGTAGGAGGTCCACACCTTCTGCCCGGTGAGCCGCCACCCGCCCTCGACGCGCCTCCGCCCGCGTCGCCAGCGACGCCAGGTCGGAGCCGGCGCCGGGCTCGCTGAACAGCTGGCACCAGATCTCGGTGGCGTCGAGGATGCGGCGGCAGCCACCTCCTCCGCTGCTCCGTCGCTGCCGTGGGCCAGCAGGGTCGGGCCGGCCAGGTTGATGCCGACCCGGTTGACCGGCTGGGGCGCACCGGAGCGGGCGTACTCGAGTGTTGAAGATCGCCACCTCGCACGGCAGTGGCGCCTCGCCCGCCGTGCTCGGGCGGCCAGTCGATGCCCACCCACCGGTCGGCAGCCAGCCTGGCCTGCCAGCGACGGCCCCACGCGACCTCGTCCTCCATGCGACGCAAACGGAGGCGGCACCTCGCCGTGCTCGGCGAGCCACGCCCGCGCCTCGAGCGGCGAAGGCCTCGTCCTCGGGACGCAGCGACAGGTCCACGCGGCTTCCTCAGAGGTCCCAGAAGCGCTCGCGCCCGGCGGCGGTCGAACGCCGCCTCGAGCTGCCGCTCGTCTTCGGTCGTGAACGGCCGGTAGGCGGGCTCGCCCCGACCCCGGACGAAGATCTCGTCCCCGCCCGTGCGGTCGGAGCGGAACTTCTGGTGCACGAGTGTCCGCTTCACGATCTTGTTGGTGGCGGTGACCGGCATGGACGAGGTCACCCGGATGTAGCGGGGGCGCCACTTGGGGCCGAGCTCGTTCTGGGCGTCGATCCACGCCGCCAGCGCGGCGCCGTCGGTTCGGGCGCCGTCCCGGAGGACGAGGCAGGCCATGACCTGGTCGCCCGCCTGCTCGTCGGGCACGCCGTAGGCGGCGGCGACCACCACGTCGGGGTACACGGGACAGCGCTGACTCGATGGGACCGGCCGGGAAGTTCTCGCCGTCGACCCTGGATCCACTCGGCCGTCCGGCCGGCGAAGTAGAGGTAGCCCTCGGCGTCGACGTAGCCGAGGTCGCCGCTCCAGTACCAACCACGGCGCGTGGCCCGGGCGTTGGCCTCGGGGTTGTTGTAGTAGCCCTCGAAGGGCCCGGCGCCGCTGGTGCTCACGATCTCCCCGACGCACTCCTCGGCGTTCAGCGAGCCGGCCCGCGGTGTCGAAGCGGGCCGGCGGGCAGGACGCGGCCGTCCTCGTCGACGACCTTCACCGCATCGCCCACCCGGCCCATCGCCCCTGGCGGCATCCCCGGCTCGCGGTTGACGGCCACGCCGCCCTCGGTCGCGCCGAAGGCGTCGACCACCTCGACACCGAAGCGGGCGCTGAAGCTGTCCACCACCTGCGGCGATCCTTCGTTGCCGAACGCGATCCGCAAGGTGTTGTCGGCGTCGTCGGGTCGGGCGGGTGTGTCGAGGATGTAGGAGAGCGGCTTGCCGGTGTAGTTGAAGTACGTCGCGCCGTAACGGCGGACGTCGTCGAGCCATCGCGAGGCGCTGAACCGTCGGGCCAGGCCCACCGATCCCCCGTGGACGATCGAGGGTGCCCAGCCGACCATGACGGCGTTGGAATGGAACAGCGGCATGCTCACGTAGCCCACGTCGTCGGGGCCGAGCCCCAGCATGATCCCCATGCGGTTGCCGGTCACCATGAGCCGTCGCTGCGTGCAGATCACGGCCTTCGGCGCGTCGGACGTCCCCGAGGTGAAGATCAGCGCCCAGGTCGAGTCCGCAGACGGATCGTCGACACCCGGGTCCCCGTCACCGGCGTCGGCGAGCGCGTCCTCGAGGGAGCCACCAACCTGCGGCTCGGGATCCCCCGAGCCGGCGAAGCGGCGC
Source organism: uncultured Actinomycetes bacterium (assembly GCA_963731255.1). Lineage (GTDB taxonomy): Bacteria > Actinomycetota > Acidimicrobiia > Acidimicrobiales > AC-9 > AC-9. The sequence continues at coordinate 256,768 of CAVSUO010000008.1, read as the reverse complement.
GACACCAGGAGGTTTTCCTCGGGCACGTCGAGCTGGTCGACGATGGGATCCAGCAGGGGCTGGTGTCGCGGCTCGGTCACGATCATGGCCACGTCGGTATGGGTGATGTCGCGCAGCAGGCTCTCGCCTCGTCGGGTGTGGTTGAGACCGACGATGGCCGCCCCGGACAACGCCGCACCGCCGAGGGCGAACAGATAGTCGGGCACGTTGTCGAGCAGGACACCGACGTGGAACGGGCGTCCGGCCGGGCGCCGGGAGACGAAGAGGTTCGCCCAACGCCGGCACTCCGCCACGTAGTCACCGTGGGTCCACACGAGCTCGCCGAAGCGGACCGCGGGTCGGGGGGCGATGTCGGCGTCCGACGCGTTCCGCCGGAGGAGGGCCGCGGCATTGGCGGCGGGCATCGGCGCCGCCCCCGGAGCGGGTGCGTCTCCGCGTTTCGCCCCGGTTGTCACTGCAGTGTCCCTCACCAGCCCACTCCTGACACGCCCGTCACATTATTATGGTCCGCCGATGGCCGACCTCTTCCACGTCGTCGGCCGCCAGCGGGCCTGCCGGGAGTTCCGGCCCGATCCCGTCGAGGACGATCTCGTCGAGCGCTGCCTGGCGGCGGCCACGCACGCCCCGAGCGCGGAGAACCGCCAGCCGTGGGTGTTCGTGGTCGTCCGGGATCCCGAGCTGCGGGCCATGGTCGGCGACCTCACCAGGCGGGCCTGGCGGGGCGGCGGTCGACAACACTCCGAGCCCAGACTGGCATCTGGGCTTCTCACGGACGTCGATCGCGGCGCCGAGGGCGGCGTGGCGGCGGCGCCCGTCCTCGTCGTGGTGTGCGGCGACACGCGCGCTCGGCCTCGAGGTCACCCTGCCGGCCTCGATCTTCCCGGCCGTCCAGAACCTGCTGCTGGCGGCCACCGCGCTCGGGCTGGGGTCGGCGCTCACGACGCTGCCGGTCACCTTCGGCGGCGAGCTGCGAACGGCCCTGACCCTGCCCTCCGCCGTGCAGCCCCTGGCCGTGGTGCCGCTGGGCTGGCCGGCTCGCCGGCTCGGTCCGCCGCGGCGAAGTCCGGTGTCGGAGAAGGCCCACCGCGACCGCTACGGCGCCCGCTGGTAACGGCCGGCGGCGGTCCGGGACGGCGCCCCGGACCGAGGAAAACCCGGCCGGTCAGTCCTTCTTGCCGAGGAGCGGGTGGGCGGGCATGCCCACTGGCTGCAGGTGTTGGCCGAGGACCTCGTGAAAGTGCTCGGCCACGCCCTCGGGGTCCCAACCACCTTCCCGCCACATGGCCGCCACCTGCCGGGGCGTCTGGAAGAGGGTGAACGCGTAACCGGTGCGCCCGAGGACCTGGCCGTTGACGTACGACGCCTGCTCGGAGGCGAGGAACGCGACGAGTGGGGCGTTCAGGGCGGGGTCCTGGTCGGGCGGAGGCTCCGTGCCCGTCCGCTCGTAGAGCCCCGCCGTCATGCGGGTCGTGCCCGCCGGGGCGACGGCGTTGACCGTGATCCCGTTGCGGGCCAGCTCGAGGGCCCACACGAAGGTCATGCCCATGATGCCGGCTTTGGCCGCTCCGTAGTTGGTCTGGCCGAAGTTGCCGCGGAGACCCGCCGACGAGGTGATGTTGACGATGCGGCCGTAGCCGGCCTCTCGCATGAGCTCCGCGGCGTGCCGGGTGCAGTTGAAGGTGCCCTTCATGTGCACGGCCACCACGGCGTCGAAGTCGTCTTCGCTCATCTTGACCAGTGTCCGGTCCCGGATGATGCCGGCGTTGTTGACGAGGATGTCGATCTGGCCGTACGTGTCGACGGCGGTGCGGATGATCCGCCCGGCGGCGTCGAAGTCGCTCACCGAGTCGTACGAGGGTACGGCCCGTCCTCCCGCCGCCTCGATCTCGGCGCATGCCTGTGCCGCGGCGTCGTTGTCACCACCCCGGCCGTCGAGAGACACGCCGACGTCGTTGACGACGACGCTCGCCCCCTGCTGTGCCAAGCACACGGCGATCTCCCGACCGATCCCCCGTCCGGCGCCGGTCACGACCGCAACCCTTCCGTCGAGCAACATGGGCCGCAGGCTATCGGCTGCCTGGCGAGCGACGACACGGGCCGCTCGCGTCCCTGGAACGGCGGCGCCTCGGCCAAAGCTGACGTGCGTGTCGTATTTGGGCACTACGCTCGGCGGGGGTGGCGACCGGCAAGAAGGCGACGAGAGGCTCTGCCACCAAGGGGTCCCCTGGCAAGCGTGCGAACCCGGCGTCGAAGCGGCGCAAGGAGACGGGGCGGTCGCGGGGGGACGGCGCACCTGCCCGCTCGGGAACGGGGGGACCGGCTCGGGACCGGGCCCTGCGGGCCCGGGGCCAGCGCACGATGCGGCGGCTGCTCGATGCCGGGGTGGTCGTGCTGCGACAGAGGGGTTACCAGGCGGCCCGCGTCGACGACATCGTCAAGACGGCCGAGACGTCCCACGGGACCTTCTACCTGTACTTCGCCAACAAGGAAGACCTCTTCCGGGCGCTCGCCCTGGACGTGGCCGACGCCATGGTCGCCCTGGCCGAGTCGCTGGGACCCGTGGGACCCGATCGCGACGGCTTCGACGAGCTGCGCCACTGGATGGGCCGTTTCGCCGACCTCTACCGGCGGCACCGCGCCGTGATCCAGGCGTGGACAGAGGCCGAGACCGGGGCGAGCGAGTTCGGCCGCCTGGGGACCGAGCTCATGACCCGCTTCACCCAGGTGCTCATCGACCGCATCGGCGAGACGAGCGTGCCCGGCGTCGATCCCCAGATCGCCGCCCTGGCCATGGTGGCCATGATCGAGCGCTTCAACTACTACCTGTTGAGCAGGCAGACCGCGGTGAGCAGGGACCAGATGCTGGACACCCTGACCACCATCGCCCACATCGGGCTGTTCGGCGGCAAGCGCAGGCCGGCCCGGGAGGCCGGCCCGGGAGGCCGGCCCGGGAGAGAGGCCGGCCCGGGAGGCAGGCCCGGGAAGGCAGCGGGCCCGGGCAAGCGGCCCGTCACCCGAGCTGCCAGCGCCCGCTGACCGGCGCGGCGCCATGCACCCGAGGATCTCGGTCAGCGCCATCTCGACCAGCTCATGGGATCTGGACGAGGACCTCGCCTTCTACGCCCGGGCCGGGATCGACCAGGTCGGCATCTCGCTCCTGAAGCTGGAGCGTCACGGGCTGCAGGAGCGGCGCCCGCAAGATCGCCGCCAGCGGGCTCCGGGTGACCAACCTCCTGGCCGCGGGGGCCGTTCACCCTGGCCGAGCCTGGTGGCTGGGAGGCCCAGCGGCGGCGCGCCGCGGCCGGTGTCGACGCCGCCGCGGAGATGGCGGCCGAGTGCATGGTCCTCACCACCGGGCCGTCGGGACGGCTGTCGTGGGAGGACGCCGCCGACGCCCTCGCCGAGGTGCTGTCGCCGGTCGCGGCCGAGGCCAACCGCCGCGGGCTCCCGCTCGCCCTCGAGCACACCAACTCGCTCCGGCCCGACGTCGGGTTCCTGCACACCCTGCGGGACACCGTCGACATGGCCCGCCGGCTGGGCGTCGGGGTGTGCATGGAGGTCAACGCCTGCTGGGGTCGAGCGGGGACTGGCCCAGACCATGGCCGACGCCGTCGACGTCCTGCGCCTCGTCCAAGTCAGCGACTACGTGATCGGGACCCTTCGCACGCCCGACAGGGCCGTCCCCGGCGACGGCGACATCCCGCTCGCCCGCATCATCGGCCAGCTCCTCGAGGCCGGCTACGACGGTGTGTTCGACATCGAGCTCATCGGACCACGCATCGAAGTGGAGGGCTACCAGACGGGCCGTTCCGAGGGCCGTCGAGCGGGTCGAGTCGCTGTTGGCCTCGGCCGGGATCTGACGGCCGTGGCGGCCGCTGGCGTCCGTTGACGAGCCCGACCACCGCTCGTAGGGTGCTGGACGAACCATGACACGAGCGTCAGTCCCGGCCGGGGTTAGCCGGCGCGGTCAGGAAGAGACAGTGGACTTCGACTACCCGCCGGAGGCGGAGGAGCTCCGACGGGAGCTCCGGCCCTGGCTGGACGCCAACCTGACCGAGCGCCTCCGCGGCGCCAGGTGGGCCAACGCCAACGACCCGAACCATCCCGACGTCGCTGTCCTCCGGGAGTGGAACGCCAAGCTGGCCGACGCCGGGTACGCCGCCATCGCCTGGCCCGAGGAGTACGGCGGCCGCGGCGCCGGCGTGATGGAACAGGTCGTCCTGGCCGAGGAGATGAGCCGGGCGGACGCGCCCGGCACGCTCAACCCCATCGGCATCTCGAACATCGCGCCGGCGATCATGCAGCACGGCACCGAGGCCCAGAAGCGCAGGATCCTGCCGAGGATGCTGCGCGGCGACGACATCTGGTGCCAGGGCTTCTCCGAGCCCGACGCCGGCTCGGACCTCGCGTCGTTGCGCACCTCGCGCCGTGCGCGATGGGGACGACTACGTCGTCAACGGCCAGAAGGTCTGGAACACCCTCGGGCACCTGGCCAACTGGTGCGAGCTGCTCGTGCGGACCGACGCCGCGCGCGCCGCGGCACCAGGGCATCAGCTGCCTGCTCGTCGACATGACGCTGCCTGGTATCGACGTCCGTCCGCTCGTGACGATCACCGGCGAACGGGAGTTCAACGAGATCTTCTTCACCGACGTGCGGGTCCCGAGGTCGTGCCTCCTCGGACCCGAGAACGAGGGCTGGCGGGTGGCCATGACCACCCTCGCCCACGAGCGCGGCGACGTCGCCAACCTGCACCTCGGACTGCGCAAGAAGATCGCCGCCCTCCTCGAGCTCGCCCGGTCGACCACGATCGGCGGACGACCGGCGTCGCAGGACCCCGTCCTCCGCCAGCGCCTCGCCGGCGTCTACCTCCAGGGAGAGCTCCTGAAGCTGCTCAGCGAGCGGGCCCTGTCGGCAGCCCTGCACGGGCGGGAGATGGGACCGGAGTCGAGCGTGGCCAAGCTCACCTGGAGCCAGGCGGAGCAGCATCTCGCCGAGGTGGCCGCCGAGGTGCTCGGCCCCGCGGCCGACAGCGCCGAGTGGGGACGGGATCTCGTCTACTCACGCTCGTTCACCATCGCCGGCGGCACCACCCAGGTGAACAAGAACATCGTCGCCCAACGTATCCTGGGGCTTCCTCGGTAGTGAACGCGCTGGCTGACAGGGCCGTCTGACAAAGGGGCCGACGACATGCGCACCGCTGCAACCGACCTCGTCGGCATCGACGTCCCCATCTTCGGCTTCAGCCACTGTCGCGACGTCGTGGCGGCGGTGACCAACGCGGGCGGCTGCGGCGTGCTCGGCGCCGTCGCCCACAGCCCCGAGCAGCTCGACGTCGACCTCACCTGGATCGAGCAGGAGGTGAAGGGCAAGCCCTACGGCGTCGATCTGCTCGTCCCCGAGAAGTTCGCCGGTGCCGACGAGGGCGGTCTCGATCGCGAGCCAGCTTCGCGGCCTCGTTCCCGCAGCAGCACGGAGCGTGGCTCGACGACCTCCTGTCGCCGCTACGACGTGCCGCCGCGCCCCGGCCCAGGAGACCGCCTTCAGCGGGATCGGCGGGATGCGCGTCGACCCAAGGAGCATGGCGCCCGCTGCTCGACGTGCTCTTCGGCCACCAGACCCGCCTCGTGGCGTCGCGCCCTCGGCCCGCCTCCGGCACACTTCATCGAGCGCGCCCACGCCACCGGCATCCCGGTCGCCGCGCTGGCCGGGTCGGTCGAGCACGCCCGCCGGCACGTGCAGGCGGGCGCCGACCTCATCGTGGCCCAGGGCACCGAGGCCGGCGGCCACACCGGCCTGATCGCGACGATGGTGCTCGTTCCCGAGGTGGTCGACGCCGTGACACCGGTCCCCGTGCTGGCCGCCGGGGGCATCGCCCGCGGCCGCCAGCTGGCCGCCGGCATTGGCCCTTGGGGCCGATGGCGCGTGGTGCGGATCGGTGTGGCTGACGACCGAGGAGGCCGAGACGCCGCCGGTGGTCAAGGACAAGTTCCTCCGGGCCGGGCTCGGCGACACGGTGCGGTCGCGGTCGATGACCGGCAAGCCGGCGAGAATGCTGCGCACCGCGTGGACCGACGAGTGGGAGCGTCCCGACGGCCCCGAGCCGTTGCCCATGCCGATCCAGCCCCTGCTGATCGGTGACGCCATGCGGCGCATCCACCGGGTGGCGGGCAAAGAGGGCACGGGCGCCAACGAGCTCGTGACGTACTTCGTGGGACAGGTCGTGGGCTCGATGGGCACGGTGCGTCCGACCCGCCGGGTGGTGATGGAGATGGTCGAGGAGTTCATCGACACCGTCCAGCGCCTCGACGACCTGGTGAAGGACTAGGCGGCGAAGCCGACCCGCGACACCGCACTAGTCTCGGGATCGCCTGCGCCGGCGTGGCGCACGATGACGGGAGGCGACCGTGGCCTGGGACTTCTCGACGGAGCCGGAGTTTCAAGAGCAGCTCGACTGGGTGGAGGAGTTCTGTCGGACGGAGATCGAGCCGCTCGACCTGGTGTTCCCGGGCGCGGCGTGGTCACGCAACCCCAAGGCCAAGGCCCTCGCCGATCCACTGAAGCAACAGGTCAAGGACCACGGGCTGTGGGCCCTGTTCCTCGACGAGGAGCTCGGCGGTCCCGGCTACGGCCAGCTGAAGCTGGCCCTGCTCAACGAGATCCTGGGCCGCTACGGCTCGGCGCCGGTCGTCTTCGGCACCTCCGCCCCCGACACCGGCAACATGGAGATGCTGGCCGCCTACGGGACCGAGGAGCAGAAGCAGCGGTGGCTGCCGCCGCTGATGAACCAGGAGATCTTCTCGGCCTACTCGATGACCGAGCCCCAGGGCGGGTCCGATCCCAACCTGTTCAAGACCCACGCCGTCCGTGACGGCGAGGAGTGGGTCATCAACGGCGAGAAGTGGTTCACCAGCCTCGGGCAGCCACGCCGACATCCTCTTCGTCATGTGCACCAACGGCATGTTCGTCGTCCCGCGGCAGACGCCCGGCGTCGAGATCATGGACTACCCGCAGACGCACAACCACGTCCGGTACAACGACGTGCGGGTGCCCGCTCGACCACCTGCTCGGGCCCGAGGACGGCGCCAAGGTACTGGCCCAGCGCCGCCTGGGCGGGGGCCGCATCCATCACGCCATGCGGACGGTCGCCCAGGTCAAGCGGGCCTTCGACATGATGTGCGAGCGCGCGCTGCAGCCGCGAGTCCCACGGCAAGGTGATCGCCGAGCACCAGATGGTGCAGGAGGCCATCGCCGACTCGTACGCCGAGATCAACATGCTCCGGCTGCTCGTGCTGTGGACGGCCTGGACCATCGACAACTCCAGCACCCAGGAGGCCCGCACCCAGATCGCGGCGTGCAAGTACACCTGCGCCAAGGTCCTGCGCGAGGTGACCTACCGCGCCCTGCACATCCTGGGCTCGCTCGGGACCACCAACCTCACCCCGCTCCAGGCCATGTGGGCCAGCGCCCCGACCATGGCCATCGCCGACGGCGTCGACGAGGTGCACAAGGTCACCGTCGCCCGCAACGTGCTCAAGGACTATCGGCCCCACCCCGGCTTGTGGCCGACGGAGTACCTACCCGCCAAGCGCCAGGAGGCGAGGAAGAAGTACGCCACCCTGCTGGCCGCCGACCCCGACCTGGCGGCCTGGGCCGATCACGCCGAGCGGTCGATGGCGCGGGGCCACTGACCGACCGCTCACGGTCCGGCGAAGAAACCGAAGTCGTCCATCAGGACCTCTGGCGCTTCTCCACACCTGCCCGGGCGTCTGGATGGGTCAGGATGTGGAGGCGGTTGGCGACGATGCCACGTACCACGCAGCGGCCGACCTCTTCCCCGGTCATCCCCCGCACCTGGGTCTGCGGCCCAGCCGCGGCCTCGACGGGCTGCTCGCTCGCACCAGGTGCGAGCCGACGGGACGTCTCGATCAAGTTGGAGCGGACGCTGACCCGGGCACAGAACAGAGACGCCTATGCCCTCGGGTTCGAGCTCGGCCCGCAGGCTCTCGGTGTAGCCGAGGAGGGCGTGCTTCGTCGTGGTGTACAGGCCCAGGTTGACGCCGCTAACCCGGGCGGGCGGTGAGCAGAGCAGCGCAGCCATGGAAGCCGTCACCACGACGGCGGCCGGCCCGCCGCTGGCCCGCAGACACGGCAGGAACACGCCCACGGCCCTGATGGCCGACATCAGGTTGAGCTCGATGATCCAGGCCCAGTCCTGCTCCGAGGCCGAGTCGAGGGCCCGGTCGGCGAACACACCCACGTTCGTCGACAGGACGTGTACTCCCCCGTAGGTGGCGACCGCCAGGTCAGCCAGAGCTGCCAGGGAGGCGCGGTCCCTGCCGTCGGTGCTGGCGGATAGCGCGACGCCCCCGCTGGTCGCGATCTCCTCGGCGACCGCCGCCGCGGACTCACCCTCGATGTCTCCGACCGCCACGCCGCATCCCCTCGGCTGCCAGCGCGAGAGCGATCCCTCGACCGATACCACTGCCGCCGCCGATGACGACGGCGGTGCGACCCTCGAGGTCCCCGGCCGGCATCAGCGCTTCACCAGGTTGACGTTCCCCTCGCCGGGCACGAGCTCGAGGCGCGCACCGACCAGCTCGGTGCGCTCGGCCTCGGCCAGCAGATCGGGTTCCTCCATCCTGGCGTAGCAGCGCGCCCCGTCGGCCAGGTCGCACACGGCGAGTCCCCAGGCGGCTCCGCCGTCCCGTCCGTGGACGACCGTGTAGGCGGCCATTGTCGCCTCGCCCGTGGCCACATCCCGGATAGCTCGTCGGGGCCGGGCGTCGAGGCCCGCCTGCATCCGACTCGTGCTCGGCGGGCGAACCGGGCCGGGCGTCGTGGAGTACACGCCCCAGACGTGCTTGGTCATGTGCATGCCCACGCCGGTGACCAGCCCGACGGCGCCGGGGTCGCGCCTGCAGCACCTCGGCCATGGTGGCGATGGAGTGGGTCATGTAGTTGCTGCCCGGCCCCGCCGGCGAAGGGCAGGCCGCCGGTGACGGTCACGCCCCGGTCGTCATCCGGCAGACAGGCCGAGGGCGTCGAGGCCGAAGTTGATCGAGCTGCCGAAGCAGCTGTAGAGGTCGAGGTGGGCGACGTCGTCGACCCCGACTCCCGCCACCCGGAGGGCCTCGCCCATCGCGGCGCGCATCGCCGGTGACGCCCACATGGGATCGTGCTCGGCGACGTACACGGGATCGGTGGCGTAGCACCAGCCTCGCAGGTACACGCGCCGCTCCGGCGGCACACCGAGCGCGTCGGCCGCTCTCGTGGCTGGCGACGATCACCGCCGCCGCCATGTCGACGTCCATGATCGAGACCATGTGCTTGGTGTACGGATAGCCGACCATCCGGTTGGAGGCGCTGGCGGTCGATCAGCTCCTCGGCGCTGCGGCGCGTCGGGAACCAGGCGTAGGGGTTGTCGGCCGCCACCTGCGGTCATCGGCGCCATCAGCTCGCCGAGCCGGCGACGGTAGGCCTCCGGCTCGGTGCCGAGATGGGCCCGGCGGGCCACGTCCCAGACGGCGAAGGTGAGCCAGGCCTGGAAGACCTCGTGGGCCACCTCGGCCGGGTGGAACGGGGCCTCGAACGGGAAGGGCTTGCGCTCGGGGTCGCGGTGGGTCCACGCCGGCCTGGTCCCCGGCCTTCTTCATCTGGCGTCGCGGTCTCGAGGCCTCGGCCCCGGTGACGAGGGCCAGGTCGGACTCCCCCGGAGGATCGCCTCCGCCGCCGTCTGCACCAGGACCTGGGGCGTGGTCCCACCGATGCCCGAGTAGAGGCGGTGCCGCGGCGAAGCCCCAGGCGGTCGGCCAGCCGCCCGGGCGGGTCGTCGTAGGGCCAGCTCTGGCAGTAGACGATCTGCAGGCTGTCCAGCTGACCGAGGGCACCCGGCCGGCCGCTGTCGGCGGCCGCCGCCCGGCAGACCTCGTCCCACATGTCGAGGGGCTCGGGCGCGCGGCTCGCCATCGTCGGGTGGCCGCCACACTCGCTGACCGACGCCGATCAGGCACGGCGTGCGGGGATCGACCGGCTGCCACCTACCTCCCCTTCCAGTGGGGAGGCCGCTTCTCGGCGAACGCCCGCGGGCCCTCCTTGGCGTCCTCGCTCGCGAACACCATGGTCGACAGCTCCTGCTCGATCTTGTAGGCCTCGTCGAGGGTGACCGCGAGGCCCCGCAGCACGCTCTCCTTGGTCGCCCGCACGGCCAGCGGGCCGTTGGCCGTGATGCGCCCGGCCCAGTCGAGGGCCCGGTCCAGGAGCTCCTCGCGGGGGACGATCTCGTTGATCAGCCCGAGCTCGAGGGCCCGCTGGGCCGGAACCGCCTCGGCGGTGAGGAGGAACTCCATGGCCGCCGGGAACGCCACCTGGCGGGGCAGGCGGGCCGTGGTCCCGCCGCCGGCGAACAGGCCCCGCTTGGGCTCCATCACCCCGAAGGTGGCGTTGGGGCTGGCGATGCGGATGTCGACGCCGCCCAGCATCTCCATGCCGCCGGCCACGCACGGCCCGTCGACGGCGGCGATGATCGGCTTGTAGAGCTCGACGTTGCGCAGCACGGCCTCGGTGCCGTCCGTGAGCCGGCAGCCGTCGATCTCGGTGACCTCGCCCGATCCGATCTTCTTCGCCAGCGCGGTGATCTGGGGGATGTAGCTCTTGAGGTCGGCGCCGACGCAGTAGGCGTCCGTCGACACCGGTGATGACCGCCACCCAGGCGTCGGGGTCGTCCCTGAAGCGACGCCAGGCCTGGGCCAGGTCCCGGAAGTGGTACAGGTCGAGGGCGTTGCGGGTCTCGGGCCGGTCGATGGTGATCACGACCACGTGGTCGTCGCGCTCGTCGTAGTGGATCGGCATGCGGCCAGAGACCTCCAGACGCTCGGGCGGAACGCTGACATCGTAGTCAGGGATCACGAGATCGAGACTCTCAGAGGGTGAGGAACCCGCCCCCGTCGACCATCAGGGTCTGACCAGTGAGGTACCGGCTGGCGTCCGAGCAGAGGAACAGCGCCACCGGCGCGATGTCGTCCTCGGGATCGCCGAGACGCCCGATCGGGTGGTTCCGGATGAACTCCTCGTGGGCTTCGGCATCCCGGGCAGCCTTGTCCTTGCCGCGCTTGGAGGCGGCGCCCGGGCATATGCAGTTCACGACGATGCCGTCACGGCCCCACTCTCGGGCGGCGGTGCGCGTCAGGGCGCGGATCGCCTCCTTGGACGCGTTGTAGGCCGCGTACCCGCGGCATGCCCGTGATGCCCGCAGCCGACGCGAAGTTGACGATGCGGCCCCAGCCGGCCGCCCGCATGTGGGGATAGACCGCTTGCATGGCCGCCAGCGTCCCCTTGGGACCCGAGCCGTAGAACACGTCCATGTCGTCCTCGACGACGTCGGCGACCGGCGCCGTCGGCCGGAACGTCTGGGCGTTGTTGATCAGGGCGTCGACTCGGCCGAAGCGCTCCACGGTGCGCGCCACCATGTCGTCGATCTGGTCGCGTCGACTGATGTCGCACACCGCGCCCAGCACGGGAACGCCGAGCGTCTCCAGCTCAGCGACGGTCCGCTCGGCCCGGTGTGCCTTCCACTCGGCCACGACGATGCTGGCGCCGTGCTTGCCCAGATGGTGCGCCATGCCCCGGCCGATGCCCTGCCCCGAGCCGGTGACGATGACGACCCGTCCGGCGACGCCGTGCTCGGTCATCCTCGGAGGATAGAGTCCCGTGGTGGAGTACGCCCTGTACCTTCCCCAGCTGCGCATGTCGTTCGGGGCGATCGAGGAGCGGGCGGCGGCGGCGGAGGAGCTCGGCTTCCACTCGGTGTGGCTCATGGACCATCTCGCCGCACCGGGCCTGCCCGACGCCGACACCCTGGAGGCGTGGACAGTTGCCACCACCCTGGCGGCGCGCACCTCCAGGATCCACATCGGCCACCTCGTGCTCTGCGACGCCTTCCGGCACCCGGCGCTCCTTGCCAAGATGGCGGCCACCCTGGACGTGGCCAGCGGCGGGCGCCTCGAGCTCGGCATCGGATGGGGATCGGTGGAACAGGAGCTGCGCGCCTACGGCTTCGCCCCGGAGCGACCCGCCGTGCGCGCCGGCCGGCTGTCGGAGACCCTCGACATCCTCCGGCTCATGTTCAGCGGTCGTCGGTTCGACTACGAGGGCCGGTACTACCACCTGGAGCACGCCATCGGCCGACCGGTCCCGGCCCAGGACCGGCTACCCCTCCACGTCGGAGGCGCCGGGGCCCGGCTGACCCTGCCCCTGGTCGCCCGTCACGCCGACTGGTGGAACTGCCCGTCCTACGCCGTCGACCGTCTCGATGCGCTCCGCACCCAGGTCGGCGGCGCCCGGGTGTCCACCCAGCACCCGGTGGCGCTGGCTCCCAGTCGCGCCGGGCGCGACGACGTCGTCACCGTCGCCCGCCGACGGTTCGGCTCCTGGGGCGGGCTGCTGGCCGGCACCGCCGACGAGGTCGCCGCCGCTCTCGTCACCGAGGCCGCCAGGGGCGTCGAGCTGTGCATCCTGCAGTTCTCGGACTTCGCCCCGCCCGAGACGCTGGCGCGCTTCGCCGCCGACGTCGCCCCCGCCATCAGGGACGCGACGCCGGCTCGGCGCTAGGCGCCTTCGCCGTCGCGCCCATCTGGCCGGCCTCCCGGGCCGGCGTCGCCCATCTGGCCGGCCTCCCGGGCCGGCCCTAGTTGCTGAGCGTCTCCTTGACCGCCGAGGCCTGGCTGAAGCGCAGCGCCCGGCTGGCGGGTATGGAGATCTGGGCCCCGGTCTGGGGATTGCGACCCATCCTGGCGGCGCGCTGGGACACCGAGAAGGTGCCGAACCCGGGCCAGGCGACCTTGTCGCCGGCCTTGACGCCGTCCACGACCGCCCGAAACGCCGCAGAAAGGACGGCCTCAGCCTCCCGCTTCTCCACGCCTGCCTCGGCGGCCACCTTGTCGACCAGCTCAGCCTTGTTCATGACACCTCCTCGTCACCCGGCTGCCACCGCCAGGGCGTCCTATCGACGGTAGGGCCTCCGGGCACAGAAGTGGGTGATTTCCACGCTATCGCTCCCGCCGAGCCGCCTCGCAGCCACTCAGGCACTCAGCCTCGGGGCAGGCCCAGCACCCGCTCGGCGATGATGTTGCGCTGGATCTCGCTCGTCCCCCCGGCGATGGTGCCCGAGAACGAGCGGAGGTACTGGAACGCCCAGGAACCCTCCCGCCAGCCGCCCGGTCCCCGGGTCGAGGTGTCGATGGCCTCGGCGCCGAGGGCCTCGACGCCGGTCAGGTAGAGCCTCCGCTCCACCTCGCTCGTGTAGAGCTTCAGCATGAGATGCTCGGGCGAGCTCTGCCCGTGCGAGAACTTCCCGAAGCCGCGGTAGCCGAGGAGCGTGATGGCGTGGGCGTCGATCACCAGCGACGCCACCCGGTCACGGAAGATGTCGTTCTCCCCGGGACGACCGGCAGCGCTGTGGCCCAGCTCGATCAGCTCGTCGACACCGCTCTGGACGCTGTGCGCGTTCCCGATCCAGAGCATCCCCCGCTCGTGCGACAACGACCCCTGGGTGATCCTCCAGCCGTCGTCGACCGCGCCCAGGAGGTTGCCCACGGGCACGCTCACGTCGGTGAAGAAGACCTCGTTGAAGTCGGCGTGGTGCGGCTCGGTCAGCTCCGGAAGCGGTCGACAGGTGATGCCGGGTGAGCGCATGTCGATGATCAGGGCGCTGATGCCCCGGTGCTTGGGCGCGGCCGGGTCGGTGCGCACGAAGCAGAGGCACCAGTCGGCGTGATGGGCCCCCGAGGTCCAGACCTTCTGGCCGTTGACCAGGAAGCGGTCGCCGTCCAGGACGGCGCGGGTCGACAGCGACGCCAGGTCGCTCCCCGCGCCCGGCTCGCTCATGCCGAGGCACCAGGTGATCTCGCCCCGAAGCGTCGGCAGCGCCCACCGCTGGCGCTGCTCCTCGGTCCCGTAGTCGACGATCGACGGCGTCACGATGCACAAGCCCTGCGGGTTCAGCGACCGCGGGATCTCGCCCGCCGCCATCTCCTCGAAGTAGATCATCTGCTGCACGGCGGTGGCGTTGCGGCCCCCGAGCTCGGGGGCCAACCCGGCACGAGCCAGCCGGCGTCGAAGAGGCGGCGCTGCCATGCCCGGGCCCAGTCGGGCAGGTGGGCGCTCGACAGCTTGGCCTCCCGGAACTGCTGCCCGGGCGGGGCGTTGGCCTCGAGCCAATCCCGTAGCTGGCGACGAAACTCCTCGTCCTCGTCCCGATAGCGGAGCCGCACGGGCTCACCATACCGGCTGACCTGACACCGGCGTCACCTCGAGCCGGTGTGGGGAGAGCCGAGTCAGGGGCGGTGGGTGAGCAGGAGGCAGCCGGCCAGCGGACCACCTCCGGCCGCCGCCACCGCCACCTCCGGAGGTCCCGGCACCTGACGGTCCCCTCCCTCACCCCACAGCTGCAGGCAGGCCTCGTGCAGGAACCCGTAGCCGTGGAGGCGGCCGGCCGAGAGCTGGCCGCCGTTGGTGTTGAGCGGCAGCTCTCCGTCCAGCGCGATGCGCGTCGCCGCCGTCGATGAACGGGCCACCCTCGCCCTTCCCGCAGAAGCCGAGCGCCTCGAGCCAGGCCAGGGTGATGAAGCTGAAGCCGTCGTAGAGCTCGGCGACGCCCGACGTCGGCCGGGCGCAGGTCGGTGCGCTCCCACAGCATGGCGCCGGCGTCGCGCAACGCCATGGTCGTGAGATCGTCCCACTGGTCCCACGAGGGCCGGCCCCTGATGCGCCGTCCCGACCGCGTCCACGTCGATCGGCGTCCGGCGCAGCCCCGACGTGGCGTCGGCCCGTGACACGATGAGGGCCGTGGCCCCGTCGGCGGGCACGTCGCAGTCGAACAGGCACAGAGGCGACGAGATCATGCGGGCCGCCAGGTAGTCGTCGAGCGACATCGGGTCGCGATAGATGGCCTTGGGGTTGCGGCCGGCGTTGCGTCCGTGCGTTGAGGGCGATCTGGGCCAGCTGCTCGCGGGTGGTGCCGTACTCGTGGAAGTGGCGCTGGGCGTAGCACGCGATCCAGTTGGCGGCCGAGGGCGCGCCGAAGGGCAGCGTCCACTGCATGAACCCGCCGGCCCGGAACGACCCCCCGCCGCCTCCGCCGCCGCCGCCCGACATCACGCTGGCCCGGCCCTTGGTGCCCTGGGCGGTCGCCTCCCACACGCTGCGGAAGCACAGCACGTGGTCGCCAGCCCGGCCGCCACCGCCGCACAGGCGTCGATCACCGACCCGCAGCTGGCCCGGCAGCTCCAGGCCCCCGGTGTACCAGTCGAGCTGCAGGCGCAGGGCGTCCTGGACCTCGACGCACGCCGGCCCCCGAGAAGCCGGCCGGGGTGTCCATGTTCCCCGGATAGGTGGCGATGCCGTCGATGTCGTCCCGGGTCAGGCCGGCGTCGGCGATGGCGGCGAGGCAGGCGTCGAGGGTGAGCCCGAGCGGCGATCGGTTCAGCCGCCGGCCGACGTCGGACTGGCCGACGCCGGTGATGGCTGCGCCGCGCTCGTCCGACGGACCCGCCCGCTGGTGCGCCGCCCGTCACGCGGCCGGCTCGAACAGCGGGATCCAGACGTCGTCGTGCTGCTCGAAGGTGACCTGCACCGGCAGGCCGATGCGCACCTTCTCGACGTCGCAGTTGACGACGTTGGTCATCAGACGCACGTCGGCCTGCTCCTCGATCTCGACGATGGCCACCACGTAGGGCGGGTCGCAACCCGGGGTACCAGGGCTGGTGGTTGACCGTGTACGTCGCCACCGTGCCCCGGCCGCTGACGGTGTGCGGGCGCCAGCTCGCGGCTGAGAGTCAGCGCGGGCACACCGGCGCCGGCGGGTGGACCAGGTAGCCGCAGCTCGAGCACTGGAGGAACCGCAGCTCGCCCGTCTCTCCGCCCCGCCAGAAGTGCTCGTTGTCGCTCGTCACCTTGGGCAGGACCCGGAAGGGCTTGTCGGCCATGCTGGCTCAGTCGGTCGTCGCTCTCAGGAGCCGAGTCGAAGCCCCGGCGGGCGTAGGGCAGGGCCGCGCACCGCCGGGAGCAGGCCGAAGCCGGGAAGGGTCAGCATGATCGACCCGACGAGCTCCTCCCAGGTCGCTCCCGACCTCCTTGGCCAGCATGGCGTGGCGCTGGACACCCTCGGGGTTGCGCAGGATCACGGTGCAGACCATGCGGATCAGCTCGTGGGTCTTGCGGTCGGGGGCCTGCAGCGAGTCGATCTGGGCCAGCCAGGCGTTCTGGGCCTCGTGCAGGGCGGGGAACACCTCGTGGAGAGGACCCTCGAACGGGAAGTTCCAGTCCGGCTCCTTCTCTGGCACAGGCTCAATCATGCACCCGAACGGCGCGGGTGGAACAGCGGCACCACCGCCCTCAGCTGCGAGATGGCAGCGCCGCGGTCGCCTCGCCCTCGACCTTCACCTCGCCGTCGGCGTTCGTGAGCGCGCAGTCGAGGTCGACGAGGTTGTCACCGTCCTCCTTGCGCTTGGCCTTGACCGTCACCCTGGTGACGAACACCTCGCCCGGCCAGGTCTGCTTGACGAAGCGCACCCTGTACCGGCGCAGGGTGCCGATGCCCACGTAGTCGGTGATCGCCTTGCCCAGGAGCCCGGCCGAGAACATCCCGTGGCCGAACACGCTGGGAAGGCCCGCCGCCTTGGCCTTGACCTCGTCGTGGTGCATCGGGTTGAAATCCCCGGACGCTCCCGCGTACATGACGAGATCGGTGCGGGTCAGCTCGTGACGGACCTCGGGGCCGGCATCACCCTCGCTCACGTCCTCGAAGAACAGCTTCTGCTCTCCCATGAGCCACCTTGCTAGCCAAGCCTGACATCGGTGTCAACAACACGAGGTGGGACGCCGCCCGGGCCGGTTCAGGGGTCCCGGGGGAGGCCGAGCAGGCGCTCGGCGATGACGTTGCGCTGGATCTCGCTGGTGCCGCCGGCGATGGTGAGGCACCGGTTGGCCAGGAAGCCGCCGGTCCACGGGGCGGCGTCGCCGCCACGGTCGCCCCGTCGGGCCCCAGCAGCGTCATCCCCGTCTCCTGGACCCGCTGATCGTGCTCGACGCCGACCAGCTTGCGGACGCTCGACTCCGGGCCCGGCTCGGCTCCGGACAGGGCCCGCAGGGTCGACCGGAAGCCGAGGACGGCCAGGCACTCGGCCTCGGCCAGCAGGCCCCCGAGCCGATCGACCGACACCGGGTCGTCGGCGCCACGGGATGCGATGAGCTGGATCAGGGCCTCCACCCCGAGCCCGAACGACGACCCGCTCCCCATCGACACCCGCTCGTTGGCCAGCGTCGTGCGGGCCAGGCGCCAGCCCCCGTTCACGGCACCGACCACGCAGTCGTCGGGGACGAACACGTCGGTGAGGAACACCTCGTTGAACATGGCCTGCCCCGTGAGCTCCCGCAGCGGGCGGACGTCGATGCCGGCCGAGCGCATGTCGACCAGGAAGTAGGTGATGCCCTCGTGCCTCGGCGCGTCCGGGTCGGTCCGGGCCAGGCAGATGGCCCAATCCGCCCGCTGGGCGATCGAGGTCCACACCTTCTGCCCGGTGAGGAGCCAGCCGCCGTCCGCACGCGTCGCCTTGGTGGTGAGCGAGGCCAGGTCGGAGCCGGCGCCCGGCTCGCTGAACATCTGGCACCAGGTGATCTCGCCCCGCAGGGTGGGGCCGACCCAGCGCTCCTGCTGCTCGGGCGTGCCGTGGGCGATGATCGTGGGAAGCGCCCAGGCCCCCACCGCCAGCTGGGGGCGGCGGACGCGGGCCCGCTGGAGCTCCTCGTCGATGACCAGCTGCTCCACGGCGCCGGCGCCCCGCCCCCACGGCGGCGGCCAGTGGGGTACCATGTAGCCCTCGTCGGCCAGCCGGCGCCGCACTTCTTGCGGCTCGCGCCCGACCAGGCTCTCGGCCAGGGCCCGCACCTCGACCCGGATGGGATCCGCCTCCTCGGGCAGGGCCACGTCGAGGCTGCGACGAGCGCCGGCGAGGGCCAGGCCGGCCACGCCGCGCCGCCACGGCTCGGGCCCGCCGAGCAGCGGCGCGGACCGACGCGGCTCGCTTGAGGTACAGGTGGGCGTCGTGCTCCCACGTGAAGCCGATCCCGCCGAGAACCTGGATGCAGTCCTTGGCGCAGGTGAAGAAGGCCTCCGGCGCCAGCGCTCCCGCCACCGCCGCGGCCAGCGAGGCCTCCTGCCGGTCGTCGGCGCCGCGCGCCGCGTCCCAGGCCACGGCGGCGGCCTGACCGGCGGCGACGAGCATGTCGGCGCAGCGGTGCTTGACGGCCTGGAACTGCCCGATGGGCCGGCCGAACTGCTCGCGGACCTTGGCGTGCGACGCGGCGGTGTCGACGCACCAGTCGGCCCCCCCGGCGCACTCGGCCGACATCACGATGGCGGCGAGGTCCGCCACGAGCCGACCGTCGAGGTCCGGCAGGCGGCGCTCGGCTCCCACGGCCGCACCGTCGACGACGACCTCACCGACCCGCCGGGTCGGGTCGAGGCTGGCCAGAGGCTCGACCGTCACGTCGCCGCCGTCCAGCGCGTACCAGCCGTCACCGTCCGGACCGGTCGCCGGGACCACGACCAGCCCGGCCTGGGCGGCGCCGAGCACGGGTCCGGCACGGCCCGACAGGCGCACGGCGCCGTCGCCGGCGGGCTCGGCGACGATGGTGGCGGGACCGAGCGCGACCGCACCCGTGGTCGAGCCGTCGCACAGCCCGGGGAGCAGGGCCCGCCGCAGCGCTTCTCGCCCGCCGGCGGCGATGGTCGCGCTGGTCAGCACGGTGGGCAGGAAGGGACCGGGCGCCACGGCCCGCCCCAGCTCCTCGAGCACCACGGCCAGCTCCGCCAGGCCGAACCCCTGACCCCCGTCGGACTCGCTGACGTGCAAGCCGAGCCAACCCTGTTCGACCAGCGACGCCCAGAATGCCGGCAGCTCCTCGCTGTCCGCGTCGAGGAGGGCGCGGGGCACCGACGGCGGGCAGTAGGCCTCGGTCCAGCGCCGCACCGCGTCGTGGAGCGCGGCGTGCTCCTCGCTCACCCCTATGGGCACAAGAGCTCCTCTCCGTCCATCAGGTGAGCGGCTGGCCGTCCCGGGTGACCGTGATCGACTGCGTCGGACAGCCCTGGGCGGCCAGCATGATCCGCTCCTCGGGCTCGCCCTCGGCGTCCACGACTACGGCCAACCCCTCGTCGTCGAGGTCGAACGCCGCCGCGGCCCAGTACGAGCAGTTGCCCGAGCCCATGCAGGTCTCGCGGTTGATCGCGATCTCCAGGCTCATCACGCCAAAGAATGACACACACGTCAGGTGGCATGGGCCGCCGCGCCCCGACCGCGCTCACCCGCCTCCATCAGGCGTGCGATCTCGGCCACCTCCTGGTGCACCGAGCGGGCGAACCAGCCAGCCGCCACGGCGTCGTACAGCCAGCCCAGCGGCGCGTCCCAGGTCCATCGTCTCCACGTGATGGATCCGCGTCCCTCCCGCGGTCGCCTCGATGTCGAACCAGGCGTGCAGGGTGCGGGGGATCCCGTGCTCCAGCGTCACGTCGATCCGGTTGGGTGGCTCCCACCGGTAACGGGTGACGACCGAGCCCGGGAACCGGCCGAGGAACTTGCCGTCCTCGCGGGCGATCATGCCGTCGGGGGTGTCCCCGAGCTTCGTCACCCACACGATCTTGGTGTCAGCCTTGGTGTACTGGGCGGGGTCGAGCACGAAGTCGAAGACCTCCTGCGGCTCGACACCCTTGATGATCGCCTCTCCCTCACCGCGGATCACGCTTCGTCTCCTCCGTCCTCGTCCGGCGGACCGCCGCTTCGCTCACGGAAGACCTCGTACCGCTCCGCCGCGGGCCCGACCCAGCGGGGATCCGGCTCCACGCCGGTGGCTGGTTCGCGCCCAGCGAGCCGCATCGGTAGTGGATGATTCCATCCCCGCCGCCACCCGAGCCAGAAACGCGGCCCCGAGGGCTCCGCCCTCTGGTACCGCCACCACGTCCACCGGCAGCGCCGTGCAGTCGGCCAGGGCCTGGATCCAGGCCCGGTCGCGGGTGCCACCGCCGGTGGCCACGACACGACGCGCGGGCACGCCGCCGAGGTCGAGGTGGTGACGGACGACGAAGCCCGCCGCCTCCACCGCCGCCCGCCGCAGGGCGGCGCCGTCGTGGGTGAGGTCGAGCTCGTGCAGCCCCGCCCGACGGTCGGGATCGTGCAGCGGCGTGCGCTCGCCGTGGGGATAGGGGGTCCAGACCGGCACCCGATGGGGGTCGGCGGGAGCACCGGACCGATCGACGCGTCCGAGGAGGCGGTTGGCCCAGTTGAGGAACAGTCCACCAGAGCCGCTCGGACCACCCATCATGAGCTTTCCGGGAGTGGTGTGGGGAATCGTCCACAACCCGGGAGCCTGGCGCCACTCCTCCATGACGATCCAGGTGATCAGTGTGGTCCCGCAGATGACGAGCACGTCGCCGTCCTCGTCGGCGCCGGCGACGATCTGCTCGGCCAGGGCGTCGACGGACCCGGATGCGAGCACGGCGTCGCCCACCCGGCCCACGGCCTGACCCGTGGGCTCCACGCGCGGCAGCTGGGCCACGTCGACCCCCATGGCCCCGGCCCGGTCCGCGTCCCAGCCGTGGCCGTTGAACAACGGGAACCCGGAGCTGGCGGCGCCCGTGTCGAGCACCGCCTGGCCCGACAGCACGTGGTTCGTCACCGCCTGGGCCGGCCAGTAGCCGCGGGCATCGGGCAGCTGCTTGGCCGACCAGCCCACGAACGCCTCGAGCTCGCCGCTGATGGGCGACGCGCTGCGGTTCTCGCCGGAGCGCCCTCGGGCGTCGCCGTACAGCAGGCCGGGGGTGCGCGGTATGCCCCTGCGGTCCACCGCCGTGACCGAGGGAACCATGGCCGCCACGCACAAACCTCGAGCGCGGACGTCGCCCAGGGCGGCCAACGCACGCCGGGGGCCTCGCCGCCACGCCCGGTTGGCGTCGTGCTCCATCGCGTCGCCGGTGGGGACGGCCAGCGGGTGCGGCACACGGGCTCTGGCGACCACGTTCCCATCGCCATCGGCGGCCAGGGCCTTGACCGAAGTCGTCCCGATGTCGATGCCGACCGTCACTTCGGCCATGGCGTTCCCAACCGCATCCGCGCCAGCTCCTGACCTAGAGTGACGGAGACGTCAGGTTAGCCGCCGCCCTGACGCCCCACCACCGATGGACTTCACGATCACCGAGGATCAGGAGCTGCTGCGCAGCTCCGCCCGTCAGCTCATGGCCGGGGAATGCCCGACCAGCCTCGTACGCGCCCACATGAGCGATCCGCGGCGCCGCCGATCCGCTGTGGGCGCACCTCCGAGCCTGGATGGGGATCGCAGGTGGTCCGCTCGTCGACCTGTGCCTGTTCCTGGAGGAGACCGGGGCGGCGCTGGCACCGGGCCCGTTCTTCCCCACGGCATCGCTCTTCGCGCCCCTGCTGGCGGCCGTGGATCACGACCTCCTGCCGCGGGTGCTGGACGGCGACGTGACCGGCACCGTGGCCATGGCCGGTGCCGACGGTGTGTGGGCGCCCAACCACGACCCGACGAAGACCTTCGTGCCCGAGGCGGACAGCGTCGACCAGGTCGCCGTTGTCGGGGCCGGGCCGAGCGTGATGGTGACCGGTCGGCTCCCCGCCCGCCCCGTCGGCACCGTCGACACCACGCGCCGACTGGCCGAGGTGGACACCACGAGCGCCGGAACGGGGGTGGCCGTCTCCCCGGACACGATCCGCGACGTGCTGGAGCGGGCCTACGTGGCGCTGGCGGCAGAGATGATGGGCACCGCCCGGTGGCTCCTCGAGGCAACCCTCGCCTACGCCAAGAGCAGAGAGCAGTTCGGCCGACCCATCGGCGCCTTTCAGGCCATCCAGCACAAGCTGGCCAACGTGGCCCTCGCCTACGAGCGAGGCTGGAGCGCGGTGTACTACGCGGCAATGGCGATCGACTCGGGCGACCCCGACCGCCATCGGGCCGCGCACGTGGCCAAGGCGGCCGCGGGCACGGCCGCCACGCTGGCCGCGAAGGACGGGATCCAGGTCCACGGGGGGATCGGCTACACCTGGGAGCACGACCTGCACCTGTTCATCAGGCGGGCCTACGGGTCGGAGCATCTGCTGGGCACCTCGGGCTGGCACCACGACCGCCTGGGCGAGCTGTTGGTCGAGCCGGCGGCCAGGTGACCGAGCTCCTGACCGACCAGCTCCGCCTGATGGCGAGGCGCCATCCCGAGGAGATCGGCTACCGCAACCTCGACGCCGACACCGCCCTCACCTTCGCCCGGTGGGACGGGGACTCGAACCGCTTGGCGCGGGGCCTGGCTGGCGCCGGTGTCGTCAAGGGCGACCGGGTCTCGATCTACCTTCCCAGCGAAGAGGTCCTCCACTGGGTGGTGGCCTACGCCGCTGTGCACAAAGCCGGTGCCGTCGCCGTCCCCACCAACACCCGTCTCACGGCGGCGGAGACGAGCACCATCCTCGGCCACGCCGAGGCGTCGGCCGCCATCACCTGCGCCTCCCATCTCGACACGCTCGCCGCAGCACGACGGAGCGTCCCCTCGCTCGGGCTGGTGGTGAGCACCGACGGGGACGGCGGCGCCGAAGGGCCCGTTCCCGGCGTCGTGCCGTGGGAGTCGGTGGCGGCGGACGACGCCAGCGACTTCCAGGTCGACCTCGAGCCGGACGACCTGGCCGACATCATGTACACCTCCGGCACCACGGGCTCGCCCAAGGGCGTGGTCGTCCGGCACCGCAACGCGTCGCTCCTCCCCAACAGCGACCCGCACTGGACGGGCACGGCGTGGCTGCACGGCTCTCCCCTGTTCACCTTCGCCGGCATCAGCTTCGTGTACAACCCGATGAAGCTCGGCAAGTCGGCCTTCTTCCTGCCCAAGTTCGACGCCGGCCGCTGGCTCGAGGTGGTCGCCACCGAGGGCCCGGAGGCCGTGTTCATCGTCCCGGCCATGGCCCAGCTCATCCTCGCCCATCCCGACTTCGAGACGGCGGACCTGTCCAGCATCCAGCTGTGCTCGCTCGGAAGCGCCCCGGTCTCGGCCGCCGTGCTCCGCCGTCTCCAGGAGCGCATGCCCGACGCAACCATCTCCAACGGCTACGGGATGACCGAGGCCGGCCCCGCGTACTGTGCCATGCCCAAGGACGAGGCCTGGCGGCGAGCCGGCTCGGTGGGAAAGCCCATGCCGCCGATGGAGGTCCGCGTCACCGCGGAGGCCGAAGGCGACCTGCCCGCCGGCGCGGTGGGCGAGGTGCTCATCCGTCTCGCCGGTCGCCAGCGCGAGTACTACCGCGACCCCGAGGCCACCGCTCGCACCTGGACCGACGGGTGGCTCCGCACCGGCGACCTCGGCCGGCTCGACGAGGACGGCTATCTGTACATC
This sequence comes from uncultured Actinomycetes bacterium, assembly GCA_963731255.1. Classification (GTDB taxonomy): domain Bacteria; phylum Actinomycetota; class Acidimicrobiia; order Acidimicrobiales; family AC-9; genus AC-9. The sequence continues at coordinate 233,327 of CAVSUO010000008.1, read as the reverse complement.
GTGGGCCGCACCAAAGAGGTCATCATCAGGGGCGGCCACAACATCTACGCGACCGATGTGGAGAACGCCCTCCTCGAACACGCCGCGGTGGTGGAGGCGGCCGTGGTCGGTGTTCCCCACGAGGTGCTGGGCGAGGACCTTGCCGCCTTCGTCGTCACCGCATCCGGCCAGGCGCTCGACGTCGAGCAGCTCCGTGCCTTCCTCCTGGAGCGCCTCGCGGACTACAAGGTCCCCCGCCGCGTCACCTTCGTGGAGCAGCTGCCACGCAACGCGACCGGCAAGGTCCTCAAGCACGAGCTGCAGGCAGGCCGATGGACCCCATCCACGCACTGAGCCTCGCCGACGTCCTGGCGGAGCACCGCCGCAGCTACCCCGACCAGACGGCGGTGGTGTGCCGGGACGACCGCTACACGTACCCCGAGCTGGACGCGCGGGTGACTCGCCTCTCCAACGCGTTCCGCTCCGCGGGGATCGGGCCCGGCGACGGCATCCTGTGGTTGGGGCAGAACTGCCACCGCCTGCTCGAGTGCCTCCTCGCCGCAGCCCGCTGTGGGTCGGTCTTCTGCGCCGCCAACTGGCGGCAGACGGCTCAGGAGATGGCGTTCGTGCTCGAGGATCTCCAGCCGGGCGTCGTCGTCTGGCAGGAGGAGGAGATCGGGCAGACGGTCCGTGAGGCGCGGGACCTGGCGGCCTCCACGTCCACGTGGATCCGGCACGATACGGGTGCGCCCGACGGCTACGAGGCCGTCGTGGCCTCGGCCGCCCCCGACGAGCCCGTCGACGAGGTCGACCCGGGCTCGCCCGTGCTGCAGCTGTACACGGCCGCCTTCAGCGGACGGCCCAACGGTGCACTGTTGAGCCACACGGCCATCATCGTGCAGGCCCTGATGATGGCTCGCCTCCAGGAGATCGACTGGGACTACGTGTACCTGAACTCGGGACCGCTGTTCCACGTGGCGACGTTGATGACGACGATGGCCACGTTCCAGCTCGCCGGTACCAACGTGTTCACGCCGCGAGTCGACGCCGAGGAGCTGTGCCGGTTGATCGAGTCCGAGCGGTGCACCGGTGCGTTCCTGATCGGTCCCACCCTCGACCAGGTCCTCGACATCAACAGGGGCGGCCGCTACGACCTGAAGAGCCTGCGCACCTTCGCGGGCCGGGCGGAGTGGAACGAGATGATCACCGTCGACACCAGCCCGTGGGCCCGCCGTCCCGCGGGCTACGGGCAGACCGAGGTCATGGGCATGCTCACCTTCAACGCCGTGGGTGGGCCGGCCACAGGAACGGCAGGTCGACCGTCTCCCGTCTCACGGGTGCGCATCGTCGACCCCGAAGGCAACGAGGTCCCCCCTGGTGAGGTCGGCGAGATCGTCGCCCGGGGCCCGACGGTCATGACCGGCTACCACCGCCGACCCGAGATCAACGCCGAGCGCCAGGCGGGCGGCTGGCACCACACCAACGACCTCGGTCGCCGGGAGCCGGACGGGTCGATCAGCTTCGTGGGCCCCAAGACGAGGCTGATCAAGTCGGCGGCCGAGAACATCTACCCGGCCGAGGTCGAGGGCTGCATCGCCCGCCATCCCGCCGTCGCCGAGGCGGCGGTCATCGGCGTGCCCGACCCGACGTGGAACCAGAGCCTCAAGGCCGTCGTGGTCCTCCGCAACGGCGCGTCGGCGTCGGCGGAGGAGATCATCGAGCACTGTCGGGCCAGCATCGCGTCGTACAAGAAGCCGCGAACGGTCGAGTTCGTCGATCGCCTGCCACGGCAGGGCTTCGCCGTCGACTACGACGCCCTCGACGCCCGCTTCGGTGGCGGTGGCTACCCAGGGCGGGGCTAGGTACAGGCGCCCTAGACCCCTCGACGATCAGGCCGGGGGTTGCTCGCCCATGAAGACGATCTGGCGCTCGGCGAACAGCCACGCGCCGTTCCTTCTCACCAGCCGGTCGTGGTACCGGCCGGCACTGGTGACAGGAAATTGCCCTTCTCCCGGGCCGACCCAGATGTAGTCCGTCCACGCCCGTGCCGTGTCACCGTCCGCCTCGATCAACGGGTTGACCGCGACGTGCTTGCCCCGTCGCCCTTCAGGCTGGGCCGCGGCAATGAAGGCCTTGATGGCCGCCGGCCCGACGTGGACCTGGCCCATCACCCGGAACACCGCGTCCTCGGTGTACAGCTGCGCCCACTCGTCGAAGCGCCCGTCGTCGCACAGCTGGCAGTACAGGGCCAACGTCCTGCGGATGCCCTCCTCGTCGCTCATCGGTACCCCTCCAGGAAAGCAACGTCAGCGAGGACCCGCAGCATGTCGTTCAGGTGGGTGCAGCTCCTCGTGCTCCTCAGTTGCTGGCGCACCGTCGTGCGGAAGTCGCCGATCGGCTTGCCGACGAGGTCGCCCACGTGGTCGACGGCCAGCGGGCACTCGCCGAAGGGCAGGACCGCCGGCGACGCCTCGATCGACCGCACCACGAGCCCCGCGGGGTCGAGGACGGCGCCCACCCCGTACTCGTGCAGGACAACCTCGGTGCCGTCGGGCTCGCCGTAGCTGTCACGGAACATGGCATCGACCTCGACGGGATCGCGTCCAGCGACGTCGATGCGCCGGCGACGGCGCATGGCGCCAGGCGCCAGGGGCGCGATCTCGTGCCAGGCCCATTCGTCCGTTTCCCCGTCGAGGTCCGGGGCCGGTGGGCAGTCCTGCATTGGAATACCCTCGCCTCTGGCGACGCTGGTCATCGCCCGACCCCCGGCGCGCCAACCCGCGCACACATCGGTCATGGCATCGAGGGCGGCAGCCGGCACGCTCGAACCAGGAGGCATCCCGGCGTGGGCCTCGGAGCGTACGCGCACGTAGCCCGATATCAGGGTCGCCCCCGGCAGATCGTCGAGCAGCAGGCCGAGCGGAGTGCCGCCCTCGTCGGGCACCACCGCGTCCACCCGGGCCCGGAAGCCCGACCCCACCACCGAGCCGACCAACGCCGCCGCCTCGGACCGGTCCGGCACCAGGTCGAGACGGGCCAGCCGCCGCCGGGGATCGACCTCGGCGTCGAGAGTGGCGGCGTTCAGCACCCGCGGCCCGCGGGCGGTCGTCTCGAGATCCCGGGCCGCGCCGGCCAGGTGCAACCACGGGCCGGCCCAGCTCATCTCGATGTGCGTCGTGCGCCGCACCGTCCCCGGCCGTCGCGGCGGGGTCGCGGTGGCCGGACGTCGAGGAGCGACCAGGGCGGGCACGCCGGCGACGGTACACCTTGACGCCTCCGGAGGCCGTCGGTGGTTCCCGACGGCCCCCTGGCGGGCTGGTACGTCGCCCAGGTAAGAACAGCGTCATGGACCTGGGCCTCAGCATGTTCCCGACCGACACCGCCATCCCTCCCGACCGCTTGGCCCGGGAGGCGGAGGCCAGGGGGTTCGAGTCGCTCTTCTTTCCCGAGCACACCCACATCCCGGTCAGCCGGCGAACCCCGTACCCGGGCGGCGGGCCGCTCCCCGAGGAGTACGCCCGGAGCATCGACCCCTTCGTCGCCATGGGCGCGGCGGCCGCCGTCACCAGTCGGATACGGCTCGGGACGGCCGTGTGCCTGGTGGCCCAGCGCGACCCGATCGTGCTGGCAAAGGAGGTCGCCTCGGTGGACCACCTCTCGGGTGGCCGTGTCGTCCTCGGGATCGGCTACGGCTGGAACGTCGACGAGATGGAGGACCACGGGGTCGTGCCGTCCAGCCGCAGAGCCCTCGTGCGCGAGAAGGTGCTCGCCATGAAGGGCCTGTGGCGAGACGACGTGGCCGGCTTCGAGGGCGAGCACGTCCGCTTCGAACCCAGCTGGTCCTGGCCGAAGCCGGTGCAGCAGCCACACCCGCCCATCCTGATCGGCGGCGGACCCGGCCCCGTGCTGTTCCGGCACGTCGTCGAGTACGCCACCGGGTGGATGCCCCTCGCCGGCGTCGGGTCCCGAGACGTGCGGGCCGCACTGCACGCAGCGGCAGAGGAGGCCGGCCGTGACCCTGCCTCAGTGGAGATCGTGCCGGTGTGGGCGAGGGAGGACAAGGAAACGCTCGAGCACTACGCCACGCTCGGGATCACCCGCGCCGTCCTCGGCCTCCCGGCGGCGCCCACCGACAAGGTGCTGCCGATCCTCGACCGCTACCGCAAGCTCATGGACGACCTCGCCGCCTGAGGGTCCACCACGTCGATCGGCGGGCCGCTACTTGTTGAGCGGCTGGCAGGCGGCCTGGTTGCGTAGCGCGGCATCGAGCTCGGCCGAGGGGTAGCGCTGATCGAGCGAGTTGAGGCTCGTCTTGACCTGGTTCCCCGCGTTCTCCAGGGAGCTGCTCAGCGCCTGGGCGCCGTTGTTGAGCGCCGTCGGGTTGTCGGCGGGCAGGGCCTGGGCCTGGGTCTGGGCCTGGACGAACGCCGACTGGATCCCCTGGAGACCACTGACGAGGCCCTGCGCGATGGCTCGACCGTTCGGGACGGCCGGAGCTCCGGCGGCCTGGACACCGGAGATCATGACGTTGGTGGACGCCACGGCGCCACCGAGGAAGTTGACGAACTGGGTCTTGATCTGTTGCAGGTTGGTGCCGTTCAACCCCGACACGGCACTGTTGCTGCTGCTCTGCAGCTGGTTCACCCACGTCGTGATCCTTCCGCACACCTGGCCCGCCCACTGGGTGGCGCTGAGGTTGGCTCGGGTCGACGACGAGCTCGACCCGCTCGAGCTCGAGCCGCCGCCGCAGGCGGCGAGGGCGAGACCGGTGGCCAGCGCGGCGACGGGAAGACCGCTCCTCCGTGTTCCACGCCGGCCCGGCGTCCGATGACGGACGCTGCCCGGGCCGCTGGTCGCCATCCGTCCCGCCCCTCTAGCTGCAATCGGACCACCACGCATGCTAGAGGGTCGGACGGATCGCCGTCACTTGATCGACTGGCAGGCCGGGTTGGTGTTGAACTGCTTGTCCAGGTTGTCTGTCGGGTACTTGGCCACCGCCGCGTCGATGTTCTGACCGACCTGATTGCCCGCGTTTTCCAGCGAGGTGCCGAGGGCCTTGGCCTGATTGGAGAACGTCTGCGGATCGTCGGTCGGCAGGGCCTGGGCCGAGGCCTGGGCCTGCGTGAACGAGACCTGGATCTGCTGGAACCCGCCGACGAGGGCCTGCGATATGGCCTGACCATCCTTCGTCGGCGCCGCGCCAGTGGCCTCGAGCCTCGAGATCATGTCGTTGGTCGACTGCACGGCACTGTTGAGGAAGCTCACCAGCCCGGACTTGGCCTGCTGGAGGTCGGTCGACTGGGTCACCTGGGCCTGGAAGTTGTTGGACTTGGTCTCCAGGTCGTTCTTCCAGCTGCTCAGCGTGCCGCACACCTGGCCGATCCACTGGCTGGCCGAGAGCTTGGTGGCCGCCGTGGTCGAGCTCGAGCTGCTCGAGCTCGAGCTGCCGCCGCCGCAGGCGACGCCAGTCACTCCCAGACCCAGCACCACCACCGTGACGGCTGCAGCCCGTGCCACCGATGGCCGTCGTGACGACGCGCCGACGCGCCATGACTCACCCATGTGTCTCCCCATTCCGCCGTGATCAGGTTCGCAAATAGTAGAGGACCGGACAGTTCTGCGCTACCAGAGCACGGCATCGGCCAGCCGGCGCAGGCCGTCGACGGCCTCCCTCGATCGGGTCCAGGGCGACACGATCAGCCGATGCACCCCTGCAGCCGCCCAGCGTTCCAGGTCGTCGCGTGCCGCGACCGGGCCGCCGACGGTCACCTCGAAGCGCGTCGAGCCCCGTCCTGCGTCTCGGCGAAGACGGCCCAACCGGTCCACGGGGCCGGCCACCGTGTCGAGTGTGTGGCTCATCCCCACCCAGCCGTCCCCCATTCTCGCCGCCCTGCGCAGCGCGGCTTCCGACTCTCCGCCGATGTGGAGCGCCGGCCAGGGGCGCTGCACGGGCTTCGGCTCGAAGGCGACGGGCCCGAAGTCGAAGAACGCTCCGTGATGCTCGACCACGTCATCGGTCCACAGCCGCTGGCACACGGCGATGGCCTCGTCGAGGCGCCGTCCGCGGGTGGCGAAGTCCAACCCCGCCGCCTTCCACTCGCTCTCCAGCCAGCCCGCTCCCACGCCGACCTCGACCCGCCCGCCCGACACGATGTCGAGCGTCTGCACGGCCCGGGCGGCGACGAACGGATGACGCAGGGCGAGGTTGTAGACGTGGGTGGCGAGACGCACCCGGGATGTCCGACCGGCCAGGTACGCGAGCTGGGCGAAAGCGTCGAAGACGGGCGTGGTCGGCGGCACCGGCGGGTGCGACTCCCCCGGGTGCGGGGACCGCGTCATCTCGACGGGAAAGACAAGGTGCTCGGGCAGCCAGACGGACTCGAAGCCGAGCTCGTCAGCGGTCACCGTCACGTCCTCGAAGAAGGCGGGGTTGAGCCTGCCCAACGCGACACCGAGCTTCACGACGCCATCGACCTCAGGCCCCTCGCCCTCGCGGTACCTGACATGGTAGTCATAGAGCGCCATGGGCTACGCGATCGCCGGACGGAGGGCACTCGTCACCGGAGCTTCGTCGGGCATCGGTGCCGCCGTGGCGAGGGACCTGGCCAGGCGGGGTGCGACGGTCGGGATCTGCGCCCGGCGCGAGGACCGCCTGCGCGACGTGCTGGCCGACTGCCGGGAGGCGTCCGCGGACTGTCGCATGTGGGTGGTCGACCTCTCCGAGCTCGGACAGGTCGACGAGCTCGGCCGTCGAGCCCAGGCCGAGCTCGGCGGCGTCGACATCCTCGTCAACAACGCGGGGATGCCCAAGCGGCGCCACGTCACCGCCCTCACGCCGGCGATCGTCGACGACGTCATGACGCTCAACTATCTGTCCCCCGTCCGGCTCACGCTCGCTCTTCTCCCACACATGCTCGAACGCGGCGAGGGACGCGTCGTCAACATCTCGTCGGTGGCCGCCCGCCTCGGGCCGCCGGGCGAGGCTGCCTACGCCGCGTCGAAGGCCGCGCTCACCGCCTGGTCCGAGTCGATGGCCGTCGACCTGTGGGACACCGGGGTCCGGCTGCACGTCGTCAATCCGGGCATCATCGACACCGAGCTGTTCGGCCTGCCCGACAACGATCCGCTCGTGGCCGACATCGACGCGCTGCCGCCCCAGGCGGTCGCCGACGCCATCGTGGACCAGCTCGACGCAGACGTCTTCGAGATCTACGTGCCCGAGTGGTTCTCGGCCATCGCCGCCGAGAAGGCCAAGGACGTCGGGCAGTTCCTCTCCGGCTCGGCGGCGTGGACCCGCCAACAGAAGGCTCGGTCGTGAGCGCGACGACCGGCAACGTGCTCGTCACCGGCGCCTCCTCGGGCATCGGCGCCGCCCTGGCCCGGCTGCTGGCCGAGCGGGGGGCGACGGTCGGGATCGTGGCCCGCCGCCGCGACCGTCTGTCCCAGGTGCTGGAAGACTGCCGCCGGTCCTCCCCCGGCTCCCGCATGTGGGTCGCCGACCTCGGCGACCTGGCGGCCGCCGAGCGGGTGGTCGACGAGGCGTGGGACGCCTTCGGCCGTCTGGACACACTGGTCAACAACGCCGCCATCCCGAAGCGGCGTCACGTGACCCGCCTGACGCCCGACGAGGTGGCGGAGGTCATGCGCGTGAACTTCGAGTCGCCCGTGCGGATGATCATGCGCATCCTGCCCCGGATGTTGGACCGCGACGCGGGCACGATCGTCAATGTGGCCAGCGCCGCCGGCCGGCTGGGTGTGCTGCACGAAGCCGCCTACTGCGCCAGCAAGTTCGCGCTCAGCGGCTGGAGCGAGGCCATGGCCATCGACCTGGCCGCGACCGGCGTGCGGATCAGGCTGGTGCACCCGGGCCCCATCGACACCGAGATCTGGTCGTTGCCCGGCAACGAGGACCCGGTCTACGACGGGCCCAAGGTCTCTCCCGAGGAGTGCGCCGAGGGCATCGTCGCCGCCGTCGAGGGCGACGGCTTCGAGGCCTACGTGCCCGACATGAAGGCCATCGTCGAGGGCAAGACGTCGGCCATCGACGACTTCATCGCCGGGTCCGCCCTCATGGAACGGAGGACGAGCACGTGAGGGGGCTCGTGTTCGGCGTTCAACCGGAGCCGCAGCCCGAGCCCCCGGCGGAGGCCAACCGGCTGACCAGGGCGCTGGCGGAGACGCCCATGGCGATCACCGACGTCGACGACCCGCGCCCGCTGGGCCCGGACTGGGTCGTGCTGGACACGAGGATGACCGGTATCTGCGGGTCGGACGCCAAGCAGGTCTTCATGGATACTGACGGTGGCGACGCGTCCGACAACTCGATGACGGCGCTCATCTCCTTTCCGCAGGTGCTCGGGCACGAGGTGGTGGGGGCCGTCGCCGAGCTCGGCCCCGAGGCCCGGGGTCTGGAGATCGGCCAACGGGTGGTGCTCAACCCCTGGCTGTCCTGCGGGCCGCGGGGGATCGACCCGCCGTGTCCGGCCTGCGAGGCCGGCGACTACAACCTCTGCTGGCACTTCACCGACGGACGGCTGTCGCCCGGCATCCACACCGGCAACGCCAAGGAGGCGACGGGCGGGTTCGCCCCCCGCCTGCCGGCCCACGACTCGATGCTCGTCCCCGTCCCGGACGCCATTCCCGACGACGTAGCCGTCATGGCCGACCCGTTCTCGGTGTCGCTCCACGCCGTGACCCGCACGCCGCCGCCTCGCGGGGGCCGGTGCGTCGTCTACGGCGCCGGTGCGCTGGGTACGACGACCACCGCCATCCTCCGCTCGCTGTATCCCGACGTCGAGGTGCTCACCGTGGCCCGCTGGCCGGCGCAGGCCGCGCTGGCGGCCAGTCTCGGGGCGAAGGTCGTCGCCCCCGAGCCACGGGAGGCGCTGGTCGAGGAGATCGCCCGCTGGTCGGGCGGCGTGCTCCGGCGCGCCTGGGCCGGCCTGCCCATGGCCCACCCCGGTCACGTCGACGTCGTCTACGACACGGTGGGCGCGCCCGAGACCCTCGAGGTGGGCGTGCGCGTGTTGGCCGCCCGAGGGTCGCTGGTGCAGAGCGGTGTGTGCACGCCGGCGCGCTTCGAGTGGACGCCGATCTACTTCAAAGAGATCCGCCTGGTCGGCTCCAACGCCTTCGGGATCGAGGAGGTCGAGGGCCGCCGCCAGCACGGCATCCGCCACTACCTCGATCTCGTCGCCGAGGGCCGGGTCGACATCGCGCCGATGCTCACCCACCGGTTCCCGCTCGAGCGGTGGCGGGACGCCTTCTCGACCCTTGCCGATCAGGGTGCGAGCGGCGCCATCAAGGTCGCCTTCGACTTCCGCCCCTGAGCACCTGCGATGTCGTGCCGTTCCACATGTGGTCGAAAGTGGGCGGTGCGCTCGCAGCCGCGGTGACCACTTTCGACCACATGTGAAACAGGCGGAATGACCCCGACCGGCACCCCTTGACTAGCATCGGAACCGATATGGACCCGTTCGCCGACAGCGAGGACCAGGCGTCGCTGCGCAAGCTCGCCCGCGACCTGGCCGAGCGCGAGCTCGCTCCCCGGGCGTCGCACTGGGACGAGACCGAGGAGTTCCCGTACCACTCGTGGGACGTGCTCAAGTCCTCCGAGCTGTTCGGCATCACCACGGGCGAGGAGTTCGGCGGGATGGGGATGGGCGACGTGGAGTCGACCATCGTGCTCGAGGAGCTGTCGCGGGTGGACGTATCGAGCGCCATCCTCTGTCAGCTCGTCTTCAACGGGCCGCCCCGGGCGATCGAGCACCTCGGCAACGAGGACCTGAAGCGCCGCTGGCTGCCTCGCGTGGCGTCGGGGGACGCGCTCTTCTGCATCGGCATCACCGAGCCGGACGCGGGCTCGGCCGCCAACCTGATGCGGGCCCACCTGACCGAGGACCCGAGCGGCGGATGGCGCCTCGACGCCTACAAGAACTACGTGACGGGTGGCCACGTCGCCGCCGGGTGCCTGGTCTGGTGCCGGTGGCCGGGCGGCGACGGCGCCAAGGGGATCGGCGCCGTGGTGGTCGACCTGTCGTCGCCAGGGGTCAGCGTCACCGGTACCCACCGCAAGATGGGCCTCCGGGGCTGCACCGAGGCCGAGCTGGCCTTCGACGACGTCCACGTCGCCCCCGAGGACGTGCTCCTGGCGGGCGACCCGAGCGACAGCGCCGCCTTTCGGACGCTGCTCGCCCATCTCAACCACGAGCGCTGCGGCAACGCCAGCATGTGCATCGGCGCCGCCCAGGGTGCGCTCGAGCACGCCGTCGGTTACCTCAACGAGCGCACGGTCGGAGGCCGGCCGCTGGCCGAGCTCCAGGGCCTGCAGTGGAAGGTCGCCGACATGGCAACCCAGCTGGAGGCGGCTCGGTTGTTGCTCTACCGGGCGGTGCACATGGCCGGTCCCCACGGCACGCCCCCGGCGCTGGAGACGGCCATGGCCAAGGCGGCCGCCAACCTGGCGGCCAAGTTCGTCTGCGACGAGGCCATCCAGCTCCTCGGCGGCTACGGCTACAGCCGGGAGTACCCGGTGGAGCGTGCCTATCGCGACATCCGCGGGCTGTGCATCGGCGCGGGCACGGTCGAGGTCCAGCGCAACTACGTGGGCGCCAACGTGCTGAAGGGCCGGGCGCCCGGTAGCGCGGCCTGGCGCCTCCCGTCGGTGTAGCGACGCCGCACGACAGCTCCCCTGTGCGCCTGCGTCCGACGTTCACCCCCGCCCGGGCCCGCCACTACCGCCGCCCCGGCGGCCCGTGGGACCTGCCCCCGCTCGACGCCGTGCTCGCGCCCCGGTCGGTCGCGCCCGTCCGTCTCGTCGACGGCCCGGTCCGGCTGACGGGCCCCGAGCTCGAGGCCAGGGTGGCGGCGCTGGCGGGCGGCCTTCGGGCGAGGGGCGTTCGCCGGGCGGACGTGGTGGCGTGGCAGCTCCCCAACTGGCACGAGTCGGTCCTGCTGTACCGGGCCTGCTGGCGGCTCGGGGTAGTGGCCGCGCCCCTCCACCACTCGTGGGGAACGAGCGAGGTGGCGCGCATCCTTGATCTCCTCGAGCCCCGGCTGGTGCTGGGCGGCACGGGGATGCCGGCCCGTGACGCGCCCGAGGCGGTCCCCGTGCGGGGCGGGGACGGCGCCTTTTCGAGCCTGCTCGGGACGGGGAGACCGATGGACGTCGGTGGCGGCCGGCCCACCGACCTGGCCGTGGTCCTGTTCACCTCGGGGTCCACGGGCGAGCCCAAGGCGGTGCTCCACACCCAGCGGAGCCTCGCCTACAAGGCCCGCCTCATGGCCGGTGTGCACGGCCTGGGGAGCGACGACGCCGTGCTGATGCCGGCCCCCCTCGCCCACGTGTCGGGACTGCTCAACGCGGTACTGGTACCGGGAGCGGCGGGGATGTCGACGGTCTTGATGGAGCGCTGGGACCCGGAGGCGGCGCTGACGGCCATCGAGGCGGAGCGCGTCAGCTACATGGTCGGCCCGCCCACGTTCTTCCTCGGCCTGATGTCGGCGGCCGCCTTCTCCCGACCTCGGGTGGCGAGCCTGCGGTTGGTCTCGAGCGGGGGCGCCGGGGTGAGCCCCGCCTTCGTCGCCAGGGCCACGGCGGAGCTCGGGTGCCAGGTCAAGCGCAGCTACGGCTCCACCGAGGCCCCCACGATGACGACCACCACGTCCGGTGACCCGCCCCGTCAGGCCCAGGAGACCGATGGCAGACCGGTCGGTGAGGTGGAGCTGAGGATCAGTGATCCCAACAGCGGCCGGGCCCTGCCGCCCGGCACCGAGGGCGAGCTGTGGGTGCGCGGTCCCGAGCTGTTCGCCGGCTACGCAGACGCGACCCAGACGCGGGAGGCGACGTGGCGGGGATGGTTCCGCACCGGGGACCTGGCCCGTCTGGACGGCGAACGCTCGCTGACCATCGTCGGAAGGATCAAGGACGTCATCATCCGGGGCGGGGAGAACATCGCCGCGGCCGAGGTCGAGGCGGTTCTCGAGGCCCACCCGTCCGTGCGCCAGGCCGTGGCCGTCGGCTATCCCGACGAGCGGCTGGGCGAACGCGTCGCTGTCTTCGTGGTCAGCGACGACCCCTTCGACCTCGAGACCTGCCGGGCGTGGTTCGCGGAGCGGGGCGTCGCCCGGTTCAAGGTTCCCGAGCTCGTCGTCCAGGTGCCCGCCGTGCCGTCCACCGCCGCTGGCAAGCCCGACCGCGCCGCCCTCAAGGAACGCCTCCCGGGCTGACGGGGCCCTCCGCCGCGCTCGAGGCGGTGTCGGCAGTCGGAGGCGTCGCCCGCTCGATGGCGTCCCAGCCGAGGTCCCGCTCACGTATGGCCGCCTGGGCCGGTTCCCCACCGCGCAGCCCGAAGAGCCGCTTGGCGACGAGGAGGTACACGACGATGGCCACGTTGATCAGCAGGGCGACCACCTTGAGGGCCGTGATCCTGGTCGTGAGCTCGTACACCTCGAGCGGCAGCAGCACCGTCGTCGCCACGAACGTGAGGTACTCGGCCCACCTCCGCCCGTACCACAGCCCCACCATCTCGACCGCCTCGAGCACGCCGTAGCCCGTGACCAGACCTCCGGCGATCTCGAGCGTCGCCGGCCGCAGCGACACCACCTTGTCCAGCTCCCCGAGAAAGCCTCGATGGATGTCGCGCGACGGTCCACCCACGCCGCCCTGGAAATCGGCCAGGATGCGGTACACCGCCTGCTGCAGCTGGGCCCGGTGCGTGACGAAGACGAAGATGGCGACCGCCAGCACCCCGAGGACGATGACGTGGATGGCCCGGTCCAGGGCGATGAGGCGCAGCACGTAGCGGTCCCGCAGGGGCCGGCCTCGCAGCGGGAGCTCGATCTCGTCGCGGTCGGGCGGATGGGTCCGGCGCGCCTCGGCCGGCGGCGACATCGGGATCCAGCTGTCGCACCGGAGACAGCGGTACCAACGGCTGCCATCCATCTCCCGGGCGACCTCGTGGTCCTCCGCACGGATGGTCCGGGCGTCGGTGCCCACCAGCACGTGGCCGTTGAAGCCACAGCTCAACAGCTCGTAGCGAAGGCGGAACCGGCGGCGGCCGCGCTCGTGCATTGCCGGGCAACCGTACTCCGGCGTCAGCTGCACCCCCGGGCCGGCCTCCCGGGCCGGCGCTCAGGCTGTCGTGGCCTTGCGTAGGTAGATGTCGACCACGGCGTCGCCCACCTTGCGGGGGTCACCCTCCAGCTGGATGCGGCCCTGGGCCATGATGGCGGCCCGGTCCGCCACCCCCAGGGCGGTGCGCACGAACTGCTCGACGATCACGATGGCGATCCCCTCGGCCGCCAGCTGAGCCACCACCTCGTACAGCTCGGCCACCACGATCGGCGCCAGCCCCATGGAGATCTCGTCCAGGAGGAGGAACGTCGGGTTGGTCGTGAGCGCCCGGGAGATCGCCAGCATCTGCTGCTCGCCCCCGGAAAGGGTGCCGGCCAGCTGGCCGCGGCGGTCCCGCAGTCGAGGGAAGCGGCCGAAGGCGCGCTCCTCGACCTCGGAGCGGGCGACGCCTCCCCGATAGGTCCACATGCGGAGGTTCTCGGTCACGCTGAGGTTCGGGAACACTCCCCGCCCCTCCGGGATGATGCAGACGCCCTGGCGAGCCAGGCCGTCAGGTGAACGGGTGGGCACCCGGGCGTCACCGAGCCGGACCTCTCCCGCCGTTGGACGCATCCGGCCGCACGCCACCTTGAGGGTCGTCGTCTTGCCAGCGCCGTTGGGACCCAGCAGGGCGAGCACGCCGCCCACCGGCACGGCCAGGTCCACCCCGTGCAGAACCTCGATGCGTCCGTAGCAAGCCCTGACGCCGCGCAGCTCGAGGGCCGGCGGGCCGCTCATCCTCCCACTCCTGCGCCACTGTCCGGCGCCGGCCGCTCGGTGCCGGCTTCAGCGCCGAGGTACGCGAGCTGGACCCGAGGATCGGCCTGGACCTCGACCGGGCTTCCCGCTGCGATGATCTGCCCGAAGTCGAGGACATAGACCTGGTCGCAGACCCGCATGACGAGCTCGACGTCGTGCTCGACGAGGAGCACGGCAATGCCCTCGCCAGCCAAGGCGGTCAGCAGCGTGCCGAGCGTGTCGGTCTCGCTCTGGTCCAACCCCGAGCTCGGCTCGTCCAACAAGAGAAGCTTGGGCCGCGTGGCCAGGGCCCTTCCCAGCTCGACCAGGCGAGCCATGCCGGTCGAGAGGGTGTTCGCCTGGCGCTCGGCCACCGTCTGCAGCCCCACCCGTTCGAGGATCTCGTCGGCCTGACGGCGCCGGACGCCACCGTGGTCGGGCCGACCACGGCCCGCCTCGATACCGACGAGGATGTTCTCCCTCGCGCTCAACGAGCCGAACAGCTCGAGGCGTTGGAAGGTCCGTCCCACACCGAGCCGGGCTCGGGTGTGGGGCCGGAGGGCGGTGATCTCCCGGCCATCCATGCTCACCCGGCCCCGGTTCGGCCGCTGGAACCCGGTGACGACGTTGAACAGGGTGGTCTTGCCGGCGCCGTTGGGGCCGATGAGGCCGGTCACGGCTCCGGCCCTGGACTCGAGCGAGACACCGCCGAGCGCCTGCACGCCGCCGAAGCTGACGCTGACCTCGTCAACCCGCAACACGGGTCGGCTCCTCCACCACGTCGGGGGTTGCGGTGGCGTCAGGTTGACCCGGGCCCGCGGCCCGCCGGTCCCTCCAGCGCTCGAGGGGTGTCTTGCCACCCATCACGCCGTTCGGGTTGCGGCCGATGCTGATGGCCCCGAGCCCTACGGCCAGGTACAGAAGGTCGCGGAGGGCCGGCACGTGCGACTGGATCACCGGGAAGATGGCGAACAGCAGCCCCGCGAAGAGCATCCCGGTCACGGTCTTGATGCCCCAGACGCTGGCGAGGAGCAGGAGGGTGAGGCTGTAGAGCAGCTGGAAGTCGTTCGCCCCGACCTGGCTCTGCTGGCCCCCGTAGAGCACGCCGCCCAAGCCGGCGAGGGCGGCGGAGGCGGTGAACACGACGAGCTTGGTGCGGGTGATGTTGATCCCGACCGTCGCCGTACCCGACGGGCTGTCGCCCATGGCCACAAGCCGCCGCCCGAAGGCGGACCGTCGCACGGCGAGCACGCCGATCCCGACGACGACGAAGACGGCGGCCAGCAGCACGAGGAAGGCGCGCGGCGATTGCAGGGATATCCCGGGGATGTGCACCCGTCCCACCGACAGGGCGCTGCCGGTGCCGAACACGTTCGTGTTCTGGAAGAAGGCGAAGTCCATGGCCTCGGCGAAGGCCAGCGTGCTCAAGGCGAGGTACAGACCACGCAGCCGGATCGCCGGCAGCGCCACCAGGGCTCCGACCGCGCCGGCCAGCCCGATGCCGGCGAGCACCCCGAGCCACGACCCCCCTCCCGCCACCTCCCCCATGGCGAAGGCGCCCAGGCCGGCGAACGTGAGCTGGCACAGCGACACCTGGCCGCCGTAGCCGACCAGCAGGACGAGGGACAGCATGATGATGGCGAAGGCCATGCCGTGCCCGGCCGTAGCCAGGTTGGCGCTCGACAGGTGAGCGGAGACGACCCACGTGATCGCCACGAAAACCACCCCGGCGATGACCGACTCGCGCCGACCCCGCGACGCGCGGCACCCTGAGGGCGATGGCCCGCCCGGCCGCCCGCAGCCGGCCCTGGGGCACGACCAGGATGACGATGAACAGGAAGACCATCGGCACAACGGGCTTGATCTGGGAGAGAAGCGTCCCGGTGGGTAGGTAGCCGACGGCGTACGACTCGACCAGGCCCAGGACCACGCCACCGGCGAAGGTGAGGGGCAGGTTCCTGAGCCGGCCGACGAGAGCCGCGGCGTAGCCGTTGATGACGAGCAGCGTGAGGGTGTTGATGTCGAGGGTCACCAGCGGGGCGAGCAGGATCCCGGCCAGCGCGGCCAGGAACGCCCCGATGGCCCAGCCGTACTGGCCGAAGCGCGCCGGCGAGGCCCCGGCCATGGACGCCAGCTCGGGATCGTCGACCACCGCCCTCATGGCCGTGCCGGGGCGGGTGCGGAACAGGAACAGCCGCATCCCCACGGCGACCGCCGCGGCCACGATCACGACGGTGAGCTGGTGCCAGGTGACGACGACGCCGAGGATCGAGACCGAGTTGCCGGCGAAGAACTGCGGAAGCACCCGCGACGTCGTCGGGTCCCAGACGATCGTCGCCAGCCCGATGAGGAGCAGGAGCAGGCCGATCGTGACGGTCAGCGTGGTCTCGACCGACGCCCCGTGCAACGGACGCATGAGCACCCGCTCGATCAGCGCGCCCATCAGCGGCGCGAACACGAAGAGGACGAGGACAAGGGCCACTGGCGTCGGCAGACCCTGGTTCACCGACAGCTCCCAGTACATGAAGGCCGCCACCATGCCGATGGCCCCGTGGGCGAAGTTGAAGATCCCCGAGGTGGTGTAGGTCACCACCAGGCCCATGGCGGTCAGCGCGTAGATGCAGCCGGCGACGATCCCGACGACGCTGAGAGCGAGGAACTCACTCATCGCCTGGGCCTAGCTCAGCCGGGGCGTGTGTACTGGCCGTCGGGATTGCACGTGAAGCCCGAGGGCGGGCTGGGCGGCTGCAGTCGCTGGTACTGGTTGTTGTTCACCTTGATCAGCAACCAGCACGTCGGTGACGTCTTGTTCGCGGGGTCACCCGTGGCGAGCAGTCCGTTGGAGTTGAAGCTGTGCACGTTGCGGAGGGCGGCAAGCACGCTGGCTCTCGTGGGGTTGAGCCCGGCGGTCTGCAGCGCCTGGGTGAACAACCGGGCCGATGTCCAGCCGTACACGCTGAAGAGGTCCGGGGCGAACCCGGGGTGGGTCTTGGACATCCAGGTGTCGAACAGCTGCACCTCGGGGACAGTCTTGGCGTCGCCACCGAGGTAGAGGGCCTGGGTCTGGTCGTTGAGCAGCCCCTGCGCGGCGCCCGGGTTGACCAGCTTGAAGAAGCTGGCGTCGTAGGCGGTCCCACCCGACTCGACCAGCTGCGGCTTGTACCCCTGCTGCTGGGCGTTGTTGAGGAAGCGGGCGGCGCTCTTCACGTCGGTGTTGGTCAGCACGACCATCTGCACCCCCGCGCTGCGCATGCGCACGACGTCGGAGGTGAAGTCGGTGTCGAGCGGGTTGATGTCCCGCTCGTAGGCGACGTGGTAGCCGCCGACCTGCTGCATGGCGGCCTTCTCGTTGTTCCACGAGGCGATCGAGGATGGGATGTTGGCGACGAGCGCGCCGACGGACTGCACCGCCTTCGGGAACTGCTGCTTGTAGTAGATGAACGGCCCGGTGCGGTAGCCGTTGCCCAGAGGTGATGGGCTGAAGTTGTTGGGTAGGGCCTGGGCCACCGGATCGAGCGAGAAGGCGACGTCTGGGATGGTGGGATGAGCCTGGAGCACCTTGGCTCCGCAGTTGTCGAACAGCGAGAACGAGCCGACGAAGGCGAAGGCCTGGCCCGGCCAGGGACTGCGTCTCGTTCTGGTTCTGGTTGCACGAGAAGGCGTCGTCGGACGACTTGAGCACGATCTTGCGGCCGTTCACGCCGCCGAGGCTGTTCTGGTAGGCGAAGAAGGCGTCGGCGCCGTTGGGCGCACCCTGGAACAAGCCGGGGACGGGGCCGGAGAGGATCGAGACGTTCCCCACCGTGACCTGGTTCGGCGTGACGCCGATGTCCGAGGCGGTGCCGCCACTGGGCGGCGCCGTGGTCGACGCTGCCGGTCGTCGAAGTGGAGGAGCTGCTGCTCGAGCCGCCGCCACAGGCTGCCCCCACCAGGGCCACGACGACGGCGATCGCCGGCAGCCCGAGCCACCTCTTGAGTCTCACGTCACTCTCCCTGCTGTGATGCGTCGCTATCTGCGCCAAGCCATATGCGCACTGCCTTATGCGCCGAGCCTGCCTGTGCCGCCCCCCGAGAGACCTGATTCCGTGTCAGGGCAGCATACTGTAGCGGCCGGCGCCGGGACCGGCATCGCGCAAAACGGTCACAACCGCTCGAGGAGGAGCGACTGGGTCGAGCGGCCGATCGGCCCCCGCTCGTCGTGCAGACGGCTGTGCGCCATGCCGATGCCGTGCCCCTCGACCTCGGTGCGCGCTTCGAGGCAGACCCACTCGCCGACCGGGAGCCGGTTGAGGTAGACGGTGAGGTCGGGGTTGACGAACACCCACCGCGTGAAGTCGAGCACGGCGCTGACGCCGTTCCCGAAGTCGGCGGCTGCGGCGACCCGCTGCAACGGCGACGGCTCCTCGTTCGCCACCACGGGTTGGCGCAGCCGGATCCACACCGTCGCCGGGCCGGGCTCGGCGAAGAACCCCCTCACGAAGCGGATCTCTGTCCCGGAGTTGTGCAGGGCCTCGTAGTCGCCCCGCGGGGACGGGGTCTCCCGTCCCTGCTCGGGTCCGGGCACGATCGGGCCCGACGCTCGCGCTCCCTCCGGCACCGGAGCGTCGGTCGTCCGCAACAGCAGGGCCCGAGCCCGAGCCAGCGTCGCTTCGCCGTCCCACAGCGAGGCCTCGATCAGCTGGACCTTGCGGCCTGGACGGACCACGTCGGCCTCCACCCGCAGGGGCGCCACCGGGACGGGCCGCATCAGCTCGACGGTCAACCGGGTGAACTGCCGGCCGTCGGCCGGGGAGCGGTGCTCCACGGCTCGGGCGAGGAGAGCGGCAACCGAGCCACCGTGCAGGGTCTCCGACGACCACGGACTGCGGGCGGCTGCGGCGGGGACGAACGTGTCGCCGTCGGGTGTGAACAAGGCGGACGCCATGGCCGGCATGCTAGGGGTGGCAGGCAGGCGGTCCAGGCGGACTCGCTACGGTGAGGCCATGCCGGATCCGATCCCACCCACCATCGAGTGGCGGGACGGGGCCGTGCGCATGATCGACCAGCGCCGCCTTCCTCGCGAGCTGGCGTACGTGGACGCTCGGACCGTCGACGAGCTCTGCGACGCCATCAGGACGATGGTCGTCCGGGGTGCACCGGCGCTCGGCGTTGCCGGCGCCATGGGCGTCGCCCTGGCCCATGCCACCGGCGAGCCACTCGGGACCGCGGCCGAGCGGATCGTCGCCACCCGTCCCACCGCCGCCAACCTCGCATGGGGCGTGCGGCGCGCCCTGTCCGCCGATGATCCACTGTCCGAGGCGCGACGCGTGGCCGCCGAGGACGTGGCCCGCAACCGCGCCCTGGGCGCCATCGGCGCTCCGCTCCTGCCCGATGGCGCACGCGTGCTCACCCACTGCAACGCCGGCTCCCTGGCCTGCGCCGGGTATGGCACCGCCCTGGGTGTCGTCCGGGCGGCCCACGAGACTGGTCGGGCACCGCGGGTGTGGGTCGACGAGACCCGGCCCATGCTCCAGGGCAGTCGCCTGACCGCCTGGGAGCTGGGGCGCCTGGGCGTCCCCGCCACCCTGGTGGCCGACTCGGCGGCGGGATCGCTGATGGCCGCCGAACGAGTCGACTGCGTGCTGGTGGGCGCCGATCGCGTCGCCGCCAATGGTGACGTGGCCAACAAGGTCGGCACCTACTCCCTCGCCGTGCTCGCCGCCCATCACAGCGTGCCCTTCTACGTCGCCGCCCCGACCTCGACGATCGACCTGGCATGTCCCGACGGCTCCGCCATTCCCGTCGAGCAGCGAGCGAGCGAGGAGGTGGCCGCGCTCGCCGGCACGCGCCTCGCACCTGACGACACCGAGGTGGAGAACCCCGCCTTCGACGTGACGCCGGCGGCGCTCGTCACCGCCATCGTCACCGAGAACGGTATCGCCCGGCCGCCCTACATCGAGACCCTTGCCGCCCTGGCCGCCCGCCCGGAGGAGAAACGGCCGTCGGCTCAGGCCCGGAACACGTAGCCGGCGCCGTGCACGG
Source organism: uncultured Actinomycetes bacterium (assembly GCA_963731255.1). Classification (GTDB taxonomy): domain Bacteria; phylum Actinomycetota; class Acidimicrobiia; order Acidimicrobiales; family AC-9; genus AC-9. Next base: position 213,475 of record CAVSUO010000008.1, on the reverse strand, counting down.
TGTGGACGAGGCGGGGTCCGTTGGCCTCCAGCTTGCGGCGCAGGGCGCTCATGTGACGCTCGACGACGTTCGGGTTGTAGTCCCGATAGCCCCAGAGCTCCGACAACAGCTGGGTCTTGGTGACGACCCGCCCGGGGCGCCGAACGAGACGGCACAGCAGCTCGAACTCGACGGGCGTGAGGTCGACGGGCTTTCCCGACCGGGTGACGACGCGGGCAGCCTCGTCGACGACGACATCCGCCGCCTCCCAGTGCGCGTCGCGTGACTTGCCCGCCCTGGCCAGCACCGCTTCGATCTGGACGAGGAGCGAGTCGACCGAGAACGGCTTGGTGACGTAGAGATCGGCGCCGGCCGCGAAGCCCGCACGGATGTCCTCGGCCTCGTCGGCACCGGTCAGGAACAGCAGCGCAACATCGGCCTCTTCCCGGAGACGGCGAGCGACGGTGAAGCCGTCGGGACCGCTTCCGAGCCGGACGTCGATGAGAGCCAGGTGGGGGCGGAACGACCTGGCCTGCCTCAGCGCGCGTGTCGGCGTCGGCGGCGGCGACGATGTCGTAGCCCTCGGTTCGCATGACGGCCACGAGCAGGTCGCGCACGACCGGCTCGTCCTCGACGACCAGAACCTTCGCCGGCATCCCGGTCTGGGCCGAGGTCGTCATGGCGTCCCTGTGTAGCACCAGTGTCAGGTGAACGTCAGGTTTTCGTCAGACAATCGTCAGTGCGGCACCGTACCGTGGAGCTCGTCCCGGATCGCACGAAGCGGATGGGCAGGGGGGATGATGAGCAGGGGCAGGATCGCCGCTGCGGCGCTCGCGCTGGTGGGCGTGGGCGTCGTGGCGACGTCGTGCGCGGCCACGAGGTCGACGAGCACGGCGCCGCGCCTGGGCGAGACCGTGGCGTTGGCCTCCTGGGGACACCAGCACGCCGAGATGTTCTCCACGCTCTCGTACGACACGGGCACCGTGGCCGACGACGCCAGCACCTACGACACCGGTGCCCTGGTCGGCGCCTGCCAGACGGTGTCCGACGACGTTCAGGAGTACCTCGCCCTGCCCCCCGTGCCCAACGTCGTCGCAGCCAGACACCTGCGGGCCGCCCTCGAGCTGTTCGGACGAGGTACGGGCGACTGCATCTCGGGCGCGGTGCACGACGACAGTGCCCTGATCGTGCAGGCACGCAGCGAGCTCGACCAGGCGACGTGGCAGCTCGAGACGGCGCGCGGCATGCTCGTGGCCGCCGCCGCCCGCTGATCGGCGACCTCGGCTATCGGGGCGGGGCATCCGCGGCGGCGCCGGTGCGTCCTGGCTCCAGCCTGCGTCGCTGCGGTCCGATCGTGTACTTCGGCTCGTTGGCCGACTGGATGCCCGCTTCGAGCACGGCGAACCGCTTGGCCAGCGAACCACCGACCAGCGAGGCTCCGCCCACGGCGGCGCCGACGCGACGCCGCCCCCACAGCCAGGTCACGACGCCGCCGACACCGGTGAGGACCGTGGCCAGCCGATCGAGCGCACCGGCTCGGCCCTGGCGGTAGACCTCACCCACCTCACCCAGGCGGTGGCGGGCGAGCCGGGACGCGCCCAGCTCGGTGGCCGCGCCGAGCAGGGCGAAGGCCCGTGCCGGGCGAACGTGCATCGGCCCCGTCGTGACCAGGGCCGCGCCCCCCGCCGCGGTCGCGGCGGCGCCGGCGAAGACGAAGGGCAGCTCTCGACGCGCCCCGTGCCACGCCGGCACGGCCGAGTCCGACACGAGGACGGCGGTGTAGGTGGCGACGGCGGGCCCGGCCGCGGCCGCCAGCGAGTCCGCCACACGCGTGAGGGCGGGCGGCAGCCCGAGGAGGTCTCCCGCCGCCGCCAGTGCCGCCGCCGGTCCGTACACCGTCAGCAGCCAGCTGCCGATGCTCATCGGCGAGGTGGGCTTGACGACCCGCAGCATGTTCCGGAAACGCTCGGGTCGCCCCAGGTCCTCGACCAGGAGGGCCGCTCCGACGGCGATGGCGACCGACGCCGTCCAGCGGGCCCGGCGGGCGAGCACCGGGCTGCCGGCGAGGCGGGCGCCGGTGGCGAGGACGGATGACGCGCCGGCCATGCCGCCGGCGAACATGTACGCCGGCACGGCCCACTTCCAGACGGGCGCCTTGATGACCGGCCGCCCGTAGTAGGAGGTGGGCTCCACCTCGGGCACCAGCCGCGGCTCCTTCATCGCCGCCCTCCGGCAAATGCGGCGACGGCGCTGGCGACGAGCGTCAGCGCCGCCGCACCCGCAGCCGCCCACATCCGGGGGAGCTCGTCGGTGCTCACCACGGGGTCCGGCGGGAGGCCGTAGACCTCGGGCCGGTCGAGGAGGAGGAAGAACGCCCCCGCGCCCCCGACCCCGTCGCCCTCATCGTGACCGTAGAGGCGCGCATCCTCGACGCCGAGGTCATGGAGGTGCTCCAGGCGCCGGCCGGCCCGCTCTCTCAGCTCCTCGAGCGGCCCGAACTGGATGGAGTCGGTTGGACAGGCCATGGCGCAGGCCGGCTCGGTGTGGTCGCGCAGCCGGTCGTAGCAGAGGGTGCACTTCCAGGCCCGACCGTCGTCACGGCGCTGGTCGATCACCCCGTAGGGACAGGCCGGGATGCAGTACCCGCACCCGTTGCAGACGTCCTCCTGCACCACCACCGTGCCGAACTCGGTCCGGAACAGTGCGCCGGTCGGGCACACGTCGAGACACGCGGCGCGGGTGCAGTGCTTGCACACGTCGGACGACATGAGCCACCGGAGCTCGCCCGATCCAGCCTCGATGCCCGGAGGGCGGCGCTGCTCGATGAAGGCGACGTGGCGCCAGGTGTCCGCACCGAGACCGCCGGTGTTGTCGTACGAGGTGCCGAGGAGGTCGAGGTCGCCTGCGGGAACGCCGTTCCACTCCTTGCAGGCGACCTCGCAGGCCTTGCAGCCGATGCAGACGCTGGTGTCGGTGAAGAAGCCCACCCTCGTCGGTGGGTCGTCGTAGCCGGCGCCGAGCGCGGGATCAGCCGCGCTCATTGCTCACGCCGGTCTCGGGACCGATCCCGGCTCGCCTCTGGTAGGACTCGACCAGCTCCAGGAGAGCAGCTCCTCGTGGGCGTCGACCAGGCCGGATGTCACACGTGGCCGCCTTGCTCTCCTGTATGAGGATGTTCGGATCGAGCACGAACGACAGGATGTCGTTGGCGGAATCGCCGGTCGTGAGCCCGTTGTGCCCCCAGTGGTAGGGCAGGCCCACCTGATGGAGCCGGCGGCCGGCCACGTCCAGCGAGGCCATCCGACTGGTGACCACGACCCTGGCCTCGATCGCCGTCCGGGCGCTGATGATCGTCGCCCACCCGAGGTGCTCGAGCCCCCGCTCGGCGGCCAGCTCCGGGCTGACCTCGCAGAACATCTCGGGCTGGAGCTCCGACAGGTAGGGCAGTCCGCGGCTCATCCCACCGGCCGTGTGATGCTCGGTCAGGCGGTAGGTGCTGACGACGTACGGGAACACCTCTGCACCTGAGGCGCCGCCGCTGGGGTGGTACCGGTTGTGTCGGCGCGAGAAGACCTGGCGCACGGGGTTTCGCTGCTGGGTGTGGAGGAGGTTGTCGACGGGAGACTCCTGCGGCTCGTAGTGCGTCGGGAACGGTCCGTCGGTCAGCCCGGCCGGCGCGAAGAGCCATCCCTTGCCGTCGGCCTGCATGATGAACGGGTCGGTGCCGCTCAGCGCGTCGACGCCCGAAGCCCCCTCGGTCGGCTGGTAACCAGGGGGCTTGGTCGTCGTGCAGTCGGGAACGTCGTGACCGGTCCAGGCGCGCCGGTCCTCGTCCCACCAGAGGTAGGCCTTGCGCTGGCTCCAGGGGCGTCCGGCCGGGTCGGCCGAGGCCCGGTTGTACAACAGGCGTCGGTTGGCCGGCCAGGCCCAGCCCCACTCCGGTGCCACCCACGACTGCTCGGCGCCGGGCTTGCGTCGCGCCGTCTGGTTCACGCCTTCGGCGTAGCAACCGCAATAGATCCAGCACCCGCACACCGTCGAGCCGTCATCGGCCAGCTGCGTGAACGAGGACAGGGGCCGGCCGGAGGCGTCCCACCCGTTGATCTCGCGGAGCACCGCCTCGGCGCTGGGCTCGTGCAGATCGCCCACGGTCGGGTAGTCCCACACGAGGTCGAGGACCGGCCGGTCGGCCTCGTCGACGGAACCGGCGAGCTTCTCCCTGATGATCCGCCCGAGGTGGTAGTAGAACCACAGGTCGCTGCGGGCATCGTCGGGAGGGTCCACCGCCTGGTGATGCCACTGGAGCAGGCGCTGGGTATTGGTGAAGCTCCCATCCTTCTCGGTGTGCGCGGCCGCCGGGAGGAAGAAGACCTCGGTGCCGATGTCCTCGGTGCGGAGCTCGCCCGTCTCTATCTCGGGGCCGTCCAGCCACCAGGTGGCGCTCTCGATCATGGCCAGGTCGCGCACGACCAGCCAGTCCAGGTTCGACATCCCGAGCCGCTGCATCTTGCCGTTGGCGGACCCGACGGCCGGGTTCTCCCCGGCCAGGAAGTAGCCCTTCACGCGGCCGTCGAGCTGGCCCTGGACGGTCTGGTAGGTGCCGTGGTTCCCGGTGACGCGCGGCAGGTAGTCGAAGCAGAACTCGTTCTCCGGCGTCGCCGCCTCTCCCCACCACGCCTTGAGCAGACTGACGAGATAGGCCCGCATGTGCCCCCACTGGCCCGTGCGGGACGAGGCTCCGGCGACGAACTCGTCGAGTCCCTGGTGGTCATGGGCCCGACGCATCGGCAGGTAGCCCGGCAACAGGTCGTACAGGGTCGGGATGTCAGTCGAGCCCTGGATGCTGGCGTGCCCGCGGAGGGCGAGAACCCCGCCACCCGGGCGGCCCACGTTGCCGAGGAGCAGCTGGAGCACGGACGCGGCACGGATGCTCTGCACCCCGACGGTGTGCTGGGTCCAGCCCATGGCGTAGGCAAACGCAGAGGTCCGCTCGCGGCCGGAGTTGTCGGTGAGCAGCTGCGCCACCTGCAGGAACTGCTGGCGCGGCACCCCGCAGATCCGCTCCACCAGCTCCGGCGTGTAGCGGCTGTAGTGCCGCCTGAGCAACTGGAACACGCAGCGGGGGTGGGTCAGCGTCTCGTCGCGTGCCGGCCGCCGGCGGGCCGAGCTTTCCGTCTCGGAGCCAGCCCCGCCCCACCATTCGCGGTGCCCGGCGGCCGGCATGGCCGCCGTGCCTTCGTACTGCCAGCTCGAGGGATCGTACGAGCGGCGCTCGGGGTCGAAGCCGGAGAAGATCCCGTCCAGGTCCTCGGTGTCCCTGAAGTCGTCGGCCACGATCGTGGCCGCGTTCGTGTACGCCACGACGTACTCACGGAACTCCTTCCCCTCGTTCAGCACGTGGTTGATCAAGCCGCCGAGGAACGCGATGTCGGTCCCCGGCCGCAGGGGGACGTAGACATCGGCCAGGGCGCTCGTGCGCGTGTAGCGAGGGTCGACGTGGACGATCGTGGCGCCCCGCGCCTTCGCCTCCATCACCCACTGGAAGCCGACCGGGTGGCACTCGGCCATGTTCGAGCCCTGGATCACGATGCAGTCGGAGTTCTGGAGGTCCTGCTGGAAGGTCGTCGCCCCCCCTCTGCCAAAGGACGTCCCCAGACCGGGGACCGTGGCCGAGTGTCATATCCGGGCCTGGTTCTCGATCTGGAGCGCTCCGAGCGCGGTGAAGAGCTTCTTGATGAGGTAGTTCTCCTCGTTGTCGAGCGTCGCTCCCCCGAGGCTGGCGACCGCCATCGTGCGCCGCGTCCGCTTGCCCTCGTGCTCCCACTCCCACGAGCTCCGGCGGGCGGCGATCACCCGGTCGGCGATCATGTCCATGGCCTCGTCGAGCGCGAGGTCCTCCCACCCCGTGCCGTGGGGACGGCGATATCGGACCTTGCGCTGGCGCGACGGCCCGCTGACGAGCTGCTTGCTGGCCGACCCCTTGGGGCACAGCCGGCCCCGGGAGATCGGGCTGTCGGGATCACCCTCGATCTGGCTGACCACTCCATCCTGGACGTACACCCGCTGGCCGCAACCGACCCCGCAGTACGGACAGATCGACCTGACGACCTCATTCGCCGATGCCGTCCGCGGTGAGAGCTGGGCCGAATGGGACGACCGCGCCGCCGGCCCTCGACCGAGCCTGTCCCTACCGAGCAGCTGCCGGGACACCGGCCACGACGTGAGCAGTCGCTGCAGCACCGGGGTCACCCTAGGGCACCTCGGCGAGCAGCCGCGACAGCTCCTCGCCGTTGCGCTGGGCCCAGTCCTGATGGCAGTTGTTCATGAGCACGTGGGTGATGCTCGTCTGGTCCGACAGCTGCCGGAGCCGCGGAACCCACCCCCGCAGCTCCGCCTCGCTGTAGCGATACGCGAATCGGCGCTGCACCGAGCCGCTCTCCCACTCGGCGTCGTTGTGGCCGTGGAAGCGGACCACGCCCAGGTCCGACGTGGCCATCACCACCGGCGGAACCGAGCTCCGAAAGCCCTGAGGCATGTCGACACAGACGTAGGAGATGTCGTAGCCCTCGAGGAGATCGATCGTCTCGGCCTGGTTGTCGTCGCGCAGCCAGCTCTCGTTGCGAAACTCGACACAGATGCGCATGGGTCGGGCACGTTGGACGCAGTCGAGGAGGTAGCGCTTGTTGGAGCTCCTCAGTGTGAACCACGGAGGGAACTGGAACAAGAGGGCGCCCAGCTTTCCGGTCCGGTGCAACGGCTCGAGGGCCGACAGGAACCGCTCCCACATCTCGTCCACGACGCCTGCCTCGAGATCCTTGGGATAGAGCCGCTTCTTGCCCTCCGGGCGCGGCAGATCACGTGGGATCGCCTCGGCCATCGTCGGATGCTGGGTGAAGAGCGAGAAGGCCTTGACGTTGAACACGAAGTGCTCGGGCGTCCGCTCGCTCCACCGCCGGGCCACGTCCGGAGCCGGCGGGAAGTAGTAGGTCGAGTCAACCTCGACGAGCGGGAACCTGGACGCGTAGTGCTCGAGCCTCGCTTCGGCCGAGTTGACGCCCGACGGGTACCAGCCGGACTTGACGAGGGATCGATCCGTCCACGACGCAGTGCCGACGAGGATGTCCCCCACCGTCGCGGGTCACCGCCGGATGTTGGCGAGCCGCTGCTGGCGCTGGGTCAGGTTCGTGAGCCCACCGCCGCGGGGATTGCCCTTGCAGTCCAAGCACAACCGCGCCGCCGGGAGTGCGTCCAGTCGGGCGCGGGGGATGCGCTCGCCACAGTGGTCGCAGCGTCCGTAGGTGCCCTGGTCGATCTTGGCCAGAGCCAGATCGACGTCCTCGGTCGTCGCTCTCGCCAGCTCGACGACGGTGCGGTCGCGGTCCCTCGCCACGCCCGTGCTGTCGCCCTCGCCGGACTCGTCGTCGAACTGCACCTCGTCGGGCCCCTCCGCCTGCGCAAGACGGGCCAGGTCCGCCTCACCTTCCACTCGCCGCGCCTCGCTGCTCGCCCGGGCGCGCACGAGCTTCTCTCGTTGCCGGGCCAGGAACTCGCCGTTCCCGTTGCCGCGCTGCCCCGCGGCCCCGGATGCGACTTCTGATCGGGTACCAGTGATGTGCATCGCACCGCCTTGTCATGCACCGATGGTCGAGCCTTGTCGTTATTACCCACGACAGGGCTCGGCCAACCTCACCCCCGAGCTGACGTGTGACGCACGTCCTTCGTGGTTGGTCACCGACCGCGGTGCCCGGGCTCAGTTGGGCGCGCCGACCGTGGTGCCTCCGGTCTGCACCGCGTATCCGGTGTAGGTACCGGTGCCGCCGACATCGGGGGCATCGTGGCTGTAGGCGATGTGGGCGAGACCCGACTGGTCGGTGTCGATTCCGAAGTCGTCGAAGAGCTGGCGCAGCAAGCTGTGCCCGCCCCGGCGTCGCGGACGCGCGCGGGTCGCTCAGGCAGTGGTGCCGGAGCGTCCTCCGCCGGGTCCCGTCTCTCGTGCCTCCTCGACGGAGGACAGCGCCTCGCGGAGGCGCGCGCCAGCCACTCGTCCTGGTTGTCGCCGACGAGGCGGACGCACCAGGCCAGCGCCTCGCTCCTCGAGCCGGCGACGCCGGCGTCGACCAGGGTGTCGAGGACGAGCCGCTCGGGTTGGCGCAGCCTGGTCAGCACGGGAACGGCCAGGTTGGTGAAAACCCTCCGGGTGTCCCCGCTCACCGCTCCCCAGGCCACGCCCCGGCCGTAGCGGGCCTCGGCCTCGGAGTGGATGGCCATCCGCGCCTGGCGGGTGTCCTCGCGGAAGCGCTCGATGCGACCGGCCTCGGCGGCCCGGACCTCCGCCTCACCCGCACCCTCGGCCAGCGAGGGCGCGTCCAGCGTGCCGACCACGACGATCTCGTCCCGGTCGACGGTCACCTCAGGTGCGCCTGCGAACCAGTCGTCGGGCAAGCGGCCCGACAGCCAGCCGCGTGCCTCCTCGGCCGACAGCGGGGTGACGTTCTCCCACCGCCCCCGGCGTCCCCTGCGGCCCCGCCAGGGCGGTCCGTGGTCGTGCGGGTGGCCGGACTCCCACCGGCCCCGTCGCCCGCCACCTCGGCGGGCTCCCGTCGCTTCGTCGTCTCTCATGTCGCTCCTCACAGGTGGTCAATCTTTGATTACGAGATTACGTTGATAATAGCAGCCATGGCCGGCAGGCGACAAGGCACGACGGGGTGGGTGGGGCCAGGCCGTGGCGCGGCGGAGGCGGGGGGCGCCGACAAGGACGCGAGGAGAGGGTGTCCAGCCGGCTCCGCCGGTCCTACCGGTCCCGCCAGCGCCGACGGCGCCGGTACGATACCGGCCCGGGCTCGAACCACCAGGCGGTGGTCGCCCGGGAAGGATCCCATGAGACGTGCAGCGGCGCTGGGCTGCGTCGCGGCGGTCGGCGTGACCGCCGCGGCCTGTGGAGGAGGAAGCGGCGGCAGCACGACCGCCACCGGCTCGTCAGCAGCCTCCGGCAGCGGCAACACGTCCGCGTACTGCAATGCGGCGCGACAATTCCAGCAGGCAGCGGTCGCGGCAGAGGGGAACCACGACCAGATACGGAACGCATTCGTTCGCGTTCGACCAGGTCGCGGCGAAGGCGCCGAGCCAGATCCGCTCTTCGGCGCAGACCCTCCGCTCGTCGTATCAGAGGATCCTGTCCGCGCTCGGGTCGACCGACCTGAACCAGAACCCTCAGGCGTTGACAACCGCGGCGAGCACGGTGGTCAAGGGTCAGGAAACCCGGCTGGCGAGCGCTGGTCAGCAGGTGACGGATTACACCAAGCGCACCTGCGGGGTCGACTTCAGCGCTTCGGGGGGATCGACCACCACGACGAAGCCCTGAGGCGTGCTGGCTGTCGAGGTCGACGAGCGCTCAGCGAGCGGAGCGGGTGGCCGACGCGGGCCGACCCCGACGCGACGTCGTCGCCTTGCTCACCTTGGCAGGCGAGCGCCGCCCGCGGTCGTCACCTTCCGGGTGGCAGCGGGGCGGCGAGCCTTGGAGCTGGTCCGTGCTCTGGTCTGCGCCCGGCGACGCGTCGTGGCTGCGCCGCGTGCTCTCGTCGTTGCCGGCCGCTTCACCGTGCCTTGGCGGGCCGACGTCAGTCCCGCCTGCCGGAGAACGGACCTCGGCACACCGCCCTGCAACCACGCCTGTACGGTGATGCCCTTGCGTTCGCTGTAGGACTTGGCCGCGGCGACAAAGCCCGCCTCGAGCTCGGTCAGGTCGCCGCCGCCGTCCTGACCCATGTTGGCGATCTCGGCCTCGAGATCGATCCTTCGTTGCACGAGCTCCACGCGGGCGAGTGACCTCGCCGTCGACAACTGATCAACGGTCTCTCGCAGCTGGCGATTGGCGCTGTCCACCGTTCGACGCCGCCCCCGGCGAGGCTTCTGTCTCGCCAGGGCGTCGAGATAACGCCGGATGGCACGGCCCTGCTCGCGGCCCTGGGCCAAGGCCTTCTTGTGCTGGTTGCTCATCGGTCGCCGACCACGCCGCGCCGTCGTCGTCGAGCGTGTGGAGTTCGATCTGGGTGTCATCTGCGCTCTCGTGATGGCTTGTTCCGACTGATTGATACGGAGTGTTTGATACTGAACTGATTGATACGACCGCAGAATGCGAATCGATCGGCATGAAGTTTACCGCGTATTCCCCAAATGGCAATTTGCGAGAAACACCCATCGAACGCCGAAGGCCCGATCGCTTCTCACACCAGCAGCTGCTGCGGCCTTGTATGTCGCGGTATCGCCGAACGACCGGACGGCGAGCCGAGCGAGCCGTTCACGGACCGGGTCGCCGTCGCCGCGACCGGGTATGCGCACCTTCGTCGTTGGCCTGTCACGAGCGACGATCGTCTGCGGTCACGCCCTCGTCGCCGTGCTCGCCCGCTGCAGGTCCGCGGGTGGCGCGGGCCCGGTCTCGGGTGCGGGCTGCCGGATCGACGGGATGATCAGGGCGGCGCCAGCGGCGGCGACGGCGATGACCGACGCCACGACGAACGCCCGGCCGAAACCTGACGTCGTCGCCGACGCGACCGCCGCCCGGCTGTGGGCGGTGCCGACCAGCAGTGAGCGGGTGTGGTCGGCGGCAACCGTCGCCAAGGCGGCGAGACCGATGGATCCGCCGATCTGGCGGGTGGTGTTGACGAGCCCCGACGCCAGCCCGGCCTCGCTTCGTGCCACTCCCGCAGTGGCGGCGAACGTGACCGGCGTGAACGACAGGCCGAGACCGAGAGCGATGAGGACCCCTGGGCCCAGGATGTCGACCACGTAGGTACCCGTCGCCGAGAACTGCGACAGCCACGCCAGGCCCGCCGCCGAGATGAGCGGCCCGACGACGAGGAGGGCGCGAGCGCCGACTCGGGGCAGCAGGCGCGCGCTGATGCCGGCGCCCAGGGCTATGGCGGCCGTCTGGGGCACGAAGGCCAGCCCGGCCGCGAGGGGGCTGTAGCCGAGGACGTTCTGCATGTAGAGCGTCAGGAAGTACCACATGGCGAAGATGGCTCCGCCGAGGCACAGCATCACCACGTTCGCCCCGGACACCGAGCGCGAGCGGAACAGTCCGAGGGGCATCAGCGGGGCCGCCGCGATGCGGGTCTCGATGACGAGGAACAGGCCCAGGAGCACCACCGCGATGGCGAGGGGGACGAGGGTCTCGACCGACGTCCACGCGTACACGTCGGTGCGAACGATGGCGTAGACCAGCGCGACGAGCCCACCCGTGACGGTCAGGGCGCCGGCGACGTCGAGGCTCCGACGCTCGGTCTCGACCCTCGTCTCGGCCAGCACGACGCGGGCCACGACGATGCCCAGCACGCCGATGGGCACGTTGACGAAGAAGATCCATCGCCACGAGAGGTAGTCGGTCAGGACACCCCCCAGCAGCGCGCCGGTCGCGCCGCCGGCGGCGGCCATCGCGCTCCACACGCCGAGGGCACGGGAGCGCGCCGGGCCCTCCGTGAACGTGGTGGTCAGGATGGTCAAGGTCGCGGGCGACAGCACCGCGCCGCCCAGGCCCTGGACGGCCCGCGCCCCCACGAGCATGCCCTGGGTCTGGGCGAGCCCCCCGGCCAGGCTGGCGAGCGAGAACAGCGCCAGGCCGAGGATGAAGATGCGCCGCCGACCGTACAGATCGGCGGCCCGTCCCCCGAGAAGCAAGAAGCCGGCGAACGTCAACGTGTAGGCGTTCACCACCCACTGCAGGCCCGTCTGAGTGAACCCCAGGCTGGAGCGCATGGAGGGCAGCGCCACGTTCACGATCGACACGTCGAGTATGACCATGAACTGGGCGAGACAGGCGAGCGAGAGGATGACCCACTGCCGGCCGCGCAGCTCCGTCGACGGGGAGGATGCGCTCATAGGTTGTACCAATCGTGCACGGGACGAACCTATTCCTGGGGAAGCCGAACTTTCCCGTCGGGTCTCGCCTTCCCCGGTCGGCGACCTGCTACTCATTCTCTCCACGAGAAGGTGGCCCGGAACCGACTGCCATACACTGAGCAGTTGTGATCGACTACTCGTCCCTGGAATCCACCGCAGGGCAGGACTGGTATGCGCTGGACCCGGACCTCCAGGCCCAGGTGCGACGCCACTGCCCGACGGAGGACCTCGAGTGGTCCGAGGCCAAGCTGGGCGAGCTGGGTCGCCTCGTCGGCACGGTGATCGGGCCCAACGCCGAGACGATCGACGCCCACCCTCCTGAGCTGGTCCGCTACGACAGGTGGGCCCAGGAGGTCGACCGTGTCGTCCATCATCCCGCCATGCTGGAGTCCAAGCGGGCCCTGTGGCGCGTGGGCTACGCCGGCGGGTTCGCGGCCGACGAGGCCGCCCGGGGACGAGCCGTTCCCGGCGCTGTCCGCATGGCGTCCGGCTACCTGGTGTCCCAGGCCGACACGGGCCTGGTCTGCAGCATCGGGATGACCAGCGGCGTGGCCGGCCTGGTCGAGGCCTACGGCCCACCCGAGGTGGTCGACGCCCTGCTCCCCCGGCTCCGTGCGGAAGACATGGACGAGGGAGCGGACGGCTCGATGTTCCTGACCGAACGCGACGGCGGATCCGACCTCGGCCACACCGTCCACTGCACGGCCCGCGACATCGGCGACGGCCGGGTGCTCATCAACGGCGAGAAGTGGTTCTGCTCGAACATCGATGGCGCGGCCATCGTCATCCTGGCCCGGCCCGAGGGTGCTCCCGAGGGCTCCCGAGGCTTGGGCCTCTACCTCGTGCCGCGGGAGCTCGACGACGGGGCGCGCAACCGCGTCGTGATGCGTCGTCTCAAGCCCAAGCTGGGCACCAAGAGCGTTCCGACGGGAGAAGTCGAGTTTCACGACGCGCTCGGTTACGCGCTGCGCCCGAGGCGCGGCACCGGCGAGTCCGGCCATTCCGATGCGGGCGGCCTCAACCGCATGATGGAGATGGTCAACGGGTCGCGGTTCGGGGTCGCCCTCATGGGTCTCGGGATCGCTCGTCGTTCGTTCCTCGAGTCGGCCGTCTGGTGCCACCATCGGTCCGCCAAGGGAAGGCTGCTGGTCGACCTGCCTCTCGTACGCGAGCAGCTCGTGGACCTGGCGGTGGAGGTCGAGGCGGGGGTGGCCCTGGCCATGGAGTGCGCCACCGCCCAGCGCCAGCACGACGCCGTCCGTCTCCGACGGATCCTCGTCCCCGCGACCAAGGTGGCCGTCACCCGCCTCGGGGTGGAGGCAGCCAGCGCGGCCGTCGAGCTGCACGGCGGCAACGGCTACTGCGAGGACTGGCACCTCACCCGCCAGCTTCGGGACGCCCAGTGCCACCCCATCTGGGAGGGCACCGAGCACATCTGCAGCCTGGACGTTCTCCGCGCCATGCGCCAGGAGGCTGCGCACGAGTCCGTCGTGGCGCGCGTCGACGCCGCCCTCGACGGCGTGCAGTCGGGGTCTTCCCTCCTGACGGAGGCCGCTGACCTGGTGGCGACGGCGAACCGCCGCCTGGCCGCTCGCTCCGAGGAGGTCGCCACCCTCGATCCCGACCGCGCCGAGGCCCGGTCGGGTCGCCTGGCCTGGCTCCTGGCCCGCACGGCAGCGGCCGCCCTGCTGCTCGAGCAGGCCGACCACGACACACGGAAGTCCCTCGTCGCCCTGCGGTTCGCCCGACGCCACCTGGCGCCCGACGAGGTCTGGAACGACCGGATCGCAGCCGAGGCGGGGCGGGAGATCCTCTCCTACGCCCCCGTGGACGAGGCGTCAGCGACCAAGGCGGCCGCCTGAGGCGCTGACCGCCTCCGGTGACCGGGCCCCACCCCGGCCTCGCTACGCCAGTCGGTTGCGCCTCGTCAGCAGGCGGGCGACGACCGACAGCGCCACCACGAAGAGGATGAGCACGAGCGCCGCGCCCCACGCCCGGTCGACTGCCACCTTGAACGCCGATGTCGCCTGCTGGTACACGAACAGCGGCAGGGCCGACTGGGGCCCGCGAAGGGGTTGTAGTTCACCGAGTCGAAGCCGAAGGCGGTGAGCAGCAGGGGCGCCGTCTCACCCGTCACCCGGGCCACGGCGAGGATGACGCCGGTGGTGATGCCCGCCGAAGCGACAGGTAGGACCACCGACAGAACGGTGCGCCACTTGGGGACGCCGAGGGCGTAGCTCGCCTCGCGGAGCTCGTCGGGGACGAGCTTGAGCATCTCCTCGGACGCCCGGGCCACCACCGGGAGCATGAGCACGGCCAGCGACATACCGGCGGCGAAACCCGAGAAGCCCTGGTGGAGGGCCAGTACCCAGAAGGAGAAGATGAACAAGCCGGCCACGATCGAGGGGATGCCGGTCATCACGTCGATGAAGAAGCGCACGGCGGCAGCCAGCCGGCCCCGGCCGTACTCCACCGTGTACACCGCGGCGAGGATCCCGAGCGGCACCGCGATGATGCTGGCGATCAGCACCTGCTCGATCGTCCCGACGATCGAGTGGTAGATGCCGCCGTTCGTGTCGAGCGGGCCGACGCCGCGCAGGGTGGTCGAGAGGAAGCTCCAGTCGATGGCGCCGAGGCCCTTCCCCACGGTGTAGGCGATGACGCCGACCAGAGGGATCAGGGCGATCACCGCGCCGGCGGCCATGGCGACGGTCGCGGCCCGGTTCACCCACATCCGCCGGGCCCTGGGCGGGGTCAGGGAGCTGGCCATCTACTCACCGCCCCGGCCGAACGATGGGGCACGGACGAAGACCCGCGCGCCGATGTTGACCACCAGGGTGATGGCGAACAGCACCAGTCCCGAGGCGATGAGCGCCTCCCGTCCCAGGCTCCCCGCCTCTCCGAACTTGGTGGCGATGTTGGCGGCGATGGTGTTGTTGCCGGGCTGGAGGATGTGGAGGTTGACGACGAAGCTCGGCGCCAGCACCAGGGCCACGGCGATCGTCTCGCCGAGGGCGCGCCCGAGCCCGAGGATGATCGCGCCGACCAGCCCGCTGCGTGCGTGCGGGAACACGGCCATGCGGATCATCTCCCACCGGGTGGCGCCGAGGGCGACGGCTGCCTCCTTGTGGGCCGTGGGCGTCTGGCGGAACACCTCGCGGGAGACGGCAGCGATGATGGGAAGCACCATGATGGCCAGGATCACCGAGGCGGCGAAGATGGACCGGCCGTAGAGCTGGCCCGGGTTGGAGAAGAGCGGGAACCACCCGAACCAGCTGTTGAGCCACTTCCCCACCGGGATCAGCTTGGGGACGACGTACACCAGGCCCCACAGCCCGAAGACCACGCTGGGGACGGCGGCCAGGAGGTCGATGACGTAGCCGAGCGGGCGCCCCACTCGGCTCGGCGCCACCTCGACGATGAACAGTGCCGCGCCGATGGCGACGAGGGCCGCGATCACGACCGCGATCAGGCTCGAGATCACGGTCCCGAAGACCAGGGCCGCGACCCCGAACACCGGTGGAGTGTTGTCGGGGAACCAGATCTTGGTCGTGAAGAAGCTCCACCCTGCCGTGGTGAAGGCAGGTCTGGCCTCGACCAGCAGGAAGATCAGGATGGCGATGATCAGGGCGAGGACGAATATCCCGCCCCCGACCACGACGATCCGAGCCACCCTGTCTCCACGTCCGGTCCCTCCCTCTCGGAACCGCTCGTGGAGCGGGAGCTCGGGGTCGAGAACGCTCATCGGTTACCTCTGGGCGGCGCACCGCCGGAGTGACGCTGCCTCGTCACTCCGGCGATCGTCACCTCGATCGTCAGCTGAGGCCCGCAGCCTCGGTCTGGCTCTGGCCGGCGACGTTGGCGGGCAGCGGCGCGTAGTAGAGCTTGGTCGCGGTCGCCTGGCCCGGCCCGATGGCGTACTGGACGAAGTCCTTGAGCAGGGTGCCCACCGCTCCGTTTGGCGACTTGGTCGGCACCAGGGCGTAGGTGAACGTCGAGATCGGGTAGGAGGTGTTGCCAGGCGCCTGGTAGTTGATCTTCGCCGTCCCGTCGGGATTGACCGTCGTGGCGGCGAGGGCGGCCGTCGCCCCCGCGGACGAGGGCTGGACGAACTGCCCGGCCGCGTTCTTGATGCTGGCCGTCGAGACCTGGCCGCCCTTGGCGTAGGACAGCTCGGCGTAGCCGATGGCGCCCTCGGTCTGGGTCACGACCGCGGTCACGCCGTCGGAGCCCTTGGCGCCCTGCCCCGTGGGCCACGGCACGTCCTTCGCCGCCCCGAACGTCCAGGTCGTCGGGGCGACGGCGGTCAGGTAGCCGGTGAAGCTGGCCGTGGTCCCCGAACCGTCCGAGCGGTGGACGACCTGGATGCCCTCGGAGGGCAGGTTCGTCCCTGGGTTGTCAGCGGCGATGGCAGGGTCGTTCCAGGTCTTGATCCTGCCGGCGAAAATGCTGGCGAGCGTGCTCGGCGACAGCTTGAGGTTGCTGACCCCGGAGACGTGGTACTCGATGGCGATCGGGCCGGCGGCCCAGATGATCTGCTGCGCGCCGCCCGGGTACTTGGCGTTGGCCGCGGCCTGCTCGCTCGCCGCGAACGGGACGTCACTGGCGCCGAAGTTCACCGTGCCGGCCGTGAACTGCTGCACGCCGGCACCGGAGCCCGACGCTCTGGTAGTTGACCGTGGATCCTGGGCATTTCGACTGGTAGTCCTTGATCCACTGCGTGAGGATCGTGTTGACGAAGGTCGAACCCGCACCGGTGAGGGTGCCGGATGCGCAGTGGACGTTCTGGTTGCCGGACGAGCCCGCCGTCGTCGAGCTACTGGAGGTCGAGCTGGAGCTCCCGCACGCAGCAGCGGTGAGCGCGACGGCGACGGCAGCCACGCCGACGGCCGAGCGCCGACCGAGCCGGCTGCGGGCGCGCCGGCTGGACTGGGCGATCGTTGTCTGAGTCACGAAACGCAACGTAGAGCGGTCCGGTAACGCCCAGGTGGAACCCGGGTGAACTCAAGTTGAAGAGCCTTCCAACTCTCGCCGTCCCGACGCGCCAATCCGGGCGGCGCCGCCCCAGCTTCCGGACGTAGTCAGCCCGAACACCGCCGGTAGCGCCCGGCTCGACTCGGCCCGTCGGATGCGGTAGCTGACCTCGTCGTCGACGAGACGGCTCTTCCACCTCGAAGCCGGGCGACCAGGGGCAATTCAGGTGACAGCGCACCTCGATGGACGTGCCCGCCGGGAGGACGGACGAGCGTGAGCCGTCTTGGAGCGCATCTTTCTCCCTGATGACTCAGCGGCGCAAGAGTCCTTGGGACTCTGACAGCTCAGGTAACCGGGCAGTTGCCACCGTGTTACGGCACGGCGATTCCTCGCTGAACGTTCGGCGACCTGGACGTCGGCCCGCCGGGGAGGCCGGGGGCGCTCGGCGATGTGCGGCTATGGTGGCCGGCCGGGAAGCCCTGGTCGGCCCGGGAGGCGCCGGTCCCAGGAGGAGCAGAGAGAGGAGAGACGATGGGGAGCGAGGACCTGCACGAGCCCGAGTCGAAGCTCCGACCCGGCACCATCGAGCGACACCGGGCGACGGTGTCGCTGAAGGAGGAGCTGGAGGCGATCGACTGGTACGACCAGCGGGTCGATGCCAGTGACGACGAGGCCCTGCAGGAGGTGCTCCGTCACAACCGAGACGACGAGAAGGAGCACGCGGCGATGAACCTGGAGTGGCTCCGCCGCCACGACCCCGAGCTCGACCAGCAACTCCGGCTCTACCTGTTCACCGAGGGGTCGATCACCGAGAACCCTGACGCTGCGGCGCCGCAGAACCAGCCCGGCGCCACCTCGGGACCACCGTCGTCGCTGGGGCTGGGAGGCCTGCGGGACAAGGACGGTCTGTGATGGACCACCTCCGCCGCCGCCAGGCACCCATCACCGATGCGGGGTGGGAGGCCGTCGACTTCGAGGCGGCACGGGCGCTTCGCCATTTCCTCGCCGCCCGCCCCCTGGTCGACTTCGACGGTCCCAAGGGTTGGGACCACTCGGCGAGCAACCTCGGCCGCACCGAGCCGGTCGTCTCGGTCGCCGAGGGCGTGGAGCTGCGGCGCCGGCTCGTCCAACCGGTCCTCGAGCTACGGACGCCGTTCACGCTCGGGCGGGACGAGCTCGACGCGGTCGACCGCGGCTCGAGCAACCCCGACCTCGCCAACCTCATCGAGGCAGCCCGGCGCGCCGCCATGGCCGAGGACCGGGCCGTCTACCACGGCCACCGCGAGGGCGGGATCGTGGGCATGACGGAGGCGAGCCCGCACGCTCCCCTGCCGATCGACGACGATTACAACGCCTACCCGCGAACCGTCGCCAAGGCGGTCGCCGCCCTGCGGACGACGGGGTCGGCGGCCCCTACGGCATCGCTCTCGGTCCTCGCTGCTACACCGGGGTCATCGAGACGACCGAGCACGGCGGGTACCCGGTGCTCGAGCACATCCGCCTGATCCTCGGCGGACCGATCATGTGGGCGCCCGCCGTGGAGGGCGCGGTCGTCGTCAGCCTGCGCGGGGGCGACTACCTGCTCGAATGTGGCCAGGACCTGTCGGTGGGCTATCTCGACCACACCGATGATGCGGTCCGGCTCTACTTCGAGGAGAGCCTGACCTTCGCCGTCAACGAGCCCGCGGCCGCCGTCGCCCTCGAGTACCCGGGCTGACGCCCCCCGTCACGCCGCCTGCGACCGGGCCCGACCCTGGGCCTGCCTGATCGCGGGGTGCGACGGAACGAGGATGTTCAGCACGCGGAGCACCGAGAACGTGCCGACCTGCACCGGCATCCCCAGCGGGGGGAACCAGCTGAGACCGTAGAGCTCCCGGGCCCGTCGGGGCAGCAGCGCCACCGCGGCCGTGGTCGGCACGGTCCAGAAGGGTCGTAGGGGAAGCGGCATCGGAGGCGAGAGGATCTGGACCATCGCTGCTCTCGCCGCCGGCGTGAGCGCGAGAGCGTTCACGCCCCGGAGGTAGTCACGAAGATCGTCGGTCGAGGCAGGTACGTCCGCCGGCTCCAGGCCGACCAGCTCGGCGGCGCGCACCATCTCGACCAGGTAGCGGTCCGCATCAGCGCGATGCAGTACGCCGCCGTAGCGCCGGTAGGCGGCGAGGAACGAGTGGACCTCGACGGCATGCACCCAGAGCAGGAGCTCGGGATCGTCCGCCCGATAGGGCCTCTTGGTCACGGGGTCGATACCCCTCACGCGGGTGTGCACGGCGCGCACCCGATCGCCCGCGGCCAGCGCTGTCGGTCTGTCGCCGAAGGTCGTGGTGACGACGTAGTCAACGGTCCGCTGCAGCCGCCCCCAGGGGTCGTCCTGGTAGTCGCTGTGCTGTGCGACACCCGCCATGGCCAGAGGGTGGAGGGCCTGCACCAACAGGGCCCGTATCCCTCCGATCAGCATCGACGGGTCGGCGTGGATGCGCCAGGTGACGCTGTCGGGCCCGAACAGACCAAGGTCGTCGGTCATGGCGGCTCAGGTCCTCCCGCTCGGGCTGAGCAACGGAAGCAGGACCTGGGTCAGGAACGACCGCACGTCCTGCCGGGGCGGCGACGCGATCACCGAGACGGTGGTGCGCACCAGCCAGTCGGTCAGCACCACCGGATCCTGTTGGCGCACGAGCTCCCGCCTGCATGGCCGCGGCGAGCAGGGGCGCGGCCACGGCCGTCACGTTGTCGACGATGCCCGAGAAGCTGTCCAGCAGCACGGGCCCCACGAGCTCGGGCTCGTCGGCGAGCGCCTTCCTGAGCACGGGATGGGACGCCGCATGCCGTACCACGGCCTCGGTCAGCTCGACGATCGTCTCGGGCGACGGAGGAGCGCCGTCGAGCTCGCCCGCCAGGTGCACCACGAGTCGGTGCAGCTCGCGGGCCAGCAGCGACCGGAGCGCGTCGTGGACCGACCCCAGACGCCGGTAGACCGTCATGCGGGAGACCCCGATCTCCCGGGCGATGTCGGGCACCGTGGTGTGGGCGACCCCGAACCGGGCGAAGCAGCTGGCGGCGGCGTCGAGGAAGGGGTCGAGGGCGGCCGAGGGGACGGGCGGGAGACCGGCGGCCACGGCCGGAAAGTCGAGGACCTCTCCCGCCACCGCTCCCCTTCGCCGCTCGCTCACGTGCGACATCTTGACGATTTTGTCACAAGTGCGCAAGACCCCGCGGAGGCCGGAGCGCGCTCGAGCCCTCGGGGCGGGCCTTCGGGGCCATCACGAGGACGGTGCCCTGGGCCGAGCACACCAGGCGAGCGGTGTCGTCCGGCCGGCCTCCCGGGCCGGCGGTGTCGTCCGGCCGGCCTCCCGGGCCGGCGGTGTCGTCCGGCCGGCCTCCGGGCCAGCCTGTTGGTCACGGCGATCCGCACCACTGCAGTCCGCCTGGTCAGCGAGATGACCTCGGCGACGGCCGAGAGAATCCCGCCGGTGACCGGCGCCAGATAGTTGAGCTTGAACTCGGTCGTGGCGGCCCACGAACCGGCGGGCATGACCGGGTAGCAGACGGTCCCGAGCACGTGGTCGACGAGGGCGGCCAGCACGCCGCCGTGGAGGTTGCGAAAGGGCGTGAGCAGCTCGTCCCGGACCTCGAGCTGGGCACGCAGCCCGCCGGGCCACGTCTCGACCAGCGTGATGCCCAGCCACCCCGGCAGGCCTGCGGCCCGCTCGTGCGCCTGCACCAGACCACGCGTGGCCGCCTCGTCGTAGTGATCGAACTTGGGGGCGGGCTCGCCCACGCTGCCACCTCCAGCGACCGACCGCTCGGAGCGGATCTGGGCGGGGACGATATCCCTGGCTCGTCGACGGGACAATCAGATCAGTCGCGGCGCGGCCGGGCGGGATCGGTCAGACTACGTCGTCCGGTGACGTCACCGACCGCGGCCCAGGAGCCACGCCGGAGGGCGAGCTATGAGCGCATCGAGCTGACCGTTGACCTTCCGGTGGATCGGCTTCGCCATCGGCATCCTCATCGTGGGGGCCACCGCCACGAGCGTGGTCGTCGCCCTCGTTCTCCCCCGCTCGGCCGGACAACGGCTGTCGCTGACGGTCAACCGAGGGGTGCGTCTCGTGTTCATCATGCTGTCCCGACTGGCGCGCCAGTACGAGACGAAGGACGCCATCCTCGCCCCGACCGGCCCGGTCGCCCTCCTCGCCCAGCTGCTGACGTTCCTCGCCCTCTTCGTCGTGGGCTACGGCTTCATGCTGTGGCCCTGGTCGGGAAGGTTGTCGCTCGGGCTGCGA
The DNA here is from genome assembly GCA_963731255.1 of uncultured Actinomycetes bacterium. Classification (GTDB taxonomy): domain Bacteria; phylum Actinomycetota; class Acidimicrobiia; order Acidimicrobiales; family AC-9; genus AC-9. Next base: position 192,347 of record CAVSUO010000008.1, on the reverse strand, counting down.
GAGGCCGGGCTCTCGCTCTTCTCCATCGGGACGGTCCACGTCGCCGGTCCGAGCAACGACACGCTGGTGGGGCTGATAGCGGGCACAGCCGCCATCACCATCGCCCTGCAGATCGCCTACCTGCCCTCCATCTACAGCGCCTTCAACCGTCGCGAGGCCCTCGTCGCCCTCATGGAGAGCAGGGCCGGGACGCCAGCCTGGGGCCCCGAGGTACTCATACGACATCAGCTGGTCGGCATCGTCGACGCCCTCCCCGAGCTCTACGACGACTGGGAGGAGTGGGCGGCCGAGGTGAGCGAGAGCCACACGACCTATCCCGTGCTCCTGCTCTTCCGGTCGCCGCAGGCCTGGTACTCCTGGGTCCTCTCCCTGCTCGCCGTGCTCGACGCGGCCGCCCTGCACCTGGCCCTGTGCCCGACCTCGGCGCCGTCCCAGGCCCGGTTGTGCCTGCGCATGGGGTTCAGCGCGTTCCGGCGCATCGCCAGCTCCCTCCACTGGCGGTTCGATCCCGACCCTCTGCCCGAATCACCTCTTGACCTGAGCTTCGAGGAGTTCTCGGACGCCATCGACCTGCTCGTGGCGAAGAACTTCCCGATCGAGCGGGGGGCCGAGGAGGCGTGGCCACACTTCCGCGGCTGGCGGGTCAACTACGAGTCCCTCGCATACCGGTTGGCGGACCGCGTCGTCGCTCCACCCGCGCCCTGGTCCGGTGACCGTCGGCACCTCCCGGGGGCTGTCGTCCCGCCCCGTCGGCCTCCCCATCGGTCACCCGGCGGATCGATCATCCCGGAGGACCACATCTACCCCCGGCCGAGCCAACCGGTCAGCAGCGCCGAAGACGCGTGAGGGCCGCGGCCACCCGCTAAGACGCCACGAGATGGTCGATGGGCCCCTGGATCACGCCCCGCCGGATGGGCACACACTCCTCGGGAAGCTCCTGGACGATCTCGACACCGGCGGCAAGCTCCCGGTCGATGAAGCCGGCCAGGTGGTCCATGGCGCCGGTGGGAAGATCGTGGAGGACGAGGACCGTCCACTCCTGGTTGGCGACGTCGCTGCCGGGCGTGTTCGACCCAATCGGTCGGCTCCTCCCAATCGCGGGGAACGCAGTTCCACAGTGCCAGCGTGTACCGGTGATCGACGAGGTAGTCCACCGCAGCGCGACTGAGCAGGTGGGGCCCGAGGTGCCCGCCCCCGCCGAAGGGCCGGAACAACCGGTCCGGGTGGCTCAGATCGCCGAGCAGCTCCTGGGCGACGCCGATCTCCGCCTCGACGTCGCCGTGTCCCCCTCCCTCGCCGAGTGGCACGCGATGGGTCATCGAATGGTTGCCGATCCAGTGCCCGCCGCCCGGGCCCGCTCGGCGACCGCCCGGCCGCCAGGCCGGGCCAACTCGTCGCCCACCACGAAGAACGTGGCCCGCAGCTGCCGCTCGTCGAGCACCCGGAGGACCCGCTCGGTCGTCTCGGGGTGCGGCCCGTTGTCGAACGTGAGCGTCAGACGAGGCATATCGCCGAGGACAGTAGCGTGCCCCGGCATGGACTCAGCCGAGGCCTGGATCAAGCGGGACGCCGAGGTCGTGTGGCACGGCTTCACCCAGATGTCCACCTACGCCGACAACGAGCCGGTGATCGTCGATCGGGCCGAGGGCCGCGAGCTCATCGATGTGGACGGGCGCCGCTATCTGGACGCGGTGTCGTCGCTGTGGGTGACGACGCTCGGCCACCGCGTCCCCGAGCTCGACCAGGCGGTCGTCGATCAGCTCGGCCGCGTCGCCCACTCGACCATGCTCGGCAACGGCAACCGGGTCGTGGTCGAGCTGGCCGAGGCCCTGACCCCGCTCGTCCCGGTGAGACGCCCGCACTTCCTCTTCGCCTCTGACGGGGCGAGCGCGCGTCGAGCAGGCGCTGAAGATCGCCTTCCAGTTCTGGGCCAATCAGGAGCGACCGAGGACGTGCCTACCTGGCTTTCGGCGACGCCTACCACGGCGACACGGTCGGATCGCTCTCGCTCGGCGGGGGCGGGTTCGGCACCGATGTGTTCGATCCGCTGCGGTTCCCCGTGCTGCGAGCGCCGTCGTTCGCCCAGGACCCGTCCCTCGATGCGGCGTGCCGCGATGGTGGACGAGCACCGCGACGACCTGGCCGCCGTGGTCGTCGAGCCTCTGGTGCAGGGAGCGGCGGGGATGCTCCTCGCCCCCCCTGGTTCGTTCGCTCGCCTGGCCGAGGCCTGCGAGGTGAACGACGTGCTCCTCGTCTGCGACGAGGTCGCGACCGGCTTCGGTCGCACCGGCACCCTCTTCGCCAGCGAGCAGTGCGGTGTGTCGCCTGACCTGCTCTGCCTGGGAAAGGGGATCACCGGCGGCTACCTGCCGATGTCGACGACCGTGGCCAACGATCGTGTCTACGAGGCGTTCCTCGGGCCCGACCTCTCCGGCTCGCACCTTCTACCACGGCCATTCCTACGGCGGGAACGCCCTGGCGGCCGCCGTGGCCCGCCGCCACCTGGAGCTCCTGGCCGACTGGGACGTGCTCGCCAACGTCCGGAACCGGTCGCAGCAGCTACGGCGCGGCCTGGAGCGCGCCCTCGGACGTCACCCGGCCGTGGCCGAGATCCGACTCCGCGGGCTCATGGGCGGCATCGAGCTGTCCCCACCCACCGGAGGGTTGCGATGGGGTCGACGCGTGTCAGGCGCCTGCGTGCGGCGAGGGGTGCTCATCCGGCCCCTCGGTGACGTCGTGGTCATCATGCCGCCGCTCACCGTCACCGAGGCCGAGATCGACCGCATCGTCGCCACGGTCAGCGCCGCCGTCGACGAGGTCTGCACCGCATGACGACATGGGTGCGAGTGGCGCGATCGCTCCCTCGCCGAGATCGGCTGCGCGGGACAGTGGCGGGCGGTACGGACGCTCGAAGCTGCGGGCCCGTGCGGGCGGCTCGTCGACGAGGAGCGCACCGTGGTGTCCTTCGCATCCAACGACTACCTCGGGCTCGCCAACCATCCGGCGGTGGTCGCGGCTGCCCACGAGGCGTTGGATCGTTGGGGTACCGGCACAGGGGCCTCACGGCTCATCGTCGGCTCCCGTCCCATCCACCGCGACCTCGAGTCCGGCCTCGCCGAGTGGAAGTCGACCGCGGCCGCGCTCGCTTTTCCCACGGGCTACGCGGCCAACCTCGGCCTGCTGACCTCGCTCGGGGGGCCGGGGGTCACGATCTGCTCGGACGCGCTCAACCACGCGTCCATCGTCGACGGCTGCCGTCTCACCAGGGCCCAGGTGCGCGTGTACGACCACGCGGACCTCGACCATCTGTCCGCGCTCATGTCCGATATCCCGGGTCGCGTCGTCGTGGTGTCCGACTCGGTCTTCTCCATGGACGGCGACACCGCCGATCTGGTCGGGCTGGCGCAGCTGTGCGCTCGTCGCCGGGCGCTCCTCGTGCTCGACGAGGCCCACGCCGTCCTCGGCCCCGACGCCAGCGACCTCGACGACGAGATCGAGCTGCTGCGCGTCGGAACGCTCTCCAAGACCCTGGGCTCCCTCGGCGGGTTCGTGGCCGGTTCCCAGCGCTGGATCGATCTGCTCGTCAATCGGGCCCGACCCTTCATCTTCACCACGGCGCCGACGCCGGCTGACGCTGCCGCCGCCCTCGCCGCGCTCGGCGTGGTTCGCTCGCCGGAGGGCGATGCGCTGCGCGCGTCGCCTCCGCGCCCACGTCGAGGCCCTCCAGCCGGGGCACGGCTCGCCGATCGTGCCGATCATCCTCGGCGAGGAGGCGCACGCGGTGGAGGCCGACCGCGCCCTCCTCGAGCGGGGCCTGCTGGTGCCTGCCATCCGGCCACCGACCGTGGCGGCCGGGTCCTCGCGCCTGCGGGTGACGATGTCCGCCGCCCACACGACCGCCCAGGTGGAGATGCTCCTCGGCGCCCTGCACGAGCTCGGACTGCTCGACGCGTTGGCCCGCGTCCTGAGCGGGTCGTGCTCGTGCTCGGCACGGGGACCGGGGTGGGCAAGACGTGGGTGACGGCGCGGCTGATCGAGCAGCTGCGCCGAAACGGACTGCGTGTCGTGGCCCGCAAGCCGGTGCAGTCGTTCGAGCCGGGCGATCGGACCGACGCCGAGGTCCTGGCCTGCGCGTCCGCCGAGCGTCCCGAGGACGTGTGCCCGACGCACCGCTGGTACCCGCTGGCCATGGCGCCCCCGATGGCGGCCGAGGCGCTCGGGCGCGCCGCGTTCACGATCTCGGACCTGGTCGGGGAGCTCACCTGGCCCGAGGGCGTCGACGTCGGGTTCGTCGAGGGGGTCGGCGGCGTGCGGTCCCCCGTGGCGGTCGACGGGGACGCGGTCGCCCTGGCAGACGCACTCCGGCCCGACTCGGTCCTGCTGGTGGCCGACGCCGGGCTGGGCGTCATCAACCTGGTGCGGCTGTCGGCCGCCGCCGTCGATCACCCTGACGCGCTCGTCCACCTCAACCTCTTCGATCCGACCGACGAGCTGCACGCCCGGAACAGGGACTGGCTCGTGCGGGACGGCCTCCCGGTGGAGACCTCGGTCGAGGCGCTCGGCCGCCGCCTCAGCCCTCGGCGGTGACGGTGACCTGGGTGCTGCCGCGTGTCGCGTTCGAGTACGGGCAGACCTGGTGGGCGGCCTCGGCGAGCTGCTGTGCCGTGTCGGCGCCGACACCCGGGATCGACACGTGGATTCCCACCCTCAGACCGAAGGCTCCCTCGGGAGCCACGCCGAGCGTCACCTCGGTGGACACCTTGGACTGCGACGTGTCGACCTTCTGCCTGCGTCCCACCACGCCCAACGCACTCTGGAAGCACGCCGCATAGCCAACGGCGAAGAGCTGCTCGGGATTGGTCGCGCCGCCCGGCCCGCCCATCTCCTCCGGAACGGCCAGGTCGACGTTCACCAGGCCGTCGTCAGTCGCCGAATGGCCCTCCCGGCCACCGGTTGCCGTGGCGTGAGCGGTGTACAGGTCCTTGGAGAGCGTGATCGTCATGGGCTGGACAACCGCACCACGTCGCCACATGTTCCCCGAGGGCCGCTTAGCCTTCGAGGGCCCGGTCCAGATCGTCCAGCAGGTCGTCGATGGTCTCGATGCCGACCGACAGCCGGATCAGGCTGGGTTCGACGGCCAGTGACGAACCGCTGACCGACGCGTGCGTCATGCGGGCGGGGTGCTCGATCAGCGACTCGACCGCTCCGAGCGACTCGGCCAGGGTGAACACCTCGGTTCGCGCCACGGCGGCGACAGCGGCCTCCTCGCCACCAGCGTGGAGAAACGAGACCATCCCCCCGAAGCCCCGCATCTGGCGGACGGCCACGTCGTGACCGGGGTGGTCCGGCAGCCCCGGGTAGTGGACGCCGGCCACGCGCCGGTGCTCCGACAAGAAGGCGGCGACCGCCTCGGCGTTGGCGCAGTGGCGCTCCATGCGCACGGCGAGCGTCTTGACGCCCCGTTGGACCAGAAAGCTGTCGAACGGGCCGGGCACGGCGCCGACGGCATTCTGCAGGAAGGCGACCCGTTCGGCCTGGCCGGGGTCGTCGAGGCCGACGAAGCCGCCCGTCACGTCCGAGTGCCCGCCGAGGTACTTGGTCGACGAGTGGACGACGACATCGGCGCCCAGGGCGAGCGGACGCTGGAGGTAGGGCGTGGCGAAGGTGTTGTCGACCACGAGCAGGCCGTCGCGGGCGTGGGCAAACTCGGCCAGGGCCGCGATGTCGGTGACAGACAGCAGTGGGTTGCTCGGCGTCTCGACCCACACCATGCGGGTCTCGGGCCGCCACGCCCGCTCCAGCGCGGCCAGGTCCGAGAGGTCGACGACGCTCCAGCTCAGGCCGGCCGGCGCGTGCACCCCCTCCAGCAGGCGGTAGGTGCCGCCGTAGGCGTCGTCGGGCAGGATCACGTGCTCGCCCGGCCCGAGGGCCGCGCGCAACACCGCGTCCTCGGCTGCCATCCCACTGGCGAAGGCGTAGCCGAAGGCCGCACCTTCGAGCGCGGCCACCTGGCGCTCCAACCCGTCGCGCGTGGGGTTGGCGGAGCGCGAGTACTCGTACCCGTGATGCGCACCGACGGCCTCCTGCCGGAAGGTCGACGCGAGGTGGACGGGAGGCACCACCGCTCCCGTCGCCGGGTCGGGCTCCTGACCCGCGTGGACGGCGCGGGTCTCGAAGCCAGGACCGGCGTGCTCGACGTCGCCCCGCCGGGTCACGTGCCCGACGGCCTCACTGGGCCGGCCTCGTCGTTTGGACCGGCCTCCCGGGCCGGCCTCGTCGTCGGGCCGGCCTCCCGGGCCGGCCTTCCACCCGGTCGTCCGACGAGGAAGCCGAGGAGGTCCGACCGGGTCACGATGCCGACCGGATGTCCGGCGTCGAGCACCACGACGGCGCCCCGACCCTCGGTGCGCCTCACGGCCAGCTCGATCGGCTCGCCGACACCCACGGTCGGAAGAGGTGAGCCCATCACGGTCCCGACGGGCCTGTCCAGGATCGACGGGTCCTGGAACGCCCGCTCGAGGAGGTCGCGGTCCTCGACCGACCCGACCACCTCGGCCACAGCCAGCGGGGGCTCCGCCTTGAGCACCGGCACCTGGGACACCTCGTACTCCCGCAGCACGCCGATGACCTGCCGCACCGGCTCGTCGGGGTGGACGTGCACGAGCGGTGGCAGGTCGCTGCGCTTGCCTGCCAGCACACCAGCCGTGGTCTGGCCGCTCGTCAGCAGGAAGCCGAAGTCCGCCATCCACGCGTCGTTGTACAGCTTCGACAGGTAGCCCCGGCCGGAATCGGGGATGAGCACCACGACCACGGCTTCGGGACCGAGGGAACGACCGACCTGCATGGCGGCCCACACCGCCGTCCCCGTGGAGCCGCCCACCAGGATGCCTTCCTCCCTCGTCACCATGCGGGCGGTGAGGAACGAGTCCCGGTCGCTCACCTTCACCACCCGGTCGACCACGTCACGGTCGTAGGTCGACGGCCAGAAGTCCTCGCCGATCCCCTCGACGAGATACGGCCGCCCGCCCCCGCCGGAGTACACCGATCCCTCCGGATCGGCGCCGATGATCTGCACCGCAGGGTCCTGGGACTTCAGATAGCGGCCCACGCCGCTGATCGTGCCGCCGGTGCCGATGCCGGCGACGAAGTGCGTCACCCGGCCGGCCGTCTGCCGCCAGATCTCGGGGCCGGTCGTCGACTCGTGGGCGGCGGGATTGGCGGGATTGCCGTACTGGTCGGGCTTGAAGGCCCCGGGAATCTCGCCCACCAGCCGGTCGGACACCGAGTAGTAGGAGTCGGGATGGTCCGGTGCGACCGTCGTCGGGCACACGACCACCTCGGCCCCGTAGGCGCGCAGCAGATCGACCTTCTCGGCCGCGATCTTGTCGGGCATCACGAACACGCACCGGTAGCGCCGGCGGGCGGCGATCAGCGCCAGGCCCACCCCCGTGTTGCCTGAGGTCGGCTCGACGATGGTGCCGCCCTCCCGGAGCAGGCCCGCACGCTCGGCGGCATCGATCATGGCGAGGGCAGGCCGGTCCTTGACGCTGCCCCCCGGATTGAAGAGGTCCAGCTTGGCCACGAGGTGACACGAGAGCTCTCTGCCCACTCGGTCCAGACGCACGAGCGGGGTGTCACCGATCAGGTCCAGCAGCGAGTCGACGGTCTCCATCGGCGGGCCCGGGTCGCTCAGCGGCAGCACCCGGACGCCGACCGGTCGTGGCGCGGGAGGCGAGTCGGTGTAGAGGGTCACGGGCAGCCCGGCCTGGTGCAGCTGCACCGCCACGGCAAGGGCCGGGTCGGGCGGACCGTGCACGCCGACGTCGCGCGGGATCCGAGCCCGAAGGTCGGCAACCACATCGGGCGCCAGGGGCGCACCGGCGGCGTGGACCTCATGGCGGGCCCTCGCCGCCAGCCGCGCCGGGGCCGGCGAGGGGCCGACGACGACCAGCGCGTCCACCTCGCCAGCCTACGGCCCCACCTCCGCCCGGCGGCGGTCCCACCGCCCTCGTGTCAGGCAGTCGAAACGATCTGGAACGTCTCGGCCAGGTGCCCCGGCGGCAGACCACCTTCCTCTGCGATGGTGGCCGTCCACGTTCGCACCCGCTCCTCGAGGGCGTCCGGATCCGGGAGCTGGCTGACGTGGCAGCGCAGAGCAGCCACCTTGCGGTCGATGCTGTCGGTGATGTCGACGAGGTGATCGGCTCTCGGGCTCGCCATGAGCCAGACCTCGCCGGCGATGTGCGGCTCGAGGCCCTCGTCCAGGAGCTCGGGAAAGGCGAACGCGTTGCGGGCATCGGGGTACACGGCGGCGAGCGTCGCCTCCCCGGCGGCCAGGTGGTCGGGATGGCTGGCCTGGATGCGGAGCCAGTTGCGCTCGGGGCTGGGCCCCACCACTCGCCCGGGCCGCACCCGGCGGATCACCCGGGCCAGGTCCCGCCGGAGATCGAGGCTGGCGACGAGCCGCCCGTCCGGGTAGCCCAGGAACTCGACCTCGTCCACGCCCACGACCTTGGCCGCCGCCTCCTGCTCGGCCCGCCGTATCCCGATCATGGCCGAGCGCGGTACGGCGGGATCGAAACCGCCGGCATCGCCGTCGGTCACGATGCAGTAGACGACGCGGGCGCCGGCATCGGTCCACGTCGCCACGGTTCCGCAGGCACCGAAGTCGATGTCGTCCGGATGGGCCCCGACCACCAGGATGGTCTCCGCCGAACGGTCGGGCCCACCGCCTCCGTCGGGCATGGCTCGAAGGCTACTCATCCGGGCAGGGGGTGGGTGCCGTACAATCCTGCAGCGAGAGAGGTTGGGGGGAGGAGCGATACGACCACGCTGTTCCAGTTCTTCGGCTACTTCGGTCTGTTCTGCGCCACAGTGCTCATCCTGCGGGTACTGGTGGCGGTCATACGCGACGGGCTGAACTAGGAGCAGGAGATGCAACCGTCGGGGCACCAGGTCGAGCTGGTCAGCGGCGTGCAGCGCGCCGTCATCACCGAGGTGGGCGCCGGGCTGCGCAGCTACGCCGTCGGCGGTGTCGACGTCCTCGACGGCTACGCCGGGGACGAGATGTCCACCGGCGGGCGCGGTCAGCTGCTGATCCCGTGGCCCAACCGCATCCGCGACGGTCGGTACGAGCTCGGCGGGACCGACCACCAGACGCCGCTGTCCGAGCCCGAGCACGGCAACGCCATCCACGGCCTCGTCCGGTGGGCAAGCTGGGAGCTCGATCAGCGCGGCCAGGACAGCGTCGTCGCCACCCACGTGCTGCACCCCCAGATCGGCTACCCGTTCACCCTGGGCCTCGAGGTCGTCTACAGCTTGTCCGGCACCGGGCTCCGCGTGGCCATCACGGCCACCAACCTCGGGTCCCAGCCTCTCCCCTACGGTGCCGGCCAGCACCCGTACTTCACGGTGGGCACCGAGCTCGTGGACCCCGCGGTGCTGCGCGTGCCGGCGGACTCGGTCCTCGAGGCAGACGAGCGCGGTATCCCCACCGGTCGGAGCCTCCCGGTGGCGGGCACGGAACGGGACTACCGGCAGCCCCGCCCCATCGGCACCGCCGTGGTCGACTCGTGCTACGCGGACCTCGAGCGGGACGGGGACGGGGTGAGCCGCGTTGAGGTCGCGCATCCCAGCGGCTCACCGAAGGTGACCGTGTGGATGGATGCCCGCTTTCGTTTCGTCATGGTGTTCACCGGGGACACGCTCGAGCCGGCCAGGAGGCGCCGTGGCCTGGCCGTCGAGCCCATGACGTGCGCGCCCGACGCCTTCCGGAGCGGGGCGGGCCTGCAGATCCTGGACCCGGGCGAGCAGAGCAGCGCCGTCTGGGGTGTGACGTCGGGGCAGTGATCAGGGCGCGGCCGCTCAGCCAGCAGAAGCCCGGCGCTCGGCCTCGGAGATGGCCCACGCCGCGTTGACCAGTCCGATGTGGCTGAAGGCCTGCGGGAAGTTGCCCAGAAGCTCGCCGCGATCGTCGACCTCCTCGGCCAGCAGGCCGACGTCGTTCACGTAGGGGATGACCCTCTCGAACACGTCCCGGGCCCGCTGCGGTCGATCCGCCAGGGCCAGCGCCTGGGCCAGGTGGAAGGTGCACAGCACGAACGTGCCCTCGGTGCCCTCCAGGCCGTCGACTCCGCCGTGGGTGTCGTAGCGGTACACGAGCCCACGCTCGTCGGTGAGGCGCGCCTCGGTGGCGTCGATCGTGGCCAGCATCCGCGGGTCGTTGGCGGGGAGGAAGCCGACGATCGGCATCATCAGGTTGGAGGCGTCGAGGTCGTCCGAGCCGAAGTACTGGGTGAAGGCGCCCGCCTTGTCGCTCCAGCCCTCCTGGACGACGGTCTCGTGGATCTCGTCCATGGTCCGCTTCCACCCGGCCACCTTGTCTTCGGCGCCGAGCTTGCCGGCCAGGGCGATGGCCCGGTCCAGAGCGACCCAGCACATGACCTTGGAGTAGAGGAAATCCCGCGCCGGACCGCGGATCTCCCAGATCCCCTGGTCCTTCTCGATCCACCGCCGGGCGGCGGTGTCGGCCACGGCGACGAGGAACTCCTTGGTCGTGGGGTCCGGCTCGCCCATCTGCTCACGAAGCCGGTAGACGGCGGCCAGCAGCTCGCCGTACACGTCGACCTGGCGTTGGGTCCAGGCCCCGTTGCCGACCCGCACAGGGGCGCTGTTCCTCCACCCGGCCAGGTGGGAGAGCTCACGCTCGGACAGATCTCGCTCGCCGCCGATCCCGAACATGATCTGCAGGTCGGCGCCGCGGCCCAGCGAGCTGGCCGCCGCCATGCTCAGGTAGGAGAAGAACTTCTCGGCCTCGTCGGGGCAGGCGGCCACCCACATCGCGTCCATGGTGAGGGACGCATCACGGACCCACGAGAAGCGGTAGTCCCAGTTGCGGTTCCCTCCCTCGGCCTCCGGCAGCGACGTGGTGGCGGCGGCCACGATGGCGCCGGTCGGGTAGTAGGTGAGGGCCTGCAGGACCCGGCCGCTGATGTGCACGAGCTCGTGCCACGGCCCGTCGTAGGCCTGGTGGAGGTCGGACCACGACCGCCAACCTGCGATGGTGTCGGCCAGCCGCTGGGCCAGCTCGCCCTGGGACCACAGGCGCGGGGCTCCCTGCCCGAACGCACGGTGGTGGAGCCCGAACGCGAGGCGCTCGCCGGCTGAGACGCTGAAACGCCCGAAGGCGCCGACGGCGCGGATCTCGAGGTCGAGCGGTGACGAGAGGGCAGTCTCGTCCGACCCGCCGCGCCCGCGAACGCCGCCCTCCACCGGGCTCAGCAGCGGGTAGATGAGCCCGTACTCGGTCCGGAGAGCGAACTCCATCTCCAGCTCGACGTGGCCGGTGGCTCCCTGGACCTGACGAAGCAGCAGGCCTGGCGCTTCCCCGCCGATGTCGTGTCCCCGCTCGTTGGCCCCCATGGCGAGGGCGTCGACGACGGTGACCGAACCGCTGTCAGTGGTGAAGGTGGTCTCCAGGACCATCGTTCTGTCCACGTAGCGGCGGGCGGCCTCGAAGTCGCCGACGGGGCGGATCGACCAGTGACCGGCATCGTCGTCCAGCAGGCGGCCGAAGACCGAGGGACTGTCGAACCGCGGGAAGCACAGCCATTCGACCGAGCCCTCCCGGCTCACCAGGGCGGCCGAGTGACAGTCGGACAGCAGGGCGTGATCGGCGATGGGAGTCGAGCTCACGACGATGCTCCCTCGGTGTAGGGGTCGCTCGACGCGCGCTCGGCGCGGTAGGCGAGGCCCAGCTCGAGCCACACTTCGCTCAGGGTCGGGAAGGCGGCGACTGCGTGGCGGAGACGGTCCATGGGAACCTCGCCGACGATGGCCACCGTGGCCGAGTGCAGGATGCCGTCGATGTCGGGACCGGTGAACGTGGCGCCGACGATCACCTGGCGGGACTCGTCGACGACCAGCTGAGCGGTACCGGTCACACCCTCGCCGGCGACCGCGGCCCCGGCGGTCTGCTCGAGCCCGACCCGCACGACGCGGGTGTCGATCCCCTGATCGCGGGCCTGGGCTTCGGTGAGCCCGACCGACGCGACCTGTGGGTCCGTGAAGGTCACCCTGGGGACCATGCCGCGGTCGGCCAGGTCCGAGACCTGGTGTCCGAGCACCGCGTCCACCGCGATCCGGGCGTGGTACTTGCCCATGTGGGTGAACAGCGCCCGGCCGTTGACATCGCCGATGGCGTACAGCCAGGCTCCCGGCACCGCGGCGACGCTCAGGGTGTCGTCGACGGGCACGGCCCGACCGGGCTCGAGCCCCACGGTGTCGAGGCCGAGATCAGCGGTGTTGGGCCTGCGACCGACAGCGACGAGGATCTCGTCGGCGACGATCGTGCGGCCGTCCTCGAGCGTGGCCGACACGGGGGCGTCGTCTGCGTCCCGGTGGGCCGCGATCATCTTGGTGCCGGTGATGACGGCGATGCCTTCGGCCCCGAACGCCGTCGCCAGCTGCTCGCCGGCGAACGCCTCCTCGTTGGGCACCAGCCGCGCGGCAGCCTCGACGACCGTCACCTCGCGACTGCCGAGCCGGCGCCAGGCCTGCGCCATCTCCACGCCGACCGCTCCGCCTCCCAGCACCACGAGCCGGTCGGGCACGTGCTTGGCCGAGGTGACGTCGCGGTTGTCCCACGTCCGGATGTCACGCAGCCCGTCGATCGGTGGAATGACCGGAACCGATCCGGTCGCCAGGATCACGGCCCGGGTCGCCGACAGCGTCCGCCTGGAGCCGTCGGCAGCCTCGACCTCGACCCGTCGTTCGCCGGCCAGCCTGCCGCGGCCCCGCACGAGGGTGGCGCCCAGCCCGTCGAGCCACCTGACCTGGCCCTTGTCGTCCCACCCGGCGGTCATCCAGTCCCGCCGGGCCAGCGCCTCCGACGCGTCGAGGTCGCCGGTGACGGCGGAAGCGGCCCCCGGCACCCGACGTGCGGCCGCGAGCACCTGTCCCGGCCGCAGGAGTGTCTTGCTCGGCATGCACGCCCAGTACGAGCACTCGCCCCCCACCAGCTCGCGCTCGACCACCGCCGCGCTCAGCCCGGCATCGACGCACCGACCCACGGCGTGCTCACCCGTCGGTCCTGCCCCCACCACGATCACGTCGTAGGTGTCTGCCATCGCCAACGCCTCCTCGTCGCTCGCTTCGCCCACCTCGGGCCGGTCCTGCTCGCGGCATCGCGCCCGCCGCTCCGGACCGGGTGAGCCGCCGTCATCCCGCGGCGCGCTGCACCCGGGTGACTCCCCTCAGCGTGGCGCATTCCGGGACGCGATGCTGGGCGGACGGCCTCAGGAAGGGCGGGTACGGAAGCGCCTGGTCGCTCCCCCGAGCGACTGGGACCGCTCGCCGGCCGGTGCTGAGCGGGCGCGGGCGACCAGGGCGGCGCCCACGTACGCCAGCGTGGCCACCCCGAGGATGGCGGAGCTCGGGGGCAGACTGGGGACCAGATAGGAGAGGATGACGCCGACCCATGTCGAGGCCACGGCGATGCCTCCCGAGATGGCGAGGCCGACAAACGGGCGCGCCGTCAGTCGTTGGGCGGCACCGCCTGGGGCGGCCATGAGCCCCAGCAGCAGCAACGCCCCCACGTCCTGGGCCGCCTCCCCGGCCGTGACACCGACGAGCACCAGAAAGCCGACACCGATGATCCTCACCGGGACACCACGTGCGGCGGCCACCGCGTGGTCCACGGTCGCGAACAACAGCGGCCGGGCGATGACCACGACGGCGAGGCTCACGAGGCCGGCGACGACGGCCGCCACCACGCTCTGGGAGGGCGACAACCCGAAGATGGAGCCGAACAGGTAGTTGACACTGGCGGCGCCGTTTCCGGTGCTCTGGCTCGTGGTGTAGATGGTGAGGAAGAACACGCCCAACCCGAGGACCCAGGCGAAGACGCTCCCGATCACCACGTCGTCCGCCCGGGTCCGCCCACCGAGCACACCGAGGCCCACGGCCACCAGCGCCGTCGCCGCGAAGAGGCCGACCCGGGCGTCGACCCCGAGCGCCAGCGCGGCCAGGGCTCCGGTGTAGGCGGCATGACCGAGGGCGTCGGAGGTGAAGACCTGGGCCCGGAGCACCAGGAAGTAGCCGACGAGCCCAGAGGCCAGGGCGATGAACGTCCCCGCCAGCAGGCCGTATCGGATGAACGAGTGGCTGAAGAAATCAGCCAGACCGCTGCCCGCCGTGCTGGCCACGAGCGGCGTCACGTTCCCACCCGTGCGCGCAGCGCCCAGGCCGGCGCCGGACCGTGACGGTCGACGAGGTACCTGACGGCGAACGACGCCAGGTAGACGGCAAAGGCGAACGTCGTGATGTAGAAGCCCATCGGGTAGGGCGAGTAGTAGGCCACGACGAGCCCCAGCCAGGTGACGATCACGGCGATCACGACCGACAGGACGAGGCCCGCCACCGGCCGAGCGGTGAACCGCTGCGCGGCCGCGGCCGGCATGACGAGCAGGGCGAACACGAGCAGGGACCCGGTGATCTGGCTCGCCTCGGCGACGGCAATTCCGAGCAGGACGAGGAACATCACACCGAGGAGGCGCACCCGCACCCCCCTTGCGGCGGCGACGTCAGGATCGACCGAGGCGAACAGCAGCGGGCGACCGATCAGAGCGAGGACGATCAACGCCGCCACGGCCACGAGGAGCAGGGTCCACACCTGGCCGACGGTGATGCCGAGAAACGTCCCGAAGAGCAGGGAGTTGATCCCGTTGAGGAACCCCTTGTAGAGGGCCACGAACAAGAACCCCGCAGCCAGGGCGAAGGCCTGGGTCGTACCGACCACCGCCGACTCCTCGCTGAAGCCCCGATACGCCGTCCCTGAGCCGCGGCGCAGTGGCAACGACGAGCGCGCCCAGGATCGCAAAGGCGAAATAGCCTAGCGTGCGGCCGAGATCCCGACCAATGTGGCGCCGGCGGCCCCGGGAAAGCCGATCAAGGCCAACGTGTGCCCGGCGAAGGTCTGCCGGCGAAGCACCATGAACCATCCCACCACCGCCGCCGCCACCGCCACGATCGTGCCGGCCAGGAAGGCATTGACCATGAAGGGGTAGGCGAACAGCTGGTGCACATCCGTGACCAGGTTCCACGACCAACCGCCGGCCGCCGCGGTCGTGCTCACGGCCGTGGTTGCCCGGTGTGCCGGTCCGAGTGGTGGGCGGGAGCCTCGGGTTGGCCCACGACGACGAGACGCCCGTCCGACGCACGCAACACCTCGATGGGCACCTGGTACAGGCGGCTCAGCGTCTCGCTCGTGATGACGTCCTCGGCCGGCCCGCTCACGGCGCCGCCGCGACCGAGATACACCACCCGGTCGAGATAGCTGAGGATGGGATTGACGTCGTGGGCGACGATCACGACCGTGACGCCCTGGTCGTGTGCAGATGTGCTCGATGAGAGCGGCGACGGCGGCCTGGTTCGGGAGGTCGAGGCTGTCCAGGGGCTCGTCCAGGATGAGCAGATCGGGTCGGCGCACCAGCGCCTGGGCGATCAGGAGGCGCTGCTGCTCGCCCCCCGAGACCTGGCCAACTGGGCGCTCGGCGTAGTCGCGTCGCGCCGACCAGCTCCAGGACCTCGTGCCACTCGCGCCGCAGCCGTCCGTCTGGACGCCACCCCGGCCGCCGGGCAACGGGATGCCAAACCTTTCCCCATCGAGCCCGAGACGGACGATGTCGACTCCGCGTACACGAAGACCCGTCTCGAAGCTCCGGCGTTGGGGCAGGTACCCGATGTCACGGCCGGCGCGGCCAGGAGGATGGCCGAGCACCAGGGCGCTCCCCGCCGACAGCGGGACGAGTCCCAACGCCGCCCTTCACGAGCGTCGACTTGCCGACTCCGTTGGGACCGAGAACGGCGACGAACTCGCCGGGCCCGACCGAGAGGGTGACGCTCGCTCCAGAGCACGCGACCGCCCAACTGGACCGCGGCGCGATCGAAGGTGATCACCGCTTCGCGGCGGTCACGCCGGCGTGAGGTCGTGACGGCCGCTCCGGCGTCGTCGTTGCGCGCCGTTCAGGTCCAGCACCATGCGTCACTGCCCTGTCGCCCTGGCCAGCGCGGCGGCGAGACCCTGGAGCTGGCGCACCTGCCAGGCCTGGAACGTGGAGCTCGGTGGCGCGAGGGTCTCGGTGATGGTGGTCACCGGTATGCCGGCCGCCCTGGCCTCCTTGACCTGGGCCTGCACGTCGGGCGTGGCGTTCTGGGAGTTGTAGACGTACACCTTGATCTGGTGGCCCTTGATCTGGCGCGTCGATGGTGGCCTTGTCCTGCGCCGTCGGGTCGGTGCCCTCGCTGATGGCCTCGAGGAACGACGGCGGCGTCAGGAGGTTGAGCCCGAGCGCCTGGGCCATCGGTGCGAAGATGCTCTCCGACGCTCCGACGGGCACGCCGGAGTACCTGGACTTGATCTGGGCGATCAGCTGGTTGTACTGGGCGAGGCCGCCGTTCACGAATGACTGGTTCTGGCTGTCGAAGTACCCGGCGTCCTTGGGGTCGACCTTCTTGTAGTCGGCGGTGATCGTGTTGATGACCGTCTGGACATCGGACGGCGAGTACCAGCGATGCGGGTTGCCGCCGTCGGGCACCCCCACCAGCTGGCCCACGTTGAGCACCGTCGGCCCGGCGCCGCTGTTGGTGGCGAGGAGCTTGGGCGCCCACGGGTCGTAGCCGATGCCGTTGTAGATGACGAACTGGCCCGTCGTCACGGCCCGCCCGTCCTGGGCCGTCGGTTGGTAGGTGTGCGGGTCGGTGTCGGGGTTGGTGATGATGCTCGTCACCGCCGCCTTGTTGCCGCCCAGCTGGGAAGCGATCGACCCCCAGAAGTTCTCGGCCGCCGTCACCTGGATCTTGCCGTTGGCGGCGGTGGGGCTGGCGGAGGATCCCGTCCCGCACGCCGCCGCAGCGACGACGACCAGCAGCGCGGCGCCGGCGGTGGCACGGAGGTTCCTAAGTCTGGGGATCATCGGCCGTCCTTCGGGAGCGGTTACTGGAAATCATTTCGGATAGCTCACCGTAATCCGAAAGCGTTCCCATTGCAACTACAGTGATCTCATGCCCCCGCTCTCACCGCCGAGCCGATGGGCGGCTCCGATACTGTTGCCCCTCGTGGATACGAGCGACGCCGCGGGCCGTGAGCCGGTGACCGGCGCCGTTGCGCGTCCATCTGAGCCGAGTCGGCCGAGGTCGACTCCGCAGAAGCGGGCGCTCTCCGCCGTGCTGGAGGAAGCCGACGGCTTCCTGAGCGCCCAGGACCTCCACGCCCAGCTGCGGGCACGCGGGCAACGGGTCGGGTTGACGACGGTGTACAACCAGCTGCGGGCGCTCGCCGACGCCGGCCAGGTGGACAGCCTCCGGGCCGAAGACGGCGAGTCGCTGTACCGCCGGTGCGGCAGCGACGGTCACCACCACCACCTGGTATGCCGGGCCTGCGGTCGCACGGTCGAGGTGGCCGAGCGCTCGGTCGAGCGGTGGGCGGCTCGCGTGCGCGGCCGCCGAAGGCTTCGTCGACGTGGCCCACACCGTCGAGGTCGTGGGGACCTGTCAGGACTGCGCCCGGCGGCACCTCGGGACCTGATCACCCGCCGTCCCCGCGAGCGGCGGTAAGGTCTCACGTTCGAGCTCTCTGACCCACCTGGGCAGCCTCCCGTGCACCTCCCGAGAGCACGAGGCGGGACTGGGGAACGACAGGAGGAAACCGGAATGCAGGGGGTCACCTTCCGGCGACGCCACGGCATGCGAAGGATCACGGCCGTCGTCGCCTCGGTCGCATTCGTGGGGGGTGCAGCCGCCGCTTGTGGCAGCTCCGTCAGCTCGAGCCCGGCTGGCGTGGTCACCACCCTCTTCTCGGACATCCAGGCCAACAACTGCGGCGCTTCCTACGCGCAGCTGTCGAGCCGCCTGCAGGGCCAGCTCCAGGGCAAGGCAGGTATCTGCCCGCTCGTCACCCAGCTCTCGCAGCGGTACCGGAACAACAAGTTCCACATCGACTCGGTCGTGACGCGCGGCAACCAGGCAACCGTCAGAGCCACCCGGACCAACACCAACGGCACGTCGGTGTCGACCTCGATCATCACCGTGGTCGACAAGAACGCCTGGAAGGTCGACAGCTTGGCGTGACGGCCGCCGAGCACGCACATCCAACCACGGCGACGGCGACGTAGTCCTCCCGGTCATCACATCCGGTTGAGGTCCCAGCAGGGCGCGGCAAGCCACGACCGCCGCCGCGCCGTCCGGGGACCGACGAAAGGAGCCCGCTGTGCTCGCCAACATCATCGGTCCCGATCTCCTCATCGTGCTCGGCGTCGTCGTCCTGCTCTTCGGCGGGAGCCAGCTCCCCAAGCTGGCCCGCTCGCTGGGATCGGCCAGGAGCGAGTTCGAGCGAGGTGTCTCCGGCTCAGAGGAGCAGGCGAGCGACGCCAAGTCTCCGCCGTCACGCTCGGCCTGAGGGCGGCCGACCGACCGTGCTCGACATCACTCCGATCAAGGTCATGATCGTGCTGGTCGTGGCGCTGATCGTGCTGGGTCCAGAGCGGCTTCCGCGGACTCGCCCACCAGACAGCGAGGGCATGGCGCGACCTGCAGCGCTTCCGCGACCACCTCGGGTCCGAGGTGCGCGAGACGGTGCTGGGTGAGAGCCCGACGCGGCCGACGGACGACGACGGCCCATGACCCGGCACGGTCGCCGAACCGTGAGCATGGCGGGGCCGAGACGACGGGGAGCACCACCGAGGAGCCAGCGCCACACCAGCCCGGCCTCAACTAGGGCCGACGATGGCGCTCCGCCTCCATCGCCACGCACCGTCCCGGCCGAGCCCCGACGCCATGACGGTCGTCGAGCACCTGGTCGAGCTCCGTCGGCGTGTCGTCGTCTCGATCGCCGCGGTTGCCGTGGGCGGCGCGCTCGCCTTCGCCTTGTACGGCCACATCCTGTCCTTCTTCGTCCATCCCTACTGTCAGGTCGTCGGGCCCCACCACTCGTGCCAGCTCTTCGTGACCGGTCCGCTCGACGGCCTCTCGATCAGGTTGAAGATCGCCGGCTACGGCGGGCTGTTCATCGCATCCCCGGTCGTGCTGTGGCAGCTCTGGCGCTTCGTGACTCCGGGCCTCAAACCCAACGAGAAGCGCTATGCCATCCCCTTCGTCGCCGCGTCCATCGTCCTGTTCGTGCTCGGCGCCGGCCTCGCGTACCTCACCTTCCCCCACGCCCTCTCGTTCCTGGTCGCCGTCGGAGGCCCGAGCCTGCAGCAGATCTACTCCCCCACCAGCTACCTGAGCCTGATCGTGCTCCTGATGGCCGCGTTCGGGGCGACGTTCGAGTTCCCGGTGCTCCTCGTGTGCCTCGAGCTGGCCGGCGTGCTGACGCCGGAACGGCTGGCAGCCTGGCGGCGACGGGCGATCGTCGTCCTCGTGGCCGCAGCCGCCCTCATCACGCCGAGCTCCGATCCCTTCTCGATGCTCGTGCTCGCCATTCCCATGTGCCTCTTCTACGAGGCCGCGATCGTCATCGGAAGGGTCCTGCGTCGCTAGCCGTCCCACGATCTCATCCGGGGCGGCGTCCGCTCCGTAGGAATGGCAATCGACCGAAGCGAGAGGAGAGCCCGATGGAGAAGCACAGCCGGAGAACCTTTCTCCGGCAGACCTCGATGGCTGTCGGTGTCGCGGGCGCCGTGGCTGCGGTCCCCGGTCTCCCGGCGGTCCTCGAGTCCGGCGGCGCCCAGGCCACGGAGTCGGCTGCGGCCGAGCTGCCGAGAGGCGCCGAGCTCTCCGAGCCTCTCGTCGCCCACGTTCGCGACCTGACGACCGGCGAGATCGATCTGTACGCCGGCGAGCGACAGGTCACCTACCGAGATCCACACATGGCGGCCCGGCTGTTCAAGGCCGCCCGCTGACCAGTCACAACCCGTCGCCCGTTCCCAGTGAGGTGAGCTGATGTCGTCCCACCGTGAAGCACCCGAGATCTCGAAGGACCCCGTGGCCGACAGCACCGACGTCTACGCCTTCGTCAGTCCCGACGCACCCGACACGGTCACCCTGATCGCCAACTACGTCCCTCTGCAGGCACCGGACGGGGGCCCGAACTTCTACGAGTTCGGCGACGACGTCCTCTACCACATCAACATCGACAACAACGGCGACGGCGAACGCGGAGATCATCTACGAGCTCCGCTTCAACACGGTCGTGCAGAACCCGAACACGTTCCTCTACAACACCGGCCCCATCCAGTCGCTGGACGACAGCCACTGGAACCGGCGGCAGATCTACTCGCTCAACCGGCAGGACAAGAACGGCAACCAGCGGCGCACCACGGTCCTGGCCACGAACCTGCCCTGCCCGCCCTGCAACATCGGCCCCCTGTCGACGCCCAACTACACCGACCTGGCCAACCAGGCCGTCCACACCCTCGCCGGCGGCGAGAAGGTGTTCGCCGGCCAACGGGCCGAGGGCTTCTACGTCGACCTCGGCGCCATCTTCGACCTGGCCGACCTGCGGCCCCTCGAGCAGCTCCACAACCAGTTCGGGTTGAACGTCCCCGCGCTCAGCCAAGCCGGCTCCGGGGGTCAACTCGGGCAAGGGCGTCAACGTCTACACCATCGCCCTGCAGGTGCCGAAGACCCAGCTCACCGCCAACGGGTCGAGCCCCACCGACGCCGGCGACCCCAGCTCGGTGATCGGCGTCTGGACGACCGCCAGCCGCCAGAAGGTCTCGCATGGTCGGCCAGAACAACGGCCAGAGCACCAGACGCGGGACCCTTCGTCCAGGTGTCGCGGCTCGGCAACCCCCTGGTCAACGAGGTCATCATCCCGATGGGGAAGAAGGACTACTGGAACAACCAGCCACCGGTCGACGACAGCCAGTTCGTCCAGTACTTCCAGCATCCGGAGCTGTCGACGCTGCTGCCCGACGCTGTACCCGAACGCCTTTCCCAATCTCGCCGCCTTCAACGCCACGGGCAACCCGCGTGCCGACATCGTGGCCATCTTCTACACCGGCATCCCGTCCGGTGTCGTGCCCGGCTTCCAGAACTCGGCCGGCTCCAAGCAGGCCGACCTCCTGCGCCTCAACATGGCGATACCGCCGACGACCACCAACCCGAGCAACCTCGGCGTGGTCGGGAACGACCCCGCCGGCTTCCCGAACGGGCGCCGCGTCTTCGACGACGTCGTCACCATCGAGCTGCGGGCTCTGGCCGGTGCGACGCTCCCCCTGGTCGACAAGAGCTTCACCGCGGACGCCGCCGTGTCCAGGTCACCGACGGGCTGACTCGGGCGCCGACCGACACCACGGCCATGGGCACCGAGAACTACCTGGCGAGCTTCCCGTACCTCGGGGTCCCCTACAGCGGCTTTGCCGTACCCGCGAGCTGAGGCGGCCGGCAGGTGGACGCTCGTGGAGCCGCCGTGCTCGACATCGGAGACGACGTCGGTGCCCTCGTGCTCTACGCACCCGAGGCACTGGTGGGACACGAGGTCGAGCTGGCACGGCAGGAAGACCCATCCCGGCGTGTGCACACCGTCGTCCGTGAGCAGCGGATGGGCCCGGTGCGACGCTTCGCCGCTGTGTTCCCCGCGCTGCGAGCGGGCCGGTACCGGATCTGCGCAGGCCACGGGGCCGGGCCGGTGACGGTCGCCGGAGGCGCGGTCACCGAGGCCGACTGGCCGTTGACGGTCTGACGGCCTTGCGCCGCCGGGTCCGGGGGCGCACTATCTCGGGATGGCCGACCTCGGCGCCTCTCCGGGCGGAGCCGGGGATGACAGGGCGGGTGGTGCCCGCTCCCCGGCGGCGGCATCGCCGGAGGACCCCACGGCCCGGCACCACCGCCAGCTCATCGAGCTGCTCAACGAGCTCCGGGTCGGGCTGCCGGGGGTCCAGGTCCTGTTCGCCTTCCTGCTCACGGTGCCGTTCACCCAGCGCTACACCCGGCTCGACGGCATCCAGCGAGACATCTACTTCCTCGCCGTGCTCTCCACCGCCATGGCGACCGCGTGCCTCATCGCGCCCTCCTCCTACCACCGGCTCCGTTGGCGGCAGCACGACAAGGAGCACATGTTGGAGACCTCCAACCGTCTGGCCATCGCGGGCATCGGCTTCCTCGCCCTCGCCATCTCGGCGGTCGTCTACGTGATCACCAGCTTCGTCTACTCCCGCGGCGTCGGCGCCGGGGTCGCTGCCGCCATGGCCGGCGTCGTCACCTGGCTCTGGTTCGGCCTACCGCTGTCCCGCAGGCTGGAGCGCTGACCGGCTCACCCGCACGGTCAGGGACACCCGGGCACCCCTGGCTGGTCCGCCGACCGAGTGCGTCGGGCGTCCGTCGGGCTGGCCGGCCAGG
This sequence comes from uncultured Actinomycetes bacterium, assembly GCA_963731255.1. GTDB lineage: Bacteria > Actinomycetota > Acidimicrobiia > Acidimicrobiales > AC-9 > AC-9. The sequence goes on along the minus strand of CAVSUO010000008.1, from coordinate 170,009 downwards.
CCCGGAGCCCGCAGCAGGCACAGGTCGCCGCACCCGGTCGTCCAGGTCCGCACGACAGCGGTCGCCGACCGGTCCTCGAACACCGTGAACGGCGCCTCACCCACCAGGGTGTACGCGGCGACGAGCAGCCGGTAGCGCCGCTGGTCCATGTGGGGGCCGATGCCCGAGCTCGCGTCCAGGTAGCGCTGGCAGGTGATCTCGTCGGGTGCGTAGTCCGCCGTCCCCGGGATGCCCGATGTGCGGACCTCGCCGGTCAGCTCGGAGACCAGCTCGGCCGTCAACGGATATGCCTCGTCGTCGAGGTCGAGCGTCAGCCCCTCACCGCGCTGGCGGACCGTGCCGATCACGGGCTCGAGCGGGGCGAACCCACCCGGTGCCAGCTCGTCGAGCAGCTCCTCGGTACGTGCCGGCGCCAGGGCGCCGCGCACCAGGCTGTGGCCGACGGCAGCCGTCTCCTCGAGCGCCGATCGAAGGCGCATCGACGTCAGGCGCCCGTGCGGCGGGCCGGCCCCGCTTCCTGGACGGGCAGCTGCTGCTGCGCCGGCACCGGGTAGCCGGCGCTCGGGACGTCGACCTCGCTCAGCTGGCTGGGCTGGCACTCCCGGACCACTCTCGGGTCGTCGAACGCCGGTGTCGGCAGTCGCGGTTTCGACGAGTCGGAGTACCGCGGATGCAACGCGGTGGTCAGGTCGCCGGTCACGCTGCGACGCCAGGCAGACAGGTTGGGCACCTCGACGCCGAACCGGGTCTCGAGGAAGCGGAGCTGTGAGGTGTGGTCGAGCGGCGTCGAGCAGACGTAGCCACCGCGGCTGAACGGTGAGAGCACCAGCATCGGCACGCGGAACCCGAGCCCCACGGGGCCGGCAATGCCGTTCAGTTCCCCGTGCGATGCGGCGGTCGTGACGTACTCGCCCGGCGTGCCCGGCCGGGGCGACGGGAGGCGCCACGTGGTCGAAGAACCCGTCGTTCTCGTCGTAGGTGACGAAGAGCGCCGTCCTGGCCCACACCTGGGGGTGCGCCGTCAGCAAGCCCAGGACCTGGTTGGTGAACCACTCCCCCCTGGTCGGCGGTGCCGGTGGATGCTCGTCCTCTCCGACCGGTTTGCTGGGCGAGACCACCCAGGAGACCTGCGGGAGCGCCCCCTTGGCCACGTCGTTGGCGAAGTCGGACGGAAAGGTCGCCTGAAAGGCGTTCCTGTACAGCGCCGAGCTTCGGTCGGCGTAGCGCCGGAAGAACAGGAGGCTGTTGTTGGAGACGAGCTGAGCCACCGGGCTCTCGGGCTGGTACGAGCTCCCCGGCGGGTTGTAGACCCGCCACGAGATCCCCTTGTCGCTGAGTAGCTCGGCCATGGTGGTCCAGCCGAGGCTGAACTTCGCCGACGACGACTCCACGTTGCCCACAACCGGTCCGCCGGCGCGACCGTCCGTATCGATGGTGGCGGACATGGCCATCAGGTGGTTGGGGTCACTCGGACCCAGCACCGAGCAGTGGTAGGCGTCGCAGATCGTGAAGGCGTCGGCCAGCGCGTAGTAGTAGGGCAGATCGCCACGGGTGTAGTAGCCCATGGTCAGCACACCGTTGCCGGGCCCCTCGTTCTGGGGCGCGGTGTGGGTCTGCACGAAGGCATCCATTGCGCCCCCGTTCCAGCACTGGTGCTGTGGACCCCACTCGTGCGTCAGGTCCTTGGTGCACTCGGCGTCCATCGTGCGGTGTCGAGGTGGAACGGCAGGAGGCGTCCCAACGGTGGCCGGGTCGTGTTCGCTGACCATGGTTGGGCGAAGGCCCCGGGATCGCCCGGCGCATGGTCGTCGAAGCCCCGCACGCCCCGGTAGGTGCCGAAGTACGAGTCGAACGAGCGGTTCTCCTGGACGAGGAACACCACGTGATCGATGGCGCCGATGTCGGATCCGGCGGGCCTGACCGACGCCGCCCGCCGTGCCGTGGAGCCGGAGCAGGCCGCCAGGAGGGCGCCGGCACCGGCGGCCAACCCGACGCCCAGGAGCTGGCGTCGGGACAGCTGATCAGGTTGGGACGTCATGGGCGCGCTCACCGCGGTCTCCCGGTGATACTAGGCCGGCGCGGCGGTACCCTTGAGAACGTTGCGTCGTCGATCGGGGGGGCAGATGGCCAGCCGACAGGAAGAGCAGCAGGACACCACGTTCTACCTCACGGGCAACTTCGCTCCGGTGCCCGACGAGCTGGGCGCCATCGACCTTCCCGTCGAGGGGGCGCTGCCACCCGAGCTGTGTGGCCGCTACCTGCGCAACGGCCCCAACCCTGCGCCCGGACGCGAGCCCAGCCACTGGTTCGTCGGCGACGGGATGCTCCACGGCGTCCGCATCGAGGACGGACGGGCCGAGTGGTACCGCAACCGGTGGGTGTGCACGAAGGCACTGGAGACGGGCGAGGACTTCGTCAAGGAGGATGGCAGCGTGGACCGGACGGTCGGGGTGGCCAACACCCACGTCGTCTGCCACGCCGGCCGCATCCTGGCCCTCGTCGAGTCGTCGTTCCCCACCGAGGTGACGCCCGACCTCGACACCGTGGGTCCCTACGACTTCGACGGGCGCCTGACCACCGCCATGACGGCACATCCCAAGCGCTGCGCCACGACGGGCGAGCTGTTGTTCTTCGGGTACAGCTTCGTTCCGCCGTACCTCACCTATCACCGGGCCACGGCCGCCGGCGAGCTCGTCCAGAGCGAGGACATCGAGGTGCCGGGACCCACGATGATCCACGACTTCAACGTCACGGACAAGCACGTGGTGTGGATGGACCTGCCGATCGTCTTCGACCTCGAGCTGGCCACGCAGGGCCGGTTCCCGTACGTGTGGAGCGACGACTACGGCGCCCGGCTGGGTGTCATGCCACGGACCGGCGGCAGCGCCGACGTGAGGTGGTTCGACATCGAGCCCTGCTACGTCTTCCACCCGGCCAACGCCCACGAGGACGAGGCGGGCGTCATCACCGTCGACGTGGCGCGCTACCCCGAGCTGTGGCGAGGTGGACCGGAGGGCTTCGATCACACCGCGTCGCTCTGGCGGTGGACGATCGACCCCGCCGCGGGCGGCGTGCACGAGAAGCAGCTCGACGACCAGGCTGCCGAGTTCCCGCGTATCGATCCCCGGCGGGTCGGCCTTCCCCATCGCTACGCCTGGCTGGCCAGCTCAGGGCTCCTGGAGAACGGTGACGGTTTCGGGCCGTCGATCCTCAAGCACGACGCCGTCGGCGATCGGGTCGAGCCCTACCGGCTGCGGGCCAGCCAGTCCGCCGGCGAGCCCGTCTTCGTCCCGGCGTCGTCGTCGAGCGGTGAGGACGAGGGCTGGGTGCTCAGCTACGTCTACGACAGCGCCACGGACGGCAGCGAGCTGCTCGTGCTCGACGCCCACGACTGGGGGGCGGCGCCCGTGGCGCGCGTTCGGCTCCCCCGCCGCGTACCGTTCGGCTTCCACGGCTCCTGGGTCGACGACGACGAGCTGTAGCGCCGGACACGGGCGGCCGGCGGGGCCGGGGCCCGTGTGGTGACATTCCAGCGCCCGTGATCGGCACGAGAAGGGCTCATTGCCGGGCAGATCGGCGACGGTGTCCCCTCTGGGGCGTTCGGTCGCCACTGCCCGGGTTGCCGGCCGATCACGCAGGACAACGGGCCTCGTGCGCAGAATCGAGGGTCCCGTGCGAGGCAAGCGGTTGGCAACGCCGGGGGGTTCCGTCCACGGGGTCCCCTGGCGCACATGACCGATCGTCCGTTCGACTGGGCCGAGCACACCGCCGAGCGCCGGGCGGAGTCCTTCGTCGACGTCGCCCGGGTCGACACCATCCGTCGGGGCCCGGCGGAGCTCGTGGAGCGGGCCACCGACTCACCGTCTCGGGTGGTGCGGGCCGCAGCCCGGCTGGCGGTGGCCGCCGACGCCAGATCGATCCCCATCGGCCATCGCCTGCGCCGTGCGTCGCCCCCGCCGCCGTCAGGGCCGGGGCCGGACGCCGGCGCCCCGCCGTCGGTACTCCGACGGGGTCTGCTCGGCTACTCGGCTGCGCTCATGGCCATCGGTGCCAGCGTCGCCCTCGGGATCATGCCCCGCGCCGCGTCAGTAGGCCTGGCGAGCCGTCAGCCCGCGACCACCGCTCCGCCACCGGCGCTGGGCGGACCGCCCACCACGGCACCCGCGGCGACGACGACGGTCCCGGCGCCCGCCCCCCCGTCGACGCTGGCTCCCACCACCGCTCCCAAGCTGCCGGCGCTGCGGCGGCGGCGACCAGCTCCAGCAGCTCGGCCCTGCCACTGCCGCTCCAGTACCTGAAGAACGGCTCGGTCGACAATGGCGTCGACTACTCCGCCCCCGGCGGCACACCGCTGTACGCCATGGGCCCCGGCACGATCATCCAGGAGGGGATCAGCGGCTTCGGACCGAACGCCCCCGTGCTGCGGATCACCTCGGGCCCCCTGGCGGGGAAGACCGTCTACTACGGTCACTCCGGGCCCGATCTGGTCCACGTCGGGGACCAGGTGGTCGCCGGCCAGCGGATCTCCATCGTCGGCTACGGGATCGTCGGCATCTCGAGCGGCCCGCACCTCGAGATCGGCTTCTGGCCCGTCGGCGGCACAGGGGGCGGTCGGCCCATGCTCAACTACATCAACTCGGTGGTGGGGCACTCGACCGGCGGCTGACCACGGTCGCCGACCGGGCGACCCCTGGGCGACACTGGCCATGCCACGGCGAGCCGACAGGTCCACGGGCGGCGGCGCGCCTAGGCTCGTCTTCACGGGCGAAGGAGGTCGGGCCATGTCCACCGAGCACGAGGTGCGCTCTGGCACCGTCGACGAGCTGGCGGAGACAGTCGGGACTGCCGAGCAGGACGACGCGGTCCATGTCGTGCGGTCGGCACCCGAGGTGTGCTTCACGTGGGACTACGAGCGGGCGAGGCCGCAGCTGGCCAAGCTCTACGAGAAGGCCAAGACGTCGATGTGGAACGTGTCCACCGACATCGACTGGGACATCGACGTGGACCCGGCCAAGATCGCCCGGGACCCGACCAACCCCCTCATGACGACGCTCAACATCGACCGTGCCGGCACCGTCTTCGAGCACCTGTCCGACGAGGAGTGGTACGACATCGGAGCGGCACAGCAGGCGTGGACGCTGTCGCAGTTCATGCACGGCGAGCAGGGGGCGCTGATCTGCACGGCGCAGATCGTCGAGACCGTTCCCTGGATCGACGCCAAGTACTACGCCGCCACCCAGGTGATGGACGAGGCACGCCACGTCGAGGTCTACGGCAGGTACCTGAAGGAGAAGCTGAGCCTCGAGTTTCCCATCAACCTCCACCTCCGCAGCCTCCTCGACGACGTGGCCGGCGATCCTCGGTGGGACATGACGTACCTGGGGATGCAGATCATGATCGAGGGCCTGGCCCTCGCCGCCTTCGGCTTCCAGTACACCTACTCGATCGACCCCCTGCTCAAGCAGATCACCCGCTACGTGATGGCCGACGAGGCGCGCCACGTGGCCTTCGGCGTCCTGTCCCTCAAGGAGGCCTACTCGCAGCTGGGCGCGGCCGAGATCCGCGAGCGCCAGGAGTTCTGCTACGAGGCGGCGGTCCGCATGCGTGACCGCTTCCTGGGCCAGGAGGTCTGGGAGTGGGCGGGGCTGCCGGTCAAGGAGTGCTGCCAAGTGATGCTCGACTCGCCGGTGCAGCGCGAGTTTCGGAAGGTCCTGTTCTCGAAGATCGTGCCCAACCTCAAGAAGCTCGGCCTCCTCGACGCCGGCGACGGATGGTTGCGGCGCCGGTTCGGTGAGCTCGGCGTGCTGGAGTACGAAGATTGGGAGGACACCGGGGCCGAGTACGACCGCATGCAACTGGAGGCCAGCGGGGCCTGAGACCCGGGCGGGCGAGCTGGCGGTGATCGGGACGGCGGCACCGTGGACCGCGGAGCTCGCCCGGTGACCACCAGCTGATACATCGTTCTCGCTCCATCACCCTGCAGGAAGACGCCGACCTTTGTCCGAGACCCTCGACCGCCGCACATTCCTCTCCAGGGGCGTCAGGACCGTTGGCGGGCTGGCCCTGCTGGGCGGAGGCGCCTCCGCCGCCCTGGCCGCCTGCGGGCTCGGGCCGAAGTCGAGCTCGGCCAGCAGCGCCGGCGTGTCGCAGGCGACGCCGCGGCGCGGCGGCACCCTCACGTTTGCGACCGAGGCCGACATCGAGGGATTCGACCCGACCCGGGAGCTCTGGGGGGCAGCGGGGCTGCTGAGCTCGCGAGCTGTGTACGACAACCTGACCGCGGTGGACACCGCGGGGGTCGTGAGGCCCTATCTGGCCCAGTCCGTGACGCCGAACGCCGACTTCACGCAGTGGGCGATCACGATCCGTCGCGACGTCCAGTTCCACGACGGCAGCCCGCTGACGGCGGCGGCGGTGAAGACCAACCTCGACGCCCTCCGGACCGCTCCCCTGATCGGTCCCGCCCTCGCCGACATCGGTGCGGTCGACGTGGTCGACACGCTGACCGTCCTCGTGTCGATGCGCGCCCCCTGGGCGACCCTTTCCTCATCATCTCGCCGGCCAGGCAGGGGTCGTCGTCGAGCCGAAGACGCTTCTCGCCGGCCAGGCCGACCTCCGGCCGGTCGGGACCGGTCCGTTCGTGTTCGAGCGCTGGACGCCGGGCGACACCTTCACCGCCACCAGGAACTCGAGCTACTGGCGGCAGGGTCTGCCCTACCTCGACAGGATCCAGTACGAGCCGATCGTCGACCAGCAGGCGCGTGAGGACCGCTTCACCTCGGGCAAGGTCGACATGATGCACAGCTCGGACACCCAGAACGTGTCCAACCTCCGCGGCGACCCCAGCTGGGTCACGATCGACGACGCCCACGCCAACACCGAGCCGAACATGGACTTCGTGATGCTCAACACGGCGGTGCCTCCGACAGACGACATCACCGTGCGCCAGGCCCTGGCCCACGCCATCGACAAGCAGCGGATCATCAACAACGTGCGCAACGGCATCCCGCCCAAGTCCTTCGGTCCCTTCGCGAGGGGCTCGCCGTACCATTCGTCCACCGGCTACGCCTGGTTCGACCTCGACAGGGCCAAGGCCCTGGTGGCCCGGTACGAGCAGGAGAAGGGTCCGGTCTCGGTCCAGCTGATGACGGAGAACACGTCGAAGGGGGCGAAGACCGGCCGGCTGATCCGCGACATGTGGCAGAAGGCCGGCGTCAGGTGTCAGGTCGTCCAGGTCGACCGCAGCCAGCTGGTCCCGACCACGCTCCAGGGCGGCTTCCAGGCCTGCACCTGGCGCCAGTTCGCCGCCTCCGATCCCGATGTCAACTACTCCCGGTGGAGCGCGACGACCGTCGCACCTGTGGGCCGGCCCAGCCTCAACCTCACCCGCGACGCCAGCCCCCAGGTCCAGCGGGCCCTCGACGCGGGCAGGGCCAGCGCCGACGCCGCGGTCAGGACGGCCGCCTATCAGGACCTGGCCCGCACGTTCGCGTCCGAGCTTCCCTACCTCTGGACGAACCGGGCCATCTGGCTGGTGGCCGCCCAGCGCCAGGTCCAGAACTTCGCCGGCTCGACCCTGCCGAACGGCGCCAAGGCGCAGCCCATGAGCAGCGGGGTGATCACCCCCGCCGAGATCTGGCTGAACCGGTAGCCCAGGCGCTCAGGCGCTGGCGGCCTCGGTGGCCGGCTCACGCTCCGTCGTCTCGGCCTCTGTCTCTGCCGCCTCCTCGGGCTTGCGCATGCTCGGCGCGGCGTCGCTGTCCTTGATGGCCAACGCCATCACGGCGCCGAGCAGGGCTATGACGGCGGCTGTGGCGAAGGCCAGGTGGTACGCGCTCAGGTTGGGAACGACCCCACCCGCAGTGTGCGTGACCAGGCCGACGGTCGCCAGGATCGTGCCGAGCACCGCCACGCCGACGGCGCTGCCGAGCTGCCGGTTGGCGTTGAACAGTGTCGACGCTCGCCCCGTCGAGGCGCGACTGATGGTGGCGAACGCCGCCGCCTGCGAGGGTACGAACACGTGCGCCATCGAGTAACCCAGCACGAACATGAGAATCCGCATCTCCCAGAGGCTGTAGGCGCCGAAGCCGATCAGCGACATCAGGGCGGTGAAGACGGCGATGCTCGTGAGACCCGCGGCGATGATCCGGCGCGGGCCGATCCTCGGGTAGATGCGTGTGGCCACCTGAGCACCGAGCATCACACCGAGAGCTTCGGGGAACGTGCTCAGGCCGGACAGCAGCGGCGACGCGCCGAGCCCGTCCTGGAAGAAGAGGGCGACGACGAACAACGTGCCGAGGAAGGCGGCCACGGCCACGAAGAAGACCAACGTGGTGGTGCGGAACAACCGATCGGTGAACAGGCGGAGATCGACCATCGGTTGGTCCTGTCGAAGCTCGACGACCACCATGGCGGCGAGGAGCGCGGCGCCGGCCAGCCCGGAGACGACGATCGAGGTCGAGCCCCAGCCCCTGAACGCACCCTCGCTCACGGCGTACATCACCGACGCCAGCCCCGCTCCCGCGAGTACGAAACCGGGGAGGTCGAAGCGTCCAGGATCGGGTTCGCGATGCTCGTCGAGGGTCAGGAACCCGAACGCCAGGGCGAAGAGGCCGATGGGCACGTTCACGTAGAACACCCAGCGCCAGGACAGCTCGGTAACCAGGAGGCCGCCGACCACCGGTCCGAGCGCGGGGGCCAGGGCCGTCGGAGTCACGAGGATGCGCGAAGCCCGGATGCGCTCGTGCGGTGGAAACGTGCGGAACAGCATGGCCATGCCGACCGGGGTCAGCATCCCGCCCCCGACGCCCTGCAGGATGCGGAACAGCACGAGCTGGGTGAGACTCTGGGCGAGACCACACAGCACGGACGCTCCGGTGAAGATGACGATCGCCGTCAGCAGCACGCGCTTGGTGCCGAAACGATCGCCGAGCCACCCCGAGGCCGGAATGAAGACGGCGAGGCTCACGAGAAAGGCGACCACGACCGCCTCCACACCCGCGGGTCGCACGTGGAACTCTCTGCCCAGCGTGGGCAGGGCCACGTTCACGATCGTGATGTCCATGATGGCCATGAACATGGCCGACACGAAGACAACACTCACGCTGACCTTGGGGTTCAATCGGAGCCGCGCCACGTCCCGGCCAACCCTACTGGCGCCTTGGGCTGTTCCCAACCCGATTGCGGTCGGACCTGCTCAGCGACGACCTGCGGCCCCGGCGGTAAGTTTGGCGGGTGGGACGCAGCACGACGTCGGACGATGGTGCGGGGGTGGTGGTCGAGACCGCCGGCCGCCAGCTCAGCATCACCCACCCCGAGAAGGTCTTCTTCGCCGAGCGCGGCGACACCAAGCTCGACCTCGTCCGCTACTACGAGGCGGTCTCGGTGCCCCTGCTGGCGGCGATGGGCGGCCGGCCGGTGCTGCTGCAGCGCTTTCCGAACGGAGCCGGCGGGTCGTCGTTCTTCCAGAAGCGGGTCCCCGAGAACCGGCCCGACTGGCTCGAGACGACCGTCGTCTCCACCCCGAACGGCACCACCTCCGTGGCGCTGGTTGCCGCCGACCTGGCGCACGTGTTGTGGGCGGTCAACCTGGCGTGCCTCGGCTTCCACGTCTGGCCGACCCAGGCCGCCGACCCCGAGCACGCCGACGAGATGCGGATCGACCTGGACCCCAGCCCCGGTGTCACCTTTCCCATGATCCAGGAGGCGGCCCACGAGGTCGCCGCCCTGCTCGACGAGGTGGGCGTGGTCGGTCTGCCCAAGACCACGGGCAATCGGGGCATCCACGTCTACGTACGGCTCCAGCCTCGCTGGACGTCCTACGAGGCCCGCGCCGCCGCCGTCGCCGTGGCCCGAGAGCTGGAGCGACGGCGACCCGAGCTCGTCACCGCCGCCTGGTGGAAGGAGGAGCGGGGCCGGCGGGTGTTCGTCGACTTCAACCAGAACGCTCCCCACAAGACGATCTTCGGCGCCTGGTCGGTGCGGGCACGGCCCGGTGCCCAGGTGTCGACGCCGTTCGGCTGGGACGAGCTCGACGCGATCGTCCCCGACGAGCTGACGATCGCCACCGTTCCCGCCCGGGTGGCCGAGCGGGGCGACCCCTGGGCCGTCATGGCGTCGAACCCGCAGTCACTCGAGCCCCTGCTGGCCCTGCACGAGCGGGACCGGGCGGGGGGGATCCCGGACGCGCCCTGGCCACCGGTCTATCCCAAGATGCCCGGCGAGCCGCCCCGGGTCGCGCCGAGCCGAGCCAGGAAGCCAGCCGAAGACTGACCGCGCAGGCGGTTCGGTCTGTGGAACCGCGGAGGACGGTGACGTGAAGTTCGACCTGATGACCGGCGGGGCGCCTCTACGCCAGATGCAGGACCTGGCGCGCGACGCCGCCGCCGCCGGCCTGTCCGGTCTCGTGATCACCGAGGGCGCCCGGACGGCCTACCTGTCCTGCGCCGCCGCCGCCCTGGCCGCCGACCTCGAGCTGAGCACGGGCATCGCGGTGGCGTTTCCCCGCAGCCCGATGGTGACGGCCGAGCTGGCGTGGGAGCTGGCCGAGACCACCGGCGGACGGTTCCGCCTCGGGCTCGGTACGCAGGTGCGCGCCCACATCGAGCGCCGCTACGGAGCACCCTTCGACCCGCCCGGCCCTCGGCTGCGGGAGTACGTGGCGGCGGTGCGGGCCGTCTTCCGCGCCTTCAGGGGCGAGCAGCCGCTCGACTTCCGGGGGAACTTCTGGTCGATGTCGCTCCTGCCGGCCCAGTGGTCCCCGGGATCGATCGACGTCGCCGATCCACCCATCGACATCGCCGCCGTCAACCCCTGGATGCTGCGCACCGCCGGCGAGATCGCCGACGGGGTGCACGTCCATCCGCTGAACACGCCGACGTACCTCGAGAAGACGGTGCTGCCGGAGGCCGCAGCCGGCGCCCGCCGGATCGGGCGTGACCCCTCCGAGCTGACCCTGATCGTCCCTCTGTTCACCGCGGTCGGGGACACCGAGGACGAGCGCGCCCGGTGGCGGGAGATGGCCCGCGTTCAGGTCGCGTTCTACGGATCGACGGCCAACTACGGGTTCGTCTTCGACCAGATCGGGTTCGAGGGAACGACGGCGAGGATCAGGGAACGCCAGAAGGCCGGCGACGTGGCCGGCATGAGCGCCGTGGTGACCGACGAGATCCTCGAGCACTTCGTCGTCAGCACCTCGTGGGACGAGCTGTCCGACGCCATCGTGGCCCGTCTCGGTGGCGTCGCCGACCGGGTCGTCGCCTACTTCGCCGGCGCCGCCTGGCAGCAGGACCGCGCCTCCCTCGCCCGCTGGGGCGAGGTGGCTCGCGACGTCATGGCCCGGACGAGCTGAGGGGCGCGGGGCGCGGTCGCCGGCCCGGGAGGCCGGCCCGAGAGACCAGCCTCGAGCGCGACCTCCGCTGGCCGTAGTCGCCGAAGGGCTCGTCCCGTTCGCGCACGGCCTCACGAAAGCCGACCTCCTGGGCGCGCCCGACGAAGTCGAGACCTTCCTGGGTATGGCGGGCGACGCCGTCGAACAGGCACCCGAGCAGGCGCGAGGTGTCCGGCTGGTACTGCTGGGCGGCCTGGTTGCACAGCAGCTTGAGCATCTGCAGCTGGTTGAGCGGCAGGTGCGCCATGCGCCGGGCCAAGCCGGCCGCGGTCTCGAGCAGGTCCGCGTCGGGGACGCACTCGAGCACCAGCCCGATCCGGGCTGCCTCCGGTCCGGGGATCTCGTCGCCGGTGAGCAGGTAGCGCTTGGCCCGCTCGAGACCGAGGCGGGCCACCCACAGCCACGGCGCCTCGGGCGTGCCCCACACCCGGGCGGGCGGGTAGCCGAAGACGGCGCTGTCGCCGGCCACGATGACGTCGGCGTTGAGCACCAGGTCGGTGCCACCGGCGATGCACCAGCCGTGGACGGCGGCGATCGTCGGCTTGGAGCACCGGTTGAGCATCGCCCACGTCTCGGCGTACCTGGAGATCATCTGCAGATCGGCCACGGAGTCCCACGCCCGCCGGCCGCCCTCGGCGGCCTGGGCCGGCACGGCCGCGTCCAGGGCGAACCCGGCACAGAAGGCCCGGCCCTCGGCGCGCAGCAGGATCACGCGCACGGCATGGTCCCGATCCGCCTCGTCGATCGCGCCAGCCAGCTCGTCGCGGAGCTGTGGCGTGATCGTGTTGTACTCGGCCGCCCGGCACAGCACCAGGCTCCGGACCGCTCCGTCGTCGATCACCCGGACCGCGGGCGTGGCCGTCATCCCGACCTCCTCCTGTCGTTGGAGCTGCCTCCCGGGCCGCTCTGTCGTTGGAGCGGCCTCCCGGGCCGGCTCTGTCGTTGGAGCGGCCTCCCGGGCCGGCTCTGTGGGCGCCACCTGGGCGTTTGCTGCAGAGTAGAGCCGAACGGTAGAGAGGTGGCGATGTCAGCACCGGTGACCGTCGATGTCCGTGAGGATCGGGTCGCGGTCGTCGAGATGCGCCGGCCGCCGCACAACTTCTTCTCGCCCGAGCTGGTGGAGGCGATCGCCGACGCCCTGGAGAGCTTCGATGGCGACCCGGCCGTGCGGGCCGCGGTGCTGGCCGCCGAAGGGCGGTCGTTCTGTGCGGGCGCCAATCTCGGCGGCAACGGCGGTGGGACCGACACGGACGTCGGGCCGACCGCCACCTCGGTGACGGCCCGGCTCTACGAGGGCGCGGCGCGGCTGTGCGCGGTCGCCACTCCGGTCGTCGCCGCCGTCCACGGCCCGGCCATCGGCGGCGGTCTGGGCCTCGCCCTGACGGCGTCGCTGCGAGTGACGTGCAAGGAGGCGCGCTTCAGCGCCAACTTCGCCAAGCTCGGCATCCATCACGGCTTCGGTCTGACCGTCACCCTGCCGGAGCTCGTCGGGCCCAGCCGGGCGGCGCTGGTGCTGCTCACCGGGCGACGGTTCAACGGCGAGGAGGCGACCGCGCTGGGCCTCGCCGACCTGTGCGTGCCCCAGGACCAGGTCCGGTCGAGTGCCGTCGCCCTGGCGGCCGAGATGGCCGAGAACGCGCCGCTCGCCGTGCAGGCCATCAACCGGACGCTGCGCGCCGGGCTCGCCGACCGGGTACGCGCCGCCACCGCCCACGAGGCGGCCGAGCAGGCCCGGCTGGGCGCAAGCGACGACGCCCGGGAAGGTGTGCTGGCCGTCTCCGAGCGCCGCCCGGGAAGCTTCACCGGCACGTAGGCGCGGTCACAGGCCCTCGGCGACGAACGGAAGGCTCTCGTAGCGGCGGGTGAACGCCCCGTCCGCGAACACACCGGCGTCGGCATCGACCGCGAACGCCGGGCACTCCTGCAACAGCTCCTCGAGCACCACGCGACCCTGGAGCCGGGCGGCAGCCGCACCCAGGCAGAAGTGGGCACCGCTGCTGAACGACAGCAGCCGCTCGATCCGTCGGGTCACGTCGAGCACCTCGGCGTCGGGCCCGAACTCACGGGTATCGCGGTTGGCTGCCCCGTAACAGAGCAGCACCCGCTCGCCGCGTCCGATGGTCGTGTCCGCGACGACCGCGTCCCGCTCCGCCACCCGGCACAGCCCCTGGACGGGCGACGTCAGGCGGAGCAGCTCCTCGACCGCTCCCGGTACGAGCCCGGGTTCGTCGAGCAGCCGCCGGCGCTGGTCCGGGTAGGCGGTGAGGAGCTCCGCCGCGCCCGCCAGCAGTCCCGTCGTGGTGTCGTTGCCGCCGGCGATCAGGACGAAGGCATACCCGAGGATCCCCTCGATGCCGAGACCGGCGCCCTCGTCGTCGGCCCGCAGCAGGGTGGAGACGAGATCGTCGCCCGGCTGGTGGCGGCGCCGGTCCACGAGATCGGTGAAGTACCCGTACAGCTCGGCCAGTGCCGTTCCCGCCCCGGTGGGCTGGGCCGCACCGCCCTGCACGAGCGCCTCGGTCCAGCGGTCGAACAGATACCTGTCCTCCTCGGGCACGCCCAGGAAGTCCGCGACCACCCAGCTCGGCACGGGCCGGGCGAGCCCGGCCACGAAGTCGGCCGCGCCCGCCTCTCTCAGCTGACGCAGGCGGGCGCGCACGAGCGGACGGAGGTCGGCTTCGAGCCCGGCGACGTGCCTCGGGGTGAAGCTGCGGCTCACGAGCCGGCGGGATCGGGAGTGATCGGGCGGGTCCATCATCACGATGGTCGGCGCCAGGCCCAGCTCCTCCCGCTCGTCGTGGAACGTCAGCCCGTGGGCCGAGGAGAAGGTCGTCGTGTCGCGCGCGGCGTCGAAGACGTGCTGGAACCGGCTGAGGACCCAGTACCCGTCGGGGCTGCGGTGCACCGGATCCTCGTCCCGGAGGCGACGGTAGAGGGTGAAGGGGTCGCGCCAGGTGTCGCGTCCGAACGGCGTGTAGACGAGACCGGTCGTGGCGGGCACGGGGTCCTCCTCCTCTCACCGATTCCCTTCGATGGGCGACCGTAGCCCGCCCCGAGGTCGGGGGTTTGACATCGAACATATGTTCGGGTAGAGTGAGTGGCAGCCTTCGTGGGCGAGGCATCACCGCCCTCCTCTTGTCAGTCGTGTTTGCGCTGCGCGCCGTGAAGAGAGGAGAGGAGTGGTATGCCCGACAGTCCCGTGGCCGCCGCCCGAGCGTTGCGGGAGTCCCTCGTTGCCTTCGAGCCGGAGGCGTTCTCGGGTGCCGACTGCGCCAGGCTGGCCGAGGAGCTGGCCCAGACCTCCAAGGCCTGCGGCGCCGCCGCCACACGGGCCGCGGCCCGAGCGGCCGAGGTCGGCGCCCATCGGGGCTTCGGCGACGCCACCGACTGGCTGGGGCGGATAACGGGCACCACCGCCGGCCAGGCCCGGACCCTCCTCGAGACCACGGCGGCGCTTCCGGACTGCCCCCAGACGCGGGAGGCCGTGGTCAGCGGCGAGCTGTCGCTGGCCCAGGGAGCCGAGATCGTCAAGGCCGAGTCGCAGTGTCCGGGCACCGAGGCCGAGCTGGTGGGCCTGGCCAAGGGGGCCGGCCTGGGGGTGCTGCGCCAGCGCGCCCGCGCCCGACGCCTCCGGTCCATGGACGCCACCGAGCTGCACGCCCGCCAGCACGGCGAGCGGCAGTGGCGGCACTGGATCGACGAGGCGGGCATGGTGGGCCTGGCCGGCCTGTTACCTCCGGTGGTGGGGGTGCCCATCGTCAACCGCCTGGAGGCCGAGACCGACCGCATCCGCAGCAGCCGCCCGGCGGGAGGGATCAGACGAGCCCCGAGCCGCCCATGCCGCCGACGCCCTGGTCCAGATGCTCACCGGGGCCGGCAAGGGAAAGGCGAGCGGGCCGACATGAACATCGTCTGGGACCGCACCGCTCTGGGCGACGCCGGCGAGGGTGCCGCCCACATCATCGGCGGGGGACCGGTCCCGACCTCGGCTGGCCCGCCGGCTGGCCGAGCGCTGCTTCGTCAAGGCCGTGATCACCAACGGCAAGCGCATCGAGACGGTGAGCCACATCGGGCGCAATCTCCCGGCCGAGCTGCGCACGGCCCTCGAGCTCGGCGATCCCCCCGGCTTCGAGGGGCTGATCTGTGTCGACTGCGCCAAGACCTACGGCATCGAGCGCGACCACATCGACCCGGTGGCCAACGGCGGCCTCACCGCCTACGACAACCTGGCCGGCCGCTGCTGGGACTGCCACGAGCACAAGACCGAGGCCGACCGCCGGGCGGGCCTGCTGGGCGGCAACGGCAAGCCCAAGGGGAAGGCGAAGGAGAAGAGAAGCCCGGAGGAGCGCCGTGAGTGACTCGGCTGAGTCCTGCTCGATAAAGTTCGCAGTCGTACAACCTGTCATGCCGACAGGTCCGAAGGATCCCGCTGGTCGGACGGCGAATACGTATACACGGGAGGAAAGCGAGGGGAGGCGGCTGGGGGGCGAACCAGGGGGCACTAAGGCTGTGACTCGTACGGCACGAACGATCGGGCCGGTGTTGTTCGATTGGCTGTCGCCGGGTCCGGCGAGAGGCGGAAGTGCCTGCCCGGAGACCGACGGCGAGCAGGACGGTAGGCGGCAGTTGGTGACGGCGGTCCAGCCATGGCGATGAGGACCAACGGCGTCGGGGAGCTGCCGGGCACCAAGCGGCTCCTCACCCTCGTCCGGGAGACGGGCGGCATGTTCTCCCTGGCCCTGGACGCCATGCGCCACCTCGCCAGCAGACCCTTCCCGAGGGCGGAGTTCTTCGACCAGTGCTGGTTCCTCGTCCGGGTCTGCACCCTCCCGCTCATCCTCATCGCCGTACCGCTTGGCCTCGTCATCTCCCTGCTCGTCGGCTCGCTGCTGCAGCAGTTCGGGGCCAGCTCCCAGATGGGCGCCGCCCTCGTCGTTGCCGTGGTGCGGGAGACGGCCCCGGTGACGGCGGCCCTGATCATCGCCGGCGCCGGAGGCTCGGCCATGTGCTCGGACCTGGGGTCGCGCCGGATCAGGGACGAGATCTCGGCCATGGAGGTCATGGGAGTGAACCCCGTTCACCGCCTCGTGCTCCCCCGGATCCTCGCCTCGATCGTGTTGGGCTTCATGCTCAACGCCGTGGTGACGGTGGCCGGCCTGGCCTCTGGCTACTTCTTCGCCACCACGTCGGCCCACGTGACGAGCTCGAGCTTCTTCTCCGGCTTCAACGAGCTGGGCCAGACCTCGGACTTCTACCTGGCGGCTATCAAGGCGTGCATCTTCGGGTTCATCGCCGCCATGGTGGCCTGCTACCGGGGGTTGAACTGCAAGCCGGGCGCCAAGGGCGTCGGTCAGGCCGTGAACAACGCCGTGGTCGTCACCGTCCTGCTCTTGTTCTTCGTGAACGTGGTGCTCACCGCGCTGTACCTCAACTTCGTCCCCCAGAAGGTGCTGTAGTCGGATGCTCCGGTCGCCGGTCTCCTCCGTGACACGGCCCGCCAGCGGGCTGGCGCTGCAACTGGAGCGGTTCTACGAGCAGTTCGCCTTCTTCGGCCGCGCACTGGCGAGCCTTCCTCGGGCGGCCAGCCACCGTGCGGAGATCATCGCCGAGATCTCCAACGTGACGGTCGGCATCGGGGCCGTCGTCCTGGGCGGGGGCATGTTCTTCGTCGTCTTCGCCCTCAGCTCGGCGACGGGCTACGAGGTGGGGCTGGAGAGCTTCAGCTCGCTCCAGGGCATCGGCGCCCAGGCCTTCATCGGGGTCGTCGCGTCGCTGGCCGACACCCGTATCGTGGTTCCGCTCATCGCCGGCATCGCCTTCGCCGCCAAGGTCGGCGCCGGCTTCACCGCCGAGATCGGGGCCATGCGGGTGTCGGAGGAGATCGACGCCCTCGAGGTCATCGGGGTCGAGAGCGTCGCCTACGTCGTGGGCACGAGGATATGGGCCGCCGTCATCACCATGGTCCCGCTCTATCTGGCGGCCCTGTTCGCCAGCTACCTGGGAACCCAGCTGATCTCCACCAAGTTCTACGGTCTTCCCCTCGGCGTCTACCAGCACTACTTCAATCTGCTGCTTCCCCCCATCGACGTCCTGTTCTCCTTCATCCAGGTCGTCGTGTTCGCCATCGTCGTGACGCTCGTCCACTGCTACTACGGCTACTACACGACCGGCGGGCCGGTGGGGGTGGGGATCGCGACGGGGCGTGCCATCCGCTACTCGTTCATGGCCATCGCCGTGCTCAACATGGTCCTCTCCTTCGCCTTCTACGGCTCGGGCGGTGCGAGGTTGGTCGGATGAGGATCGGTAGCCGACCGTTCCGCGTCGCCGGCGCCCTGGCCATCGCCGCTGTGCTCGTGAACATGTCGTGGCTGGGCGTCAATCTCGGCCTGGGGAGCTTCCACCCGAGCTACCCGGTGGCGGCCACCTTCCCCAAGGCGGGCCAGAACATCTATCCCGGCTCTGTCGTCGACTACCGCGGAGTCCAGGTGGGCAAGGTCTCGTCCATCGATCTGTCGAACCTGCAAGCCAAGTTCGTCATGAAGATCGACAAGGGATTTCGCATCCCGACCAATGCCACGGCGACGTTGACACCCGAGAGCTTCTTCGGGAACGAGGTGGTCGAGCTCAACTTCCCCACCGGCACGCACCCTCCCTTCGTGGGCTCCGGCGGCACCATCGGTCCCAACACGGTCAACGGCCAGCTCGCCGACCTCATCAACAGCACGGTTCCGCTGCTCGAGCAGATCAGCCCCCAGGACCTCAACACCGTCTTCGTCGAGAGCAACCAGGCCCTCCAGGGCCAGGCCCCCGAGATCAAGGCCGGCCTCCAGGAGGGTCTCAAGCTGACCGGCTACCTGGCCCAGACCATGGACGCCCAGAACCGGCTGCTGGACTCGTCGAACCGACTGGCGGCCACCTTCGTCCCCGACACCGGCCCCATCAACCAGATCTCGGCCAACGTCAACCAGGCCCTCCCCGTGCTCAACCAGGCCGAGGCCTCCTTCCAGCACCTACTGGACACGGCGACGCCCTTGGCCGGCCAGCTGGCCGACTTCCTGTCGCGCTACCACCCCGACTTCGTGTCCCTCATCAACTCGGGGGCCGACATCAGCCGGCTGGTGGTCTCCCAGGGACCCAATGTGGGCGAGCTCACCGTTGCCCTCGACACCTTCATCCGTTTCATCACCAACGGGGCCAACAACCTCACCCCGAGCAATGTGTACCCGCCGGGCCAGCGCTTCGCCTACTTCCAGAACTTCGCCCAGTGGAGCCAGATCGACAGCCTGGTGTGCGCCCTGCTCGGACCGGTCGAGGCCAACCAGCCGCCGGGCAGCCCCGTCATGCAGCTGGCGAGCAAGCTGGCGAGCGGCAGCACCTACCTGCACTGCAACGCCCCACCAGGCCAGGCCGCGGCTCCGGCGGTACCGGCCGGGTCGTCCCATGGCCCGGCGGCGGCCACCCCGGCGTCGCCCAGCCCGTCGACCGTCGCCGGAGCAGCCCAGCAGCTGCTCAACAACGCCCTGGGGGGCGTCTCCCAGCCGCAGGCGCCCAAGCCGAGCACGCCTCAGACCTTCATCCAGCAGGCCGCGGGGGGGCTGCCGTGAGACTGCGAACCAGCCGCCACGAGCTCAAGACGATCGTGAAGTTCGGCGTCTTCGCGACCATCTGCTTCGCGCTGGCAGTCGCCCTCGTCGTCAAGCTGGGCAATCTCTATTTCGGGAGCACCAGCGGATACTCGGCGATCCTGTCGGACGCCACGGGGCTCTCCAAGGGTGACCCGGTCAAGATCGCCGGCATACGGTCGGGGACGGTCAACTCGATCAAGCTCTCCCACGGCACGGCGAAGATCAGCTTCTCGCTCGACAAGAGCGTGCAGATGAGGACCGGCACCCAGGCGGGTCTGCGCTGGCGCAACGTGATCGGCCAGAAGGACCTGTACATCTACCCGGGCAACACCGGGCGGGTCGAGGGCCCCGGCTACACCATCCCCGAGTCGCAGACCTTCGCCGGCGCCGACATCGGGGCCTTCCTCAACGCCGCAGGTCCGCTGCTCAAGGCCGTCAACCCCAACGACGCCAACACCTTCATCCAGGGCATCCTCGGCGCCCTCCAGGGCAATCAGGCCCAGGTGACGGGCCTCATCGGCAACTCCGCCCAGCTGTCGTCGGTGCTGGGCGCGTCGGACGCCCAGGTGGGCTCGATCATCGACAACATGAGCCAGGTCCTGAGCACCCTCGCCTCCCGCAACGGCGACATCAACTCGTTGATCGACAACCTCAACCAGGCCGGTCAGGTGCTGGCCGCCAACAACGACAACCTGGACACGGCCATCTCCGACTTCGGTCAGCTCGCGTCCCAGCTGGGGAACCTGTTCGCGACCAACCGAGGGAACCTCGACGCCACCATCAACAGCCTGCAGAGCGTCACTGACGTGCTGAGCCAACACCACGCCGACCTGCTGAACGGACTCAGCACCCTCTCCAACGTGGCCGCCTACGCCAACGTGACCAGGAACGGTCAGTACTTCCAGGGCTCGGGCCTCTACGTGTGCGCCTCGCACGAGCAGACGTGCATCTTCAGCCCGGCGCCGAACCTCCAGGGATCGTCGTCCTCCTCGAGCTCCTCCCCGACGGCAGCCACGCCATCGTCGTCCTCGAGCCCCTCGTCCACGGCGGGACCGGCCCGGTCGGCTCAGAGCCAGCCCAACATCGGTAGCTTCCTCCGGGCGGCGTCGTCGGGAGGTACGTGACCGTGCGACCTCCCGGCCTGACCGCCATCCGTAACAAGCTGCCGTTCCGCGCCAACGGACACGACAGCGGGAACGGCGCGCCGCAGACGGTCGAGGAGACCCCGGGTGGGAACGGCAAGGTGCTCGAGGGGAACGGTCGGCCGCCCACGCGCACGGCGAAGCTCCTCCCACTCCGGGCCTGGCGGGTGCCGGGCTTCTCGCCCAAGGCCTTCAGCGAGCGCAACCCCTACATCATCGGCAGCATCGCGCTGGCCATCATCCTGGTGTTCACCGCCGGCTCCCTGTTCCTCCAGAGCGGCATCTTCACCAGCACCTTCGAGACGACAGCACTGTTCCCCAACACCGCCGGCATCGCCGCCAACGACCAGGTGATGGTGGCCGGGATCAAGGTCGGCAAGGTCGGAGCCGCCCACCTGGACGGCAACCAGGTGCGGGTCGCTCTCGACATCAACTCGGGCACCCAGGTCCCCGCCGACTCGACCGCCGAGGTCAAGATCGAGTCCTTCCTCGGGACCAAGGCGGTCTACCTGAACCCGGGCACGGACTGGGCCCACCAGCTCCACCAGGGCTCGGTGATCACCAAGACCAAGGTGCCCTTCGACCTCAACCAGCTGGCCAACACCGCGGTACCGGCCCTCAACCAGACCAACTCGGCCCAGATCAACGAGCTCCTCGGCGACCTGCAGGCGGTCACCCAGGGCCAGCGGGGCAACGTCACCACCATCATCGACAACCTCAACGGCCTCACCACGACGGTGAACCAGCGCCAGGCCGAGGTCTCCGTCCTCCTCGACTCGGCCAACAAGCTGGTGGGAACGCTCAACGGCCGGTCCGCGGAGCTGGCCAGCATCCTCTACAACCTCAACGTGGTGGTCCAGGGCCTGGCCCAGCGCAAGACGGCGCTGGCCCAGCTGATCGACTCGACCGACCAGGCCGCCAGCCAGCTGTCGGGCCTGATCGGGGCCAACCGGCCCAAGCTGCAGGCCATCCTCAACGAGGTCCACACCGACCTGCAGATCATCGACAGCCGGCAGGTCGATCTCACCCAGGGCCTCGGCTACGCCGCGGTCGCGGTCAACGGGTTCTCCAGCATCGGCTACGTCGGGCCCGAACAACGACATCGTCACGCCGTACGTCTCCTCCTCCACCGGCGAACGCGGCAGCGCCGAGGCGTCGATGTTCGAGCCCTGCGGCACGCTCAACCAGATCTTCGACCAGGCCCTGCCCCCCGACCCGGCCCAGCACGGAGCGGGGCGCTCGTGCGCCAGCCAGCCGGCGATCGAGCCCAACCAGTTCGGCCACGCGTCCAGCCAGTCGTCGGGACCGTCCTCCTCGGGAGCCTCGGCACCCAACGGCTCCGCCGGCTCCTCGGGCGGGAGCCCTGCTGCGCCGCCAGGCTCGGTGTCGGGGGTGCAGTCGATCGCCTCCCTGTTCGGCCAGGCAGGAGCCACGCCGTGACGGGGCGAGGCCGGCACCGGATGCTCGCCCGACCGCTCCGCCGCCGCGGGCGGACGGTGGCGGCGACGGCGGTCGTGGCGTGCCTGGGCCTGGCCGCCTCGGCCTGCTCGGGCCTGACCGGCGGGTCGTCGAGCACCTACTCCCTGCAGGCCGACTTCTCGCGCGGTGACAACCTGTTCGCCCCCACCCCGGTCAAGGAGCTGGGCGTCCCGATCGGCACGGTCACCTCGGTCGCCAACCAGGGGGACCACGTCGTGGCCAAGATGTCGATCGACCAGAAGTACCCGCTGCCCGCCGACGTCAGGGCGGACCTGACCCAGGACACGCTGCTGAGCCAGGGCTTCGTGCAGATGTCTCCCGGCTACACCGGGGGACCTCAGCTTCCCAGCGGCTCGTTGATCCCCGTGGCGCGGACGTCGGTGCCGGCGACGACCGACGAGCTGCTGGCCAGCCTCAACAAGTTCCTCGGCAGCATCAACCCGCCCACCGCCGCCGGGGCAGTGAACAGCCTGGCCACGGTGCTGCAGGGCAACGGCGCCCAGCTCAACTCCCTGATCCACAACGCCTCGGGGACCATCGGGCTCCTGGCCCAGAAGGGCAACGAGCTCGGTCAGCTGCTCGGCGCCGTGGGTCAGCTCACCGGGACACTGGACAAGCAGAACGGCCTGATCGGGCAGTTCATCAACAACTACAACACGGTGTCGGGCGTGCTGGCCGACAACAGGAACCAGCTGGCCGGGGCGATCAACCATCTCAACGACGCCACCGTGCAGGCCACGGGCCTGCTCCAGCCCAACCTGGGCCCACTCCAGCAGGACGTGGGCAACCTGACCTCGCTCAGCCGGGGCCTGGACCGCAACCTCAACAGCCTCGACCAGTCCCTGTACTCCATCCCTCACCTGTTCGGGGAGCAGGGCTACGACCCGGCCCACAACTGGGAGCCGATCAACCTCGGTTCCGGCGCGGGCCTCACCGCTCCCGACTTCGCTCGCGGTGATGGCCGACCGCCTGGCCAGCGTGTGCCGGCGGTTCGTGCCGGGAACCTGGAACGGGGCCACCAACACGCCCACCGGCTGTGGCGACCCCAACTTCTTCACGCCCGGTCCTCACCCAGTTCGCCGCCGTCCTCAACAAGCAGAGCCCACCGGTCCCCACGCCCGCCAACGCCGGCCCCTCGTCCAGCTCGCCCACCGCCGGCCAGGCCTTCAACGCCGGGCTCCAGCAGATCCCCGGCCTGACCCCGACCCAGAAATCGCAGATCGCCGCCGGGGTGGCCTCCCCGCCGCCTCCCCCGCCGGGCCCGCCGGGCCTGACCGCGCCCGCGGGCCAACGCGCTGCCGCCCATGCCCACCGCCATCCAGCCGGCCCAGGCCCAGGGCCACTCCAACTGGTGGCCCCTCCTCTTCGCCTTGCTGGCTCTGGCCGCGGTCCTCGCCGCACTGGAGCTCTACCGCCGCTATCGCAGAGCGAGGGCAGCATGAGCGCCCGGATCGTCACCCGTGGGCGACGCAGCCTCCACCGTGGATGGGCTCGGGGCGCGGTGGCGGCCGTCGGGCTCCTGGCTGGCGCCCTGCTGACGAGCTGCGCACCGGGCGCGCCCACCACCATGACCGTCCATGCCGGCTTTCCCGACGTCGGGGCGCTGGCGCCGAACGCGCCGGTCGAGCTGGCCGACATCACCGTCGGGCACGTGACGGGCATGCACCGCGTCGGTGACCACGCCCAGGTCGACCTCACCATCAACCGCAACGCCCACGTGCCGAGTGCCGTGTCGGCCCACCTGACCCAGACGTCGCTCATCGGCGAGACGATCGTGTCGCTCGAGCCCATCCAGGGCCAGCCCGCCACCCCGACCCTGGCCGACGGGGCCACCATCTCCAACACCCAGGTCGACCCCGGCGTCGAGCAGCTGGTGCAGGCGGGCACCAACTTCATCGGGGCCCTGTCAGCAAACGACCTGGCCACCACCCTGCAGCAGGGAGCCCAGGCCTTCGGCGACCAGGGTCCGGCGCTGCACCAGTTCGTCGACAACCTCAACACCGTCGTCGCCGGCTACGCCCAGCACTCGGCCACGCTGTCAGCGCTCATCAACAACGTGAACCAGGTCTCGGCCCAGCTGGCGCCCTCGGCCCAGGCCAACGCCCAGGCCCTCAGCAACTTCGCCACCACGACCAAGGAGCTCAACGACCAGAGCAACCGCCTGGAGGGCCTCCTCACCCGTCTCTCCCAGCTGTCGACCAACAGCGTCAGCCTGATCGGGTCGTACTTCCCCCAGATCAACGCGAACTTCAACGGCCTCCTGGCGACGGTGAACCAGCTGGGCCAGCACCAGAAGGACCTCTCCGACATCCTCGGGCAGTTCCCCATCTTCCTGAAGTGGTCGCAGGAGCTCACCCACCCCGAGCAGAGCCTCTCCCAGATCCCGGTGGTGTTCGACACCATCACCTGCGGGCTGCCCACCCAGATGGGCGGCTCCGACCCCAACAACCCGCTCACGTCCTGTCACGGAGCCAGCTAGCGATGGTCGTGTCCACGCGGATCAAGATCAACGTGGTCGTCTTCCTCGTGGCCGCCGTCGCCCTGGCGACCTACGGCTACCTGTCCGTGCTGCACAACCCGTTCAAGAAAGAGACCGACATCGTCGCCTACTTCCCCTCCACCGCCGGCCTGCGGGACCAGTTCTACGTGACCAACAACGGCCTCGTGGTCGGCGCGGTGAAGTCCGTGCAGCTGGCGGGCGACCGCGTCAAGGTCACGATGGCCATTCAGCCGGGCCAGCACGATCGCCAACAACGTGCAGGCCCAGGTGGTGCGGGCCAACCCCCTCGGCGAGCAGGCGATCGATCTCATCCCCCCGGGGGCGCGCCGCCCAGCGCCACGCTTCCTGCGTGAAGGGGCGATCGTGCCGACGGCAGCCAACTCCACGCCACCCGACGTGGGGCAGGTGGTCGACACCGCCAACCGGCTCTTCGGCGCCATCCCCACCGGCGACCTCAACACCTTCTTCCACGAGCTGGGGGTGGCCCTCAACGGCCGCGGGGACGACATCCACAACCTGATCTCGTCGGGCGCCCAGCTGGCCCAGGAGCTCAACGCCAACCAGGCCCAGTTCCAGACCCTGCTGAACAACGCCCCGCCGTTCTTCGACACCCTGTCGGCCAACGGGCCCGCCTTCAACCAGGCCCTGACCAACACCGAGGTCCTGACCCAGGTGCTGGCCCAGCACAGCCACGACATCGTCAACCTCATGAACAACGGGGCCACGGCGGCCAGCGTGATCCAGCAGCTGGTGCTGGGCTCCCGGCCCAACCTGGCCTGCCTGACGCACGACCTCGCCGACTTCACCAGCAACGTCGACCAGCCGGCCAACATGACCAACCTGGCCGCGCTCTTCGCCGGCGACACCAAGTTCGCCACGACGCTGAACACCATCGGCGTCAAGCAGTATCCCCTCGGGCCGAAGGCCCCCTCTCCGGGACCTACGGAGCAGCTGCGCATCCACATCCTCCTGCCGCCACCACAGCCCAGTGGCGCGGCAGTTCCAGACGGCCCGCAACCTCCCGCCCGCCTACCTGGCGCCAGGCTGCAACACCGAGTACGGCGCCGGCGTGGGCCCGGCGACCCAGACCAGCGCTCCGCCGCAGGCGCCGTACTACTCGGGCAGCCCGCCGCAACCGGCGCCGGCATCGGCCTCCCAGGTCCGGGGCGGCGGTCCTCCCGTCCCGGGGCCCGGGGTACCCTGCCGCTGCCCACCTCCCGGCCCAGGGCTGGACAGGAGCGCTCCCCCTGCTGCTGCTCGTCGTCCTGTCGGGTGCGGCGCTGCTGCGCAAGCGGCCCCGCATGGAGGACTTTCGCGTCCCGGGGGAGAAACTCAAGAGGCGCGACTCCATGGTTCAGCCACGCAGCTTCCTCCGTCGCATCAGCAAAACTGCCATTGATCGGAGTCAGACATGAGCAACCGCGGCGTCCGAGGCGTGCGAGTCGTCGGCCCCGGGTCTCGTCCCGGCGGGAAGGGGCCCGCCGACCACTCGACCGAGACCGAGACGGTCGCCGAGAACGGGCTCAACGGCGGCCAGCACGACCAGACGGCCGAGCTGAGCCCCAGCGACGCCGCCGTCCAGGAGGCGGCCGCCGTCGAGGCCATCCAGGCCGCAGGCGCCGGAGCGCCGGCCCAGGAGCAGACCGAGGCAGCCGCGGCCGGTGAGGTGCCGGCCGGGACCAGAACGACCGGAAGCCGGCGCTGGCCCATGCGGCTGGCGACCTCGGTCGCGGTGCTCGGCGTCGCCGGCACCATCGGGTTCGGCTACGCCTGGCACTTCCACCTGAACGGCCAGCAGAACGACGTCTCGGCGGCGAAGAAGCAGGCCCAGAACTACATCGTCGCCCTGACCAACTTCGATCCCAAGGGCCTCGACAACGAGATCAACAAGATCCAGTCCTACGCCACCGGGCAACTTCAAGACCAGCATCTCGCAGTTCTTCAGCAACGACGTTCGCAAGAGCCTGCTGGCGACCAACGCCGCAAGCAGGGGCGAGGTCCGCGCCATCTATCCCCAGTCGAACAGCGGTGGTCACGTCACGTTCTTCGCCGTGGTCGACGACACGATCGCCAACAACAAGCTGCAGGCGCCGGCATCGGACGAGATCGACATGACCGTGGACATGGTGAAGACGTCGCAGGGCTGGCGCGTCGCCAACAACACCTTCCTGCAGTCGCCGCTGTTCAGCCCCACGCAGCAGGGCTCGGGCTCGACGCCGTCACCGACGTCACCGACGCCGAGCTCGACCCCCAGCCCCTGACGGGCAGGGTCAGGCGGTCGCCCGGCCGGCCAGCTTGCCCAGGTCGGTCCCGACCTTGCGCTCGAAGCGGCCCTTGTCGAACGAGCGGATGCTGACGTCGTGGTCGCCCGCCTCGTCCCGGAGGGCGCGCACCGTGCAGCGCTCCCTGGGCCGCTGGGCGAACGGGTCGAACGAGTACCACCGCGCCGCGTTGCGCCACGCCATCTGCTCGAGCTCGTCCTCGGGCACCCCCTCGGCGGCCGACGCCAGCTCCTCCGGCGCGTGCGGCCAGGACGAGTCCGAATGGGGGTAGTCGCACTCCCAGGCGATGTTCTCCATCCCGATCATGTGACGGAGGCGGATGCCGACCGGGTCGGCGATGAAGCAGGTCAGGAAGTGCTCACGGAACACCTCACTCGGCCGCCGGTCGCCGAAGTCCTGGCCCGTCCAGAGGTGGTGCATCTCGTAGGTCCGGTCGAGCCGGTCGAGGAAGTACGGGATCCAGCCCGTGCCACCCTCGGACAGGGCGATGCGCAGGGCGGGGAACTCCTTGACGACACGCGACCACAACAGGTCGGCCGCCGCCGAGCAGATGTTCATCGGTTGCAGGGTGATCATCACGTCGACGGGCGCGTCGGGGCTGGTGACGGTCAGGGACCCTGACGACCCGAGGTGGACGGACAGCACCACGCCCTCGTCGCACAACGCCGCCCACAGCGGGTCCCACGCCGGGTCGTGGAAGCTCGGGAAGCCGAGGTTCGCCGGGCTCTCGGTGAAGGTCAACGAGTGGCAGCCCTTGGCCGCCACCCGCCGTACCTCGGCCGCCGCCAGCTCGGGGTCCCACAGGACGGGCAGGGCCATGGGAATGAAGCGACCGGGATGGGCACCGCACCACGACTCGATGTGCCAGTCGTTGTAGGCGCGGACGACGGCGAGGGCGAGGTCCTTGTCCTGGCAGGCGGCGAACAGCCGGGCGCTGAAACCGGGGAAGGACGGGAAGCACATCGATGCGAGGACGCCGCCCGCGTTCATGTCCTTGACCCGCTCGTCGACGTCGAAGCAGCCCGGGCGCATCTCGTCGAACGCGGTGGGATCGACGCCATACTCCTCGCGCGGCCGCCCGGCGACGGCGTTGAGCCCGACGTTCGGGATGACGCTCCCGTTGAACGTCCACACATCGGCGCCGGCGTCGGTCCTGGTGACCTTCGGGGCGGCGTCGCGATAGCGCGCCGGCAGGCGCCCGTCGAACATGTCCGGCGGCTCGATGAGGTGGTCGTCGACGCTGACGAGGATCAGGTCTCCGGCATCCATGTCACCCTCCTCACGTGATCACGCCGTCGGCACGCAGCGCGCCGAGCTCGTCCTCGGTGAGGTCCAGCTCCTTGCGCAACACCTCGCCGGTGTGCTCACCGAGCCACGGGACCCTCGTCTCGGGCCCCCGCGACACCTTGCTGAGCCGCACCGGGTTGCCGGGCGTCAGGACGGGCTGCTCCACGCCGTCGGGGCGGGCCATCTCCACCAGCATGTCACGGGCCGCAACGTGAGGGTCGTGGACGAGCTCCTCCTCGTCCAGGCACGGGCCCGCCGGGATGCCGGCGGCGGCGAGCGCCTGGCAGGCCTCGACCTTGCTCAGGGCGGCCGCCCAGCTCTCGATGGCCGGGCGCAGGGTGTCCTCCAGGTGGTCGACCCACCCCTGACGGGTGGCGAACCGCGGGTCGGACGCCCACTCCGGGTGGCCGATGAAATCGACGAGCCGGGCGAAGTGCTGCTCACGGCCGACCTGGATGATGAACCATCCGTCCGCGGCCCGGAAGCCGTCCAGGATGAACCGGCCGACGTCGCCGCCCTCGAGCCCCATCGACCAGAAGTTGGCCACGATGTCGGTCATGGCGACGGTGGCGTCGAGCATGGCCACGTCCACCTGCTGGCCCTCGCCGGTCCGGTCGCGGTCGCGCAGCGCGGCGAGGACGCCGACAGCCGCGAACAGCGCCGCGCTCAGGTCGCCCAGCCCACCTACCGGCGCCACCACCGGAGGACGGTCACCCACCCGCTTCATCTCGTAGATGCCCGACATGGCCTCCACGATGGGAGCCATCGCCGGCCAGCTGGTGTACGGGCTCGTGCGGCCGTCCGAGCCCGCGGCGCCGAAGCCCGAGACGGAGAGGTAGATGACGGTCTCGTTCACCGCCGCGAAGTCCTCGTAGGCGAGCCCGAGGGCGCCCATCGCTCCCGGCTTCAGGCTCTCGGCGACGACGTCGAACCGGCGCGCCAGCCCGAGAACCAGGTCGCGGGCCCGCTCGTGCCTGAGGTCGACGCACAGGCTCCGCTTGCCGAGATTGTTGCGCAGGAACGTCGCTCCCACCGGACGACCTTCCGGATCGGTCATCGCCGGCTGCGAGGTGCGGCCCAGGTCTCCGGTCGGCGACTCGACCTTCACCACGTCCGCCCCCAGGCGCGCCAGCAGCTGGGTGGCAAAGGGCAGCGCCTGCATCTGCTCGAAGCTGAGCACCCGGACGCCATCGAGCGGCTTTCCCCGCTCGAGGAAGTCGGCGTTGGCGATGTCACCCAGTCTCATGGTCGTACCCCGGTTATCTATAATATGCGATGTGGCCGACGCGGGGACCATCACCGACGAGGGCGTCGCCAGGCTGCGGGCCCGGATCGGGATGCCCGAGCCGCACCCGCAGCCGCCGCACTACCTGCGGCCCGACATCGACGCCTTCCGCCACGTCGCCATCGCCTACGGCGACGACAACCCGCTGTGGTGCGACCCGGACTACGCGGCCGAGACCCGCTGGGGCGGGCTCGATCGCTCCCCCGCCGCTGGTCGGCGGCGACACGCTCATCGGCGAGGACGAGGTCGACGCCGTGCCTCGCCGAGCAGGTCGAGCTGATGAAGGGCGACCCGCTGCGCGGCGTGCACGCGTTCTATTCCGGCAGCGCCCGCGAGTGGTGGGCGCCGCTTCGACCGGAGCCAGCGGGTATCTTTCGCCGCAACGCCCTGGTCGGGGTGCTCGACAAGGCCAGCGAATTCGCCGGGCGGGCGGTGCACGAGTGGACCGGCCAGGTGTTCCGCGACGACGACGGGCACGCTGCTCTCGGGCCAGTACCGGCTGATGATCCGCACCGAGCGCAGCAAGGCCCGCGACCGCGGGAAGTACGAGGACGTCGAGCTCGCAGCCCTACACCGACGAGCAGATCGCCGAGATCGAGGCGCAGTACGCGAGCGAGGGGCCGCGCGGCGCCGAGCCGCGGTGGTGGGAGGACGTCCACGAGGGCGACGCGGTCGGCCCGCTGGTCAAGGGCCCGCTCACCGTCACCGACATGATCTGCTGGCACGTCGGCATGGGCATGGGCCTGTACGGCGTCAAGCCGCTGCGCCTCGGCGCTGGCGCAACGCGCCAGCGCATCCCGCGCTTCTTCCACCGCGACGAGCTCAACGTCCCCGACGTCATGCAGCGGGTGCACTGGGACCCCGAGTTCGCCCGTCGCTCGGGCAACCCGACCACCTACGACTACGGCCGCATGCGCGAGACGTGGCTCATCCACCTGTGCACCGACTGGATGGGCGACGACGCCTGGCTGTGGAAGCTCGACTGCGAGTTCCGCCTGTTCAACTACGTCGGCGACACCCAGTGGCTCCGCGGGACGGTCGTGACACGCAGCTACCTGGCCGAGGGCGACCGGCCGGCGGTCGACATCGACCTGCGGGCGGACAACCAGCGCGGCGAGTGACCACGCCCGGCCACGCCACGATCCTGCTGCCGAGCCGCGAGCACGGGCCCGTGCGGCTGCCCGACCCGCCGGGCGGTCGCGCACCGACCTGCAGCGAGCGCGCTCGAGGCCATCGTCGAGAGGTTCGCAGGAGCGGTGAGCGGCGCACGCTCCGCCGGGGTCGACGGCCTGCTGGTCGAGCTGTCGGACGGACGGCGTGCTGCGTCTGACGCTCGACCGTCCCGACAAGCGCAACGCCCTCGACGACGAGATGATGGCGGCCCTCATCGAGGTCATCGACGCGGCCGGACGCGACGAGGCGGTGCGGGTCATCGTGCTCGCCGGCTCGGGCGACCACTTCTGCGCCGGCTCCGACATCGTCGCCCGCAACGCGCGGAGCCGAAGGCCCGAGGCCCCGGGCCGGCAGCATCCAGCGCCGGCTGCCGTCGCAGGCCCACCGGCTCATCCCGCTGGTGACACTCGGTCCAGACGCCGGTGGTGTGCGCGTCCAGGGCTGGGTGGCGGGCATCGGGCTGCATCTCGCCTGGCCGCCGACTTCACGGTGGCAGCCGACGACGCCCGCTTCTGGGAGCCGTTCGCCGAGCGCGGCTTCACCCCCGACAGCGGGGCCACGTGGCTGCTGCCCCGCCGGATCGGCGAGGTGCGGGCCCGGGAGATGCTGCTGCTCGGGTCGGGTGCTCGACGGCGCCGAGGCCGCAGGAGTGGGGCCTGATCCACCGGGCCGTCCCCGCCGACGAGCTCGACGCGGAGGCCGAGGCGCTGGTCGCCCGGCTGGCAGCCGGCCCCACGGTCGCCCTGGGGCTCACCAAGTGGCTCATGCAGCTGCCGCGGCAGATCGCCGCTGGAGGAGCACCTTGCGCAACGAGGCGTTCGCCATGGAGCTGTCGTCGCGCAGCGAGGACTTCCGCGAGGGCCTGGCCGCCTTCCGGCGAGCGGCGCGAGCCGCGGTTCGAGGGACGATGAGCGATGACCGGCACCCGGAGCGAGCTCGCGGGCCGTCTCGCGATCGGTCCCGACACCAGTGCCGACGACGCCGCCGAGGCGGTGCGGGCCTGGGTCGCCGAGCACGTGCCCGGCGCGTGGCGCGAGGCGGCGGCCGCGGCGGCGCGGCCGCGATCCGCGCGGTGCGTTCGCGGGCGGACTACGAGGCCTGGTACCCGGTGTTCGGACGCTCCGGCCTGGTGGCCCCGACCTGGCCCGCGGAGTACGGCGGCCTCGACCTCCGCCCGCTGTCGGCCCGGGTCATCGAGGCCGAGCTGCGCCCGTACAACCTCGGGCGGCTGAACCCGCTCGGTCTCAACCTGGCCGCGCCGGCCCTGTTCGCCCACGGCACCGAGGAGCAGCGGCTGCGCTTCCTGCCGCCGATCGTGCGCAACGAGGAGATGCTGGTGCCAGCTGTTCAGCGAGCCGGGCGCCGGCTCCGACCTGGCCTCGCTGGCCACCCGGGCCGAGCTCGACGGCGACGAGTGGGTGGTCACGGGCCAGAAGGTCTGGACCACCTGGGCGCTCCGCTGCCGACTTCGCGGTGCTGCTCGCCCGCACCGACCCGATCGTGCCCAAGCGCAAGGGCATCACGTACTTCCTGATCGACATGCACCAGCCGGGCGTCGACGTCCGGCCGCTGCGCCACATCACCGGCGAGGTCGACTTCTACGAGGTCTTCCTCGACGGGGCCCGGGTCCCCGACGACCAGCGGGTCGGCGAGGTCAACGACGGCTGGCGGGTCGCCGGCGCCACGCTGTCGGGCGAGCGCCAGATGGTCTCGGGCTCGGGCTCGGGCGGCGTCGACCGCATCGGCGGCGCTCGGCGTCGAGCCACATCGGTGGAGCTCGCGGATCAGCGACGGCGTCCGGCGCTGGGACGATCCCGTCGTCCGCCAGGAGCTCGCCGCCTCTACAGCGAGGAGCGCGATCCGCGGCTGGACCAACCACGGGTGCGCGCCGACGCTGCGGGCCGGCCGGGCGCCGGGCGCGGAGAGCTCGGTCGGCAAGGTGCATCAGGGCGCGCTCAACCAGCGCATCCAGCTGCTCGCCACCGACCTGCTCGGGCCTACGCGATCAGGCCTTCGCGGCGCTGCGCGGGCCGACTACGCGGACGTCGCTGCCGTACGAGGTGCGAGGGATGCTGCGCAGCCGGGCCAACACCATCGAGGGCGGCACCACCGAGGTCAACAAGAACATCCTCGCCGAGCGGGTGCTCGGCCTGCCGCGCGAGCCCGACCCGTGGCACGGCAAGCCCTGGCGCGAGGTTCCCCGCAGCTGATGGCGTACGGCGTCGCTGACCCTGCGAGTGCACGGGGACCCGTCGGCTGGCTGGTCTTCAACCGCCCGACGGCCGGCAACGCCATGGACGCCACGCATGCTGGCCGAGCTGGAGACGGCGTGGCGCGAGCTCGACGACGACCCGGACGTGCGGGTCGATCGTCAACACCGGGGCCGGGCAGGCGTTCCAGACCGGGCTCGACGTGGTCCAGCTGGCGCCGCGACCGCGAGGCCCTGCGCGAGCAGTCGCGCCGCACCAAGCGGGCCGAGCTGCGGCTCACCGCCTGGCACAACGAGGTCAGCAAGCCGGTGATCGCCGCCGTCAACGGCGTGTGCGCCGGAGGCGGGCTGCACTTCGTCGCCGACGCCGACATCGTGATCGCGGCGTCGGACGCGAGCTTCCTCGACCCGCACGTCTCGGTCGGGCAGGTCAGCGCCTACGAGACCATCGGGCTGCCGCGCAAGATGCCGGCCGAACCCGTGATGCGGATGGCGCTGGTCGGCCGCCACGAGCGGATCTCGGCGCAGCGGGCGTAGGAGCTCGGCATGATCAGCCAGGTGGTCGACCCGCCGGAGCGACTGCGCGAGGAGGCCCAGGCGCTGGCCGAGACGATCGCCGCAACTCGCCCGCGGCCGATGGCGGCCACCAAGCGGGCCCTGTGGGACGCGCTCGAGGTTTGTTCGGTGCCACATCTGGTCGAAAGTGGGCAGGGCGCCCGTGACCGCGGTGGCCACTTTCGACGCGAACGTGGAACAGGACCACCGAGCGAGCCCGGTACGGGAGCGAGGCATGGAGTACTCGAGCTTCGAGTGTCTGAAGGTCGAGCGGCACGGGCCCGTCGGGTGGCTGATCAACAACCGGCCCGAGCAGCTGAACGCCATGACGGCGGCCATGCGCGACGAGTTCGCCGATGGCCTGGATCGAGCTCGACCGCGATCCCGAGGTGCGGGTCATCGTCCACACCGGCGAGGGCCGCGCCTTCCAGACCGGGGTCGACGTCACCGAGATCGCCACCGACGGCGTCGGCATGGAGCGCTACCGGGAGTCGGTCGAGGACTTCGACCTGCACTTCACGTCCTGGCACCAGCAGGTGCGAAGCCGGTCATCACGGCGGTCAACGGGATCTGCGCCGGCGGTGGGCTTCCACTGGGTCGCCGACGCCGACATCGTGATCGCCGCGTCCGACGCGCAGTTCTTCGACCCGCACGTGTCGGTGGGACAGGTGGTGGCGATCGAGGCGATCGGGCTGATGCGCAAGATGCCGTTCGAGGCCGTGATGCGCATGGCCCTGGTCGGCCGCCACGAGCGGCATCTCGGCCGCAGCGGGCCCTCCAGCTCGGCATGATCAGCCAGGTCGTCGACCCGCCGGAGCGGCTGCGCGAGGAGGCGCAGGCGCTGGCGCGAGAAGATCGCCCGCAACTCGCCGGCGGCCATGGCCGCCACCAAGCGGGCGCTGTGGGGCGCTTCGAGCTCGGGCTGACCGACGCCTGCCGGGCGGGTGCGCAGGAGCTGGTGTCGATGTGGGGCCACCCCGACCAGGAGGAGGGGCCGCGGGCCTTCGCCGAGAAGCGGGAGCCCGTGTGGGCGCCACCCGGCAGGGCCGCTGAACAGGCGAAGCCGCCTGAACAGAGCTCATGATCAGCGCCGGCCAGCTGCTCGGTCGGTGGCTGCGGGTCCGGGGCGTCGACGCCGTGTACGGCCGATCGCTGGACGGGCTGACCGGTCGTCGAGGTGCAGGATCTGAGCGTCGCCCCGCTGCTGGCTGCTGCGCACTGGAAGGTGCACGGCGTCGCTGCCGCCGTGCACGACGACGATGGCGTGCTGCACCTGCACGGGCCCGGCGGTGCGTCGCCCGGCGGCGAGGTGCGCGTGGCCGGCTGGCGCGATCTGCTCGAAGGTCCTGCGGTCCTGTCCGGCACCCTACGGCTGGAGCTCGACCTCGGCGCGCCGGCTCCGGACGCCGTGCCGCCCGGGACCGACGCCAGGCGGGCGCTGGACCGAACCCGAGCCCGACGCCGTGAAGCGGCTGGCGTCGGCCCGGTCCCCAGTGGTCCTGGCCGGGCCGGGAGTCGTCGAGGACCGAGCGGCACCGGGGCTCAACGCCCTGGCCGCGGCGGGCACGCTCGGCGTCCTCAACACGTGGGGCGCCAAGGGCGTCCTCGACTGGCGCAGCCGACACCACTGGGCCACCGTCGGGCTCCAGGCTCGCGACTTCGAGCTCGGCGGGCTGGGCGGGGCCGACCTGATCGTCGCCACCGGGGTCGACCCCCGCGAGGCCCCGCCCGAGCGCTGGCACCTGGCTCCGGTCCTCGACGTCCCTCCGGGCTCCCTCGGGCCGCTCGCCGAGCAGTGCCGTCGACCGGACGCCGAGCTGAGCATGCCACCCGCTGCGGGGCGCGCTGGCCGCCGTCACCCGGCAGGGGTGGGTGGGCGAGGGCGCGCCGCTGGCTCCGACGCGGGTGACGCTCCACTACGGCCAGTGCTTCGGCTCCCGCGGGCTGGTCGCCGCCGACCCCGGTGTCGCCGGCTACTGGGTGGCGCGCACCCTGGCCACGACCGAGCTCGGCACGGTGCACGTGCCTGCGACGCGGGAGGCGAGTGGCTTTGCGCCGGCGTGTGCGTTGGTTGCCCGGCTGCGTCACGCCATGCGACCCGCCCTCGCCGTCGTGGACGCGCCCCTCGGTCCGGCGGTGCAGGCGGTCCTCGAGACGGCCGGCCGGCTCGGCGTGAGCCTTCCCCTCGAGGTGTGGGACGCCGCTGGTCCGGCCCTCGCGCCCGACGCCCACCTGGAGCGGCTCAGACGCCTGGCCGTGGCCGAACGACCCACCCCGGTGTCGGTCGCTACCGACGACGCCCAGCTCTCGCGGATGGTCGACGTGGCCGGACCGGTCGTCGCATGGGGCGGCATCCCGGAGGCATCACCGTGACCAACCTCGCCTCCCTGCTCACGGACCACCCGTTCCCCGATGACGAGCCCCTGCTGCACGGCGCCGACCGCGTCGTCACCGCCGGCGAGGCCCGACGCGCCGCTGCCGCCCTGGCCGATGACCTGCGAGCGGCGGGTGTCGGTAACGGCCAGGCTGTGGCCACCCAGCTCGCCAACACCCCTGAGGCGGTGATCGCCATGGCCGGCACCTGGCTGGCCGGGTGCGTGTGGGTACCGGTCAACCCGCGCCACCCCCCGCCCGAGGTCGCCCGTGTCGTCGAGACGACGAGACCGGCGGCCCTGCTCGACGGGCGCGGCCTGACCGTTCACGGGCACGGCCGCCGCTACGAGCCGGAGGTCGGCTTCGTCCTCTGGACCTCGGGCACGACCGGCGAGCCCAAGGCGATCCTGCACACCCACGCCGCCTACCTCGAGCTCATCGACCGCGTGCTCGGCCCCCTCCGGGGCGGTGGCGGCGATCGATCCCGCCCGCCCACACCCAACCTCATCCCGGTCTCGCTGGCGCTCAACGCCGGCATCTACAACACGCTGTTCGGCCTCCGGGCCGGCGCGGCGATCGTGATCATCGACCGGTTCGACCCGAGAGAGTTCGCCGAGCTGGTGCGGCGGTTCGAGATCCGCTCCACGGTGCTGCCGCCGACGGCCATCACCATGCTCAACGACGACGACGCGATCACCGACCTGGCGCCCCTCAGGTACGTCCGCAGCATCACCGCCCCGCTGTCCCCGCTGCAGGCGCGGCGGTTCACCGAGCGGTTCGGCGCCTTCGTGCTCAACGGCTACGGGCAGGCCGAGATCGGCGAGGTCATCGGCTGGACCGCCGCCGACGCCAAGGCCTTCCCCGAGAAGGTCGGGGCCGCAGGCCGGCCCCATGCCGGGGTCGAGATCAAGGTCGTCGGCGAGGAGGGCGGGAGCCTGCCGACCGGTGCGGCCGGGCGGCTCCACGTGCGCCCGCCGAACCGGGCGCTCGGGCTACGCCGGCGGGAGTGACCTCTCGCGACCGGGTCGACGCCGACGGCTACGTCGACACCGGCGACATCGCCCGGATCGACAACGACGGGTTCGTCTGGATCGAGGGTCGGGCCGGCGACGTCATCAACCGGGGCGGCAACAAGGTCTTCCCCGGCGACGTCGAGGAGGTGCTGCGGCTGTCACCCGCCGTGACCGACGCCGCCGTGGTGGGTACGCCCGACGACCGCCTCGGCGAGGTGCCGGTTGCCTTCGTCACCGGACGGGCGGTGCGGGCGGCCGAGCTCGAACGGCTGTGCCGGGACAACCTGGCGCCCTACAAGGTCCCGGTGGCCTTCCACCACCTGGGCGAGCTTCCGCGAAACGAGGCCGGCAAGGTCGTCCGCGCCGACCTCGTCTCCCGGGCGTCGTCCGCTGAGGGCTAGCTCGCCGACGAGCCAGCCGCCTGGGCCGCACCCTCGAGCAGGCCGCGGTCGCGCAGGACGGCAACGACGTTGTCCCCCTGGCGCCTCATCATGCGCTGGTACTCGGATGCGGCTCGCTCGCTGTCGCCCCGTCGCATCGCCCGGGCGATCGCCGAGAGGCCGCGACGCTCGCCGTCGACGGCCGCGGGCACCAGCTCGAAGAAGTTCCCCGGCACGAGCCCCGACATTGCTCGCAGCACGACGTTGATCCTCGGCGAGCGGGCCGCGCCCGTGATGGCGGCGTGGAAGTCGATCACGAGGCTCTGGAGATCCTCCGGATCGTCGGTCCGGTTGATGGCGTCGACCAGCTTGACCAGCTGCTCTCCCAGGCCCTCGGGCCTGCGGGCCAGCGCCCGTCGCGCCGCGAACCCGTACACGAGGCCGTAGAGCTCGTAGTGGTCCCGGACGGCCTGCTCGTCCAGGGCAGTGACGAAGGCGCCCCGGTGCAGCTCTATCGTCACCCAGCCCCCGCTCTCCAGGGCGATGAGCGCCTCTCGGATGGGGATGCGGCTGATACCGAGCTCCTGGGCGATCTCGTCCTGCGGCACCCGTTCCCCCGGACGCAGCTCACCCTCGAAGATCAACCGCCTGATGTACAGGGCGGCGTCGTTGCCGCTGCTTCGTCGCACCAGCTGTTGTCCGGCGAGCCGGCGGGGCATGGCCCTCCAAGGGGACGGTCTTCTCTTGCATATTATATCGAGTCGGGACCGGGCTCATCGTTTCTCGTAGACGACGCCTGCCGCCTCGCGCATCCCACGTTCCCGCCGTCACGCCTTCGTCGCGAAGCTGACGCTTGAGCACCCGCCCGACCGGGCTGCGGGGCAGCTCGTCGCGGAGCTCGATGTAGCGCGGCAGGGCGAAGTAGGGCAGCTCGTCCACGCACCAGCCGAAGAGCTCCTCCTCGGTGATGTGGACGTTCTCCTTGACCGTGGCGGTGAGCTTGAGATCGTCCTCGGTCAGGTCGCTCGGGACGGCGTGCACGGCGACGTCGGCGAGGGCACCGTGCGACATGAGCACACCCTCGATCTCGAAGCTGGAGATGTTCTCACCCCTGCGCCTCAGGTAGTCGGCCTTGCGGTCGATGAAGTACAGGTACCCGTCGGCGTCGATCCTGCCCACGTCGCCGGTGTGGTACCACCAGTTCCGGCTGGCCTCGACAGTGGCCTCGGGGCGTCCCCAGTACCCCTCGAACATGACGTGGGGACGCTTGGGCCGCAGGACGATCTCCCCGTCCTCTCCTCGAGGCACCTCACGATCGCCGTCGTCGAATATCCGGGTGTCGAAGTACTGCTCGTTGATCACCCCCGCCGCGTTGGGCCGGTTGACGGTGCCCGGCGGCTGCCACGAGACGAGGCTGGCCTCGGTGACCCCGTAAGCCCCGCTGAAGGTCTGGATGCCGAACCGCTCCTTGAGCACCCGGTCGACCTCGACCGGGAGCGGCGCGGCGCCCATCAGCCGCAGCGTCCGGTTGGCTTGCGGTCCTCCCGAGCGCGGCATCTCCGGCCGGTCGATGTCGTGGGCGAGGAGGTAGGCCATCGTGCCCAGCGTGGAGGTGATCGTCGCTTCCACCCGGTTCATCTCGGGCCAGAAGCCCGACACCGAGAACCGCCGGTAGATGGCCGACCGGCCCCCGAAGACCAGGGCCCCGAGCACGGCGGTGGTCAGGGCGTTGAAGTGGAACAGCGGCAACGGGGTCCACACCACGTCGTCGGGCGTGCGCTCCCAGCAGATACCGATCTGGCGGGCCAGGGCGGCGTGGTAGTTGTGGCTCAG
This sequence comes from uncultured Actinomycetes bacterium, assembly GCA_963731255.1. Lineage (GTDB taxonomy): Bacteria > Actinomycetota > Acidimicrobiia > Acidimicrobiales > AC-9 > AC-9. The sequence goes on along the minus strand of CAVSUO010000008.1, from coordinate 131,484 downwards.
CATGCAGCCCTTGGACGGCCCTGTGGTTCCGCCCGTGTAGACGAACGTGGCGAGGTCGGAGGGCCGGCAGCCCGCCGCCAGCTCGTCGGCCGGCGCGTCGAGGAGGTCGTCCCAGCGGTGCGTCGCGACACCCGGGATCACTGGCAGGTCGGCGGGCGAGCCGACCACGACGACGTGCTCCAGGCAGGCGAGGTCGCCTGCCGACCTGGACGACCCGGTCGGCGAGGTCCCGCTCCACGATCACGACGCGGGAGCCCGAGTCCTCCAGCTGATGGCGGAGGTAGTAGCCCTTGTAGGCCGTGTTGATCGGCACGCTGACGGCCCCGCCCACGACCGCACCCCACCAGGCCAACAGGGCCTCGGGTGAGTTGTCGACGAGGGTGGCCACGCGCTCTCCGGTTGTCACGCCGAGGTCGCGCAGGGCGTTGCCGAGGCGGCGCGCCGTCGTGGCCACCTCGAGGGCGGTCAGCTTCGTCCCGCACACGTCGAGGTACTCGCTGTCCGGGTCGGCCGTCAGTCGTCGCTCGAGGAGCTCGACGATCGTCTCCTGGCGGTCGCTGATCCAGACAGGGTCGGGCATCGGCTCCTTGGTCCTGCCCCTTGCGTGCCTCCCGGTCGGTCGGGGAGTCTAGATACTGTATACAGAAGGGAGCAGCGATGGAGGAGGACGGCGCCGGGCACGAGGGTGAGGTGCGGTACGCCGAGCGGATGTTCCCCGCCCCGATCGACCACGGGATCGCCGCGCGACGGACCGGGCGGTGTCGACGGTCGCGTCCGGCGTCGACACCGCCGAGCTCGGCGGCTGGCAGAACGACCGCTGGTACCAGGGCGGCGGCCGGGTCGGCGAGAAGGCGGTCGAGTCGATCGTCGTCTATCCCGCCGACGCGCGGGCTCCAGACCCAGGGCGACCCGTTCGAGCCGGTGAAGATCGGCATCCTGATCGACATGGACCTCGGCCAGCTGCTGGCCGACTGGATCGACGCCGACCATCCTCGCTCTCGAGGACGCGCTTGAACGAGGGCGTCTACGACCGGCCGGTCGAGATCTTCACCGTCGACGCGCGCGGCCTGCCGCGCGAGAACTACCGCAAGGTGCAGCGCCGGCTACCTGCAGGCTGGTCGAGGAGGGCTGCGTCGTCATCGCCGGCCCGATGATCTCCGACAACGCGGTGACCCTGCGCGAGCCTCATCAACGAGACCGGCGTCGCCTGCCTCGGCTGGACCGGTGCGGTCCGCTTCTTCGGCGAGTACTGCTTCACCGTCGCCAACGGCGACATCCCGTCGAGAGCACGATGGGCGCCAACTGGTGCCGCCAGCAGGGCCACACGCAAGGTCGGCTTCTTCTGGGAGCGCGGCTCCTCCGGCGAGGACTACGCCGACTACTTCCGCGTCGGCGGCCAGCAACGCGGGCGTCGAGATCCTGAGCGAGGTCTCGCTCGGGCCCAACCCGCGCGACCTCGAGCGCCAGCCTCGCCACCATGCGGCGAGCAGGGCGCCGAGGCGATCGTCTACATGGGCTACGGCTACTCGACGTTCCACTTCGCCCGGGCGTTCAAGGCGCTCGACTGGGATCCGCCGCGCTTCATGGGCACGGCGTTCATGTTCTATTCGAACTCCAACGCCTGGGCCGAGGGCCTCGAGGGCTGGCACGGGGTCGACCAGCTCGGCGAGGACGGCGCCAACCCCAACTACGACCCGATGCTCGAACGCTTCACCAAGCCGCTTCGGGCGCACCTCGCGCAACGTCGTCGTCGCCCTCGCCTACGACACCGCCCGGGCGGCCATCCACGGCATCGCCAACGCCCTCATCGCCACGCCACGCGAGGTCAAGCTCGGCCTCGAGCGCATCAAGTGGATGCCGTGCACCAACGGCGGGCCCGGCCACCTACCTCACCTTCGCCCCCTACGACCACCGCGGCTACAAGGGCGACTTCCTGACCATCCGCGAGCTACGCGGGGGCGAGCTGCACTTCCGGGGCTACTACCGTCCCACCTGGCCCTCCAACACCGACTCGCCCCTGCTGGCTCCGAGGCCATGACTCTGCTCTACAGGATGATCGGCACCCGCTTGTAGCCACGCACGGTGCTGGTGTGCAGGCGCTCGGCCCGATCGTGGTCGACCTCCCACTGCGGAAAGCGGGCCAGCGTCTCTTCGATGGCGATCCGACCCTCGAGCCTGGCCAGGGCTGCCCCCAGGCAGAAGTGCGGCCCGCATCCGAACGACACGTGCTGGTCGGTCCGGCGGTGGATGTCGAAGCGGTCAGGATCGGGATAGACGCGCTCGTCGCGCCCGGCCGAACCGGTGAGCAGCAGCACCTTCGAGTCGCGGGGAACCAGCTGTCCGTGCAGCTCGACGTCCCGGCTCGTCCAGCGCCCCTGGACCGGCGAGGGCGCCTCGTAGCGGAGCAGCTCCTCCACGGCGTGGGGGATGAGCGACGGGTCGGCGGCCAGCTCCGAGCGCTGGTCGGGATTGGCGGCCAGCACCACCGCCGTCCAGCCCAGCAGGCGGGCAACCGTCTCGGTGCCCGCGCTCACGAGCAGGTTGGCGAAGCCGCCGGCCTCCTCGTCGGTGAGGCGCCGGCTCCCGTCGCCGTCCTGGGCGAGCTCGGCCTGGACCAGGCCGGTGAGCAGGTCGTCGCGGGGGGACGTGCGGCGGTCCTCCAGCTGGTCCTGGATGTAGGCCATCAGCTCGAGCTGGGCCCGGACCGACACGTCGTTGACCATGCCGACCCCCGGCTCGATGTAGAAGATGGTGTCGATCAGCTCGAGCACCCTCGGCCGGTCCGCCTCCGACACGCCGAGGAGGGAGGAGATGATCCGCGACGGCAGCTGGGCCCCGAACTCCTGGAGATAGTCGAAGCCCGAGCCCCCCACCTGGGGGTCGAGGTAGTGGCGGCAGACGTCGCGGATGCGATCCTCGAGGACCGCCATCCGCCGGGGTGTGAAGGCCCGGGACACGAGGGCCCGCATGGTCTCGTGCCTCGGCGGGTCCATGAAGATGATCATCCCGGCCACCTGGTCGAGCTCGGCGCCCATGAGCTCCAGCACCGTCCCTCGCCCGGACAGAAAGGTCTTGGGATCGCGGTGGGCGGCGTTCACGTCCTCGTACCGGCTCAAGGCCCAGAAGTCGTATCGGTCGTTCCGGTACAACGGGGCCTCGTCGCGCAGCCGTCGCCACGTCTCGTACGGCTCGCTGTCGATGTCGGGATCGAACGGGTCCCAGTACAGGTCCTCACGGTCGCCCACGCCCTGACCTCCTCCTCTCAGAGATCCTGCCACTCGTCGTCCATGTCTGACGTGCCCGGCTGGCGTCCGGTCCGCATCGGCGACAGCGGCGCCTCGACGAGCAGGACCCGCCGGGTGGACGTCGTGCGCTCGTAGCTGGCTCGTCGCCAGCGCCGCAGCGGCGTCTCGGCCCGGTCCGCCTGCTCGAGCTCGGCCCACCTCTGCCACGACGGGACCGCCCACAGCAGGAAGCACTCCGACTCGTCGCCCATCGCCGTCTCCCAGGCACCGACGAGCGTCCAACCGTGGTGCTCGTACAGCGGTGCACCCGTGTCGCGGACGTGCTCGAGGAAGTCGCGCGAGCTGCCCGCCCGCACCCCGACCTGCTCGTGGGCGTAGACCTCGCCGCGCACCCCGTCGGCACAGAGCTGCTCGATGGTGCGGGTCCACGGCGCCGGCACGAGAATCCTGTCCACGCCGCCCGCGCCGGTAGGTGGCGGCCTCGGCCCACCACTTGGCCAGCTTGGGGTCCTGGAGGCCGGGATGGCCCAGCTCGTGCCCGAACGACCGGGCCAGACCGTCGAAGCCGTCCTCCTCCCAGATGTTGACCACCTCCGGCCACCGGCCGGTGCTGCCGACGACGCCCCAGACTCCGTAGCACAGCTGGTGCCGTTCGGCCTGGGCGATCGGGCTCCAGTTGGCCGTCATGTGGCGCATGTAGCGGGCCCGGTTGTGGCCGTGGATCTCGACCATCTCGTGGATGTAGACCTTGTCGTTCATTCCAGCTGTATAGAATATGCGTTCTCTCCTCGGGAGGTGGCAAGGTGCGCGCCGACGACATGGTCCTCATCAGCGTCGACGACCACATCGCCGAGCCCGCCGACATGTTCGACGCTCACGTGCCCGAGCGGTACCGCGAGCACGCTCCCCGGGTGGTCACCGACGACCGCGGCTTCCAGCAGTGGTGGTACGGGGACAAGCCGGGCCGCAACCTGGGTCTCAACGCCGTGGCCGGCAAGCCCGCCGAGATGTACAACGTCAATCCCCAGCGTTACGAGGAGATGCGAGCGGGGTGCTACGACGTGCACGAGCGGGTACGCGACATGTCGGCCGGCGGGCAGCTGGCGGGGCTGAACTTCCCCAACTGGACGGGCTTCTCCGGCCAGGTGCTCAACGAGGGGCCGGACCGCCGGCTCAACGAGATCATGATCAAGGCCTACAACGACTGGCACGTCGACGAGTGGTGTGCCGCCTACCCGGATCGCTTCATCCCCTGCGGCATCCTGCCGTTGTTCGACGTCGAGCTGGCCGCGGCCGAGGCGCGGCGCCTGGCCGACAAGGGCTGTCACGCCGTGACCTACTCCGAGAACCCTGCCGCGCTCAAGCTCCCCTCGATCCACACCGGGTACTGGGACCCCCTGTTCGCGGCCTGCTCCGACGTGGGAACGGTGCTCTGCCTCCACGTCGGCTCGTCATCGCGGAGCGCGGCCACCTCCCCCGACGCCCCCCCGAGCGTGGCCATGAGCCTTTCGTCGGCGATGTCGATCTACTCACTCGGCGACCTCATGTGGGCGGACTTCTGGTGGAGGTACCCCGACCTGCGGTTCTCGCTGACCGAGGGCGACATCGGCTGGATCCCCTACTTCCTCCAGCGGGCCGAGCACACCCAGGAGCGGCACTCCGGCTGGACCAGGCACGAGTTCCCGGCCGGCTCGGGTCCGGCCGAGGTGTTCCGAGAGCGGGTCCTGTGCTGCTTCATCAACGATCGCATCGGCATCAAGCTCATCGACGAGTTCAACATCGACAACGTGTGCTGGGAGTCGGACTATCCCCACTCCGACAGCATGTGGCCCCGGGCGCCGGAGACGCTGGAGCCACTGCTCGAGCCGTTGACCGACGAGCAGGTGAGCAAGATCACCCACGAGAACGCCATGCGGCATTTCCAGTTCGATCCCGGCCGGAGTCGACCGCCGGACCGCCGGACCGTCGCCGCCCTGCGGGCCGAGGCGGCCGACGTGGACACGACGACGCGGGTCGGTCGGCCGCCGGACGAGAGCGACGTCGCCTACTTCCAGTCCCTGCGGAGCCCGGCGACCCCGCCCTCGCCCCGCCAGCCGGCGCAGCGCTGAGGGCTGTGCCCTTCGGGGCGCGGGGCCGAGGCCGGGCGGCGTCTATCCGAGGGCGCCGGCGTCCCGCAGCTCGGTGATGCGGGCGCCGTCGTAGCCGAGGACCTTGGTGAGCACCTCGTCGGTGTGCTGGCCGAGCGTCGGCGCCTTGGTCGGGGTGGGTATGGCCCCGCCGACGACCTTGATGGGATTGGGGATCAGCTCGGCACCCAGCTCGGCCGCCGGCAGCCACGGCAGGCGCTCCTGGAACTGGGGGTCCTGGGCCAGTGACTTCGGCGAGTTGACGGGCGCGATGGGGACGTTGTGCTCTCCGGCGAACTCGATCCACTCCTGCGTGCTGCGCTCGGCGAACAGCTCGGCCAGGATGGCGCGCAGCTCGAGGTTGCCCTTGGCGTGATCGGCGAGCCGGGACCCCGGCCAGCGCTCGAACAGCTCGGGCCGGCCCACGCCCTCGCAGAAGGCCTTCCAGAAGGCCTGCTCGGACGCCATCAGCATCACGAACCCGTCGGCGGACCGGTAGATCTGATAACGGACGCCGTCGCGCATACCCGCCGTGCCGGGGGCCCGGCGTTCGTAGTCGTCGGCCTTGTTGCCCGTCACCTCTTCCTCGGGTCTCTCGTACGAGCGCCACGTCGTGCTCCGCAACCAGTCCATGGCGGCGGCGGCATCGGACTGGGCGACCTCCAGCTGGGCCCCGGTACCGGTGGCGCGGGCCTGGGTGATGCCGGCCAGGATGGCCAGGGCGCCGTACAACGGTCCCGCGTTGATGCCGATCGAGACGTGCTCGGGGATGCCCGGAAAGCCCTCGGGGGTCTTTTCCGGGGTCACGATGCCGGCCCACGTGTCGTAGGCGATCCCATGGCTGGGCAGGTCGCGATAGGGCCCTGTCATGCCGTAGCCCGAGATCGTGCAGAAGACGATGCGGGGGTTGACGTCCCGCAGCTCCTCGAAGCCCAGCCCCCGGCGTGCGAGGCCCCCGGGGCGCATGGCCTCGACGACCGCGTCGGCTCCCCGCACCAGGTCGAGGAAGACGGCGCGACCGTCCTCGGTGCGGAGGTCGAGCACGACGCTTCGCTTGCCCCGGCTGATCTGGAGGTGCATCAGCGAGACCCCCTCCACGATCGGCCAGGTCATCTCGCGCACGTAGTCGCCCTGCGGGGGCTCGACCTTGATGACGTCGGCGCCCAGGTCGGCCAGCGGTGTGGTGATGGCGCCGGGCCCGAGCATGGAGCACTCGATCACCCGGACCGACGTCAGCGGCGCTACCTCGGGTGGCATGTCCGGATTGTGTCACGGCCACGCCGGCTCACTGCAGCTCGCACCGGACCACGGGCCCTAGCAGGACTTTCGGGCGGTCCCGGGAGGGGGATAGTCCGATGCTCGCAGTGCTTACGCGGCCGGCGGCGGTGCTGCTGAACCTCCGTGCTGGCCGATAAGCGCCCGGAGAAAGTGGAACAACTGCTCGAGAAACACCAGGAATGGATTCGCATGACGCATGAAGGGGCCTCTGTTCTTCCGGATCACGGTCAACGTAACAACGCTCCGCACCGATAGCATCAGTAGAACTACGTAGGCCGAAGCAGATCCTCTTCATCGGCATATCGCGCTCGTTGACGGGGCCGCCGGCCTGGGTCTCACAACTCGGACACGCCACACCGGTCGCTCCAGGGCACCCGGGGTGTGGCGCCCGGGCCTAGGATCTCGCCCGACATGGACCTGCGCCCCCTCGTGGATACGGCACGACAGGACGTCGACAGCGGTTGGCTGCCCTCGTGCCAGCTCGCCGTCGCCCGTGGCGGCGAGCTGGTCGCGTTCGAGGCCCTCGGTGACGCGACGACGGCCACCCGGTTCTGCGTCTTCTCCGTCACCAAGCCGATCGTGGCCTCGGTGGTCTGGCAGCTGCTCGGCGAGCGGCTCGTGCGTACCTCCGACCGGGTGGCCGATCACATTCCCGAGTTCGCCAAGAACGGCAAGGAGTCGGTGACCCTCGAGCAGGTCCTGCTGCACACGTCGGGATTTCCGAACGCGCCCATGCCCGCTGTCGCCGGCGCCGACCCGGCCCGCCGGGTGGAGCGCCTCGCCAGCTGGTACCTCGAATGGGAGCCGGGTACACGCTTCGAGTACCACCTTGGCTCCGCCCACTGGGTGCTGGCCGAGCTGATCGCCCGGCTCACCGATCGCGACTTCCGCGATGCACTCGACGAACGGGTGACCGGGCCGCTGGGGTTGCCGCGTCTGCTCGGACTCCGCGAGGACCAACAGCAGGGCATCGCCCCGTTGGTGGCGGTTGGAACGGCGAAGGGACGGGAGCACGAGAACTATCTCTTCACCTACGACCGCCCAGACGTGGTGAGGGCGGGCGTCCCCGGCGGCGGTGCGGTGGCCACCGCCGCCGACATCGCCGTCTTCTACCAGGCGCTCATGGACGACCGCCTCGGCCTCTGGGACCCCGGTGTGCTCGCCGACGCCACGAGCAACATTCGGTGCACCTTTCCTGATCCGATGCTCGGAGTGCCGGTGAACCGCACGATCGGCCTCGTCGTCGCCGGTGACGACGGGCAGCACGTCCGGCGCTACGCGGCGTTCGGCCGGCAATGCTCACCGTGGGCGTTCGGTCACGCCGGCGCCCACGGCCAGGTGGCGTGGGCCGACCCCGAGACGGGCCTCTCGTTCGCGTACGTGACCAACGGGCTCGACGCCGACGTCATGCGGGAGGGATTTCGCGCCCACATCGTGTCGACGCTCGCCTCCCAGCTCGGCTAGGGCTGCCGCCCCCTACGATGCCCACATGACGGACCCACACCCACGACCCAGCGTGCACCCGTCCATCGCCGGCCGCGAGAAGGGCATGGCCGCCCTCGCCGACGTCGTGCGGAGACTCGTCGACCTGACCGTCACCTGCGACGCGCCGGCGGACGAGGTCGATGCGATCGCCCGCGAGCTGCAGGCATCGGCCGACCGGCTCGCGCAGCACGTGCCGACCCCGCCGCACGCCCGGTACCTGGTGGCCCCCGCACCGGCGGGATCGGATCCGGACACGATGCAGGACTCGATGCCCTACGACGTGGTGATCGGTCGGTACAACCCTCTGGCGCTGCCGTTGGCGCTCGAGGCGACCCCGCAGGGGGCGCGAGGAAGGGGTCGCTTCACCAAGCCCTACGAGGGCGGGCCGGGCTGGGTGCACGGTGCCGTGATCGCAGCTGCCTTCGACATCGTCCTCACGGCGGCCAACCGGCTCGAGGGGGCGGCCGGCCCCACGAGACAGCTCTCCCTGCGGTTCCGGCGTCCGACGCGCCTCGACGAGGAGTGTCTCCTCGAAGCCTGGGTCGACCGCCGCGACGGCAACCGGGTCGTGAGCAAGGGCCGTCTCCTCCAGGGCGAGGTGACGACTGTCGAGGCCGAGGGAGAGTTCGCCGTGATGGACCCCGAGCGCATCGGGAGGTAGGCCACTCGGGCGTGCTGGGCCCGTCCTGGCCTCTCTACGGCGTCCGCAGCAGCCGGGCGAGCCGACGGAGCCGCCACGGGCGTGGTCCGGAGACGACGACGCTTCTGGTCAGCACGGCCCGCAGCGCGCTCGTTCTGTGGCACATCACGAGCCACAGCGTGGCCGGGTCGGCCGAGATGCGGGCGTCGACCGGGTGTCCGTCCGGTGGCCGCACCGCCAGTCCGTCGCCGCCCGCCACGATCAGGACCGGTTCGGCGCCCCAGGGCCGCAGCTCGCACGCGACCGGCTTCGGTGAGGAGGCTCCGGTCCCCACCGAAGCGGGCGGCGTCGGGGCTGCGGAGGAGCTCGAGCAGGAAGGTCTCCAGGATGAGCCTCCCGTACGACGCCGGGATGGCGAACGAGCCATTTTCGGCGCCGGCGACGTCGTTGCCGTGGACGAACAGCTCCGACAGCATGTGGCCGAGCACGGCCCTGAGCGGGACCTTCGTCCCGCCGAGCCAGGCGATCTGCTCGTCGCCGTCGGCCGCCGCGGTGGCCTCGAGCAGGACCCCGACGTTCGCCTCGACCAGCGACGCCAGGGCTCGGGGTGAACGCTCGGGCAGGAGCCTCAGGGCGAGCGCATTCAGATCTCGGACGCGGTCGACGCTCGCCGTCGTCGCCATGTCGTAGAGGTCCCGCAGTTCGCCCGCGGGTTCTGCCCCGGTGACGAACCAGGAGTTGACGATGCTGACCTCGTGGACGTGGGCGGCGACGTCGCCGACGTTCCAGGTTCCGACGGCATGGGCGTCGGCGTCGCCGGCCGCGTCGAGCAGCCGGGCGAAGCGGCCGGCCGTCTCGCCGAGGGCGCCGCGCAGTGCCAGCCATTGCGGCGAGCTCATGGTGGCTCCTGTCTCGATGTGGAGTTTCCCCTAGCATAAAGGTCTGTCTTAATTAAGTGCAAACTGCAGGTAGCGACCTCCTGTAGGCCGAGCAGCCGTCGCAGGACGGCCTCGTGTCCAACGCCGATCGCCGGTACCGTGGCCGGGTGGGAGTGGTCCCGCCGCTTCGTAGCGCCGGGGGGAGGAGATCGACGTGGCTCTCTTTGTGGTGCGCCACCAGCACGAGGCCCAGCGCTGCCCCGCCGAGGATCCCTCTCTCGGGGCGACCCTCCTCAACTATCTGAGCCGGCCCAACGTGGCCACTCACGGCGTCGACATCCGGGGCGAAGCGGTCGTCCAGGGCGAGCACACGATGTACCTGATCGTCGAGGCCGAGGACGAGGGCCGGATCCGTGGGTTCATGGAGCCGTTCGCCTCGGCGGGGACCGTCGACGTCTATCCCGCCTCGACGTGCGCCCGGGTGGTTGCCAACGGCGGGTGTACCTCCGCGCTCCCCGAGCTCGAGCACACCGACCCGGTCGTGGAGCCGGAGGAGGCCTGCCATAACGCCATCGAGGCCGGCCTCGTCGTGCACCGGGCCCATCCGCTCAACTGCGAGACGTCGGTCCCGGCGCTGATCGGCGGCGTGGTCATGCCCAACGCGCACTTCTACGTCCGCAACCACTTCCCGATCCCGGCGCTCGACCGGTCGGCCTGGCGCCTCGAGGTTGGCGGCCTGGTCGATCGACCGCTCGGTCCTCCCCTGGCGGGAGCTCCAGCAGATGCCCTCGCAGACTCTCGTCGTGACTCTGGAGTGCGCCGGGAACGGTCGGTCGGGTCTGGTGCCACGGGTGGACGGCGAGCAGTGGGAGCTGGGCGCGGTCAGCACGGCGGAGTGGACGGGCGTGCCTCTCGTCGAGGTCCTCGATCGAGCCGGCATCAAGGCGGGAGCCACCGAGGTGTTGTTCCGAGGAGCCGACCGGGGCGCGATCCGGGACAACCCGGGACGGAGAGCTTCGAGCGCAGCTTGAGCGTCGACGATGCCCGGGGCTCGGACGCCCTCCTGGCCTACGCCATGAACGGGGTGCCGCTCCCCGTGCAGCACGGCTACCCGCTGCGGCTCATCGTCCCGGTTGGTACGCGGTGACATCGGTGAAGTGGCTCACCGAGATCGAGCTCATCGACCGCGTTCGTCGGCCACTTCCAGGCCGGCTCGTATATCTACGAGTGGCAGCGCGGCGAGCAGGTCGTTCGGGAGCCGGTCACCCTGCAGCGGGTGAGGAGCATCATCACCGAGCCCAGAGACGGTGAGGAGCTGACCGCCGGAGACCTCGCGGTCCGCGGTGTCGCCTGGTCGGGGGCGGCTCCCATTGCCCGCGTGGAGGTGAGCATCGGACAGGGACCGTGGCGTGAGGCCCGCCTCGTCGGCGACCGCAACCGCCACAGCTGGCAGTGGTGGGAGCTGATCAGCGGCGTGGAGCCCTCCGGTGCGACGACGATTCGCGCCCGGGCCACCGATCTGGCGAGCCGGACCCAACCCGACCAGGTGGAATGGAACCGTCTCGGTTATGGGAACAACGCCATTCAGGAGGTGGCGGTCCAGATCGTGTAGCCGGGCTTCCGGCCGTGGCGGTTGCCGGCAGATGCCCTTGCGTCGTTCAGGCGAACTCGAAGTCGACCTGGGCCGAGCGCAGGCCGTAGACGAAGGCGTTGGGCATCTCGACCGGCTCGGTGCCCGGCACCAGCCGCCATGCCGGCGACCCGACGGACGAGCTCCTCGAAGAACACCCGGATCTCCAGCCGGGCCAGCGCCGCGCCCAGGCAGAAGTGGGTGCCGAAGCCGAACGCGATGTGGTTGTTGGGCTGGCGCGTGACGTCGAAGCGCTCGGGGTCGGCGAATGGCCTGCGTCCCGGTTGGCCGAGCCGTACATCAGCACGACCTGCTGCCCGGCGCGAACCGTGCACGCCGTCGACCTCGGCGTCGACCGCGGCGACCCGGCACATGTTGTGGATCGGGGTGACGTAGCGGATGAACTCCTCGGTCGCCACGGCCAGGTCGGCGCCGGCCTGAGCAGTTCGCCACTGGGCGGGGTGGGCGATGAGGTTGAGCGATCGTGCGGGCGATGACGGTGCGGGTCGTCTCGGCGCCGCCGTCCAGCAGCAGCAGGCAGTCGGCGATGACCGTCGTCGACCGACAGCGGCCACCGTCGACCTCCGCCGTGCGTCCAGATCGACATCACGTCGTCGGCCGGGCACGTTGTCTTGGCCGCGTAGAGCTCGGACGCGGCCTGGGCGAACTCCATCGCCGCGGCCATCCCGTCCTCGTTGAAGTAGCGGGGTCCGCCGCCGAGGGCGATGGTCCGCTCGGACCAGTCCTTGAGCTCGGGCCACCGCTCCTCGCCGAAGCCGAGCAGCCGGCCGATCATCATCGCCGGCAGCGGCGCGGCCAGCTCGCCCGACGATCTCCGCCTGCCCGCCCTTGGCCTCCACCGCGTCGAGCAGCTCGGTCGACCGTGGCGCGGATGTGCGTCCTCCCAGACGGAGACGGCCCGGGGCGTGAAGCGGCGGGACACGAGGTTGCGCCGCTTGTGGTGCAGCGGGATCGTCGAGCCCGATGATCGCGGGGTCGGCCGGCATGTTGGGCCGGTAGCCACCCTTGTCCTGATCGGAGCTGATGAAGACGTCCTTGTCGCTTCTCGATCTCGAGGATGTCGTCGTAGCGGGAGACGCCCCACAGCTCGTTGGTGGCGTCCCAGTACACCGGCGCGTTCTCGCGCATCCAGGCGTACGTCGGATAGGGATCGCCGGCGTAGAAGTCGCCGTCGAGCAGGTCGATGTCCGGCGCGACATCCCGTTGCCTCTCCTCCAGGGTCAGCCCAGGCCCGATTACATCATGTATCTAGCGTCGAGCCCGACGCTGGTTGTCATGCCGGGCTGGTATAGTCGAACACACGTTCGGCCCTCGGTCCGGACAGGCTCGCCGGCTCCTCCAACGCCGGCCTCGGTCAGCGGACGACGACGGTGGTGCGCGGGCATGTGCAAGCGGCTGGGTGAGCTGCGCCAGGCGATGGCGAGCTACGCGGCGGGGTTCGACGCCGGGCTGCTGTCGGTGGCCGACGCCCGCGCCGCGGTGGCCGAGGCGGCCGCCATCGAGTCCAGCGGCGGCCACCATCAAGGCCCTGGCCGCGGCGCGAGCGGCCAAGGCCGGTGACGCCCGCCGGCGGGGGGCACGCTCGGCTGCTCACGAGCTGGCCCGAGCCACGGGGACGACGCTGGCACGGCGCGAGGCGTCATCGAGGCGGGCGAGGCCCTGGCCCGCCAGCCCGGCGGTCGAGGTGCCGCGGCGAAGCCGGTGAGCTGTCCCCGGCCCAGGTGTCGTCTGATCAGCCGATGCCGCCGCCGCCGATCCGGCGGCCGAACAGCACCTGGTGGAGGTGGCCGCCACCTCCTCCCTGGGCGAGCTGCGCGAGGAGGTCACCAGGACCAAGGCGGCCCAGGTCGACCGGGAGGCCCGACGACGAGATATCAGGGCCCGACGCAGCATGCGGTCCTGGACCGACACCGAGGGAGAGTGGCAGCTGCGGGCCCACGGCAACCCCGAGGACGGGGCCCAGGTCATGGCCGCTCTGGCTCCCATCATCGACCGGCTGTTCCACGCTGCCCGGCGGGCCGGCCGTCGGGAGCCGCCCGACGCCTACGCCTTCGACGCCCTCGTCACCCTGGCCGTGGAGGCCTCGAGCGGCCAGCCCGTCCCGGCCGGCATCGGGCTCGGAGGCCTCCGGGAAGCGCCGCCGCCGGCGGGGGGCGCCGGCGACCATGCTGGTGCGCCTCGACTGGGACGCGTTCCTGGCCGGGGCGCCACGGGAGGGCGAGACCTGTGAGCTGGCCGGCTACGGGCCGGTGGCCATGTCGGTGGTCCACGAGCTGTTGGAGACGGCCAACCCCTTCGTGGCCGCCATCTTGACCAAGGCCAAGGAGGTGGTGGGGGTGGCCCACCTGGGTCGGCGCCCCAAGGCCCACCAGCGCAGCGCCCTGCAGTGGCTGTATCCCTCCTGTGCCCGCAAGGACTGCGTCGAGCAGATCTACCTGGAGAACGACCACCGCCTGGACTGGGCTGACACGCACTTCACCGCAGTCGACCTGATGGACCGGCTGTGCCGCTTCGACCACCGGCTCAAGACCACCGAGGGCTGGGCCCTGGTCGAAGGCACGGGCAAGCGGGACTTCGTCCCGCCAGGTGATCCCCGTCATCCCCGGCACAAACGACGAGCGGCCTAACACCGGAGGCGCCCGGGTGAGGGTGACCGAGGGGACGCGCCCGTTCCCGCGGGCGACTTGGGCGCGGCGTGAGGCTAGGACGGGGGCAGGATCTGCATGCCGTGACGGGCGGCCAGGGCGATGAGACGCTCGAGATCGGGCGGAGATTCGTCCGGAGGCGGTAGCTGGCGCGACTTGGCCACCTCGCCGTACTCGGCGAAGAACCGCTCGACGCCACCCGGCGTGTAGGTCACCAGCACCCGCAACGGCTTGTCGCCCGTCGGCTCGAAGTTCTCGACGATCCCTGCCGGGATGTGGAACGCCGATCCCGGCCCACCCTCGTGGACGTCGTCGCCGATGTGATAGCGGAGCGTCCCGTCCAGCACGTACACGAACTCGGTTCCGGGGTGGGTGTGCGGCGGCGGCCCCATCCCGGGGGGCATGGTCATCTCCACGACCGTCATCGCACCGTCGGTCTCGTCGCTGCCGACCCTGATCTCGTACAGGCCGCCCAGCATCCAGATCGCCTGTCCATCGTCCCGCTGACGCACCACTGCGCGGTCCTTCATGCGATCCCCCCGTTCTCCCGCTGCGACCCCCGCGGGCCGTCGTTGCCGGCAAGCATACTGGACTGAACCGCTCACACGAGGCCCGCGCTACGGTGCCACGGACCCCAGATCGGTGAAGCCCGAAGGATCGTGGCGGCCGATGGTGGCGTGCTCGAAGAGGCCCCAACCCTCCGCCCCGTCGCACGTTGCCCGAGCCACGTGGTCGATCACACCGAAGGGCGTCCGTCCGGCGATGGCGGGGTCGTTCAGGTCGTACACGGCGCCCTCCACCCAGCCCGGCCCCCGCCACTGCCCGTGGCCCCAGTCGGGATCGCCTCCGTAGCCGGCCCCCACATGGAGAGGGACGAACCCCAGGGTGTCGACATCGACCGCCAGCGGCTTGCCGTCGGCGCTGCGGAGGTGGAGCGCGGCCCGCTCGGGGTGACGGGTGCCCGACCGGTAGGTGATGTCGACGCCCGGCCAGCCCAGCTGCTCGCACCGCCCGTCGGGCCACACCCGCACGGCGTCGTTCAGCGTCCGGTACCCGTCGGGTTGCTCCTGCACGATCACGACGAGGGCGAAGTCGTCGAAGCGCAGCGGGACGTACAGCCACCAGAAGCCCTCGTTGGGCTGGTCCGCCGCTCGTCCCGGGCGGCTCGGCCTCGCCCACGGGGCGGATCCCCCACGACCGGTCCCGCGAGCCGACCCACCGCTCGCCGGTCGACGGCCAGCTCCTCGCCCGCCGACCTGGAGCGTCCCGCTCCACGTGCCGAGCTGGGCGAAGCGGCAGGACCGTCGATGATGACCCGCGTGCCGCCCGCCCGCATGAGGTGGCGGCTGCTCCTCGACGGCAGGAAACGAGCCCTCCCACGTCAGGTCGAAGGCGATGCCGTGCTCGGCCGTGTCGCAGACCAGGCGCAGACGGCGGAGCGGTTCCAGCACCTCGATCCGGTAGGGCCCGACGCGCTGGTCGAGGCGATCGCTCGCCGAGTGCGTCCGAGCAGCGCACCGCCCACTGCCGGTCGCCACGGCGCACGGTGACGTAGGCGTCGATGACCCCGAGGTTGGGGTACACCCCGAGACCGCTGATCAGGAAGACGTCGCCCGTTGCGGTCGTGGGCGTTGAAGTAGCACCGGTCGTAGAAGTTGCGGTCGCTGGTGCCGACGTGCTGCATCGACAGCGGCGTCTGGTGGATCGGGTACTCGTCGAGGGGAACGGGCATCGTCACTCCCAGTACTTGCCGGCCAACATACGTTCCAATGGCTCGCCGTTGCGAAGAAGCGCATCGACGTCGTCGGGCATCTCGATCTCGCCGAAATGCACCTGCCGCAGACCCGTGCGCAGGAACACGATCGCCCACTGCACCGCCGCGTACGTGAGGTAGAAGTCGAGATGGCGCGGGGTGTGGCCGGTGATCGACTCGTACTCGGCGACGACGTCGTCCCGACGGAGGAAGTCCGGCATCCCGGGGAGGGCGAACTCGGCGGCGATGTCCTCGAACGCCCGGTGCGAGTACACGAGCCAGGCCAGGTCGAGCTCGCGCGGTCCCAGCCCGGCCATCTCCCAGTCGAGCACCGCCACCGGCGCGAAATCACGGAACAACACGTTGCCCACGCGCGAGTCGCCCCAGCTGAGCACGGTGGGGCCCTCGTCGGTGGGGAGGTGGTCGTCCAGCCAGGCCAGTCCTCGTTCGATCAGCGGTGAGTGGAGGCCGGCGGCCGCGAACTCGTACCACGCGGCCCGGTCGGCGACGTGGCGTCGCAGCGCCGTGGCGCCGGCCCGCTCGTAGCGGAGAAAGGCGAACGTCTCCTCCGGCCGGTCCATGCCGTGGAGCTGGGCCAGGACCTCGACGATCGACTGCTGCAGCCGGGAGCGATCAGCAGGCGACGCGTCGAACAGCCAGCTGTCACCGAAGTTGTAGGGCATGACGTCTGGGGGGACCTGGCCCTCGACGCGGCCCATCACGAAGAACGGAGTCCCGAGCGCGGTCGGGTCGAGCTCGAGCCACCAGACCTGCGGCACGGGCACCGAGCTGTGCTCACCGACGAGACGGATCACCCTGAACTGCCGCTCCATGTCGTAGGTCGGGAACACCGGCACGTCGACCCGATCGGGCGCAACCCTCGCCACGAGCTGCTCCGAACGCTCGCGCCCGTCCTCGGTCCATCGGGCCTCGAACAGCAGGGTCTCGGTCGAGACGCCCGTCGCCTCGGTGGGGTGGACCTCGGGCACGCTGGGCGCGCTGCCGGCGGGTAGCCGCTGGACCAACCAGGACTGCAGGCGGCGCCGCACTTCTTCGGGGTCACGGCTCGAGCGTCGCATCTCGGTGATCTCCGGGCCCCCCTGGGCCGGCTGCTCGGGCATCGCTGACCTCCTGCGGTCGCCAGGGCACACTACCGGAGGTATCTCGCCCGCCGCCGGACGGCACAGAGCGGACCCGACCGGCTCAGCCCTACGATGAGCGTCGTGGCCGACACTCTCCAATCCAACAAGGAGCTCGTGCGCCAGCTCGTCGAGCGGGGGTTCAACCAGGGAGATCTCGACGTGGTCGACGACATCGTGGATCCCGGCGTCGTCACCCACAACCCGCTCATCCTCGACGCCCCGACCGGCCCCGAGTCGGTCCGCGGCGGCATCGCCATGATCCGCAGGTCGTTTCCCGACTTCCACGCCGAGATCCTCGATCTGATCGCCGAGGATGACCGCGTCGCCGTCTTCCTCCAACTGCGCGGGACCAACGAGGGCGACTACCGCCGCGGCGCCGCAACCAGGAGGGAGGGGAGCTTCCGGGCGTTCTTCATCTGGCGCGTGGCCAACGGCCGCCTGGTCGAGAACTGGGGCGTCGCCGACCGCTTCGCGCTCCTCCAACAGCTCGGCATCATCCCGTCGGACGACGACCTGGCGGCCCGCACGCCCTCGCCCGGCGCGCCCGGGTGAGCGCGGCCTACCTGGGCTGCAGGCCGCCGACCATCCGCACGATGGCGTCCTTGGCCGAGTCCGGGAACAGCCTGGCGATCAGACCAGCCAGCTGCGCGTCCCGACCCACCAGGTACCGCCCCCGGGGACGGTCGGAGGACAGAGCGCGCGCGACGACCTGGGCCACCTGCTCGGGCGGTATGCCAGTGCGGTCCTGCTGGTCGATGGACCGTCGCAGGCCGGTGATGGCGTCGCCGTAGAGAGAGCTGGCCTCGGCCGGGAGCAGCCGCTCCATCTCGTCGGCGTAGTTACGGCCCTTGTCCCAGATGTCGGTCTTCACCGCCCCGGGCTCGACGACGACGACTCGCACGCCGAAGGGGCGCAGCTCGTGACGAAGCGACTCGGCGATTCCCTCGATGGCGAACTTGGAGGCTGCGTACGGGCTCAGGAGTGGCGTGCCCACTCTCCCTCCGATGGAGCCGATGAACACGACCCGCCCCCGGGCTCGCCGGAGCAACGGCATCATCGCCCTCGTCACGGCGACCTGGCCGATGACGTTGACCTCGAGCTGGGCGCGCCACTCGTCGAGGGGGAGGTACTCGATCGGACCCCCGTGGGCGACGCCGGCGTTGTTGACCAGCCCGACCAGGCCGCGGCCGTCGAGGCCGGACTCGATCGACCGGTGGGCGGCGTCGATCGCCTCGGCGTCGGTCACGTCGAGGAGCACCGGGACGAGGCGGTCACTGGCGGCCCTCCGGACGCTCTCGGCCGCAGCCTCGGTCCGGACGCCCGCGAAGACTCGATGGCCGAGCCCGTCGAGGTGCAGGGCACACGCCCGTCCGATCCCGCTGGACGCGCCGGTCACGAGCACACCACCTGAAGCCATGGGTCAACCGTATCTCCGGCGACGCCCCTGGACCCGGCCGCGGCACCACCGAGCTCCCGCCGCCGTGAGCCAGGCGCCTTGCCAATCATGATCAACAGCGCGAGGCTGCGGGCGCCGGCGGAAGGGGAAACATCATGCCCAAGTACCTGATCGAGGCTGCGTTCACCGTCGAGGGAGCCAAGGGCGTCCTCGCCAAGGGAGGTACCGTCCGGCGCAAAGCCGTCGAGGACGCAGCCAAGAGTGTCGGCGGCAGCCTCGAGTCGTTCTACTTCGCCTTCGGCGCGACCGACGCCATCGCCATCCTCGATCTGCCCGACCATGCGTCGGCGGCCGCGCTGGCCCTGACCATCAGCTCGACGGGCGGCGTCGAGGCGGCGACGACCGTGCTGCTGACCCCGGAGGAGCTCGACGCGGCCGGCAAGAAGTCGCCCGCCTACCGGCCGCCCGGCGCCTGAGGACACCGGGCACGCCGGTCACGCCGGTCAATTTGGCCCCACCGGTCCGCCAGCCCCTAGCCTGACAGGCGGTGGGTTCGGATCCCTTCCAGGTGCTCGGCCTCGGGCCTGATGCGAGCCTGGCGGAGGCTCGGGCTGCCTACCGGCGCCTGGCCGAGCTGTTCCATCCCGACCGGTTGCGGGGGATGCGACCGGAGGTCCAGGTCGAGGGCGCCCAGCGCATGCGGGAGGCGACCGAGGCCATGCGGACGATTCGTGACCACTACGACCGGCCGCTGGTCGCGCCCGGCCGCCGGCGCACCCCCGGCACCCGGGCGTCGGGGGCCGCGCAGCGCACGCACGCGCAGCGGCGCCCGCACCGGCCGAGGAGCGGCCGCGGACAGTGCGCACACCACCGTCCGATGCGGCCACCGAGGCCACGGCCCACATCTACCACGTGCAGCTACGGTGCCTCGACGGTCCCGGTCTTCGGGTCAACTGGGGAGGGCGCCATGCGGCCGCGACCCTCGCGGCTCTCCGGCATGCCCACACCATCGACGGCCCGATCCGCCAGTTCGAGTGGGGCAGCTACGAGTGGGTGCTCGACGGGGCCGCCACGCGCCGTCTGCTCTGGCACGTCCTCGAAGGCGAGGAGTGGCGGCGCGAACCGGCCGAGGTCGACGACCTGAGCGCCGACCTGAGGGATCGCTGCCTGCCCGCTCGACGAGACAGCGCCGGCGGCGCCGTGGAGCTGGGCTCGCTGCTCGATGTCCTCGACGAGGCGCGGTGGTACTCGGTCACCGCCGAGGCGTACTGACCCAGGTCACAACGGGGTCTCAGCCCACGAGGGGCCGGAAGGCGTTGGCGATCTGCTGATAGCCCTCGGTGTTGGGATGCTCGTTGGGGCCCTGTGGTGGGGGCGCGCAGCCCCACGTCCACTGGCAGAGCCTCGCCACGGCGACCGGGACGTCGCCGAACCCCGGCAGGTTCGTCATGTTGGAGAAGGGCTCGTAAGTCGAGAAGGCGCCCGCCACACCAGCCGTCCGGACGTCGGCCGCCCGGTGGATGGACCGAAGGGCGGTGTTGAACTCTCGCAGGAACTCGACGCTCTCCTGGGCGAGAGTCTGCCCCGCCGGACCGACGAGCCACTCGGCGAGGAACGGGTCGAAGAGGTTCATGGCGACGATCTTCATCTGCGGTCCACCCGCGTCCCGGAGCTGTCGGAAGATCTCCGGCAGCTCGTTCTCCACCGTCGCCACCTCGTCGAGCAGGCAGCCGGGGTCGACCTCGCCCTCGCTCGAGACGCAGTGCTCGAAGTTGTTGGCGCCGAGCTCGACGGTCACGAAGGCGATCGAGCTCTGGTTGGCGCGGATGAACGAGGTGGCGGCGGCCAGCTGCGAGCCTTGGGCGTACTTGCACGTGCCGCCCTTGATGGCGGAGTCGGTCGTCTCGCCCGAGCACCCCAGCTTGACGAGCTCCAGGCCCGGCATGCTGGGGCGAACGTCGTTGTAGAGGAGGTCCGGGTAGCCCTGGTTCGTCGCCACGCTCTGGCCGGAGGCGTTGGGCTGCACGCCGTCGGCGTACGAGTCGCCCACCGACACGTAGTAGGTCGTGCTGGCGCTGGGCCTCGTCGTCGAGGTCGTCGTGGTAGGCGACGAGGCGGACGAGGAGCAGGCGCTGAGCAGGGCCGCAGCGAGGACGAGAGCCGTCAGCCCCAGCACCCGGGCCCGGGCAGCTCCCCAGCGCCGCCCTCGCCTCGTCCCGTACCCCGCCATGTCCGAGGTTTCATAGTACCGACGGGATCCGACGAACCGTGGGCACCCTGTGATGAGCTGGTCGGGTGAAGCACCTCTACCTGCTCAGACACGGCAAGTCGAGCTGGGACGACCCCGCCCTGGCCGACGCCGACCGACCGCTCGCGCCTCGCGGTGTTCGCGCTCTGGCCCGCATGAGGAAGTATCTCGAGGAGGAGAAGATCACGCCGGACCTGGTGATCTGCTCGCCCGCGCGCCGGACCCGCCAGACGTTGGCCGAGATCGAGCCGGTCCTGGGGCGAGACGTCACCGTCCGGATCGAACCGCAGGTGTACGAGGGCGACACCGGCGCGCTGGTCGACCTGATCGGCCGCAGCCCGGACTCGGCGTCGTCGATCATGCTGATCGGGCACAACCCGTCCCTCCAGGACCTGGCCGTGTCGCTCGCCGTCGCGGGTGACCCGGCGCTCCAGGCCCGTCTGGCCGAGAAGTTCCCGACCGGTGCCCTGGCAGTCATCGGCGTACCGCTCGACGCCTGGCGTGACCTCGGCGAGGGAAGCGGGAGGCTGGAGGAGCTGGTCCTGCCCCGGGAGCTGGGCTGAGCTGTCTGGGCGTGTCGTCCCGTGCCCAGGCGCCACGCCGTTGCAGCCGGGAGTGGACCCTTCTCACGTTCCCCACCGACTACGCCGCCTACGCAGCAGGGGCGGTCACCGTGGTGGCGACGCACCCCCACACGCCGTCCGAGCCGGCGTTGGCGCCCTACGTCTGGGCACGTCCGCCTCCGACGCCCTGAGGCCGCCCCTGCCCCCCCGGTCGAGGTGCTCCACGGTTAGCGTCTGAGCGATGCTGCCGCCTACCCGGCGTTTCCTCGCGGTGGCTGGGGTTCTGGCGGTCGCCCTGTCGGCCTGCTCGGGGGGCGGCTCACGAGCCGCCGCTCCGTCCGTGCGGTCGCGGCCGGTGTTCGATGCCGGCTACCAGAGCGCGACGTACTCGAACCCGGCGCACTGGCTCTGTCGTCCCGATCTTCCGGCCGCCCAGAGCGCCTGCGCCGGTGATCTCTCCCTCACCTCCGTTGCTCCTGACGGCACGTTGACCGTGCAGCGGGCGACCAGCGCCCGCCGGGCTCCCGTCGACTGCTTCTACGTGTACCCCACCGTCGATCCGGGGCCGGGGCCCAACGAGGACATCGACGCGGCACACACGGCCGAGATCACAGTGACCCGCACCCAGGCGGCACCGTTCGGGCGCCTGTGCAACATGTTCGCCCCGCTGTACCGGCAGGCCACCCTTCGCTCTCTCTTCTCTCCGACCAACCGATCGTCGAGTGCGGCGCTGGCCTACGGGGACGTGCAGGACGCGTTCCGGTACTACCTCGGCCACCTCAACCAGGGGCGTCCGTTCGTCCTTCTCGGCCACTCGCAGGGATCGGGCGTCCTCACCCAGCTCATGTCACAGATGATCGATCCCAACCAGTCGCTTCGTCGCCAGATGGTCTCCGCCATCGTGCCGGGATGGCCGGTCCAGGTCCCGGTGGGCGGCGACGTCGGCGGGACGTTCGCCAACATCCGGGCCTGCCGCTCCGCCAGCCAGATCAACTGCGTGATCGGGTACTCGTCGTTCCGGTCGACCTCGCCCCCTCCTGACAACTCCCTGTTCGGTCGCTCGGGGGGACCGGGCATGGAGGATCTTTGCGCCAATCCCGCCAGCCTGGGGGGAGGCTCGGGCCCGCTCCTCACCATGTTCGACGTCAACCCCAACGACGGCCCCGGTACCCCGCGGGCGAGCGTCGCCTGGGCGCCCAGCACGGTCGCACCTCCGCCGATCACGACTCCGTACGTCGCCCTCCCACAGCTGGTGACCGGCCAGTGCGTCGACACCGGCAGGTTCTCCTACCTGTCGCTGACGATCGACCCGACGCCCGGCCCGCGTGCCCAGAACATCCCCGGTGATCTCACGCCGCAATGGGGCATGCACCTCGTCGACGTGAACGTCGCCCAGGGCAACCTCATCGAGACGGTCCGGCAGCAGATCGCGGCGTGGCAGCGCGCCCACTCAGCCCGCGGGCCGAGCTGCTACGTCGTCTCCTCGGGCCGGTAGGAGGTGGCCAGCAGGACACCGGCGTTGCCCACGCCCAGGGCGGCGGCGGCCAGAGCCCACCCGAGGCCCGTGCGTTGCCGGCCGCGCAGGTGATCCCACGAGATGCGCCCGTAGCCGAGTGACGCGAGGGCGGCCGCCGCCGTGCCCACCACGGCGACGTACTCCCATCCCCCCTTGAAGATGAAGAACCCCTTCCCCCGGTGGTCGGTCGCCGCGGCCGTCGTCATCAGGCCGATGACGGCGGCGGCCGGGAGGGGGTTGAGGGCGCCGACGGTGATGAGCGCGCCGGCGCCGATCTCCGTCGTGGCGGCCAGGCGGGCGTGGACCCAGGCCGGTCGCAGGCCGAGACCGTCGAACCACTTCGTCGTCCCCTCGAGACCGCCGGAGCCCTTCACCTTGTTGTACCCGTGCGTGATGAGCATCGGACCCAGGGCGAGGCGGAGCAGGAGCGCCGGGATATCGGCGTGAGGGTGAGAGACCCTCCCCTTGCGCACGTGATCTCTCCTTCTCATCGGGGCCGACCTCCTGGGCCGGCCTTCTCATCGGGGCCGACCTCCCGGGCCGGCCTTCTCATCGGGCCGACCTCCCGGGCCGGCCGGCCGCGTCTCGGATGCGCCGGTCAGGCTACACCGGCCCTTTACCCACCTGGGCAAGACTGAGGCGATGCGCCTCCCCGCCTCCTGCCTGGTGGTGCTCGTCGGGCCGTCCGGCGCCGGCAAGTCACGATGGGCGGCCGAGAACTTCCGGTCGGACCAGATCGTGGCGTCCGACGACCTCCGCGCCCTCGTCGGCACCGGCGATCACGACCAGCGGGCGGGCACCGACGCCTTCGACGTGCTCGATCTCGTCCTCGAACGCCGCCTGGCGCGGCGTCTGTTGACGGTGGTCGACACGCTCGGCCTGGATCCGGGTCGCCGCCGAGAGTACGTCGAGCGGGCCCACCGTCACGGTATGACCTGCCACGCCGTGCTCTTCGAGACCCCGGCCGAGACCTGCCGGACCCGCAACCGGGCGCGGCCCGAGCCGGTTCCGGCCAAGGTGCTGACCGCCCAGTTGGCCGCCCGCGACGACGCGGCCGCGCAGCTGGGCGCCGAGGGTTTCGACGGGGTCCACGCCGCGGAGCCGGTCGAGGTCGTCCCGGCCGAGCTCGTCGACGCCCCCGTCTCGGCCGCCCGCCAGCGGACGGCTCCCCTGCACCTCGACTTCGGGCTGCAGCTGTCGTCCTTCACCCGGCAACCGGCGGGTACGGCGCTCGCCCCCTGGTTGGCCGAGATCGCCGCCACCGCCGAGGCCGTCGGCTTCTCGAGCATCTGGGTGATGGACCACATGCTGCAGATCCCCCAGGTGGGCCGGCCCTGGGACGACCTGCCCGAGGCCTGGACGACGCTGGCGTGGCTGGCGGCCCGCACCCGCACGGCGAGGCTGGGCACCCTGGTCACGGGGGTGACGCTTCGCAATCCGGCCCACCTGGCCAAGATCGTCGCCACGCTCGACGTCCTCTCAGCAGGGCGCGTCGTGTGTGGCCTGGGAGCCGCGTGGTGGGAGCACGAGCACCACCTCTACGGCTGGAGCTTCCCGCCGCTCGCCGAGCGCTACGCGCTCCTCGAGGACACGCTCCAGTTGCTCCCGCTCATGTGGGGTCCGGGCTCACCGCCCTTCACCGGCAAGCTGATCAGCGTGACGGAGACCGTGTGCTACCCGAGGCCGCTCCAGGAGCGCGTGCCCATCCTCGTCGGGGGGTCGGGCGAGCGGACCACCCTGCGGCTGGCGGCAACGTACGCCGACGCGTGCAACCTGAGGGGCGATCCCGCCACCGTGCGGCACAAGACCTCGGTCCTCGCCGCGCACTGTCGCCACGTGGGGCGGGACCCGGCGCAGGTCCGGGTGACCCACCTGTCCACGGCCCTGGCCGCGCCCAACCGTCGCGAGCTCCGATCGGCGCTGGATCGCCACCGGACCCGTTCGGCCACGCCCGAGGAGATGGGCCAGCGGCTCGGCGCCGGCACCGTCGAGGAGCAGGTCGGGCGCTATCGGGACCTGGCCGAAGCCGGCGTACAGACGGCGATCGTGTCGCTTCCCGACGTGGCCACCCCGGGCGCCCTCGAGGCCTTCGGGCAGGTGATCGCCGCCTTCGCAGGGCGACGTCCGGGGGCCGCGCGCTAGCCGCCGAGCTCCGCCAGCAGCGGCTTGGCGTAGGCGACCCGGCCCGTCAGCGTCGCCGGATCGCCCGTGCAAAGGGCGAGCGCGGCGTCGGTCATGCACTCGACGGGCTCGACCGCCTCCGGCGGCACGATGCGGTCGAGACCGTGGTGGACCACGCCGGGCGTCGCCACGAGCCCCGAGGGCGACAGGACGTTGACGGCGATGCCGTCGTCGTACGACTCGGCGGCCAGACCCGTCGTGAACCGCTCCAGCGCCGCCTTGCACATCCCGTAGACGGTGCCGCCGCGCAGGCCCTGCCGGTACGGCGGGCCCTGAGGGTGACGGGCGGCGCCCGAGGAGATGTTGAGTACCCACCCCCGGCGGCGCGTGCGCATCCCGGGCATCACCAGCTGGGCGAGCTCGAACGGTGCCCGGACCTGCACCTCGAACATCAACCGGTAGTGGTGCTCGTCGAAGTCGTCCACGGGCTCGAAGTAGGTGACGGCGGCGTTGTTGACGAGGATGTCGATCGGTCCCAGCCGGTCCTCGACTGTGGTGACCAGCGATCGCCGGTCCTCCTCGCGGGCGAGGTCGGCGGCGACCGCGATGGCGGTGCCCCCCGACTCGGTGATCGAGCGCGCCGTGCCTTCGATGCTGCCCGGCAGCTGATGATCCCCCTCGGCCACGGTCCGGGCCGAGACGCCGACGGCCGCGCCCTCGGCCGCGAACCGGCTGGCGATGGCCTCACCGATCCCCCGGCTGGCGCCCGTGACCACTGCGACCCTCCCCGTCAGCGCGCCCATCGCTCAGGCACCAGCGATTCGCTCGGGCCGGCCTCCCGGGCCGGCCTCGGCGCTGCGCGCCTGCGGCTGCTCTTCGGGCCGGCCTCCGGGCCGGCCTCGGCGCTCGCGCCTGCGGCTGCTCTTCGGGCCGGCCTCCCGGGCCGGCCTCGGCGCTCCGCGCCTGCGGCTGCTCTTCGGGCCGGCCTCCCGGGCCGGCCTCGGCAACGAGCGCGGGCACGACGTCGTCCAGGGCGGCCGGCTCCCACCGGGCACCGTGGTCGACACCGGGTCCCCGTTCCCACCCCCTGGCGACGGCGATGCGCCCGCCGCCGACGAGGAACACCTGGCCGGTGACGTCGCGCGAGGCCGGACTGGCCAGCCAGGCGACGAGCGGGGCGACGTTCTCGGGCGCTCGGTCGTCCCACTCCCCCGGTGGCGGTGCGGCCCGGCCGCCGAGGTGCTCGGTCATCCTGGTGCGCGCCCCTGGCGCGATGGCGTTGACGGTGACGCCGTAGCGGGCGAGCTCCTTGGCCGCGATGATCGAGAACGTGGCGATCCCTGACTTTGCCGCGCCGTAGTTGCTCTGACCGGGATTGGCGAAGAGCCCGGAGGTCGACGAGGTGCTGATCACCCGGGCGTCGACGGGACGGCCGGCCTTGTGCTCGTCGCGCCAGTAGGAGGCGGCCCACCGCGTCGGGGCGAACGTGCCCTTGAGGTGCACGCGAATGACCGCGTCCCACTCCGCCTCGGTCATGTTGAACAGCATGCGGTCGCGGAGGATGCCCGCATTGTTGACGACGACGTCGAGGCGGCCGAAGGCACCGATCGCCGTCTCGACGAGCCGTCGTGCGCCCTCCCAGTCGGCGACGTCGTCGGTGTTGGCCACCGCCTCGCCGCCCAGGGCCAGGATCTCGTCGACGACACCCTTGGCCGGACCGACGTCCGCGCCCGTCCCGTCGACCGAGCCGCCCAGGTCGTTCACGACGACGCACGCGCCCTGACGGGCCAGCTCGAGTGCGTGTCCCCGACCGACCCCCCGTCCTGCTCCCGTGACGACGGCCACCCGACCCCGGCAGATGTCGCTCATCTCGATGTCCTCCTTCTCCGCGTCAGGCTGGCTCGAACTGCACCAGGTGACGGCCGTCGGAGAGCGGCTGCCAGGTCAGTCCGACGGCCATTCCCACCGTCACCGCGTCGGGCGCGCAGCCGACGATGTTCGTCATGATCCGAACGCCCTCGGTCAGCTCCACCAGGACGACGGCGTACGGACCGGCAGCCGGGTCCCGCATGGGCCCCGGCCGGTGCTGGACGCTCACGGCGTGGACCTCGCCGGCGCCCGAGGCCTCACGCCACTCGATGGCGTCGCCCAGGCACCGGGGACAGACCTCTCGCGGGTACCAGAACGGTCGCTCGCAGGCCACACACCAGGGAAGGAGCAGCCGGCGCTCTCGCGTGGCGTCCCAGAACCTGGTGGCCGCGTCCGACACCGGCGGCTCGAACAGCGCCGTCATCTGGTCGAACCCGTCCCCAGCACGATCGTGCCCATCGTGGACAGCACCCCGCCCGAGCCGTGGGCCACCGCGATCTCGGGGCCGCTCAGCTGGCGCTCACCACACTCCCCCCGAAGCTGACGGACCGCCTCGACGACGAGGAACATCCCGTACTGGCCGGGGTGCGTGTACGAGAGGCCGCCGCCGTTGGTGTTCGTTGGAAGCGAGCCGCCCGGTCCGAGCCGGCCGCCCTCGACGAACGAGCCGCCTTCACCTTTGGGGCAGAAGCCGAGGTCCTCCAGATGCAACAGAGCCGTGATCGTGAACGAGTCGTAGGCCATCAGCAGGTCGACGTCGTCGGGCTTGACGCCCGCCATCTCGAAGGCAGCGGGGCCCGAGCGCGCTCCGGGCGTCGTGGTGAGGTCGGGCATCTGGGAGATCATCTGATGGTCGCCGAAGGTGGCCGCGCCGAGCACGTAGACGGGCGGCTTGGCCAGGTCCCGGGCGCGCTCGGCCGACGTCACGACGAAGGCGCCCGCGCCGTCGGTGACGAGACAGCAGTCGAGCAGGTGCAACGGCGAGGCCTGCATGGGCGAAGCCAGCACGTCGTCGATCGTGATCGGGTCCCGGTAGCGGGCACGGGGATTCGTCGCCGCCCACCGCCGGGTGTCGACCGCGATCTGGGCCAGCTGCTCCGAGGTGGTGCCGTACGAGGCCATGTGCCGGCTCGCTGCCAGCGCGTAGGCGCCCATCGGCATGGCGAGCCCGTACGGCATCTCCCACTCGGCCATCGGGTTGGGACCCGGAAAGGGTGGGCCGCCCCGCTGGCCGCCACGGCCACGCCGGCGGTCGCTCCTGGGGGTGGCGGCGTAGACGCTGACGACGACCTCGCACAGCCCGGCTGCGATGGCGGCTGCCGCGTGCTCCAGGTGCAGCTCGTAGCTCGAGCCACCCACCATCGTCCCGTCGACGTAGCGAGGGTGGACGCCGAGATACTCGGCCAGGCCGGTCGCCATGCCGCCGTAACAGATGCCGTCGACGTCGCTGAGCGCGAGCCCGGCGTCGTCCAGGGCCTCGCGGACCATGGCCGCCTCGAGCTCTCGACCGTACCGGTCGAGCTCTCCGGTCGGTGAGACGGCGTCGGCGACGCCCACGACCGCCGCCCGGCCCCGAAGCGTTCGATCGCTCATGCGCTCGTCGCCAGCAGACTGTCGATCTCGGCCAGGTCCTCCGCCGAGAGCGTCCAGGCGACCGCGGCCGCGTTCGCTGCGACCTGCTCGGGCGATGTGGCGCCGGCGATGATGGACCCGATGGCGGGCTGGGCCGCCAGCCAGGCGAAGGCGAGCTCGAGGACAGAGTGGCCCCGGTCCTCGGCGAGCTTCGTCAGGGCCTCGACGGTGTCGAAGTGTCCATCGGCCAACACCTTTGCGACACGCTCGCCGGGCAGCATCGACAGCCGGGTGCCCGCCGGCGGCGGCTCACCCCTCCGGTACTTCCCGGTCAGCAATCCGTTCGCCAGCGGGAAGTAGGGCAGCAACGAGAGTCCGTTCCTTTCGACTGCCGGGATCACGTCACGCAGCGGACCCCGCTCCAACATGCTGAACTCGTTCTGTGCGCTCACGAACCGAGCCCAGGCCTTCTCGCTCGACAGCATCGCTGCCGCATCGATCTGCGGGCCCGAGAAGTTGCTGTTCCCGATCGCTCGGACCTTCCCCTGGCGCACGAGCCCGTCGAGAGCCTCCTGGGTCTCCTCGATCGGAACTCTGGCGTCCGGCAGGTGCTGCTGGTACAGATCGAGATAGTCGGTGCGCAGCCGGCGCAGGCTTCCCTCGACCGCCTCGGCGATCCAGCGGGCGCTGGCGCCACCGCTGCGACCATCGTCGCCGAGCGGGGCACCGAACTTCGTTGCGATGATCACCTGGTCGCGACGACCGACGAGCGCGCTCCCGAGGAACTCCTCGGACTTCGTGCCGCCGTAGATGTCGGCGGTGTCGAAGAAGTTGATCCCGGCGTCGAGGGCGGCGCCGACCACGGCCACGGACCGCTCCTCGTCGCAACGCATGCCGAAGTTGTTGCATCCCAATCCGACCAGGCTGACCTCGAGAGACCCGATCGACCGCGTCTGCATCACACTCATCCCGGGTCCGCGACCTTGCGCCTGGCCAGCTCCTCGATCCCGCCGACGACCAGGGCCACGTAGGTGTCCTCGAGGAGCGCGGCGTGCTCGCGCGTCGGTCGTCGGCGCCACTGGGCCAGCACCGTCTCGATGGCGCCCAGCAGGATGGCGACACCCGCCCTCGCCCGCCGCTCGTCGAGGCCGAACTGGCGAACGGCCCGGCGACCGAAGTACCGCAGGGTGGTCCGATCGCGGCGCCGCTGCTCCTCACGACTGGCGCGGCTGCGCAGCCCGGCGGAACGCAGCGCGGCCAGCGTCGCCCCGCGGCTGGCCTGGGCGCGCAGGGCGCCGTGAATGAGGGCGCGAAACATCTCCTCGACCGTGTCGGCCGCTTCCACGTCCGCGGCCAGCTCGGCGTGCAGGAGACCGGCCTCTCGCTCGTAGAGCGCTGCCAGCAGCTCGCCCCGATTGGCAAAGTGCTTGTAGACGAGCGGGCGGCTCACGCTCGCTCGCTCCGCGACCGTCTCCATCGACACCGCGTCCACGTCGCCGGCAGCCAGCAGGGCGTCTGCGGCATCGAGGATGGCGTCGCGCCGTTCCTCACGGCCCAGCCGGGCCGGCTCGAGCGGCTCGGCCTCGAGAGGTCGCCGACTTGCGCTCGTCTGGGTGGCCGCCCGGCTCATGGTGGCAGTATGTCACCGATCTCACGACCCGCGTCCAGAGGGTCGGGACATCGGCGACCGGTCTCTTGCGCGTCGTGCAGCCGAGGTGTCAGGATGTCACCACACGGTGACAGATTGACACTTGGGGTACTGGGGGCCGTATGACCTACGCCGGGCAGCGGACAATCCTTGACGCCGACAGCCACGTCATGGAGCTGGCTGACTTCCTCGACGACTTCATCGATCCCGCCCAGCGGGACCACCTGCGGCGACGGGAGATGGAGGCACTGGCGCCGGTGCTGGGAGACGCCCTGGCCACGGCCGAGGCCCGCCGGTCGGACCCGACGAAGGCCGCGCTCGCCGAGGAACGACTGCTGACCGACAAGGGATGGCACGCCATGGGCGGGTTCGATCCCACCGAGCGCAGCCGTGTGCTCGACCTGCTCGGGTTCCAGGGCCAGTTGGTCTTCGCCACCTTCGCCACCAGCATGTTCACCGGGCGGGACGTCGATCGGCTCTACGCGGGCAGCTCAGCGCAGAACCGAGCCATGGTCGAGTTCTGCTCGGGCGACGAGCGCCTGCTCGCCGTCGCCTACGTCCCCCTGGTCGATCCTCTTCGAGCCTCCGCCCTGGCGACCGAGGCGATCGAGGCCGGCTGCGCGGCCATCATGGTCCCTTCGACCGCCGCCGGGTCCCTCGCGCCCACCCATCCCGACCTCGATCCCTTCTGGGACCTGCTCGCCGAGGCCGACGTCCCGTTCGTGCTTCACGTGGGCGGCGGCGGTCGCCTGCTCGACCCGGCCTTCCACAACAACGACATGCCGGTCACCGACCACCTCGGCGGCGGCGAGAACGTGCGCTCGAAGGACTTCCTCGCCATTCACCACTCACCCGAGCTGTTCCTCGGTGCACTCATCTTCGACGGTCTGTTCGATCGTTTCCCCAAGCTGCGAGGCGGGTGCATCGAGCAGGGCGCGGGCTGGGTCGTGTCCTGGATGCGCCACCTGGACTATGGCCAGCGCGCCTTCCGTCGTACCGAAGAGCCGCTTCGGCGGCTCGAGCACAAGCCGTCCGACTACGTGCGCCGACACCTCAAGTTCACGCCCTTTCCCGGTGAGCCGGTCGGTTGGATGATCGAGCAGACGGCACCGGAGCTGTTCATGTT
The DNA here is from genome assembly GCA_963731255.1 of uncultured Actinomycetes bacterium. GTDB lineage: Bacteria > Actinomycetota > Acidimicrobiia > Acidimicrobiales > AC-9 > AC-9. Next base: position 100,582 of record CAVSUO010000008.1, on the reverse strand, counting down.
CTCCACCGACTACCCCCATCCCGAGGGTGGAAGGGACCCACTGGCCAAGTTCGAAGAAGCGCTCACCTCTGCGACCCCGGCCGATCAGGCTCGGTTCTACTTCCGGAACATGGAAGAGCTGCTCTCTGCCGACGGCCGCGACATCCTCGGTCGGTAGGGCCAGCTCGATGGCCCGCATCCGTGCCACGGGGCTCCTTGACAGAGGTCACGACGACTGTGCAAGAGAGTCGCTGGGTGTCTGTCGGCTGGGACCTCTCGCGGCCTCCGCGTGCCGCCCTCCGTGGCCGAAGCGGCTCGCCCTCCACCGGCATCGCTGACCAGGTTCGAGCGCCTGACCGAGCCGGTCGACCTGGCCGGGCTGGGCCCGGCCCAGTCCGCCTCGCTCGGACGGCGCAGAGACAGGGTCGACCTCAAGGGTGGGAGCTGGGTCCGGGTACGGGGCACGATGCCGGCGTCGGCGCTGGCCGACTATGCCAACGGGCTGAGGCTCGCCGGCGGCTGACCGGTCACGAGCCCACCTGCTGCCGGAACCGGTCCCGGAGCACGCGCTTGTACAGCTTGCCGTTGTCCTGACGCGGGAGGGCGTCGGTGAACTCGACGGTGCGAGGGCACTTGAAGCCGGCCAGGCGCTCCCGACACCACGAGATCAGCTCCGACTCCAGGTCGGCCGAGCCCACCGCGCCGGGCTGGAGCTCCACGATGGCCTTCACCTCCTCGCCCCACTCGAGGTTGGGGACGCCGATGACGGCGACGTCGCCGACTGCGGGGTGGCCGATGAGCACCGCTTCGGTCTCGGCCGGATAGATGTTCACGCCCCCCGAGATGATGAGATCGGCGCTCCGGTCGGTGAGGTAGAGGTAGCCGTCCACGTCGATGTACCCGACATCGCCGAGGGTGTAGTGACCGCCGCGGTACGCCGCCGCCGTCTTGTCGGGATGCTTGAAGTAGCTGAACCGGGCCTCCTCGGGCGCCTTGATGTAGATCGTGCCGATCTCTCCGGGAGCGACGTCCCTGCCCTCGTCATCGAGTATCCGAACGTGGTCGGGAGTGGGCGGTCGGCCGACCGTGCCCGGGTGGGCGAGCCACTCATCGGATGTCACGTAGGTGGCGCCGCCTTCGGTGGCGGCGTAGTACTCGACGAGGATCGGTCCCCACCAGTCGATCATGGCCCGTTTGACCGCGACGGGGCACGGGGCGGCCCCGTGGATGACGAAACGAAGCGACGAGGTGTCGTACCCGCTCCGCACGTGCTGAGGAAGCGAGAGCAGGCGATGGAACATGGTCGGGACCATGTGGCTGTGGGTGATGTGATGGCGCTCGACGAGCTGCAACGTCGCCTCGGCGTCCCACTGGTCCATGATCACCACTCCCATCCCCTGAGCCACGGGCATGAGGAGCGAGAAGGCGAGTGGGGCGGCGTGGTAGAGCGGTCCGGTGCACAGGTGCATGCTGGACCCCTGGGCCGCGGTCCTGGCCAGGCCGACGACCGGCGACGTCTGGCTCGAGCCCGCCGCCACGGCGGCGCCCAGCTGTCGATGGACCCCCTTCGGGCGGCCGGTCGTTCCCGAGGTGTACAGCATCGTGCCGCCGACGGTCGGGTCGGCGATGTCGTCGGCCGTCTCGCACCCCACCGCGTCGTCGTAGGCGGCGAACCCGTCGATGTGACCGCCGACGGAGAAGCGGACCTCGACCCGCGGCGCCCGGGCGGCGGCACCCCGGGCGACCTCGGCGAACCGGTCCTCGGCGATGAACGCCCTGGCCTCGCAGTCGTCCAGGATGTACGCGGCCTCGTCTCCGGTGAGGTGCCAGTTGATCGGCGTGAGCCGCAACCCGGACCGCTGGGTCGCGGCAACGACCTCTGCGAACTCCGCACGGTTCCCACACAGCAGGGCAACGCCGTCGCCCGCCTGGACGCCATGGCGCCGGAGGGCCCGGACGAGCTGGTTGGCCCGACCGTTGAGGTCGGCGAAGCTGCGGTTGCCGTGCTCGGACACGATCGCGGGCGCATCGGGCTTGATCGAGGCCCACACCGAGAGCGTCATGCCGTGACGGGCGGCGTCGAGCCTCTGGTCCGCAGTGACGTCGGCGGGCGTGCTGGTCACCGCGCCCCCGTGCATCGGTCCGGTTCCAGGCCCGTCATCCCGGCTCCCTGGGCAGGCCGAGGGCCCGCTCTCCGATGATGTTGCGCTGGATCTCGCTGGTCCCCGAGAAGATGGTCACGGCGCGGCTGGAGACGAACGTCGACTGCCACCGCCCCAGCCCGTACTCCGGGCCGACGCCGAGCATCGCGTCGGCACCGAGCACTCCCATGGCGATCTCGCCGAAGCGCTGCTGGTACTCCGACCAGAACAGCTTGTTGACGCTGGCCTCCGGCCCCGGCTCCCGCTTGGCCGCCAGCGCCGACAGCAACCGGAGACCCTGGAAGCGCATGATCTCGACGTGGGTGTAGGCCCAGGCCAGGTCCTGGCGGACGTGCGGATCGTCGGTCCCGCCCCGCTTGCGGGCCTCGTCGACGAGATCCCAGAGCTCGCGCTCGTAGCGCAGGTGCTGCGTCGTGGCTCCGCCTCCACGTTCGTTCCCCAGCGTCGTCATGGCCACCCGCCAGCCGTTGCCGAGGCCGCCGATGACGTTGAACAGCGGTGCGCGGCATCCGTCGAGGTACTCCTGGCTGAACCCCGACCTGCCGGTCGGCTGGCGCAGGGGCCGGATGTCCACGCCGTTGTCACGGATCGGTGCCAGCACGTAGGACAGTCCCTGGTGCTTGGGCACGTCCGGGTCGGAGCGACAGAGGACGAAGATCATGTTCGCCAGGTGGGCGCCCGAGGTCCACACCTTCTGGCCCGTCATCACGATCTCGTCCCCGTCGACGACGCCGGTCGTCTCGACCCCCGCCAGGTCGGAGCCATGGTCGGGCTCCGAGAATCCCTGGCAGTAGCGGTCCTCGCCGGAGATGATCCTCGGCAGGAAGTGCGCCTTCTGCGCCTCGCTCCCGTGGACGATGATCGACGGGCCGACGAGTGACTCCCCCATCCCTCTGCTGACCCGCGGGACCCGCCGGCGCGCGAACTCCTCGTTGAGGACGGCCATGTGCGCACCGCTCAGGCCTCGTCCGCCGACTTCCTCGGGCCACTGCGGACAGATCAGTCGAGCCTGGCCGAGCCGCTCCGACCACTGTCGGTAGGCGGCGGCCGCGGGCCCGGACCGCTCGAAGGTCCCGAGGTACACGGCCCGCTCGTCGACGTCCTCGAGGCCTTCGATCCGGTTGTGCTCGATCCAGTCACCCAGCTCCCGTCGGAACGCCTCCAGCTCCGGCCCCAGGTCGAGCTTCACGTCGTGCCCCAACCTCCGAATCGGTGAGCGGTGCCGAGCACAGCTCGTTCGGACCGCACGCTAGCAGTTTTTGTTTCGAGAGCCAAACTGTTAGAATTCCTGTGGTGAGCACGGGCAAGGCCGGCGATCGCAGGCAGGGAGCGGCCTCGTTCGGGCGCGCCGCGGCGCGCCTGGCCAAGCACGTGGAGAAGGCCCTCGTCCCGAGCGACCTCTCGCTTCCCCAGTACCGCGTGCTGGTCCTGTTGGGCGATGGATCGGCGGTGGCTTCGGCTCTGGCGTCGAAGCTCGCCGTCAGCCCACCCAGCGTGACCGCCATCGTCGACGGCCTCGTCGCCCGTGGGCTGGTGAACCGGCGATCCGACGGCGGGGATCGCCGCCGGGTCACCCATGCCCTCACCGACAAGGGCCGTCGGGTGCTGTCGGAGGCGGATGCCCACACCAACGGCCGGCTGGAGGCGATCGCCGGGCACCTGGCGCCTCGTGACCGCGAGCGCGCCATCGAGGGCCTTCGCCTGTGGCCCGAGGCAATGGACTCCTACGTGGCAGCTTCGCTCAAGAGCTGACGACGGCGTCCTCGGCGAGGTCGCTCGGGTGGCGACGGTGCTGCTCGCCGGCCCACGAGGCGAACAGCGCGGCATAGCGCCCCCGGTCTGCCAGGAGCTCGTCGTGGGTTCCCTCCTCGACCAGCTCGCCGTGATCGACCACCGCCACCCGGTCGGCCCGCTCGGCCGTGGACAGTCGGTGGGCGATGACGACGACGGTGCGCCCCTCCATGAGGCCGGCCATGGCCCGCTCGACGTCGGCCTCGGTCCCCGGATCCAGGCTGGAGGTGGCTTCGTCGAGCACCAGGACGGCGGGATCGGCGAGGGCGGCACGTGCGAGGGACACCAGCTGGCGCTCACCGGCGGACAACCTCGATCCCCGCTCTCGCACCGGCGTCGCCAGCCCTTGGGGAAGGGCCTGGAAGCGCTCCTCGACTCCGATGAGGCGAAGGGCACGGCGCACCTCCTCCTCGTCGGCACCTCGTCGGCCGATGGCGACGTTCTCGAAGATCGTGCCGTCGAAGAGGAAGCCCTCCTGGGGCACCACCACGATGCGGTGGCGGAGCGACGAGAAGGTGGCGTCCCGCAGGTCGACCCCGCCGTAGCCGATGCGACCCTCGCCGGGGTCGTACATCCGGGCCATGAGCTTGGCGAGGGTGGACTTTCCTGCCCCTGTCGGGCCGACGAGGGCGAGGCGTTCCCCCGGGCGAACGGCGAGGTTGACGTCGGCGAGCACCCGGGCGCGGCCGCCGTAGGCGAACCCGACGTCCTCGACGAGCAGCTCGCCTGTCTCCGGTAGGTCCACTGCACCAGGCCGTTCGGTGAGATCTGACGGAACGTCGAGGAGATCGAACAGCTTCTTGAGCGCCGCGCCTGCCTGCTGGACCGTGTTGAACAGCTGGCTGAGCTGCTGGATGGGCTCGAACAGGTTCGTCAGGTAGAGCGCGAAGGCCGCCACCGTCCCGACGGTGATGAAGCTGTCGTGCACCAGCACCCCGCCGACACCGACGATGATCGCCATGGTGCCGATGCCGGCCAGCTCGATCACCGGAAAGTACCGGGCCGAGATGCGCACGGCGCGGAGGTTGGCGTCGAGCTGGGCACGATTGTGGCTGACGAAGACCTCGTTCTGCGACTCCTCGCGTGCGAAGGCCTGGACCACTCTGATGCCCGACAGGCTCTCCTGCAGGGTCGAGAGCGTCTGGCCCACGCGATCGCGCACCGTGAGGTAGGCGACGTTCGAGTCCCGGCGGAACCGGATGCTGGCGACGACCACGACGGGCATGGCGGCGAGACACACCGCCGCCAGCACCGGCGAGAGAACGACGAGAACGATGATCGTGGCCACGAACAGCAGGGCGTTCTGGATGAACATGACGAGGCCCTGCTGCACGAGCGTCTGGAGGGCGTCGACGTCCGAGGTCATCCGCGAGACCAGCCGTCCCGCCGGCTGCGAGTCGAAGAACGTCATGCCCATGGCCTGGAGGTGATCGAAGACCCGCACCCGCAGGTCTCGCAGGAAGCTCTCGCCCACCCTGGTGATGAGCGAGATCTGGGTGCGACCCAGCACGACCGCCACGGCGGCGGCGACCAGGTAGCCGACCACGGCGACGTTGAGGACCAGGGCGTCGTGGGCCTGCAGGCCGCGGTCGATGCCCAGCCTCACCATCAGGGGGCCGGCGAGCATCGCCAGGGTGTACACGAGGAGCACGACCAGGGCGACCGTCACCTGGCGCCGGTAGGGCCGCAGCATGCGCAGCGACCGCCTGACGACCTGTCGCGCCTGGCTCGACGACAGCTTCTCCTCGTCTCGCACCGCGCCGGACCCCCAGCCCATCATCGGACCAGCGCCTCGCTGTCCTGCTGGGGGGCCGATGTCCTGCTGAGCCGGCCTCCCGGGCCGACTCTTCTGTCGAGCCGGCCTCCCCGGCCGACTGTGCCAGCAGTCTCCGGTAGCGCTCGCTGGTGGCGAGCAGCTCGGTGTGGGTTCCCTCGGCAACGATGCGGCCTCGGTCGAGCAGCACGACGCGGTCGGCCAGGGCCACGGTCGCCGGGCGATGGGCGATCACGATGGTCGTGCGGCCCTTCATCACCGCGGCCAGGGCGGCGCGGATCTCGTGCTCCTTGGTCGGGTCGACCGACGAGGTGGCGTCGTCGAGGATGAGGATCCGGGGGTCGGCCAGGATCGCCCGGGCCAACGCCACGCGCTGACGCTGACCCCCGGACAGCGCGAACCCCTGCTCGCCGACGACCGTGTCGTAACCATCGGGTAGGTCGGCGATGAAGTCCTGCAGCGCCGGCGCGTCGCGCCGCCCACTCGACCGCCTCCTGGGCGCGTCGGGGTCTGCGAAGGAGATGTTGTTGCGGATGGTGTCGCTGAACAGGAACGTGTCCTCGAAGACGATGCCCGACCGCCCGCCGGAGCTCGCGGAGGCGCAGGTCCTGCACGCTGACACCGTCGATGGTGATGCGTCCGCCGAGGACCTCGTAGAACCGTGGAATGAGGCTGAGCGACGGTGCTCTTGCCCGACCCCGGTGGCTCCGACCAGGGCCACGGCCTCGCCCGGGCGCACGTGCAGGTCGAGCCGGTCGAGCACGGGCATCCCGGCGTCGCTCAGCTCACCGCCCTCAGGAGGCAGGTAGGCGAAGCTGACCTCCTCGAACCGCAGCTCGCCGTGGCCCGGCGGCAACGTCTGCCCGTCGGCCCGGTCGACGATGGCGGGGTGGGTGGCGAGGACCTCGTCGATGCGCGTCGGCCGAGGCCACGGCCCGCTGGGCCATGGCGATGATCGTCCCCAGCATTCGCAGCGGTGCGATGAGCATGAGGATGTAGGTCATGAAGGCGACGAGCTCGCCCACGCTCAGGTGGCCGCTGAGCACCTGGTGGCCTCCGTACCAGAGCACGGCCACCAGGCCCAGCGCCGGCAGGAAGTCGAGCAGAGGCATGAACGACGCCCGCATGCGCCCCAGAAGCACGGCGCGGTCGAACACCCGATCGACCCGCGTCCGCAGCTTGGCCCCCTGGATCGCCTCGGCGCCGAAGCCCTTCACCACCCGAACGCCGACCACGGTCTCCTCGACCGTCCCCGCCACCTCCGCCAGCTGCTGCTGCAGCTCGAGCGACACGGGGTGAATGTTGCTGGCGAACCGCTTGGCCACGATGTTGATGAGCGGGAGGGCGGCGAGGGCGAGGGCGGCCAGTCCCGCATTGGTGGCGAACAGGATCACGACCACGGCCGACACGGTGAGGGCGTTGCCGATGGTGATCGGGATGAGCGTGAGGAACGACTGCACCTGCAGCAGGTCGGTCGCGGCCCGAGCCATGAGCTGACCGGTCTGGGCGTGGTCGTGGAAGGCGAAGTGGAGCCGCTGGAGATGGGCGAACAGCCGGTCCCGGAGATCGGTCTCGGCCCGGTAGGAGATGCCGAAGGCGTAGAACCGGCGCAACCCGGTGCACACGGCCGACACGATCCCGACGCCCAGGATGGCCAGCGACCACTTGAGCAGAGCGCCGTGGTCCCGGGAGATGATGCCCTGGTCGATGGCCAGCTGGGCCAGCGTGGGCACGGCGACCTTGGCCCCCGTCCAGAACAGGCCGGCGGTCACCCCGAGCACCACCCAGTTGCGCTGGTCCTTCACCGCTCTGGCGAGCAGTTGCCACCCGGCGCGAGACGGCCGCTCACGACGCGCGGACATGGCGCCACCCTAGTGCACTTGGTTCGAGCGTCAAATTATTAAAGGCAGCCGAGGGCCCTCCCCTGCTCAGTAACCTTGGGCCGGCCTCCGGGGCCGGCGGCGCCGAGGCGAGAGGAGGAAGCCCGTGAGCAACAATCCTCCGGTCGAGGACTGGGCCAAGGACTTCGATCACACCGACGCCGTGTGGGTGGCCGATCCCTATCCCATCCTGGACGAGCTTCGGCGCGACTGCCCGATCGCCCACTCCGACCGCTACGGGGGCGTGTGGTTGCCGACCCGCCACGATGACGTCGCGGCCATCGCCTACGACACCGACAACTTCACCTCTCGCAGCGTCGTGGTCACCGGCCACCGGCCGCCAGACCTGTCACCCCGGGGCATCGCGCCGCCGATCTCCTCGGACCCACCGTTTCACAACGGTGCACGGCGCATCCTGCTCCCCGCCTTCGCGCCGAAGGCGATCGCGCACCTCGAGCCGATCACGCGCGCGTACTGCGAGGAGCTGGTCGCCGGGCTCAGGGGCCAGGAGGTGGTCGACGCCGCCGTGGGGTACGCCCAGGACATTCCCGTTCGGGTCATCGCCACCATGCTCGGGTTCCCGCCCGAGGATGCAGACACCTTCCGGGGGTTCGTCACCCACGCCCTGGAGGACGTCACCCTCCCGCTCGAGCAGCGGATCGTCGGGATGCAGTCGCTGTTCGCCTACCTGCAGGTACAGGTCGAGGACCACATCGCCCACCCCCGCGACGACCTCACCACGCAGCTCCTCGAGGCGGAGATGGACGGCGAACGCATCGACATCACCCACGTGGCCGGCACGATCGCGCTCCTCCTGCTCGCCGGCATCGACACGACCTGGAGTGCCATCGGCTCGTCGCTGTGGCACCTGGCCGGCCACCCTGACGATCGCGCCCGCCTCGTGTCCGAGCCCGAGCTCCTGCCCACGGCCATGGAGGAGCTCCTGCGGGCCTACGCGCCGGTGACGATGGCCCGGCTCGTCAAGCGCGACATGGAGTGGCACGGCTGTCCGATGAAGGCGGACGACTGGATCCTGCTCTCGTTCCCGGCGGCCAACCGGGATCCCGAGGCCTTCGACGCCGCCGGCGAGGTCATCATCGATCGCCAGATCAACCGGCACTCGGCCTTCGGGCTCGGCATCCACCGCTGCGTCGGCTCGCACCTGGCCCGCATGGAGCTCCGGGTGGCCCTCGAGGTGTGGCTCCAGGCGTTCCCTTCCTTCCACCTCGCCGACCCCGCCGGCGTCGTCTGGGCCGGCGGCCAGGTCCGCGGGCCGCGCCGGCTGCCGGTTCGCATCGGCTGAGCCGGCCCTCTCGTCCGCGTGAGGTCAGGCGCGCGGGCCGATCGTCAGGCCGCCGTCGACGATCACGCTCTGGCCGGTGATGTACGAGGACTCCTCACCGAGCAGGAACAGCGCCGTATAGGCGACCTCCCACGCCGTGCCCTGGCGCCGGGCAGGGATCCGCACCCGGTCTCGGCGGTCGCTGATCGCCGACGCCTGCCGGCCGAGAGGGGTGTCGATCAGACCCGGGACCACCAGGTTGAAGCGGATCGAGGGAGCCCCTTCGACCGCCGCCTGCCGGCACAGCGACTCCAGGGCCGCCTTCGAGGCGCCGTACGCGGGAATGGGCAGCACTTCGCGCGCCGCCACCGAGCCGACGAGGACGACCGCGCCCACCGTCATGGCCTGGAGGGCGTGCTTGCAGCCGAGGAACTGGGACCGGGCGTTGACTGCCATCACCCGGTCCCAGTCGGCGGCGCTCGTTCCCCGGAGCATGATGCCGGCGCCGACGCCGACGTTGAGCACCACGCCGTCGAGCCCGCCGAGGGCGTCGCGGGCATCGCCGAACATCGACGCCACTGCCGCCTCGTCGGCGGCGTCGCCGACCAGCACGACCGCCGCCGCCCCCTCGGCCCGAACGCGCTCAGCCGTGCGTTCGGCGCTGCTCCCGTCGATGTCCGCGACCGCGACCGCAGCCCCCTCGCGCCCGAACAGCGCCGCCATCGCCCGGCCGTTGCCGATCGGTGGATCCTCCAGCCCGTGGTCCTGTTGGCCCCCACCGACGATCAGCACCCGTCGCCCGGCCAGCCGTCCTCGGCCCGGCCCAGATCCCGCGGCGGGGTCCGGAACCGGCGCGCCTTCTCTCGTTGTGCTGCGGTTCACGCTGGTCACGGCCGCAGGCTCCTTCCCCAGCTGCGGGCTGCGGCCTCACAGCCTACGCCGGTTCAGGGATCGTCCGTCTCCTCGCCGGTGGGCGGGTCGGTCCACCCGTCCGGGAACGGCTGGGCCGCCTTGGGCAACGGGAGCCACAGCCGCTCCGGCAGCTCGTAGCAGCCGCGAGCCATCCGCCGGAGCAAGGTCCACGCCGTGACCGCGCCCATGGCTGCCAGGGCCAGGGCGACGACGATGACGGCCACGCCGACCATCCACAGAACGGCTGCCGACGCGTGCATCAGGACCAGCGCCGGCACCGCCGCCAGCGCCAGCACGACGAAGACGCCGGAGAGGGCGGTGTCCAAGGGCATGACCGCGCGGAGCAACCGGTTCTCCCGAGGAATCCGATCAGTGGTCATGACACGAGTGTGCGCCCCGTGCCGGCGCAGGTCGATTACCTGTCAGGTCATGCTCCGGCCTCACGGGGTGCTTGACGGCAGCATCGGTAAGTGTTAGCTTACGGTTCGCAGTGACTTACCGAGCTGACGGATGGACGGCACTGGGAGACCCGACGAGGCGGGCGATCTTCGAGCGCCTCGCCGATCACCCCTGTGCCGTCGGCGAGCTGGCCCGGGAGCTGCCGGTCAGCCGGCCGGCCGTGTCCCAGCACCTCAAGGTGCTGAAGGAGGCGGGGCTGGTGATCGAGCAGCGAGCTGGCACCCGCCGCATCTACCGGCTCGACCCGGACGGGGTCGGCGGCCTGCGCCGATACCTCGACCAGTTCTGGAACCGAGCGTTGACGGCCTTCAAGTCGGCCGCCGAACAAGAAGAGGAGACCACCACATGACCAGGCAGGCGACACAGACAGCGGTGCAGGCCTCGATCGTGGTCGAGGCGCCGATCGAGCGGGCGTTCTCGGTCTTCACCGACGGCATGGGCACGTGGTGGCCTCCCGAGCACCACCTCGCCCAGGCCGAGGTGGTGGAGATGGTGTTCGAGCCCCGCGCCGGAGGGAAGGTGTACGACCGGGCTGCCGACGGCAGCGAGTGCCACTGGGGCGCGTCCTGGTCTACGAGCCGCCTCAGCGGCTGGTGATGGGCTGGCACGTGAGCCCGCAGTGGCAGCTCGAGACCGACCAGCACAGGACCAGCGAGGTGGAGGTGCGCTTCGTCGCCGAAGGTCCGGGCCGCACGCGTGTCGAGGTCGAGCACCGCCACCTCGACCGCCACGGGGAAGGCTGGGAGCAGATGCGAGACGCCGTGGGGTCGCCCGACGGTTGGGAGCTCGGCCTCCGACGGCTGGCGGAGGCGGCCCGAAGAGCCTGATCGCCGGCGTTCGCCCGGCCCTCACACCTGGCCGCCGCTGCGGCGGCCATCGGGCCCACCCGGACGTGGCGCATATAGTCAAGCCCCGGCCGGGTGGCCTGCCCGCGTCGATCGCGTACTATGTCGCCTTCGCGGGTGGCGGGGAGTCTGTCTTTGTCGCAACTTCGCGTCCATGAAGCGGAGGGCAAGGGGGCGCCTGACGCCCCTACCAGGCAGCGACCCCGGATTCTTCGTTGGGCGCGGATGCCGGGCCGCCCATCCGCTGGGAGCAACGGACGGGACGACGAGCACGGAGGTCGGCGGGAACTGCGCTGGTGGGAATGGCTCGGCCTCGATGTCCAGCCGACACCGCACGACGAGCCACCCGGGGACGGTCGCGCCCCGCACGACGACTGCGAACGGCGACACCGGCCCCGGAGCACGGTCCGAGCGCACGGCGGACCGCGGCGCGTCGGTCCTCAACCGGGCGGCCGGCAGGCTGGGCGGTGCCCTCGTGCTCGGGCCTCGCCCGCCGAGGTCCTCGGTGCACGCGGGGGCGCTGTCGGGACTCCAACGAATCTCGCACGCTCGAGACACTGACCCCGAGCAGACTCCTTCGACCGCCGGCGTCGCGACAGCGGCACCCGCGCCGGCGGCACCGATTCCGAACGGATCGAGCCACGCCACCGCGCTGACGGGGCTCGAGCGCATCGCGCGCACGCGGGCGACCCGCCCCGAGCAGCCGCCTCCGGCCGAACCGGCGACGGCTCCCGCGCCGACTCCCCTGCAGGCGGGCCAGCGCTACATGCCCGGCCTCGACGGGCTTCGGGCGCTGGCCGTGTTCGCCGTCGTCGCCTACCACCTCGGACTTGGTTGGGCTCCGGCCGGGCTGCTCGGCGTCGGCGTGTTCTTCACCCTGAGCGGCTACCTGATCACCGACCTCCTCCTCGCCCAGTGGGACGGTGCCGGCCGGCTGGCGCTCGGCAACTTCTGGGTGCGACGAGCCCGTCGCCTCCTGCCCGCCCTCTTCGTGATGCTGGCCGTCGTCGTCGTCTGGGTGGCGCTGCTCCACCGGTCGGAGCTGGGGTCACTCTGGGGCGCCGTCGGCGCCGCCGTGCTCTACGTGAGCAACTGGTTCGACGTGTTCCAGCACTTCTCGTACTTCGCCCGGTTCGGTCCGCCCTCGCCGCTCGGCCACCTGTGGTCCCTCGCCATCGAGGAGCAGTTCTACCTGGTCTGGCCGTGGCTGCTGTGGCTGGGCTTGCGCTACGTGCGTGAGCGCCGTTCGGCCATCTCCGGACACGCTCGGCTGGCAGGCGTCACCCTTTCGGTTGCGGGGATCTCGGCCCTCGCCATGGCCCTGCTCTATCAGCCTGGCGTCGACCCGACACGGGTCTATGACGGCACCGACACGCGTGCGTTCGCCCTCTTGTTCGGTGCGGCCCTGGCGATGGTGTGGCCGAGCCGGCGACTGACCACCCACGCCAACCAGGTCGCCCGCCGGCTCCTCGACAGCGTCGGGGTCGCCGGGTTGGTCATCATCGGCCTGCTGATCTGGCTCACGACCCAGTACTCGCCCTTCCTCTACCGGGGAGGGATCGTGTTGCTGTCGATCGCCACCATGATGACCATCAGCGCCCTGGTCCATCCGGCCACACGGCTGGGGAACGCGCTCGGTCGCGAGCCGCTGCGCTGGCTCGGGGTCCGCTCGTACGCCATCTATCTCTGGCAGTTTCCCGTCATCACGCTGACCACGCCGGCCACGGAGTCGGGTGTGAACCCGCTGCGCGCCATCCTCCAGGTGGGCGCGATCGTCGCCCTGGCGGCACTGTCGTGGACCTTCGTCGAAAAGCCGATCCGCCAAGGTGGGCTCGGGCGGTTGTGGGCTCGGGTCAGCTCCGGCGAATGGCGCCGGATCGGTATGCCCAGACGGGCCGGGCTCGGCGACCGGCGTGGCGTCGGCAGGCGCGGGCGCTGGGGGCTCCCGGTGGCGGTCGCCGTCGCCGTCCCCGCCCTCGTGGGGATCACCCTCGTCAGCGCCGGGCTCGGATCGTCGGGCGGTGGAAAGGGGGCGGTCGGACCGAGGCACACCGCTCCCCGGCACACCGCTCCCCCGCCGGCCACGACGGCGCCCGTTCCCCCGCCGACCATCCCCGTCACGACCTCCTCCTGTCGCGCCGTCGTTCACATCGGCGACTCGACGTCTGAGGGGCTGACGTCGACCAGCTACCTCCCCGATCCGTCACAACGGATCGACGCGCAGTACGCGCGGGTGGGCGTGACCTCGTTCGACTCGGAGATCTCCGGCGCCAGATCCGTCGTCGAGCGCTACAAGAACGAGCCCAACGCCGACGACGTCGCTCACCGACTGACCGCCCAGGGCTACCACGGGTGCTGGGTGCTCGCCCTCGGTACCAACGAGGCCGCCGACGTCGCCGTCGGCTCCTCGGTCGGTCTCTCGGACCGAGTCGACAAGATGATGGCCGACGTCGGCAACGCCCCCGTCCTGTGGGTCAACGTGAAGTCGTTGCTGGGGACGGGACCCTACGCCGAGAACAACATGGCCGACTGGGACAACGCCCTGGTGAAGGCGTGCGCCAAGTACCCGAACATGCGGATCTTCGACTGGGCGTCAGTGGTCAACGACAGCTGGTTCATCTCTGACGGCATCCACTTCACCAGTCCGGGCTATGCGGCCCGCTCCCAGATGATCGCCGACGCTCTCGCCAAGGCCTTCCCGAGCACGGGCGGGGAGAGCCCGAGCTGCGTGGTCCGCTAGGACCTCATCACCCCGCGTCGAGCTTGAAGACCCGAACGGCATTGTCCCGCAGGAACTTCGGCCACACGTGGTCCCTGAACGGGACGTTCGGCAGCTCACTGAAGATGCGCTCCAGGCTCAGGCCCATCGGGTAGTAGCCCGCGTACATCACCTTGTCGGCCCCGCGGGTGTTGGCGTAGTCGATGATCGGAACCGGGTAGTACTTGGGGGCAAAGGCGCTCGTCATGTAGTAGAGGCCCGGCCACTTGAGCATGAGCTTGACGGCGAGGGCCTCCCACGGCTCGGCGCCGTGACGCATGACGATCCGCAGCTCTGGGAAGTCGTAGCAGACCTGGTCGAAGTGCATGACGTCCTGACAGGCGGACGGCAGCCGGGGCCCGGCGACGCCGGCGTTGGCGACGATCGGGATGTCCAGGTCGATGCACGTCTGGTAGACGGGGTAGTACCGGCGGTCGCTCACCGGCACCTGGGGGTTGCATCCGGCCGGAAAGGTCGTCACGGCGACGATGCCGTGCTCGTCGTACGCGCTGCGGATACGACGCACGGAGCCGGTCACGTCATTGGGGTCCACCTCGAGGCTCGCCCTGAAGCGGTCGGGATGCTCCTTCAACGCCCGCGCCGTGACGCCCCCGCCCAGCCCGACCAGGCCGATCGCCACGCCGAACCGGTCCATCTCACCCAGGGTCGCTTCGACCGGGTCCTGGCCTTCGTCCAGCTGGTTCGGCACCTGCTTGAACATGTACTCGGCAGGGAACTCCATGGTCCGGCTCTCTGCGTCACGCAGCTGCGACTGCATGAACTCGTAGTGGCGCCGCGCCTGGCCACTCGGGAAGCCGATCATCAGATCGACCACCCCGATGTCGGTTGGCATGGGCATCCGTTCGCCCTCCTGTCCGCCTGGCCGACCGTGGCCGAGACCCTAGCCGCTTCCCTGCTGCCGACATCACTCCGGCGTCAGGGATCGGTGGGGCGGTTGGTCCAGCCGCCCCTGTGGCGGGGGAACCATCCGCCAGCCGCGAGCGTCCCTCCGTCGACGTGCAGGGTGGTGCCGGTCATGTACGACGACCACGGTGAGGCCAGGAACAGCACCGCACCCGCCACGTCGTCGGGCGTGCCGGGACGTCCGAGCGGAGCCCACGTCGCCCACCGCCATCGCTCGTCCGGGGGAACCCACTGCGAGTAGGGAAGCTGCGGAGTCTCGATGAGGTCAGGTGCCACCGCGTTGGCGCGAATGCCGTGGCGCCCGATCTCCACCGCCAAGCTCTTGGTGAACTGTCCGACAGCCGCCTTGTAGGCCGAGTACACGGCCTGGCCGGGGATGCCGCGGAACGCCTCGACCGTTGTCAGGTTGACGATGCTGCCGCCGCGCCCTCGGGCGACCATTCCCGGGAGCAGCGCCCGGGTCATCGACAGCACGTGGGCCAGATTGACCCCCCGGAGCGATTCCCAATCGGCCTCGGTGCTCTCGGCGAACTCCATCTTGGGTCGCACGTAGTGCCCCACGTTGTTGACAAGGACGTCAGCCTCGACGTCTGCGACACGAGCCGCGAGGTCGGGATCGGTCACGTCGCCGTGCAGCGCCGTCACCTCTCCCAGCGAGCCCTGCGCTGAGCCGACGGTGACCTCCAGACCCTGCTCGTCGACGTCGACCGCCAGGACCCGGGCGCCGTGTCCCGCCAAGGCGAGGGACACGGAGCGGCCGATGCCGTTGGCACCGCCCGTGACGACCGCGCGCCCGCCGGCGAGCAGCGCCGAGGGTTGCCAGGACACGAGCTGTTCTTAGCACGGCGCCATCCTCCTCGGGCCTTCCAGGGCTGGGACCGTTCGAGGTCTAGTGTCAGCTCGTGGCGTCCCGATCCTCGAGCACGAGGGCCAACCTCGCTCTCCGTCTCACCAGCTACTCGGCCGCGCCGCGCCATGACTGGTCCGAGCTGGTCGACCTGGCCGTCGCGGCCGACCGGGTTGGCGTCGATCGTGTCCTGCTGTCGGACCACGTCGTGCTGGGCGAGCACCTCGAGCAGTACGGCCGCAGCGAGCTCGGAGGCATGGTCGGTGGACGACAGCCGACCGGGCCGGACGGCTACTGGCTGGAGCCGATGACCCTGTTGGCCCTCATCGCGGGTCGGACCACGCGGGTGCGCCTCGGCACCGGCATCCTGCTGGCAGCCCTGCGCCGCCCGGTGGTGCTGGCCAAGTCAGCGGCGACGCTGGACGTGCTGTCCGGCGGAAGGCTCGACCTCGGCGTCGGAGTCGGCTGGCAGCGGGAGGAGTACGAGGCCGCCGGCCTGCGGTTCGAGGATCGCGGTCGGCTGCTCGACGACTGCCTCGCCGCGTGCCAGGCCCTCTGGCGCGACAGCCCCGCGTACCACTCGTCGCCAACGCTGACCTTCGGACCCGTGCACAGCTTTCCGCATCCCACGCAGCCAGGCGGTGTGCCGATCTGGGTCAGCGGCACGCTCAATCGCCGCGTCGTCGAACGGATCGCGCGGTGCGCCACCGGGTGGATTCCCTGGGGGGACGAGATGGCGGACCCGGCGGCCGCGGTCCACCGCATGCGCGATGCCGTCGCCGCCCTCGGACGGGACCCACTCGAGATCCGTGTCGTGGGCGACCTGCGACTGCGCGGGGCGCACGACGGAACGCTCGACCTCGATCGGACCATGGAGCCGGTACCCGGTCAGGTCGAGGCTGGCATCACCGACTTCACCCTCGGGGGGAGAGTTCCCACGTCGGCCGCGCAGTGTGCCGACGTCCTCCCCGCCGTCGTCGCGGCGTTCGCAGAGGCGTCTGGCCGCGGCGTGTCCTGAGTGCCCGTCGCCTCGGCGCGAAGCAACATATTTCGGACAGGCTCCGCTGGATGTCGACAACGATCATCACGTCCGGGCGCGCGGCTGACGAGCGGAAGCCCTGGGAATTCGCTTCAATAGAGCTCGAGGGCGAGGGCGGAGGATGTCCCGCCGGGTCGTGGACCTCGCCTCGGGCGAAAGGGGGGCGGGGAATGAGCATCTTCTTCCTCGTCATCGCCTTGCTCGTGCTCGCCATCGTGCTGTCCCGGTTCACATCGTGGTCGAAGTGGGGAGAGCGTCGGTCGATCGAGCACCACGAGCGGGCGATGGAGGTCCTCCGCTCGCTCTCGAGCCGCCCGGTCGACCCGGACGAGACCGCTGTCGTCGGCCCGGGGCCGGTCGAGGACCTCACCGCCGTCGAGGCGGGCGACGCAGGAGCAGCCCGACCGACCGGCACGGGGACGACGAAGCCGGCATTCGTGTTCTTCGCCGACGACGGCGGCGGGGTCCCCGTCGAGTCGACTACCTCGCTGCCGGCCCCGCCGACCATCGACGAGGTGACCGGGGCAGCGCCGTCCCGCCCCAGGGCGCTCGTGCTGGCCCTGTCACGCACCATGGACCGGCCACGGCTCGGCATCGCCGTCGGCCTGGTCACGGTCGTCGTGATGGCCACCGTCCTCGGCACGCTGGTGGGGATCATGTCCTCCACGTCCAACCGGAGCCAGCGCGTCCGTCAGGTCACCTCTCCCCCGCCCACCAGCGCGCCAGCCCCGGCGCCACCTCCGACGACCCTGACCACCATCACGAACGACGGCCCACCGTCGACCGCCCTGATCCCGGCGCAGACCTCGGCGACGACGCCGACCACGCCGATCCCGAGGCGGATCCGCGCCGCGACGATCGTCACCAGCCCCCCGCCGACGACGTCCCCGCCGACGACCTCGCCGCCGACGACCAGCACGCCTTCCTCCGTCGTCTCGTCGACGCCGCCGACCAGCGCCCCTCACTCCGACGACCTCGACCACGTCCCCCACGACAACGACGTCCCCGTCGACGACGACCACCACGAAGCCCTGAGGTCCATGGCAACCGGGACCGACGGCAACCACGAACAGCGGCCCGTCCTGTTCGTGCCTCGACCACGACCGCACCTCGCTCGCCGTGCTGCTGGCCGATCTGACGCGGCGCTTCGGCAAGGACTTCATCGTTCGAGGTGAGCACTCGCCGAACGACGCTGTCACCGCCATGCGGGAGCTCGCCACGGCCGACGACCCCGTGGCGCTCATGCTGGTGGACGACGGCTCGTCCGATTTCCTCGTCCAGGCGCACGAGCTGTATCCGTGTGCCAAGCGCGTGCTCCTCGTCGACCGCGACTACTCGTCGACGAGCCCAGCCGTACAGGCCATCGCCCTGGGGCGAGCCGACTACCATCTCGTCCGGCCCTGGACGGACGACGAGATGATGTACCGCGCCATGAGCGAGTTCCTCTCATCCTGGATGAAGGAAGAGGAGCCGAACTTCGAGCTCTTCCGCATCGTGGCCGAGGAGGGTGACAGCCGCGTGCTCCAGCTGCGCGACGTGCTGACGCGTCTTCAACCTCCCCTTCGGCTTCTACCCCTTGCAGGGCGAGGCCGGTCGTCAGCTCCTCGACGAGGCAGGTGTCGACCGCTCGAGGCTGCCCGTCATGATCCGCTACGACGGGCAGGTCACGGTGGACCCGAGCCTGCCAGATCTTGCCCGTGTGATCGGCGTCAGGGTCGACAACGACATCGACACCTGTGAGCTCGCCGTCGTGGGAGCAGGTCCGGCCGGGTTGACCGCCGCCGTGTACGCCGCGTCCGAGGGCCTCGATACCGTGCTCCTCGAGCAGGCGATCTCGGGTGGCCAGGCGGGGACGAGCCCTCTCATCCGCAACTACCCGGGGTTTCCCCACGGCATCAGCGGCGGCGATCTCATGGAGCGAACCTGCGAGCAGGCGTGGCTGATGGGTGCCCACATCGTCTTCTCCCAGCAGGCGGTCGCCCTCGAGCGCTGCAACAAGCATCGGGTGGTGCGATTGCTCGACGGCAGCGAGGTCGGCGCACGGGCGGTCGTCATCGCCACGGGGATCGAGTGGCGACGGCTCGGCGTACCGTCGGTCGAGGCCCTCGTGGGGCACGGCGTCTTCTACGGAGCCGCGGTGGGCGAGAGCCGGGCGATGCAGGATCAGGACGTCTTCATCGTCGGCGCCGGCAACTCTGCTGGCCAGGCGGCAGTGCACCTGGCCAGGCATGCCCGGACGGTCACGCTGCTCGTCCGGCGCCACAGCCTGGCGAAGTCGATGTCCAGCTACCTCGTGCGCGCCATCGAGTCCACTCCCAAGATCATCGTGCGCCCCCGGACCGAGGTGGTCGGCGGCGCCGGTGACGGGCGCCTCGAGCTCCTCACGATCGCCGACCGCGCCGACGACACCGTCGAGCAGGTTCCCGCCGCCGCCCTCTTCCTCATGATCGGCGCCGAGCCGCACACACAGTGGCTTCCGGATGCCATCGCACGCGACGAGCAGGGCTACCTGGTGACGGGGCCCGAGCTCCGGGCCCAACCTGGGGCGCTCTGGCACGAGGCGCGAGACCCCTTCCCGCTCGAGACGAGCATGCCCGGTGTCTTCGCGGCCGGAGACGTCCGCAGGGACTCCATCAAGCGGGTGGCGTCGGCAGTGGGCGAGGGTGCCACCGCCGTGCGCCTCGTGCACGAGCACCTCCGCAACTAGCTGCTGCGGTCGGAGGTGGGCTCATGGCCTCCCGAGCACCCCGTCGACGACGCTGCCCACGTTGGCGCGCTCGGGGAACCTGGGACCCGTCTCAGTCCTGGGCCACCAGTCGCACGGCGGCGGCGCGGTCGTCGACCTTGAGCTTCTTGATGATGGAGGACACGTGGGACCGCACGGTGACGTTCGAGATGTACAGGCGATCGCGCGATCTCCGAGGTCGAGAGGCCGTCCTTCAGGAGGTCCAGCACCTCCCATTCCCGCTCGGTCAGCCTCGCCGTGCTCCGTCCGAGCAGGCTCAGCCTTCGCAGTCCGCTGCGGCGCCGGAACTCTTCGATCACCTTCGTCACGAGCGAGCGGGAGAGGGCTGCCTCCCCATTGACGACTCCCTGCAGGGTGCTCGGCAGGAGTGCGGGATCGGTGTCCTTCATGATGTAGCCGGAAGCACCCGCCCGCAGGGCATCGAAGAGATCGTCGTCCGAGCGTGAGACGGTGAGCATGACGATGGCGGTGTTGGGAAGGCGGGCGGCGATGTCACGAGCGGCGCAGATGCCGTTCCCTGGCATCCGGATGTCGAGCAGAGCGATGTCCGGGTGCTCCTCGACGGCAAGGGCCACCGCCGAGTCGGCATCCTTGGCTTCTCCGCAGACCACCACTCCTCCCGACTCGAGCGCTCGTCTGACCCCGGAGCGCGTCGGGGGATGGTCGTCGGCGATCAGGACGCGGAGAGGAGAAGGACCGGTCATGCCAGCTCGACCGTCGTACCCGCCCGGGTGGACCTGATGGTGACCGCGGCGCCGATCGCCTCGGCCCGCTCTCGCATGCTGATCAACCCGAACCCCCTACCCTGCCTGGCCTTCTCGGGATCGAACCCCGATCCGTCGTCACGAACGCACACACTGACAGGGTCCCCCGCTCGGACCTCGATCGTGATGTCTCGTGCCCCTCCATGGCGGGCAGCGTTGGTGACCGCCTCACGGACGATCCACACCATGGCCTCGCGCACCTTGGGCGAAAGGGTCAGGTCGTCCTCGAGATCGACGTGAACCTCGACGCCGTAGCGGTGGGCGACGTCTTCGGCCGTGTTGGCCACCACGATCGTGAGTGGCTCGTCACGGTCTGTCGTCAATGCGACGATCGCCCTGCGGGACTCGTCCAGGGCTCGCTGAGCGGCGGCGCCGAGCTGCACCAACGACATGGAATCGACGTTGCCGCGAGCTGCCGACGTCGCTTGGGTCGTGATGAACGCGAGCTCCTGCGCCACGCCGTCGTGAAGGTCCCGTGCCATCCGCCGACGCTCTTCGGTCACGGCCAGCTGAGCGAGCTCCGACCAGTAATGGGCGATCTCGCGTGCCCCACCGACGAGCCACAGGAGGTAGGCACACAGACGAAGCAGGTCAGCCGTGTAGAACCATCTCGAGTTGAGCGGTGGGAACAGGAGGTAGCTCAGGCTGGCCAGTGCCGCCAGGGCGCAGCCGCCGGCCATCCAGCCGATGAACTCGTCGCTCTCGCGTTCGGAGCGGCGGACGAAGCCGGCCGCGGCCGCGGCGAAGAGGACCGCCCCCAGTGCCAACGCTGCTCGAGACGGCGACGCTGGCGGCGACGTGCACGGTGTCGGACGACGCCAGCGAGAGCGACTGACTGGCAGAGAAGTGCGCCGGATACGACCCCGCTGGCCAGCACGACCAGACCGAGCGGTACTGCCCCCGAGACGATCCAGGACAGGCGCACGCGGTCCGGTCGGGTGGTACGAGAGCTGAACAGGGCGGCGTTGGCGAGCAGGCCCGCCCCCATGCCGAGGGCGGCGAGCAGGCTCCAGGTGGCGAAGTGGTCGATGTGCTCGGCGACCGGGAGGGCGGCATCGACGGCCGCGTCGACGACGAGGCCGATGTTGCCCAGGACCAACAGACCGAGGCCACAGGCAATCAGCAGATCGGGGCGGCGATGATGGCGGCGGTAGCGGCCGAAGGCCAGGTAGGCCACGAGGCCGCCCACGACGACGGCCGTGGTCTCGACGGCCACGTGCAGGCCCTGGTTGCCGTAGGCGAAACGGACGTCCGGCAGCAGCGCGGTCGCCACGACGAGGCCTAGTCCACCCGCCGTGGTGGCCGCAGCCAGGACCCGAGGCCGCACGGACGCTGATGGTAGCTCCCCGGCGGACATCCGACCGCCCGGGTCTCCCTCGTAGACCTAGACCTCGTCCTCGGTCTCGGACAGCTCCTCGGGGTCATCGAGCTCGGCGCCGAGCTCGGCCGCCTCCGCCTCGTCGAGCGGCGACTGATCGTCTTCCTGCTCGTCGTCGAAGTCGATCTCGCTGTCCTCGGACGGGTCGGCCGCACCCTCGTCCTGATGCTCGCTCATGCTCATGGTCTACCCGATCGCCAGGGGCGGTCGGCCGTCCTCCTGCCTTGACGTGCACGTCAATATTCCTTCTTGCTAACGTCAAGGTCATGCTCGCCGAGGAGGCCGACGGGCGCGACAGGCGAACGTGCCTACAAGTGGGCGGCCCTGACGATCACGACCCTGGGCATGTTGATGGCCACGGTCGACGCCTCGATCATGCTGATCGCCCTGCCCGACATCTTCCGAGGCATCCACCTCGATCCGCTCCAGCCGGGCAACAGCTTCTACCTCCTGTGGATGATCCTCAGCTTCCTCGTGGTCACCAGCGTCCTGGTCGTGAGCCTTGGTCGCCTGGGCGACATGTACGGCCGCGTGCGGATGTACAACCTCGGGTTCGCGCTCTTCACCTTCTTCTCCCTGCTGCTGACGATCACCTGGATGAACGGGCGAGCGGCAGGGCTGTGGTTGATCATCGTCCGCGTCTTCCAAGGGGTCGGGGCTGCCTTCCTCATCGCCAACTCGGCTGCCATCCTCACCGACGCCTTCCCCGACAATCAGCGTGGCTTCGCTCTCGGCATCAACCAGGCCGCCGGCATCAGCGGCACGTTCATCGGCCTGGTCCTCGGCGGCGTCCTCGCCCCCATCAACTGGCGGCTCATCTTCCTGGTGTCGGTGCCGATCGGACTGTTCGGCACTATCTGGGGCTACGTCCAGCTCCGCGAGGTGAGCCACGGCGATCGAGCGCGGGTCGACTGGGCGGGCAACATCACGTTCGCCCTCGGCCTCGTGCTGGTGATGGTCGCCATCACCTACGGCATCCAACCCTACGGGCGCCACACCATGGGTTGGGCCAGTCCAGTCGTCCTCGTCTGCCTGGTGTCGGGTGTCCTGCTCGTCGCCGCCTTCGCCGTGATCGAGACCCGGGTGGCCGAGCCCATGTTCCGCCTCCCTCTCTTCCGGATCCGCGCCTTCACAGGCGGTGTCCTGGCGAGCTTCCTCGCCGCCGTCGGCCGGGGTGGGCTGATGTTCATGCTGATCATCTGGCTCCAGGGGATCTGGTTGCCGCTGCACGGCTACGACTTCGTCAGCACGCCGCTGTGGGCCGGCATCTACATGCTGCCCCTGACCGCGGGCTTCCTCATCGCCGGACCCCTCTCGGGGTCGCTCACCGATCATTTCGGCGCCCGACCCTTCGCGACCGGAGGGCATGGTGGGCTCAGCGCTCACGTTCGTACTGCTCGAGCTCCTGCCCATCAACTTTCCCTATTGGGTGTTCGGCACGCTCCTGTTGCTCATGGGCCTCACCATGGGGGCGTTCGGGTCGCCCAACCGGGCAGGAGTGATGAACAGCCTGCCCGCCGAGCACCGCGGCGCTGGGTCAGGCATGAACTCGACCTTCCAGAACTCCGCCCAGGTCCTGTCGATCGGCATCTTCTTCTCGCTGATGATCGTGGGCCTCGCCTCCGGGCTGCCCGCGAGCCTGTACCACGGCCTGGTCGCCCAAGGTGTCCCGGCTGCGGCGGCGAACAGGGTGGCGCACCTGCCTCCCGTCTCGACGCTCTTCGCAGCCTTCCTGGGCGAGAACCCGATGCGGCACCTTCTCGGCCCGTCGGTCCTCGCCCACCTGCCGTCGGGGCACGCGGCCGTGGTGACGGGCCGGAGCTTCTTCCCGTCGCTCATCTCCGGACCCTTCCGCCAGGGTCTTCACGCCGCGTTCGACTCCGCCATCGTGGCCTGCCTGGTCGCGGCGGCCGCGTCCTGGACCCGCGGAACGCGCTACGTCCACAGCGACGAGCTGCCACCAGCTGGCCCCGAGGTACCGGCCGGACCCGCGGTGGCGCTCACCGCCGAGAGAGGAAGTTGAGGACAGCATCGCCATGAGCCCACCGAGCCCGGTCGTCGAGGGCCCCGTCACCACCTGGCGGATCGGGGAGGTCGCCAAGCTGACCGGCGTGACGACCGCGGACGCTTCGGTACTGGGAGCAGATGGGTCTGCTCGCTCCCAAGGGTCACCGGGGAGCGGGCGAACGCTTCTACTCGGACACCGAGGTCGACCGCGTCCGTCGAATCAAGGAGCTGCAGGAGCTCCTCGGGTTCTCCCTGGCAGAGGTGAAGGTCGTGCTCGAGACCGAGGACGTCCTCGACCGCCTGCGCGATGCGTACCACGCCGATCCCAAGCCTGCGCACCGGCTTCGGGTGGTGGAGCGGGCGATCGAAGCCAACGATCGGCTGCTCGGCCGCCTGGATGACAGGCTGGCCCGCGTCCAGTCGTTCAGAGAGGAACGTGCAGCCAAGGCACGAAGGTTGCGCGACGTAGCGGCTGATATTCGAGCAGGACGCGCCCCCCGACAGAAGGAGCGAGGATGACGACAACACCTGCCGCCTACGACGCCATGATGGCCGAGACCACGAGGATCACGAGCCGCGGCGGCGACGAGATCGAGGCGTACCTGGCTCGCCCGCTGGTGCCGGGCCCCGTTGGCGGCATCGTGGTCATCCACCACCTGCCCGGCTACGACACGGAGACCAAGGAGATCACCCGGCGGTTCGCGGCGGAGGGGTACGCCGCGCTCTGTCCGAACCTGTACTCGCGACAGGCCCCGGGGGCGAGCCCCGAGGACGCCGCTGCCGTCGTGCGCGCCGCCGGCGGTGTGCCGGACGAGCAGCTGGTCGACGACGTGGCCGGCGCAGCCGACCACCTGCGGAGCCTCACCTCCTCCAACGGACGGGTGGGCGTCATCGGGTACTGCTCAGGGGGTCGGCAGGCCTTCCTCGCCGCCTGCACCCTCGAGCTGGACGCTGCCGTCGACTGCTATGGCGCCTTCGTGGTGGGCAGCCCACCCGAGGGGGTGCCGCTCAAGGTCGGTCCGATCGCCCACCTCGCCCCGCAGCTGTCCTGCCCGTTGCTCGGGCTGTTCGGGGCGGAAGACTCCTATCCCTCGCCGGACCACGTGGCGGAGCTGGAGAAGATCCTGGAGGAGAACGGGAAACCCCACGAGTTCCACACCTACCAGGGCGCCGGGCACGCGTTCTTCGCTGTCAACCGGCCGAACTACCGGCCCGACGCCGCCGTCGACGGATGGGCGAGGATCTTGCGCTGGTTCGGCCGCCATCTTTAGTCTCGGCACGGCTGCCCTCGGCCGTCGTCAGGAGGTCACCCATGGTCAAGCTGCATCTCGGGAATCTCGCTATCACGAGCCCTGCCTTCGGGCACGGCGACCCCATACCGACCGAGCATGCCGGTGACGGTGCCGACGTCTCGCCCGAGCTCACCTGGCGGGCGGTGCCCGGTGGCGCCCGGCAGCTCGCCCTGGTGTGCCACGATCCCGACGCTCCCCTGACGTACGGCTTCACCCACTGGGTCGTCTACGGGATCCCCGCCGACTCGACCGGTATCCCCAAAGGTGGCGGGAGCGCCTTTCGCGAGGGTCCGAGCTCGTTCGGCGAGCCGGGCTACAAGGGCCCCGCTCCCCCGCCCGGCCATGGCACCCACTTCTACTACTTCCACCTGTACGCCCTGGACTCCGAGCTGGACGATCCTCCCGGGCTGACCAGCCGGGAGCTGCTCGAACGCATCGACGACCACATCATCGAACAGGCCAGGTTGGTCGGTACCTACCAGCAATAGGCGAGAGCCGCGGTCGTCGAGGTGGTGGGGCGGCCAGGCCCGCCGCACCCTGAGAGACTGAGAGGCCGAGAGAGGAGGTGAGCCGCATGGCGCGTCGCTGAGCACCAGTCGTCCTTCCCGCCCGGTCGGGCGGGTCGACCTCACGATCCCAAGGAGACGGGCATGCAGTACTCGGACGCGCTGGCGGCCATCATTGACGACGTCGTGGCGCCGAACGCGGCCGATGTCGACCGCAACGCCACGTTCCCCCGGCAGTCGCTCGACGCGCTCGGGCGGGCGGGCATCCTCGGGCT
The DNA here is from genome assembly GCA_963731255.1 of uncultured Actinomycetes bacterium. Taxonomy (GTDB): domain Bacteria; phylum Actinomycetota; class Acidimicrobiia; order Acidimicrobiales; family AC-9; genus AC-9. The sequence goes on along the minus strand of CAVSUO010000008.1, from coordinate 74,962 downwards.
GCTCACGGGCGCTGACGCCGGCGGTGCCGGGCTGGGCCTGCGACGAGGCTGCCGAGGTCGTCGAGCACCTCGCCGGGACCTGCGGGTCGACCGCCATGGTGGTGCTCATGCACTTCGCCGCCGTCCCCGTGCTCGAGGCCCACGGGCCAAAGGATGTGCGAGAGGCCGTCGCCGCCGGCAGCCACCTCACGACGCTGGCGTTCTCCGAGGCCGGCTCCCGCAGCCACTTCTGGGCCCCTCTGAGCACGCGCAGCGCGAGTCGACGGCGGCGTGCGGCTCGACGCCCGCAAGAGCTGGGTGACCTCGGCCGGCGAGGCCGACAGCTACGTGTGGTCGAGCCGGCCGCTGGCAGGCGAGGGGCCGATGACGCTCTGGCTGGTCCCGAGCAGCGCGTCGGGCGCTGAGCCAGCCAGCCCCGTTCGACGGTCTCGGGCTGCGGGGCAACGGGTCGACGCCCGTCACGGCCGACGGCGTCATGGTCAGCGAGGACGCCATGCTCGGCCGGTGACGGAGAGGGCCTCGACATCGCCCTGGCTCTCGTGCTGCCGCCCTTCCTCGTGCTGACCGCCGCCTTCAGTCTCGGCCTGATGGAGGCGGTCACCGCAGACATCGGCACCCACCTCGGCGCCACGCGGCTGGAGCACCTGGACCAGGCCCTCGCGCAGCAGCCGATCATCCGCTCGGGCTTCGCCCGCATGCGCACTGGAGACCGACCGGACCGCGCGCCTTCCTCGACGACACGCTCGCTGCGCTCGAGACCGGACGGGCGGACGCCATGCTGCGCGTGCTGGAGGTCAAGGCTGCGGCCGCCGAGGCCGCGGTCGAGGTCACGGACCTGGCCATGAAGATCGGGCGGCGGTGCCGCCTTCCGCAAAGAGCTCGGCATCGAGCGCCGCTTCCGCGACGCCCGCGCCGCCCGGGTCATGGCCCCGACCACCGACGCTCTGCTCGACTTCGTCGGCAGGGCCATCAGCGGTCTGCCCCTGCTGGACCCGGCGACGTGATGGGCGACGATTCACTGCTCATGGGCGCGGTCGCCTACGACCCCAAAGTGGTCACCATCTGGGACGGCTTCCGCCGATGGTTCAGGCGACACGGACTGGAGTTCGACTACGTCCTCTACTCGAACTACGAGCGCCAGGTCGAAGAGCTGGTGGCCGGTCGCATCGACGCCGCCTGGAACTCACCACTGGCCTGGGTCCGGGCGCAGCGGCTGGCCCAGGCCAGCGGCGGCGGGTCGCCGCCCTCGCCATGCGCGACACCGACCGCGACCTGACCTCGGTTGTCGTCGTGCGGGCCGACGCACCCTTCGCCGGGCTGGCCGACCTCGATGGCGCCACGGTCGGAGTCGGTGCGGTCGACTCACCACAGGCCACGCTGCTGCCCCTCGCCCACCTGCGGGCGTCGGGGTGACGCCAGCTGTACGCCGGTTCGACGTGGGCGTCGGCCTGCACGGCGACCACATCGGCGGCGAGCGGGAGGCGGCCCAGGCGCTCCTGGCCGGCGAGGTCGACGCCGCCTGCATGATCGACGGCAACCACCTGCTGTTCGCCCAGGAGGGCACGCTCGTCGCCGGCGCCACACGGGTCCTCGCCCAGACCGGCCGCTACGACCACTGCAACATGACCGTTCTCGATCCTGGCCGGTCTCACACCGCCGTCGATCGCTTCCGCCGCCTGCTGCTGGGCATGGACTACGGCGACCCGGCGGTGCGGCCACTGCTCGATCTCGAGGGCCTCAAGCAGTGGCGGGACGGCAGGGTGAGCGGGTACCAGCTGCTCGAGGCCGCGGTCGACGCATCCGCGTTCTACGACAGGAAGGGGGCGCTCACCGCTGCCGACTATCGACCTTGAGGACCTCGGCATGGACCGGGGCGCCCACCTCCTCGTGGACAACGCCCTCGCCCGCCTCGCCCCCGGCGATCGGCTGACCGTCGCTGGCCGTGACCCGCACCTCGCCGTGCACCTGGCCGGCTGGGCTCGGGCTCAGGGCCATGTCCTCGAGGCGGACGACGGGCTCGTGCTCGTCAAGGGTCGGGCCGCCGGTCAGCGGTGGCACGACTCGGTGCGCGCCGGTGGGCCGGGCGCTGACGGTGTGCTCGCCCGAGCACCGGTCAGCTGGGGGCTGGCCGCCCGCGGCGCCCTGGTCGAGGCAGGCGGGCCCTCCCTGGCCGTCGACTTGACCGAGCGCGACCTGGTGTGGACGGACGTGGCCCCGAGGCTCTACGCCCAGGCCGCAGCGAGCCAGTGGGACCCGGCGACAGCCATCGCGTGGAACGAGCCGTTCGAGCTGCCCGACGAGATCGAAGCGGCCGTCGTCCAGGTGATGACGTACCTGGTCGAGAACGAGCAGGCCGCGTTGGTCGTGCCGGCCAGGTTCATCGGTCGCGTCCATCCGCACTATCGCGAGGTCGTGCAGTTCCTCGCCATCCAGGTCGCCGACGAGGCCCGCCACGTCGAGGTGTTCACCCGCCGAGCCGCCCTGCGCCGACGTGAGCTCGGTACGTCGGGCGCCGGCGGGCGGGCGTCGCTGCAGACCCTGCTCCAGGAGACCGACTTCTCGCTGGCCTCGTTCCTGCTGTCGGTGCTCGGCGAGGGCACGTTCCTCTCGCTCCTCTCCTTTCTCGAGCGGCACGCGCCGGACGCCGTGACGCGCCAGGTCTGCCGGCTCGCCCTGCAGGACGAGGCCCGTCACGTCGCCTACGGCCAATCGCACCTGGAGCACAGAGTCGCCGTGGACCCGTCGCTGCGGGACCGACTCCGGGCCGCCGTCGAGCGTCGTCACGACGCCCTGACCGACACGGCGGGCCTCCACGCCGAGGTCCTCGACGCCTTGATCGTTCTCGCCGCTGGTGAGTGGTCCCCGCCCGGTATCGCTCGCGGGTTCGGGCTCGTCCGAGCGCTCCAGGCAGACATGGACGAGGGCCGCCAGCGACGGCTCGTCCGACTCGGCTTTCCCGCCGACGAGGCCGCCGCCCTGTCGGCCCTCCACACCCGGAACTTCATGTGACGACGAGCACGGGGCTGCCCTCTACCGCAGCCACGCTCCCCGCCGAGGCCATAGAGTGCTGGGCGTGACGAGGTCACCGTTTCTGGTCGGCGCCGGCAACGAGCGTGAGGCGGCAACTCGCATCGGCGTCGCCCGGATCTGCGTCGGCAGCATGCTGCTGATCACCACCGGCCTGGCCCGGCGGCTCTTCGGGGTGCCCGCAGCCCAGGACAACGGGGCGCTGCGCCTCGTCGCCCGGTTCTTCGGCGTCCGGAACATCGTTCTCGGGGTCTGGGCACTGCTGGCACGCGATCGGGGTGACGGCGAGCGCCGGCTGTGCTACCAGCTCAACGCCGCCGTCGACGCGACCGACCTCGGGATCCTGGTCGTCGGCGGTCTCGAGGGCGAGGGGCTGTGGCGGGCCGCGGCCATGGGGGCCGCCCTTGGCAGCTCCGCGTTGCTGGCGTGGATGGATCTCATCAAGGAGGTCGACACGGCGGCTTCCTGAGCGAGTCGTCCGCCACGCACTGTGTAGCCCGTCCTGACCTCGGGAGCCACGACTCGAGGCCTTGCTGCGAAAGGGGAGCCACATGGCCAGCTGGACGATCGAACCCGGCCACACCGAGGCGGCGTTCAGGGCCCGCCACATGATGGTCACCTGGGTGCGGGGCCTGTTCAAGGACATTCACGGGAGGCTCGTCTTCGATCCCGCCGACCCTCTCGCGGCCACCTTCGAGGGCGAGATCGACGCCCGCAAGATCTGGACCGGCCAGCCGCAGCGAGACGAGCACCTCCGCAGTGCCGACTTCTTCGACGTCGAGCGCTATCCGACGATCTTGTTCCGTGGGCGGATGGCCGAGCGCACCGCTGACACCCAGGGCAAGGCAATCGTGGAGCTGACCATCCGGGAGACCACGCGGCGAGGTGCCTCTCGACGTGTCGTACCTGGGACAGTGGGAGACGCCCTTCTGGGTCGGGGACCAGAACAGGGGTACGTTGCACCGCGCCGGTTCGAGGGCCGCACGAGGATCGACCGGCATCAGTTCGGCGTCTCCTGGCAGGACCGTCTCCCCGGAGCTGGGGTCGTCGTGGGAAACGAGATCGATGTGGTCCTCGACGTCGAGGCCATCCGTGACGACGACCTCGAGCGGACGGGTGCCATCGAGTACTACCGAGACCAGGCCTGACCGAGCGTCGTCCGACCTGAGACGGCGGTCACCCGCCGAGAGCTCGGGTGACGACGGTGAGGTCCTCGCCGCCCAGACCATGGTCGACGATCCTCCCCCACTCGTCGGCCAGGGCCGCAAGGGCGGTGAAGTGCTCGGAGCCTGCCGCGGCCAGGGCCAGGTGTACGTCCTTGAGGGCGAGAGCAAGGGCGAACTCGGCCGAGTAGTCATCCTTCGCGATACGCCGGAACTTCCCCGACTCCCAGGCCGACACCAGCGGTCCTCCATCGAACGCCTCGATGACGGAGGTCGTCTCGAGCCCCAGGCGTCGCGCCAGGCCGAACGCATTGGCGACACCTTCGGCCGTGAAGGCAAGGAGGACGTTGTTCACCAGCTTCATGCGGGATCCAGCACCAACGGACCCCAGCCACAGCGTCCGTTGGCCGATCGCCTCGAACACCGGGGTCACCGGCGGCCGTGCTTGGTCCACCCCGGACGCGAAAATCAGCAGGGTGCCCTGTTCGGCAGGTGTCCTGCTGCCGGCCACGGGTGCGTCCACGAGGTACACGTCCGGACGCTGGGCTCCGACCAGGTCGGCGAGGCGCTCGGTGCCGTCGACGCCTATCGTGCTCATCTGTGCCCAGACCGCCTCGGAGGGAAGCGCGGCAAGCATGCCTTGCTCGGTCGCTATCGATTCTGCCGCGTCGGCGTTGGTGACCATGGTTATCACCACATCGGCGTGAGCGACCGCGTCGACCACGGAGTGGGCCACCTCAGCGCCTCGATCGGCAAAGGCGTCGGCCACACCTGGCGCCCGGTTCCAGACGGTGGTCGGGATACCTGCCCGGAGAGCGCTCTCTGCCATGGCGCCGCCCATCGTGCCCAGCCCGAGGACCGCCAACCGGGGCCGACTCACGGGTACAGCGACCCCGAGCTCGACACCGACCGAGCGTCCAGATCTGCCGGAGGAGACCAGTCGTAGACCCAGGCCTGGGGCTCGAAGACAGCGACCACCAACGCACAGACAGGGGCCTCATCGCAGACGATCCCGCGGATGCGGCGACCAATGGGCCCGAAGTCGTCCGGCCGGCTGTTGGTCATGGCGATGAGCGTGTCGGTGACGTCGGACTGGACGCCGGCTTCGCTGATACCCGAGTGCTCCGCGAAGAGGCCCTTGCGGCTCCCCTCCTGCTGGACCCAGCCGATACCAGCCCACGCCTCGTCTCCGCACCGGGCAGCGTGCCCCTCTGCAAGCACGACATAGAGGCGGTCACCCCACTGTCCCTCCACCCGCGCCGGATCTCGTCCAAGGTCGTCGATGCGGGAGCCGGTAGGAATCACCGAGGTCAGTTGAACCAGATTGAAGTTGCCGATACCGGCGCCGTGCAGCGCGGCATCGAATGCGGCGATGGCGGTGGGACCACTGCCAACCGATGACGTCACCCGTATGGTCCGGCTATTCGATTGTGCCGGTCTAGCCCGCCGTAAGCGCCGTAAACGGCTAACGAAGATCAAAGTGTCGAGAACAAGTAGGCGAAATATTGCTGAGAGTCGAGCTCCATCGTCTCGACCCGCCCCAGGCGGTGGCCGACAGTGGCGATGAGCTCCGGCAGTCGCAGGACGCTGACGTTGTAGGCGCAGCAGTCGAAGGCGGCGATCGCTCCATCGGCCAGCACGCGCTTCGACATCTCTGTCAAGAGCACCGTCGCCCACGGGCCGCCCTGTCGATCGGAGCGGACCAACAGCGAGCCGAAGTAGTAGATGGCCCCGCGCTCGAAGTACTCGGGGAACCTGGCCTCGTAGTACGCGGGGCTGATCCACGGCACTGCCGACAAGTCGGTTGCCATCGAACCCAGGGCAACCGTCTGTCTGCCCTTGTCGGCCGCGATGAACTTGAGGACTCTCTCGTCCTCCATCTCCATCCTGAACTCGTCATCTGTGAGCGATTGCCGGGCCGGGGCCAAGCGCTCGAGCGGACGAAATGCCGACCGGTAGATGGACAGACACTCCTCAGCCACATCGGAAGCGACCTTTTGCACCATCTGTATCCGCTCGTCCAGGCCGTGATAGATAGCCACAAACCCCCCCTTCCCGCCGCACTGGACAGATATCGGAATGTCTGCGCTGTGGCCGAACAGCGCGCAATAAATTGTAGTGCCCCGACTGCTAGCCTCGGCCTCGCGTCGGGGGGTAAGGACTTTGGTCGCAACCAAGTCATGGGGGCGTGTGTCGGCCGTTGGAGCCGCCCTCATTCTCATCGCCGCCTTGCTGCCTCGGGACGCGCAGGCCGTCTACGTCCTGGCCGTCGCTGCACTCGCCACCGCGATAGTGCAGCGCGTCACGTGCCGAAGGGTGTCCGACCCCGGACCATGGCGGTGGTTCGTGCTCGCAGGCGCCCTCTTCGTCGCTGGCAACGCCATCTTGGTGGTCTGGAAGGCGGCTACAGACGGAGGCGCGCCACTCCCATCACCCGCAGACCCCTTCTTCCTCTTTGGGTACGGGGCTCTCTTGACCGGTGAGGTCCTCCTCGTCCGTCGTCGTTCGTCTCAGGCGAACGGCGACAACGCGATCGACGCCCTGATGGTCACGACCCTGGTCGGGGCAGCGCTGTGGGCGTTCGTCCTCAGTCCGGTCCTCATCGGAAGCAACCTGCTGACGTCCCAGCGGACCCTCGAGGTGATCTATTCAGTGCTCGACCTGGCGGTGATCGCGGGCGCCGCCCGCTTGGCCGTCGGGTCCGGATTGCGGATCCCGAGCTACTACCTCCTCGCCGGCGCCCTCGGCTGCGTCCTCCTCGCAGACACGTTCCTCACGTTGCAGAAGTCGGGGTCCGCCGGAGCCGTTCCGGTAGCTGTCATCTCCTGCGCGACCTACGTGCTCTTCGCCCTGGCGGGTCTTCATCCGTCCGCCGATCGCCTCACCGAGCCCCCACCACTGCGCGAGGTCAAGCTCACTCCCGGCCGCCTGGCGTTTTTCTGCGCTGCGTTCCTCGTTCTACCGATTGGCTTCCTGACTGATCGGGCGTGGCACGGCAGGGTCAACCTGCCGCTGTTGATCGCTGGTTCCGTGGCGCTCGGACTGCTCGCCGTGGCCCGCATAGCTGGGCTCGTCCGTGCCAAGGAGCGGCGAACCTATCGCGAGCGATTGGTACGGGAGGCCGGCCAGGCGCTCGTTGCAGCGGCGGATCGAGACCAGCTCTACTACGTGGCGCTGGTATCCCTCGCCTCGCTCATGCAGGCCGCCGAGAACGGTGCGGGAGTTTGCATGGCCGCGCAGAATGGCGACGGCGTGTCGTTTGCTGGCTGGTTGGGGCTCGCCAGCGACGGCATGAACGGGGCCACCCTCCAGGTTCGGGACCTGCCTCTTGACGCTCAGGATGCTCTCAGGTCCGGACGGTCCTTTGTGGTCCACCCAGGGATCGTGCGCGGCACGCTGAGCCGCGACAGGGTTCCGGGCGGTTTCAAGAGCCTTCTCCTGGTCCCCGTCGAAACGAGGCGCGGCGCCTGCGACGCGCTCGCGGTCCTCTCACGCCGACCGCTCGAGATCGAGCTGCGCCAGTCGATCGACCTCCTGAGCGGCCAGGTCACCCTCGCCCTTCAGACCGCGGCGCTGACTGAACAGATCCACCGAGCCCGGTCAGAGCGGCGATTCCGCGCATTGGTCGAGCTGTCGTCCGACCTCGTGCTCGTCGTCGGGCTCGATGGCTACATCAGCTTCGTGAGTCCAGCGATTGGGCAGGTCCTCGGGCTGTCGGAGCACGACCTGCTCGGCCAATCACCTCTGGCGCGAGTACATCCTGACGACGAAGCCCTCGCCAGGGCTCTACTCGACCGCACGTGGGCCATTGCCGCCGCAACCGACCGCACCGAGGTACGTCTGCGCCAAGGCGACGACACCTTCGGCTGGTTCGAGCTGCATGCCCAGAACCTCAGTGAGGATGATCAGATCGGTGGCGTCGTCATCCACGTCCACGATGTGACTGATCGCAAGCAGGCCGAGCTCCGTCTGCTGGAGAGCGAGGCGCGCTTCCGTGCCCTGGTCCAGCACGGCGGGGACGTGGTCATGGTCCTCGACACCGCCTTGCGGTTCAGCTACCTGAGTCCCTCAGCCGGGCGGCTGCTCGGCCGCGGGTCGAAGGAGCTCGTCGGCACGCCCCTTACAAAGCTGCTTCACGTCGCCAATGGCAGCGACGCAGCCGGCCTCATTCGAAAGGGAATCTCGTCGAGGCGCGAGATGCCGATGGAGCTTCGACTGAGGCACAGCTCGGGGCGCCTGGTCAGCCTCGACACGACGGTCACCGACCTCCGTCACGACCCCGCCGTCCAGGGAATCGTTCTGAACGGTCGCGACATTGCCGATCGACAGCAACTGGAGCGTGAGCTCCGGTACAAGGCCTTGCACGATCCCCTCACCGGTCTCGCCAACCGGACTCTGTTCATCGAGCTGACCGCTGACACGCTCGATCACCACCATGACTCGACAGCGCTCGCCGTGCTCTTCATCGACCTCGACGACTTCAAGACCGTCAACGACGGCATGGGCCACATGATGGGCGACGCCCTCCTGATCGAGATGGCGGGACGACTGCGTCACTCACTGCGCCCAGCCGATACCGCAGCGCGCCTGGGTGGAGACGAATTCGCGGTCCTGGTGGAAGGAATCACCGGGACCGAGCAGGCTCAGCATGTGGCCGAGCGCATCCTGGCATCACTGTCGGAGCCAGTCATGATCGACGGACACGAGCTTCGGGTCGGGGCAAGTGTCGGAGTCGCCCTCACCCGGAGCACAGCTGACGGACGACACACGGCCGAGGAGCTGCTCCGGGACGCCGACATGGCAATGTACCGGGCCAAGCTGACCGGCAAGGGACGGGTCCAGCTGTTCGAGCGCGAGATGCGGACCGAGACATCCGCGCGATTGGCCCTCACGAACGACATTGCCAACGCCCTCCAGCGCCATGAGCTGTTCGTTCACTACCAACCGATCGTCGACCTGCACACCGGCCACACGGTCGGCGCCGAGGCCTTGGCCCGGTGGCGACATCCCACACGAGGGATGATCCCGCCAGATCAGTTCATTCCAGTTGCCGAGAAGAGCGGAACCATCATGGCGCTCGGCGAGCTCGTCCTCGACCAGGCCTGCACGACCCTCAAGGCCTACCAGCGAGCGCATCCTGGGGACAGCTTCCACATGAGTGTGAATCTCTCGGTCACCCAACTGGAGCATCCCGACCTCTCGAGCCAGCTTGCCGACGTGCTCCAGCGCCACGCGGTCGATCCGTCCGACATGGTCCTCGAGATCACCGAGAGCCTCTCACCCGTCGATGTCGATGCGACCGGTGAGCGGCTCCACGAGCTGAAGGACATGGGCGTTCGTCTCTCGATCGACGACTTCGGCACCGGGTACTCCTCCCTCGCCTATCTCGAGCGATTCCCGGTGGACGAGCTCAAGATCGACCGTGCCTTCATCGGGAGCCTGGAGAAGAACGGCAACAGCGACATCGTGGCGAGCATCATCAACCTGGCCGCGGCCCGGCAGCTCAGCACTGTTGCCGAGGGAGTCGAGAAGGGCATGAGCGCTCGGACTCTGGCGGACCTGGGATGCGACCTGGCACAGGGTTTCTACTTCTCGACGCCGGTCGATCCTGCCGACTTGTCGGGCTTGGGCCAGCCGCTCTGGATCGAGGCGAGGGGCGACCCCGTCGGTGTCTGACTCAGTGTCCGGGGTCCGGGCGGGGCGAGCAGGGTCGCAGCTGCATCGATGGCTCGCCGGCCTCGTCGCCATTGCGGTGATCATCGGCTTGTGGATCTCCAACGACGCGTTGCTGGCAGCGCCGATCGCAGGGGTCACCAAGGTGGCCGGAGCATGGGTTGCCTTCATGCTCTTCGCCGGCATTTACAGCGTAGGTAGCTTCGTGCTCGCCTTGCTGGCCCTGAAGGCGTACGAGCGTTACAGCAGGGGGGAGCCGAGCAAGCTGGCGTCGTGGCTCGATCGCCAGGCAGCCTCGCCCCGTGTCCGCTGGGCGAAGCCCCTCGCCCAGGGCGGCCAGATCGTCGGCTTCGTCGTCGCCAGCGTGGTAGCCGGTGGAGTCGTCACCACCTGGCTCATTCGCTACTCCGGGCGCCGAGATGGACTCGTCGCCATCGCGGCGGCGTCGTCGGCCATCTTCGGCGTCACGTTCGCGGCGACCTATGCCGGCATCTTCCGGTTGGTCCTGTAGCCGCCAACCGTCGACCCACGATCCGGGGCCTCCTTTCCGGATCGTCCAGCGCGCGTGCCCAGCTTCGTCAGCTGGCGGCCCCAGGTCAGAACCAGGTGACGTCGATCGTCAACGACGCCTTCGCCCGGGGGCTCGAGGGGGTCATGCTCCTCGGCGCTGCCCTCTCCTTTGCCGGCGCCTGGCCAGCGCTCTGCGGCCGTCGCCGACTGAAATGACCCGGCAATCTCGGCCGGGCGCACGAGGAATGCAGCGTGGTGACGGCGAAGTACCAGGTAGGAAGGCGGGCGCAGGAGCTGGGAGAGGCGATGCGGAAGGTCGAGGTCGGGGTGGCTGGGGCTGGGCGGCTGCGCCGCGCCGCGCCCAGCGGTGTCGCCCCGGCTGACGCCGCGCCCAACGTCTCGGTAACGGCGGGCGCGCCGACGGGTAGAAGGCTTGGCATATGCGGACGGGCTCTCACATCCGGCGTCGTGTAGGAAGTCCGATCTCGGCGTGCGCCGTGATCGTCGCCGGCCTGATGATCGCTGCGGGCGCCTCGCCAGCGAGCGCTTCGGGAGCAAGCACGTCGGCTCCCACCTTCAGCGCCCATGGCAGCGCGGAACAGGTCTACGTGACCGGGCTCGCGCCGAGCGCGCAGATGTCGCTCCTCGCGCCTGGCGGCAGGACGCTCTCCACCCAGCGGGCCGATTCGCTCGGGGGGCTGCTGTTCCGCAACGTGGCCCCGGGCAGCGGCTACCGGGTGCGCCTGGTCCAGGGTGGAGCTCAGTCGGGCCCCCTCACGGTGCAGTCCGAACGTCCGGCGCCATGGGACCCCGGGATCTACAACCAGTCGATCCCCGACAACGGCTACACCTACCTCACCACCCGCGACGGCACCCAGCTGGCCATCGACGTCCACCCGCCGACCAGCCCGGCGGGCGAGCCCGGGCTGCCGCCCGGCTTCCCCGTCCCGACCGGCCCGGACTACGCGCCCCCGTATCCAACGCTCATCGAGTACTCCGGCTACGGGTATGCGGATCCCGCCGGTCCCGTCAACGGCATTGCCGTTCTCGCCAACCTGATGGGCTTCGCGGTCGTCGACGTGAACATGCGCGGCACGGGCTGCTCCGGTGGTGCCTATGACTTCTTCGAGCCGCTGCAGAACCTTGACGGCTACGACGTGATCGAGACGATCGCACATCAGCCCTGGGTCCTCGGCCACAAGGTCGGCATGATGGGAATCTCCTACGGCGCCATCAGTCAGCTCTTCACCGCACAGCTCGACCCGCCGCACCTCGAGGCGATCGCACCACTCTCCACGATCGACGCCACGGCGACGACCCTCTATCCCGGCGGCATCCTCAACACCGGCTTCGCGGTCGCCTGGGCACAGGAGCGTCAGAACGAGGCCCTTCCGGCCGGTCCCCACGGCGGCCAGAGCTGGGCGTACCAACGGATCCAGCAGGGTGATCAGACCTGCAAACAGAACCAGGTCCTCCACGGCGAGGCCGCCGACCTGCTGGCGAAGATCCGCGCCAACGCTCACTACGTCCCGGAAGTGGCAGACCCGCTCGACCCGATCACCTTCGTGAACAAGATCAACGTGCCGACGTTCATGGCCTGCCAGTGGGAGGACGAGCAGACCGGTGGGCACTGCCCTGATCTCGCCGCGCACTTCACCGGGACCAACGAGAAGTGGTTCACGTTCACCAACGGCGCCCACATCGATTCGCTGGATCCGTACACCTACGATCGCTGGTACGACTTCCTCGAGCTCTTCGTCGCCCACAAGGCGCCAATCGTGAACCAAGCGGCCACCCGGGCCGCCGCCCCGCTCATCTACCAGGCTGCGATGGGTGTCAACAACCCCGTCCTGATGCCGCTGGATCCGATCCAGACGATCCCCAGCTACTCAGCCGCTCTGGCTGCTTTCGAGAAGCTTCCGGAGGTCCGGGTGCTCTTCGACAACGGCGCCGGCACGTCGCCCATCGGCACCATGACCCCGGGCGACCCCTATCCGGGGTTCGAGCAGTCTTTCCCGTCGTTCCCGATACCTGGCACCACCGCAAGCCAGCTCTACCTCGGACCCGGCGGCACGCTGGAGAACGCTCCGCCCTCCACCACCGGCATCAGCACGTACACCTCGAACGCCAACGCGCTCCCTGGTACCGACTACTCGGGCAACACCGGGGGCGGAGGCCTGTGGGCCAACTCCTCGGCGTGGCAGTGGAACTGGAAACAGAGCCCGCCCGGTACCGCCCTCTCGTACGTCTCGCCTCCGCTGACGACGAACACGACCGTCATCGGGGCCGGAGCGGTCCACCTCTGGGTCCGCTCCTCCACCCCCGACGTCGACCTCCAGGCGACCATCAGCGAGGTGCGCCCCGACGGCAACGAGAGCTTCGTGCAGAACGGCTGGTTGCGGGCCAGCGAGCGCAAGCTCGACACCAGTCAGCACAACCTGCTCGACCAGCCGAGCACGCTGTTGGAGCCGGTGCTCAGCATGAGGGCGGCCGACGCCCAGCCGATGCCGCCAGGACAGTTCGTCGAGGTCGTGATCCCCCTCTACTACGAGGGTCACGCCTATCGTGCGGGCTCTCGGATCCGGGTGACGATCGCCGCCCCCAACGGCACCCAGCCCGTGTGGTCCTTCGGCCAGACCGAACCCGGGGGCACGGCGACCGTCTCGGTCGCCTCCTCCACGAGCATGCCGTCCAGCCTCGTCCTCCCGGTCGTCCCCGGCGTGAACGTGCCGACCGGTCTGCCGTCATGCCCCAGCCTGCGCAACGAGCCCTGCCGACCCTACGCGGCGTAGTGCCGGCGCGGCGAGGAGCCCGGAGGACGTATCTCCGTCGACGCAACCGGGTACAAGCTCAGCACGGCGCCTTTGCAGGGATTCGAAGCGGGAGGCTCAGCGAGATGGCTACCCAGAGACAGCGTCAGACAGCCAGTAGAAATGTGAAAAGGGCACAGGTCGGAGCGCGTCAGAAGCGGACGATTTCAAGGCTTCCGAGCAAGACCCGTACCGCCCTTGGCCGTGAGGGAGCGAAGGCAGCAGCCCGCAAGCGAGGGGCGTCGAAGGGCACGGGAAGCGGCGCCGGAGCCATGACCGTCTCGGAGCTGCGGCGGGAGGCCGCGAGGCTCGATATCGACGGTCGGTCGAGCATGGGCAAAGCCCAGCTCATTCGCGCCGTCGGGCAGAAGAGGCGCTCTCGCTGATCGAGCGCCTCCCTGTCCTGGAGGGGGCTGAGGGCTACCTGGAGACGACCCTCGTGGGAGCTCGGCGGGAGGCGGCGGCGCCTCCCTGGCGCCGATGCCTCCCCGGAGGGTTTGCCCGGGGAGGACGGGGTTAGCACCGGCCCCCAGCCGGGAAAAGTACAGGCGGTGTTGCTGGGGACCACGACGAGGAGGCTCGATTTTCATCCCGCGGCTGCGGAGGCCAGCAGGCGCATCGTCGCCGACACTCTCACGTCATGGGGGCTGGATCGTGCCGTGGAGATAGCGACATCGTGCACCTCGGAGCTCGTGACCGACGCCCTGCGGCACGGCAGATCACCGCTCCACCTGTTGATCAGGCATTGGACTGACTGCGTGCAGGTGCTCGTCATCGACGGCTCCGAGGGCCACGACGGGGCTCTCGAGGTGGGCCCATACGGGGAGACGACGGTTCGGCGACGGATCGTGCAGGCACTGGTCGGGAACTGGAGCGTCGACTCCGGACCGGCCGGCACTGCGGCGTGGTTCGATCTCGAGACCCTGCCAGGCGCTCGCTAGAGCGCCGGGAATGGCGGCCCGGTCCCAGCGTGGGCCACTCCTGAACCTACACGGGTGACGTCGGATCCTGCGCGTAGCAGGCGGGAGCTCCGGCCGGCACCGGAGCCGGGGCGAGGGTGGGTGGCGATGCGAACGGAGGCTCGCGTGCGGTGAGGTCGAGGCAGTCCAGCAGGTTGGTGGCGTGGGCGTCGCGGTTGGTGATGGCCGGGAGGTTCCACTTGGTCTCGACCAGGCGCAGTATCGAGGTGTGGTCGTGAACCTGGTGGGAGACGTAGTTCCGCCTGGCCCAGGGTGAGATCACCACAGCAGGTACCCGGAAGCCGTAATAGCTGTACAGATCGCCGTAGGTGTCGTTCGGGGCCACATCCGGGGGGATGGCGTCCGGCCGCACGGCCCGAGGCGGCGGGACGTGGTCGTAGTAGCCGCCGTGCTCGTCGTAGGTGAAGACGAGGAGGGTTCTCGGCCACGCCGGGCTGCTCAGGACGGCGTTGATCACTCGGGCCGCGTAATACTCGCCCGTCCTGATGTCCTGGGGGTTCTCTTCCGAGCCCTGCCAGCCCTCCGGATCGACCAGGCTCACGGCGGGGAGGGTGCCGGCGGCGGCGTCCACGAAGAACTCGCCGACCGGTACGACCTTTCCCGGGTTGTCCTCCAGGAGATAGGGAAAGAGGCCGACCGTCGGCAGGTCGGCGAAGTAGTCCTTCCAGGTGATGCCGTGGGTGTTGAGCCGGTCGAAGATGGTCCCGCTGGGTGGATGCGGATCGGTCGGACCCGGGAGGGGATCGCTGACCTGTCCGAGGGCGGTGCCGGCGATGAGAAACCGGCGGTTGGGATACGTCTGGGCCATGACCGAGGCGAAGTAGCGGTCGCACAACGGGAAGGTTCGAGCCAGCGAGTAATAGAAGGGGATGTCATCGCCGGTCCAGTAGGCCATGGCGTCGCGGCTGGTGGCCACCACGAATCCGTCGTTCCGCCCGTAGTCCCAGGACCGGTGGCTGGCGTCCCAGTCCTGGCTGACGTGGTAATTGGCCTGACACGTCGATGGGGCGTGGTACGCCCGGACCGGCTGGCGGTCAGGCCCGGGGCAGGAGTTGACGGGAGTGCCTCCGGCCAGCCGGTAGCCGTCGCCCCGGCCGAGCATGCCGAAGTAGCAGTCAAAGGAGTGGTTCTCCATCATCAGGACCACGATGTGCTCGACCTGGGGAAGGGTGTCAGTGCCTTCGGGTAGGCGGGGGAACGGCCGGCTGTCAGACGAGGGTGGTCCCGTCGAGGCCCTTGCGGCCTGGAGGCCGCCGAGCCCGGGTCCGACGGCGGCCATGCCGGCTCCGGCCGCCAAGGCCTTGAGCAGTTGGCGCCGCGACAGCGAGGTCACGCCTTCTCATTTCGGTGGGCCGACGGGTCTTCCTGCTGGTGGCACGCGAGCGCCTGGCCAGGGGCGGACCGCAGGCGAACGGCCGGTGAACGGTGGATGCCGGAGCAGGCCCTGGTCGCCAGTCGCGGAGCTCGTCGACTGGCTCCGTTCTTCCCTCAAGTCGAAGGTTGCCCATCTTTCGGCCCTGCTTCGAGGTCGCCGGCGGGAGGGTCCTTCTCCAGAATCCTGGCCGCCGCGCCCATGGCCGCCACGACGTCCCGGTGTTTGGCCAGCACAGCCTCCTGCTCCTGGGACCACTCGAACAACGTATCGATGGTCCGCGCTCGTTCGTCACCATCGTCCTCGAGTGTTCCGAGCCGTGCTTCGCTGTCCTTGAGCCTCTGCCTGAGCTCATCCGCTTGCTGGCGAAGCTCTGCGATCTCGTTCCTGAGCTCCTCGACCTCCTCGGCGGTGGCACCTACCCTGTCCTGGGCTGTACGGCCCTTGTCGACGCCGCTCTCCTCTGGCTCTTGCCGGCGCCGACGCCACCACGATCGCCCTGAAGTTCCCATTCCTGTGTACCTACCCGTCTCCTGCTAGAGGTTCCGGCCACTCGTGGAACCCGTTCGGGGGCGTGACCACCGGCCTGCGTACCGCCCGAGGCCGCGCCTCGCCGACGTGGACCGTTGGTCCGTGGGTCAAGTCCTCCACTCCCAATGCGGTGAGAAATCCGAGATCCTCCACCAGCCTGACCCATTCCCTCGCCCGCGTTCTGTCTTCGCCGCAGGCCCTGAGAAGCACCGATGACAAGGCGTGGTAGTGCAAGGCCGCACCGAGGTCTGGCCCACTCATGACGTCTGCAACGCCCTGTCGGCTGCGGGCCCGGCCGACATACGAGACGAGGTCTGACGCGGTGTAGGACCGCGATCTTGACTCGGACGACGACGATCTCCGGCCATGAGTGGTCAGGAGGTAACGACCGACCCGATATCCGAACACCATGTGGGTCCACAACTCATTGCGAACGCGACCACCAACGTCAGCCCGACCGCTGCTGCCAGATTCGAGGCCCTCTTCCTCCAGGAGGCTCCTCATTGCCTCGACCGTGCCCTCGTCGGAGGGGTCGTAATCGTCGTCGTGGCCATTCGCCGCCTCGATGAGTGCGGTGAAGCTGTGCTCGTCTCCCAGGGACGAGGCCGCCGAGCGGAGCACATCGAGGATCGGCGCCGAAGGTGTGGTCGTGGCAGGACTCGGCGCCGGAGCGATGAAATCGTCGACAGCGTCACTGCCTCGATCTCGAATCGCCTGATCAGCTGACCCATCACCGCCAGCTCCCCCGCCAGCAGTCAGCCGATCCTCGAGAGCCACACACCACTCCACCTGGGCTTCCGCCTCGTCGCCGCCACGAGCTTGGTAGTCGGCCTTGACGGTGGCCAGTGCCTCGAGCGCTCGGTCGACGATAAGCCTCTGGCCCGTACGCGTCGGATTGGCCGAGGCACGTTGACGAACGATCGACGAGAAGTGCTCCAACCATCTTGGTGCCTCTTGACGACCTTCCCAGTAGGCCAGGGCGAGCTGAGAATCGGCGGCTAGATCCGCGGCCAGCTGGACTGCGTCCATCCGTTCCCTTTGCTCATGCTGCTCCGAGGTCTGGCGCTGCTCGTAGAGGCATTCCAGACCGTCGATGAAGGAGTGGTGAACGGGTGGGAGGTCGTCGTAGCTGCAAGGATCCTCTCCTTCTCCCGAGATGAAGGCGACGATCGCTTCGTGCTCGCTCGATGGAAGTAGCTCAGCCAGGGTGCGGGTAAGTGCGGCTGTGGGCGAAAGGTGAGGGCGAAGTCTGCAGTAGGCATCCTCGAGCTGTTCGAACTGGCGGCGGTTGGTCAGCAACATGATGAGCCGGCGGGCAACGAGTACTTCATCCTCCACGCCCATACCACCTCCTCTGTCAGGCCCCCAGTCGATCCTGCGGTGGCTGAGGCCGCTCCCGGACCCCAGAGCGCCAGCCCGGCCGGTGGGGTAGCTGCTTCCGGATCAACGAACCCCGCTCGTCCAGGGAAAGTCTGCGTCTGCGTCCCTTCTCGGGTCAAACGCCTTGCTGACGAGGCACAGTATCGAACGAGTAATGTCGGAAACATGCCTGGATCCAACGAGATCCCGCCCTCCTCTCTGGGCAGCGGACCGCGGGCGGGGTCGGCCGGAGCAGCGAGCTACGATCCCGGGGCCGTCCACGCCAAGTACCTCGCAGAGCGTGAGAAGCGGATGGTCCCCGGTCGCACCGCCATCCGCGACCTCCGGACCGACGAGCACTTCGCTCGCTACCGCGACGACCCCTTCAGGCCGGTCGTCCACGCGCGACCCGGTCGCCGACGAGGTCGACGTCGTGATCGTGGGCGGGGGGATCGCCGGGGTCGTCGCCGGCGCCCAGCTCCGCAAGGCCGGCGTCGAGCGGATCCGCATCGTCGACGGGGCGGGCGGTATCGGGGGCACCTGGTACTGGAACCGTTATCCGGGTGTGATGTGCGACGTCGAGTCGTACACCTACATCCCCATGCTCGAGGAGCTCGACTACATCCCCACCCGGCGCTACGCGTTCGGCGACGAGATCCTGGGCTGCCTCGAGAGGATCGCCGACCGGTTCGACCTCGTGTCCGACGCCCTGTTCCACACCGAGGTGACTCGCGCCGAGTGGGACGAGGACACGGCTCATTGGCGGATCCGCACCAACCGCGGCGACGAGGTCACCTGCCGCTGGTACGTCCTGGCCGTCGGGATCCTCAACCTCATGAAGCTGCCCGCCATCCCGGGCATGGAGGACTTCGCCGGCCACTCCTTCCACACGGGGCGTTGGGACTACGAGTACACCGGCGGCGGGGCGCACGAGCCCCTCACCGGCTTGGCGGACAAGTCCGTCGCTCTCATCGGCGTCGGGGCGAGCGGCATCCAGTGCCTGCCGCCGCTCGCCGCGGCGGCGAAGCGCGTCTTCGTGTTCCAGCGCACGCCGTCGGCCGTCGGCGTGCGCGGCAACCGGCCCACCGATCCCGACTTCGCCCGGGGGCTCAAACCGGGCTGGCAGCGCGCCCGAATGGACAACTTCCAGGCGATCATGCTCGGTCGGCCGGTCGAGGTCGACCAGGTCGACGACGGGTGGACGCACCACTGGGCTGCCGTTCACCACCCCCCGCGGCGCAAGGGCATGACGAGAGAGGAGTACCTTCGCAGTGGCGAGGAGGTCGACTACGAGATCATGGAGGCGCACCGGCGCCGGATCGAGGAGCTGGTAGCGGACCCGGCCAAGGCCGAGGTCCTCAAGCCGCACTACCGGTACCTCTGCAAGCGGCCGTGCTTCCACGACGAGTACCTTCAGGCGTTCAACCACGCCAACGTCACGCGTCATCGACTGTCCCGCCGGGGTCGAGCGGATCACCGAGCAGGGCCCGGTTGTCCACGGCGATCAGTACGAGGTCGACTGCATCATCTACGGCACCGGCTTCGAGCCGGAGCTCACCCCCCTGCCTCGTCGGGCCGGCCACGAGATCGTCGGTCGCGGCGGTCTCACTCTCGCCGAGAAGTGGGCCGACGGCCCCGCCAGCCTGTTCGGAATGATGAGCCGTGGCTTCCCGAACATGTTCGTCATGCCGGCACCGGGGCAGCAGGCGGTGGTGACGGTCAACTACACGCAGGGGGCCGTGCTCGGGGCCGACTTCATCGGCCGCGCCGTCGGTCTGCTCGAGCAGCAGGGCGTGGACGTGTTCGACGTGAGCCCCGAGGCTGAGGAGGCGTGGACGCAGAAGGTCATCGAGTCCTTCGTCGACCCGAGCATCGTCATGTCCGCCTGCACGCCGTCTCGTCTCAACAACGAGGGCCACCCCGAGACGATAAACCCCCGCAGTGGTAACTACGGCCGCGGCTTCGGCGACTGGTTCGGCTACCGCGAGCTGCTCGAGCAGTGGCTCGAGGCCGGAAGCTTCGAGGGCCTCGACATCGAGGTCCGATCGACGCTGTCGTGAGCTCGCGTCAGCGGGTCGCCGTCGTGACCGGCGGCGGAGGCGGGATCGGAGCGGCCATCGCCGAGGAGCTCGGCCGTGACGACTGGTTCGTTGTCACCGTCGATCCCCTCGTGACCCTCGACGGCTCCGAGCGCCTGCAGGAGCCGGAGGAGACCACAGCCGGTCGCATCGTGGCGGCGGGGGGCTCGGCCCGGGCCTCGTCGGTGTCGGTGACCGACCGCGAGGCGGTCTGCGGTCTGTTCACCGAGCTGGTCGAGGAGCAGGGCGGGCTCGACGCCGTCGTCAACGTCGCCGGCATCACCCGGCAAACCGGCTTCGCCCACGGGGCGGAGCAGGATTGGCTGGCGGTGCTCGCCGTGCACCTCGGCGGCTACCTCAATGTGCTCGACGCCGCGCTCCCGCTCATGGCCGCCGCCGGGCGCGGCCGTATCCTCGGCGTCACCTCCGGGTCGGGGTGGCGAGCCGCCGATGCCGGCGCCTACAGCTGCGCAAAGCGAGCGGTCGCCGCCATCACGTGGCAGATCGGCCGGCAGGCGCCACCGGGCGTGACCGTCAACGCCATGTCGCCCATCGCGGCCACCCGAATGGTCGCCGCTGCCATCGAACGTGCTCGTCAGGCGGGCACAGCGACAAGCAGCCGCGGATTCTCCCTGTTCGACTCGATGCCGGGCCCCGAGCACCTCGGGCCGCTCGGTGCACACATCGTCGGTGAGGGGTTCGGGTGGTGCACCGGACGGGTGCTCTTCGCGGGCGGCTCGGAGGTGGCGGTGATCGACGAGCCCCGCCTCCTCGAGGTGGTGCGCAGCGAGGACGTGGTCTCCCTCGCCCAGGTGCTCGAGGCAGTCGTCCCTCGCGCCTTCGTCACCGCCGAGGCGAGCCAGGCGAGCGACGGCGGTGGCAACCCCCGGTTCGGTCAGATCTTCGACCAGGCGGCTCCAGCCCAGGCCGCACCGGCTCAGGTGCGATCCTGTGCCGTCGTCACCGACCGTCCGCTCCTGGCCGCCTCTCTCACCGCCGCCCTGGAGGCGCGGTCGGTCACCTGCCACCGCGTCGAGGTCCCCCACGGCTTCCGGGACGCGGCGGCCACGCTGAGCTCCCTGGTCGAAGCGGCTGGGCCGATCGACGCGATCGTCGTCGCCCCTGCCGGCCCTCGACCGACGGACAGCGCGACGGATGGCTGGCGGCGGGTGCTCGCTGAGCACGGCGGGATCGTCGAGCACATCCATACCGACGCCGGATGGGCCCGGGCGGCGTCGGACTACGCCGCCGGCACCGACCGGCCCCCGGTCCACCTGGTGACCCTCACCGACGCCGTCACCTCGGGAGGCCGCAGTCGGGCCCAGGCCTCGGCCCAGCTCGCCCGAGCTGCCCTGGGTTCGACGGACGGCCGCGTCATCGCGTTCACCGCGAGCATCGAGGCTCCCGAGGCGGCGGCCGGCGAACCGGTCGGTGAGCTCGTCGCCCACCTGCTCGGCAACCCTGAGGCACGGGCCCTCGCCGGTGCGGAACTGGCGGTCGGCGCCGGGTGGCTCGGCCTTCGCAGCCACCCCCGACCGATCGGCAGCGTCACCTACGGTGGCCCCGCCGTCCCCGGTTGGCTCGACATCACGCTCCGGGAGATCATCGGCGCCACTGGAGACCCAGCGCACGTGGAGGCCTGATGACCGCGCAGCCCACCCGTGTCGTCGACGCCCATGTGCACCTCTGGGACCCCGCCCGCACCGACTGGTACCCGTACCTCTCGCGTCCTCAGGGGCACGGTGCCGCCGATGCGTCGAGGATGTGCCGCCGCTTCGATGTCCACACCTATCGGGCCGAGGCCACCGGGTGGAACGTCGAGAAGCTCGTCAACGTCGCCGCCGCGACCGGTCGTCACTCGATCGAGGAGACCATCGAGCTCGATGCAAACGCCCATGCCAACGGCGGTCCGGACGCCATCATCGGCGGCCTCCCGCCGACCGGCACGGTGGCCGAGGCCGTCGAGCTCCTCGATCGGCAGATGAGTGCTCCACGGTTCCGTGGGGTCCGCCCGATGGGCGCCCTCGAGACACCCCTCCCCGAGGCCGGAGTGCTCCATGCCCTGCAGGAGCGGGACCTGCTGTTCGAGCTGATGACCCATCCAGATCAGCTTCAGGCAGCGGCCGCCCAGCTCGCTGGCTTCGATGATCTGATCGTCGTCGTCGAGCACACCGGATGGCCTCGCTCGAGCTCGGACGAGGAGCGCGAGCTCTGGCGGGCCGGCATCGACGCGCTGGCAGGCCTGGGCGACAACGTCGTATGCAAGCTGTCGGGCCTCGCCATGCCGCTCGGATCGATGCGCGCCGCCGACCTTGCGCCCTGGCTCGAGTACGCCATCGAGGCCTTCGGTGTCGACCGCTGCATGTTCGCCAGCAACTTCCCCGTCGACTCGATGTACGGCACATTCGACGAGCTCTATGCCGCGTTCAGCACGGTGACCGCGGGCGTCGATGGCGACTCCCGTGAGAAGCTCTTCGCAAAGAACGCAGAGCGCGTCTATCGCTGCTGATCGAGCTCGAGAACGTCTTTATCAGTTCGGCGCGAAGCCGAGCCTCCGCAGGTCGGCCGGCGAGTCCATGTCGGAGAAGGCTTGGCTGTCTGCGACCTGACCCCAGTCCTCTTCTTCCAGCCACGTCACGTCGTCCCCCTCGAGGAGCGGAGCCAGCGACCGGTGGCCGGCCGACGCCGCCCGCGCTGCATTGTCGAGCGCCAGGCGGCCGAACCGGGCGCAGAGCGGCTGGGCGCGGCCGTTGACAACGGGCACCACGCTTCCGGGCTCAGGCCGGCACGCCAGAAACCTCAGCAGGGCCTCGGTCACCAGCGGAAGGTCGCAGGCGAGGACTATCACCCGGTCGCGGTGGCCCCGGCCGGTCAGGGCACGCCACCCGGCCACGAGGGCGCACAACGGCCCCTGCCCGCTCGCTTCCTCGTGCACGACCGGCAGCCCTGACCGGCCGGGGCCGACCTCGAGGGCCGGAGAGGCGACGAGCGACAGACGTCGACCGACCCGGTCGGCACAGGTCATCCCTTCGATGACGATGGCGGCCTTGTCCCGACCCATGCGGCGGCTCGCGCCACCGGTCAGCATCAGGCCGGCCACCCCGGGAACGGGTCCGGAGCCCACGACCTCCATCCTGTCACCGACGTGCTGAGGCAGCCTCAGCGGTGCCGCCACCATCGGTACCCACTCCACACCGCGGTGCTGAGCGCCGACACGCCGATCAGCACCACCACAGCAGAGGACCAGTTGTTCCCGAGGAACCGGATACCGGCGATCAGGAGCCCGAGCGCAGCGATCAGCGGCAGCAGGGCGACGAGCACGGTGCGTATGAAGAACACGAGGCGGACAGGGCGGACGCGCGACCCCGGTGCCACCTTCACCTCGACCCCGGCGTCACCAGTGGTCGGCGCGCTGTAGAAGCCACCGGCCCGGGAACCGAGCTGTCGGGTGCTCTTCAGGAACATCGCCGCCATCGCCGGTATCCAAATCAGGGGAAGGATCAATCCAACCAGCACGAAGGCGGCGATACCGAGCAACGAGAGCACTCGCCGAACCCGACTCGGCTTCTTGCCCGTTGGCGGCTCGACAAGTCCGAGAAGGAAGGCCATGCGCCGGATCATGGCCACTCGCGTTCCGCGAGCGAGTCGCTTTCCCGCATGATCGTGGGGATCTGTTCTGACCGTGTCCAGAGCCTTGGCGGCATCATCAGTCGAGGGATAGGCAGCCTGGATGACGAGGAGGTCGGCCGCACGCATGCGGTCCGTGGGGCGGCGGCCGCTCATGGCGGCGATCTCGAGCACCATCTGCGCCTGGCCCAGCGCGGCGGCGACGAAGGCGACCGGCACGAGCAGGATGATCGGACCACCCATGAGGGCGCCCTCGGTTATGGTGATCCGAACACCTCGATCGATGGCTGCCTCCATCAGGTCGTCTCTGGAGGCGTCGGGATTCTGCTCGCGCAGCTTCTGCACCCCGGACGCGGCTCGACGCCCGAAATGCTTCACGGCGAAGAGGGCGAGGTGCTCGGGAAGATGCTCGGGGTCCGCCCAGATGATCGGGAGCAGAGCCGGAGCCGCATACACGCTCGAGTCATCCGAGGCCCCCGGAAGGCCGATGCCATCGGCGTCGTCATGATGGATCGCCACGGTCGTCATCCCTGCGTGGGCCGGACTTGGACAAGCGCGATCTCACCATGCCACAGCGGCCCCTCGGGCGCGCACGCCCGAAGCTGTCCGGAATGGGACGCCGTGATGCCCCACGCCCCAACCAGCCACTTTGCCGCGACCGGTCCCAGACGCGTTCGCGGCCGGATGCCAGGCGTCGCAACGGCAACCACACCGTTCAACGGCGAGCACAGCGCCGGAACTCAGGCGCTGAGCACCCGCAACTTCCCCGATGATCACGGTCCGTTGCGCAACATCCAAGCCTGAGCCCAGAATCTGGACCTCACAAGCGGTGGGCGTGTTCTGGAGGTGGCGTGTGAAGCGGCTCAGCAAGTACGAACATGAGGTCCCGAACGTTTTCCGTGCCGAGTCGAGGTGGCCACCGACGATGGCCCTGGCGTTGGCACTGCTGCTCTACATCTTCGTTCCCGCAAAGTTCGAGGCGGGGCCGAGATGGATCCTCCCTGTATTGGAGGCCCTGCTCTTCGTCCCGCTGATGATCACCAATCCCAGGCGGATCACCCGCCAGTCCAGGGCATCTCGGTCCATTGGTCTTCTCCTCATTGCCTTGATCAACGCGGCGAACTTCACGTCCATCGGGCTGCTGGTCCACGGTCTGCTGCACAGCCTCAAGATCGACGGCCGGTCGCTGATACTTGCGGCCATCGGGATCTACGTCACCAACGTGCTGGTGTTTGCCCTCTGGTACTGGGAGCTGGATGGAGGTGGCCCCGTGGCCCGGCTGATGCCCGATGCCCGGCGCCGGGACTTCCGTTTCCCTCAGATGGAGATGGCGGAGCTCGTCGAGGAAGGCTGGACGCCGACCTTCATCGACTACCTGTACGTCTCCTTCACCGACTCCACCGCCTTCAGCCCCACGGATGCCATGCCGCTCAGCCCGTGGGCGAAGCTCCTCATGCTGGCGGAGGCGACGGCCTCGCTCGTGACCGTCGTGATCGTCGCCTCGCGTGCCGTTGGCGTCCTGGGCTAGGTGGCGCCCCGGGCGTCCTCAGGAGGTGCTGCCTCGCCAGTCGACGGTGGGACCTGGTCGGGCCCCCGCCAGGTATCGGGCCCATTGTCGTTGGGTATAGATCGAGTGGCGATATGGGTTCATGGGAACCACGGAGGCAACGGCGCGCGTCCCCGCGCCCGCGACCGGCCACGAGGAGGACTGATGAGAGAGACCGTCGCTGACTTCCTGCTCGCCAGGCTCCGGGACTGGGGGGTCGAGCAGGTCTTCGCGTATCCGGGAGACGGGATAAACGCCATTCTCTCGGCCTGGGGTCGAGCCGAGAACCGACCCCAGTTCGTCCAGGCCCGCCACGAGGAGATGGCCGCGTTCGAGGCGGTGGGCTACGCCAAGTTCAGCGGCAATCCGGGCGTATGCATGGCCACGTCCGGTCCGGGAGCCATCCACCTCCTGAACGGTCTGTACGACGCGGCCTCGGATCACGTACCCGTGGTGGCCATCGTAGGCCAGACCAACCGGTCGGCCATGGGCGGCTCGTACCAACAGGAGGTCGACCTCCTGGCCCTGTTCAAGGATGTCTGCCACCACTACGTGCAGATGGCCACGGTGCCCGAGCAGTTCCCCAACCTGATCGACCGGGCCCTACGCACAGCGGTGGCCGAGGGAGCACCTACCTGTGTGATCATCCCCGCAGACGTCCAGGAGCTCGAGTACAGCCCTCCCGAACACGCCTTCAAGATGGTGCCCTCCAGCCTCGGCGTCGCCTGGCCCACCGTGAGCGCCGACGACGACGTCATCCGTCGGGCGGCGGAGATCCTCAACGCTGGAGAGAAGGTTGCCATCCTGGTCGGGCAGGGCGCCCGCGGCGCCCGCGCCGAGCTGATCCAGGTGGCCGACGCACTCGGGGCCGGAGTGGCCAAGGCCCTGCTCGGCAAGGACGTCCTCCCTGACGATCTGCCGTTCGTCACGGGCTCGATCGGGCTGCTGGGCACCCGGCCCTCCTACGAGCTCATGTCCGAATGCGACACGCTGCTCACGGTGGGATCGAGCTTCCCCTACACCCAGTTCCTTCCCGAGTTCGGCCAGGCGCGCGCCATCCAGATCGACAGAGATGCCAGCTACATCGGCATGCGGTACCCGTACGAGCTCAACCTCGTTGCCGACGCTGCGCAGGCCCTGCGAGCACTCATCCCCCACCTCCGTCCCAGGTCGGACCACAAGTGGCGAGAGAAGATCGAGATCGACGTCGCGCACTGGTGGGAGACCATCGAACGGCAGGCCATGACCGATTCGGGCCGGCCGGACATGGTGAACCCCATGCGGCTCGTATGGGAGCTGAGCAAGCAGGTCCCGGCCGACGCCATCGTCACCGCCGACTCGGGATCGGTGGCCAACTGGTACGCCCGGGACCTGAAGATGGGGCCGAAGATGCGCGGATCGCTGTCCGGGACCCTGGCCACCATGGGCCCGGGCGTCCCCTACGCCATCGGTGCCAAGTTCGCCCACCCAGACCGGCCCGTGGTGGCGCTGGTGGGAGACGGCGCCATGCAGATGAACGGGATGGCCGAGCTCATCACCGCCTGTCAGTACTGGCAGGAGTGGGCGGACCCGCGACTCGTGGTGGCCGTGCTGCACAACAACGACCTCAACCAGGTGACCTGGGAGATGCGGGCCATGGAAGGTGCGCCCAAGTTCGTCCCCTCCCAGACCATCCCCGACATCTCCTACGCCGATTTCGCCTCCGCCCTCGGCTTCGCCGCGGTCGAGGTCCACGAGGCGGAGTCGATCGCCGGGGCGTGGTCACGGGCGCTGGGCGCCGACCGCCCGACCCTCCTCGACGTGCACTCCGACCCCGACGTGCCACCGATTCCTCCCCATGCCAGCTTCGAGCAGATGACGGCGGCGGCGAAGGCGATGCTGGCGGGCGACGAGGACGCCCGCGGCGTCCTGCGCACCGGTCTCAAGCAGAAGGTGCAGGAGTTCCTCCCCGGTAGCAAGGGAGATCGACGGTGAGCTGGATGCGGTCGCTTCCCCGGACCCGACGGGTGGAGAGCAACGTCGGTCGGCTCGTCGCCGACGTCCGCACCGGCCGCTTCGAGCGCACCATGGCCGCGCTGGCCGCAGCCGGCTCGGTGATCACCGCCGCGGAGATCTTCAGTGAGCACGATGGTGCCAGCTTCGGCAACAAGATGATGTGGTGGCCCATCGTCGTCGTGCCGACGATACTCCCGGCCGGGATCGCCGCGGTACTGAGCCACCGGGCGGCCCAGACGGTCCTTCCCCTGGCGTCGGCGCTCGTCGTCGCCAACGGTCTGCAGGGCACGTACCTCCACTGGCGAGGGATCGTGCAGAAGCCCGGCGGGGCCAGCAACCTCCGCTACAACATCGAGATGGGGCCCCCGGCGTTCGCACCGCTGCTGGCATCGGTGGTCGGCGGCATGGGCCTCCTGGCCGCCCTGTTGCGCCGCGAGGGCACCTGATGCCCTACCGTGCCCCACGGCAGCGAGCAGTCACGCCCGGGGGCAAGGGTCGCTTCCCCGGCTACGACGTCCTCGACGAGGTGGACCGCTGGGACGACCTGACCGCCGGGGTGGTGCTCGCTCGGCTCGACCCCCAGCAGGAGCTGAGCTTCTTCACCCCAGCCGAGCAGGCGACGGCGTCGGCCCTGTTCGACCAGCTCCTGGCGCAGGTGGACGAGCCAAAGGTGCCGGTGCTGGAGTTGGTCGACCGCCGACTGGCTCTGGACGAGACGGACGGGTGGATGTACGAGGACATGCCCGAGGACCCGGACGCGCTGGCGGATCTCCCTGGCCGCGCTCGACGAGGATGCTCGAAAGATCCATGGCGAGCCGTTCCATGAGCTCAGTCCCGAGCGGCAGTGTGCGCTGGTCCAGGGGGTGCAGGATGCGACCGAGTGGCACGGGCTCGCCGCGGGCCACGTGTGGTCGCTGTGGACGCGCTACGCCTGCGCCGCGTTCTACTCCCACCCGTGGGCCTGGAACGAGATCGGCTTCGGTGGGCCCGCCTATCCCCGCGGCTACAAGGCGAGGGGGATCGGCAAGCGGGAGCGCTGGGAGGTCGCCGACGAGCAGGGTGCCGATCCGGTTCCCTGGTCGCAGCGAATCGAGGAGATCCGCCGCCAGCACGAGAAGAGCGTCGACGACAGGGCGCAATAGCAATGAGAAGGGTCACCGAGGCTTCTCTTCGCCGGCGCAACGAATCGGCATGGCTGGTTCCGGCCAACAGCGATCGCACCAACCATTCCCTCCGCTCCGACATGCGTCGGTACAGCGACAACGACGAGCTGGACCTGGTCATCGTGGGGTGCGGCGCCGGGGGCGGAACACTCCTCCAGCGACTGGCCCGCGCCGGATGGAGAGTCGCGGCGCTGGACGCCGGCCCCTTCTGGGATCCTGACGCCGACTGGGTGAGCGACGAACGAGGTTCGCACCGCCTCTACTGGACGGACCCCCGCGTGATCAGCGGCTCGGACCCGGTGCCGCTGGGGTCGAACAACTCGGGCCGTGGTGTGGGCGGATCGATGGTCCATCACGCCGGCTACGCACCCCGTTTGCACCCCTCGGACTTCCGGACGTACTCCACTGACGGCGTCGGAGCCGACTGGCCGATCACCTACGAGGACCTGCGCCCGTACTACGCCGCTCTCGAGGAAGAGCTGCCGGTCTCGGGCGAGCCTTGGCCGTGGGGCGACCCCCACTCCTACCCCTACCACGCCCAGCCGGTGGGGGGTAACGGCGAGGTCTTCCTCCGGGGGGCTCACGCGTTGGGGATCGAGGCTCGGGTAGGACCGGTGGCCATCGCCAACGGGCGCTTCGGTCACCGGGCGCACTGCATCTATCGCGGCTTCTGCCTGCAGGGCTGCAAGGTCAGCGCCAAGGCGTCTCCCCTGATCACCCACGTTCCCGACGCCCTGGCCCACGGTGCCGAGGTTCGAGCCAACTGCATGGTCACCAGGGTCGCCCTCGGATCCGACGGCCGAGCCACCGGCGTCGTCTACATGAAGGACGGCGTGGAGCACTTCCAGCGAGCGCGGATGGTGGCGGTCGCCGGCTACTCGATCGAGACTCCCCGCCTGCTGCTGCTCTCGGCCACCGATCGGTTTCCGGACGGGCTCTGCAACAACCACGGTCAGGTCGGACGGTACCTCATGGTCCAGGGCGCGCCGCAGACCTCGGGCCGCTTCGCCGAAGAGATCCGCATGTACAAGGCCCCTCCCCCCGAGGTGTCCACCGAGGACTTCTACGAGACCGACCCGACCAAGGACTACCGGCGCGGGTTCGCCATCCAGAACGTCTCTCCGCTCCCCATCACCCATGCCGAGCACGTTGCGGCCCAGGGCCACTGGGGAACCGTCCTGCGCGAGTACATGCGCGATTACGTGCACTGGTCGACCCTGGGCGCCCTTTGTGAGTTCCTGCCCCGCTACGAGAACTCGGTGACACTTGCCGATCGCACCGACCGCTACGGCTTGCCCGTGGCCAACTTCTCCTACAGCCAGTGCGAAAACGATACGAAGCTCGTCGCCGCGGCGAGTGCGCAGCTGGAGGACATCCTTCGGGCCGCCGGCGCCGAGGAGACCATGACGGTCAACCGCTACGCCCACCTCGTAGGAGGCTGCCGGATGGCAACTGACGAGCGCTCGGGGGTCGTCGACGCCAACCTGCGCACCTTCGCAGTTCCGAACCTCTACATCACCGACGGGAGCGTCCTTCCCACCCAGGGTGCAGCGAACCCGGCCATCACCATCATGGCCCTGGCCGCCCGGGCTGCCGATGGGCTCATCGCTGGGTCCAGGCTCGGCCATGACGCGGAGACGCTCATCGGATCATGACGAGCGAGCGTCCTCCCATCCGTGACGTCTCGGTCGGCGTCTACGAGGTTCCCACCGACGAGCCCGAAGCGGACGGGACGCTTGCCTGGTCCTCCACCACCGTCGTCGTCGTCAGCGTCGGGGCTGGCGATATCGAGGGGACCGGGTGGACCTATGCCGGATCGGGGTGCCGGGCGGTGGTCGACGACCACCTAGCGCCGGTGGTCGTGGGTGCCGATCCCATGGATGTCCCCGCCCTCAACGAGGCGATGGTCCGCGCCTGTCGCAACCTCGGTCGACCCGGACTCGTCTCCTGTGCTCTCTCGGCCGTCGACATCGCCCTGTGGGATCTCAAGGCCCGGCTGCTCGACCTGCCGCTGGTCAAGCTGTTCGGCCAGGTCCGAGAGGCCGTTCCCATCTATGGCAGCGGCGGCTTCACCACCTACGACGAGGCGAGGACGAAGGACCAGCTCGAGCGCTGGACGGGGGAATGGCGAATCCCGCGGGTCAAGATCAAGATCGGCCAGTCATGGGGCACGAACCCCGGGCGCGATCTGCGCCGGGTGGACCTGACCCGCCAGGTCGTCGGTCCCGACGTCGAGCTCTACGTCGACGCCAACGGCGCCTACACGACCAAGCAGGCGATCCGGCTCGGCCACATCATGGTCTCGGAGCACCAGGTGTCGTGGTTCGAGGAGCCGGTGTCGTCCGACGACCTGTGGGGCCTGCGCCAGGTCCGCGACCAGTGCCGCGGCCGACGTTGCCGCCGGGGAGTACGGGTACGCCCTTGCGTACTTCGCCCACATGGTCGACGCCCAAGCCGTCGATTGCCTGCAGATCGATGTCACCCGGTGCGGCGGCTACACCGAGTGGCTCCGGGCGGCGGGACTCGCGCACGGTCACGGGCTCGAGGTGTCGGCACACTGCGCCCCCAATCTCCACGCGCCGGTCGCCGCTGCCGTTCCCAATCTGCGCCACGTCGAGTATTTCCACGACCATCACCGGGCGGAGACCCTGCTCTTCGCCGGGACGCTCTCGCCGGCCGGGGGGGCGCTGTCGCCGTCCACCAGCCGGGCCGGGCACGGTCTGGTACTCGAGCAGTCGAACGCGGTCGGTACCGGATCGCCTGAAGCGTGCAGCCTCCCCGTCCCAATCTGGACCAGCTGTCGACCCCGCACGTGCTGCGGGAGTATGCCTTCCTGGGCGATGGCGAGCGTGGCATCATCGTCGGGCCCAGCGGCGACTTCGCCTGGATGTGCTTCCCCAACTGGGACTCGGACGCCATCTTCTCCTCCCTCATCGGGGGACGCGGCGTCTACGCGGTGACGCCACAGGGTCGTTTCGTCTGGGGTGGCTACTACGAGGACGGCACGCTCATCTGGCGGAGCCGCTGGGTCACGACCGACGCCGTCGTGGAGTGCCGAGAAGCCCTGGTTGTGCCAGGAGCACCTGACCGGGCCGTGGTCCTGCGGCAGCTGATGGCCATCAAGGGGGTCGCCCGCTCCGACGTCGTCCTCGATCCGAGGGCATCCTTCGGTCGGGAGGGAATGGGTTCGATCACGCGCGTCGGCGACCAAGCCTGGGCCGCCAGGACCGGCGCAACCCACGTGCGCTGGTACGGAGCCGACGACGCCGAGGTGATCCCGGACGGCTACGGTGGCCGGGCGCTGGTCGCGACCCTCGTCGTCGAAGAGGGATCGCGTCGCGACCTCGTGCTCGAGGTGTCGACGGACGAGCCGAGGGAGGCACCACGAGACCCTGCCGACTGGTGGGCGGCCACGGAGGCCACGTGGCGCGATGAGGGGCGCCGAGACGCCCGAGGTCGACGTGGCCGCCAAGGACGTCCGTCACGCCTATGCCGTGCTCGAGGGACTGACCAGCGCGACGGGCGGCATGGTGGCGGCAGCCACCACGTCCTTGCCCGAGCGGGCAGGAGAAGGCCGCAGCTACGACTATCGCTACGTCTGGATCCGTGACCAGTGCCTGGCCGGCCGAGCGGTAGCCATCGCCGGGCCGCACCCGCTGGTCGACCGCGCCGTGCGGTTCGTGACCGACCGCCTCCTGGACGACGGCGCGCGGCTGAGGCCCGCCTACACCACGCGGGGCGGCTCCGTGCGCGGCGAATCGGTACTCGACCTGCCTGGGTACCCGGGTGGGAGCGACATCGTCGGCAACCGCGTCGGTGACCAGTTCCAGCTGGACGCCTTTGGGGAGTCTCTCCTCCTTCTGGCCGCCGCGGCCGGCGACGAACGGCTCGACGCCCGCGGATGGCACGCCGCCGAGCGGGCGATCCAGGCCATAGCCGACCACTGGAGCGAGCCCGACGCCGGCATCTGGGAGCTGGACCCGGCCCTGTGGACCGAGAGCCGCCTGAGCTGCGTCGCCGGGCTGCGGGCCATCAGCACCGCCGGAGCGCCTGCGGCGCTCGCCGACAGCTCGAGCCGTCTGGCCGACTCCATCCTCGCTGAGTGCCTGGCCAACGGCGTGCACCCGAGCGGCCGGTTCCAGCGTGCTCCCGATGATCCTCGTGTCGACGCCGGCCTGCTCCTACCCCTCGTCCATGGCGCCCTGCCGCCCACGGATCCGCACGTGGTGGCCACCACTGAGGCGGTGCGGGCCGAGCTCGCCCAGGACGGGTTCGTCTACCGCTACGCACCGGACGACAGACCGCTCGGTGAGGCCGAAGGCACTTTCGTCCTGTGCGGTTTCCTCCTTTCGCTCGCATGCATGCAGCTCGGAGACCTGCTCGAAGCGGCGCGCTACTTCGAACGCAATCGGTCGGCCTGCGGACCTCCCGGATTGTTCAGCGAAGAGTTCGACGTCGGTGAGCGGCAGCTACGGGGCAACCTGCCCCAGGCCTTCGCCCACGCGCTGATGGTCGAGAGCGCCCTGCGACAACCAGCGGGACAGCGGCCGTGACGGCGCGCCCCATCGCCGTGGTGACGGGCGCCTCTGCGGGTGTAGGGCGGGCGACAGCGACCGCCTTCGCCGAGCGCGGCTTCGACGTCGCCCTCCTCGCCCGAGGCCGGGAGGGGTTGCGCGGCGCGGCGAACGACGTCGAAAGCCGAGGAGGGCGTTCGTTGCAGCTGGTGACCGACGTCTCCCACTTCGACGAGGTCGACAGGGCGGCGACCGAGGTCGAAGGTCGCCTGGGCCCGATCGACGTGTGGGTCAACGACGCCATGACGACGGTCTTCGCTCCCTTCGGCCAGACGCGACCAGAGGACTTCCGGCGCGCCGTGGAGGTGACGTTCCTCGGCCAGGTGTGGGGCACGATGGCAGCGCTGGCCCGGATGCGCCAGCGAGACCAGGGAACGATCGTGAACGTCGGCTCGGCGCTGGCCTTTCTGGGCATCCCGCTGCAAGCCGCCTATTGCTCGGCCAAGTTCGCCTGCCGGGGCTTCTTCGAGTCGGTGCGGGCCGAGCTCATCCACGAGCACAGCCAGGTACGACTGTGCATGGTCCACCTCCCGGCGGTGAACACACCACAGTTCGACTGGTGCGGGACCACGATGTCCCAGCAGCCTCAGCCCGTGCCCCCCATCTACCAGCCCGAGGTGGCCGCCGACCGCATCGTGAGCGCCGCCCTCGACGGGCGACGGAACAGGATCGTCGGAACCTGGAACAAGCTCCTCGTTGCGGTGGCGAGGCTGGCTCCTGGGCTGGGCAACCAGTACGCGGCCATCGGCGGTTGGGAGACCCAGCTGACGGGCCGGCCCGTCGAGCCCCAGCACCCCGCCAACCTGTGGGCCCCGGTCGACGAGGGTACCGACCACGGCGCTCATGGGGCCTTCGACGACCGCGCCGGCGGCTTCCTCGACGGGAGCTTCCTCGAGACGTTGCCACAATCCGGCTGGACCTTGGCGCGGGCGTTGTCGGCCTCGGTCCGAGAGAACCTGAGGGGTCGACGAACACGGCGCCGCCGGACGCTCAATCACAACGGAAGCTGATCAGAAGTCGAACGTGAGCGTCCACGCCCATCTCTGACAGGCCGCAGGAGAACGCCGGTCGCTCGTAGGTCCGCCGGAGGCGATCGGCGCCCTGGTGGGCCGAGATAGAGCCCCGCTACCAAGGAGTCGGCGTGGGCATGGCCAGCGCTGGCTCCTACCGCGCCTGTGCCACCCCGCACGTCAGACGTGTGTGCGATGACGCCTACCCGTGAGCGCGTGCCAGGCTACGACCGCCAACAGCGCCAGCAGGAAGAACAACACCGGGTGGACCGTCACCCCCAACAGAATGGCAACGATAGTTATGACAATTGCGGCGACTATGTCGTAGACCATGTTCGGCCCCTACCCAAGAGGCCGCCTCAGCACACCTTGCGAACGGTGCGATGCGGGCGTGCGTCGAAACAGACACAAGGTGATGCAGCTTCCAATGCACGCGTAATCCCCGACCCGCACGGACAGGTGAGAGACTCGTGGAGTCATGTCGGTCTCCACGCAGCGGGCACGGATGCCCTCAACTCGCCTGTGTGCCAGAAACCAACTCGAACCAGACGCACTTTCCATCCGGCCGCGGCACGACCCCCCAGCGGTCCGACATCGCGTCCACAATTTGTAGGCCGCGTCCGCCATCGCTACGCGGGTCCCGGCGCTCCAATCTGGGGAGCCCACTCCCATCGTCGCAAACCGTGACCGTCATCGTCCGTGTTCTCGGATGCGACACTCTGACTCGTACAGGGCCGCCGGCGTGCCTGATGGCGTTCGTAATGAGCTCGCTCGCCAAGAGCTCTGCGAGATCTTCGAGCTCCTGCAAGCCAAAAGCTGCTGCGGCGTCAGAAACAAGGTGGCGTGCCGGCGCCACACTCGATGGCGCAGACGCAAGAACTGCAGACCTTGTTCTCATGGTCGTCGCCTCCCTCCCACTTTGGTTCTACCCAGCCGGGGGAGGACGAACCCTCGCTCGGGGTAATCGGGCGTGGACCGGATCGGGTCGTCGTCCTTGTTCCCCATTCCTCGAGACAGCGGACGTGGTCCGTTCCAAAGGTCGCCCGACACGTGCGACAGAGGCGTAACGTGACGGCTACAAGTGGAGCTTGATGCGAACGGATCCCACCCATTTGACAAAGACCACGAATCAGACAAAAAGCCCCGAGCAGGCGGCGAGGTATCACGATGTCGGATGAACCTGACCTCGCCGAGGATTCCTCTCCGGAGAATGGCAGCGCAGAGTTCTCCACGGTGAACATCTCGGAGGTGCTTGACGGACTACCCCATGCCGTCGTCGTGGCCGACGAGGGCAGCCGCATCGTCTATTTCAACGCCAGCGCCGAACGGCTGCTCGGCTGGAGCCACGAGGATCTGATTGGCCAACCCTTGGCCGTCATCATCCCAGATCGACTTCGCGAAGCCCATGTCGCCGGGATGGCTCGGTATCTCATGAGTCGCCAGCCTCGGGTCATCGGAAAGCGGCCTATCCGGGTAGCAGCAAGGGCTCGGACCGGCAAGGAGATCGAGATCGAGCTGACCTTGAGCGCCCATCGGTTGGATACCGGACGCGAGATGTTCGTTGGCTCACTGCGGGACCTCAGTGACCGAGTAGAGCTCGAGCACCAACGCGCCCTCACCCGGTACATCGAGCTGGCGAGGGATATTACCGGACACCTCGGCCTGATCGAAGACGCTCACGGCCTCGATGAGGCAGCCCGAGTCGTCCTCCACGCCATCGGTGAGACCTTGCAGTGGGATTTTGGAGTCGCCTGGGTGGTGAAGGGCGAGTGTTTGTGTCCGCTCGACTCGTGGCGCCGAGAAGGGAAGGGCCCGGTCGCCGAGGAGTTGGGAGGCTCTTCGCTCCGGCTGGTCCGTGGCGAAGGTCTGCCTGGTCGGGTGTGGGCGACCGGTGAGCCTGGGTGGATCCAGGACGTTGCGCTCGACCCGAACTTCCCCAGGCGTGCGGCTGCGCTCGCGCACGGGCTGCGAACCGCCGTTGCGTTCCCTATCGTGGCTCACGGCGACCTGGCTTGTGTTGTCGAGTTCTTCGCCAGAGAACACCAGTTGCCAGAGTGGGAGCTCATGGCGGCGATGTCCATAGCAGGCGAACACATCGGTCGCCTGATCGAGCGGGCAGAGGCGAGGCGGGAGGCGACCGCAGCCAGAGACCGTGCCGCCACCATGGCCAGAGCTCTCCAGGCCAGCCTCCTGCCGCCGCGTGCCCCGCTCATTCCGGGCCTCCAAGTTGCCGCCCGATATCACGCTGCGACTGGGGACGGCGAGGTCGGCGGAGATTTCTATGACGTGTTTCCGACTGCCCCCGGCAGGTGGGCCGTAGT
Organism: uncultured Actinomycetes bacterium; assembly: GCA_963731255.1. Lineage (GTDB taxonomy): Bacteria > Actinomycetota > Acidimicrobiia > Acidimicrobiales > AC-9 > AC-9. Next base: position 39,223 of record CAVSUO010000008.1, on the reverse strand, counting down.
CATCGGCGATGTCGAAGGCCGGGGCCCCCAAGCCGCGGCGATGTCGGCGTTGGCCCGCTACACGGTCCGTGGCGCCGCAGCCGAAGACCCGCCTGCGACCCAGGTCCTGCATACACTCAATGAGGTCCTCCTGGCTGAGCAAGGGCCGGACGACGGATGGCCCCGCTTTTTGACGGCCGCCTACTGCTCTTTGGAGATGAGGGATGGGGAGGTGCTCGGATGGGCCGCCTGCGGCGGCCACCCTCTGCCCTTGATCATCAGCCCTCGCCATGGTTTGCGGGAGCTTCCTTGTCGAGGTTCTCTCCTCGGTGTCTTCGCGGACGCTGACTTTGCTGAAACGCAGGTGCGGCTCGGGCCCGGTGACGCCGCCGTGCTGGTCACGGACGGCGTGTTCGAAGGTCGGTCGGGCGCGGAGATTTTCGGAGAAGAGCGACTCCACGAACTGCTACGGACAGCTGCGGACGAGGACGCACACGGGATCGCCTTGACCATTGAGCATGCGGTCCTGGCGTTCCTCGGCGGTGAGAGCCAGGACGACATCGCAATACTCGTCGTACGCGTCCCGGACCACTGATGCCGAGAGTGGCTCCCGCCACTTGCTAGCGGCCTGTGAGTTCCTCGCCTCTGACTACGTCCGCACCAATACGGACCTGGCCTCCATGGAAGCGGCGAACGAGGCCGCCCGCCGGGCCGTGAACGGGATCATCGCCCGCTCGGGATTCGGAGGGGATACGTGTCAGATCTGGCCGCTGCCCGGTCTGCCCCTCAGCCCGCGGCTCCGTGGTCGGCGTGGTCGGCCGGCTCGTCCGGTGCACCGCCCATCGCACGGAGCATCGGAATCCCACCCGTGCGGACGAACCGGTAGACCATGGCGGCGGCGAGCACGAGGAAGACGATGTTGAGGACGGTCGTGTAGTTGAGGGTGATCGACGCCTCGACGACCTTGGCGTGACGGCTAGTCGGGATGAGCCCGAGGGCACCGAAGAGGAACTCGATGGCATAACCGGCGAGGACCATGCTCGCGTAGAAGGTCCCGAGGATGAAGAGCATCATTCGGGTGCCGTAGTACTTCCGATAGATGTTGAGGATCGGCAGGATGATGAGGTCGGCGAAGATGAACGCCACCACTCCACCGAAGCTGATCCCGCCGTTCCACAGCACCCCCGCCAGGGGCACGTTGCCGATCGAGCAGACGAAGCTTACGACGCTCACGATCGGCCCGATGATCGGCCCCCACAGCTTGGCCGCGAGGGGGTGACTGGTCAGGAACAAGTGCCGCCAGAAGGAGTCCGGCACCCAGGCCCCGATGGCGCCGGCGATGAGCAGGCCGAGGGCGATGTCCCTGATCACCGCGGCCCATTCCGAGACGAAGATGTGGGAAACCGCGGTCGAGGCTCCCGGCGCTCGGAGCCGTCGCCAGATCGGGCCTGACACCCGAATGCTCATGTCCATCGCCGCGTGTCCCTCCATGGACCCCGCCAGTCCGCGGTCAGCCTGCTCGCGGGCAGCATCCAGGAGCCGCTTGCGCAGGAACAAGCGGAAAGCGACCGCGAGCAGCACGATCATGATGGGCCCGCCCACGAACTCGGCCAGCGTGAACTGCCAAGCAATGAGAACGGCGAGGATGATGCCCAGCTCGACGACCAGGTTGGTGGAGGCGATCTCGAAGGCCATCGCGGCGGTGAAGCTGGCTCCTTTGCGGAACAGTGACCGGGCGAGGGCGACGGCGGCGTAGGAGCAGGAGGAAGACGCGGCACCCAAGCCGGATGCGATGGCCAGTGTCCTGGGCCGGGCGTCACCCAGCAACCGAACGATCTCGCTCTTGCGCACGACCGCCTGGACCACGGCGGCGAGGGCGAACCCCAGGATCAGCGCCCAGAGGATCTCCCACGTCATCGACCCGGCCAGGCTCAGGGCGTGTCCGAGGCCGTGGAGGATGTCGGCCCCAAGGATCACGAGCGGACCAGGCGCTCGATGGCCTCCTGGGCTTCCTGAACCTTGCCCTGAGCGTCGGGACCGCCGGACGTGAGCGCGTCCTGCACACAGTGAGAGAGATGGTCACCGAGGAGCTCGAGGGCGACCCCCTGTAGGGCCCGAGTTGCCGCAGAGATCTGGGTGAGGACGTCGATGCAGTAGGCGTCCTCGTCCACCATGCGCTGCAGGCCCCTGACCTGGCCCTCGATTCTTCGCAGGCGTCTCCCGACGCGCTCCTTGTTGTCGGCGTAGCCGGGCATGCGTGCTCCTTTCGGGCCTTGCTCTCTGACAGCATACCCCGGTAGGGTAATGCGGCTCGTATCCGGCTCGCCCAAGACCAAAAGGCCACTTCAGCGGCACCTCGGTGCACTGATCCCGTGTGCTCAACTACTGGGGTTGATGCTCGACCCGACGACCGTACGGGTCGTCCAAGTCCCGAGGGATCAGGGAGGCCCATTGTGAAGGTGCGACGAGTCGTGACAGGTCACGACCGCAGCGGTAGATCTGTCTTCGCCTCTGAGGAAAAGGTCGACGCCGTCGCCCTGAAGCTACTGCCGGGGACAGAGTTCCATCGACTCTGGGGTGGCGACGAAGCACCGACGTTCCCTGACGACGGTTCGCCAACGGCCGCCTCCACGTACTTTCCTCCTGTCGGTGGGTACCGCTTCGGCTTCGTCACCTTGCCCCCGGCGGGTACCCAGCCGCCAGCCGACCTCGACGTGACCGCCGCGCTGGCCGAGCTCGAGGAGAGCCTGCCGGGAATGCTGATGCACATGGAGCCGGACGATCCCGGCATGCACACCACCGACACGATCGACTTCGAGGTCGTGCTCTCGGGTGAGCTCGTGCTCGAGCTCGACGACGGTGCCGAGGTCACGCTCAGACCAGGCGACACCGTCGTGCAGAACGGCACCCGTCATCGCTGGCACAACAGGCGGCCTGAACCTGCCGTCTTTGCCGTCTTCATGGCCGGCGCCCACCGGAGCGGCCATGGGTGACGATGTCGGCACCGCACCATCGACCCGAACGGCGCCCAGGCCTGGTTGTCATCCGTCACCCGGACGATGCCATCTGCATCCCGGCCTTGAAACCCAGCCTCGGTGGCCGAAGCTGGGATCATGGACATGAAGTCCTCGCAGCGCCCGGACGCGACGGAGGGAGCCCCGATGACCGAGCACGAGCCGAACATCGACTTCGCCGATCTTCCGACGCCAAGCGAGGGATTTCTCGCGACCCTGTTCATCACTGTGCGGAAGGTCGATCGCTCACGGGCCTTCTACTCCGAGGTATTGGGAGGCAAGGTCGTCCTCGAGGAGAACCCCTGCATGGTCAAGCTGGCCAACTCATGGATCATCATGAATCCGGGTGGACCGCCCACGCCCGACAAACCCGACATCTCTGTCGTCAACTACGAGCCCGGAGACACCACATCGATCTTCTTGAACCTCCGTGTCGCCGACATCGACGCCTGCTACCGGGAGTGGAGCGACCGGGGCGCCACCTTTCTCACCCCGCCGATCGACCGCGGAGCTGAGATCCGCTGTTACATGCGCGACCCAGACGGCTACCTGATCGAGGTCGGCCAGTCCACCGGGATCCTCTCCGGCCACCTCGCGGCGAAACGGCCAGAGGACCTCCCTGGTTAGCGTGCGTCCCGTCAATGGCGAATAGCGCGTCCATCGGCGGGGTCGAAGAAGTGGAGACGTGCGGTAGCGACCCTCAACCCGATGGTCGTCCCGACCTCGACGGTGGTCCGGGGCCCGAATCGGGCCGTACCGCCGATGCCGGCAAGGTGCGGGGCTTCGTCGCCCTGATCTTCGACGGCCGACCGGGTTCCTTCGACCTCGAAGATGGGCACTCCGAGGTCGAAGTGGACCAGGGACTCACTTCCCAACGCCTCGACCAGGAGCACGTCGGCCTTCAGACGTCCCCCGTCCGACTCGGACCGTCCGTCCTCTTCGCTCAGGTCCTCGGGGCGGATGCCCACGACGACCGGCCGACCCTTGTACCGCTGCAAGCCCGGACGGCTGGTCAGGACCTCGGCCGGCAGGCCCAGCTTCTGACCACCGAGGTCGATCGACCCGCTCGCGTTGCCCGAGATGTCGAGGTCGGCCTGATAGAGGTTCATCGAGGGGGAGCCGATGAACGCCCCGACGAAGAGGCTGTCGGGATCGTCGTACAGAGCCTGGGGCGCATCGACCTGCTCGAGAAGCCCGGCTCGCATGACGGCCACTCGGTCGCCCATGGTCATGGCCTCCGTCTGGTCGTGGGTCACGTAGATGGTCGTGACCCCGACCCGGCGCTGCAGCCGCGCCACCTCGGCCCTCATCTGGACCCGCAGCTTGGCGTCCAGGTTGGAGAGCGGCTCGTCCATGAGGAACAGGCTGGGCTCGCGCACGATGGCTCGGCCCATGGCGACGCGCTGTCGCTGTCCGCCTGACAGCTGGCCAGGCTTGCGGTCGACCAGCTGCTCGAGGCCCAGGAGCGTGGCGGCCTCATCGACCCGCCGCGCAATCTCGTCCTTGGACACGCCATGAAGCTGCAGCGGGAACCCGATGTTGGCCGCCACCGTCATGTGGGGATAGAGGGCGTAGTTCTGGAAGACCATGGCGATGTCACGGTCCTTGGGGGCCAGCTGGTTGACGATCCGGTCGCCGATCCGGATCGTGCCCGACGTGATCTCCTCGAGCCCGGCAACCATGCGAAGCGCCGTGGTCTTGCCGCATCCAGACGGACCGACCAGCACCATGAACTCGCCGTCGTCGACGGAAAGGCTGAGCTCGGAGACGGCGACGCGTCCCGTTCGGGTACACCTTCGCGACTCGATCGAGCTCTACCGTGCTCATGATCCTGACCTCCTGAGCGACAGACCCTGTCCGCGGCTCACCTGAGTGCTCCCGCCGTGAGACCGGAGACGATCCGTCGCTGGGCGAGCAGCACCAACAGAGCGATGGGCAGGGTCACGATGACCACGGCGGCGTCGATCCTGTTGTACATGACCTGGAACGCGTTCTGGGTCTGGCCCAGGTTCACGATGGCGAGAGGTGCGGTGAACTTGCTCGGCGTCTGCAGGAACGACAGAGCAAAAGCGAAGTCGTTCCAGGCCAGGATGAACGACAGGATGGCGGCCGTGAAGACCCCAGGTACGGCCACCGGCACGACGACCTTCCACAGGGCCCTGAGCCGGGTCGCCCCGTCCACCAGCGCCGCCTCCTCCAGATCAGGCGGGATCTGGGCGAAGAAGTTCCTCAGCAGCCAGGTGGCGATGGGCAGGGTGTAGACGAGGTAGGTCACGATCAGGGGATAGATCGAGTCGAGGAACCCCAGGTGCCGGTAGAGGAGGAACAGCGGTCCGACCATGGCCAGTACGGGGAAGAACCCCGCTATCAGGATGAAGGTCAGGATCGGACCGCTCGGGACGCGCAGCCGGGCCATCGCGTAGCCCGCCAGCGACCCGAAGACGACCGAGACGGCGGTCGTGGCCAGGGCGATGATGGCGCTGTTCAGCAGCGGGCGGGCGAAGTCCGCCTGGGTGAAGGCCTGGGTGTAGTTGGAGAAGGTCAGGTGGGCGGGAAGGAGACTGGTGGTCCCGGCGGAGAACTCGGCCGAGGTCTCGAGGGATGTGCGCACGATCCAGTAGAAGGGAAAGAGCGACACGGCGAGCACGATGAGCACGGCCAGATAGAAGCCGACCCGGCCCCATCCTGGCCAGCGAAGGCCGTGCCGGCGTGCCGGCACGGGCGGCGATTCGGGAGCAGCAGGCCGAGGCCGTTGGAGTACGTCCGTCTCAGCCATGGTGCGCGCGTGGGGTCCTCATGTGCTCGGGCGCAGAGCCCGAGTGCAGATGCCGGCGATCACCAGCGAGAGCACCACCAGGCTGATCGATATGGCCCCGCCGAACCCGAAGTCCGTGTCGACGAGGAAGGCGTGGTAGTTGAAGTACGACAGGGTCTCTGTGGTGGTGCCTGGCCCCCCGCCGGTCATGATGAAGATGACGTCGAAGATCAGGAAGGCCTGCAGGGCTCGGAAGACCAGGGCCACCACCAGAGCCGGCTTCAACAGCGGGAGGGTGATGCGGCGGAAGGACTGCCAGGCGCTGGCGCCGTCGATCCGGGCCGCCTCGTAGATGTCATCCGGGATCAGCTGGAGCCCGGCCAGCAGGATGATGGCCATGAACGGAACGTTCTTCCACGCGTCGGCGACCAGGATCGCCGTCCACGACGTCCACTCCCCCGCCAGCCAGGTGGTGTGGGCGCCTGGAAGGTGGAACACCCCGAGGAGATAGTCGACGAAGCCGTTGCGGGGATCGAACATGGTCTTCCACAGGAGGGCCGAGACCACCGTCGGCACGGCCCACGGAATGAGGACCGCGGCCCGCACCAGACCCCGCCCCTTGAACGCCTTGTGCAGGACCAGGGCCAACCCGACGGCGACGACGGTCTCGAAGGCCACCGAGACCACCATGAACCCGACGGTGCGTGTCAGCGAGCTCACGAAGTCCGACGAGGAGAAGAGCCTGCTGTAGTTGCTCACCCCGCTGAAGGTGTGGGCCTGAGTCGGCGTTGGTCAGGTTCTCGTGGTGAAAGGAGTTCCAGAGGTTGTACAGGAGCGGGTACCCGGTGACTGCGAGCAGGGACACCACCGCGGGGGCAACCAGCAGGTAGCCCAGACGCCTGTCGGCCCGGAGCCGATCCGATCCACCCCGAGGAGACCACGACAGCCGGAACCGCTTTGCCGGCGGGGCTGTCGTGGTCGTCGTCATTGCTCGGACGTCGCCGTGCGGCTCATCAGGCCAACGGTTTGACCTGGCCGGCGGCCGTCGACAGGGCGCTGTTCGGTGAGGTCAGGTTGGACACCACCGACGAGATCATCGTCTGCAGATCGGTCGAGATCTGCGGGTAGTTGGGGGTGACTGGCCGGGGGACGACGACCTTGGCCAACGTCTCAACCTGCTGGAAGTAGGGCGCCTGGGCGAAGAGCGCCTGGTTGTAGGAGGCCTGCAGCGGCGGGCGGGTCACCGGTGGCGATGGCCCGCTGCTGCTCGACCTGGGGGCTCTCGAGGTACTGGATGAACTGCCAGGCGGCGGCCTGGTGCGAGCTCTTTGCGTTGAGGGCCAACATCTCCCCGCCCAGGGCCGCCTGCTGGGTCCCGGCCGAGGAGGGGAAGGCTGTGAAGCCGATCTTGCTGACCGGCACGGCCGATCCCGACTTGGCCGCGGCGCCGAAGACGAAGGGGTAGTCGATGGCGAAGGGGGTCTGCCCCGAGGTGAAGGCCTGCTGGACCTCACCCTCCTGCCAGCCGGTCACCGCCTGCGGGGCGATGTGGCTGGAGTAGATGGTGTCGTGCTCGTACTGGAGCGCCTGCTGGTTCTGCGAGGTGTTGAGGTTGCTCGGGTTGAGCTGGCCGCCGAAGCCACCCTCGAAGACCATGAAGGCGGTGATGGCGCCCTCGTACTTGTCCGCCGGGAAGGCCAGGCCCTCCTTGAGCGACGGGTTGCTCTGGGTGGCCGCCTGGGCCATCTGTACCAGCTGGCTCGGGCTGGTCGGAGGAGTGGGCACCAGATCGGTGCGGTAGAAGAGGCCCTCGGGGTTGATGAACCAGGGGATGGCGTAGGTCTTGCCCTGGTACTGGCCGGCCTTGACCTGACCTGGGAAGAAGGCGGACAGATCTGTTCCGTACTTGTCGAGCGGGGCGATCCAGCCAGCCTTGGCGAACGTCGCGGGGTAGGTCACGTCCGACTCGATAACGTCCGGGGTGCTCGATCCCGCGATGAAGCGCTGCTGGATCTGCTGCAGGAACTGCGTCGAGTTGGACGACAGGGCCAGGAGCTGGATGTGGATGTTGGGATGCAGCTTCTGGAAGTCGTTGGCCGCGGCCTGGGTGGCCTGTCCTTCGGTCCCGAGACCCGCCGAGGCGAACACGACCGTCTGGTTCGCATTCGCCGGCGTACCCGAGCTCGTCGTGCTGCCACCACCACAAGCGGCGGCCACGAGCGCCATGGCGGCAAGCGCTCCGCCCAGCCGCCAGCGCCTCGCTCGGTATCCCGGCACCTGAGACCCGTGCATCCCCAACCCCCTTGTATGTGCCCGCGTGAACCTCGCTCCTGTTGCCGTCCTGGTTACCCCTCGTGGGATACGGCGACGGCACCCAGGTGGTGTGGGAAATACCCTCCGATCGCCCGCTCTATGCATCGAAGCCCCGGGACAGCCGTAGGTCGGAGACCCGACGGACACCGTGCACCTTGGCCACATCGGTCACGACGCTCGGACGGTCAGTTGGCGCAGCTCGGGTCCGACTCGGCGCACACCTCCTCGACGGTGCGACCGGTCAGCACCGACCTCGGCTCCGTGCGCACTGGATTGCGACGAGCATCGGCCTGATCGTCGTCCATCTTGACGAACAGCCAGCTCGGCTTCTTCCCCGTCCGAATGCGGGTCAAGGCGAAGCCGCCACGAAGCTTCTTGCCCTCGAGCCATATGGTGGCATGGCCGCCATCGAGTGCCGCGGCCAAGGAGACCTCCTCGCCGTTTCGCTCGGTCAGGTTGCGAAACGTCCCCGCATCCCATACGACCACCGTGCCAGCTCCGTACTCGCCCTCCGGAATGGAGCCCTCGAAGTCCTGGTACTCGAGCGGGTGGTCCTCCGTGGGCACAGCCAGCCGCTTGTCTCGCGGGTTGACGGACGGGCCCTTGGGCACCGCCCACGATTTCATCACCCCGTCGACCTCGAGACGAACGTCGTAGTGCATGCGCGAGGCGTCGTGTTGCTGGATGACAAAATGGGGCTGGTGGCGCCGTCCACCGGATGACCGCTTCCGACCCTTGGGCTCCGCCGTGCGACCAAAGTTTCGCTTGCGTTCGTACTCTCCAAGCGGACCTTTCCCCTTGTCGGACCCACGCACGTTTCGTTGATCGGCCCGCCGTTGCCTGGTGCCCACCATTACTGGACCTCGCCTTCCGTAAGTCGGCTTTTCATACCCGCATAGAGGTGATGGCTAACGGACTTCGCCCTGGCGGCGTGGGTTGAACGGGTGCAATGCGGGGAAGAATTCGACACGTAGAGGCGGCTCGTGCAGCCCTATCCCCCGAACGAAAGGCGGATCCGACTATGGCCGAGATTGGCTGCTTTCTGTCGAGCGAGGAGCATGGACCGCAGTCGTTGGTGAACGTGGCGCGAGCGGCAGAAGAAGCTGGCTTCGGTTCGGTGCTCATCTCGGACCACTACCACCCATGGATCGATCGCCAGGGTCAGAGTCCGTTCGTCTGGTCGGTGATCGGTGGGATCGCGGCCACCACCAAGCTGCGCGTCACGACCGGGGTGACCTGCCCCACGATCCGTATCCATCCCGCAGTGCTCGCTCAGGCAGCAGCGACTGCTCAGCTGATGCTGGAGGGACGCTTCTCGTTCGGGGTTGGTAGCGGTGAGAACCTGAACGAGCACATCCTCGGTGACCGCTGGCCCCCGACCGCCGTCCGCCTGGACATGCTCGAGGAGGCGGTCGACGTCATGCGGGGGCTCTGGAGAGGGGGCTCGTACAACCATCATGGCAGGTACTACACCGTGGAGAACGCACGCCTGTACTCGTTGCCTTCTGCGCCGCCTCCCGTCCTGGTCTCGGGCTTCGGTACCAAGTCCGTGGAGCTGGCAGCCCGCATCGGTGACGGCTTCGTCAGCGTGGCCCCTGACCCTGACGCGGTCGGCCGATATCGCGAGCTGGGCGGTACGGGCCCGGCGATTGCCGCAGTCAAGGTGTGTTGGGCCGAGGACGAAGGGAGCGCTCGCAAGCTTGCCCATGACCGGTGGCCGACCAGCTGCGTCCCAGGGGAGTTGAACCAGGAGCTTCCAGCTCCGGCACACTTCGAGCAGGCAACCGAACAGGTGACCGAGGAGATGGTCGCCGAGCAGATCCCCTGTGGACCGGATCCGGATCGTCACGCGGGAGTGATCCGCCAGTATCTCGACTCTGGCTTCGACGAGGTCTACATCTCTCAGGTCGGCGACGAGCAGCTTGGCTTCCTGGACTTCTTCGCCAGGGAGATCCGGCCTCGACTGGGCCAATGATCACTCGTTTCCGGCGGAAACCAACTGACAGGACGACGAGGAGCCTCTCGCCGGTGTGCAGGTGACGGCGGTCGTTGCCGGGGTCCGGCGGATATCGCCGGACTTCGTGCGGGGGACGTCATCACGTCGATCGACGGTCGGCCGGCAAGGAGCACCGACCAGCTCGTTGCCATTACCCTGAGCCGACGGCCCGGCGACAGAGTCGACATCCGCTACCAGCGCCAGGGTGCGCAGGCGTCGACGACAGTCGTGCTCGGTGTCCAGCCATAGGGGTCATCTGGTGCTCGAGACGATCATCGTGTGCACTGACGGATCCGAGACGGCCAGGCATGCTGCCGTGGTCGGATGTGCGATCCTCCAGCCAGCGCAGCGGATCGTCGTCGCCACGGTGATCGAAGCCCAGGACGAGATGACCCTGACCGGCACGGGAACTGCGGGCGGGATCGTGACGCCCGAGGAGTTCGCCGAAGCCGATCGAACCCGAGAGCGAGAGGGGCTGCAGGTCGTCGAGCAGACGGGTGCGGTGCTGGCGCCGGCCACCGTCGAGCTCCGCGTCCTGCGCGGTGACCCCGGACCGACCCTGTGCGACCTGGCAGAGCAGCTGTCAGCCGGTGCCCTGGTCATGGGGTCGCGGGGCCTCGGCCGGATCAAGCGAGCACTGCTGGGATCGGTCTCGGACTACGTCGTTCGCGCCGCGCCCTGTCCGGTCGTTATCTCTGGAGCTCAATGAGGAGGTCGATCGCGTGGTTCTGGGCCCTCTCGGACTGCCAGGCGACACCGCCTCGTCGAGACGACGCAGGTCGTCCTCGGTCAGCTCGATTTCCAGGGCACCGACGTTCTCGTCGACCCGTCCCGGCTTCGTCGTACCGGGAATCGGGACCAGATCGTCACCGGCGGCCAACACCCACGCCAGCGCCAGCTGGGCGGGCGTCACGCCCTTGTCGTTCGCGATCCCGCGACGCTCGACCAGCTCGAGGTTGTGGCGGAAGACATGCCCATGCAGCCCAATCCCAGCGCCGAGACCTCGAGGCCCTGTCGACCCAGCGTGCGTCGAAGCATGACACCACCTCCTTGCCGCCCACCCTACGGGCTCCGCCAGTGCCGGCCTGCACCGTCCCGGGCGGCGCCGGCGGGCATCAACCCCGCTCACCAGCACCTGTTCGGTGGGCTGATCCCTTGCCTCATCTCATCTTCGCCTGTGCATGAGCAAACGGATGTCCAACACGGGGTCGGCTGTCCTCCAGAATGCGGACGACATCATCGACCGTGTCGACGAGCCACACAAGGTCGCTGAAGCCGTGCCTCGTGGCGAGGCGCTCGAGCAACGGCCAGACCGGGAGCTCGGACGTCCAGAAGTTCTCGTCGAGAAAGATCATCGGCGTCGAGGGATGTCGGACTGACGAGTTCTGCGCTGCATTCTGAAAGATCTCCTGAACCGTGCCGGTCGAGCCGGGTAGAAAGACGACGCCGGCTGTGGCACGGTCCAGCAAGCCGTCCTCTCGGATCGCGTTGGCAAAGTACTTGCCGATATGGGTGGCAAAGGCCGCTGGAGGTTGGGCTCCATAGGACCAAGTCGGGATCCCCACACTCACGCCAGCGTCGACCTCTGGGAATCGCTCTCGCACCGCGAAGGGCGGCTGGGCCCACAGGGTTGCGTCGGGCTCGAAGTGCCGCGTTCGGGCGAGGAGGGCGAGAGCCTCATCGACGGCCGTGCGAGGGAACGGGGCAAGGTAGGCACCGAGGTGGGCGGCTTCCATGCTTCCTGGTCCACCGCCAGTCAGGACGACGAGCCCGGCCCGACTGATCGCCTTCCCCACCTCGGCGGCACGGCGGTAGGCGTGACCGCCTCGATCAACCCCATGACCCCCCATCACCCCTACGACACCACCCCCCCGGAGCAATTGCTCGAGACCGTTGCTCACCGCGTCGTCGTGCAAGCCCCGCAACACGAGGTGCAAGGCGTCGGTCTGAGCCCTCGGAGAGCGCGACCAGGCGTGGATGTGGGCGTCACGAGTGTTGGCGTAGCCCCGCTCGAGGCCCTCGTAGAGCTCCGGCGCCGTGTACAACCCGTCGCGGTAGGGGTCGAAGGGCAGACCCGAAACCGGCGGAAAGACCAGAGCTCCCTGTTGCCGCAGATGGGCGTCAGCTTGGGGCGTGAGCTGGCAACCCATGAACACTGCGCCGGCTGGGTCGAGCCCGAGAAGGGTATCGGAGTGCTCTCGAAGGTCGAGCGACCGGATGCGACACCCGGCGAGACGGCGTCTGTCGCTCGCCCAGGCACGCAAGACGACCGCAGACGTGATCTCCACCCGACGCCACCCCCCCGGCGCAACCAACAAGATTCACTGTGGCACCAGCGATGGCCTTCGACAAGAGTCGCAAAAGGGAATCACGCGACGGCCGGGCAGCCGGGCCCGGCACAAGCCGGCGCGCAACTACTGCTACTCACCTTGCAACTCGTACGTAGAACTACGTGGGGCTTAGCGATCTGGCCCCTCGCCGACCTCGGGCAGCCCTACCCTTTGGGCCGGTAGCGGAGGCCGTCCAGGGCGACGCGGAGGATGTGCTCGCTCTGCCCAGGATCGCTGGCTGGAATCTTGGAAATGCCGGCGACCATGTGCATGACGTCGGAGAACTCGACGTCAGGGCGCACGGCGCCGGCCTCCTGGGCGCGCTTGAGCAGTGGCTCGCCGGCGGCATAGAGCGATGTACGGCACATCTGAAACAGCGGGGCGTCGTGATCGAGGTAATTGAACAGCTCGTGGGCGAGCGCCCGCTTGGTCGCCAGATACGCGATCAAACGCTCGAACCAGCCGTCCAGCGCCTCCCAAGGATCGGCACCATCAAACTGCTCGGCGGAGCGACAGACCTCCTCGACCTCGTTGACGTACAGGGCCTCCAGCAGGGCCTGCCGGTTCGCGAAGTGCCGGTACAGCGTGCCGATCCCGATGTCGGCACGGCGGGCGATCTCCTCGAGTGCCGTCGACTCGCCCCCCTCGGCAAACGCTTCGCGGGCAACGGCGAGGATCTTCTCGTAGTTGCGCCGTGCGTCGGCTCGCCGTGGGCGTTCGAGCAGGGCCCTCGTGGACGCTTCTGTCGTGCTCATGATCATCCCGGGTTTGACAACCGGAGGGTGCCTCCGTATAGTACCTGGAGGGTACCTCCGGATCTTCCGGAGGGTGCCTCCAGATTAGCCCCCGACCCACACCGAGACAAGTTGGGACCTGCATGAACCTCGCCCCTACCGACACCGCTCTTTCCGACCGGCGCCGCTGGAAGACTCTGGCTGTCGTCTGCCTGGCCCAGCTCATGATCGTGCTGGACGTCACGATCGTGAACGTGGCGCTGCCGGCGATCCAGCATGACCTCCACTTCAGTCAGGCGAACCTCACCTGGGTCGTCAACGCGTTCCTCATCACGTTCGGGAGCTTGCTCCTGCTGGCCGGGCGACTCGGCGACCTCATGGGTCGAAAGCGCGTGTTCCTCATCGGCCTCGCCACCTTCACCGGCGCCTCGTTGCTGTGCGGCATCGCACCCAGCCAAGGGGTGCTGATCGCGGCGCGGTTTCTCCAAGGTATCGGCGCAGCCGCCCAGGCCTCGGTGATACTCGCCATCATCGTCACCGAGTTCCCCGAGGCCGCCGAGCGCGCCCGGGCCATGAGCGCCTACGTATTCGTCTCCGTCGCCGGAGGCTCGCTCGGGCTCCTCGCCGGCGGCGTGCTCACCCAAACGCTCAGCTGGCACTGGGTCTTCTTCGTCAACCTTCCCATCGGGCTGGTGACCTTCGCCCTCGCGCAGGCGCTCATCCGGGCTGATACGGGCCTCGGGCTCCAACACGGAGTCGACTGGATCGGCTCGTTGGTCGTCACCGCCTCGCTGATGAGCGCCATCTACGCCATCGTCGAGGCCACCAAGGAGGGCTGGAGCTCCGTTCAGGTACTCGGCTTCGGCGGCCTCGCCGCCGTGCTCCTCGCAACGTTCCTCGCCATCGAGTCCCGCATCGAGAACCCGATCATGCCCCTTCGCATCCTCCGACTGCGCGGGCTGATCAACGCCAGCCTGGTCAGAGGGTTCCTCGTCACCGGCATGTACTCGACCTTCTTCCTCGGCGCTCTGTATCTCGAGCACATTCGGCACTACAGCGCCTTGCAAACAGGAGCCGCCTTCCTGCCCTGGACCATCACCGTCGCCGTCCTGTCACGGGGCATCACGGCGCGACTGGTCGCACGCTTCGGATCCTTTCCCGTCCTGATCTTCGGTATGGCGACAGCGATCGTCGGGCTGCTCCTGTTCGGCACCGTCGGGCCGCAGACCGGCTTCTTTCCAACGATCTTCTTCGCCTCCTTCGCCATTGGTCTCGGCATCGGTACCGCCTTCATGCCACTCCTGACGACGGCGATGGCCGACGTCCCATCCGAAGACGCCGGGCTTGGCTCCGGGATCACCAACGTCTCACAGCAGGTCGGCGGCGCGTTCGGGCTTGCCGTCCTGAGCACCGTGGCGGCCACCCGCACCAAGACGCTGCTCTCCGGCCACCAAGGGCTCACCGCCTCCCTGATCAGCGGCTACCACCTCGCGTTCCTGGTCGGAGCGGCAGCGATCGGCACCGGCATAGCTCTCGCGTTCATACTGCTGCGGCCCCGGAGCGCCAGGAAAGAACCGCAACTCGCAGAAGCACCCACAGAAGACGACAGCGCCACCGTCCCCGCCGCGTAGGCATGGAGGAAGGCAGGCAACGCTCCCCCGGGCCAACCCGCCTGCGATCCTCGCTGCGAGGCGAATCGAGCGGGCTTGCCTCAGTCGTCGTGCGGTTCGGCACCAACCTCGGCGGCCGCAGCCACGGCTCCCGCGATGGCAGCGGCACGCTCGACAACAGCCGCCAGGTAATGCTCTGCGTAGGTCGTCTGACCCGGCAACTGTGGCGGACCCAACGAGCGGACGAGCGCGGTGGGATCGACAACCGGTGCGATCGTCTGGAACTCCGGCGGAGGGGGTACGGCACGCCACAGGTCTGTCCGCGGACTGCGGCGCCGGCCATTCCGTCGGACGTTCTTCCGCGGCGGAGTCATGAGTCTTCGGTGAGCAACGTGTCCTCGCGCAGGCCTAGCGCGGAACGGAGCTGGTCGGGCTCGAGGTCAGCCAGGGAGCTCGAGCGGGGCAGGATGAGGTCAGCCACTCGCCGCTTCCCAGCGACGACCTCTTCGACGCGTTCGTCCACCGTGCCGGGGCAGATGAGCCGGTGGGAGACGACGGTGTGATCTTGACCGATACGCCACGCCCTGTCGCGAGCCTGGTCCTCGACGGCAGGGTTCCACCAGCGGTCGTACAGCACGACGTGGTTGGCTGCGGTCAGGTTCAGTCCGGTGCCCCCCGCCTTCAGGGAGAGGACAAGGGCGCCGGCGCCCTTTCTCTCCTGGAAGTCACCCACGATGGTGTCACGGGCGCGACGAGGTAATCCGCCGTGGTAGCAGGCAATCGATGTCCCGGTCAGATCGGTCAGGTGATCGGCCAGGCGCTTGCCCCATTCTGCGAAGTGAGTGAACACCAGCAGGCGTTCGTCGGCGCTGAAGATGGCATCGACGAGCTCCTCGAGGCGGGCGAGCTTTCCGGACCGGCCTGCGAGAGGACGCCCATCGTCGTGGTACGCGGCAGGATGGTTGCATATCTGCTTGAGGGCGGTGATAGCCGCGAGGATCTGCCCTTGCTTGACCGTCCGGGACTCGTTCACATCAACGGTGTGCGTTACGAGCCCGTTGACCACGGCCTGGTAGAGGCCGATCTGCTCGGCGCTCATTGTGCAGTGGTCGAGCTCATCCACCTTGTCAGGCAGCTCGGTGGCAATGGCCGGCTCGTCCTTGGTGCGCCTGAAGACCAGGATGCCGTTCAGCGCGCGTCAGGGCTGCGTCGGGCTCGCCGCTGAGCTGCGCGATGAACGCCGGACGGGATCCGACCAGCCCGGGATTGGTGAAATCGAGGATGGCCCACAGGTCTCCGAGGCCGTTCTCGATGGGGGTACCGGTGAGAGCGAGACGTGCTCGCGCCGGGATCCGGCGCAACTCACGTGCGGTGTCGCTGGCCGGGTTCTTGAGCGCCTGTGCCTCGTCGACGACGAGACGAGACCATTCCACTGCCCCCAAGGCGTCGACGTCGCGGAGAGCGGTGCCATAGGTCGTCACGACGATGTCGGCTCCCTCCGCTTCGGCCCTGAGATCTGCGGCTGAAGAGCGGGTGGCGCCGTGGTGTACGACGACCCGCAGCGAGGGTGTGAACCGGCCAGCTTCGGCTGCCCAGTTGCCGACGACGGCGGCGGGGGCGATCACGAGCGTCGGACCACTGCCAACGTTGCGGAGCACGTCGGCCAGCACGATCGGGGTCTTGCCGAGGCCCATGTCTAGGGCGAGACAGCCGCCGAGCTGGACGGTGTCGAGGAATATCAGCCATCCGAGGGCGTCGGCCTGGTAGCTGCGCAGCTCGCCCCGGAACCCCTCGGGCGCATCGACCGGCTCGGTGGCGGCGGTGTCAGCTTTCCGCAGCAGGTCAGCTGCCCACCCCTCACCCTCGACGCTGAGCCCGCCAGCGAGTGGAGAACCCTCGAGGCCGACGGCATGGCGCAGGACCTCGGCACCGGTCATCTGTGCGCTGGCCGCACGCTCTTCGAGAGCCGCGGCCGCCGCGTCCAGGTCGGCACGGTCGAGCTCGACCCACCTGCCCCGGGAGCGAACCAGCGGCGTGGCCTCGGCAGCGAGCCGTGCCAGCTCGTCGGCGGACAGGTTGACGTCGTCGAAGACAGCCGACCAGTGCACGTCGGAAAGCTGTCGGGCGCCGACGGCTGGATCGCCCGAAGGGCGCGTCGACAGGTGCAGCCGGGCCACCGGTCGGCGGCGGGACAGGGCCGGAACGCGGACGTCGAACCCGGCGGTCCGGAGCGACGGCCCGCTTCGCGTCATCAGATCCCAGGCCTCGTCCCCTGCCAGGTACACCTGCCCCCGGCGGGCCGCCCCAGGGCGCAGCAAGGCGGGAAAGGCCTGCTCGAGTCGGACGAGCTCGTCCTCCAGGCCTTGGGCGTTCTTGGAATCGGCCAGGGCCTGTTCGATCGGGAGGAGCGTTCCATCCGCACCGGGACCGAGAACAGACAGCAACCATGCGCCGTCTCCGTGCGGCGGGTCGAGGCCCATCGTGAGGACCGGTCGGTCACCAGCGGTGACCGTGGCCGCCCATCGCCTGAGCTGCGTCGCCACCTCCTCGACCGCTCGGGTCGGCGCCGTGAACGTCGAGCCGTCGAGGCGGGTGACGACCGCCTCTGCCACCAAGGAAGCTGACGACGTGCGCGGTGGAGGTGCGGGAACGTCGACCCGAGCCGCGGCCTGGGTGACGATGGCGTTCACCACCGAGGTGAGAACGGCGCGAACGACGGCGCCGGGTGCGCCGTTCGTGATCGCGGCGACGGCGGGAGGCATCGCCCGGGCGAAGCTCCGAACCTGCGAATCACCGACGAGAGCGGGCGTCCACTCCACGGCGACATCCTCTTGCCCCGACCGTTCCTGCCGCCTGCTTCTGCGGAGTGTCGGCACCACCGAACCCTCCATGACCAGCCTCACGCCGAGAAGGGCAACCCGCCCCAGCCAAACCAGGCTCGGTCCCACTCCGTTGCTCGGAGGGGAGTCGGCGCCGGCCTCGGCCCGTTCGCTGCCAGTTGTGCCCGCATCCGACTTGCCAACCTCCACGAGCCACCCGAGCCCGTCTGCCAATGGGATCGACAGCGCCGCTGCCAGCTCGCCGCTCGGAAGGCGGATATCGCGGTGCAGCTCCCACCCGAGAGGCGGCGCTCCGATGGCCTCGAGGCGATCGGCGAGCCCACCATTGTCAGCCGGAGCCACACCCGGTCCCCCCGCCCAAACGACGAGGCGGCCTGCCGACCATGAGCCCTGCAGGCGAGCTTCTGGCCCGGCATCGACCGTGGCTGGCAAAGAGGCGGAGTGAGCTCCGGCGGCAGCAGAGCTCACAGGCGGAGAACCTCTCGCGCGCTTGGACGCGGCCTTGAGATGCCGAAGCGTCGTCTGGACATCCGCGACGACTTGGGCGCGCTCAGCGCCCTTCACGGCCCTGGCCGAGGCGAGCGTCTTCTCGGTTTCCATCACCAACCGCTCGAGTACCCGCCGCCAGGCCGCCGTGTCGGCTTCGAGCAGCCGCCGCTGCTCTGCTGTAGCGAGGCCCTCTGCGTCCGCGAAGGCGGCTGCCTCGAGGGCGTGGGTCTCGCTGTCAATCACTCTTGCTCTCCATGGCCGCCTGGCGCCCATCCCATCGATATGTCGAGCCCGCGAGGTTGTCGGCGATCGCTCGTGGTACGAATCTCATCCTCCAACCGCCGCGGCCCGGTCCGAGACGTTGGATAGCGTCACGATCTCAGGGCGTTGAACCCGACACCCGAGACAAGCACAGATCTGTACCACCACCAGGCCACTCCGCCTCCCGTGAGCGGCTGGGGAGGCGACGGCGGGTCAGACCCCGACGTATCCTGTCCACCCATTCTATTCGCATCCTGCTCCGTCGGTGCGGGTGGACCGGGCCGGCGATGGTGGGCTCAGAGGGACCACGGGTCGCGGGTGCTGGAGCAAAGCGGATATCGGGGCCTCCGGTTCGTGCACGACGCCCGCCGGAACGGCTCCAGACTGCCGCTCGAGGGCGCCTGGCTCGGATCAGCGGGGCGAAGCGTCGTCTGCTCGCCCGGACTCAACCCCTGCACCGAAAGGGAGTTTGCCGAATGGCTCAAGCCCATGCCCTCGCCCGTCAGAACGGCTGAAGGACTCGTGTGACGTCAGTCGGCCGGCTGAGTGCTGAACAGCTGCTTCAGCTTGTCCTTCTGCACCTTGTCCGTGCCGCTGCGAGGCAGCTCGGTGGCGTATCGGATCTGGCGCGGGACCTTGTAGTCCGCGAGCCTCGCCGCTGCCCAGGTCGTGAGCTCGTCCGCGCTGACGGCCTCCCCTCGGACCGTGCGGACCACTGCCGCCGGCACCTCGCCCTTGGCATCGTCGGGCAGGCCCACGACGGCGGCCTCCGCCACGGCGGGGTGCTCGTCGAGCACGGCCTCGACCTCCACCGCGAAGACCGAGTAGCCGCCGTGCTTGATGACGTCCTTCTTACGCCCGGCGAACCGCACGAGCCCAAAGCGCCCCAAGCGAGCGAGGTCGCCCGTACGAAGCCAACCGTCGCTGGTGAAAGTCTCCGAGGCGTCATCCCAGCCGTGGTACCCCTTCATGACGCCGGGTCCCCTCACGGCCAGTTCCCCGACCTCGCCTCTCCGCACGCATCGGCCCTCGTCATCCACGACACGCATACGGTACCCCGGCATAGGCCAGCCGACGAGACCCGATAGTGGCCGCCCGAGACCGGGAGGAAGGACCTTGATGGCCACGCCACCGCCGAGCTCGACCATCCCGTAGCCTTCGACGAAGGTCGCCGCGCCGGTCCGGCGATCGGTACCGGGTAGCCGGATGACGCGACCCATCGACTGGAACCGTCTCGCCAGCTCGAACGGCATGGCGTCGGCGCCCGAGGCCCAGAGCCACACCGATCGCAAGTCACGCGTCTCGGCACCGGCTTCGAGCATCATGCGGTACATGGCCGGTACACCGATGAACATGACCGCGCGGCGCGACTCGATCGCCTGCAGGGCGGTGTCGGGCCGGAATCGTCGTAAGAGGTAGATGGGAAGCCCCAGGCTCGCCAGCATGGCAAGCATCGAGAAGCCGGCGATGTGAGCCACGGGCATCCCGCTCACCACCTCACCACGAGCGAACGCCGACGGGAACAGCGTGGCCCTTGCCGCCTGGCCGACCAGAGCACGGTGAGTGAGCTCTGCACCCTTGGGTTTCCCGGTGGTTCCCGAGGTGTAGAACAACGCCGCCAGCTGGTCGGAGGACGCGGGCGCCGGCGGCGCCGGATCGACTGACGTCTCCTCCTCGAGGGACCGCAAGATCAACTTGGCATCTGAATCGGCGACGACATGGTCGATCTCGTCCGGTCGGGACTTCGGATTGACAGGCACGGCCACGCCACCGGCGTGGCACACGGCAAGTGTGAGGAGGAAGAGGCCATACCCGTTCTCGGTGCCCACGACGACCCGGTCACCGGGAGCGATGCGGCGACGGATGGATCCTCCGGCCCTGGCTACGAGGTTCGCCGCCTGCCTGTAACTCAGCCGCTTGCCCCCGTCACCGTCCTCGGTGACAAGTCGCTTGTCGCCGTACAGCTCGGCGAGGGCACCCATTAGGTGCCCAGCAGACGACAGGCCACCCCGGGCCAGCTCGATGCGTCGACGAAGGAGGTCGACGCCAGCCGGTGCTCTCATCTCTGTCTCCTCATTGAGCTGATACCGGCGCCTTTTCCAGCTCCCTCAGCGACTCTGCGATCCCTGCGGAGAGCTCCCAGAGATCGGGGCGAGGCTCGGCGCACGTGATGAAGAAGTCGTGGCCGGGTCGAACGCCAGCACGCCTGTGACGTGCAGGTGCGAGGTCGGTGTCTCGAGCGTCAGGAACGCCGAGTCGAGGCCGCTGAGTGGCTGCATAGCGGAAAGCTCCCCCTGTGCTCCGGTCCGTCCCCCCTACTTTTTGAATACCCACTACGGGAGAACTGACACGTGTGTCAGTCTCGGGCATCACTCCCCGTATACTGACGCCGATGTCAGCGAGGGAGACGGCGGCGCCGTCTGGCCTGATAGGTGGCACCCTCCGGGCGCTTCAGCGGGCAGCGACCGACCCCCGAACCATCGAGCTCGTCGGTGCCCCGCCGCGCACCGCCACCTACCTTCTCCGGACATGGTCGCGGGGCCGCCGCCTCGAGCCCGAGAGCCCCACACCGGCAAGGGTCTCAGCCGGTCTTGCAGCCCAGGTCCTGGTCGACGAGCTGGTCATGTCCGCCATGAAGGACCCCGCCCTGTTCCCCCGCGATCACGACTATGCCGCCGCGGGCGCTGACGTGCGGGCAGCTCACGACCTCTACGAGCGGGTCGGCTGGCTCTCTGACCCGGCGTCGTACCACCGGGCTCCGCCCCTTCCCGAATGGCATGTCGTCACCCGTGGCCGCAGTCTCGATGTCCGGTACGAGCACGTCTGCTTCCGGAGTGGTTTCGAACCCGGGTCAGATGAGCCTGGCCGTGAGCGATGGCTCTCGTACCAGGCAAACCGCACCGTCCACGCCTGGATGCTCCGCCATCGACACGGTCCACGTCCGTGGCTCGTGTGCCTCCACGGCTTCGGCATGGGATGGCCGCTGGCAGACATCCGCGGCTTCCGGGCCCGGCAGTTGTACCGCGCCGGCCTCAACATCCTCATGCCGGTGCTACCCCTCCATGGGCCTCGGGCCGCGAGCTCCGTGCGGGGACAGGGCTTCATGTCCATCGACCTCATCGACAGCCTGCATGGCCTCACCCAGTCGGTGTGGGACGTTCGCCGGTCGATAGGCTGGCTCCGGCGGGAACAGGACGCCGAGGTCTTGGGCGTATTCGGGCTGTCGCTCGGCGCCCACGTAGCCTGCCTGGTGGCCAGTCTCGACAACGACCTCGCGAGTGTCATCGCCGGAATTCCTGCTGTCGACCTGCCCGATCTGTACCGTCGTCATGCTCCAGCCGACGTCCGGCGTCTGGCGGAGCATGCCGGGGCCCTCGGCGAGACAGCCAGCGCCGTGCATCGCTTGGTTTCGCCCCTTTGCATGGCGCCGCGGGTGCCACTGGATCGCCGATTCATCTTCGCCGGCCTCGGCGATCGAATGTCGACCTTCGGCCAAGCCCATCGCCTGTGGCTCCACTGGGAGCGACCCCGGCTCGAGGCGTACGAGGGGGGCCATGTCGGTTTCTTCTTCTCCCGGGTAGTCGGTCGCTTCGTGCAGGAGGCCTTGGCTACATCGGGCCTGATCGCTCCCCCCGCGTCCTCCGACCTCGCTCCCCGACCGCGTTCTGGCACCTGAGCTGACGAGGATGTACCTGCTTATCGCTCAGAGGCGCTCGAACGACGCGTGCCGTTCAGCATCGCGGTCACTCGTTGGTGACTCACACCCAACCGGCGAGCGATCTTGCGGCGGGACTCGCCCTCGACGGCCAGGCTGGCGACCAGGGCACGGCTCGCTTGGCCGGTGGCGTCAGTAAGTCGTCTGCAACTGTGGCGAAGTCGCTGTAACAGGGTCGGCGACGACTCCTCGTCGAGAATCCTGGACCATGGCGTGCCACGATCCCGCCGATGCTGCATCGACCGCGCCTGCTGAGCGATGTGCCGTTGCTCGTCCGCTACCTCGTCGGCAGCAGCTGCAACTCCCTCTAAGGATCCGTCCATCGACCTTGATCCACTCCCTGTCCGATCGTCCGCCACCTCTGATGTCTACCCGGCAACTTCCGTTGCCACACGTGCCCGGTTTTGGTCCTGTACGGCCAACTGGCGCCACCGGTCAACTGAGCGTTCAGAGCAGACGACCGCGCCCGACGTCGGTCCTCTACGTCGCCTTGACCTTCTGTTGGCGTCCGCGGGCAGGGCGTCGACTCTGTTGCGGACGCCGCTTGGAACCCAGCTCCGTTCGCGCCCGCCAGCACTCGACACAACGCACGCCATCCGGACCGAGCGCCTCCAGCCGCACAGCGTCGCGGCAATCCCAGCATCGGCGCTCCTCCGCCCGGGGTTGCGCAGATCCATAGATGTCCCACCAGTCAGCCGCCATGGCCCCTCCCATCTCCTCTACGTCCTTATCGGGGTTGGCGGTGGAATACCCCGCCATACGCATCTATTAACCGCTGCGGCAACAGCTGTTGCCGCACTTGGAGACGATCCGCGCCCATCTCCCATTTGGCAATGACCATTGCCGCTCCTGGCTTCCTCTGTCTCGACGCTCTGCAGCTCGGTCATCTCGATATGACGTTTGCCGGGCGGGCGACCTGGGCATCGATAAGCCACATCGGTAACGACGTACGAGCCTGGGGAGCGGACAGCATGGAGATCGGTGGCCGGTTACTGAGCCAGCTTGAATGGAGCGAGATGAGCGAGCTCAGTTGGGCCGAGCTCGTTGCGGCCGGCGTTCCAGGCGAGATCGCTGCGCTTGTCCGCGACCTGGAGGCGCGAAGCGGACGGCCGATCAAGGTGTTCACGATGCCGATACTGGAAGCCGGGCTCTCCGGCTTGGCCGTTCCCTTCGTGGACGACGACAGCATCCTGTTCGATCCCGGCCTGCTCGAGGACGCGGATCAGCTGGCAGATGTCATCGTCCATGAGCTGGCCCACATCCTCCATCCCGACTGGGAGCGTCCACGACTCGAGGATCACGTAGAGATGGAGCGGTTTGCGTCCGTCCTCGGGACCATGTTGCTGAGCGAGCTGCCCGACACGGCCAAGAAGGCCGAGCCCATGGTCGAGCTGGCCCTCTGCAACGTGCTCGCCGCCTAGCCGGTCCGGAACGCCGGCCCCGGCACCCGTGGTAGCCGCTGCTTCGTTGGACGCTGTCCCTACGAGTCGCTACCGTGCCGTCTGGTGAGCCCAAGGTTGGGGCTCGAGGAGGGGAAACGTGATGCACTACGTCATCGTTGGAGAGCACTCGGCTGAGGTCTGCCCAACCAGCAACGCCAAGACAAAGGCCCTCTTGCTGGAAGTCGGCCCGCAGATACCAGGAATTGCCGAGAAGAACGGGGTGAAGATGGTCGCTGGCCCCTACGTGAACCGAGAGCACACCACGGTGGCTATCGTCGAGAGTGACCGCCCCGAGGCGGTAGACACCTTCCTCATGCAGTCACGTCTTCCGCAGTGGAACCGTGTGCGTGTCATTCCTTCGTTTCCCTTGGAAGAGGGCATGAAGGATATAGCAGAGGGAACCTCTCTCTTCTGACCGCCCGCCTGACAGCACGTCACAGCAGCTTGGGTCGGTGCGATCTCCCGGTGAAGGCCTTCCACGCTCGTGAGTGCGCCCGACATGTCACGGCCTGTCCCATCCTAGGTCCGGGCAGCGCCCCGAGCTCCCCTATGGCCACTTGCGCAGCCGCGACGGATTGCCGTCAACTGGGATCGTGACTCGCCGTGGGGACGCCTCGCGTTGGACCAACGATAACCAGGATCTCGATGATGAGAGGCGAGCCCGGATAGAGGCCGAAGCCACATCACGGCGCTTGGCATTCGTGCTGGGCGCGAGCCAGCTCCTCGCCAAGTCACTTGATCTCGACGAGACTCTCGGGTCGCTCGTCCGGCTGGCCGTGCCGACCCTGGCAGACCTTTGCGTCATCGACCTGGTCGCTCCCGGCGGCTCGCTGAGGCGGGCGGCGGTAGCTCACGCCGATCCGAACGTGGCACCCAGGGCCCGCCAGATCCTGATGCGGTACACGCCAGATCCCGCTGGGGGCCACGCGGTGGCCGAGGTGCTGCGCACCGGCCATCCCGTGCTGGTCGGCGATGTGTCGTCCGAGCTCGCCGAGGAGGCACCTGTCGATTCACATCACCTGAGCGTTGTCAGGGAGCTAGGTGTTCACTCCTACATGGTTGTTCCTCTGGTGGCCAGGGGGTCGATAATCGGCACAGTCATGCTGGAGTCGACCTCCGAGGGGCGTCGTTTCGGACCAGGCGACGTGGCCTTGGCCGAAGACGTGGCCCGCTCCGCCGCCCTGGCCATCGACACCGCCCAGCTGATGGTTGAGAAAGACGGGCTGGTGGCGGAGAAAGAGGACGCACTGGCGTCAGCCCGGCTCGCCCTCGACCGGGAGCGAGCCGCCCGACGCGACGCCGAGATGGCCGAGTTGCGCCTTGGGGTCCTGGCCGAGGCGAGCTCGGTCCTTTCGAGTGCTCTCGATCCGGGTGTGGCCTTGAATCGCCTGGCTCATCTCGTGATACATCGCCTGGCCGACTGGTGTGCCGTCGACCTGCTAGCTGACGACGGCAGAGTCCGTCGGGTCGCGGTCAGCTCGGCGGATTCGGCCGATCTCGACCTCGTCGGATCGCTGGAGGTCCAAACTCCGCGGCGAACCCACTCCAGGCTCGCCCCTGGACATCGTCAGGCACCACGAGGGGCCAGTGCTCTTCAAGGAAAGAAGGGCCGAGGAGTTGGCGTCAGCGTCTCATGACCCTGAGGGCGCAAGGCCATACAGAGGTCCGCGGCTCCGCTCGGCCGTCGTGGTCCCACTGGCGGGGCGTGTCCACCTTCTGGGTGCACTGACAATGGCCTGGGCCGGCTCGGAACGACACTTTGACGAAGGCGACCTCCCGATGGCTGCCGACCTCGGAAGGCGTGCCGGTCTGGCCCTGGAGAACGCCCGGCTCTACGAGGAGAAGCGCAATGCCGCCGAGACCCTGCAACGGGCGCTGCTCCCGAGCGAGCCGCCCGCAGTGCCGGGCCTGACCACGGCCGTGCGCTACGTGGCCGCCACTTCTGGAGCCGAGGTGGGCGGTGACTGGTACGAGGTCATGACCCTCGCCGACGGCCGGGTCGGTATCGCCGTGGGCGATGCCATGGGTCACGGCGTCGAGGCCGCTGCCGTCATGGGAACCGTTCGTAACGCCCTCCGGAGCCACGCCTGGTCGGGGGCCAACCCGGCTGAGGTCGTGCGCAAGCTCGACGAGTTCGTGTCGGGCGCCGAATCGGCTCATCTGGCCACGGTCTTGTATGCCGCCTACGACCCCAGCACGCAGGTGCTGCGCTGGGTGAACGCCGGCCACCCTCCCCCCTTGCTGGTGGGACCTGGCCCGGTCGTCCAGTTCCTCGAAGGGGGGCACCGAACCATGCTCGGCCTGAACGTCGGCGGCGACGACGAGGGCAAGATCACGCTTCCGTCCGGGGCGACCCTGCTGCTCTACACCGATGGCCTCATCGAGGAGCGGACGTCATCGCTTGACGAAGGCCTCGACCGGCTTTCCAAGGCGGCTGCGGCTCATTGCGACGCGGAACCAGCAGAGTTGATCGATGAGATCCTCCAACCCATCATGGCCCACGCGCACTTGGAGGACGACGTCGCCGTTCTGGCAGCACGGGTGGATCCTTCGTAGTACGGGAGCACACGAGTCGGGACGTGGAGTGCCCGCTCCCAAAGTGGGTAGAGCATCACCAGCGACCGCAGAGGTCGTCGATGGACGAAATGGCGAAAAGTTGGCGACAGGCCGTATGTGGGTAACATTGACTCGGCGGAAGAACCTACGGTGGCTTGCTCGGTCTCCGCACTGATGAGGCCGATATAACGGCGAAGAGGACGAATGCTGAAGAAGGCCCTGGGCACCTTCGAGCCGGCACCGTCGAGCGTGCCCGAAGCCCGTCGCTTCGTGCGCAGGATCGTAGCGCGACACGGCGGATCGCAGGTCCTGAGGTGGGCGGAGCTGCTGGTGAGCGAGCTCGTCACCAACGCGGTCCGACAGGCTCGTGCTCCGGTGCAGATGGAAGTCGACCTCGACGACCGTCGACTCAGAGTCGAGGTGTACGACAACGGAGAGGGTATCCCTCAGATCGAGCACGAAGGTTTGTGGGCAGACCACGGGCGGGGTCTGCTCCTGGTCGCACGCTTATCAGATCGTTGGGGAGTCGAGCCTGCGCGGGATGGGAAGCGGGTGTGGTTCGAGCTCGCGTCCGGCGCCTGACCGAGGTGCCGCCTCCTGTGACCTGAACCTTCAGCCGTCAGAAGACAGCTGAGTGCCGGGTGCCATAAGTCCTTATCTACCCCGGGGCCACCCGTCCTGACCGTGGCCCCAACGGTGTGAGGACGGTTGCGAAGGGGTACAGCTCATACACGTTGTCAATGGGGCTCGATCACCTGGCAACGTCCCTTAATGGCTGTTCTGCGAGGGTTTGGTTCGCATGATCGTGTGTGCGGACTCACCAAATTGCCGCGCTGAGTGCAAGGGGACGGGGGCGCCCTGCGGGCCCGGGTGATGGCGGGAGGCGGTCAGCGAGATCGAGCCGACCCCTCATCGAAGTACAGCCGACCCTCGTCGGGCACCACCGACCAATCTGGAGGACGAACAGATGACTCAGCGTGAAGCGACAAACGTTGTCGACCGGTTACAGCAGGACCATGTCGAGGTCCGCTCCCTCTTCACCGCGTTCGAGACAGCCCGTAGCGACGACGATCGCAACGAGCTGTTCCGTCACATCGTGCACGACCTTTCAATGCACGAGACGGCTGAAGAAGAGGTGGTGTGGCCGGTCGTGAGAACCGACCTTGCCAATGGCGCAGCGCTGGCCGACGCCCGTATCGCCGAGGAGGAGCAGGCCAACCAGGCCATGGCCAGACTGGAGTCCCTCGAGTTCAACGGTCCCGAGTTCAGCTCGGTATTCGAGGAGTTTCGGCGGGCGGTGTTGCGCCATGCCGAGCACGAGGAGAACGAGGTCTTTCCCCTGCTTCAACAGCTCGATCCAGGCAGGTTGGCACCGATGGCCACCCTGGTCGACGCGGCCAGGAAGACCGCCCCCACACACCCCCATCCCCACGTGCCGGGCACGGCCACGGCCAATTTGCTGACCGGCCCGGCCGCGGCCGTGGTCGACCGCACCCGGGACGCCTTGCGCAGCGCACGGGACCGCCTGACGGGCTAGACGGGGCTCGAGGACACCGGAGTGCGGCGGGGACACTTCGGGGTGTCGATATGTCGATGTGAGGTGGCGCGTGAACCAGCCTGGGGTAGAAGACGATCATGGCTGATGATCGCTATACCGAGCATCCCGAGCACAAGCATCAGGACGACCAGGTCTTCGGCAAGACCTCGGCGGAACGAGAGGAGAAGGCGGATCGGCTACTCGACGAGACCGATGGTGACCCCGACGAGCTCGAGGATGACGCCAGCGGTCGCCCCGAGCCCCACGCCGGCGGTCGAGCCGAAGGTTGACCGCCGGCGTCATCAATAGTCGGCGAACAGGGGCTCCATCTAAGGGGTGGGCGCCGATTCGCTATCCCAAGCGGCCGCTATGTTCGTCTTGCGATGCGGGCCTGAGCCGGAGCATGCCTCTCGCGCCATCGTCACATCGACGCGGTGCGAGCCAGGTCGGATGGCGAGTCGAATCCGGGGGCAGAGGGTAGACAATGGTGAGTTGCTGTTCTGCTCGAACTGGAGGGTAGATGGCTTTCAGGATCTCTCATTTGCCACTGAGGGTTGCCACCGGAGCCTTCATCTTGAATGCTGGGGTTTCCCATCTGAGCGCCGATGACGAAACAGCCAAGGGCGTGCATGGCATGGCGGCCGACGCCTACCCGATCTTCCAGGAGATGGACCCTCAGGGCTTCCTCCGACTGCTCGCCACGGGAGAGATCGCGCTGGGGGCCGCGCTCGATGGTCCCCCTCATTCCGTCGGGCCTGGCGGGGTTGGGACTTGGAGCTTTCTCTGGCGGTCTGCTCGGAATGTATGTCAAGACACCTCGCATGCACGAGGAAGGCAGCCTCAGACCTACTCCACAAGGCTTGGCACTAGCAAAGGACTCGTGGATGGCGGGCATCGCCACCGCCCTCGTCATCGACGAGGTGGCAGTACGCCTGACACGGCGCGCCAGGAGAGCCCGGGTGAAGGCCGAAGGTGCTCGTCGTGAGCTGGCCACCAGCCGGGCCAAGGCTGCAGGCACGGCTGCCGGCGCACGAAAGGCCGCCGGAGTCTCAGCTTGGGGTGCAAAGAAAGCTGCCACCGGCGCCAGGAAGGCTACCGTCAGCGCCGTGTCGGCGACCCGCAAGTCCGCCCCGTTGCGCCGACGAATGGCACGGGGTTGGAGCTAGATGTCGGTCGTGTGCCCAGCAGGGAGACCATTCCGACCTGCCGTAATCCACGGCGGACCGGACATCCGCGGGCAGACACAAAGATCGCCTGGGCCCGTCCCGTAACCCTAGGCGCCGCAGCCGGCCGGCGAGCGCATGACGGGCGCGCGCCACGGAAGGGAGAATGGCAATGGAGCAGCAAGTCATCGCCGCCGAACTGTCCGCGACCGGCGCGCAGGAGTTGCTGGCGGCGACTTCGTCGGCCCACCTGGCCTACAACGCCGAAGACGGAACGCCGCGGGTGGTTCCGGTCGGCTACTTCTGGACGGGCACGGAGTTCGTGATCTCGACTGCCACGACCTCGCCGAAGGTCGCCTCGCTGAAAGCCCGTCCTGACGTAGCGCTGTCGATCGATGGAGGCGATACGCCCGAGCAGACACGGGCGCTGTCAGTGCGCGGGCGGGCGAGCGTCGAGATCGTCGACGGCCTGGTGCCCGAGTACCTCGCCGCAGCGCGCAAGTCGATGGGCGCCGAGGCGGCCGCCGAGTTCGAGAAGAACTGCCGTGAGATGTACGACCAGATGGCCCGCATCGCGATCGTGCCGAGCTGGGTGCGTTTCTACGACTTCGGCGCGGGCCGCATGCCGAAGTTCCTGAAGGAGCTCGCCGAACGCAACCGGTCGTGACTCGTTGCCGAACCGAAGGTCTTTGACGCTTGCTCAGATCCGAGCCGGTGAGCAGCTAGATCGGAGCCGGGCTCGCAGAACGCGCTCCTACGGCGGCCAATGACGGCGTATGGGCCCGCCGATCACGCGGCGTGCTGCGTGACCGTCGACGAGACCTCGCCGCCGCCCATACCTTTACCCGAGATGATGTCCACCATCTCCTGGCACCAGAAGGCCAGCCCACACAGCTGATAGGTGAAGAAACCCTCAGTGAGGGCCGGGCTGTTCTTCTCGAAGACCTTGTGACCGAAGACCTGGAGTGCCCAACTCAGGCCGAACACGGGCAGCCCGAGCTTGGGTCGGGCCACGGTGAGCGGAAGTGAGAACGCGACGCCAGGTATGCCCACCAAGTGGGTCGCCCGGATACCCCGAGTCGTGTGCTGAGACCTGTAGTACTCCATCTTCTCCTCGAACGAGGCCGAGCTCGGCGGCGCTGAAGCACCTTTGCTCTTTCCGGGTGTCAGATCCATCTTGAGCCTCCCTCCTCGATTCGGAGCGTGGTGCCTTCCCGTGTCACGCTGCTGCCGTGCTCCGCCCTCCGTGTTGGAACACCTCCACCAGTTTGGTGCAGAAGGCGTCCAGGTCGTCAGGCTTGCGGCTCGTGACCAGAGTGTTCGGTCCGCTGGAGCAGACGAAGACCTGCTCGTCCACCCACTTGCCCCCCGCGTTGCGGATGTCAGTCTGCAGGCTGGGCCAGGAGGTCAGCGTGCGGTCACGGACCACGTCGGCCTCGACCAATGTCCACGGCCCGTGGCAGATGACTGCGGCCGGCTTGCCCGACTCGAAGTACGACCTCACGAACCGCACCGCCTCCTTGTCCATGCGGAGCTGGTCCGGGTTGGCCACCCCGCCCGGCAGGACGATGCCGTCGATATCGGCGACGCGCAGGTCGCTGGTGGTGAGGTCCGTGTCGAACGTGTCGCCCTTGTCGAGGTGGTTGAACGCCTGCACCGTTCCCGCCTTGGGGGCGGCCAGTATCGGCTCGCCACCCGCCTGCTCCACGGCCTCCCAAGGCCGCGTCAGCTCGATCTGCTCAATACCCTCGTTGGCGACCATGAAGGCGATCTTCTTGCCGGAAAGTTGGTTTGCCATTGATGGTCTCCTCTCGCTTGCAAGTCTCGACGCCGGCATGGCTCGGCCCGGCCTCCCAAGGCGACTTCCCAAGGCAATTGGGGTGACGCCTGCCGCCGTTTCTCCCCACCGGCGCCGACAGAGACGAAGCTATCGGGATGCTGTACGCGTCATAGATACCCACCGCGGCCCGCTCCATTCATCGCTGGAACCGCTCGCCGCGACGAGGGAGGGTGATCACCGCCTCGTGGCAGTCCGGCTACGAGCGATGGCACGCCGCTCGTCCGTTTCACATCAGCTAGGGGCGAGCGCCGTGAGCTCCTCGGAGAGCCTGCGGAGACGCCTGCGGGCATCCACGTCGTAGGCCTGGTCCATCGCCCGCGCCTCTTGCAGACCGTTGTAGTAGCGCCCGGTGACCGTATCGAGGCCAGGATCCGTGAGGAGCCGCATGGTGGCCCGAACGCCCTCTTCGAGCGTGCTCGTCGCGCCGCCCCGCGCCGCCAGCACGATCTTGGTCGGCATGAAGGTCGCCGGGTGGAGGCAGTTGGCCGTCACCCCGGTCCCGGCCAGGTCCTCGGCAAGGTCGAATGTGAACATGATCTGGGCCAGCTTGCTCTGGGCATAGGCCCGCTGACCGCCGTAGGCGCGCTCGAGCATCACGTCATCGAAGTCGATCGGCGCCTGGCCCGCCGAGCTGACGTTGACTACGCGCGCCGGAGCCGACTTCACCAGAAGGGGTTCGAGCAAGCGGGTCAGCAGGAACGTGGCCAAGTAGTTCACGGCGAACCGGAGCTCGATGCCGTCGGTGCTCTCCAACCGCGTACCGTCACCCGGGAGGGTTGAGCCGACGCCCGCGTTGTTCACGAGTAGGTCCAACCGGTCGTGCTCGTTGATGATGTCGCTCGCCAGCTCGCGCACCTCCTGCAGTGAGGACAAGTTGGCGCGATGCCAGTGGAGACTCGAGCTCGGCGCTCGGGCTCCGATGTCGTTGATCGTCTCCTCGCCGCGCCGGTCGTCACGCCCGTGCACGAGCACCGTCGCCCCGGTTGCAGCCAGCTCCGCCGCCACCGCCTTGCCCAAGCCGTCGGTGGCCCCGGTGATGAGGATGACCTGGTCTTTCAGTGGCCGCATGTCCGTGACCCTACGTCGAGGCTGTCCGCGACGCGCCTTCCACGACGTGGCCGGGCGACTCGTCGGAAAGTAGGTCAGCGGCCAAACGGGCCACCATCCGGCCCACCTCGGCGTGCTGTTCAGGCGACCAGCCCGCAAGCAGGCGGGACAGGCCCTCTTGGCGAGCCTCCGTAAGGCTGACGAGGGCCGCGTCCCCCTTGGGTGTGAGTGCGAACCAGTGCTGCTCCGGTATCGGGCGCTTGATGCCGGTCGGCGACGCCGGATCGGAGCCCGAACCGGCACCAGTGCCAGGACGTGTCGCGGCCCCGCCGTCGAGGCGGATCAAACCCGACGCGGCCAGGGATGATGCCCAGCGGCTGACTCCCGCCTCGGGAACTCGGAGGTGGTCGGCCAGCTGGCCCAGGCTCTGTCCCCGGTGTCGTCCCATCCGGAACGAGCAGCCAGACCGCGGGCGGGGCCAGGTCCAGATGGGCCCGCTCGGCCAGCCTGCGGTAGATCGCGGCCCGGTCCTCCCGGCCGCCCAAGAGGCTGAGGGCCCGAGCCAGCTCGTCCAGGGAGGTCCGGGTACTGGGGATGGAGGTGGGAGCCAGCGTGTCGGCGGGGTCGGGGGCCCGGGTGGTGGTGCGAAGCTCGAGCTCGGGGAGGAGCCAGGCGAACACGAACGCGACGCCAGCCACGGGCGCGGCCGCGAGGAACACCGTCTGGAGCGAGGCGGAGTAGGCGGCGATGAAGCCCTGGTGCACGGCGGGGGGAAGCTGGGCGAGCTGGGCCGGGCTCACCCCACCCGTGCCCGACAGTCCGGCTGGGAGTGCTGTGTGGCCAAGGAAGTGGCCCAGGTTCCCGACCAACTCGTTGGAGAAGATGGCACCGAAGATCGCCACCCCGAAGGACCCGCCGATCGATCGAAAGAAGGTGACCCCCGATGTCGCGGCGCCGAGGTCCTTGTAGTCCACGGCGTTCTGCACGGCAATGACCAACACCTGTATGACGAGGCCGACGCCGAGCCCGAGGACCAGCATCGCCAAGCTTGCCTCCACCGTGCTCGTGGCCGGGCTCAGTCGTGACAGCAGCAAGAGGCCGACGACCATGAGGGCGGTGCCAACGATTGGGAAGACCTTGTAGCGCCCCCATCGGCTGATGGCTTGCCCACTGCCGATAGAGGTGACGAGCAGGCCCGCCACGAGCGGTAACAGCCGCAGCCCCGAGATGGTAGGGCTCACCCCCTTCACCACCTGCATGTACAGCGGCAGGAAGGTGATCGCCCCGAACAGGGCAAAGCCCAGGACGAAGCCAAGGGCGTCTGTCGCGAGGAAGGTCCGGTTGCGAAACAGCTGCAGGGGAATGATGGGCTCGCTGGCTCTTCTCTCGACACGGGAGAAGATGGCGAGAAGGACCAGGGCGCTCACGCCCAGGATGACGATGGGCCCCGAGCCCCAGGCAAAGGTGGTGCCTCCCAGGCTGATGAGGAGCACCAGCGCGGTGGCGGCCAAAGCCAGCACGGTCGCGCCGGTGTAGTCGATGACGTGATGGACCTGCGGACCGGCCGCCGGCAGCACGATGGCCGTCACCACCAGCGCGATGATCCCGATCGGGACGTTGATGTAGAAGATCCAGTGCCAGGAAAGGTTGTCCACGAAGAAACCACCGAGCAGCGGCCCGATAACACTCGATACGCCGAAGACGGCCCCGAAGAGTCCCTGGTACCGGCCCCGCTCCCGAGGCGAGACGATGTCGCCGAGGCTGGCCTGGGCTCCGACGATGAGGCCGCCCGCGCCCAGCCCCTGGATGGCCCGGAAGACGATCAGCTCCTCGATGTTCTGGCTGAGACCGGCCAGCACAGAGCCGATCAGGAAGATGCCGATGGCGGCCTGAAAGAAGGTCTTGCGCCCATAGAGGTCGCCGAGCTTTCCCCAGATGGGGGTCGACGCCGTAGATGCCAGGAGGTAGGCCGTGACCACCCAGGACAGCTCCGACAGGGCGTGGAAATCGCCGGCGATGGTCGGTAGCGCCGTCGCCACGATGGTCTGGTCGAGAGCAGCCAGGAGCATGCCTATCAGCAGAGCGCTGACAATGAGCCGCACCCGGCGCCGGCTCAACCGCGGCTCGGCCCTCCCCGGGGAGCTAGCCGCAGGGACCTGGTTCGCTGACATCGCCCTCCTTCTGACGCCGGTCGCCATTCTTCCAGCCCCTCCTGCCGGTTGAGGCCCTGAGGCTGGCGGGGCCGTCCGGGGTGTCCCAGAACCCTTGCTAGCGGTTGTGCCGCTTCCAGCAGGAACCGAGCGCCTCGGTCTCTGGTCCCCAGTCGAACGCGGTCATTCCGGATAATGAAGCCTCGACACTCGCTCGTAGGGTGGGAGACGGCTCCCACTTGGCATACGCTTTTGGCATGGGCACACGCTCGAGGGGTTGGCTGGCCGCCGTAGCCGCCATCGGCTTGGCGTGTGCTCTCATCGCGTTGGATGCGGCCGATTCCGGGATCCGCCGGTGGTGGGCGTCGCACGCCTTCACCACCGACGCAATCGCCGGTCTTGTGGTGCTCCTTATCACGGTCCTGGTCGCGGATCAGGTGGTTCGACTCCGCCGGATCAAGAATCGATCGGTAGCAACGGCGGCGCAGGCAGCGATCCTGATGGCCCAGGCTGGCCGTTCGTCACGGGCGGTGTCGGCGGTGTTGGACGGCTCCGGTGACAGAGATGCCGCGTCGGATGAGGTCCGTACCTTCATGAGCATGGTGCTCAATGCGGCGCCCGTGCTCATCGACGCCGAAGTGACCCGCCGTTTCCTCGAGCAGTCGCAACGCCTCAGCGCCGAGCTGGTGAGGGCACTACGCACCATCGGCCAGGATCCGAGCGCCACAGCCTCTGCTCGGCACCGGGTCGACGCAGCCGTCGACGGTCTTCGGAATGCCTCGGACCCGCTGGTGCAGACACTCAACGCGCAGGAGCGCGCGGCCATCGCCGGATGATCGCCGTGGGCCAGTCCCCGGGCTTGTCTCCGGCCACCTGGCCGCCAAGGCGGCCGGAGGACCTCGCCGGGTAGCACGTGTAGAGAACTTGGAGGGAAGCGCATGAGCGGACAATGGCCGTCCCTGAACTATGAGGAGTGGAGCCCGACGTGCAACACGCTCCATGCACACACACAGGTCCTCGGAAAGCTTGCGGTAGTGCTGGCACCACCTGAGCCGCAGCTTCAGCACGCGGCTCTGCGGCTGACGGCACGAGGATGGGAGACACTCCCCCTCCCCGCCCCCGACGGCTCGGGCGCCCTTGTCGCCGGGCTCGACCTGCAGAGCCACGCTGCCTTCATCGAACACAGCAATGGCCAGCGGCAGAACGTGACCCTCATGACCAACCGCGCCGTCGCTGACGTCACCCAAGAGGTGCTGGACCGACTCCGCACGATGGTGGGTGGGGTGGCCATCGATCCGACGCCGCAGGAGGTGTGGTGGAGCGTTCCCCTCGACCAGGACCGCGAGCACGCCACCTACGACCCGGACTCGGTGGGGTTGTACTTCGCAGCCGTCACCCGCGCCGCCCTCGTTCTGGCCCGCTTTCGCGCCCCATATCGTGGACGCTCGACCCCCGTCAACGCATGGTGGGGCTCGTTCGACATCGCCGTGAACCTGTTCTCAGGATCGCCTGCCGATCCTCCATCCGACGACTTCATCATGCGCAACGCGATGGACTCCCAGGAGGTCGCCGTCGGCTGGTGGCCCGGAGATCCTCGCTACGGCAGAGCGGCCTTCTATGCCTACGCCCACCCGGCACCCGAAGGCTTCGCCGGCGCCACGCTCGCGCCGGCAGCCGCCCGCTTCGAAGCTGGTCTCGGAGAATACGTCCTTGACTGGGACGACGTCTGCTCGAGCTCCAATCCGTTCGAAACGGCGCTCGACTTCACCCACTCCGCCTTCCGCCACGCCTGCGCAGTGTGCGAATGGGATCCAGCGCTCGCCGCCACCGCCGAAGGGTCACCGCCACCTATCCGGTGAGCGCTATCAGCCGCCGTTATCCACCGGGAACGGACCCCGCCCGTGACGCCGCTCAGCACCTCAGGTCCGCTCCCAACTTCGAGCACTCCTTGAGCGATGAAGTGCTCGCCTCGGGGCCGGCGCCAGACGTCACTTGGATCGCCGCCCACGCTGACGGGCTGGTTGCAACCCTCCTGCCGGGACTCATGGTCGAGCCCGGCGATATGCGCACAAGCGGCTCCTGAGAGCGGACGACGGGACTCGAACCCGCGACCCTCACCTTGGCAAGGTGATGAAGTTCGTCCATTGCGTTCAGGGCGTCCACTGAAGTGGCTGGAGTCGGGAATTCCGTCCAGGCAGTCCATTGCGTCCACGCAGTTAGTAGACCGGTCTACTGTCGGCGAGAGCTCGCTGGCGGACCGGCCGGCCTTCGTCCGGGGATCGTAGATGGCGGTGATAGCGGTGGTGCCCGGATGTCTAGAGGAGGCGCCTGAGCAGCCATCTCTTGACTCCCGTGTAGGGCGGTACATCACTACTTCCGGCGGGAAGGCCTTGTTGCCAATCGACCTCGATCGTTGGGTTCGCTCGCAATGCCCGGATTCGCATTTGCGGGCGCGTCCGGCCTCCTCGGATAGAGCGAGGACCACGAGGAGATGGAGCCGAGGAACTGGGGGCGCGCATCGAGGAGATGTGGATTCGCTCGCCCGCAACTTCGAGTCGGTTCTGAACGAGGTGGAGGCGCTCCTCCCGCTCCCCTCGGAACGCGTTCGGCTGACAACGAAGCTCTCGAAGTGCACTAGCTAGAATCATTGGCGTGCCGGCGTCCCCAGCGAATGCGGATCAGCTTCTTGGATTCGCGCAGCACCGCCGGCGGCGTCGGCAGGAAGGGATCTGACCGCCCGGGCACAACCACGGTCTGCGCTTCAGCCAGGGCACCGAGTCGCCACTCCGCCGCGCAGTGTGAACACGCCGGCGTCGACATTGGCTCGTGCAGCGGCGACCCGAACCCGATAGGGCGCTGTGCCGTCGGCCAGTCGGGTTCGGCCGAGGACCTCGGCTGGAGCGGCCAGGTCGGCCGCCACGACCCCATCGACGGCCAGGACAACCACCTCGTGCGCCGGTGTGTGCCGCTTCGCCGAGGACAACGCCCGTGCGGCGCCATGATGGCCAACGGCGACTGTGACTTCGTCACCGACGACGTGCCACAGATCCTCGGCCGGCCAGCCGGCTCTTCGAGCAGTTCGCCATCGACTACGCCGAGGCCTTCTATGAAGCTACGACAGCGATGGCGCTGACCCCGCCAGAGGTCGTCCTGGCTGTCGCGACGAGCGCGGCCGTCACATCAAGTGCGAACCAACCACCAGAAGGGCCACCAGATGACCATCAACAAGGACACGACGGGTCGGACCGAGCGCCTCCTCGCGCTCATGACCAGGGGTGACGATCTCTTCAACGCCCGCGACTGGCAAGGGTTGGTCGACGTGCACCACCCGGACATGATCGCGTTCATCACCGGGAGCGCAGAGCCGATGTACGGCCGGGAGGCCCACGGCGCGGCGATGCAGCAGCTCGTCCAGATGTTTCACGGCTTGTGAAAGCGGTGCTCGCTGGGATCACGACCGGGCCAGGGGATTCTGGCGATCAGGTTTGGGTACGGCGACCATGCTTCGAGGCTCCTCCAGTCCCATGCCGCGAGGAGCTTCACTCAGCGAGTTTCGCTGGTCGCATTGGGTCCGGGCGCACCACCGCCGGTGCCACCGCCGCTATTGCTGCCGCCTCCGGTGGTCGTCGTGTGGCTGCCGTTACCGGTTGCCCCGGTGCTGCAGGAAGCAACGCCGAGCGGGAGTACCGCGGCCACCATGAAAGCGACCACTCGCGACCCTCGCTTCAAACCTCTTCGCGTCCTTGCCACCATTACTCCTGTCCTGGCTATGCCGTCAGGCACCCGGAGGAGGCCCCACACCGCTACTACCCTCCGCCCTTCTTTTGAAACGGAGACGGCTTGAGGAACAGAAACTCCTTCGAGGAGGTCGTTTCAAGATTTGTTGGGCCGTCCGTTTTGCCGAGTCGGCTCCTCGAGCAGAGCCGTGCGCCGCCACACGCCTTGCTCCGTGGCCCGTGTGGTAGGACCGGCGGCGGGACACGTCCCGTGCTCGCGGATAGGTCAGGCGCTTGGGAGATAATCCTCCATCTCCCTGCCTCGGATTTCGCTTCTGGATCACGCTGCCGGAAGGAAGACGTCACAGAATTTGACTCGGGTCATAACTGAGCCGCCCATATTCGAGACGTTTGTTATGGCAAGCAGGGGGTAAGCATGACCTAGCGCCGCGCAGCCGAAGGCTGGCTGGCCCCACCCACTTCGAGGTGGCGTCGTCGCGGAGGATCGAGACAACGAAGCTCGGCTCCTACAGCAGGCGACTTGAGCACTAGGGCGGATGAGGAGGCAGCAACTTATGAGCGGTCTGGTGGAAAAGGCCATAGGCAAGGTCAAGGAAATCGCCGGGGAGGTGCGGAACCGTCCCGATCTCAAGCGGGAGGGTGAGCTGCATCAGACGAAGGTGGAGGCGGAGCGGGAGGCTTCTCGCCGGAAGGCCGAGGCCGACCGGGCCCAGTCTGAAGCAGAGGTCACCGCTCGAGAGAGAGGGAGCTGGCTGCGGAGGAGGCGAAGCTCCACGCCGAAGAGGACGCCGACGCCAGAACCGCTCAGGTTGAGCGCCAGCGCCAGGACGACCGCCGGCGTATAGAGCGCCAAACGGCCAAGAGTGAGGCAGTCGTCGACCGGGAGGCCGAGGCGCGACAGCGGGCCACACGGCTTGACGAGGCCGCTGGCTCCCGACAGCGCCAGGAGACCCTCGCAGAGGCCGTCCGGGCGAGAAGCAGGCCGACGACGCCGGAGCCAGGCAGAGCGGGTCGACCGAGGCACCCAGCAAAGCTGAGGAGGGAGCTCGAAATGCAACTGCAAGTATTCCGGCGGTCTTTTTCCGTCCTGTCCTGTATGGCGGACGTTGGCCCTTGACAGCGGTGGGATCGCTTCTCGGAGCCAGCAACGGGGACGGTGTCAACGAGTGGCCCCCACAGTGGCCTACGAGGCTTTCGAGGCATCTGCCAGGCAAGCCATCGGGTCACTGTTGCACCACGATCGGATCCTCGAAGAGGGTCGGGCCCAACAAGCCAAGGTCCAACAAGCTGCGGAAGGCGTCCGCCTTGGAAGCCGTCGCCAGCCAGCAGAGGGCTGAGGCGGATCATCGGTTCGAGCGCCGCCGCCAAGCCGATGCTGAGCGGCGAGAGGAAGCCCGAGTGCAGGCCGAGGAGCGTAAGGCCGAGCTGAACAACCAGAAGCGTCGACAGCAGGCCAAGGCGGAGAAGGAGGCGTCCGAGAGGACCCATGCCGCCGAGAAGGCCACCGAGCAGACCAAGACGGCCGTGGCCAAGCAGGAACATGCGGCCGCATCGACTCGTGTTACCGAGGAGCGAAAGGCGGTCAGCAAGCAGCGCCAAGCTGTGTCTGCCGAGGCAAAGGCTGCCGACGTCGAGCGCCAACTCGAGTCGACCCGCTCGGTGCGAAGGGCCAATCGCAAATCGCCCTGACTGCGGCCGCAGCGGCCAGCCGGTGC
>CAVSUO010000007.1:0-333624 GCA_963731255.1 uncultured Actinomycetes bacterium | reverse complement strand
AAGCTGAGACTTCAGGAGGCAGTGCCAATGGCCGCACCGTCCCGTACCCCCGCCAGCGCCTGGATTGAAGCGGGACTGCGCGCGCTGGCCGCGGGCGGCCCGGACGCCGTTCGGATCGACCAGCTGGCGAAGTCGCTCGGCACCAGCCGCGGCAGCTTTTACTGGCACTTCGCCGACCGCGACGCCCTGCTCACGGCCTTGCTCGACACCTGGGAGCGCGCCGCGACCGACGAGGTCATTCAGCGCGTCGAAAGCCGCGGCGGCGACTTCAGGGCCCGGCTGCGACGCGCTGGCGCGCTAACCGTTAGCCTCGATTCCCGGTCAGATAATTGAGTTGAGGTTCCCCGCGGCGCGGTGATTATCGTGGCGGGAACCGGAACCGGAGGGTGCGTCCGTCCCACCAGGGGATCGGGGTTTCGAGTTCGGCGAATCCGGCGTCGATGAGGGCGGGGTGGTGGCTGCGCAGGTTCAGTGCGCAGGTGACGCCGGTGTCGTCGATGTGCAGGGTGCCGGTGGCGTCCAGGAAGTCCCGCCAGAGGGTTCCCGGCGTGGCGCGCTCGTACCGGGACAGCTTGAGCGCCAGCAGCCGGTACAGGTTCCCGGCGACGACGGTCAGCGTGGTGTCCAGGTCGACGTTGAGCGGGACGCCGCTGGTCAGCGCGTCGAGGTGGAACCCGCCGATGTAGGCGTCGAGCTCGTTCTCGATCATCATCCGCTCGGCGTAGCGGGCGAACAGGTTCTTGCCGGGTGTGGTGAGGTCGTTGGTGATGAGCAGGGTGGGCTCGTCGCGGCCGATGTTCTTGATGGCGATCTGGCGGACCTTGCTGCTGATGTCGGGGAGCTTGATCATGTCTTCGTGCAGGCGGGGCCGCCGGTAGCGGCCGGAGCGGGCGATGACGGCGGGTTTCCATGCCGCGGCGGGCAGGGCGTCCAGCCGGGCGAGTTCGGTCTTGCCGCGCTGGCGCAGGGTGAGCCAGCGGATGCCGCGGCCGGACAGCTCGCCGAGGATCTTGTAGGTGGTGAGCTGGGAGTCGAAGACCAGCAGGCCGGGATCGCTGCCGGTGGCCCGCTGCCAGTAGTCCGCGAAGGCGACGATCTCCCTGGCCTGTTCTGCCTTGGTGATGTCGGCGTTGGAGTACACCATGTCCGCGGTGGCGTGGTCCTGCGCGAAGAACGTCAGTACCGCGCGGGTGCGCTGGGAGCGGCGGGGGACGTAGTGCTTTTCCAGCACGGCCTGGTCGCCGTGGTGGCGGATGGCGTGGAAGTCGCAGTTGAACCCGGCTTCCCCAGTGGCCAGGCCGAGCGGCCGCAGCGCCTTGACCAGCCCGGTCAGCAGCGCGTGGTTGCAGTCGCGGCGGATGCGCCAGGAGTAGGTGCCCAGGTGGGTGGTCTTGGGCAGGGCGGTCAGGCCGAGCGTGAACGCCAGCCCGGCGTCGTCGGCCAGCGTCCCGGCGTGGGAGATGCGGGGCTTGCGGGCGCACTTGGCCAGCAGCAGCGTCCCGGTCGACTGCCAGGATGACAGTTCCCTGGTCGAGGGGTAGCCGGCGCCGCTGATCAGATCCGGCAGGCCGGCGTCGCAGATGGCGGGGAACAACAGCAGCAGCCCGGCGTGATCGCACGGCAGGTCCAGCGCGCCGCCCGGCCAGCCGGGCAGCGCGGCAGCCTTGACCGGGTCGAGCCTGGCCGGCGGGCCGCGGCGGCCCTCGTCGCGGCGGGGCAGCCGCGGCAGTCCCTCGGCGTCGAGGATCTGCCAGACGGTCTGCGCCGACACTGGCATCCCCTCGGCGGTGAGCGCGGCGGCGATCTCCGTGACCGAATGCCCGGCGCCGCGCAGCTCCAGCATCCGGGTCCGCAGCGTCCCGGTGGCCTTGCGCGGGCCTTTCGGGCCGGGCCTTGTCTCGGCGAACAGGCTCAGCCGGCCCTTGCGCAGCAAGGTGGCCATCTGGTGGATGCTGGCGGTGGAGTAGCCGAACCGGTCGGCGACCTCAGCGGCGGGCATCTCATCGGTGAAGTAGGCGCGCAGCGCCTCATACCGGCGCTGCGCCGCGCTCGCCGGCTCGGTGAAGTACTCCGCGCCGTCCCGCATCCTGCCATCCTGTCATCTCAACTCATCTTGCTGAACTTATCCCGGAAATAGTAGAGCTGTATCAGGCAGCAGGCGCGGCGACACGCCGGTCACAGCCATGCACCAGCCGGGAGTGTCCGATTTCCGTTCGGTCAGAAGGCGGAGATTAGTTCTGATCAACTCATTGAGGTCATCACAAGACCGAGCCGGAACATACCCGCCTGCCAGCACAAACGCGCCCAGGGACAGCAAGGGCACCCGGCGGTCACAAGCTCCGCACCCTCTCCCGGGAATCGAGGTTAGCGAGCACCTGCTCCCCATCGACGTGGCCGTGCGCGGCTGGGCGCAGCACGACGCCGCCGTTGCCGAGCGGCTGCGCCGCGTCGACAACTGCCGGATGGAATACCTGCGGACCCTGTTCGGCGCACTCTGCAGCGACCACGATGAGGTCGAGGCCCGGTCCATGCTGGCCTTCTCCCTGCTGATCGGCAGCCACTTCATGGCCGCGGACCATGGCGGCCGCAGCCGGGAAGACGTGCTCGAACTGGCCAGCACCTGGCTACTGGCCTGATGCAGCCATTGAAACGGCCTGTCTCCCCCCGTCAGGTGCGGCGGGAGACAGGCCGTGGCCAGGTCAGGCGGTTGGGCACGCCGCCTCAGTGGTAATTCAGCGCGGATTCGGGACGTAGATCAGCTTCTTGTTCACGAACTCGTCGATACCGAGAGTGCCTAGTTCGCGGCCGATGCCGGAGCGCTTGGTCCCGCCGAACGGCAGGTCGGCCATCGAGCCCGTCGGGCTGTTGATCCACACCATGCCGGTATCGAGCAGGCCGGCGACTTCGGCGGCCCGCTCGGGGTCCGCACTGTAAACGGCGCCGCCGAGGCCGAACGATGAGGAGTTGGCCAGTTCGACCGCCTCGGAGACATCCGCGACCCGGTAGATGACCGCCGCGGGACCGAACAGTTCCTCGTGATATGCGCGCATCTCCGGAGTGACATCGGTCAGCACCGTGGGCTCGACGAACGCCCCCGGCCGGTCGACCCGCTTGCCGCCGGTGCGCAGCGTGGCGCCCTTGTCCACGGCGTCGCTGATCTGCTCCATCAGCCGCTCGGCGGCCGCCTCCGACGACAGCGGGCCCAGGTCCGAGGCCGGGTCCGTGGGATCGCCCGGACGCAGGGCGGCCATCGCCGCGGTGAACTGGTCGGCGAACTCGTCGTAGAGATCACCGACGACGATCATCCGCTTGGCTGCGGTGCAAGCCTGGCCGGCGTTGCCCATCCGGCCGGCGATGGCCCCCTTCACGGTCTTGGCGAGGTCGTCGCTGTCCAGCACGATGAAGGGGTCAGATCCGCCGAGTTCGAGGACGACCTTCTTGAGGTTGCGTCCCGCCACCTCGGCGACGGCCGCACCGGCCCGCTCGCTGCCCGTCACCGACACGGCGGCTAGCCGCGGGTCGGCGATCATGTCCGCGACCTGGCTGTTGGTCGCGAAGATGTTGATGTAAGCGTCCTGCGGCAGCCCGGCGTCGTGGAAGATCTGCTCCATGGCCAGGGCCGACTCCGGGTCCTGCGGCGCGTGCTTCAAGATGATCGTGTTGCC
Organism: uncultured Actinomycetes bacterium; assembly: GCA_963731255.1. Lineage (GTDB taxonomy): Bacteria > Actinomycetota > Acidimicrobiia > Acidimicrobiales > AC-9 > AC-9. Next base: position 329,959 of record CAVSUO010000007.1, on the reverse strand, counting down.
GGCCATCAGGTTCGGGCCGGCGAACCGGGCCACCTGGTAGTAAGGGAAGTTCCACGGCATGATGCCGAGCAGCGGGCCGATCGGCTCCTTGCGGATCACAGCCTTCCCTCCGGCCCGCGGGCTGAGCGGGGTGTCCGCCAGGAGGTCCGGCCCGTGGTCGGCATAGTACTTATAGATGCTCGCGACCAGCTGGATCTCGCCCTTGGCCTCCGGGGTGGGCTTGCCCATCTCGCGGGTGATCAGCGCGGCCAGGTCGTCGATCCGCTCCTTGTACAGCTCGGCCACCCGCAGCAGGACCTTGGCCCGCTCGTCCTTCGCGCTGGTCCGCCAGGACCGGAAGGCTCGGGCCGAGCGCTCCAGCACCTGCTCGACTTCCGCGTCGGTGGCGGCGGGAAACTCACGCTCGGTCTCGTTCGTAGCCGGATTGACGACCTTGTACTCGCTCACCGCCGACGCCCGTTCTGACTCGCTCACACTGACATCCTTCCGGCTTCGTGCCGAATACCGCCCGTTCGCGGGACAGCTGTGGCCACTTACCTCTGATCACTCACGATAATCCCAGGGCAGCCGGCGGGACAGGCCGGGCCATGCGGGCGCGGCCCGGTGGGCTCACGGTGATCAGCCTGGGATCTGCCGGGCGGGGAGTACCTCGAACGCCGGGTGCTTGGCCGCGATGGCGCGGAGCTGGTCGTCGCTTGAGTCCGGCCCGGTGCCGTCGAAGAAGATGCCGACCTCCGCCTTCCACCGCCGCAGGTACGCCCGCAGCACCGGCACCTTCTCCTCCCCGGCCAGTTCCCGGCCGCGGAAGCTCTCGGTACGCCGGCCTGCCCGCAGCTCACCGGTGCCCGCGGCACGCAGGTTACGCACCCACTGGGTTTCGCCGCGGGGTGCCACCAGGTAGCGGCGGCCGTCGTGGGTGAGCAGGTTCACCGGCGTGGTCCGCCACTGCCCGCTCGTCCGGCCCTTGACCGCCAGGACCCGCGAGCCGAGAACACTGACACCGTGGCGGGTCAGGAAGGCCACCAGCTGGTCGAGGACGTTCCGGGTGAACCAGCCGGGCGCTCGGTAGTGATCGGGCATGGTGCCAGCGTAGCCCCGGGTACGTCCTCTCCACCGGGCTGGAGGAAGACACCGGCTGGGCCGAGCAGTTCCTTGCCGCGCACGACCGCATCGTCAGCCCACCGCCTGGTGGGTTGTTGCGGGCGGGAATGACGGAAAAGGCCGGGATTGTGTCCCGGCCTTTCGGTCGCTGGTGGGTGCGGGTGGTGGGGTGGTGCTGGTCGTGTGGGGGGTGGTCAGGAGTTGCCGCCCATCTGGTTGTTGCCGTGGGCCAGGTAGTTGGCCAGGGCGGCCTGGGTGGCGGCGTTCATGGTGCCGGTCTGGGGGAGGTTGGCCTGGCGCTGGAGGTCCTTGATGGCGGCGGTGGTCTGCGGGCCCATGATGCCGTCGACGGGGCCTTCGTAGTAGTTCAGCTGGCCGAGTTCCTGCTGGAGCTTCTTGACCGAGGCTGAGGGGGTGACCGCGGGAGAGGCCGGGGTGGTCGGCTGCGCCGGGTTCACGGTCTGGGCCGGGGTGGTGGGCTGGGCCGGGTTCGACGGCCGGGGCGGAGGTGGAGGCCGACGGGCCGGAGGCGGGGGTGGTGGCGTGGTTGTGGGTCAGTCCGACGGCGGCCAGGACGATGAGGGCCGCGGCGACGACGGTGCCGATGACGATGGTCCAGATGCGGAACCAGGAGGGCCCGTTGCCATTCTGGCGGGGGGCGCGGTGGCCGGTATTCGGCTGGTCCTGGGTTTGGCTGTCCTGGGTGTAGAACTGGGTGCTCATGGCGGGGTCTCCGTTTTCTCTTTTATGTTCCCTGCTGATAGATCCAGTTTGGGTCCGGCCGAGAGCAAACTCCCTGGAGAAACTCCCTAGTTCACATCTCCTAGGGAAACAACAGCCCGTATACGGCTGCGGGGAACTGGCCCGTGAGCGGATTGCGGGCCAGGGCGGAGCGGCCGGCCACGACGAGCCAGAACTGCTCACCGGCGTGGAACAAGGTGGCAGACGAGCCGAGCGCGATGCCCGCCGGGACGACTTCGCCAGGCGTCAGCGGCTCTCTGGCGGTGCAGGCGGGACGGGCTCGAAGGGCCGGGAAGCAGGCTGTAGAGCGCACGGAGTGCGGCAATCTGCCGGCCAGGGCCGCGACGCGGTCGCGGCCGAAGCCCCTGTTATTCGATATCCAGTTCCCGCCGGTTGGTCTTGGCGAGCTCGACGAGTTCTCCCCCTCCGCCGGACAGGATGGTCCGGGTGGCGTAGAGGGTGAAGCCCTTGATCTGGCCGTAGGTGAGCTTGGGGGGCAGGGACAGTTCCTGGCGCGCCGCTGGTCACCTCGACCAGCGCCGGGCCGTAGTGGGTGAACGCCTCTCGCAGCGTGTCCTCCAGCTCGCCGGCCTTGCTGGACCCGGGCGCCGAACAGCCCGGCGGCGCGGGCGATCCCGGCGAAGTCGGGGTTGTCCAGGTCGGTGCCGTAGGTGGCGATCCCCGGCTGCCTTTCATTTCCAGCTCCACGAACGACAGCGCCCCGTTATTGAACACCACGACCTTGACCGGGAGATGCCGCTGGCGCAAGGTGATCAGCTCGCCGAGCAGCATCGCGATGCCGCCGTCGCCGGACAGGGCGATGACCTGCCGGCCGGGTGGCTGGCCTGGGCTCCGATGGCGTGCGGCAGGGCGTTGGCCATCGACCCGTGGTTGAACGAGCCGATCAGCCGCCTGGTCCCGTTCATGTGCAGGTAACGGGCCACCCAGATGCACGGCGTGCCCACATCGGCGGTGAGGATCGCGTCGCTGGCGGCGAGCCGGTCGACGGTGGCCGCGACGTATTGCGGGTGCAGCGGCGAGTCGTGGCGCCGGTCCTTGGCGAGCGTGTCCACCAGGCCGCGGGCTCGCCGGTAATGCCGGGTCATCCGGTCCAGGTGCGCCCCGTCGGTCTTGGGGGTGAGCAGCGGCAGCAGCGCGTCAGCTGTGTCCCGCACTGTGCCTGCCAGCGGGACAGCCACCGGAACCCGGCGGCCGATCCGCTCACCCCGCACGTCGACCTGGATCACCGGAACGCCGTAGGCAAAGAACGGCCGGTAGGGGAAGCCGGTGCCGAGTATGAGCAGCGTGTCGCAGTGCTCCATGGCCCGGTACCCGGAACTGGTGATCGACACTATCGGTGGCGGCGCCTCCGAGATCCAGAAGAACATCATCGCCCGCCGCAAGCTCGGCCTGCCCAAGAACTTCTGAGCGTGACCGGCTCGTTGCTCGACGGTGTCACTGTGCTCGACCTGGCCAGCGTCGGGCCCGCGGCGAGAGCGTCGCGTTGGCTCGCCGACTACGGAGCCACCGTCGTGAAGGTCGGACCCGTCCCAGCCAGCGACGGTGTGCACATCACACCGCCATTCTTCGCGTACAGCGCCCACCGGGCGATGAACCGCGTGATGGTCGACCTCAAGTCGGCGGAGGGCACCGACGTCTTCATGCGTCTGGCCGAGCACGCCGACGTCGTCATCGAGAGCTTTCGTCCCGGTGTGGCGGCCAGATTGGGCATCGGCTACGACGACGTCCGGGAGCGGAACCCTCGCATCGTCTACTGCTCGACGACCGGTTACGGACAGTCCGGGCCGCACGCGGGACGGGCCGGCCATGACCTCGACTACCTGGCCGTGAGCGGCTTCCTCGACTGCTCGGGGCGCGGGCCCGACGGCAAGCCGCCGATCCCGGGCGCGACCGTCGCCGACAGCGCCGGCGGCGGGATGCAGGCGGTGATCGCCATCCTGGCCGCCCTCGTCGGCCGGGGCGCCACCGGGGAGGGCACCTACCTCGACGTGTCCGTGGCCGACGGGGTCGTGGCGCTCATGGCCCTGCAGATCGACGAGTACCTGGCCACGGGCGTCGTCCCCGGCGCGGGCCACGGGCTGCTCACCGGTCGCTACGCGTGCTACGACACCTACCGGGCGGCGGACGGAGCGTGGCTGGCGGTGGCGGCGATCGAGGAGCGGTTCTGGTCCAACTTGTGTCGCGCCCTGGGGCTTCCGCAGTGGGTCGATCGGCAGACCGACGACGCCGTCCAGGAGCGCATCAGGTCCGACCTGGCTGCTGTGTTCGCGACGCGCGATCGGGACGAGTGGGTCGCCGAGCTGGCCGAAGCCGACACCTGCGTCGCTCCTGTCCTGTCGGTGCCCGAGGTGGTCGAGGATCCGCAGCTCTCTGCTCGGGGCGCCTTCGTCAAGGCGACGCACCCGCAACACGGCACCTTCCTCCAGGTGGCCTCGGTGCTGGCGGGCTCGGAGCGGCCCGAGGGCCCGTACCGCGTTCGCGACGCCGGTGAGACCGACACCGACGAGTTGCTGGCGGGCGCCGGGATGTCGCCCGACGACTGCGCTCGCCTGCGGGCATCGGGAGTAGTGGCGTGAGTGACCTGAGTGACCTGAGTGACCTCCCGACCGACGTGGCCGAGATGATCGGGCGCACGCAGTACGAGGAGGCCGGCGAGTTCCCGGTCGAGCGGGGCTACGTGTGGACGAGCTGCTCGTCGGTGGAGAACGGCAACCCCCTCTTCTGGGACGACGATGTGGCCGCGGACGTCACCGGCGGCCCGGTGGCGCCTCCGACGATGCTGTCGGTGTGGTTCCGGCCCCACCACTGGGCGCCAGGGCGGAGCGAGCGCGGCCCAGCCGCTCCAGGTCCATTTCGATCTGAAGGAGCGCTTCGGCCTGCCGGAGGCCGTGATGAGCGACAACACCATCACGTTCTACGAGCCGGTGCGGCCAGGCGATCGGATCTCGACGCGACAGGTCCTGCAGTCGGTGGGGGCGGAGAAGACGACTCGCCTCGGCACGGGCCGGTTCTGGGTGATCGACGTGGAGTACCGCAACCAGCGCGACGAGCTGGTGGGCGTGGAGTCCTACACCGGGTTCGGGTACCGGAGGTCGGCGACGACGTGACCGCGCTGACGCTCGACGACGTGAAGGAAGGCCAGGAGCTGCCGCCGCTGTCGTACGACGTGACCGCCACGACCGTCGTGCTCGGCGCCCTGGCCACCCGGGACTGGCGGCCCATGCACCACGACCACGACTTCGCCGTGCACCGCAACGGCACCCGGGACATCTTCCTGAACACGCCCAACCAGGCGGCGTGGTTCGAGCGGTACCTGACCGACTGGACGGGCCCGAGGGGTCGCCTCGGCCGGATGCGGTTCCGGATGAAGGGGTCCGTGTTCCCTGGCGACACCATGGTGCTGTCGGGAGTCGTGCGTGGTGTCGAGGTGGACCACACCGGCTGCGGGTGGGCGGAGGTCGACGTGGCCCTGCGGGTCGCCGAGCAGACCTGCACCGAGTGCTCGGCCCGCATCGCCATCCCCGTCTCGCCCGACGACAACCCTTGGGCCCGGCGCGCCGAGCGCTGGCGCCCGTGACCCGTTCATCCCCCCGACCGGAGGCGTAGCCGCACATGGATCTGGAGTTCACCCCCGAGCAGGACCTGCTCCGGGACGCGGTGCGGGGTGTGTGCGCCAAGCACGCCACCCTCGACGTCGTCCGCCAGATGGAGGGTGACCCACTCGGCTACCCCGAGCAGCTGTGGGCCCAACTGTCGGAGACGGGCCTGCTCGGCCTCACCCTGCCCGAGCGGTGGGGCGGCTCGGGCATGTCGATGCTCGACGCCGTCGTCGTCTACGAGGAGCTGGGCCGGGCGCTGGCGCCGTCACCACACTTCGTCAGCTCGGTCATGAGCGGAGGAGTGATCGCGCTCGCCGGCACGAACGAGCAGCGCGACCGGTGGCTGCCGGCGATCGCCTCGGGAGAGTCGGTCGTCACGCCCGCCTGGCTCGAGCCCGGGCGGGGGTTCGGGCCGGCCGGCGTGCAGCTGTCGGCGATGCCCGACGGCGAGGGCTGGCGACTGTCGGGGACCAAGCGTCACGTCGAGTACGCCGGAGCCGCCGACCGGCTGCTCGTGCTGGCCCGCTCCGGCTCGGAGGGCCTGGTGCTGCTGCTCGTCGACCCCGGCACCGACGGTGTGACGCTCCGCCCCCAGCGCACGGTGGCGTCGGACCATCAGTGCCAGGTCGACCTCGACGGGGTCCGCGTGCCCGGTGACGCCGTCGTCGGTGGCCCTGGCGACCGCCTGGTCGGCGTGGGACCAGGTCATGCGGGACGGGATCATCCTGCTCGCCGCCCAGGCCGTGGGCGGGGCCCGGTACGCGCTGGACATCACGGTCCAGTACGCCAAGGACCGCTTCCAGTTCGACAAGCCCCTGGGCGCCTTCCAGGCCATCTCCCACTATCTGGCCGACGCGGTCACCAGGGTCGACGGGGCCGAGACGCTGGTGTGGGAGGCGGCGTGGGCCCGGTCGATCGGCCGGTCGACGGCGCGCCTGGCCCCCATGGCCAAGCTGTTCGGCTGCCAGACCTTCCGTGACGTGACCGCCATGGCCCAGCAGGTCTTCGGCGGCGTCGGCTTCACCGTCGAGTACGACATCCAGCTGTACTTCCGCCGGGCCAAGCAGCTCCAGCTGTCCTGGTGGGACTCGCGCTATCTGGAGGAGCTGGTCGCCGCCGAGGTGATCGACGCGCGGGCATAGGCCGGGGCCGACACGTCCGGCCAGCTGACACACCGTCAGCTCGGGCGGTACGATCGGGCCATGCAGCTCCCCAGGATCATCTCCGTCGACGACCACGTCGTCGAGCCGCCGACCGTATGGTCCGACCGGCTTCCGTCGAAGTACCAGGACGTCGGCCCGCGCATCCTCCAGGCTCCGGTGAAGGAGATCTCCTTCGTCGGGGGCAAGTTCATGGCCGTTCCGGGCGAGCCCGGTGACCCCGGTGAGCAGGTCGACTGGTGGCTGTACGAGGAGCTACGCCGCCCGCTGCTCAGGGTCGACGCCGCGGTCGGCCACGACCGCGACGAGATCACCATGAAGGGGACGACCTACGACTGGATGCGTCCGGGTGCCTGGCAGGTGAAGCCCCGCCTCGAGGACATGGACACCAACTGGATCGAGGCGTCGCTGTGCTTTCCGACGTTCCCGCGGTTCTGCGGCCAGACGTTCATGGAGGCCAAGGACAAGGACCTCGCCCTCCTGTGCGTGAAGGCCTACAACGACTGGATGGTCGACGAGTGGTGCGGTGAGTCGGGCGGCCGGCTCATCCCGCTGACCCTCATCCCGCTCTGGGACGCCGAGCTCGGTGCGGCCGAGGTCAGGCGCAACGCCGAGCGCGGCGTGCGCGCCGTGTGCTTCTCCGAGATCCCGCCCTTCCTCGGCCTGCCGTCGGTGCACGACAAGGACCACTACTGGGACCCCTTCTTCGCCGCCTGCGAGGAGACCCACACCGTCATCTGCATGCACATCGGCTCGTCCTCCAAGATGCCGTCGACCTCGAAGGACGCGCCGCCCGCCGTCGGCTCGACCCTGACCTTCGCCAACGCCTGCTACTCACTGGTCGACTGGCTGATGTGCGGCGCCTTCAACCGCTTTCCCGACCTCAAGATCGCCTACTCGGAGGGCCAGATCGGCTGGATCCCCTACATCCTCGAGCGGGCCGACGTCGTGTGGGAGGACAACCGGGCCTGGGGCGGCGTCGCCGAGAACGTGCTGCGCCCGCCCAGCGAGCTGTTCCGCGAGCACGTGTACGGCTGCTTCTTCGACGACGCCCACGGGCTGCGCTCCCTCGACTCCATCGGGGTCGACAACGTCACCTACGAGAGCGACTACCCCCACTCCGACAGCACCTGGCCGCGCACCCGCCAGATCGCCGAGGAGCAGATGCAGGACCTCGATCCCGAGGCGGTCGCCAAGATCGTGCGGGGCAACGCCATCCGCATGCTCGCCCTCGACGGCTGAGGGCGGGCGACGCCGGCGGGTTCCAGGGCGCGGCCGCCCCGTCAATCCGTTCCGAAGGCGGCCCGCAGGGCGGCGAAGGCCTCCTCGTTGGCAGGCAACGCCCCATCGAGCAGGAGCCCGAAGCCGAAGAACCCGTGGAACATGGTCTCGTAGCGGCGCACCGTCGCGTCCACGCCCGCAGCCTGCAGACGCCGGCCGTAGGCCTCACCCTCGTCCCTGAGCGGGTCGTACCCTGCGGTGATGATCAGGGCGGGTGGGAGGTGGGACAGGTCCGGCGCCCGCAGCGGTGAGGCGTAGGGGTCCGAACCGTCGGCGCTGTCGCCGAGGTACTGGCGCCAGTACCAGCGCATGGTGACGGCCTCGAGGAAGTAACCCTCGGCGTTGTCCCGGTAGGACGGGGTGTCGAACGAGCAATCGGTGACCGGATAGATGAGCAGCTGGAACACCAGGTCCGGGCCCCCGCGGTCGCGGGCCATCAGCGCGCACACGGCCGCTAGGTTGCCCCCCGCGCTGTCGCCCACGACGGCCAACCGTCGTGGGTCGGCACCGAGCTCGGTGGCGTGCTCCGCCACCCAGCAGGTGGCGGCGTAGGCGTCCTCCGCTGCGGCAGGGAACGGGTGCTCGGGCGCCAGGCGGTAGTCGACCGACACGAGCAGGCAGCCGACGCTGTTGGCGATGTGCCGGCACATCCCCTCGTAGCCGTCGAGGTCGCCGATCACCCAGCCACCGCCGTGCAGACCGACGAGGGCCGGCAACGGGCCGGGTGAGGCGGGCCGGTAGATCCGGACGGGGATCTCGCCCGCCGGGCCTGGTATGCGGCGGTCCTCCACCCGGTCAATCGGTTCGAGCTCCACCTGCCAGGACTCCTGGAAGGCGCGGACTTGGCGGCGCGCTTCCGCGCCGGTCATGGTCTCGACTCGAGGGAACCCCTGCTCCATGGCGTCGATCAGCTTCCTCGCCGTGGGGTCGAGCGGCGGGAGACGCTCCGGGTCGGTCACCGGTAGATCTTGTCCGCCTGAGGGGCATCATGGCCACCCGCGTTCCGGCGGGCCCCGGCCGTAAGCTCGCCTGGTGGCGAGGGTGGACTACAGCGGCCGCATCGCCGGCAGCTACCGCGCCGGCCGCCGGCTCCCGCCCGAGTCCGTGTCGAGCTGGATGGACGCCGTCGCCCGTCACCTCGGCCCCGTGGACGGAGCCATCCTCGATCTGGGATCCGGCACCGGTAGGTTCTCGAGCGCGCTGGCCACGCGGTTCGGCGTGCCCGTGGTCGCGCTGGAGCCCGCGGCGCGGCATGCGGGACCAGGCGTCGCCGGCGGGCGCTCGGGGACGGGTGGCGATGGTCGGCGGCAGGGGCGAGGCGGTGCCGGCGCGGGATGGGGCTTTCGTGGCTGTGTGGGCGTCGCAGGTGCTCCATCACGTGGACGACCTCCCGAGGTGCGCGGCGGAGCTTCGTCGCGTCGTCCGGATCGGTGGACCGGTGATGGTGCGGGGCACCTTCGAGGCCACGGGTGCGCTCATTCCGTGGGCGCGGTACTTCCCCGAAGCGGTGCACATCGCGACCGAGCTGTTCCCCACGCTGGAGGAGATCACGGCCGCCTTCGATACCGTCGGCATGCAACCCATAGCCCACGACGTCATCTGGCAGACGACGGCCGGAAGCATGGGAGAGCTCGCGGCGCGGGTAGGGCTGCGGGCCGACAGCACCCTCGAGCTCCTGAACGACGACGAGTTCGCCGCCGGGATGGCCCGCCTCGAGGCCGCCGCCGCGGCGGAGACGTCGCCTGTCCCCGTGCGCGAGGCGCTGGAGCTGGTCGTGTTCGTGTAGCGGCGTGGCGGGTCTCCCGCCTCCCTCAGGTCCTCGTGCGGTAGTGAAGGATGAGCTTGGCCATCGTGATCTCAGGCTAGGCGTCGGGTCCGATCACGCGTGCAGCGGGTGTCAACCGGGCGGCAGTCCGAGATCGTGGCGCACGTTGTTGGCGGCGGTGTTGAAGGCGGCGATGGCCGCGTTGATCTGGGTGGCGTCATAGCCGAAGGGGTTCGATGCCGCGCTGCGCAACTGGTCGAGGGCGGCGGCGCTGGACGACTCGAAGGAGTCGATGTCGGCCTTCATCGATGACGGCCACGGTAGGGCGGCGAGCCGTTGGTCCTGGGCCGTGACCGCGGCGACCTCCTGATTGAGCGCAGCGGCGATCGCCGGTCCGCTCTTGGCTGCCAAGGCCTGCTGTTCCTGCTGGCTCATGGTCGCGCCCGCCGCCCGGATCTTGCTCTCGGCGTCGAGCCACTGGGTACGGAGGTAGCCGATGTCGATCTTCTGCTCTCGCGGCACTGCCGGTGTCGCAGCGGTGCGGGTGGGACCGGTCGACGAGGTGGGCAGCGCCAGCGGGGTGAGCTGGGTCGGAGTAGATGCGCCCCCGGAGGACCGGACGGCCTCGCCGGCCGCCACCACCGTGGTCAGTGCCGCGAGGATCCCGAGGGCGATCCTGACCTTCCCCAGCCGCATCCTTCGTTCCTCCCACGTCGGCGCGTGGATCGGAACCCATAGTGCCCGGTTTCGTCCAGGGGCGCAGCTGCCTGGCGTCGAACGTAAGTTCGACTACTGCAACCTACGCCGGCACCCAGCGGGGGAGCGACACGTCGTCCGACACCTTGGCGAACACGACGTGGACGGGAGCGCCGATCTCGATGTCGAGGATCTCGTTGATGGGGCCGTCCGCCGAGGTCACGAGGTTGCCGACCAGCCGGAGCGTCGGGTCCTCGTCGAGGGCCACCACCACGACGTTGTAGGGCGCCAGCTCGGCGTAGTCGGCAAGAAGTGGCGGGTGCGGAACGACGAACGACCAGATCGTGCCCCGGCCCGACATCGGCGACCAGGTGACGTCGAGGGACTGACAGTCGGGGCACATGGGCCGGGGCGGGAAGCGGAGGCGGCCGCACCCGGCGCACCCCTGCATCACCAGCTCGCCGCGCCGGGCCGCCTCCCAGAAGGGCGCCGAGTCGTCGTCGATGACCGGAAGCAGCGTCACGCCGCTGCATCGTACGATCCCCGGACGTGACCGGGAAAAGGAAAGGCTCCTTCCGTTCCGTGGTGGACCTCATGCGGGCCACGGCCGAGGCCCATCCCGACCGGGAGGCCTTCGTCGACGGCGACCGCCGGCTCACCTTCGGCAGCTGGGACCGGGCCGCCGACGGGCTGGCGACCACGATGGCCGAGGCCGGGGTCGGGCGGGGGGACGTCGTGTGCCTCATGCTCCCGTCTTCGGCCGACTACGCCGTCTGCTACCAGGCGGCGATGCGCCTCGGCGCCATCACCTCGGGCGTCAATCCCCGCCTGGGCCCGGGCGAGGTGGCCAGCATCATCGGCCGGACGCGCCCCAAGCTCACGGTCGTCCCCTCGGATCGCGAGCCTCTGCACGGAGCCGGGCGGGTGATCCGTCGAGACGAGCTCCACGACGCCTATCGGCGCGACCCGATCCGACGGCGGCCGAGGATCGACGGGTCGGAGGCGGTGGCCATCGTCTGGACGAGCGGCACGACGGGCGAGCCCAAGGGCGCCGTCTTCGGCCACGCGAACCTCGAAGCGGTCGCCCGCGGCGCCGGCGACCTCAGCCGGCCCGGGGACCGACGCCTGTCGCCACTGCCGTTCGCCCACGTGGGCTACATGACCAAGCCCTGGGACGAGCTGCTCAACGTCATCACCACCGTCATCGTCCCCAGCCCGTGGAAGGCCGGTGAGGCGTTGCGGCTCATCGAGGCGGAAGCGGTCACCGTCGCCCAGGGGGTGCCGACCCAGTGGGCGCTGATGCTGGCCGACCCGCGCTTCGACGCCACCGACGTGTCCAGCCTGCGGGTGGCCGGCACCGGTGCATCGACGGTGCCACCCGAGCTGGTCAAGGAGATGCGGCGGCGGCTCGGGTGCCCGGTGGTGGTGGCCTACGCCAGCACGGAGGCCGCCATCACCACACGGTCACGTGTCGGCGATGCCGACGAGGTGGTCTCGGCGACGGTCGGCGGCGCCAGCGAGGGTGTCGAGATCGAGGTGGTCGACGACGACGGTCATCCCACCGCACGCGGCGACATCGGCCGGGTCCGCTGCCGGTCGGCGGCCGTGATGCGGGGATATTGGGGAGATCCGGAGCGAACCGAGCAGGTGCTCGACGCGGACGGCTGGCTCACCACCGGCGACCTCGGGCGCCTCGACGAGGCCGGCAATCTGCTGCTCGCGGGGCGCCGCAGCGAGATGTACATCCGCGGCGGCTACAACGTCTACCCGGCCGAGGTGGAGGCCGTCCTCGACGCCCACCCCGGTGTCGACAAGGTCGCCGTCGTCGGCGTCCCCGACCCGGTGCTCGGCCAGATCGGAGCTGCCTACGTCGTGCCGACCGCCGGCCCCGCCGGCCGCCAGCCCGACCTGGACGACCTGCGCGCCTGGTGCAGGCAACAGCTGGCCGACTACAAGGCGCCCGACCGTCTCGTGCTGCTGACCGAGCTCCCGCTCACCTCGATGCTCAAGGTGGACAAGCAGGCGCTCGCCGCTGGCGCGGCTACAGCACCAGCTCGGCCATCGTCTGCATCGTCGGGACCGAGGTCCCGCCCAGCAGGATCGTCGTGACCCTCGACGAGGTCCACGCCTCGAGGTCGTCCTTGATCTTGGCGCGGGGACCGATCAGGGCCACCTCCTCGATCAGCTCGGTGGGCACGACCGCAGCCGCCTCGTCCTTGTGGCCGTCGAGGTAGAGCTGCTGGATCTTGTCGGCCGCCTCCTCGTAGCCCATGCGCACGAACACGTCGTAGTGGAAGTTCATCTCACGGGCGCCCATCCCGCCGATGTAGAGGGCGAGGGTCGGGCGCATGAAGTCGGCCGCCCGCTCGACGTCGTCCCCCATGATCACGGGCACCATGGCGAGTATCTCGAAGTCGTTCGGCTGGCGCCTCGCCCCAGGTCGAGCAAAGCCCTCCGCCAGCGTGTCCCGGTACACCTCCTCGCGACGCGGCGAGTAGTAGATCGGGAACCATCCGTCGGCGATCTCTGCCGCGAGTGCGACGTTCTTGGGGCCCTCGGCCCCGAGCACGATCGGGATGTCGGAGCGCAAGGGGTGGACGATCGACTTGAGCGGCTTGCCGAGGCCCGTTCCGCCTGGATACGGCAGCGGGTAGTGCTCGCCAGCCGAGGTCACCGGCTCCGTGCGGGCGAGCACCTGGCGGACGACCGACACGTACTCGCGGGTGCGGGCGAGCGGCTTGGGGAACGGCTGGCCGTACCACCCCTCGACGACCTGGGGCCCCGACACCCCGAGACCCAGCACGAACCGTCCACCACACAGATGGTCGAGGGTGATGGCAGCCATGGCCGTGGCCGTCGGCGTCCGGGCCGACATCTGGATGAGGTCGGTGCCCAGCCGTACCCGGCTGGTCGTCGATCCCCACCACGCCAGCGGCGTGAGGGCGTCGGACCCGTAGGCCTCCGCTGTCCAAACCGAGTCGAAACCCAGTCGCTCCGCCTCGGCGATGGCGCTTGTCGCGTCGGCGGGCGGACCTGCTCCCCAGTAACCCACGTGCAGCCCGAGCTTCATGGCACGACGCTAGCCGCAGCGCCCGCGGTGGAAGTCAGGCCACCAGCTGGGAGAGGTCGCCGGCCAACCAGGTGGCCGTCTGGTGGTAGCCCGAGTCGATGAGCTCGGTCGTCCGACCGAAGTCGAAGACCGAGTGCCCGGCCCTCGGCGGGGCCGGCACCACGTGGAGGGGGACCCGTGACGAGACCTCGGCCCGCCGGCTCGACTCACTCTGCCGGAGGGCGAGCGCGATCGCCCGTTGCACCATGTCCAGGGCCCCGCGAGGGGCCGTCTCGTCCTGGGCCGCCGTCGACAGCAGGTAGATGCTCGTGGCCCCGAGCTGCTCGGCCTGCTCCACCGGCGCGTCGGCGGTCACGCTCCCGTCGATGAGGGCCCGCCCGTCCACCTCGACAGGAGGAAAGGCCCCCGGCATGGCGGCGCTGGCCATGAGCGCGTCGGTCACGTCACCCCGAGACAGCACCACGGGTGCGCCGGTGGTCACGTCGGTCGCCATCGCGTGCAGCGGGACGGGAGCGTCTTCGAGCCGATCGAAACCCAGGTCGGCGCGCAGGATGAGCGTCCGCAGGCCCAGGGGATCGAAGAGGTGGTTGCGCCAGCCCAGCGCGCCGGCGACCATGCGCCGAGGGCTGATGGGGAAGATCTCGGTGCGCTTGATCGACTCCCACAGGGCGGCCAGGCCCTCGATGCCCTCGAGGCTGGGATGGCCAGCCAGGTAGGCGCCGTTCAGGGCGCCCACCGAGCTGCCAACCACGAGGTCCGGGCGCACGCCCGCCTCCAGGAGGGCGTACAGCATCCCGACCTGGACGGCCCCCAGACTGCCCCCACCGGTGAGGACGAAGGCTGTCCGGTCGGGACCCGATCCGTTGCCCTCCATCAGGCGGCCTCGCCCTGCAGCACCGCCTCGACCTCCAGGGTGATCTGGATCTTGTCGCCGACGACGACGCCACCGCCCTCGAGGGGCATGTTGAAGGTGATCCCGAAGTCCTTGCGGTTGATCTCGGTGGTGGCCGAGAAGCCGGCCCGGGTGCCGCCGAAGGGGTCGGGCCCGAAGCCGTTGGGCTCGAGGTCGAGGGTCACGGGCCTGGTCTCGCCGTGGAGGGACAGCTCACCCTCGACGACGTAGCCGTCGCCCCTGGGCTTCACCGACGTCGAGGTGAAGCTCATGGTCTTGTGGTTCTCGACGTCGAGGAAGTCGGGGGAGCGCAGGTGGTTGTCTCGGGTCTCGTCGTTGGTGTCCACCGAGGCGAGGTCGATGGTGGCGTTCACCGAGGAGGCCAGGTGGTCCGCGCCGGTGGTGATCTGGCCCTGGAACGACCCGAAGCGGCCGCGGACCTTGCTCACCATCATGTGGCGTACGGAGAACGACACCTCCGAGTGGACGGGGTCGATATCCCACGTTCCGGCCACGTAACCGGGGGGGATCTGGGTGGCGACATCGGACATTGGGGCTCCTTCCGTCAAGCTCTGGAAGGTTGAACCCGAGACTAGGTTCGTTTATTTCAGCGCTCAAGGGAACGGCGCCCGGGTCCGGTAGACTGGGGCTGTGAGCGAGATCCGCTGGCTGGACGACGAGGAGCAGCGCACCTGGCGCGCCTTTCTGTCGGCCACCCGGCTGCTCTGGGCCCAGCTGGACCGGGAGCTCCAGGCCGAGGCGGCCATGCCCAACAGCTACTACGCCATCCTGGTCCTGCTTTCCGAGGCGCCGGAGCGGGCGCTGCGGATGAACGATCTGGCCGAAGCGACGCAGTCGTCTCCGAGCCGCATGTCACACGCCATCGGTCGCCTGGAGAAGGCGGGCTGGGTGCGCCGGGAGAGCTGTCCCAACGACCGGCGCGGGTGGTACGCGGTGCTCACCGACGAGGGCATGGCCACCCTGGAGGCGGCTGCCCCCAAGCACCTCGTAGAGCGTGCGCGCCCACCTCTTCGACCAGCTGTCGCGCGAGCAGCTCTGCCAGCTGCGGCAGATCTCGGAGTCCCTGCTGTCCCATCTATCCTCGATCGACGGCATCGACAAGTGCGTGACCGCCGCCGCGGTCCCTCCAGCCGAGCTGTAGGACACCTGCTGACCATCGCGCTCGTGCGACATCCGCACGACACAGACGCGCTTGCACAGTGAGCCATCACGCTGTATCACTCGTCGCAGTGAGCGGCGGAGCGGACCTCCTGGGTGGCGGCGACGAGGAGGCGCGCCTGCGGTCGGTGACCGACGAGCTGATCAGGCGGTACGACCGGGCGATCCGTCCCATTTCTGCCGACGAGGTCGAAGCGCAGATGGACGCGGCGGTCAACGCGTACGCCGACGCCCGCATCCGCGACTTCGTGCCCATCCTCGCCGAGAAGGACGCTCGGGCGGTTCTCCGCCAGCGACTGCTGGCGGCGGAGTAGGGGTCACGAGGCGGCCGTGGCCGGGACCCGACGAGGTCCCGGCCACGACGAGCTCCGGTTGTCTAGACGTCGACCTCGCAGGTCTCGTCGATGCCGAGGACCCGCAGCAGCCGGCCGAGCCCGAGGAAGGTTGCCACGCAGATGGTGAGGTCGAGGATCTCGGCGTCGCTGAAGCACTGCCGCAGCCGGGCGAAGAAGTCGTCGCCGATCCGGGTGTGGTCGAGCACGAAGCGCTCGGCGTACTCGATGGCCAGCCGCTCCTGCTCCGAGTAGTCGTACCCGTGCTGGTCGGCGACGTGGCGGTAGAAGTCTTCGGTGAGTCCCTGCTGCGTCACCGACGCAGCCCGAAAGCTCAGTCAGATGGGACAGTCGTTGAGCTGGGCGATGCGCATCCGGGCCGCCTCCCGCACCCGGACGGGCAGGATGCTCCTGTTGTAGGCGGCGTCGCTCAGCTTGGCGACGGCCCCGCCCATCTCCGGGCGCAGCGACCACACCTGGACGGCGTCGCCACCCTCACCGGCGGGGATGTCGATGCGAGCCATGGCGGAAGGTTAGGCGACGGCGCTCGGGGTCGCCGAGAAGGCGACGGGCATGTGCTTGATCCCGTTGATGAAGTTCGACCGCAGCCGCTCGACCGGCCCCGCCAGCTCCATGTCGGGCAGGCGCCGGAGCACCTCCTCGAAGATCGCCCGGATCTCCAGCCGGGCCAGGTTGGCGCCCAGGCAGAAGTGGGGGCCGCCTCCTCCGAAGGAGACGTGCTCGTTGGGCGACCGCCCGACGTCGAAGCGGAACGGGTCGGGGAACACGGACTCGTCGCGGTTGGCGGAGATGTACCAGATCACGACCTTCTGTCCCTCGGCGACTCGCTGACCGAGGATCTCGGTGTCGTGCTGGGCCGTGCGGCGGAAGTGCATGACCGGCGTTCCCCAACGCAGCATCTCCTCGATGCCACTCGGCAGGAGCGATGGGTCGGCGAGGAGGCGCGCCCGCTGGTCGGGGTGCTCGATGAGGGCGAGCATCCCGTGGGCGATGAGGTTGCGGGTCGTCTCGTTGCCGGCCACCGACAGCAGCAGGAAGAAGAGGTCGAACTCGAGCTCGCTGAGCTGCTCCCCGTTCACCTCGGCCTGGAGCAGGACGCTGATGATGTCGTCCCTGGGCGAGACCCGCTTCTTGGCCGCCAGCTCGTGGGCGTAGGCGTACAGCTCGGTTGACGCCTCCATCGCCCCTTCTTCGGACGTCTGGTACTCGGGGTCCTCGGAGCCGATCATGCGGTTGCTCCAGTCGAACACCAGGTGCCGGTCCTCCTGGGGGACACCCATGATCTCCGCGATGACCTGGAGAGGCAGCTCGGCGGCGATGTCGGTGACGAAGTCGCACTCACCCTTGTCGGCCACGCCGTCCACGATCTCGCCCGCGAGCACGCGCACCCGCTCCTCGAGGCGGCCCACCATCCTCGGCGTGAACCCCTTGTTGACGAGGAGCCGGTAGCGGGTGTGCATGGGCGGGTCCATGTTGAGCATCATCATGCGCTGCTGGGCCAGCATCTCCTCGTCCTGGTCCATGAGCAGGGCGCTGCCCCGGTTGGAGGAGTACGTCTCCCAGTCACGGTTGATGGCCACGACGTCGTCGTAGCGGGTGACGGCCCAGAAGCCGGAGCCGTCGGGCTCGTCCTGCCAGCAGATCGGCGCCTCCGCCCGCAGGGTCGACAACATGTCGTGGGGCACGCCGCGCACGAAGACGTCCTTGTCCGCCAGGTCAACGTCGGCGATCTCCACGGGCGGTCCCTCCTCGGCGCAGAAGTGTAGATCTGATCCTCCGTCAGCTCCAGGCCCGGAGGATCGGCCCCGGTGGGATACCTCACTGATCGTGTCGCAGGTCAGCCTGGGGTGGCTGGGGGCCGGTGGAATGTGTTCTACACGTGGGCCACACCCCTGCTCAGTAGGGGTTTTTCGCCCTCGGGGGCAACGTGGGGGCAATTCCTGGACGATTACCAGACAGCGACAGCTGCGGCCTCGGCGTCCTTGGACTTGGACCAGTGCTGGTAGATGGTGTGGGTGTTGTCTGACCGGGAGACGTGGATCATGCCTTGGCCAACTCGACGTCGGACCACCGGAGTGCCGCCTGCTCACCTCGCGTGCCCGGTGGCCAGCGCCAGCTTGACCGTCCTCAAGGTTGGTTCCTTGATCCGACGACCGACGCTCGACTCCGCGCCTGAGCTGCCAGCGCCGCAGAGGTCTGCGTGTCACGTCGGCTGCGGGTGAGAGGTAGTGGGTCTTCACCGCGTAGCCGAACAGCTTCCGGCTGGCCAAGTAGACGGCGTGGACGGTGCTCCCTGACTTGCCCGCCCGGCTGAGCTTGGCGCACAGGCGTGTGATGTCGGACGCATCGACGGCCTGGAGCTGCAGCTCGCCGAGGTGGGCGTCGATATGAGCTAGGGCGTTCCCCAGTCCGGCGACGGTCGTCTCCTTGAGCCCCGCCGTCGTGGTGGGATGCGCCTTGCGGAGCTCCGGGTGCTCTCGGCAGGCGGCGTCGGCTGACCAGGAAGGCGGCCGTATGTCCATCCAGCCCGAGCCCGGTCTGGGTCCGGTCCCCACACCTGCCAGCCACCGACCTCGAGCGCCAAAACCGGGCAACACTACCGACGTGGCTCTCGCTGGGTGGGTCCCTCCGTAGACGCGCTGGCTCCGCTCGTGGAACGCGTAGGCTGAGCGCTGCCGCGGCATCGATCCCCCCCTGCCGCGGTACGGAGTGCGGTCGGGTCGTCGGGGACGACCTGGCGGGCGGGACCCGCGCCGCCTCCCCGAGACTCTCGGAGTTGACCGCGTCCCTGCCGAATGGGAACATACGTTCGTGCCTGCGCCTGGCCGGCCTCATCTCGCCCGAGAGGAGATCGAGCAGCTGCGGCGATCGATAGCCATGCTCCAGCCCGGCGCGATGGCGATGAAACGAGAGGACGCGATGACCCTACTGGGCGAGCCTCGACGACCTCCAGGGGCGCCTCGACCGGCGGTGTGAGGGTCTGCGAGCCCTGCTCAGCGACGAGGGCAGCTAGCCGCGCGGCACGATAGATTTCGCTAGATCTCAGTAGTTCTACGGATGACCTTTGCCGCTGTCATCCGTACCGTCTCTTGTGAGAGAGAAGTTCTCCACTTGTGAGAGGCGGTTACCAGTGTCCCTACGAGACGTGTTTGAAACCGGGACACGGCGTGCGAATGCAAGGGTAAAAGTCCTCGGCCCTCGGCGCGTCCTTGTCGGTGTGGCGGTGGCCGGCGTCGGGTTCGCCGCTACGGGCTGCACCCTGTTGGGTATCCCGCCCATTCAAAGACCACCCCCGATCACCCAACCAGCACCCACAACCACAACCACAACGCTAGCGCCGTAGCGACAGCTAGTTACCTCCTCGCCCGCGCCGGTTCCGCTCGTGGGAACGAAGCCGGCGCCAGCACCGCCAAGGGGGGCTAACTGCGGGCCAGCTCCACCCGAGGCGTCCTTTCGCGAGTGTGCGCTCTCGGGCTAAGCCTGTCGATCCCCTGTCGGGTTGACTCCTCTCCTGCTCCGAGGGGAACATACGTTCGTGCCCGCCGGCCGCCCCTACCTCGCTCAAGAGGAGATACAGCGGCTTCGCCGGTCCATCGCGATGCTCCAGCCGGGCTCGTTGGCGATGAGACGAGAGGACGCCATGCGGCTGCTCGGTGAGCTGGGCGAGGTGCGGGAGCGCCTCGACAGGTTGTGTGCCGGCCCCCGCACCCTGCTCGCCGACGGGGGCGGCTAGCTCCCCCAAGCGGGGTCCGCTGCAGGTTGCGGAGCGCGCCCCCGTAACCGGAGGCCACGTCACGGCAGGAGGCGAGTTCGTACGAGGCGAACAACGAGGAAGGCCGAGCGGTGCCGAACACACGCCCGGCCCGGAACCTACCTAGCAGAAGGCTTGGTGGTGACGATGGCCAATGCAACCTCGCTGCGCTGGGACTGGCTGTGACTTTCGACCTGGCTTCGGCCCGAGGCTGGGTGGCCCAGAGCCAGGTCTTCTCTGAAAAATACCGGCGTGAGGGCGATATGGCAGGGGCCCGCTACTTCGCTGAACAGGCATCCACGGAGCAGGCCAAGATCGACGCCCTCATCGAGGCCAAGGCCCTTGCCTGGGAGCTGTCCGAACTGGCCGACCCCGTCGCCGACGACGGGGCCAGGCTGTGGCGCCTCCTCGACACGGTCATCCCCGAGGTCGACCTGGTCGAGGTCATCGAGGCGACGGTCATCGACGAGGAGGCCGAGGAGCCACCAGACCGCTGACGGTCCCTCAATGAGCTGGATGCGGAAGCGAGATCGCGACTCCGCCGGCGGAAGCGGAGCGCCCCCAGCGCCGCACGCCAGGTTGGTCGGGTGTCGGGGGAGCCGCGCACGTAGCGTCCGGAATCAGTGTGCGTCAGTCAAGCTCCGGTTGTGAATCACCTGCGCGAACGACTTGGCGATCCCCCGGCAACGTGGGATGCCGCGACGGAGCTGCACGATGTGGGCGACTGGGCCGTCGCTCCCAAATCGCCACACTGACGGATGGAGCAGGGCCGAGGCGGCAACGGCGGTTACCACCTGTGGGGCCCCGCTCCATCGCGTGCCTACCCGCGTCCTGCGCGGCAACATTCCGCGCCCCACCTCGAACCCGCCACCCCGCTCGGCGGCGAGAGCAGGGCGCCCCCAGCGCCGGACGCCAGGTCCCTTGACGAGAGGGCCGTCTGTAGCGGAGAGCGAGTCGGCACTCGACCTCAGCGGCAGGGAGTTCATTGATTGCACCGGCATTGCTCCTCTCACCACTGCGTGCATTCGCCAGCGTGACCTTGGTGGCACCGTCGTACTCGACTCGCCGGTGGGAATGGTGTCCAAGGTCATCGATTGGACTGAGCTCGAGTTCGTCCTGATCCCCCGCGGCGTGCCGACTGAACCGCTAAAGGCCATCTGACGTCGCTGCCTGGTGCGACGTGAATGCCTTGATTTCGCCCTTGGCCGACAAGACCCTCGAGGGGGTCTGGGGCGGTACGAGCAAACAAGAGCGCCAGAGGTACCGCGGGAGGCGCGTGCGCAGACCGCCGGGGGCAACGGCGGGGCAATGTTGAGCAGCGGAGAGGCCCGGAGAGGTCCCGTAATCCGGGACTAGAAATCCCAGGTCAGCCGTAGGGCACCGGAGAGCCCCGGAGTAGCCCGGAGCCCAGCCATGTGTTCTACTCGGGCCATGAGCGGCATCTGTGACGGTCGGGTGGTCATCGTGACGGGCGCGGGCCGGGGCATCGGCCGCGGTCACGCCCTCGAGTTCGCCCACCAGGGCGCCAAGGTCGTGGTCAACGACCTCGGGGCCGAGGTGGACGGGACCGGGAGCTCGTCGGGGGTCGTCGGCGAGGTCGTCGACGCCATTCGCGGAGGCGGCGGCGAGGCGGTGGCCAACGGCGACGACGTGGCCGATTGGGAGGGAGCCCAGCACCTGGTCTCGACCGCGCTCGAGACGTGGGGTCGTCTCGACGTGGTGGTCAACAACGCGGGGATCCTGCGAGACCGGATGCTCGTGAGCATGACCGAGCAGGACTGGGACCTTGTCATCCGGGTCCACCTCAAGGGCACGTTCTGTGTCAGCCATCACGCCGCCGTCCACTGGCGCGAGCTGGCGAAGGGCGGCCAACCGGCCGACGCCAGGATCATCAACACGAGCTCGGCGGCCGGGCTCTTCGGCAACGTCGGCCAGACCAACTACTCCACGGCCAAGGCCGGTATCGCCGCCTTCACGCTCGTGGCCTCGGCCGAGCTGGGTCGCTACGGCGTGACCGCCAACGCCATCGCCCCCATGGCGCGCACGCGGATGACCGAGTCGCTGTTCCCCGACATGATGGCCAAGCCCGAGGAGGGCTTCGATCGCATGGCAGCCGAGAACGTGGCGCCGCTGGTCACCTGGCTCGGCAGCGCCGAGGCGAAGGGCGTGACCGGGCGGGTCTTCGAGGTCGGCGGTGGGCTGATCGCCGCCGCCGAGGGGTGGCGTCGCGGACCGTCCGTCGACCAGGAGGACCGCTGGGACCCGGCCAAGCTGGGACCGGTGGTGCGGGACCTGGTCGAGGGCTCGCAGGCGCCGAGGGTGATCGGGGGTTGACCGCTAGGGAGCCTCGCGCTCCTCGGCCAGCTTTCGCAGCTCCTCGATCGACTCGGTGAAGCCGGTGGCGATGTCCCACAGGTCTGGGACCATCTCCCGGCAGGCGATGGCACCGAAGTCGACCGAGCCCATGTTGGACAGCACGGTCAGGTTGAGCCCCGCGCCCTCGATGATCGGCCCGAACGGGTAGACGGCCAGGACCCGGGCGCCGGCGCTGTAGAGGGGTACGGGCGGTCCGGGGACGTTGGAGATGACGAGGTTGTGCACCACGGGGTGGCGGTCTGCGAGCTTGCTCGCCTGAGTAGAAACGGGCGGCCCGGGCGAACACCGCCGGCGCCGCGAACTCGGCCCAGTTCTGCAGGGCATCGGCACCGATCGCGCCGTGCACCTCCTTGGCCGACTTGGTGTCGCCCCGGATGTTCAGGAGCCGCTCGACCGGGTCCTCGATGTGCACGGGCAGTCCGACGAACATCGCCGAGAGCTGATTGCCGGGCTCGTCCTGGCTCTCCTCCGTGCGGATCGAGACCGGAACCGACGCCACGAGAGACCTGTCGGGTAGGTCGTGGTGGGCGACCAGCCACCGGCGCATCGACCCGGCGCACGCAGCCAGCACCACGTCGTTGACCGTCGTGCCGTAGACCTTCTTCACCAGCTTGAAGTCGTCGAGGGAGGCCTTGCCGAACGCGACCGCCCGATGGGGAGTGATGGAGCCACTGAACCGCGTGCGGGGAGCGGTGAACGGCAGCGTCGCACCCGGCCCCTCGGTGCGCCGAACGACGCGGAGCAGCTCCAGGGCGGACCGGCCGGTCCGGGCCATCGTCGGGAACACCTGGGGCCAGTGCCGGACGCGGGACACGACCGAGTGACCGACGAGCTCGAGATCGGACGGCTTGTGCTCGGGCTCCCATTCGTGATCGGGAGGCTCCACCTCGGTGTCCGGCTCGAGGTCGAACAGGTGCACCATGAGATCAGCACCCGAGACGCCGTCGATGACGCTGTGGTGCATCTTGGCCACGATGGCGACGTACCCGTGCTCCAGGCCCTCGGCCACCCACATCTCCCACAGCGGCTTGCTCCGGTCGAGGGGGCGGCTGGCGATGTTGCCCACCAGCTCCGCCAGCTCGTGCAGCGTGCCCGGCGCGGGCACGCCCACCCGGAAGAGATGGTTGTCGATGTCGAAGTCGGGGTCCTCGATGAGAACGGGGTGGGCCAGCTGGAAGGGCACGGTCATGATCCGCTCGCGGAACGGCGGCAGGAGGTGCATCCGGCTGGTCAGCATGTGCCTGACCGTGTCGATCGAGTAGCCACCCGGCATGGTCGAGGGGTCGAGCAGGATGACCCCTGTCACGTGCATGTGCATCGACGGCGTCTCGGCGTACAGGAAAACGGAGTCGAGACCGGACAGTCGCCTCATCTATGCCCCCTTTGTCGATGCGGCCGGCTCGATCGCGCGGTCGCGGGCCCAGCGGTAGTCGGCTTTGCCGCTCGGCGATCGAAGTACCTTGTCCACCACCACGACCCGGCGCGGCACCTTGTAGCCCGCCATCCTGGTCCGACTCCAGGACTGGACGTCGTCGAGCGTCGGGCGCTCGCCGGGGCGGGGCTCGACCACGGCGACGACCGCCTCGCCCCAACGCTCGTCGGGAACGCCGACCACGACGGTGTCGAAGATCGCCGGATGGCTCTTGAGCGCGGCCTCGACCTCTTCGGGGTACACCTTCTCGCCGCCGGTGTTGATGCTCCCCGAGCCCCGACCGAGCAGCACGACCGTGCCGTCCTCCTCGACCTTGGCCATGTCGCCGGGCAGCACCCAGCGGACGCCGTCGACCTCGACGAACGTGCTCGCCGTCTTGGCCTCGTCCTTGTAGTAGCCGAGAGGGATGTGACCCCGTCGGGCCAGGCGGCCCGTCATGGCCGAACCGGGAACGATCGGCCGCAGCTGGTCGTCGAGCACGGTCGTCTGCTCGTTCAGGGTGAACCGGGGCAGGTCGTCGTCGCCCACCGTGCCCGGCAGGCTCGAACGGCTCCCCACGGTGCCGGTCTCCGAGGCGCCGAAGCCGTCGACGAGGAGCGCGTTCGGGACCAGGGAGGACAACCTCTGCTTGGTGGACGGAGACAGGATGGCGCCGCCCGAGCCGATGACGATGAGCGTCGACGTGTCGTGCCGGCCGCTCCCGGTCGGGCGTCGGCGAGCGGGCGGGCCATGGCGTCGCCGACGATGACGAGGACGTTCACCTTCTCGTCGCCGATCAGGCGCCAGACGGTCTCGGGATCGAAGCGGCCCTGGGGGGTGACGACAAGGCGACCGCCGCCGAACAGCGACACGAAGGCCAGCCAGTGGGCGCTGACATGCATGAGCGGAGGCGTCGCCAGGGTGACCATACCGGGGTCGAGCAGGCGGTCGACGATCTCCTCGGGCCGGCCGATGAAGTCGCCCGACTGGAGCGGGTCGCCGCCGCCCATGGCGGCGAAGAAGATGTCCTCCTGCCGCCAGAGCACGCCTTTGGGCATTCCGGTCGTACCGCCGGTGTAGGCGAAGTAGATGTCGTCGCCCGAGCGAGGACCGAAGTCCCGCTCCGGTGGCGCGCCGGCGCAACGTGTCCTCGTAGCCGACGGCGCCGGGAGGTGGCGGCTCGCCGGAGCCGTCCTCGACGACGACCAGGCTGTGCAGGCGCGGAAGGTCAGGCTTCACGGCGGCCACACGGGGGGAGAACTGTCGGTGGAGCACGACGGCGACGAGGTCGGCGTCGTCGAAGAGGTGGGCCAGCTCGGCGTCGACGTAGCGGTAGTTGACGTTGATGGGGACGGCCCTGATCTTGAAGGCACCGAGCATGGCCTCGACGTACTCGGTGCCGTTCAGGAGCTGGAGTCCCACGTGGTCGCCGGCGCGGACTCCCGCCGCCAGCAGGTGATGGGCCAGTCGGTTGGCGCGGTCCTCGAGCTGGCGGTAGGTCAGCCGCCGTTCACCGGCGACGATCGCCTCCCGCTCCGGGATGGCGTCGGCCACCAGCTCGAACAGATCAGCGAGATTGAACGTCGACGGTGGTCCTGTCCGGTCCCCAGCGTCCTGACCCACCATCACACCTGCCACGTTACGGCTCGTGGTCGGATCGTGTCGAAGGCAGTCCCCGGAGGGCTCCTATCCCGCGCCCGTTCCCCAGGGCTGGGCCAAGGCCCGTCGATCCCGAGGTACGGGCCGCCTTCGACTGGTGGGAGCGCCGGTCACGGTCGCTCAGACGATGCTCAGCGGCCTCCCGGGGACCAGATGTAACTCGGTGCCTCGCTTTCGTCACTAATGAGTGACGAGCATGTGGGAGGCCGGTGTGGGAGACCAAGCATTTTCCCAAGAGCAGGTCGACGCTCTGGCAGCGAAGCTCAACAGCATCGACTTCACCGCTGAAGAGCGGTCATTGCTCCACGCCATCTTCCAGGCCGCCGCCTCGGGCGGCGAGGTTCAGGGGTTCGGCGTGTTCAACATGATGGTGGACAAGGTCCTCCCTCTCCTGACCCAACCGAAGACGCCCCCGACGGGCTCGACCATTCACACCCGGAAGGCAGGCGAGAACCCGATCGAGTAGTGAGGGCCAGCCGAGCCAGGAGGCGTCCATGGCCGATCGTGCGAGCCAGCTGCCTCACCAACAGCAGAACCAGCAGCAGAGCTGGATGACTTCTGGCGTGAACACGAAGCCTGGGCCCTGGCCGGCACGGTGATGATCAGGTCGGTTCGCTAGAAGATCCATGAGTGAAGCGGCCGCCGGGGTGCTTCCTGACGTACCATCAGGTGCATGCTCGTGGCTGATGATCCGGGGGAGCCTGGGCCTGGGGGGCCTGCTGCCGGTCGGCCGTTGCCGGCGGAGCTGTACCGGCGTATTCGGCGAGCGGCCGACCCGCCGGTCCGCATCGCCATGACCGCACCACGGACGGCCGCCTTCGTCGCCCGCTCCTGGGCGCGCAGCCGGCAGGACGCGACGACGGCCTACCCCCCGACGCCGCCGCCCAGCGCCGGGCTGGCTGCCCAGGTTGCGATGGACGAGCTCCTGCTGGCCGTGATGAAGAGCCCCAGGCGTTATCCGCACCGCGCCGACTACGAGCGCGTCGGGCGCGAGGTCCTCGAGGCCGCCGACCTCTTCGAGCGCCGGGGGTGGGTCGCGGACCCCGCCTCCTACCACCCCGATCCGCCGGCGCTGTCGTCGCCCGCCATCGAGGCGTGCCGGCCCTTCGACCTGGCGCGGACGCGGGGGATCCCGTACGAGCACCTGTCGTTCGAGAGCGGCTACGAGCCGCACCCCGACGAGCCGGGGCGGCAGCGCTGGCTGGAAGGGACGCCGAACCGGACCGCCCACGCCTGGGTCCTGCGCCACCCGGGCCGGCCCCGTCCCTGGCTGGTGTGCCTGCACGGCTTCGGGACGGGGAGCGCCATGCTGGACCTGCCCGCCTTCCGGGCCCTGCGCCTCCACCGGGACCTCCAGCTCAACCTGCTCCTGCCGGTGCTGCCCTGCCACGGCCCCCGTAAGCTCAGCCGGCTCGGCTCGGACAGCCTGCTGTCCTTCGACGTCCTCAACAGCATCCACGGGATCGCCCAGGGCGTCTGGGACGTGCGCCGGCTGCTCGGCTGGGTCAGGAGCGAGGGCGCGACCGCCGTGGGCCTCTACGGCATCTCCCTGGGCGGCTACATGGCGGCCCTCATGGCCGGCCTGGAAGACGGCGTGGACTGTGCCATCGCGGGCATACCGGCGACCGACCTGCCGCGCCTGTTCTTCCACCATTCACCTCCGCACATCCGCCGCCGGGCATCCGAGCACCATCTCGCCGGCGAGGAGGCGAACCGCATCCACCGGACGGTCTCACCGCTGGCGCTCGAACCCCGAGTCCCCGAGCGGGGTCGGTTCATCTACGCCGGGCTCGCCGACCGCCTGGCCCCTCCCGGGCAGGCCCAACGGCTCTGGCTCCACTGGGGCCGCCCCAGCATCCACTGGTATCCGGGCAATCACGTGGGGTTCTTCTGGACGCGCGAGCTCGGCGACTTCGTGGACTCGGCCCTCGCCGCATCGGGCCTGGCCGAGCTGCCGGCGGTACCGGCCACGGCCACCGCCTAGCCCGCCATGGAGCGGCTCACCGGCATCGACGCCGGGTTCCTCTACATGGAGACCCCGACGCTCCACATGCACACCCTGAAGATCTCGATCGTCGACCCGACGACGGTCCCCGGCGGCTACTCCTTCGCACGGGTCGGGGAGGTGCTCGGGGAGCGGCTGCACCTGCTCCCACCCTTCCGGCGCAGGCTGGTCGAGGTCCCCGGCGGACTACACCATCCCCTGTGGGTCGAGGATCCCGATTTCGACCTGGCCCACCACCTCCACCGGGCCGAGATCGCCGCGCCCGGGGGGCCGCGCCAGCTCGGCGAGCTCATCTCCGACATCGCCAGCCGCCAGCTGGACCGGCGCCACCCGCTCTGGGAGCTGTGGGTGGTCGAGGGCATCGAGCACGGCCACCTCGGCTTCGTGGCCAAGATCCACCACGCCGCCGCCGACGGCGTCGCCGCCGCCGCCATGCTCGCCAACGTGCTCGAGGCCGAGGCCGACCCGGGAGGTCGGCCCAAAGACGAGGCCGACCCGGGAGGTCGGCCCAAAGACGAGGCCGACCCGGGAGGTCGGCCCAAAGACGAGGCCGACCCGGGAGGTCGGCCCAAAGGACGAGGCCGACCCGGGAGGTCGGCCCCAGGACGAGCCCGACCCCGAGGCCGACGCGGCGCCGGTCGCCCCACCGTCCCGGCCCTGGCGGCCCGAGCCCATCCCGACCGGCACCGAGCGCCTCGTCGGCGCGCTCCGCGACCTGCTCCGCAACCTCGCCAGCCTCCCCGGCCTTGTTCGCAGGACGGCAGCGGGGCTCACCGCCGTGGTCCGCCGACGGCGCTCGGGCGCGCTGTCGCCGCCGCTTCCCTTCAGCACGCCGCGCACGTCGTTCAACCGGGCCCTGACCCCCAACCGGTGGTTCGCCATGGCGTCGCTCCCGCTCGAGGAGGTCAAGGCGGTCCGCCGCGCCTTCGGCGTGACGATCAACGACGTCGTCCTGGCCCTGTGCGCCGGCGCCCTGCGCCGGTACCTGGACGAGCGGGGCGAGCTGCCCGAGCGCCCTCTGCTCGCCGGGGTGCCGGTGTCGACCGGCTCGCCCGACGAGCCGGAGGGGCCACGCCTGGCAGGCAACCGGGTCTCCAACCTGTTCACGTCGCTGCGGACCGACATCGCCGACCCCGTCGAGCGCCTGCACGCCATCCACGACGTCACCCAGGCGGCGAAGGAGGTGCAGGACGCGCTGGGCGCCGAGATGCTCGTCGACTGGAGCGAGGTCACCCCGCCGCGCATCTTCTCGGCCTGGATGCGGCTGTACTCACGGCTCAAGCTGGCGGATCGCCACCGCCCACCCATCAACCTGGTGATCTCCAACGTGCCGGGTCCCCGCCAACCCCTGCATATCGCCGGCGCGCGCCTGCTCGACCTCTACTCGATGGGTCCCATCCTGGAGGGGATCGGGCTGAACATCACCGTGTGGAGCTACGTCGATCGTCTCGGCTTCGGCCTGGTCGCCTGCCGGGAGACCATGCCCGACATCTGGGACCTGGCCGACCACCTGCCCGACGCCCTGGCCGAGCTGCGCAAGGCCGCTCAGGCGGCCTGACCGCCGGTGGTGGGACGTTCGAGCGTGTCCACCGGCTCCGACCGATCCCGAACCAGCCGGCCCGAGCGGTCATCGACGCGGTAGTAGGTCATGGCCTCGAGGCGCGGCCCGTAGACGTGCAGGCTCACCGCCGGCACGGCGCCGCTGTTGACGATGTCGTGCACGTGATCGGGGCCGAAAGCGATGGATTCGCCTGCCCGAATGGTCCGCACGCGCAGGCGATGCGAGCGCGGGGTGCCGCTGGTCTCGACCAGGCTCCCGTCGAGAACGTAGATCGCTCCAGAGGCGCCGCCGTGGTCGTGGAGATCGATGTCGCCTCCGCAGGACCACCCGAGAAGCCACGCGTCCAGCCCTTCCTCGGCGACGAGGGGCTCGAACCATCGCTTGCCCGCACCCGTGGTGACTGGACAGTGGAACCTGCCATCCTCGGGTCCGGCGAGTGTCCGAGCCACGCGACGAACTGCGGTGAGGAGCTCGGACGGACCGAGTTGCGGGCGGGCGACCACTGGATTCTCTACTTTGTTCATCAGATTAGTGGACTTTAGCGCCGCACGAGGCCTGCGGGAAATTCGACGAGGGCGGGGTCGGCGTTCCTGGTCTGGCGGCTCAGGCAGCCTGGCGCCCGGAGGACGGGCGACCCCAGATGTCGTTGCACTCCTCGCAGACGCTCTCGGGAATGACGCCGGTCCGCATCAGCAGGGCGAAGATCCGGCAGCCCAGGCAGTAGCCGAGGAATGCCTCGAGGCTCGCCGCCACCAGCAGGCCACCCATGACGGAGTAGGCCGCCCCCCGCAGTCCGAACCCGAGGGCCAGCACGGCGGCGGTGACGCTGAACATCACGCCCATGGCCTGGGCGAAGCGCTTGGGCGGCCCGGGAACGAGGCGGGGGGCGACGCCGAAGCGAGGCGTGATCACACGGGTGACCAGCTGGCCGAGGGGACTGAGGCTCGGGCCGGTGAGGACCCTGGCCACGAACCCGTAGGCGACGACGGCGAGGAGCCACGGTTGGTCGGCGGCGATGGCGACGACGGTCAGGACGATGACGCCACCGGCCACCAGCCGGGCAGAGACCTCGTTGACCGGGTTGGGGAAGGAGAACAGCGCACGCGCCGAAACCGGGAGCATTCGGTACCTGTCAACGCACCCGGACGGCCGATGTGTTCCCCCGCTACGCTCGAAGCGATGGAGCGACCCAGCATCCGTACCGCCCTCCGCAACTTCTCCGACTACGACGCCCCGATCGGGACGAAGCTGCGGATGATGGTGACCAACAACCTCACCAAGCTCCGCACGCGCAAGGACTGCTGCGGGAACTTCGGTCAACCCGGGTGTTGAAAGGGGTCACCGGGGCCCCGTGAGGGCCACGACGACCACCACCACGATCACTGAGCGTCAGGCGTGAAGAAGGGTGCGGTGACCGTCCGGTCGATGCCCGGGAACGTGAGCGGCCGGAACACGACCCGCACGGGCAGGTCGAACGCCAGGCGCTCGGGCTCACAGTCGACGATCCGGGTGACGATGCGAACGGCGGGGTCCTCGTCGAGGGCCACGAGCCCGGGCACGTACGGGACGGCGTCCGAGAACTGCGGCAGGAAGGCGTGGTGGACGATGGTCCAGGCGAACAGCCGGCCCCGGCCGCTCATCGTCGTCCACGTGAAGGACGACTGGCCGCACGCCTCGCACGTCTCCCGCGGGTACCACGCGTAGGTGCCGCAGGAGTCGCAGCGGGGAACGGCGAGCTGTCCGCGGGCGGCCGCCGCCCAGTACTCCCGCGTCGGCTCCCAGTCGGTGTCGGGGAGAGGGAAGTCGGGGCGCATCGGCACGTCACACCCGGCGCAGCACGAGCGTGGATGCCTGGGGACCCGTGTAGCCGCCGTAGACGCCCACCCGAGCGTCCGGCACCTGGGCCGCGGCCTCACCGCGGAGCTGGCGGACGACCTCCACGACGTGGGCGATGCCGAGCACGTAGGCGTGGGACAGCAGGCCACCATGGGTGTTGTAGGGCAGGACGCCTCCGTCATGGTCGAGGGCCCCGCCCTCGACGAACTCCCCGCCCTCGCCCTTGGCGCAGAAGCCCATGTCCTCGATCTGCATGATCGCGTGGATGGTAAAGGGGTCGTACAGCGTCAGCACGTCCACGTCTGCTGGTTCCACGCCCGCCATGGCGAAGGCGCCCGGCGCCGAGAACACCTGCGGCGTCGACGTGAAGGCCCGCTGCTCGGCCCAGTGGACACCGGTGGCGGAGTTGCCCAGGCCGATTCCCGCCACCTCGACGACTGGCTGGCGCAGGTCCTGGGCCCGATCGGACGCCGACATGATGTACGCGCCGCCACCGTCGGAGATGAGGCAGCAGTCCTCCTTGCGGAAGGGGTCGACGATCACGGGCGAGTGCATGTAGGCGTCGAGGGTGAGCGCACGTCCGTGCATGACTGCGCCCGGAGTGAGGTTGGCGTGGCGGCGGCAGGCCACGGCGACGGCGCCCAGCTGCTCCTGGGTCGTACCGAACTCGTACATGTGCCGTCTGGCGATGGTGGCGAAGTACACCGGCTGGGGAAACCAGCCGAAGGGCACCTCCAGGCTCTGCTTGAACAGCTCCTGGGCGTGCGCCTCTCCGGGTCCGCCGACCATCTCGGACCGGCGGGTCGCCCACGCCACGGCGAAGGTGTTGAGCACGTGGCGGGCCCGTCCGTCGCGGATGGCGAGAGCTGCCTCGTGCGCGGCGGTCGCCGCCCACACCATGCCACCCCCGCGCTTGGACACCCACAAGTCGTGCGACGTGCCGAAGTGGCGGTGGAAGGCAGCCTCGTCGAACTGGTCGCCCGCGAACGGCGCGTACATGATGCCGTCGATGTCCGACGGCGCCAGACCGGCGTCCTCGAGTGCCCGCTCGACCGCCTGGGCCGCGATCTCCCCGGAGGTGCGACCCGACGCCCGGCTGTGGTCTGACTCGCCCACGCCGACGATGGCGATCTCGCCGCTCACGTTCTCGCAGGCGCTGGCGTATCCCCAGTCCCGCGCCGCGGTGGACACCGTCACAGCCCGGCGGGGCGGTCGCCGATGATCCCCTCCGCCCGCAGCGCCCCGATCTCGTCCTCGCCCATGCCCGCGGCGTGACGCAGCACCTCGTCGTTGTGCTGCCCGAGCGTGGGCGGCGGCGACCGTAACCACCCGGCGTCGCGTTCGCTCAGACGAAACGGCAGTCCCGGCAGATCGTGGGTGCCCACCACCGGGTGATCGATCCTCTCGAAGAAGCCTCGAGCGCGCAGCTGCGGATTGCTGGCGATGTCGCGTGGCGCGACCACCGGCGCCGCCGGTACCCCGTGGTCGGCGAGGAGCTCGACGAGCTCGTCCCGGTCGTGGCCCGAGCACCACCGCGCCAGGTCGCTCGTCCAGCCGGTCGTGGGCGCCCCGTCGGCCGGCAGCTCCGGCCAGAGCAGGGTCGGCGGCCCAGTCCGGCTCACCCAGCGCCCGGCGCAGCCCTGCCCACTGCTGGTCGGTGGCCACGGCCAGAGCGAGCCACCGCTCGTCTCCCTGACAGGCGTACACGCCCTGCGGGGCCGCTACCGGCCCGCGGTTGCCGTCCCGGTGCAGCAGCGTCCCGTAGGCGGACCGCTCGATCACCTGCTCGGCGGCGGCGTTGAGCGCCGCCTCGACCATGGTCATCTCGACCATGGCGCCCTTGCCGCTGCGCTCGCGCTCGTCGAGGGCGACCAGCAGGGCCACGACCGCGTGCATGCCCGCCATGGGGTCGCAGGCCCCTCGCGGGATGAGGGGCGGGCCGTCGGCCAGCCCGGTCACCCAGGCCATGCCGCTGACCTGCTCCATGGTCTGGGCGAAGCCTGTCCGGTCCCGCCACGGGCCGCTCAGCCCGAAGCCGGGCATCCGCACCATGATCGCTCGCGGGTTCGCCGCCGCCACGGCCTCCCAGTCCAGACCGAAGCCCTCCATGACCCGCGGGGTGAAGTTCTCCACCACGGCGTCGGCCCAGGCGACCAGTCGCTTGGCGACAGCCAGGCCCTCGGGACGGGTCATGTCGAGGGTCACGCCGCGCTTGCCGGCGTTCGCCCCGTTGAACACCGGGCCCCACTCCCACCAGCCGTCCACCGAGGGGCGGGCCGTGGTGGTGAAGCGCATGCCGTCGGGTCGCTGGACCGACTCCACCTTGATCACGTCGGCGCCGAGGGCCGCCAGCATGTGGGTGGCCGCCGGCCCTGCCCAGAAGGCGGTGAAGTCGAGCACCCGCACGCCGTCCAACGGCAACGGGTCGTGGCCGCTGTCGGCCTGCTGCCCCCGCCTGTCGACCGTCCCACTGCACCTGGCCGGTGTGCTCGCCCAGGGCGGGCGCCGGCCGGAACGCCGGCCGTGGTCGGTCACCGATCCGGTAGGGGATCCTCGGCTGCACGAAATCTCCGTCCGGGTGGCTCACGAACGTCCCCCGCTCCCGGAAGTGCTCGAAGCCGGTGACCGTCTCGCCGGTGCCGATCGGCGCCACCGGGATGCGCAGCAGGGTGGCGAGCTCGATGATCTCATCGGTGGTGTGCCGCCGGGTCCACGGGTGCACCGCGTCCACGAACTCCCGCATCCGCCGCGTCCGCCCGGGCGCAGACGCCAGGTCCCGGTCGTCGAGGAGGTCGGGACGCTCGATGAGGACGAGGAAGTCACGGAACTGCTGACCGGTGATCGTGCAGAACCCGACGTAGCCGTCCGCCGTGGGCTCGATGGACGGGAGCTCGACAGTCCGGGCCGGACCAGTCGCCTGCTTCCAGCCCGTGAAGCTGGCGAACAACGGCGCGTAGGTGTTCATCGACAGGCACATGCACTCGAGCAGGGACAGGTCGACGTGCTCGCCCCGCCCACGCCGGCGGCTGCGGGCGACGCCGGCCAGGGCGGCGACGCCGGCGTAGGCACCGCCCACCCACTCGCCCAGTCGCCCGCCGGCGTGGAGTGGCGGGCCGTCCGGCACGCCCCTGGCCCCGGTCGAGCCGCACCACGCCTGGAGGGTGAACTCGGTGGCAGCCCGGTCCGACCACGGTCCCCGACGGCCGAAGGGGGAGATCGACAGCACGGTCAGGCTGGGGTTCGCACGCTGCAGAGCCTCGACGTCGACGCGCCCGCCGCCGTGCTCTCGACGACGAGGTCGGCGGCGGCGACCAGCTCGTCCACCGGCGCCGTCACCCGAGCCCGCCCACGACCGAGCGCTTGGAGGTGTTGAGAAAGCGGAACAGCGCCCCGTCGTCGTCGCCGAGCTTGGCCCCCGACGCCGTCCACGACCGCATGGGGTCACCGTGGCGGGGCTCGACCTTGACGACGTCAGCGCCGGCGTCGGCCAGCAGCTTGGTGCAGTACGGGCCCCGCGATCTCGGTGGACAGGTCGACGACCCGCAGGCCTCGGGTCAACGCAGCTACGCCAGGCCGTAGAAGCGCTGAGCGTTGGCGCCCGCGATCTTCGCCCGGTCCTCGTCGCCGATGTCATCGCGGCTGCGGAGATGCTTGGTGCTCTCGGGCCAGTCGCCGTCCCAGTGGGGGTAGTCGCTGGCGAACATCATGAAGTCCGCACCGAGGACGTCGATGACACCCGGCAGGATGGGCTCGTCCGGCTCGCAGGTGACGTAGACGTTGCCCGCCCGCACGTACTCGTAGGGATCGCGCTTCCAGCCGCCGGGGATCCAGTCGCCCCGCTTCTCGTAGTGCTCGTGCATGCGGTCCAGGAAGTAGGGCACCCATCCCACACCGGCTTCGAGGAAGGCGACCCGCAGGCCCGGGTGCCGGTCGAACACCCCGCCGCTCACCAGTGCGGTCATGGCCGTCATCTGGTCGAACGGGAAGCTGATGCAGTGGACCTGGATGTAGTTGTCGAACCGGTCGACGCCGATCTTGGGCAGGTGGATCCCCGGCGCCCCGTGCACGGCGAGGGGCATGTCGAGATCCTCGGCCGCGGCGTAGAACGGATCGAGATCGGGATGGTCGAGGTTTCGCTGCCTTGAGCGCGGGCGGGATCATGGTGGCGACGAGACCCGTGTTCCTTGGCGGCGCCCATCACGTCGATCGCGGTGTCCGGCCACTCGATGGGAACGACGGCGACGCCGTGCAGGCGCCCGTCGCCCTCGGCGCACCATCCCGCCAGCCACTCGTTGTAGAAGCGGGCGAAGCCGGCGGCGAAGCCCGGGTCCTCGAGGCTCGGCGCGCACAGCCCCATGCTCGGGAAGAGGACCATGGTGTCGATGCCGTCACGGTCGGCGTCGGCCAGCACCCCTTCGACCGTGGTGGGGTTGATGCCGGGGGCCCGGCTCAGCCCGTGCTCCGGTGGGCATCCCAGCGCCGGGTCCCTCGGGCTCGGGATAGTTGCGCCCCTCGATGACGAGTGCCGGCTTGCCGTCGGTGCGCAGGGCCAGGCGCTCGGGCCACCGCTCGAGAACTCCTCGTCCCAGCGAGGATCCCTCCGCCACGTGGGCATCGGCGTCGACGAAGATCATCTCCTGCTCCCGTCGTGCGGCGTCGTACGACAGTCAATCACGCCGGCGCCGGGTCCGGCGCCACCTCGCCGGCGGCCGACTCGTCGGCAGCCTCGTCGGGGGGCAGGCAGATCCGGCACGGGGAGCGTCCCTTGGCGCCGGCTCGCACGGACCGAAGCTCGTCGAGCCGAGCGGTCGGCGACCACCAGGCAGTCGGGCCGGTGATAGAGGGACCCGCTGAGGGTGGCGACGAACTCCGGCCGCGTCGGGCTCAACGGCGGCCGAGTGGGAGCGGCGGCTGCGCCCCTCGTCGGAGCCGGTCGAGCCGTTGGCGAGATGCCCCTCGATCCGCTCGAGCGCCTCCAGCAGCTGGTTGGTTCTGCTGACGTTCGTCGGACACCAGTCGTGCCAGCCAGTAGCCGAAGTAGGAGAAGCTCCCCGGCGATGACCAGCACCAGCCCGAAGAGGCCGCCGGAGATCATGTAGGGGATCTGCTCGAACAGCCGACCGGTGTGGGCGGCGCCGAACCAGCCCAGGATCACGAGGATGGCGCCGAGCGGCACCATGACGCTGCCGGCCACGAGGAGCCAGCGATCGGTGGCGACCAGCTTCGTCCGCCGGCGCAGCCTGGCCAGGCTGTCGGCCAGGCGGGCCTGCTCGCCGGCGGCCCGAGCCGCCGGGTCGACCGACGCCTCGAGATCGGGCGCGTCCGGGCCGGGGGTGCCGTGCCCGCCGTTGCGGGCCCGAGGGTGAGGAGGTGGTGGTGGCCATGGCTGGCTCCTGCTAGCTGTCGAGGGGGCAGGTGGTCGCGGTCCGCCGGGTGAGGAGGTCGTCGGACAGCCGCTTGGCGCCCAGCCCGCCCAGGGCGGCGCCGGCCAGGGTCAGCACGATCCACGCGCTGCCGATGCCGCCGAAGAACGCCACCGGGGAGGTCCCGACGGACCCGGTCGGGCTGCGCCTGGCCCGCAGCGGCGGCAGGCGCAGCGGGGCCCGACGTGGGACCGGCGCCGGTGAGCGGGCTGGCGCCGCTCAGGTCGGACGAGCCCGCGCTGCCCGTGTCACTGCCTGCTGGCGCCGCCGCCGCTACTCCCGCGCCGGTGTCAGTCGCTCCCGCTACCGGTGTCGGTCGTGGCACCGCTGTGGAAGCTCGGGGTGGCGTTCACCGCCGACCCGGGCGCCGCCGAGGGTCACGGTGAAGACGTTCTGGCTGGGATCGTTGGGCGGGGTCCAGGTGAAGAGGAGCGATCCCGCTGTGTAGCTCGCCGTCGGCCCGCTGGTCTGGCTCTGGGGCTCGCCGACGATAGGTCTTCATACCGAAGCCGGCGAGCGCCTGGTTGAGGACCTGGTCCGCCGCCGCGTTTCACGGGCTGGCCGGCCGACCCGGCGTGCACGCCGGTCTGGTCGAAGTAGGCCCGCTGGTCGCCGATCGTCATGTCGGCCACCGTCGTGCCGCCACCCGTCGTCGACTTGGCTGCCGTCGCTCGTTGCCTGGGCCGTGCTGGTCACCGAGGCGATCTTCACCGCCCCGCCGGCCAGGGCGATGTTGTTGACCGTGCTGCTGGCGACCGCCTTGGCCTCGTTGTCGGTCAGCGTGCTGGCGCTGTCGGAGCGCATGGTGCCGTAGGTGGCTCCGCCCGGCTGGTCTGCCCCCTTCAACTGGGCCACACCCTCGACCCGATCGGCGTCTGCGTGGGCCGTGAGGTCGGCGGCCGGCATCTGGTTGTAGGAAGCCGTCGGGGCTCTGCCCGTGCGGGCCTCGGC
The DNA here is from genome assembly GCA_963731255.1 of uncultured Actinomycetes bacterium. GTDB lineage: Bacteria > Actinomycetota > Acidimicrobiia > Acidimicrobiales > AC-9 > AC-9. Next base: position 293,128 of record CAVSUO010000007.1, on the reverse strand, counting down.
CCGGATCGGGTAGTTGATCGAGCGCGGCCTCGCCCTTGCACCAGCCCGGTCACCGCGTCGGGCACCGGGAGCAACCTGGCCGAGGGGCCCGGGGAAGAGCAGCGACGAGCTGGCCGCCGTTGGCGCCGGTAGCGCCCGGCCAGGCCACGGTCGACAAGGCGTACCCCACCGGCCCCGACGACAGGAGCGACGACGTCTCGGGAACCGCCCCCTGGGCCTCCGGATGGGCCTGGGCGCTGGGCTCGTCCTCGGTGACCTCGACGCCGGGCGCCGTGGCCGTGATCGAGTACCCGCCGAACGCGACGTCCCCGACTGGTCGGCGTGGGCCGTGAGCGTGGTCGCCAGTCCCACGCCGCCGGTGACGAGACCAGACCGACTGCGATCACCGACCGCCCCCGCGCCATCTGAGGGCCTCCGGCGCTCATGCCACTCATGCTCGCCTCGCCTCATGCCACCTCGCCGAAGTAGGCACCGGACACGGCGTCGGCCACGTCGGCCGGCTCCCCGACGCACGTCGATGCGGCCCTGGGCCATCACCGCGGCGAAGTCGGCGACGGCCAGGGCGGTGCGGGCGAACTGCTCGACCAGCAGGATGGCGATGCCCTCCGCCGCCAGCTGGCCGACCAGGTCGTACAGCTCGGCCACGATGCGTGGCGCCAGGCCCATCGAGATCTCGTCCAGCAGCAGGAGAGCGGGCTCGGTCGTCACCGCCCGGGCCATGGCCAGCATCTGCTGCTCGCCCCCCGAGAGCGTGCCGGCCAGCTGGCTGCGACGCTCGCCGAGGCGCGGGAAAGCGGGCGAAGGCGCGCTCCTCGACGTCCTTGGGCCGCAGGTCGTTGCGGTACGTCATCATCCGCAGGTTCTCGGTCACGGTGAGGTTGGCGAACACGCCGCGCCCCTCGGGGATGGTGCACACGCCGTGACGGGCGAGGGCCTCGGGCGACGCGCCGTTGACGTGGACCCCGGCGATGTGCACGCAGCCGGCGGTGGGTTCCATCTGGCAGCCGGCCACCTTGAGGAGCGTCGTCTTGCCCGCCCCGTTGGGGCCGAGGAGGGCGAACACCGACGGCGGGGGACCACCAGGTCCACGCCGTGCACGACCTCGATGCGGCCGTAGGCGGCCCGGACGTCGCGCAGCTCGAGAGCGGGCGCCGTCAACTGACGCCCTGCTCCTCCTCGAGGTCCTCGTCGATGTCGCCTTGCCTCGTCGCCGGCCCGAGGTAGGCGGCCTGCACGGCGGGGTCGGCTCTGGACCTCGGCCGGCGTGCCCTCGGCGATGAGGCGGCCGAAGTCGAGCACGTGGACGCGGTCGCACACCCGCATGACCAGCTCGACGTCGTGCTCGACCAGCAGCATGGCCATCCCCTCGGCCGCCAGGTCGACCAGCAGGTCGCCGAGCACGGTCGTCTCCTGCTGGTCGAGGCCCGAGCCGGGCTCGTCGAGCAGGAGCAGCGCGGCCGGGTGGCGAGGGCCCGCGCCAGCTCGACCAGGCGGGCCGTGCCGGTCGGTACGGCGTCGACACGCGACTCGGCCACGTCGCGAAGGCCGATGCGGTCGAGGAGCTCGTCGGCCACCGTCGGCGGGACGCGAGCGGTCCCGCGCCCAGGCCTTGCGGATCTCGGCCGCCACCCGGATGTTGTCCCGCACGCTGAGCGAGTCCCGAAGACCTCCAGGCGCTGGAAGGTGCGGGCCATGCCCTTGCCGGGCCCGAGCGTGCGCCTTCACCCGTGTGATGTCCTGCCCGTCGAGCAGGACCCTGCCCTCGGTCGGCGGCTGGAGGCCGCCGAAGACGTTGAAGATGGTCGTCTTGCCGGCGCCGTTGGGCCCGATCAGGCCGGTGATGGCCGCCGGCTCGATCCGACAGGCTCGACCCTGTCGACGGCGACCACCCCGCCGAAGCGGACGCTGACCTCGCTCAGCCTGCAGCGCCGGCAAGGGTCTCCCCTCCTGCCCCTCGTCGGACGGCGCCGGCTCGGCTCTTGGTCGTCGGCCGGCTGGTCTGCGGCGCCGCTCCCCTGGCTGCCCACCACCTGCGGAGCCCGTCACCCGCCGGCGCCAGCTGGCTCATGATGCCGTCGGGGTTCCTGCGCCAGCCCGAGCGCGCCCAACCCGGTGGCCAGGAACTGAGGCTGGGGATGCTCGGGACGTGGGACTGGATCACGGGGAACAGGGCGTAGGTGATGCCCGGCGAGGAGCACGCCGGTCACCGAGTCGAGTCCCCAGATCGCCAGCAGCAGGAGCAGGGAGAGGCTGGCGAGCATGGTGAAATCGTTGCTTCCGACCGAGCCGCGCAGACCGCCGTAGAGCACGCCGGCGACCCCGGCCAGCCCGGCCGAGACGGTGAACACCGCCAGCTTCGTCCAGGTGATGTTCATCCCGAGGGTGGCGCAGGCCGCGGCGCTGTCGGACATGGCCGCCAGTCGACGACCGAAGGACGCCCGTCGCAGTGCGAGGACCCCGACAGCGGCGGCGGCGAAGACCACGGCGCAGGCGACGAAGAAGGCGCGGTCGCTCTGGAGCGAGATGCCGGGCAGGTGGAACCGAGCCACGCGCCAGGGCTCCGCCCTGGCCGAACACGTTGTTGTTGTCGAAGAAGACGTAGACCATGGCCTGGGCGAAGGCGACGGTGCTCAACGCCAGGTACAGTCCCCGAACCCGCAGGGTCACCAGCGCCACCAGGGCGCCGGCGCCCGCGCTCAGCCCGACGGCGGCGAGCACACCGAGCAGGGAGCCGCCGTGGCCGAGCTGGCCCATGGCGAAGGCGCCGAGGCCCACGAAGGTCAGCTGCGCAGCCGAGATCTGGCCTCCGTACCCGGTGAGCACGAGCAGCGACAGCAGGACGAGCGCCACCACCACGCCTCCTCGCCGGCGGTGATCAGGTTCGTCACCGACAGCTGTCCTGAGACGGACCCACGCCAGTACCACGAACACCCCGGCCGCGATGAGCGTGGTGCGCAGCGACGGAACCCGGGTCGTGCGCCGCCCGGCCGCCCGGCCCACCCGCAGGCGGTCCTGGGGACAGTATCAACAGGACGACGAACAAGAAGATCATCGGCAGGGTGGGTCGGATCTGGCTGAGCAGGCTCCCGGGGACGTAGCCGACGGCGTACGACTCGAACAGGCCGAGGAGCAGACCACCCGCGAAGGTGAGCGGGAGGTTGCGCAGCCGCCCGACGATGGCCGCGGCGTAGCCGTTGATGACGAGGAGGGTCAGCAGCAGGATGTCGAGCGTCACCAGGGGGGCGAGCAGGATCCCGGCCAGGGAGGCCAGCATGGCGCCGATGGCCCAGCCCATCGAGCGCACCCGAGCGGGCGGGGCGCCGTTGAGGGCGGCCAGCCCCGGGTCGTCGACGACGGCCCGCAGCGCGATGCCCGACCGGGTGCGGTACAGGAACAGCCGCAGCCCGATCGCCACGACCACGGCGATGACCACGACGATGATCTGGTGATAGGTGACGACGACGCCGAGCACGCTCACCTCGTGGCCGGCGAAGAACTTGGGGATCGTCCGTGGGAACCCGGGGTCCCAGCGCGTCTCGGCCAGGCCCAGGAGGAACAGCATCAGGCCCAGGGTGATCACCAGCCTGATCACCTCCGGCTTGCCGTGCAGGTTGCGCATCAGCACCCGCTCGATGAGCAGGCCCATCAGCGGAGCCAGCACGAACAGGACGAACAGCAGCGCCAGCGGCACGGGCCAGTGGTCCTGGACGGTCAGCTCCCAGAAGGCTAAAGGCGGCCACCATGCCGATCGCGCCGTGGGCGAAGTTGAGGATCCCCGAGGTGATGTAGGTGACGACCAGCCCCGTGGAGGTGAGGGCGTAGATGCACCCCACGACGATGCCGACGACGGTGAACGACGAGGAATGTGGTCACGGCCGCTCAGCCGGCGTTGAAGTACGAGCCATCGCACCGGAAGGCGTTGGGCGGGTCGTCGACCCGGGTGAACTGGCCGCCCGTGACCTTGACCATCAGGTAGCAGGTCGGCGGACCCTTGCCGGCCGGGTCGCCGGGCGCGAGGAACCCGTTGTCGTTGAACTGGTGGACGTTCTTGAGCGGCGGCCTGCAGCGAGGCGCGTGTCGCGCGGGGACCCGCGGCCTCGAGCGCCTGCACGAACAGCCGGGCCGAGGACCAGCCGTAGGCGGCGAACAGGTCGGCGTTGGCGTCGGGGTGGGTGCGGTGCATCCAGGTCTGGAACTGCCCGACCTCGGGGATCCCGCCCGAGTCCTCGCCCAGGTACATGGCGGTCGGCAGGTAGACGAGGCTGCCCTCGCCGGCGCTGCCCGCGAGGGGGTTGTAGGTCGAGTCGTAGGCGGAGGCGCCGAGCAGCCACACCTCGGGATGCCAGTTCTGCTGCTGGGCGGCCTGCTGGATGCGGGCGATGCCCTTGACGTCGGCGGCGATCAGCACCACGAGCTTCACGCCCTTCGACTTCATCTGGACGATGTCGGCCGTGAAGTCGGTCTCGGTCGGCTCGTAGACCGCTGGTAGGAGAAGTGGTACCCGAGCGACTGCATGGTGGCCTGCTCGCCGACCCAGGCGTCCTTGGCCGACTGCACGTCGCCGATCAGGGAGCCGGCCGACCCGACGGCGTCCGGGTGCAGCCCCTTCACGTACTGGAACGGCCCGGTCGCGGCGCCGTTCCGCAGCGGTGAGGGCGAGAAGCCGTTGGCCTCCGCCTGGGCGTCCTTCGAGAGGGCCACGTGGACGTCGGACATGCCCGGGTTCTGGCCGATGACCTGGGCGCCGCAGTTGTCGAACAGCGAGAAGGACCCCACGAAGGCGAACACCTTGGGGACGTCGGACTGCGTCTGGGCCTTGTTCTGCCCGCAGTCGAACTGGTCGTCGCTGGCGGCCAGCTTGAGCTGGCGGCCGAACACGCCACCCTGGCTGTTCTGGTAGGCGAAGAAGGCGTCGGTGCCGTTCACGGCGCCGGCGAACAGGCCGGGCACGGGGCCGGTGAGGGTGGAGATGTTGCCCAGCGTGATGGAGTTGCCGCGTGACCCCGATGTCGGTGGCGCCACCGTTCCCTCCAGGCGGCAACGGCGAAGGCCCCGCCGCCCCACCTGCCGCCACCGGCTCCGCCCGCTCCCGCCGCGCCACCAGCGCCGCCCGTCAACGGGCCGCCCGCAGAGGCCGCCGCCGTGCCGGCGCCGCCCGGACCGACGCCGCCGGTGCCCGAGGATCCCTGACCGCCGGCGTTCAGCCCCGTGCCTCCGTTCGTGCCGAGGGCCTGGGCCAGCTGGCGAGGGCTCAGCCTGGCACCGCAGCTGGTGAGGAGCAGCGCCACGACGGCGGTGGCACAGGCGGCGACCCGGCTCGACCGCATCCACGGCCTCCTGATGCCCATCTGCTCCCCGCCTCCCAGCGCAAGCGCCCTATCTGGCCGACGTTACCATTTGCCCGATTTGACCAGGTCGGATGGCGGAGCACCGGGCTGCGGCCCCCGCACGTCGACGCCTTGGCTGACGACGTGTCAGGAACCTGCCCGATTGGTTCGACGGATGGCGGGTGTTGCCCTCCCGGTTGCAGCCGTTTTGTCCAGGTTCGGTGCGTCGCCGACGCCGTGCGAGGATGCATCCATGCCCACGCTCGTCACGTTCCACGCCCACCCCGACGACGAGGCCATCGCCACCGCCGGCGTCATGGCGAAGGCGGCGGCCGAGGGTCATCGGGTGGTGCTCGTGACGGCGACGAGGGGCGAGCAGGGTGAGGTGGTCGAGGGCGTGCTGGAGGAGGGCGAGCCGCTGGCCGAGCGGCGCACGGCCGAGCTCGAAGCCGCCGCTCGGGTGCTAGGGGTCGCCCGCTGCGAGGTGCTGGGCTATCTCGACTCGGGGATGATGGGCACGCCGGAGAACGATCACCCGGATTCCTTCTGGCGAGCGGATCTCGACGAAGCGGCAGGCAGGCTGGCGACCATCCTGGCCGAGGAGCGGGCCGAGGTGCTCACCGTCTACGACGACCACGGCACCTACGGCCATCCCGATCACATCCAGGTGCACCGGGTGGGAGTGCGGGCGGCCGAGATTGCCGGGGTGAGCAAGGTCTACGAGGCCACGGTCAACCGTGACCACGTCCGGCGGCTGGCGGCGATGCGCCCGCCGGAGGTCGACGAGGCAGACATGCCCGACCCCGACGCCATGGACCTCGGTGTCGGCGAGGAGCGCATCACCACGATCGTCGACGTCACCGCCTTCCTCGAGCAGAAGCGGCGGGCCATGGTCGTGCACGCCAGCCAGATCCCGGAGTCCTCGTTCTTCTTGTCGCTGCCGCCGGAGGCCTTCGCCGCTGCGTTCGGCCAGGAATGGTTCATCCTTCGCGGCCGCACGACGGACGGCGCCGTCGAGCGCGATCTCTTCGACGGGCTGGCCGGCTAGGAGCGGGGGCGGGTGAGGTCGGTCGCCCTGGTCATCCGGTTGGCGCGCACCTGACCAGTGCTCCGGGGCGAGACGTCCACGTCGGCTGCCCCCGCCCGGAGGGCTCCGACCGTGCATTCCTCGCGGGAGCGATGGGCGAAGGGCTCGAAGCGAAAGTGCCGCATGGCGTTGCGGTGCGTGATGCGCTCGATCTCGTCGTCCGCCACTCCGGCGAGCGACTTCATGAGCGTCTCTGGCGACTGGGGCCAGGTCGAGTCGGAGTGCGGGTAATCGCACTCCCACGTGATCGTGTCCAACCCGACGCGGTGCCGGGCGTCGACGCCGGCGGGATCGTCGATGAAGCAGGTGACGATCCGCTCACGGAAGACCTGGCTGGGCAGCTGGTCGCCGAAGTCCTGACCGGTCCAGGCGTGGTGGCGCTGGTAGATCCAGTCGACGCGGTCGAGGAAGTACGGGATCCAGCCGATGCCGCCCTCGGAGAGGGCGAAGCGCAGGGACGGGAACTTTCGCAACACCGGCGACCACAGGAGGTCGGCGGCGCCCTGGACGATGTTGATCGGCTGGAGGGTGATCAGGACGTCGATGGGCGCGTCCGGTGCCGTGATCACCAGCGACGACGAGGACCCGATGTGCAGGCAGACGATCGTCCCCAGGTCCGAGCAGGCCGACCAGAACGGGTCCCAGTGGTCGCTGTGCAGGCTCGGGAGCTTGAGCTTGGCCGGGTTCTCGGAGAACGACACGGCATGGCAGCCCATCGCGTCCACCCGTCGCACCTCGTCGGCCATGGCCTCCGGATCCCAGATGGGTGGGATGGCGAGGGGGATGAACCGACCGGGATAGGTCCCGCACCACTCCTCGATGTGCCAGTCGTTGTAGGCGCGCAGCACGGCGAGGGAGACGTCGAGATCGCTCGCTCGGGCGAACAGCTGGCCGCACAGGTTGGGAAACGACGGAAAGCACATCGACCCGAGCACGCCGTTGGCGTCCATGTCGCGGACGCGCCGGTGGATGTCGTAGCAGCCGGGCCGGATCTCCTCGAACGCCGTCGGCTCGACCCCGTACTCCTCGGGCGGCCGCCCCGCCACGGCGTTGAGCCCGATGTTGGTGGCCTCCTTGCCGTCGTAGACCCACGCGTTGGTCCCATCGTCCTTGCGCACGACCCGTGGAGCGACCTCGGCCAGCCGCGCCGGTAGCCGGCCCTCGAACATGGTCGGCGGCTCGACCACGTGGTCGTCGACGCTCACGAGGATCAGGTCTTCGGTCTGCATGGGCGGTGCCCTCCCACGTCCTCGCCGATACTGACGCTCGCGTCACCCTAGTCCGGGGGGCGGCTGGGCAGTTGTGCTGTTCCATCTCTCGGTCGAAAAGGGGCGCCGCGGCCCAGGCGCACCGGCCACTTTCGACCGAAGGTGGAACCGCGCACTGTCGACGGGCCGCGGCAGCCGCGGCTTCGGCGTGCTCCGTCCTACACTGCGCCGCCATGGCCGCCCCCGTCCTGATCGGCATCCTGTACGACTTCCCTCAGGCCGACGGGGGAGCGGGGTTCGAGGAGGCCGTGAGGATCGGCATCGACGAGGTGGCCGCCAGCGGGCGGCTCGATCGGCCCGTGGAGCTCGTGCCCAGGCAGGCGCCGGGTCTGCCCGCCGGGTCGGCCCACGGCGTGGAGCAGGTGTTCGTGGAGCTGGCCGCCACCGGCGTCTTGGCCGTCATCGGTCCGTCGATCAGCGACAACGGGCTCATCGTGAAGCCGCTGGCCGACGCCCGTGGGCTCCCGTGCATCAACTACACCGGCGGTGAGATCACGCGCAGCGAGCACATGTTCCACTATCAGGTGGGCTCGCTCGAAGAGGAGCCTGCGGTGATCGCCGAGCACCTCGCGCAACGATCGCTCCGGTCGGCAGCGGTGATCCACGACCACTCGGCGGTGGGACGGCGCTACGCCGAGTTCTTCGCCGAGAACTGTGCCCGGCTGAACGTCGAGATCGCCGGCACCGCCGCCGTCTCGTCGTTGAGCGAGGATGTCGGGCCAACCGTTGCGCCGTCTTCGGGTGGGCGACCCCGAGGCGCTCGTGTACCTCGGCCTCGGTATGGCCGCCCGACCGGTGGCCCTGGCACTGGCCGACCAGGGCTGGGACCTACCGGTCGTGGCCAACTCCTCGCTCATGTTCGGCTACGCCCGGCCCGACTGGCGGGAGGCATGGGAGGGTTGGGTGTACGTCGACAACGTCGCCGACGACAACCGCGTGCGGGCCTCGTTGCGCGAGCGCTCGAAGCGGGCCGCTGCCGGTCCCCTCGGTCTCGCCGCCTACGACCTCGGGCGCCTGGTGGGCGAGGGCGTGGCCCGATCGGCGCACCTGACGCGTGGCGGCGTGAGGGATGGCTTGGAGCGGGTCAAGCGACTCCCGGCCGCCAGTGGCCTCGACGGGACGATCATGGGCTTCGGCGCATGGGATCACGGCGCCCTCAAAGGGACGTACCTCGTCCTGCGCCGCTGGCAGGGAGGCCGCTCCGTCCAGGTCGAGGGCTAGTCCCGACGTTGGATGTAGATGGCGATACGGGCGATGCGCCCGGAATCGTCGAGATCGAAGACCAACGCCTCGGGAGTCTCGAGGGGAGCACCGTCCACGTCCATCGTCTCGCTCAGCTCGGCCACCACCACGCCGTCGCCGTAGGTGACCCGGGCCACGTTCATCGAGTAGTTGGCCAGCTGGGGCATGAGCTCGGCCAGGAACTGCACGTACCGGTCCCTCGGCGAGTAGGTGTCCCCGAACGGCCCGACGCGCACGACGTCGGGCGTCAGGCAGCCGGCCACGCCGTCCCAGTCATGGCTGACCAAACGATCGAGGTACCGCTCGACGACGCCCGTGCACGGAGGCTAACCGAGGGCCCGCTACCCCTCGACGGGGGAGCGTTTCACCCCAAACGTCCGCTGTGCGATCACACCACTCATCACCCGATTGCGCAGGGCGCGAGCGTCGCTCTATGGTCTCGACCAGTCGGGGGGCATCGCAGCTCGCCTTCGCCAGTTCGCCGCAGCTCCCATAGATCATTTTGGAGGAGACGCGATGGCTCAAGAGGTCAACGCTCACCGACCCCCGGAGACGACGCTCACCAGTGACGCCCTCCTGCCGGAGCTCGTGGCCCACCTCCGCGAGAACCGCACTCCGCTGCGCGAGGAGTGGGCCCGGCGGATCACCAACGCCAACCTGCTGACAGCGATGACGCCCGAGGAGCTCTTCTCCGAGGCGACGTCGGTCTACGACAACTATGTCGAGGTGCTCGAGACGGGGAGCGTCGAAGCGCTGCAGGACTACGCCCGCAACCTGTCCGAGCGGATCATTCCCCGGGGTGTCGAGACCGAGGAGGTCCTCGGCATCGTCCTGCTGCTCCGCGACGTCCTCGCCCGCTCGTTGTTCGAGAAGTACCAGAGCGATTTCGAGCTGCTGAACCGCGTCCTGGACGCCTACGAGCCGGCCGCCAACCGCATCGCCAACACCGTCGGTGTGAGCTTCGTCCAGGAGCGAGAGCGGATCATCCGCCAGCAGCAGGAGGCGATCCGTGAGCTGTCGACCCCGGTGCTGCAGGTCCGGGAGCGCCTGCTCATTTTGCCCATCATCGGCGTCCTGGACAGCCAGCGAGCTCGCCAGGTAACGGAGCAACTGCTGCGGGGAATTCGTACCAATAGGGCCAAGGTCGTCGTGATCGATATCACCGGTGTACCTGCCATCGACTCGACGGTGGCCAACCACCTCGTGCAGACCGTCGAGGCGTCACGGCTCATGGGGGCCAGCGTCATCATCACCGGCCTCTCCTCCGAGATCGCCCTCACCCTGGTGACGATCGGAGTCGACCTCTCCAAGATGAACGCCGTCGGCGACCTCCAGGGCGGCATCGAGGAGGCGGAGCGACTCCTCGGCTACGAGGTGAGCCGCAGCGCCGAGCCCGTCGCCGAGATGCGATAGGCCTGCGGATCGGACCGTCGCCGTGTCCGTCCCCATTCTCAAACAAGGGACGTACCTGATCGCGTCCATCCAGTCGGCCATGACCGACAGCGAGGCGCTCTCCCTGCAGGACGACCTCATGGACCAGGTCAGCCGGTACCGCTCGAGGGGCATCATCGTCGACGTCACCGCCCTCGACGTGATGGATTCGTTCGCAGCCCGCTCGCTGCGGACGATCGCCCACATGACGGACCTGCGGGGTGCGGTCACGGTCATCGTGGGGATCCAGGCCGAGGTGGCTTTCGCCATGGTCCAGCTCGGGATGAGCCTGGAGGACGTGCACACGGCCTTGGACCTCGAAGAGGGGCTCGCGTTCCTGGACCAGCGGACCCGGATGTGGGGCGGCGACGGCCGTGGCGGATGACCTCGTCATCCCGATCACGACAGACAGTGACATCGTGGTCGCCCGGCAGAAGGGCCGGGAGCTGGCCGAGCGGATCGGCTTCTCGCGTACCGACCTGACGTTCATCGCCACCGCCATCTCCGAGGTGGCGCGCAACATCACCAGCTATGCCGGGCGGGGCGAGATCCTCTTTCGGATCGTCGACGGTGCCGGCCGCATCGGCATCCATATGGAGGCGCGCGACGAAGGGCCAGGCATCGGCGACGTGCAGCGAGCCCTCGAGGACGGCTATTCCACCGCCGAGGGGATGGGCCTCGGCCTGCCCGGAGCCCGTCGGCTGATGGACGAGTTCGAGGTGCGCTCCGAGGCCGGTGCGGGAACCACGGTGATCATGTGCAAGTGGGGGCCCGATCGTGGCTGAGTGCGGCGCCAGCAGGCTCGTCGACTGGGCCGTGGCAGCACGACCCATCCCTGGCGAGTCGCTGTCGGGCGATCAGTGCGTGGTCGAGGTCACCGGGACCGAGACGCTCCTCGCCGTGGTCGACGGGCTCGGTCACGGACCGGAGGCTGCCGCGGCCGCCAACGCAGCGGTCGCCGTGCTGCGCGAGAACCCCGCCGAGCCCGTCGAGGCCCTCCTCGTGCTGTGCCACGCCGCGTTGGCCGGTACTCGCGGCGCCGCCATCACGATCGCCAGCATCAGCGCCACGACGGGATCGATGAGCTGGCTCGGGGTGGGCAACGTCGAGGCGGCGCTCTTTCGGAACAGCCCCTCGGGCAACCCACCCGGCGGCTCGTCGCGCACCGCTTCTCCCGACATGGCCCTCCTCGTCGGAGGCATCGTGGGCCACCAGCTCCCGACGCTGCGCCCGCACGCGGTCGACCTCCGGGCGGGGGACCTGCTGTTGATGGCCACTGACGGCATCGCCCGGTCGTTCACCCAGGACGTGCCCATCGGCGCCGCGCCCGCTCGCCTCGCCGATGGCATCCTGGAGAACCTGGCCCGACCGACCGACGACGCCCTGATCCTCGCCGCCCGCTACCGGAAGGACGGGTCGTGACCGAGGCCGTCGACCGGTTCCGTCATGACTACGAGGCAGCCTTGCGTGCCCACCTCGCCTCCCGGAGTGAGGCTGGGCTGAGCGTCGCCTACGAGCTGGGCCGGCGGGCCCTGGCCGAGGGGATCAGCCTGCTCGAGATGGCGAGCATCCACCTGGCCGCCACGTCTCGCTCGCCGGCCGGCGGGGAGGCCGAGGACGCGGAGGCGACGGTCGAGGCGGGCACCCAGTTCCTCCTCCAGGCCATGGCGACCTTCGACATGGCCCAGCGGGGCTTCTGGGAGGCGCGCGAGCGCACCCGGGTCGAGCAGCAGCACGTGGCTCGCCTCCAGACGCTCGCCGAGGCGTCGGTGGCGGTCATCGCCCGTCCGGACCTCGCCGACCGCTTCCCCGAGATCGCCAAGCAGGCCCTGGTGGTCGCGGGAGGAGGAGAGGCGGCGATCACGTTCCAGGCCGAGGACGGCGTCATGCAGTCGTCCACCTCGGTCGTGCCGCCTGCCGTCGCCACCGCCATGGCGGACGTCGAGCGGAGTGGTGCGCCGCACCGGAGCTCGAGCTGGCTCGCCGCGCCGATCACCGGCTCCCACGGCACCACCGCCGGTGTCATCGCGGTGTGGGGAACCAGCGACGGCCTGCGGCCCGCTGGACGGGGCCATCCTCGCCCAGTTCGCCCAGATGGCCTCCGAGGCCCTGCACAACGCCCAGGTCTACGAGCAGATGCGACGCATCGCCGTCACCCTCCAGCACAGCCTGTTGCCCAAAGCCCTGCCCGAGCTGCCCGGCCTCGTCCTCGGGGCCCGGTACCTGCCGGGTAGCGCGGGCTTGGACGTCGGAGGAGACTGGTACGACGTCTTCCCGTTGGGAGCGGGCCGTCTCGGCGTGGTGATCGGCGACGTCGTCGGCCGGGGCGTGCCGGCCGCCGCCATCATGGGCCAGCTGCAGCTCGCGGTGCGCGCCTGCGCCCTGGAGGGCGGCTCGCCGGCGACGGTCGTGAACCGGCTGAACAACCTCATCCAGAACCTCGACGTGCCCCAGATGGCCACGCTCATCTTCGGTGTGGTCGAGCCGGACAGCGCGACCCTCCGCCTGACGAGCGCCGGCCATCCTCCGCCACTGGTGCTGGAGCCCGACGGCTCGGCGCGCTTCCTCACCCTGCATCCGGTCGCTCCCCTCGGGATCGAGCCCGGCACCGCACGCGAGACCGTCGAGACGCTGCGGCCCGGCTCGACGGTCGTCCTCTACACCGACGGACTGGTCGAGCGGCGGGGAGCGACGATCGACGAGGGCTTGGGGAACCTGCTCGAGGCGGCCGGCGGCTCGAACGGCGACGTCGAGTCGCTCTGCGACCAGCTGGTGGAGAGGCTCGGTGCCGAGGGCTCGTCGGACGACGTCGCCTTGCTGGCGCTTCGCCTCACGCCGGTCGAGCGGGAGCGGTTCGAGCTGATCCTGCCGGGCGAGCCCGGGCTCCTCGCCCCTGCCCGCCGGGCCCTCCGGCAGTGGCTGTCACAGGCCGGGGCGGAGAAGGAGGAGGTCGAGGACCTGGTCCTGGCGTGCGGCGAGGCCGCGGCGAACGCCCTCGAGCACGCCTACGGGCCGGGCGAGGACGGGACCCTTCGCATCGAGGCGGTCGACGAGGGCGGCGAGGTGAGCATCACGGTCACCGACTCGGGCCACTGGCGCCCGCGCGCCGAGCGCCCTGGTGGGCGTGGGTTCCACCTCATGAGCTCCCTCACCGACGAGGTGGAGGTCGTGCCGGGATCGTCGGGGACCGCCGTGCACCTCCGGCGCCGCCTCGGTGGGCAGCCCCGACCCCGGTCGCCGTGGTCGCCGACACCCGAGATGGAGGCCGACCACCCGAACGCTGACGGCGCCGAGGTCGTGGTGGTGCGCATCGAGGAGGAGGTCGACCTCTCGAACGCCGACCGGCTCGGCGCTCAGGCGGCGAAGGCGGTGCCCAACTCGGCCGCCGGGCTCGTCATCGACCTGTCGGGCGTGGCGTACATCGACAGCGCCGGCATCGGACTGTTGTACAAGCTCGGCGAGCGGCTCCAGCGACGTCGGCAGCACCTCGCCGTCGTCGTCCCGGACGAGTCGCCCGTGCGTCGCGTGCTGGTCGTGAGCGCCTTCGATCGTGTCGTGGACCTGGCGGCCAGCGTCGAGGACGCCAGCGCACGAGTTCGGACAGCCGTCCGCTGACTGCTCTGCGGCGTCAGGCCGGACAGCACCCAGGCGGGCACACGTCGGGGCGCGGCTCGTGCGTCCCCAGCCGTCCTCGCCGGCTCTCCGGCTGGCCCCGCTCGGCGACGAGGTCGACGATCATGGCAACGAACTCCGGGTCGGTCCCCACCGTGGGTGATCGGTGCGCTCGCAGTCCGAGCTCGTCCGCCTTGGCCGCCGCCTCGACGTCCAGGTCGAAGCGGACTTCCATGTGGTCCGAGACGAACCCGATGGGGACGATCACGACGTCGTCGACACCGGCCGCGGCGAGCTTCTCGAGGTGGTCGCCCACATCTGGCTCGAGCCACGGTTGTCGCGGCGGACCGCTTCGGCTCTGGTACACGAGCTCCCACGGATACCGGTCGCCGAGCAACCCGGAGACGAGCCGGCAGGCCTCGCGGAGCTGCGCTTCGTAGTCGCTCGACCGGGCCATGGCCACCGGGATGCTGTGGGCGGTGAAGGCCAGGTGGGCCTGGCGACGTCGACCCTCGGGCACCTCGGCGAGGGTTGCCTCGACGCCGCGCGCGCCACGGGTCGGACGAACCCCGGGTGGTTGTAGAACGCCCGCAGCTTGCCCACCGTCGGGGCCCGCTCGCCCGACGTCGGCCCGTGCCCGCTCGATGTCCTCGAGGTACTGACGGCATCCGGGGTAGGAGCTGAAGGCCGAGGTGACGAAGGCGACCGCCTGGCCGACGCCGTCGTGGGCCATCTGGCGCACCGTGTCGGCGAGGAACGGATGCCAGTTGCGGTTGCCCCAGTAGACGGGGAGTTGCCATCCTCGTCCCGCCAGCTCCTCTTCCAGGGCGGCGACGAGGGCACGGTTCTGGGCGTTGATCGGGCTCACCCCGCCGAAGCGGTGGTAACGCTCGGCCACCTCGAGCAGGCGGTCGGCGGGGTACGTCGCGCCCCGCGGTGACGTTCTCGAGGAAGGGGAGGACATCGTCGGGACCCTCCGGCCCGCCGAAGGACACCACCACGAGGGCGTCACACCGCTCGGCGCTCACGCCCGCCGAGCCTATGGGCTCTGTCTGCCGGCGGCTCCGCCGCCCCAGGCGCGGGCTCAACCCGCCGCCGGCTGTACCTGCGGCCCTACCGCCCCCGGGCGGGTTGAGATCCCCGTCCGGGGGCGGCGACTCGGAGCTACCGACCGGGCGCCGTGGTCTCGGTGCGCGCCTCGCCGCGTTGGCCGTCACCGCCGGCACCGTTTCCGTGGCCGACGCCGTTTCGGCCCAGCTCGAGCGGTCCCGTCGGCAGCACCGTTCGCTTCCACGTCGCGTTGGTCACGCCGGCAAAGGACGCGTACCACGCGACGGCTCCGGTCAGGATCCCGACGTAGCCCCCGATCTTCACGATCTGCGTGTTCTGGGCGAGCTCGCCACTGGCCAGGATGGCGAACGTGACGAACAGGGTGAGGAACACGAGGGCCACGGCGGCCGTCGTCCTGAGGGAGGCGACCAGCATGTACAGCGTGAAGAACCCCCACACGGCGAGGAAGAGGCCCGTGGCCTGGTAGGCGGTCGACTTCGGCAGCCCGGGAGCGATGAACCTGGCGTAGCCGGCGTAGGCGAGCCAGAACGCTCCGAAGGAGCTGAACGCCAGTGCCCCGAACGTGTTGTTCCTCACGAACTCCCACATCCCGGCGAGCAGCTGGGCGAGACCCCCGTAGAACAGGGCCAGGGGCAGCACCACCGTTGCCAGGGCGGCAGGGATGAGGTCGCCGTTGACGACGCTGAGCACGACGGTCGTCATGGCGAAGCCGGCCAACCCGAGTGGGGCTGGGTCGGCGATCTCACGATGGGAGATCAACCGTGGCCCGGCGGGTTCCTCCTCACGCGTCGTCGGCCCGCACGTCGTCGGGCCTCTTGGAGACGTACGCCATTGGTCGTCACCTTCCTTCGTTGCTACGGGACTCGGTTCGTGGGCAAAGGGGTATCAGTCCTCCCGGCTGGACGTGGCCGCCCGTTGGGTGATGTCGTCGATGACGGCGGCGTTGGCCAGCGTCGTCACGTCGCCGAGCTGGCGGCTCTCGGAGACGTCCTTGAGCAGGCGACGCATGATCTTGCCCGAGCGGGTCTTGGGCAGCTCCGGGGTGAAGACGATGGAGGCGGGCCGCGCGATCTTGCCGATCTTGCCGGCGACGTGGTCCCGCAGGGTGACGATGAGGGCCTCGTCGCCCTGGGCGTCGCCCTTCAGGCATCACGAAGGCGGCGATCGCCTGGCCCGTGCGCTCGTCGGCGCGGCCGATGACCGCCGCCTCGGCAACCATCGGATGGTCGACGAGAGCAGACTCCACCTCGAGGGTGGAGATCCGGTGGCCCGAGATGTTCATGACGTCGTCGACCCGGCCCAGCAGCCAGAAGTAGCCGTCCTCGTCCCGCTTGGCCCCGTCACCGGCGAAGTACACCCACGTGTTGGTGCTCGGATCGCTGAAGCGGCTCCAGTAGGTCTCGATGAACCGGTCGGGGTCCCTGTACAGGGTGCGGCAGCATGGCGGGCCACGGCCTCGTCAGGGTGAGGTAGCCGCCGCCGCCGAGCGGCACGCTGCGTCCCTGGTCGTCGACGACGTCGGCACCCACCCCCGGGAACGGGAACGTCGCCGATCCGGGCGGGTCGTGGTGATGCCGGGCAGCGGCGTGATCATGATCATGCCGGTCTCGGTCTGCCACCACGTGTCGACGATCGGGCACCGCTCCCGCCCGATGACGGTGTGGTACCACATCCACGCCTCGGGGTTGATGGGCTCGCCCACCGTGCCCAGCAGGCGCAGGCTCGACAGGTCGTGCTTCTCGGGGTACTCGGGCCCCCACCTGATCATGGTGCGGATGGTCGTCGGCGCCGTGTACAGGATCGACACCTTGTAGCGCTCGACGATGTCCCAGAACCGGTCCTTGTCCGGGTAGTTCGGCACGCCCTCGTACATGACGCTCGTGCATCCGTTGGCCAGGGGTCCGTAGACGATGTAGCTGTGGCCGGTCACCCATCCGACGTCGGCCGCGCACCAGTACACGTCGGACTCGGGCTTGATGTCGAAGATGAGGCGGTGCGTGACGGCGGTACCCACCATGTAGCCGGCGGTGGTGTGGACGATGCCCTTGGGCCTCGCCGTGGTGCCCGAGGTGTAGAGCATGTACAGCATGTCCTCGCTGTCCATCTCGGTCGCCTCACGGCTCGCCGGCTGCCGGGAACGACGTCGTGCCACCAGACATCCCGACCCTCGGTCATGACGACGTCCTGGCCGGTGCGGCGGAGGACGAGGACCTTCTCGATGGAGGGGCAGTCGGCGACGGCGGCGTCGGCGTACTCCTTCAGCGGGAAGGCGGCGCCGTTGCGCCACGACCCGTCGCAGGTGATCAGCGCCTTGCACTCGGCGTCCTGGATACGGTCCTTGAGCGCCTCGGAGCTGAACCCGCCGAACACCACCGAGTGCGGCGCGCCGATCCGCGCGCACGCCAGGAGGGCCGTCGGCAGCTCCGGCACCATACCCATGTAGATGGCGACGCGGTCGCCCTTGGTCACGCCCAGGTCGGCGAGCGCGTTGGCCAGTCGGCACACCTCGCTGTGGAGCTCGGCGTAGGTGACGGCCCGTCGGTCACCTGGCTCGCCCTCCCAGTAGTACGCGACCTTGTCGCCAGCCGACTGCAGGTGGCGATCGAGGCAGTTCTCGGTGATGTTGAGCTTGGCGTCGACGAACCACCGAGCGAAGGGCGGGTTCGACCAGTCCAACACCTGGCGGTGGGGGCGTCGCCAGACGAACTGTTCCGCCTGGCGGGCCCAGAAGTCCTCGAAGTTCTCCGCCTCGTCGTAGATGGAGGGCGAGGAGACCACCGCCCGCCGGGCGAACTGCTCTGGTGGCGGAAACTCCCGGCCCTCGCTCAGCAGCGCTTCGATCGTGCTGGTGACGTCACGATGGGGGTCCGACATCGTCACCTCCAGGTTTGGCGGCGTTGCCTCCTGGTCCACGACGATATCCAGCCGCGCTGACGGTGTTTACCCGGGCCGGTCGATCCCCAATCCCATGTCGGGACAATCACCGCGCCCCGGGCTGGTCGTCACGGGCCCGGGTAGGCGGCCAGCGCCGTCACCGCGCGCTGCTCGACCTCGGTCAGGTTCCCGGGCCCGTTGAGGATCATGGCGAAATGGATCGGGTGGCCCAGGTCGAGCGTCCCGGCCATCGCCGCGACCCCGCTGATCGAGCCCGTCTTGGCCGCCAGGTGGCCCTGGAGCGGTGGACCGGCCCACCGGTTGACGAGCGTCCCCGACAGCCCGGCGACAGGGAGACCGACGGGGATGGCGGCGAGCTCCGGTCGGGACGTGCCCTGGTCGACAGCGCCCAGGAGCGTGTCGCACGTGGCCCGGTCGTCGTGGCTCAGCCCCGAGCCGTCGACCAGGTTCAGGCCGGCAGTCGGGATGCCGAGCCCCTGATCGACCTGCGCGACTGCCCGCAGCCCCGCCGCCGTGCTTCCGTCGCCCTCGACCCGCCGGCCGAGCTCGAGCGTGAGCATCTCGGCGGTGTGGTTGTCGCTCGACCGGAGCATGGCCGAGACGATCTGCCCCAGGGGGACCGACTGGACCGTCGCCAGCACCGTGCCGGTTGGCGCCACCGCATCCGGCGCCGGCACGGGGGGAGTGGCGACCCCCCTGACGGCGAGGAGGCGGCTGAGCTGGCCGGCGGCGAAGGCCGGAGGGTCGGCGGCGGGGACGTACCCGGACGTGAAGCCCTGCCAGCCCTGGTTGAGATCGAGCGCGCTCAGGGGGCTGGCGTTCCCTGCGGCCACGTCCGCCGGGGTCCACTGCGGTAGGTAGCGCACGCCGACGAAGCGCGAGTCGTCGCCGTGGATGCCGCCGGGCACGCTCCGGACGCCGGCCGCAGCGACCTGATCGGCGAGCGACTCGAACGGGGTGGTGGGCTGCCCGGCGTAGCGGCGGTCCCGCGTCCAGGTCGCCGCGTAGTCGGCTGTCGCCAGCACCGGGTCGCCCGTCGCCGATCAACCAGAGCTGGCTCACGGTGCCGTTGGTGGGTGGGTTGGCGGCGACCGCCGTGGTCTGGAACCGGTAGTCGGGACCGAGGACGGTGAGGGCGGCCGCGGCCACGAGCAGCTTCTGGGTGGACGCAGGGGCGAAGGGCGTGGCGCCCTGGATGTCCGCGGCGCGGTTGGCGCCGTCTCCGACGACCACGCAGCCCGGTGTGCCCGCCAGAGCCCCTGCCAACTGGCTCTGGAGGTGGAGCTCGGCCGGTGTGGGAGGCGGAGGCGGTGCCGGCGGGGCCGTGGTGGGAGGTGTCGAGGCGGCCGGAACTGCGGCGGCCCCGAGCGCGGTGACGCGCCCGGCACGCACGCCCGCGCCGGCCACCGGACCGGTGCCCGACCGGAGATAGAGCCATCCGGTGGCGGCCGCGGCCTGCAGGATGGCGACGCCAGCCAGCAGCGGGAGCATCCGGCGCAGCCGGTGCCGAGGGCCCGCCCGCCGGGTGTCCGCAACCTTCACGACTGTCAGTACGCCGGTCGCCGGGAGCTCCCCTGCTGGAAGCCCCTTTTCGGACATAGCGCCACGAGGTGGCGATAGTTTGTTTGGCTAAGTAAAATAGAGGTCGATGACCGACAGCCCTGTGACCGCCGTGGATCGTGACGCCGAGCTGGCCGCCCGCCTGCGGCTCGTCGTCACCCGGCTCTCGCGGCGCCTGCGCCAGCAGGGGGAGGCGGGGGTCACCGCCTCGCAGCTGTCCGCCCTGTCCACGATCGACCGGTGCGGGCCGTTGACGCTCGGCGACCTCGCCGCCGCCGAGCAGGTTCAGCCGCCGAGCCTGACCCGGGTCGTGTCCCATCTGGAGGAGGCCGGCCTGGTCGAGCGCCAGGCGTGCCAGCAGGATCGGCGCGTGGCCCGGGTTCGCGTGACCATCAAGGGCCGGGAGCTGCTCCAGCGCAGCCGGACACGCAAGAACGCCTACCTGGCCCGCCGGCTGCGGACGCTCGACGACGCCGATCGGGCGGTGATGGCAGACGTCGTCGGCGTCCTCGAGCACATGCTGGAGGGAGGGGAGTGACGACCATCCGGCAGGCGACCGGGAGGACGTTCCGCTCGCTGAGCGTGCGCAACTACCGCCTGTACTTCGCCGGCCAGGTCGTCTCCGTCAGCGGCACGTGGATGCAGCAGGTGGCCCAGGCCTGGTTGGTGCTCCGCCTCACCAACAGCGGCGTCGCCCTGGGAGCCGTCACCGCGCTCCAGTTCCTTCCGGTGCTGCTGGGCGGCGCGTGGGGTGGGGTCATCGCAGACCGCTTCGACAAGCGCCGCGTGCTGTTCGGTACGCAGGCCACAGCCGGACTGCTGGCGCTCGTGCTGGGCCTGCTCACCCTGAGCGGCGACATCCAGCTGTGGATGGTGTACGTGCTGGCCGCGGCGCTCGGGTGCGTCAACGCCGTGGACAACCCGAGCCGCCAGGCCTTCGTGCACGAGCTCGTCGGCCGGGCCGACCTTCCGAACGCGGTGAGCCTCAACAGCGTGCTCATGAACGCGGCGCGGGTGATCGGTCCTGCGTTGGCGGCGGTCCTGATCGTCACCGTGGGCATCGCCCCCTGCTTCCTGATCAACGCCGCCTCCTACGGCGCCGTCATCCTCGGTCTGGCCCTCATGCGGCCCGAGGATCTCCTCGGCACGGGCACCGTGGCCAGGGCCAAGGGCCAGCTGCGGGCGGGCCTTCGCTACGCCTGGTCCACGCCCGAGCTGCGGAACCCGTTGCTCCTGATGGTGGTGATCGGCACCCTCGCCTACGAGTTCCAGGTCACGCTCCCGCTCATGGCGAAGTTCACCTTTCACGGCGGTGCCGGCGCCTACGGGCTGATGACCGCGAGCATGGCCGCCGGCGCCGTGGTCGGTGGGCTGGCGGTGGCCAGCCGGGAGCGTCCCACGTCGACCGGTCTGACGCGGGCTGCCCTGGCTTTCGGCCTCCTCATCCTCGGCGTCGCCGTGGCGCCCAGCCTGGTGGTCGCGGTCGCGCTCCTCGTCGTCATGGGCGGGGCCAGCATCGCCTTCATCGCCATGTCGAACTCCACACTGCAGCTGCGCTCCGATCCCGCCATGCGCGGCCGCGTCATGGCCCTGTTCGCCGTCGCCTTCCTGGGGAGCACGCCCATCGGCGCCCCGGTGGTCGGCGCCGTGGCCCAGGCCTGGGGGCCGCGGGCCGCGCTGGCGATCGGCGGAGCCGCCGCCATGGTGGCGGCGCTGGTGACGGCGGGCCGTCCTCTACGGGCGATCGTGTCGCGTTCCGAGGCGGACGCTGGCGGCGAGGAGGACGACCACCGCCAGTGGCAGCAGGACCACGGCGACGACACCGAGTCCGCCGAGCAACGCGGCCAGGCCGATCACGAGGAGGACTCCAGCGGCCAGCTCGGGCGTGTCGCCTACGAGGAACTCCCACCAGAAGCGTCCGAAGGCCTGGAGGGCGCGACCGACGGTCATCGCACGTCGACCCTGAGCCGGGCTCGGCGCAGCGACGCGACGAGGCAGAACGTCACCGCGCCGTAGAGGGCGATGAGGCCCAGGATCGAGAGATCGGTCCCCGGCCAGCTCACGCCCATCCCCTCGCCCGACCAGAAGGTCCCGAAGCTGACGAGCATGATCCCCACGCCCATCTTCAAGCTGTTCTCGGGCACCTCGACCAGCCGGCGGGCCAGCACGAGACCGGCGAGCACGACCGCCACGACCGCCGTCGCCGCTCCAGCCGCCGCCAGGCCGAGGCGCCCGGACGTCGTTCCGAGCGTGAGCACGATCATGACCACCTCGAGGCCTTCGAGGAGGACTCCTTTGAACGCCACCGTGAACGCCGTGGCGTCGCGCCGCCGGTCGGTCGCCCTGGGAATCCCCGACAGCTCCTCGACCTGCCGGCGGTAGATGGCGTCCTCGTCGTGGAGGGCCTTGTACCCGCTGGCCCGCAGGATCGCCTTGCGCAGCCACTGCAGGCCCAGGATCAGCAGCAGCCCGCCGACGACGACGCGCAGCACGTCGAGCGGCACGTAGCGCACGAGGGCGGGCCCGAAGGCGGCCACGACCACCGCCAGGGCCAGGACGGCGGCGCCCGCGCCCTCCAGCGCCGATCGCCACCCGCGGCTCACCCCGGCGGCCAGCACGATGGTGAGCGCCTCGACCATCTCCACCGCGCTGGCCGCGAACACGGCCAGCACGAGGAGGACGTCGCTGGTCATGCGCCCGTTGTCTTCGGCTCGCTGCCGGACGCGGTCGCCTTCGGCTCTCTGCCGGACCCGGTCGCCTTCGGCTCCTTGGGCAGCCCGAGCACCCGCTCGCCCACGATGTTGCGCTGGATCTCCGCCGATCCGCCCCAGATGCTCTCCGAACGGGAGAAGAAGAACGAGGCCTGAAGGGGGCTGACCGGGTAGCTCGGGCTGCCCCGGCGCCGGCCGATGCCGGGCACGAACTCGTCGTCGGCCGACCCGGTGAGGACCTGCCCGTCCATGCCGAGAATTGCCATGGCCAGCTGCATCGCCTCCTGGTGGTACTCGGACCAGAACATCTTGTTGGTGGCGCCCAGGGCCGCGGTGGAGCCGTCGCCGCGCAGGACCGACGTGAGGCTCCGCAGCCCGTTGATCTCCATGATCTTGACCTTGCTCCACGCCCGGGCGAGGTCCTGGCGGACCAGCGGATCGGCGGCCCTGCCGTTCTTCTTGGCCAGCCCGACGATGTGATCGAGCTCCTTCTGGAACCGGCGATGGCTGGTGGTTGCCGACGTGCCGCGCTCGAACCCGAGCGTGGTCATGGCGACCTTCCAGCCGTTGTTCACCCCACCGACGACGTTGTCGCGCGGCGCCCGGGCGTTGGAGAAGAACACCTCGTTGAACTCGGCTGAACCGTCGATCTGCTTGATGGGTCGGACCTCGACTCCCTCCTGGCGCATGGGCACCAGCAGGTACGAGATGCCGGCGTGCTTGTCGACGTCGGGGTCGGTGCGCGCCAACAGGAAGATGTAGTCGGCGTGCTGGGCCTGGGTGGTCCAGACCTTCTGGCCGTTGATCACCCACTCGTCTCCGTCCAGCTCGGCCCTGGTCTTGAGCGAGGCGAGATCCGATCCCGCGTCCGGCTCGGAGAAGCCCTGGCACCAGGAGATCTCGCCGGAGAGGATCTTGGGGAGGAGCTCCTTGCGCTGCTCGTCTGTGCCCCACTGCAGGATGGTGGGGCCGACCAGGGTGTCACCGAAGAAGTCGGCCCGCATCGGCGCCCCGGCGCGGTCGAACTCCTCGTGCAAGACGACCTGCTGCATCGTCGTCAGGCCTTTGCCGCCGTACTCCTCGGGCCAGGAGGCGCAGATCCAGCCGCCCTGGCGCAGCTTGTCCGTCCACTGCTCCTGGAACGCATGCCGCTCGTCAGGAGACATGGTGAACCCGGGTTCGCCCCAGCCGACGGGAAGGTTCGACCGAAGCCACTCTCGGATCTCGACGCGGAAGTCCTCGGCCTCCGGGGGATAGGTCAAGTCCATGGGATCGAGGCTACTGGCCCGGTAGTACGCTGATCTCGGTGCCACCACAGGTCCTCCACCTCTCGACGGTGGTGAAGAGCCCTCTGGTCGATCGGGCCGGCGAGAGGCTCGGCCGGATCGAGGACCTGATCGTGCGGTTGGGCGAGGACGGGGCGTACCCACCGATCATGGGGGCCCTCGCCAAGATCGGGGGGCGCGAGCTGTTCGTGCCCATCGACCAGATCGGCGGCATCGAGTCGGGCCGGGTCGGGCTGCAGGGCGAGCGGCTGAGCCTGAGGCGATTCGAGCGGCGACCCGGCGAGGTGCTGCTGAACCGCGACCTGGCCGCCCGCCATCTGATCAACGTGGTGGGTGCCCGGCTGGTCAGGGCCAACGAGATCGAGCTGGCGTGCATCGACGGCAGGTGGTCCGTCGTCGGGGTCGACACCAGCACCCGTCCCGTTCTGCGTCGTCTCCTGCCGCGGCCACTCCGACGGAGGATCGAGCCCGGTCCCATCCTCGACTGGTCCAGCATCGAGCCCTTCGTGGGCCACGTGCCGACCGCTCGCCTCCGACTGACCCACCGCAAGCTGGCCCGCCTCCATCCGGCCCAGATCGCCGACCTGGTCGAGGCGGCGTCGCACGACGAGGGCGAGGAGATCATCGAGGCTGTCGGCCAGGACCGTGAGCTGGAGGCCGACGTCTTCGAGGAGCTCGACCCCGAGCACCAGCAGGAGTTCGTGCGGTCGCGCTCCGACGCCGAGGTGGCCGCGCTCCTGGCCAAGATGGCCCCCGACGACGTCGGCCGACTTCATCGGTGAGCTCGACCAGGAGCGGCGCTTGCCGGTTCTCGACCTGCTGCCGCCGGCGAGCTGCAGCGCAAGGTGCGCTCGCTGCTCAGCTACAACCCCGAGACCGCCGGCGGTCTCATGAACCCCGACTTCCTCGCCCTGCACCGCTCGACGCCCGTCGGCGACGCCCTCGACGCGGCGTGCGTCCGCCGACATCCCACCCGAGGCGCTCGGCATGGTGTACGTCACCGACGACGAGCGGTGCCTGCACGCCCTGGCGCCCCTGGTCGCCCTGGTGCGAGCCGACCCTACCGCCTCGTCTCGACGACATCGCCCAACACGAGCCCGTCATGATCCGACCCGACGCCGATGTGCACGAGGTCGTGCGGAAGATGACCGACTACAACCTCAGCGTGTTCCCGGTGGTCGACGACTCCTGTCACATGATCGGACAGATCACCGTGGACGACGTGCTCGAGCTGCTCCAACCCAGCGGGTGGAAGGGCGACTTCGGCCTGTCGGCGCCGGACTGAGCCCGGTGGCTCGGCGTTGGCAGGTGCTATCTTTGGCTCCGCAATCCAGCCGCACCTCGTTCGGTGAGGTGGCTGCTCAGACACAGGCCACTGACCCCACCTGTCGAGAGACACTCCGGGTCAGACCAGGTCACTCCGGCTCAAGGGGTGACCCAAAGTGGCTGGCCCTCCGGGACCTACGCTGGGCAGCGCCAAAGCTCTGACGAGTAGGGGTGCACCGGGGTCCTTGGCGGCCGCGGCGAGTCCGGCGCCCACCGGACGCCACTCCCTACGGGTGTGTCTGGGCCATGGGCCGGACAAGGAGCCGAGCGCTGAACGCCGACAGCTGGTTACGCACCGCCACGGCGCGCACGCGGCTTCGAGGTCGCCGAGGCTGGCTCTGCTAGCGGGGTGACCCGGAGTGGTGCGCGACGGCGGCCGTCGCCCACCCCCGGTAGGAGGTCACCCCGAGCCATGGCTGACGAGATCCGCACCCTGGGCGCCGAAGGGGCTCCGTCGGTCATCGACGAGGCCCACGTCGGCGAGATCCGTGGCGCGCTCGGCACCATCGGCGAGCACGACCTCGCGCCCCGTCGGTCGCTCCGGGCCCGGCTGCTGACCCTGGCGGCGATCGTCGGTCCCGGCCTCATCGTGATGGTCGGCGACAACGACGCCGGTGGGGTGGCCACGTACTCCCAGGCCGGTCAGAACTACGGGACCACCCTGCTGTGGACCCTCCTGTTGCTGATCCCGGTGCTCATCGTGAACCAGGAGATGGTCGTGCGCCTCGGGGCGGTCACCGGTGTCGGCCACGCCCGGCTCATCGTCGAGCGTTTCGGTCGGTTCTGGGGCGCCTTCTCCGTCGGCGACCTGTTCCTGCTCAACTTCCTCACCATCACGACCGAGTTCATCGGCGTCAGCCTGGCCCTCGGCTACTTCGGGGTGAGCAAGTACGTGGCCGTCCCCATCGCCGCCGTCTCCCTCATCGCCATCACCGCCAGCGGCAGCTTTCGCCGTTGGGAGCGGTTCATGCTGCTGTTCGTGCTCGCCAACCTGCTCGTCATCCCTCTGCTGGTGATGAGCCATCCTCGGATCGGGCCGGTCGCCCGTGACTTCTTCGTGCCGGGGATCCAGGGCGGCGTCAGCTCCGGGGCGGTGCTGCTCATCATCGCCATCGTGGGCACGACGGTGGCCCCCTGGCAGCTGTTCTTCCAGCAGTCCAACATCATCGACAAGCGGATCACGCCCCGATGGATCAACTACGAGCGGGCGGACACGGTCATCGGCTCCGTCGTGACGGTGATCGGCGCCGCGGCGCTACTGGTGACGGCGGCCTTCGCCTTCCAGCACACGCCCCTCGCAGGCCATTTCGGCGACGCCCTGGGGGTGGCCAATGGCCTGGCCCGACAGCTCGGTCGTACCGCCGGCGATCTGTTCGCCATCATCCTGCTCAATGCCTCGATCATCGGCGCCGCGGCGGTGACGCTGTCCACGTCCTACGCCTTCGGCGACGTCTTCGGCACTCGGCACTCGCTCCACCGCGGCATCCGTGAGGCCAGGTTCTTCTACGCCAGCTTCGCCCTCATCGTCTTCATGGCTGCGGGCATCGTGCTCATCCCCGGTGCTCCGCTCGGACTGATCACCACCTCGGTCCAGGCCCTGGCCGGGGTCCTGCTGCCCTCGGCCACGGTCTTCCTGTTGCTGCTCTGCAACGACCGCGACGTCCTCGGGCCCTGGGTGAACCGCCCGTGGCTGAACGTCGTCGCCACCGTCATCGTGTCGGTCCTGCTCATGCTGTCGCTGGTCCTCATGACGACCACGGTCTTCCCGGGCGTCGACGTGCCCCTGCTGGTAGTGGTGCTCGGAGTCGTCCTGGTGGTCGGTCTGGCGGCCGGTGGACTCGCAGCTCTCTGGTCCGGTGCCCACCGCCCGACAGCCCCCGTGGCACCCGAGGCGCCCAGGCGGGAGACGTGGCGCATGCCGCCGCTGGCCCTCCTCGGCCGGCCGGTGTGGTCGCGCGGGCGGCGGGCGGCGATGACGGCGCTCTGGGTGTACCTGGCGCTGGCCATCGTCCTGCTGCTGGTGAAGACCGTCCAGCTCGGCCTCGGACACTGACGACGCACCGGCCCTGTTTGCGCTGTTGCCCCACCTCAGGAGAGGCTCTCCCCTCATGCATGGGTTTCCCCGACGGCTCCGGATCGCGTTCCTCGCCTATCGGGGCAACCCGCATTCCGGGGGTCAGGGGGTGTATACCCGCTATCTCACCAGGGAGCTGACCGCCCTGGGCCATCACGTCGAAGTCTTCGCCGGCCCCCCGTACCCCCACCTCGACGACGGCGTGCCCCTCGTGGAGGTGCCGAGCCTCGACCTGTACCGCCAGCCCGATCCCTTTCGGATCCCCCGTCCCCGCGAGGTGCGCAGCGGCATCGACGTCCTCGAGTTCGCGCTGATGTGCGCGGCCGGGTTCCCCGAGCCGCTCACCTTCAGCCTGCGGGCGAGGAAGGTGCTAGCCCAGCGTCGCGAGGATTTCGACATCGTCCATGACAACCAGTGCCTGGGCCGGGGCCTGCTGGGGATGATGGACGACGGCTGGCCCATCGTGGCGACCGTGCACCACCCGATCACCGTGGACCGCGACCTGGAGCTGGCCCACGCTCGCAGTCTCCGGCGGCGGCTCATCCTCAGGCGCTGGTACGGCTTCGTCGGCATGCAGCTCGAGGTCACCCGCCAGCTCCCGCGGGTCGTCACCGTCTCGGCATCGTCGAAGTCGGACATCGTCGAGCACATGGGCGTCGAGCCCTCGCGCCTGGCCGTGGTGCCGATAGGTGTCGACGACACGCTCTTTCAGCCCAGACCCGGTGTCGCTCGGGTACCGGGGCGCCTGATGACGACGGCGAGCGCCGACGTCCCGCTGAAGGGGCTCGTCCCGCTGCTCGAGGCCGTGGCCAAGGTCCGCACCGAGCGGCCGGCCGAGCTGGTCGTCATCGGCGAGCCCCGCTCCGCCAGCAGGGTCCGGGCGACGATCAAACGCCTCGGGCTCGACGACGCGGTGCGCTTCGTCAGCAAGGTCACCGACGACCGCATCGTGCAGCTCTACTCTGAAGCCGAGGTGGCGGTCGTCCCTTCTCTCTACGAGGGCTTCTCGCTGCCCGCGGTCGAGGCGATGGCCTGCGGGGTGCCCGTCGTGGCCACGACGGGAGGCGCGCTCCCCGAGGTAGTCGGCACCGACGGCGTCACCGGTCTGTTGGTGCCGCCCGGCGATCCCGGCGCCCTCGCCATGGCCATCGGCACCGCCCTGGACGACGCCGGGCTCCGGGCCCGCATCGGGGCGGCCGGTCGGGCGCGGGTGCTGGAGCGCTTCACCTGGGCTGCGGCCGCCCGGGCCACCGTCGAGCAGTATCGGACCGTTCTGGACGCGACAGCGCCCGCGGATGATCTGCCTGACCGGCTTCCCGGGCCGGCCCTGGACCGCACCGGCGGGAGCTGAGTGCTCTCTGTCGACTACGACCGGCTGGGCCTGCGCGCGGGCGAGCGGCTGCTCGACCTCGGCTGCGGCGGCGGACGCCATGCCTACGAGGCCCTGCGACGCGGGGCCCGGGTGACGGCGCTCGACGCCAGCGAGGGCGAGCTGAGCGACGTGTCCACCGTGATGAGCGCGATGGAGAAGCAGGATGCTGACGCGGGGACGCTGTCGGAGGGCAGCGGCGCCGTGGTCTGCGCAGACGCGCTGGCCATACCGTTCCGCGACGCCAGCTTCGACCGCGTGATCGCCGCCGAGGTGCTCGAGCATGTCCCCCGTGACCAGGTCGCCATGGCCGAGCTGGCCCGGGTGCTCCGGCCGGGTGGGTCCATGGCCGTGACCGTCCCCAGGTTCGGCCCCGAGGTCGTGAACTGGGCCCTCTCGGACGCCTACCACTCGGTCGAGGGCGGCCACGTGCGCATCTACCGTCGGTCGTCCCTCCTCGGCCGCCTGAGCAGGGTGGGGCTGCGGCTGCGGGGGTCCCATCACGCCCATGCGCTGCACTCGCCGTACTGGTGGCTGCGCTGCGCCGTGGGTGTCGAGCGCGACGAGCATCCGCTGGTGCGCGCCTACCACCGGCTGCTGGTGTGGGACATCGTGCACACCCCTCTTCTCACCCGGGCGCTCGATCGCGCCCTCAATCCCCTTCTCGGCAAGAGCCTGGTCGTCTACCTGGACCGCTGCGCATGAGGGCGGTCACCGTCCCGGAGGTCCCAGGGGTCCTCACCGCGCCCGACGTGGTCGCCACGGCCGAGTCCATCGCCGCCGTCCAGCTCGCCAACGGCATGATCCCGTGGTTCCCCGGCGGTCACGCCGACCCGTGGAACCACGTGGAGGCTGCGATGGCGCTCACCGTCGGGGGACTCCGAGCCGAGGCCGAGCGCGCCTACCAGTGGCTGGTCGACACCCAGCATCCCGACGGCTCGTGGTGCATGTACTACCTCGAGGCCGGAGTCGAACAGCCGCGCCGCGACACGAACGTCTGCAGCTACCTGGCCGTGGGGACGTGGCACCACTTTCTCCACAGCGGCGACACGGGCTTTCTCGAGACCATGTGGCCGGTGGTGACCCGGGCTCTCGAGTTCGTGCTGGGGTTCCAGGAGCCGGGCGGGGAGATCATCTGGTCGGTGGAGCCCGACGGCACACGAGGACGCTACGCCCTGCTCACCGGCTCGTCGTCGGTGTACTTCAGCCTGCGGTGCGCGGTCGCGGCGGCCGAGCAGCTCGGTCAGGAGCGACCGGACTGGGAGCTGGCGGCCGGGCGACTGGCGCACGCCGTCGGCTGCAGCCCCGAGGCGTTCGAGCCCAAGGACCGCTGGGCCATGGACTGGTACTACCCGGTCCTCTCCGGCGCCCTCGTCGGTGCGCCCGCCCGCGCCCGCATGGCAGAGCGGTGGGCGCAGTTCGTCATGGACGGACGCGGGGTGCGCTGCGTGTCCGACCGGCCCTGGGTGACGGCGGCCGAGACCGCTGAGTGCGTCATGGCCCTCGACGCCGCCGGTCTCAGCCACGACGCCCTGCGCCTGTTCGACTGGGTGCAGGCATTCCGCCATGACGACGGCTCGTACTGGACCGGCTGCGTGTACCCGGACGGCGTGCACTTCCCGGGCGGCGAGCGCAGCACCTACACCTCGGCGGCAGTGGTGCTGGCGGCCGACACCCTGGCGGGGACGGGTTCCACGGCTGGGTTGTTCCGCGGTGAGGGCCTGCCGGCGGGCCTGGACCTGTCAGATCCCGTGGGCGACCCGACGCGCCACCCGTAGGCTGCCGCAGGAGCTCTCGCGCTCCTCGGCGAAGGCGCCGGACTGCAGGGCCCGGGACCACAGCTCGTAGGGCGGACGGCCGCCGTCGGCCGGGTCGGGGAACACGTCGTGGATGGCGAGGAGGCCGCCGTCGGCCACGTGGGGTACCCACCCCTGGTAGTCGGCCCAGGCCGGCTCCTCGCCGTGGCCGCCGTCGATGAAGACGAGCGACAGGGGCGTGCGCCAGTGGGCCGCCACCGTCGGCGAGTCGCCGACCACGGCGACCACCTCCCGCTCGAGCGACGCCTCCTCGACCGTCCGCCGCCAGACCGGGAGGGTGTCCATTCGTCCGCTGGCCGGGTCGACCAGCGTCGGGTCGTGATGCTCCCAACCGGCCTGGTTCTCCTCCGACCCGTGGTGGTGGTCGAGGCTGAACAGGACCGTCGCCCCGCGTCGGGCTGCGGCGCCCAGGTAGATGCTCGACTTGCCGCAGTAGGCGCCGACCTCGAGCAGCGGACCGAGGCCGGACGCCGCCGCCCGGACGCCCGCCTCGAACAGGGCGAGGCCCTCGTCGTCGGGCATGAAGCCCTTGGCCGCCCGGGCCAGGGCCAGGAGGTCGTCCGGCATGGTGGACGCCGTAGGTGGCGTGGCGGGCATCCCGTTCAGCTTGTCGGGGCCTGTCGAGCCCCGTCCACCTGGGTCCCTGCCCGCGTCAACGGCGAGGTTCACTCGGCCAGCGCCACCAGACGGCCCCCGGCCGCCACGTAGAGCTGCCCGCCTCCGCTGCCAGGTGTGGCGAAGTGGTTGGACCCCCCGACGTGGACCCGCGCCCGGACGGCTCCCGTCGTGAGGTCCAGGGCGACGACGTCACCCGCGGCGCGGTCCATGGCCCAGACCGTCCCGCCAGCGACGATGGCGGGGCCGGCCGTGAGGGTGGAGTCCCTCCACGCCACCCCGAAGCCGGGCCGCGCTCCACTGTCGAGGCGGAGGGCCACCAACCCGTCCTCGCACGGCACCACCACCAGAGGCGCGCTGAAAGAGGTGGCGCCGAGCACGCTGCTGCACACCTGGGCCGAGAAGGCCTGCCCGCCGACCCCACCGAGGTGGTCGGCTCGCAGGAGATAGCCGACGCCGGCCTTGCCCACCTCGAAGACGAGGCCCCCTCCCACTTGGAGGGGCGCCGTGGATCCCAGGTCGGTGTCGGTCGCGTTGAGCTGGGGCGAGTCGGTCGGCGTGAACGAGTCGAGCGTGCGCAGGTCAGGCGACAGCCGCACCACCGAGTTTCCCCCGTCGTAGGCCGTCGTCGAGCTGCCGTTCCCCGTGGCGACGAGGAGGGTGCCGTCGGGTGCCACCGCCGCGCCGCCGGGCGCCCACACCGCGCCTTGCCGCTGCGACGGGACCTGGTACACGAGCGGGGGATCGTTCGGGGCGCGGGTGTCGACGCCGACGACGTACCCGTGATAGGCGCCGCAGTCTCCGAAGAGCCCGCCGAACGGCACGTACACGCGACCTGCTGACAGCGCCAGCGCGCCCCGCTGCTGCTCGACCAGTGGGTCGGAGCCCGGCGGGTCGATGACCTTCCGGGTGCGCACGCCGCCCGTAGCGAGGTCGAGCGCGGCGAGCACGTGCTGGCCCGGGCGCACGAAGGCCACGACCCACACCGCCCCGGCTGCGGCGTCGACGACCGGCGTCCCGGTGATGCCGGACGGGTCGATGTTGCCGCACGGCAGATCGCCGCCGGGGACGGGCTGGCCCAGTGTGGTGGTCCACTGCACGCGGCCTGTGCCGGCCTGGACGGCCACGACGGTGTCGCGCTCGGTGGCCACCACGACGCGGTCGCCGACCGTGAGGGGCTCGGCGTACACGTCGCCGTCGACCTGGGTGGACCACCGGCGGGCCGGCGTGGCGAACGGCGGTGCCGCCGGGTCGACCCCGGTGCGCGCCCCGTCGTGGTGGTACGTCGGCCAGTCACCGGCCGGCAGCGTCGGCGCCGGGCCGGCGACGGTCGAGGAGGGTGCGCCGGCCCGAGGCGTCGAGCTGCAGCCGGCGATCAGCCCGGCGACCACTACGGCAGCGGTGAGGGCGGCAAGGACCGGGCGCCGGTGCGTCGTCGGCACGGCGCCATCATGCCGTGCCCTACCCTGCTCGCTGCACCCGCGAGCCTTTACCATTGGCCGCTGCATGGAGATGTTCCCTGCCGAGCGGACCAGCGCTGTCAGACGTCTGAGCCTGGTCCGCCTGAGCTCCGAGATCGCCCGGTCGGTGGCGACGGTGGGCCGGGTCGCGGTCGAGGGCGAGGTCGTCCAGCCCGGTGCCTCGCGCTCGGGGGCCGTGTACTTCACCCTCCGGGACCGGGTGGCGCAGATCACCGTGGTGTGCCCGCGGGCCCGCCTTGCCCGATGCCGCACCGTGCACGGCGAGCGCGTCTGTGTGACCGGCACCCTCGGCTACGTCAACGAGCGGGGTCAGCTGCAGCTGTTCGCCGACGAGGTGGCGCCGGTGGGCGAGGGGGCGATCCTGGCCGCGATCGCCGACGTGCGCCGCCGGCTGAGCGCCGAGGGGCTGCTCGACCGGGCCCGCCGGCCCCTGCCGCTGCTACCGAGGACGGTCGGCGTCGTGTGTGGTGCCGACGCCGCCGTCCGGGCCGACATCGAGTCGGTGGTGGCCGCCCGCTTCCCGGGCTACCCGGTCACCTTCGAGGAGGTCGCGGTATCGGGCCCGGGAGCGGCGGAGGCCGTCGTCGGCGCCCTGCAGGCACTCGACGCCCGGTCCGACGTCGAAGTCGTCATCCTGGCCCGCGGTGGCGGCGATCCGGCGTCGCTGCTCCCCTTCAGCGACGAAGAGCTGTGTCGGGCCATATGCGCCTCGGCGACGCCGGTCGTGACCGCCATCGGGCACGAGCGCGACCGGCCCCTCTGTGACGAGGTGGCCGACCGGCGCTGCGGCACACCGTCGCTCGCTGCTTCGGCAGTGGTGCCCGACGAGGCGGCGCTGCGGGCGCAGCTCGACGCGCTGATGGACTCGATCAGAGCGACGTGCGCGCACGCCCTGTCGACCAGCAGCGATCGTCTGGAGACGATCGACCTGCGCGCCGCGCTGCGCTCGGGGGAACACACCGCGGCCGAGCGGTTGGACCGGGCCGCCGGCCGGCTCCAGCTGGTCGATCTCGGCCGCCGGGTGGCAGACGCCTCCCGCCGGCTGGCGTCGGTCGACTGGCGCTCCCCCCTGACGCGTCGGCTGGCTGGGGTCGACGGCGACCTGGCCGGGCGCCGCCGCACCCTCGACGCGCTGGATCCCACCCGGGTGCTGTCGCGGGGCTACGCCATCGTGCGCACCGCTGACGGCGACGTCGTGCGCAGCCCGGCCCAGGTCGACACGGGCGACGAGCTCGACGTGGCCGTGGCCCAGGGCCGCATCCACGCCGCCGTGACGCGCGACGCGCACGATGCGCACGATGTCCACCTCGACGCCGAGGCTCCGTGACCGACACCCCCGACCTCGCCGCCCTCACCTACGAGCAGCTGGTCGAGAAGCTCGAGGACCTCACGCGCCGGATCGCCTCGGGAGAGGTCGGCATCGAGGAGGCGTCGGAGCTGTACGAGCGGGCCGGCGTCATCCACCGCCTCGCCGCCGAACGGCTGGACCAGGTGCGGGCTCGCATCGAGCGTCTCGACGGACCGGACGGTACCTAGTGCAATAAAAACTATGAGGTCCACAGCAGCTCTTGGAGCGTTACACCCCACTCGTACGCTGCCCGCCGATGCCTCGACGTCGGCCAGATCACAGAGTCGTCCACCGCACGTGTCGCGTGGATCTGCGGGCCACACGTTCCCAACTACGGCGCGCCCATGAGCTGCTCCAGCTCGCCGGCGACGTCTGGGCTGCGCTCATCGACATGAACACCGAGCGCTTCCGTCGCGGAGCCAAACCGGTCATGGGCTTCGCCGAGCTGTGCCGCGAGCTCACCGGGACCGACCTCGGACCCCTGGCCCGTATCTGTGCCGAGCAGGTGGCACGCAACTACTCCGATGCCTGCATGGCCACCGCCAAGCGCAAGAAGGCCGGGGAGACCAGCCACTACCCGAGGCGCAAGCGCCGCTTCTACCCGGTCCGTTTCCGTTACGGAGCCTTCGGCATGGACGCCACACGCGTGCGCTTGGCCACCGCCGCAGGCCATGGCCCGCTCATCCTGGGTCTGTCTCGGCCGGCTCCCTACCCCCCTGGCCAGATCCGCGCCGTGACCCTGTGCGCCGAGGCCGGTCGCCTCTACCTGGAGGTCACGGCCGAGTGCTCGGTGGAGGACCACGGCCTCGACCCGGCACGATCAGCAGGGGTGGATATCGGCATCATCCATCCCTTTGCCGTGGTCGCCGGCGAGGCGGCCCTGCTGGTCTCGGGCCGGGCGCTCAGAGCCGAGGAGCGCCTCCACCTGTCGGCCACCAAGGCCCGCCAACGCAAGATGTCTCCGAGACAGCCCCGCTGGGGCCAACGGGGGTCTCGGCGCTGGCGCAAGCTGCGGGCTGCCCAGCGAAAGGCGGAGGTCCGTCATCGGACCACGATCCGCCAGGCCCACCACGAGGCGGCCAAGGAGGCGGTGGCCTGGGCCGTCTCCCACCGGGTGGGCACCTTGGTGGTGGGCGACCTCGCCGGTATCGAGAAGAAGGACTCGGGTCGACACCACAACCGCCGCACCAGCCGCTGGCGTCGCGGCCACCTGCTCGGACCCGGCGCTAGGGCACCACGGGCCGCCGCCGCGGCGCCGCGGCGGCAACAGACGCCGGCACGTCGATCTCCATGCGCAGGAGGGCGCCGCCCAGGGTCTTGCCGAGGTTGTCGGACCGCAGGGAGCGCGGGCCGCCCCCGCCCAGGGCGCGCTCCATGACGAAGTTGAGGGCGAGCACGTTGGGCGCCTCGTAGCGGCGGACCTCGCCCAGCACGAGCGAGCCGACGTGCTGTTTGACCCGGTCGGCCGTCACCTCGGCCCGGATCGCCTCGTACGCCTCCTCGTCGTAGGCGAACAGGGCGACGTTGGAGATGTCGCCCTTGTCGCCGGCGCGGGTGCCGCACAGGTCGCGCAGCTGGATGCGAGCCACGTCACGCACCAGGCACGCTCACACCTCGACCATCTCGATGGCGACCCCGGGATCGACCAGGGACTTCTCGACGAGGGCGGGCCACAGTCCCATCAGCTGCGAGGGCGCGCCCCCCATGCCCCGACCCGTCCCGGTCAGGCCCCACGGAGGAGCGGACAGCGCCATGGGCGCCATCTCCCGGCCGACCCGGGCGGCCGTGGCGGCGTCTTCGCAGCGCCACGCCAGGCGAACGATCACCTCGGGTGCCTCGTCGGCGCCGTCGGGCGGCACGGTGGGGCCGTGGAGCGCGTTCACGCCCCAGTACTCCTCGAGCCAGTCGTCGACGACGTGGCCCGCCATCTCCACCCTGCGACGGAAGATGGCCGCCGCCGCCCGGGCCTTGGCGTACGCGTCGGGCCAGGCGAACGCCACCCGGCTCTCGCCGCTCCACCCGTACGGATACGTGAACAGGGCCTTGTACGTGGGCGTCGCCGGCCGACCGCGCACCCCGGACAGCCGCACCCGGTCGTCGCCCAGGTCGTCGAGCGCGACAGACGTGAAGTCGGCGACGACGTCGGGCGTCACGTAGGCGGCCGGGTCGTGCACCTCGTACAGCAGCTGGTGGCGCACAGTGTCGAAGTCGACGCGCCCACCCGTCCCAGAAGCCTTCGTCAGCACCGCGGTCCCATCTGCCTCGCACTCGGCGATCGGGTAGGCAAAATTCCACGGCTCCGGCACCGTCCACCACTCCCCGGAGAGATTGCCGCCCGTCGACTGGCCGGAGCATTCGCACAGGTGCCCGACGACGATGCCGGCCGCCAAGCGGTCCCAGTCGTCGCTGGCCCAGCCGTGCTCGTACACCAGGGGGGCCAGGAACAGTGACGGATCGGCGGTACGCCCGGTGATGACCACGTCGGCCCCGTCGGCCAGGGCCGACACGATGGGCCCGGCCCCGAGGTAGGCGCTGGCGAAGAGCAGATCGCCGGGGAACGAGGACCACGGCTCACCGGTCTCCGCGTTGGTCAGCGAGGCGTGCCCAGCGCCCGCCAGCTCGTCGACCCGGCCGGTGAGGTCGTCGCCCACCACGGTGGCGATGCGGACACCGCTGATGCCGAGCCGCTTGGCGGTCTCCACCGCGGCCCGTCCGGCGCCGACCGGGTTGATGCCGCCGGCGTTGGTGATGACCTTCGTCCGCTTCTCGGCGACGTGGGGAAGAGCGAGGGCCAGGTAGCCGGGAAGGTCCCGGGTGTACCCGAGCGACTCGTCGCGCTGGCGGTCCTTTTGCAGGATGGCCAGGGTGAGCTCGGCCAACGCCTCGAGACAGAGGTAGTCGACGCCAGCCTCGAGCAGCGTGCGGGTGGACCCGACGTGGTCGCCGTAGAAGCCCTGCCCGCCCGCGACCGTGACGGTCACGCCGCCGGACCCGCCTCGCGTGCCGCGTGCGAGGAGACCCCCCAGGCCGGGTCCCTCACGAGCCCCGAATGCCTGGTTGACGTCGAGGCGCTCGAGCGTCTGCTGCAGGGTCCGCTGGCCGCTCCGCAGCGGATGGTCGGCAAAGAAGGCGCGCACGTCGGCGGCCAGCTCCGCCGGGCGCCACAGGGCGCTGACCCCGTCCACCATGCGGGGGATGGTGTTGTCCGGAAGCCGGGCCAACAGCTCCTCCCACCGCTCCTTCACGAACGCCCACGCCTGTGGACCACCCGACCGGTTGCTCAGCAGGACCTGGATGAGGAACGGAGCGTTCTGGGTGCGCACCTCGGACCGCGAGAGCTCGAGCGTGCGGGCCACCAGGTCGGGTTGCTCGAACCGGGCCAGTGCGTACAGGTACCGGAGCTCCTCCTGGGGCGTGCGGG
Source organism: uncultured Actinomycetes bacterium (assembly GCA_963731255.1). GTDB lineage: Bacteria > Actinomycetota > Acidimicrobiia > Acidimicrobiales > AC-9 > AC-9. The sequence continues at coordinate 256,187 of CAVSUO010000007.1, read as the reverse complement.
GATTGCGAAAGCGGTCCAGGAACGCGTCGTACTCCGTCTCGCCGCCGGTGGACGCCACGACCCCGACGACGGCGCCAGCCAGCTCGGGGTCGAGGGGTGCCCGGTCGGCCAGGAAGTCCGCGTGCATCTGCGCCGACCTCGCCCGCACCTCGAAGTCCGCGCCGAGCGTCCCCAGGGCCTCGAGCAGGGTGGACCTGAGCGTGCCCGTGCGCTCGCTCTCACCCGGCGCCCGCTCCCAGCCGACTGACCGGAAGGCGGGCGTCAACAGCGATCGCACGAAGGCCTCCGACGCCGGGCGTTCCTCGTCGCTCACCACCCGATCGAGGAAGCTGAGGGCCGCCACCACCACGGCCCACACGTCAGGGTCCTGCTCCGAGCGCAGACCGCCTGCGACGTCGATGAAGTCGGCGACGGGCGACAGACCGGCCAGCGACGAGCCCCACGCGTCACTGACGAGGTTGAAGCGCTCGAGAGCATCGAGGCGGCCGAGGTCGGCGGTGAGCCGGCCCAGCAGGTCTCCGTCGTAGCGGACGCGGTAGAACCCCCAGCCACCCGCGTTGGCGACGACCCACTCGATCGGGCCCGAGAAGGATGCCGAGGCGCCGCCCTCGTCCAGGAGGACGCGCTGCTCCTCGACTGAGCCGTTCACGCCGGCCCGCAGGAGGACCGGGACGCGCCAGCCCGAGCCGATGTCGTCGGCAGCGGCGCGGTCGGGGAGGTAGCGGAACGGGCGCTGGTCCAACGCCAGGGCCGCGCCCCCGTCAGCCGGGGTGACCGTCACCACCGGGTGCCCACCCTGGAAGATCCAGGAGTCCATCGTCGTGCGCGCCGGCTCGCCGCTGGCCGCCTCGATGGCGTCCCACAGGTCGGTCGTCTCGGCGTTGCCGTGGCTGTGCTCGGCCAGGTAGCGGCCGATGCCGCGCCGGAACGGCTCGGCGCCGAGGTAGCGCTCGAGCATGCGCAGCACGCCGGCGCCCTTCTCGTAGGTGAGGACGTCGAACATGCCCTCGGCCTCCTCCGGGCGCTCCACCGGGAACTCGATGGGCCGCGTCGAGGGCAGGCCGTCGGTGCGCATGGCCGCCGCTCGCGACAGCCCGAAGGTGACCCAGCGGTGCCAGTCGGGACGAAAGGCGTCGACGCACAGCAGCTCCATGAAGGTGGCGAACGCCTCGTTCAGCCACAGGCCGTTCCACCACCGCATGGTCACCAGGTCGCCGAACCACATGTGGGCGATCTCGTGGGAGATCGACGTCGGCGACCCGCTCCAGCTCGACCCGCGAGGCGGCTGCCGGGTCGATGAGCAGCACCGACTCCCGGAACGTCACCGCCCCCAGGTTCTCCATGGCCCCGAAGGCGAAGTCGGGCAGGGCGATCAGGTCGAGCTTGTCGCTCGGGTACGGGATGCCGAACCACTCGGCGAAGAAGCGAAGGGCGTGGGCGCCGACCTCCAGCGCGAACCGCGTCAGGTGCTCCTTGCCCGGCACGTGCACGATCCGCAGCGGGACGCCGCTCGACGTCGACCGGGTCGGTCAGCCTCGAGCGGGCCGACGACGAAGGCCACCAGGTAGGTGGACATCGGCATGGTGTCGGCGAAGCGGACCCGCCGCCTGCCGTCGCCGACGTCGGTCTCCTCGACCGCGGCAGTGTTGGAGACGGCCGTCAGGTCCGCGATCGACCACGAGCGTGATCGAGAAGACGGCCTTGCGGTCCGGCTCGTCCCAGCACGGGAAGGCGCGGCGGGCGTCGGTCGCCTCGAACTGTGTCGTGGCGATGACCCGCTCGCGTCCCGTCGGCGTTCGAAGGTGCTGCGGTAGAAGCCGCGCAGCTTGTCGTTGATCGTCCCCGAGAAGCTCGTCCGCAAGCGTCCACGGGCCTGGCGTCGCCTCGGCGGAGAGCGTGATCACCGCCGCGCCCGGACTCCTCGTCCAGGCTCGACGTTCCCGGACGAGCACCGACCCGGTCTCGCTGACCAGCTCGGCCGACTCGACGGCGAGCTCCAGCGCGTTGAGGACGATCTCTTCGGTGGCTTCGTGCACCACGACGTCGACCTGTTCTTCGCCGCGGAACGTGGCTCGGCCCAGGTCGGGGGAGATGACGAGCTCGTACCGACGGGGCTCGACGGTGCGGGGGAGCCGGTGGGACGCCTGTCGCTCTTCGGTGGTCTGCTCGGTCACCTTCGGGAGGCTAGTGGGAGCCGGCTATGGTCGGGCCCCGTGCCAGAAGTCCCGGAGTCCCGCACCGACAGCGCCCTCGACGTTCTCACCGTCGGCAACGCCCTGGTCGACGTGTTGGCGCCCGTCGATGACGACCTGGTGGCCGAGCTGGGACTGGTCAAGGGCATGGCGTCTCTCGTCGACCTGCCTGAGGCGGAGCGCTTGTACGCGGCCGCCCAGCCGATCATCGAGGTGGCCGGCGGCTCCGCTGCCAACACCGCCGTGGGAGCAGCGAGCCTGGGGAGCCGGGCGGCATTCGTCGGCAAGGTGGCTGACGACCGCCTGGGCCGGCTGTTCGACACCGACATCCAGGCGGCGGGGGTCGATTACGCCACGTCGGTGGCGGGCGACGGGGCCATGACGGGACGGTGCCTTTCGCTCGTCACCCCTGACGCGGAGCGCACGATGAGCACCTACCTGGGGGCGGCCGCCCAGCTCCGGCTGGAGGATGTCGAGGGCGCCAGCGTGCAGCGGGCCCGCGTCACCCACCTGGAGGCCTATCTCTGGGACCTTCCCGATGCCCACCGGACGCTCGGCCGGATCATGGCCGAGGCGCGACAGCGCGGGTCGCATGGTCGCCGTCAGTCTCTCCGACCCCTCGTGCGTCCAGCGCCACGGCGACGCCTTCCGTGAGCTGGTCCGCGACGAGGTCGACGTCCTCTTCGCCAACGAGGCCGAGATCACGCTTCTGCTGGGCGTGGACGACGTCGCCGCCGCGGCCGAGGCGCTCCGTTCCATCGGCATCCTCGCCGCCCTCACCTTGGGACCCGAGGGATCGATGGTCGTCAAGGGCGACGAGACCGTCAGCGTCGATGCCCACCCCGTCGACAAGGTCGTCGACGTCACGGGGGCCGGAGACCTCTACGCGGCCGGCTTCCTCCACGGGCTGACGCACGGCGCGGATCTGCGCACCTGCGCCAGGCTGGGCAGCCTGGCCGCCAGCGAGATCATCAGCCACCTCGGGGCCCGTCCGGAGGTGCCGCTCCGGCCCCTGGCCCAGGAGGCCGGCCTGCTGGCCGAGCCCTTCGCTCAGTGGTCGGCTCTCGTCTCCGACGGCGCCGGGCGGCAGGAAGCTCAGCCGAGGTCGCCCAGGCGCACGAGCGTCGGAGGCCACCCAGCGGGCCAGCTTGCCCACCTGGGCTTCGAGGGAGGACGGGTCCTCGAGCACGGCCTCGTCGAGGCGGTAGGTGCCCTCGTAGGAGATCTCGACCGCGCCTCGGGGCCGGTCGTTGTTCGCGGTCGAACGCCTGCTCGATGGTCAGGCCGCAGCGGTCCAGCGACGTCGCTGCCCAGCGCCGGGCCTTCGGGCGGCAGGGCGGCGACGATGGTCGCCGGCTCGGGCGCGCTGGCCAGGCGCTGGATGCGCAGGGCGACCTCCACGAGCAGCTCGGGCTGGTCCTCGGGCGGCTCGCCGATCGACCAGGAGCGGTAGGCGCTCTGGCTCCACGTGGGCCAGTCGAGGCTGAGGTCGGCCCTGACCCTGGGCAGCGTGCCCTCTCCCGGGCAGGCTGTAGGAGGTCTCCCACGACAGGTCGCCGAGGAGCACGTCGACCTGGAAGCGCTCCTCGACGGCCTGCCGCTCGAGCAGGGCGCCTCCAGAAGCTCCTGCGCATGGCCGCGATGAGATCGAGGAAGACGTGATCGAGCATCCCGGGCTCGAGGCTATCGGGCCGGGCGGCGTGGGCTACCGTCTGGGCCGTGGGCAACCCGTGGCTCGAGCGGCGGGTGCTCGCCTACGCCCACCGGGGCGGCGCCCGGGAGGCCCCGTCGAACACCCTCCTGGCCATGCGCCAGGCCCTGGCGGCCGGGGCCACGCCCTCGAGATCGACGTGCACCCGACCGCCGACGGCCACCTGGTGGTCTGCCATGACCCGACGGTGGACCGCACGACCAACGGCTCGGGTCCCATCAGCGGGCTGACGCTCGCCGAGGTGCAGCGCGCTCGACGCCGCCTACTGGTTCGTGCCCGGACACGAGGTGGCGCCGGGCCAGGCCCGACGAGGACTACCCCCTCCGGGGCCGCGCCCCCGACGACGCCGAGCTGCGCATCCCCACCCTGGGGGAGGTGCTCGACGCCTTCCCGGGCGTCCTGCTCAACATCGACATCAAGCAGACGGCCCCGGCCGTGGAGCCCTACGAGGCGGCGGTGGCCCGGACGCTGTCCGCGCACGGCCGCTCGGACGACGTCATCGTCGGCTCGTTCCACGACGTGCGCACTGGCGGCGTTCTCGGCCGCCGCGCCCGGACATCGCCACCTCGGCCGGGCTCCTGGCCGTGGCCGGGTTCTGGCAGGCGGTCCAGGACGGCGCCCCGCCACCGTCGATGAGCCACGCCGCCATCCAGGTTCCGACCGACTTCGAGGGGACGACGCGTGGTCGACGAGCGCTTCGTCGGCGCCGCCCACGACGCGGGCGTGGCCGTCCATGTGTGGACGATCGACGACCCGTCCGAGATGAAGCGGCTGGTCGGCCTGGGCGTCGACGGCATCATGTCGGACCTGCCGTCGGTGCTGGTGCCGACCCTGGCCGAGCTGGGCGTGGCCTGGGCGCCCTAGCGCCGCGCCCCGCCCGGGGGCGGCTCAGCCCCGTCCGGCGTTGGGCCGCTTGCCGTGGTTGGCCTTCTTCTTGGCCGCGTCGTCTTGGCGCTTGACTAGTCCTCTTGGACACGACCCGAGAACGGTCTAGCCGACGGCGGAGTAGCCTCGTCGCAGTGGAGCGCCTCGGTCTCGTCGGGTCTGCCCAACGCCGGCAAGTCCGCCTGTTCAACGCGCTCACCGGCGGATACGCCGCCGGTCGCCCCCCATCCCTTCTCCACCACCGAGACCACCGTCGGCGTGGCCCAGGTCCCCGACCACGGCGTGGAGGCCCTGGCCAAGATGAGCCGAGAGCCGCAAGATCGGTCCACACCGCGGTCGAGTTGGTCGACATCGCCGGCCTGGTCGCCGGCGTCGGCGACGGGCGAGGGTCTCGGCAACCGCTTCCTCGCCGGCATCCGCGAGGCCGACGCCCTGTGCCTGGTCCTGCGGGCCTTCGAGGACCCGGGCGTGGCCGGGCGACGCCGACCCGGTGGAGCGCCCTGGTGTGCTGGAGCTGGAGCTGGTGCTGGCCGACGTGGCCACGGTCGAGGGCCAGATCGACAAGCGGCGGAAGGCGGCCGCGCCGACCGACCGACGCCGCGGCGGCGGCCGAGGTCGACGCCCTCGAGGCCGCCCTCGACGTCGCTCCACGCCGGCACGCCCGTCTACCGCTCGCCGCTCGACGCCGAGCAGCGGGCCGCTCTGGGTCCGGTCTTCCTCCTGACCAACAAGCCGGTGCTGGTCGTGGTCAACCTGGGCGAGGACCAGCTGGCGCGACGCCGACACGGTCGTGAAGCCGGTGGCCGACGAGCTCGGGGCAACGCAGACGGCGCTCGGCGTGAGCGTCCAGCTGGAGGCCGAGGCGGCCCGCTGGACCCCGGCCGAGCGGGCCGAGCTGCTGGAGGGGCTCGGCTCTGGGTGAGGGCGCGCTGCCCCGGGTGGCCCGGGCCGCCTACCACCTGCTCGGCCGGCGGACGTTCCTCACCACGGGCGACAAGGAGTCGCGGGCGTGGACGTTCCGGGCCGGGGCCCGGGCGCCCGAGTGCGCCGGGGTGATCCACTCCGACCTCCAGCGGGGCTTCATCCGGGCCGAGGTCATCCACTGGGACGAGCTGCTCCAGCTGGGCTCGTGGAACGCGGCCAAGGAGCGCCGGCAAGCTGCGGGTCGAGGGCAAGGACTACGAGGTCGCCGACGGCGACGTGCTCGAGATCCGCTTCAACGTCTGAGGAGCTGCCCGTGTGCCCTGGCTGCTGCGTGACGGCGAGGTGCTGGCCACTCTGGAGGTGGCCGAGTCCTTCGCCGGCCGCGCCCGGGGGCTGCTCGGCCGTGACGGCATCGACGGGGCGCTGCTGCTCGCGCCCGGCGCGCTCGGTGCACACGCTCGGGATGCGCTTCCCGATCGACGTGGCCTTCTGCGACGCCGACCTGCGGTCGTGATCACCACGGTGTACCTGGAGCGCCAGCGGGTGTGCCTGCCGCGTGCCGCGCCCGGTCCGTGATCGAGGCCGAGGCGGGAGCGTTCGAGCGGTGGGACCTGCGCGTCGGGGACCAGCTGGAGATCAAGGGTTGACGCGTCGGCGCCACCCGCGCGGGTCCGGCGCCGGGGGCGCCCTGGTCCTCGTCGCCACCCCCATCGGGAACCTGGGCGACCTGTCGCCCAGGGCCGTGCAGGCGCTGGCCGACGCCGACGTCATCGCCTGCGAGGACACCCGCCGGACCGGGCGCCTGCTGAGCCCACGCCGGCATCGTCGACAAGCGTCTGCTCGCCGTGCACGACCACAACGAGGCGGCGCAGGCGCGTCGATCCTCGCCCTGCTCGCCGTGGGCGAAACGTCGCCGTCGTCACCGACGCCGGCACGCCCGGTATCTCGGATCCCGGCGGACGCCTGGCGCGGCGCGGCAGCCGCCGCCGGCGGACGAGGTGACGGTCGTGCCGGGGCCGTCGGCGCTCGTGGCCGCGCTGGCGGTCAGCGGGCTGCCGACGGCGACGGTTCGTGTTTCGAGGGATTCCTGCCCCGCAAGGGCGGCGACCGGTCCGAGCGGCTGGCCGCCCTGGCCGGCGAGCACCGCACCGCTGGTCCTGTACGAGGCGCCGCACCGGCTGGCCGCCACCCTCGCCGATCTGGTCGAGCGGCTGCGGTCCGGCGCCAGGTCGCCGTGGTCCGCGAGCTGACCAAGCTGCACGAGGAGGTGTGGCGGGGCACCCTCGCCGGCGCCCTGGAGCGGGCCCGGGCCGACCGCCGCCCCGTGGCGAGCACGTGCTCGTGGTGGCCGGAGCGCCCGTCTCCGTGCCGGGCGAAGCGGAGGTGGAGGCCGCTCTACGGGCGCGGCTCGGCTCCGGACGGACGGCCAAGGAGGCGGTCGCCGAGGTGGCGGGGGAGCTCAAGGTCCCCAAGCGGCGTGTCTACGACGCCGCGCTCCGGCTCCGCTCGTGAGGAAATCGGGCCCGTGCAGCGAGGCGCCGTCGGTACTGTGAGGCGGCAGTGGCCCGCTTCTTCCTGACGACGCCGATCTACTACGTCAACGACGCGCCGCACATCGGGCATGCCTACACGACTGTCGTCGCCGACGGCCTCGCCCGATGGCACCGGCTGCTCGGCGACGACGTCTTCTTCCTGACCGGCACCGACGAGCACGGCCTCAAGGTGGCGCAGGCGGCCGAGGCCAACGGTGTCACCCCCAAGGAGCGGGCCGACGCCACGAGCGTGCGGTTCGTCGAGGCCTGGCGGCAGCTGGACATCGCCTACGACGACTTCATCCGCACCACCGAGCCCCGCCACCATGTAGCCGTGCAGCGGTTCCTGCAGGCGGTGAACGACAACGGCCACATCGAGCTCGGCACCTACGAGGGGCTGTACTGCGTGCGCTGCGAGGCGTACTACACCGAGGCCGAGCTCGTCGACGGCAAGTGCCCCATCCACGGCACTCCCGTCGAGCTGGTCAAGGAGGAGAACTACTTCTTCAAGCTGAGCACCTTTCAGCAGGCGCTCCTCGACTGGTACGAGGCCAACCCGCACGCCGTGCAGCCGGAGTCCAAGCGCAACGAGGCGCTCGGGTTCATCCGCCAGGGCCTCCAGGACATCTCCATCACCCGCACGTCGCTCAAGTGGGGCGTCCCCGTGCCGTGGGACGACCGCCACGTGTTCTACGTCTGGTACGACGCCCTGATCAACTACGTCACCGCCATCGGCTACGGCGAAGACCCCGACCGGTTCACCTACTGGTGGCCGGCGGTGCACCACCTGATCGGCAAGGAGATCATCCGTTTCCACTGCGTGTGGTGGCCGGCCATGTGCATGGCGGCCGGCATCGATCCGCCCGCCCATCTCTTCGTGCACGGCTGGCTGCTCGTCGGTGGCGAGAAGATGTCGAAGACCAGCCTCAACCAGATCGCCCCGACCGAGCTGGTGGCGGACTTCGGCGTCGACGCTGTCCGGTACCACCTCCTGCGCGACACCCCGCTCGGCCCCGACGGCGAGTTCTCCTACGAGGGCATGGTCGCCCGCTACAACGCCGACCTGGCCAACAACCTCGGCAACCTCGCGTCACGCGCGTCGCCACGGTGGTGGCCAGCAAGTGCGGCGGCGTCGGTCCGGCGCCGCGCGCCGACTCACGGCTCGCTGCCGTGGCCGCCGAGGTCGTCGAGGCCGCCGCGGACGCGTGGGAGCGCTTCGCGCCACACGAGGCCCTCGAGGCGGCGTGGCGGCTCATCCGCGAGACCAACGCCGCCCTCGAGGCCGAGGAGCCGTGGAAACGCGACCCCGGCCCAGGTGTGGACGCGGTGTTGGGCGACGCCCTCGAGTCGCTGCGAATCGTCGCCCTGCTGGCCTGGCCGGCCATGCCCGGCGCCTGCTCGGAGCTGTGGCGACGCATCGGGCTCACAGGATCGCCTGGCGACCAACGCCTGCCCGAGGCGGCGGCGTGGGGCGGCTATCCCGCCGGTCGGGCGGTGGAGCGGGCCGCGCCCCTCTTTCCCCGGCGGAAGCCCTGAGCCGTCGACGGTGTGGACGGACAGCCACTGCCATCTTCAAGGAGCAGTTGATCCCGACGGGGCCCTGGAGCGGGCGCGGGCCGCCGGCGTGACGCGCGTCGTGTGCATCGGGACCGACGCCGACCAGTCGCGCCAGGCGCTGGCGCTGGCCCGAGACGGGGTCTGGGCCACCGTCGGTCTCCATCCGCATGACGCCAAGGAGGGCGTCGATGGCGTGGCCGCGCTCTTGGAGGAGGTCGCCGGCGCTGAGCAGTCGGCGCTCGTCGCCGTGGGCGAGTGCGGGCTCGACTACCACTACGACCACTCGCCGCGGGCGACCCAACGCGACGCCTTCGCCGCCCAGGTCGGGCTCGCCCATCGGTACGGCCTGGCACTCGTGGTCCACACCCGCGAAGCCTGGGACGACACGCTCGCCATCCTCGGACCGAGGGCGTGCCGGAGCGCACGGTGTTCCACTGCTTCACCGGGGGCCCGGCCGAGGCGCGCCGGTGCCTCGATCTCGGCGGCTTCCTGTCCTTCAGCGGGATCGTGACCTTCAGGGGCGCCGGCGGTGTCCGCGACGCGGCGGCGCAGTGCCCCGCCGAGCGGCTGTTGGTCGAGACCGACTCGCCGTTTCTGGCCCCCGCACCGCATCGAGGCCGGCCGAACGAGCCCGCCTTCGTGCCGCTCGTGGGCGCCGCGGTAGCGGAGGCCCGGGGGGAGGCACCCGACGAGGTGGCGGCGTCGAGCTGGGCGGCGACGGCTGCGGCATTCGGCCTACCGATCGGCCGGTCGTGACGCTCGGGCGGTCCGAGGTGCTCGACCTGCTCGCTCGTCACGAGCTGCGTCCGAGCCGGGCCCTGGGCCAGAACTTCGTCGTGGACGCCAACACGGTCAGGCGGGTCGCCCGCCTGGCCGGGGTGGGGCCAGGCCAGCGAGTGGTCGAGGTGGGTGCCGGTCTCGGCTCGCTCACGCTCGCTCTGGCCGAGACGGGCGCCGAGGTGACCGCCATCGAGGTCGACGCCAGACTCGTGGCGGTGCTGCGGTCGTTGGCCGAGCCGGCCGGGGTGCGAGTGGTCGAGGCAGACGCCATGACACTCGACTGGACGGCGCTGCTCGGGTCGGCGGCCGGCTCGGAGCCATGGGTGCTCGTCGCCAACCTGCCCTACAACGTGGCCACCCCGCTCGTCGCCCGCCTGCTCGACGACGTGCCGGCGATCACACGCATGGTGGTGATGGTGCAGCGCGAGGTCGGTGAGCGCCTGGCTGCGGGGGTCGGCGACGAGGGCTACGGGGCGGTGTCGGTGAAGATCGCGTACTGGGCCACCGCCTCGGTGGTGGGCCGGGTGCCCTCCACGGTGTTCGTGCCGCGGCCCAAGGTGGAGTCGGTGTTGGTCTCGATCGAGCGCCGAGCCTCGCCGGCAGTCGATCCCGGGCTCGTCGCGCCGGAGCGGCTGTTCGGTCTCGTGCGGGCCGGGTTCGGGCATCGGCGCAAGATGCTCCGTCGATCTTTGGCCGGGCTGGTCGATCAGTCCGCCTTCGAGCGCGCCGGCATCAGTCCGCAAGCGCGGGCGGAGGACCTCGACGTGGCGGCGTGGGGGAGGCTGGCAGCGTGCAGCGCGCTCTCGCCAAGCTGACGCTCTCGCTGCGGGTCGTCGGCGTTCGCGGCGACGGTTACCACCTGATCCGGGCCGAGATGGTCACGCTGGACCTGGCCGACACGCTCGTCTTCGGGCCGGGCGACGGCCTCGAGGTGGTGGGGCCGGCGGCGGGCTCCTCGGTGCCGGGTGACGAGGCGAACCTGGTGCGGCGGGCGATGGCGGCCGTGGGGCGGACGGCGCACGTGCGTCTGGAGAAGCGCATCCCGGTCGGGGCTGGTCTGGGTGGGGGGTCGGCGGACGCCGCCGCCGTGCTGCGGTGGGCCGGCGTCACCGATCCCCTCGTCGCCTGCTCCCTCGGTGCCGATGTGCCGTTCTGCGTGGCGGGTGGTCGGGCGCTCGTGTCCGGCGTGGGGGAGGTGGTCGACCCGCTGGCCTTCGAGGACCGTCGCTTCGTGCTCTTGACCCCACCGTTCGGCGTGTCGACGGCGGAGGTGTACCGGGCGTGGGACGAGCTGGGTGGGCCGGCCGCCGACGGCGCCAACGACCTGGAGGCGCCGGCCCTGGCCGTCGAGCCCCGCCTGGCCCGTTGGCGGGACGCCCTGGGCGAGGTCACCCGGCGCGACCCCGTGTTGGCCGGGAGCGGGTCCACGTGGTTCGTGGAGGGATCAGCCGACGAGCTCGGCGTCCGGGCCGGGACGGCGGTGGAGGTCGAGGGTGAGGTCGCCCGCATTGTCGAGGCCCGCACGGACCGTCCGTCGGGGCCCGGTGGCTAGCCTCGGCCGGGTGGTGCCGGCTACTTGCCCGCTCTTCGCTGCCAGCGCGTCGCCTTGAGCATCTTCTTGTGCTTCTTCTTCCGCATTCGCTTGCGGCGCTTCTTGATCAGCGAACCCATGGCCTGGGGGACGTTAGTGGCTACAAGGACCGGAGGAAAATAGGTAGAGAGGGGGCATCGTGAAGCTTGGGTTGCACGTTCCGGACTTCACCTGGCCGAATGGCCCGTCAGAGCTGGGAAACGACCTCGCAGCCGTGGCGAAGGCGGCGGACGGCGCCGGCTTCGACAGGCTGAGCGTGATGGACCACGTGTGGCAGATCGGCATTGTCGGTCCACCGGAGCACGAGATGCTCGAGGCCTATACGACGCTGGGTTTCCTGGCCGCCCAGACCAGTCGCATCAGGCTGCTGACGCTGGTCACCGGCGTGGTGTACCGCGAGCCCGGGCTCGTGGCCAAGATGCTGACGACCCTAGACGTGCTGTCGGGCGGGCGGGCCATGCTCGGCATCGGCGCGGCGTGGAACGCGGACGAGGCGCGGGGCCTCGGGCTGCCGTTCCCACCCACCGCCGAGCGCTTCGAGCGCTTGGAGGAGGCGCTGCAGATCTGCCAGCAGATGTGGAGCGACGACGACCGGCCCTTCGCCGGCAAGCACTATTCGCTCGGGCGAACCCTCAACTCACCCCAGGCGCTCTCGAAGCCCCACCCGCCGATCCTCATCGGCGGGTCCGGAGAGCGGAAGACGCTTCGGTTGGTTGCCCGGTACGCGCAGGCGTGCAACCTGTTTCCGGGTCCCGATCTCGGCCACAAGCTCGACGTCCTGCGCGGTCACTGCGAGCGTGAGGGGCGAGACTACGACGAGATCGAGAAGACGGTCGTCTTCCGCTTCGACGTGGGCACCAATGGCGAGCGTGTGAACGAGACGATCGATGCCCTGCGCGGGCTCGCCAGACAAGGCTTCCAGGTTGCCCACGGAGCCGTGGCGGATGTATGGCGGATCACCCCGCTGGAGATCATCGGGCGAGAGGTCCTTCCTGCGGTCGCCGACCTGTGAGACCGGCGCCGATTAGCCTGTCGGTCACCTACCAGGTGAGTAGACGCATAAGCCCTTTGGCGGGTAGTTCAACAGGCAGAACGCCTGACTTTGGATCAGGAGGTTGCAGGTTCGAGTCCTGCCCCGCCAGCCAAAACGCCCAGTTCAGAGGCCATCTTGACGAAGTGAGAAGTAGGTGCTGTGCGCCCAGGTTGTTGGGTCTCGTGTTGGGTGTGGGCGGCTCCGGGAGCCTGCGCCGCCTTTCGGTGGCGCAGACGAAGACGTCTTGCGACGTCCTGCGACCTACAGCGACTGAGTGACACCGCGCCAAAATCAGGAGGTCGGCCACGCTGTGTGTCGCTACCGAAAGCGCTGAACCGGTCGTGAGGTCTGCTGGCTCGAGGATGGCGTCCTAGGCCGCCGCGTCCAGCCCCTCAATCTACTGCGAGGTGACGGGCGGAGTGCGAGCACCGTTGGCTGCCGCGATCGGGTTACACAACTCGGCCTCGCCGCCTGACCAAGCCAGAGTGCGCCTACGGGCCATCGCCTCGGCCTTTGCAAGCAGTCATCTCCACTGAGCTTCGCCGGCTATCCGAACGACCTTGTCGAGGCTCTGCGCATCCGGCGCGCCGAGACCCCGGCGTCGTTGCCGGGGTCTCGGGGCCGCACAATGCGGCCAACGTGGATTGGGTGCCTAGCGCGGTCAGACGTTGCCGTCGCCGTCGCTGGGGGCACCGCTGTTGTCGGGGTCGCCGTCGCCACCGCCCCCCTGCGGGATTCCTGGAGCATGCGGCGGCGGAGGGGGTGTCCGCACGACAGGCGGCGCAGGCGGGGCCACGACGTGAGGAGCCGGAGCAGGTGCCACGAAGTGGGGAACTTGCACAGGCGCCACGATGTGGACGGGCGGAGGGGACGGAGGAGGCGGAGGAGGCGGAGGAGGGGGAGGGGGCGGAGGAGTGGTGACGGGTGCCACCGGCTGAGCCGTCGACACGTGCTGCGCCCGGGCGGGGGAGCTCGAAGTCAGCGCCACTCCTCCGTAGGCGGCTCCGCCGAGCGCCAGGACGGCCAGTCCTGAAGCTAGATATCTCTGGGGTCGGGTGATCTTCATGGCCGAGCTCCTCTGGTGTGTCCCTGTTGTGGGATAGATGTGCGCTGTTGTACGGACGTTTGTGTCGCATGGATTGCCAGAAGGAGCGATGTGTTCGGGAAACAGCATCAAACAGACGTAGGCGGGGTTCCGATCGATCCGTGTGGATGCAGATCCAGCACCACAGGTGATCCGCGAGCTGGGTGGGGTGACTCAAGTCACAACAGTCCGCCACCCAAGATGCGGAGAATCCCGGTGTAACCCCCGGACGTATTACGAGGCATGCGCACCTCTCCCACCGTCGTGCCGGCTGGCCCATCGGACGAGGCTCTGCTGGCCGGCCTCAGCGTCGGTGACCGCGAAGCCGGTGTCGTCTTCATACGCCGGTTTCAGCGACGGGTGTACGGGCTGGCTTACACCGTGGTCGGCGATTCCGCGCTGGCCGAGGACATCGCCCAGGAGGCCATGACCCGGGCCTGGCGTCATGCCGAGACCTACGATCCACGCCGCGGATCAGTCGCCACCTGGCTTCTGACGATCACCCGCAACCTGTCCATCGACAGCCTGCGGGTGCGCCGAGCGGAGCCCATTGATCCGGGGAGCTTCCTGGCTCACGAGGCGCCGCCCTCCGAACCGACACCCGACGAAGCCCTCGCATCGGCCAACGACGCGGCACGCGTTCGGGCCGCGGTTGCCCAGCTTCCCTTGGATCAGCGCCGCGCCGTGGTCCTGGCCTCGTTCCAGGGCCGCACCGCCAAGGAGATCAGCGAGGTGGAGGGCATTCCTCTGGGAACGGCCAAGACCCGGATCCGCTCCGGCCTGCTCCGGCTGAGGGCGATCATGACCCAGGAGGTGGCGGAGGAGGAAGTGTGGTGAGCGGGCTGTCGTGCGACGAGCTCCGCGACGTGGCCGGGGAGCTTGCCTCCGGAATCCTATCGGGCTCCTCGCGGGCTGAGGCCTTGGAGCATCTCGAACACTGCACCGGGTGTCGGAGCTCGGTTGAGAAGCTGTCGGAGGCGGCCGACTGGGTACTGCTGGCTGCTCCTGAGGCTGATCCGCCGATGGGCTTCGAGAGTCGTGTCCTCTCGCCCATAACCGAGCCGAGCCCAGCGGGCCCGAGAGCCAATGCGGCCACCCCCCACAGGTCGGCCAGCCCCACCCGAACCATCCGGTGGCGGCGTGCCGTCATCGGTATAGCTGCGGTCGCTGCTGCATCGGTCGGCGGTGTCGTGGGGGTGGCGGCGCTGGACGCCGGCGCCCACGGGACCAGCCACGAGCAGGTGGCCGACCCGACTTCCCTGCGGTCGGCCAGCTTCGTGGGCGCCGACGGCCGGCCGGTCGGCCAATTGCAGGCCTACAACGGGAGGCCTGCGTGGGTCTTCATGAACGTCGACGCCAGCGGTGCTGACGGTACCGTGGTCTGTCAGCTCCAGATGGCCAACGGCACGACGGTTCCGGTCGGGGTATTCGAGGTGCATGACGGGGTGGGCGAGTGGGCGCACACCGTTGGGATCGATGTCGGTCAGCTCCATGGGGCCAAGCTCGTCACGGCGTCAGGGTCCACGCTGGCCGCCGCCTCCTTCTCGTAGAAACTCTGCCCTCCTCTGACAGATCACCACAAATGGCCGCCGACGGGCTGCGGCGTGGGAGGTCGATCGTGACTCGCCGTGGAAGGCAAGTCTCGCTCGACGTTGGTCGACGACCGTGATGGCTCGAACGGTCGCTCGACGACCAGCCATCCGCTCGATATCGGATA
Organism: uncultured Actinomycetes bacterium; assembly: GCA_963731255.1. Classification (GTDB taxonomy): domain Bacteria; phylum Actinomycetota; class Acidimicrobiia; order Acidimicrobiales; family AC-9; genus AC-9. The sequence goes on along the minus strand of CAVSUO010000007.1, from coordinate 241,181 downwards.
GGCGACTTCGAGATGGGGACTCCGGATCCGCCGCGCACTCGCGGCAGGACAGCGGTGGATGGCGACCACCACCCGGCGTTGGGGGCGAGTCATCATGCGGGTCATGGAGGCGCTTGCAGGCGTGTTTGGGGAGGCCCGACCGCCTGCTGGCTCCTACTCGCACAGCGGTTCGACTCCGTTCACCACCGACTGATGAAGGCCGGATACGAACCGCGTACGCGGCGGGCGTAGCCCATCTGACCGCTGACAGCGAGACCGGCGATCCTGTTACGGTCGCCGTCCGAGGAGACCGACCAGCCGATCCGTTATCGGGGCGGAGACGTCCACTTTCACTTCGGGACCGAAGGCCCCGTGGGCCCGGAAGTCGTCAAGGGGAATTGACCGGCAGAACTCGTAGACCATGGCTGTCACCGAGTCGTCCAGGGTCAGACCTTGGCCTGTGGCCGTGGCGATGTCCCAGCTGTGGACCACAACCTCTTCCAAGTTGACCATCGCCGCGGCCGCCGCGGGGAACGTGCCGAACGGATAGGTACGGTCGCCCTGGAACGCATCAGGTCGACGCCAGCTGTCCAGGTTGGCCTTCCTTGCCGCCGCTACCGCTTCGTCGAGGTCGTCGCCGACGACGTCTCCGGCTTCTTCGCCCGCCGCTCGGCCTTGGTTCACCAGGGTGAACATCCATGTGGCTCCCAGGAGATGGTTCAGTACTGAGCGGACATCCCAATCGGTACACGCTGTCGATGCAGCAAGCGCTGTCGGGTCCAAAGAGGCGACGAGGCTCGCTGTCTGGTCATACGCGGTCTCGATGGCGTCAACGGTGTCCATGGCCGACCTCTCTCCTATGTCCGTCTGATGCTAGTAGCTAGAACCTCATTACATCATCATGCTATAATCACTGTCAATGGCCGGGTCATCGACACAGTTGGCCGCTCCACGCCGCTGGGCTGCGCGGAGCGAGCGTCGTCGAGGAACCAGACGCCGAGTTGTCGAGGCGGCGGAGCGATTGTTCGTCGAACGGGGATACCTCGCCACGACGATGGCCGACCTTGCCGACGCTGCTGGGGTATCGGTACAGACTCTGTACCTGGCCCTCGGCAGCAAGGTCGAGATCCTCGGTGCGGTGCTCGACCAGGCGGTTGCCGGCGACGACGAACCGGTTCCGCTCCTGGAACGTGAGTGGGTTCGGGACCTGGAACGAGCACCGAGCGGTGCAAGCGCCGTCGAGCTGCTGGCAAGAGAAGGTGCCCGGGTGGTCGCACGCGCCGCGCCGGTGTACCGTCAGATTCAAGAGGCCGCCGCCGACGTCGAGGTGGCGGAACTGTTGGCAAGGGCGAGAGCGCAGCGCCATGAGACCATGCAGGCCCTGGCGTCGATTCTGGCCCGCAAGAAGGGGTTCACCTGCAGACTCCACCCCGCTCGGCAGGCCGACGTTCTGTACGCCCTGATCAGCGAGGAGTCCTACCGGCTCCTGTGCGGTGATCGCGGCTGGCGCCACACCGAGTGGGAACGGTGGACCGCCGACGCGCTCAAGCAGAGCTTCTACCCGGCGTAGGGCTCCTTGGTGCTTAAGCTATCGCATCGACTCAAGGACGGATCGACGCGGAGTCCGACTCCATGACGTGCTTCATCCGTGCCACCTCATCGGTGATGTCGCGAGCCATCCAGGTCCGTAGGTACGGCTCAAGGATCCACCGCGCCGGCCCTTTGAAGTCGAAGACGTAGCGGTGGGTCACTCGAGTGCCACCCGGTGCTGGCTCGCAGACGAACGAGCCCTGGAAGTGGACCAGGCGATCCTGCCACGAGGGAACGTTCGTGACATCGATCCGTTGGCCCGGCACCAGGTGCATTCGCTGGCGAGCAAGAGCTGGCAGCCCCCGCGCCCGACTCCGGAAGGACACCTCGGCGTCGTTGCCCTCGCGTTGGATGGAGTGCACCTTCAGGATCTTGTGGTCGGCGGCCCGGTACCGGTCGAGGTCCATCACGAAGCCGAGGATGTCATCCGGTGAGCGGTTGATGACCTCGGTGGCCTGCACGTCGATCATTCCACCTCCTTCGCCGTCATATTGGGTTATGCCCAGCTCGCGGCAGCGCCACGGACGACGGATATCAATAGGCCAAACGGACCGCCGTCTCAGGAGGCCGTGGGCTCAGCTCGCGGCTGGGCAGGGGATGGAAGCCGACGAGCCGAGCACCTGGACGCTGTCCGACTGAGAGCCGACGGTCAGCTGGATCTTGGTGGCAGAGCAGGTCTGGGCAGGACCGGCCACGAGGATCGCACCCCCCGGGTTGGTCTCTTCGACCAGATCGTAGGTGCCGCTGGGGACATGGGTGACGTCGACGTATTGGTCGGGCGTGTCCCAGGTGTAGACGTCGCCCCAGCCCGGCGTCATTCCCTCGGTGACGAACGTTCCCGACCCGGGCTGGCCAGGTTGGGGCAGGTTCGCTTCGCGCGGCAGGTTGCAGTCGGGCTGGCCGACGTTGGCGCGAGGCCCGTTCGTCGAGGCGCTGCCGAAGCCGACGTAGTCGTCGTCGGTCAGGCAGAAGGATTCCTTCTGGGAGACCCCGACCTGAGGCCCGAGCGTGGTGCCTGGACCGGCCTGGTACAGGGCGTACAAGAGGAGATTGTTGTAGTGGAAGTGGCCATGCTCGACGTGGAACTCGCACGGTCCCGCGGGACGGGAGACCGTCGAGCCGTCAGGGCGTGACACGAGCTGATAGGCACCGCAGTCGCCGGGGACGTAGCCGACCTGGGGCTGGCCATTCGAGCCTTCCCCGGCTGCTGGTATCTGGGCGGTCAGGGGACCGGCTCCCACGTTCACTATGTCGGTTGTGAACCGCAGGCATCGCAGGGCAGGGTTGTTGAGCTGGGTGACCTGAGTGTTGTCGAGACCGACCGTCTCGTCGGCGTAGCAGGAGGTGGGAAGGGGCAGGTTCACCGGGAAGGGAAAGCCAAGCGGCGACGAGGGCACCGGGGGGATACCAGAGGCGGTGAAGGAGAACGCCGGCAGGGCCTGCAGGCTTGGCAGGTCGAAGCAGCCGGTAATACCCGACACGGCAATTCCACAGGTGGCCGGCGGCGGCGTCCACGACGGTCCGCTCATCAGCCGCACCTCGCCCGAGTAGCCGGACCCGCTGTCATAGGCATAGGCGTAGGTGACCACCACCGTGTATGTCCCGGGAGTGGGCTTGGGCACCTCGACAGCCTGACCGTTGGCACCGATGCCGTTGGCAGCGCCAGCCAGCTTGTTGTCAGGGCCATAGACGTAGAGGTCGAAACCCTGATCCGCATTGAAGGTTCCCCCCGGTCCGGTCTTCGTGCTCTTGACGGCCACCAGGACCGGTGCTGAGGCCGCGTGAGGGACACCGAAGGTGTACTCCCAGCACCCCACGGCGCAGACGACGGGGTCGGGGTTGTTGACGATCGCTGCCGAAGCGGGGAGAGAAGCGCCGAAGGTACGCACCGGCGTAGAGGCGTCAACTGTGCCGAGCGGGCGGGCGGGCGAGGTTGTTGGGGGGGTCACCGGGGGGGCGCCGGGCAGGCCGCTCGCCGGAGCCACCGGGACGCCGCTCGCCAGCGCCGTGGCGGGCGGGCCGAGGCCCAGAGCGCCGACGGCCACCACTGTGGCCCACACTCGGGCGTGACGAAGGCGGCCCATACTGTTCGAATTCTGGCTCGGGCGACAAGATCCTGCTCCGAACACGGCGGGTATTTGCCCAGCTCACTAGGGCTTCGTTGCACGTCGACGGAGGACACTACGACCATCGGTCCAGATCGGGGTCACCGACCCGTTGGCATCGGTACGCACCGGGTCGGCTCCTCTCGACCTGCGTGACGTGCGGACGAAGGCAACGCCCGACCCGCGCCTGCGCTGGATGGCTCGACCAACTGTCACGCCGGGAACTGGACCGACCTTGCCTGGTCGAGCAACGCCGCCCGATCGGCGCTCAGGAGGAATCTGCCAGAGATCGCCTTATGCAGACTGGCTTCGTAAGCGCTGAGGTATTCGCTCCTATCGTTATACAGACGAATCAGCGTGCTGGCGTCAAAACGAGTAGTCGACCCGAAGAGTGAGCACAGCACGCTGGCACTAGGGGGCGCATTTCCCGACAGTGCCGCCACGGGCACGTCGACCGCTGGGGTGCGGACTCCTCCCATGGCGTTGCCCAGGCCGTCTCGAGCGAGCACGGGCGGCGCGGTGGTGGAGAGGCGCAGAGGGGCAGCCCTGGGCGGAGGCGTTCCGTGCACGAGCCAGTCATTCAGGCCGTCTAGTGCAGCTTGGACCACGAAGTGCTGCGGACCCTCGTTGATTGCGAAGTTGCATCCCAGAGCGCCCGCATAGCTACCGACGAGATAGGCGTCGGCATGGGCAGTCCCGGCGACCTCCCAAGTCCGGATCCGGTCATTGTCGGCCTGTCGGGCCGGACCGTAGTCGAGCAGGGGGCCCAGGTCAGTCTCGGTCTCGAATATGAAGACAGGCACGTCCAGGTCCCCACGGATCTTCAGCCCCATCGGGACCTCGTTGGAGCCAATCGGCCGGCCCGACAGTGCCGCGCCGCTTCCACCCCGGCTGTGCACGAAGAACCCGTCATAGACCTGCTGCACCGGTTGTAAGGCGTCGATGTAGGTCGTCAAGAAGAAGGCCGACTGAGACTCGCCGATGGCGACGACCCGCCTCGGATGCAGCGAACCGAGCGCGGACGGCTGCCGCGAGCCACGAAGGGCCTGTCCAATTTGGGAGAACATGTCATACGAGTACTGGTCGCCGGGGTGGGTGAGCGTTCCGTATCGCGCTGGTTCGGCAGCAACGAGACCTCCGCTAGCCGAGGCACCGGGCACTCCGAGTAGCGCCTGGCCGCCGTTCACCCCGAAGGCCTGCGCTGACACTCCCACGTAGGCATAGCCGTCACGAATGATCTCTGGGTTGAGATAGGCCCAGTCAGCGTCTGCCTCAACTCCGCCGGAGACGTTGAGCCACTCGACGAGCACCGTGCCGTTGAACCGGCTCGGGTCTTGGGGACGGCGCACCACGATGCGGGTCCGGTAGGGAGCAGAAGACTGAGCTCTTACCGACCACATGCCGTCCGCTTCGAGCGGCTTCGACGGCTGATACGCCGTGGCGGTTCCAGAAGCGAAGAATTCCTGCTCGACATAGCCGTTGGTAGCGAGGTCAACTGGGACCGGGGACGTGGGCTCGATGATGTGGCCGGAAGTGATCGGACCCACGAGGGTCGCTGCGGGGCCGAGTGGCCGAGCGTCGTGCAGTGCGCTACCTCCTGATCGTGGAGTCCCGCCCGTGGTGCAGGACCCGAGAATGGTTGCAGCCAGTGCGACGCTGGCTAGCATCCTCGCCTTTGAAACTCTCACGTTACGACTGTCAGGCAGATGTGCGCTTTGCATTCGGGTCGAGCTGACGCGCCTGGCAAGGCGACCAACATCGGCACGTCAGAGTCGCTGGTGGGTGGACGAGGTAGTCTATTGGCGGCCCGCCCGGCGCTCATGATGCACGCGATCTCGTCGCGGCGACGAGCTCAGCGAGCGACGGCGCCATGCGGTCGACGAAGGCACCTGGGTTAGGGAGCACCTCGGGCGTGGTCACGAGACCGAGGTTCATCCTTCCGGCGTAGCTGTAAGCGGCGATGTTGAGATTCGACGGTGGAACGGCGACCGCAAAGGAGAACCAGTCGACTATCTCCACCGTCCCGAGCCAGCGGGTGGAGGGCGGACCGGCCACGTTGGCGGTGGTGACGTGGTTCACCGTCCTTGGAAGTCGGTAGGCGAAGGTACGTTGGAAGGCTGGTCCCACCCGGCAGGCGTACTCAGCCCACCGGGCTGCCATGTCGAGACCGGTCCTGCGCCGTAGCTCGACGCCCTCCCGGCAGCTTCGCGCCGTGTGGCGGAGACGCTCGAGCGGATCGGAGAGGTTCGAGAACAGGGCCACGTTTGTAGGTGTTACCCGATTGCCCCATCGCCGCTCCGAGGTGGGAGGGTCGGCGGCGATGCCGAAGGCGGCGACGGTCGGCGAACTGGCGTCCTCTCCGCGGGCCAGCAGCTCTTCGCGGCATCGCGCCAGCGACGACGGCATGGAGGACGCCGTTTACCGTCGTATCCGTCCCCTTGGCAACCGCCCGGAGGTCGGCGAACGCGAGGGCGCCCGAGGCGCAGGCCCGGGCGGCGCCGCCGCGAGAGTTGCAGAAGTTGCGACGAGCCCCCAGGAATGGTGGGAGATCGGGAGCGGTGGCCCGGAAGGAGCGTGCCCGTATCCAGCCACGGCCGCCCTCGCTGACCAGGGAAGGCGCGCCACGAAGCCAGGGACCCAGCTCTCGCGCTGCGTGCCGGTAGAGCTCGTGGCTTCCAATGGCCGGCGCCGGAGCCGGCGAGTGAGGGGCCACCGTCTCGCCCTGCGAGGCCGTGGTGCAGGCGAGGAGGGAGTTCACCGCCCCGAAACCGTCTGTGACGGCGTGATGCACCCGGAAGACGACCGCCTGCTGATCGGACTCGAGCCCGTGGACGAGAGTCATGGACCACAGGGGCCGGTCGCGGTCGAGACGCTGCGTCGCCAGCTCGGAGTACAGCGCGTCCAACTGGGGCCTTCCACCGGGAGGAGCAAGGACGCGCTCGTCGAGGTGATCATCGATGTCGAAGCTCGGATCATCGACCCAGAAGGGTCGTCCCTTGAAGCCGGGTAGGCCCACCACCCTCTGGGTGGCCCGGGGGATGATGCCGAGTCGGCCGGACAGCTCGCGGCGCAACTCGTCCAAGGTGACCGAGCGCTCGCGACGGGCCGTGTCGAGCACCGCCACCTTGAGCGTGTGGAGCGGGGTGTCCGGCTGCTCAAGATGTAAGAAGATGGCGTCGGCGCCGGTCATGCGCTCCATCCGCGCCGCAGCCTACGCCTAGGCCAGCCTCGCCGCCTTCCCAGTTCCGCCCTCGGGAGGGGAGGCCCCCGCTGACGAGGAGGCTGAGGTGGTCCACGGGACTGGTGTTGGTCTGGTTCCTCGTCGCCAGCGTGGTGCTCGTCCGGCGTCAGCCTACGGCGAGCGTATAGCCGACCATCGTCAGTAGTCCGGCCCACCCGCACCGGGGCCCTCCTTAGGGGAGGGTCCCGGTGCGCGGACAGCCAGTGTGCGTGGTGCGCTCTCCGGTTTGCGAAGCACGGCCATAGTGCCGAGGAACCATCGTGCCCTTCGATCAGCGATCAGGGCCTCTACGAAGACCCGCTCGGCCAGCGGGCGATCCTCGTCCAGGCCGCGGCTCTGCCCGGCATGCCATAATTGCCTTAACTGCGAGCGGTAGGAGGCGCCAGATGATCGCGCCAGAGGACCTCGTCGAGAACTGTCGCAAGGCGCTCGACGAGCCTCAGCCGCCCTTAGCCGTAAAGGAGCTCGTTACACAAGCCGTCATCGACGGTGTCGATGGTCTCTCCGAGAAGCCAGGTATCCAGGTCCTAGCGTGCGATCAGAGGCTCACGGTGTTGCATGTCGTCATTCCAGGCGGACGACCAAAATCCCTTCCCCACGATCACCGGATGTGGGCTGTCATCGGGATTCACAAGGGGCAAGAGAACAACGAGTTCTTCCGACGTGCGGCCGGAAGACTTGAAGAGGCTGGTGGCCGTCTCGTTGATCCCGGGGAAGTCCTCATGCTCGGTCAAGAGGTGATCCACCGAATTCAGAACCCTCTGACCCATAACTCCTTGGGTGCCATCCACGTATATGGGGGCGACCTGCTGACGGCACGTCACAGCATGTGGACCGAGCCTGACTGGGCAGAGGAGCCCTACGACGTGAAGGTGGTCACGGGCACGACTTTCACGCCCTCGTAGCTGTAGCGCCAGTTTCTACGGGTAGAGGTCGGGAAGGACGGCACGGCCGCACCCACCCCGATGTGGTGGAGGCGACCCCGGTAGCAAAGAACGCCGGCAGGAACACGGGCCCACCAATCGCTCATCTCCTCGGCAGTGGGCGACTGGCCGGCAAACTGAACAGCGTCAATGGGTCGGTAAGCGAGTTGGTGGGTAGGAACGGAACAGAAAGGCGGCCGGACCTTGATGCGGGCTCGCTCCGGGCCCATGTGCTACGGCCGCATCTGAGACCCATTCGCGCTACCAAAACTATTGGGTGAAAGGCAATGCGCAGCTTCACTGGAAGACTCTCGTCCCCCCTTGCTCCTATCGGTCATCTTGTCGGAGCGGTTGCCGCGGTCGTGGCGCTACTTATCGTAGCCGGCATCCTCACGTTCGTCCTCGACGCCAACGTCGGCAACACGGTTGTCTCACACGTCCAACGTTGGGCGAGCACGCTCACGACACCATTCCACAATCTATTCACGCCGCACAGCGTGAAGGAAAATGTGGCCATCAACTGGGGCATTGCTGCGGCGGCTTACCTGTTGGCCGGTGGCATCATTCGGCGCTTGCTGATACGGCTCTAGCACTCGCCCCCAGGGCTTCCTTAGCTCATTGCTCCGGCCATGCCCGTCTCGGTGGCGGGGTGATGCGGAACGGTTGGTCACGTCACCTTTGATTCTGTGTCTCCCTCCAGATCGTGCGGCAGCTCGTCCGCGCACCTCGTCCCGTGGTGGTGACCAACCAGAGTGCTGGGGGTAGAAGCGCCAACAGCGGTGGCCTTGGCTGTCGAAAATCCGCCCCCAGGGTCATGCTCGCGAGGTCGGCTGTCCTCCGCTGACCGGTACGGCGAGACAAGGTAAGGAGGGGTCATGACAAACAGACCCTCCGTCGATGAACAGCTCGCTCGTGCGGAAGCCAGGGCTCGAGCGGCTGCTAGACGAACACCGGCGCCTCGAGGAGGAGTTGAGATGGGTAGATAACCGTCGAAGCGAATTGAGAAGCTGGTGCTCCGAGGTGGAAGATGCAATCGCTGCGCTGGAGACCCAGGGCAAACCGCCGGGCCACACCTGAACTCCCCCTTCGATCGGCTGGCGCAAGTCCAGCCCACGAGAGAAGTATTTGGCCCCGCAGCCGTTCGGGACCCGCCCATACGGGACACACACGACACTTTTCGCGACCTCTCGACGCCGACAGCCTAAGAGCCCCTACAAATGTTGGTATCCCTCGGAGATGATGGAGGATTGGGGTGACGGGCAGCTTCAGCGGGGTGCGGCCAGCCCGCCTTCTGGCGGCGGGCCCGGAATAAGTACGAGGGGACGGGCTCGTCACAACGGCCTCGGACTAGGCGTCTTCTGCGAAGGGAGCGGTACGAGACTCGCATGGCGCCCTGGAGGGTCGCTGTTAGGGTCGGTCGCGCTATGAGTACGGAAGGAGCAATGTCGGAACGCGTGTACGACGTTCTTCTCGTAGACGACACGCCGGAAATCAGACTGCTCATGCGACTTCAGCTCGAGACCACCGGGCGTTTTCGGGTCGTTGGAGAGGCATCCGATGGCGCTCAGGGAGTCGAACAGGTCTCAGAGCTGAACCCAGACCTGGTCGTGCTTGATGTGTCGATGCCGGAGATGGATGGCATTGAGGCGCTCCCCCGCATTCGAGACGCCTTTCCCAAGCTCCCGGTAATGATGTTCACAGGGTTCGACTCGCCACAGCTGCGCGAGAAGGCCATGAGCCTTGGGGCGTCGGCGTTCCTCACCAAGGGCCCCGAGCTGCAGGCGCTGCCGGACGCAGCACTGGAGGTTCTGGGTGACAGTCAACTCGTTGGCGTTACCGTCGAACCGATGTACGAAGCGGACGAGGTGAAGCTGGCGCAACATCTCGAACGCTTTCAGGAGATCTTCGAGGGTGCGGCGATTGGCATGGCGACCCTGACCCTCACCGGACGCATCGCCCGGGTGAACAGAGCGGGCACCAATCTGCTGGCGGGAGGGGACGCGTCGGCCCTGATCGGCATGATGTTGGCAGACTTCATGGCTCCGGAAGCCCGTGAACAGCTACGCACGGCGCTGAAGCTGATGCTGACCGATGGCAAGACGTATGACTTTGAGACCCGTTTGCCGGAATCCCGCCGCGTAGCTATCGGCACCATCGCACCGGTCAACGACGACGACGGCCGGCCCCTGTACCTGCTGCTTCAGGTTCAGGATGTGACCACCCTGCGAGGAACTCAGTCCGCTCTCGCCTCTCTGGAACATCGTTTTCGCCTCTTCGTTGACAGCGTTCGTGAATACGCCATCTTCATGCTCGATGCCCGGGGGTATATCACCAGCTGGAATGTCGGCGCCGAGCGACTCAAGGGGTACTCCGAGGAAGAGGCCCTCGGTAGACACTTCAGTATCTTTTACACCGAGATGGATCGTCAGTCGGGTCATCCCGAGCACGAGCTCGAAGTGGCAGCACGAGAAGGCCAGTACCAAGAGCGCGGTCTGCGTCTCCGGAAGGATGGTTCGACCTTCTGGGCAAATGTAACAATCACACGCGCTCTACGAGGACGACCGACTCATCGGGTTTGGGAAGGTCACCCGCGCCTTGAGCGACACGGAGCAGCCCGCGCACGATGTTGTTGACAAGCCCGCAGTGCCCAAGGAGCCGCCGCTCCAGTAGGGCTCGTCGAGGGCCCTCGGTCCGCTGTCGAGGATCGGGGTGGTGGCCCATCACACCGTGTCCTTATCGGGCGGCAGATCGCGACATCCCGGCATGAGGCTTATTGCCAGCTGCGGCAACGGCTGTTGCCTCGCTTGTAAGGCTCCCGTTGACTCTGTCGTTCCGCAATACGTGTAGCCAACCCGGCACTCTATGCATCGATGTTACAAATGCTCTCCCAGGTGGCTCCTACAGGCGCCTTGATCACAAGGCGCGTTACTGGCTTCGGCCCGCACCGGCGTGGCCGACGAACTCGTCCATCGACTCGTTCACGCCGAACAGGTCCATCACCCCATCGAACACGGGCGGCGGGAGTGCTTGCAGCACGGGCACCAGCCGCACGATGGCGGGCATGATGAGGCGGCGCCGGTCCTTCTCGATCGCAATTACGATGCGCCGAGCCGCTTCCTCGGCTTGGAGGATAGGTAGAAGTCGCCTGAAGCGGGTGCGCACTCCCTCGAACATGCCAGTGTCGATGTAGAACGGGCAGACGACGGTCGTCCTGATGGCGGGTGCGAGGCGCGCCAATTCCACCCGCAGAGACTCGTCGAAGCCAACGGCGGCGTGCTTGCTCGCCGAGTAGTCCGTCTGCCTTGCCACTCCCACCAACCCGGCCGCCGAGGCGATGGTCACCACATGACCGCGGCCCTGCGCGACCATCCCGGGCAGGAAAGCCTTGGTGACCCAGAAGAGCGGGAAGACGTTGATCCGGAAGGTCGCTTCGATGCTCTCGTCGGGTAGCTCAAGAAAGGGCGCTCCCGTGACGATACCGGCGTTGTTGACCAGGACGTCGACCTCGGACACGTCAGACACCACTTGGTCAGCCGTATCACGCACCGCGTGGGCATCGCTGACGTCGCAGAGGTAGCCCGAGCATCTCGCTCCGGGCATCCCCCGGATCTCCTCGACCGTGCTGTGGAGCCTATCCTCGTCGATGTCCCACAAGATGACCCGGCTGCCGCGCCTCGCGAGCTCTGCCCCCAGCAGCCGACCGAGCCCACTCGCTCCACCAGTGATGAGTGCGGTTTTCCCTGCCAATGTGGTCATGGCCGAACGTTCCTCCCAGCTCTCGGGTTCAGGACACCCAGGAACCCATACCCCTCATACGGCATCCACAGCCGTCCTCCACGCGGGGGCAGGATTTCCTCGCTAGGGGACAGACGTATGATGTCGCGTCGGCACCTCTGGGATCGGTACAGCACGTTGTTGCCTCGATGCGGCAGAGGCACCGCTGAATTCGTGGGGATCGGCATCTCGGCGATATGGCTGTCGCCACCACGACGGCGGGCCCGCCGGAGCCTGACTCAGAACTTGGGGTTGCCGGCTTCGGACGGTCGGATGCGGCTGTCGGAGCTTGGCCGCATCCGGGAACACTGCGACGTGAGAGGCGTTTCACCTAGTGAATGGCGGTGCCGGTGGGCTCGGAAACCACCTGGAGTACCCGAACCGGGACGGGGTCGCCGGCGTTCGACGCATTTGGTTGCACCACGCAAAATCAAAGAACTACCTCGAAAGGAATGGCCCATGTCGGATCGCTATCTGAGAGATCCAGAGAGGGTCTCCGGCCTGACACCAGAGCAGTATCGCGTCAGCCAGGACGGCGGCACGGAGCCGGCGTTCGCCAACGCCTATTGGGACAACAAGGAGGCCGGCCTCTACGTGGACGTCGTTTCCGGTGAGCCGCTGTTTACCTCCACCAAGAAGTTCGACAGCCACATCGGCTGGCCGAGCTTCACCGCCGCCGTCGAATCGGACAACGTGGTCGAGAAGGCGGACGCCAGCCACGGGATGATCCGCACCGAGGTCCGCTCAACCCACGGCGACAGCCATCTCGGACACGTCTTCGACGACGGACCCGCCGACGCAGGCGGACTGCGGTACTGCATCAACTCAGCTGCCTTGCGGTTCATCCCGGTCGATGATCTCGAGCGCGAAGGCTACGGCGCCTACCGCGAGCTCTTCGACAATTCCAGACGACAAGAAAGGTGCACACCGATGACCGACACTACGAGAAGGCGATTCTCGCCGGAGGCTGCTTCTGGGGAATGCAGGATCTCATCCGCAAGCGGCCCGGAGTGATCTCGACCAGGGTCGGCTACAGCGGCGGGGACGTGGCCAACGCCACCTACCGCAACCACGGCAGCCACGCTGAGGCCATCGAGATCGTCTTCGACCCCAGATGATCGTTACCGGGATCTGCTGGAGTTCTTCTTCCAGGTCCACGACCCGACGACCAGGAACCGGCAGGGCAACGACATCGGCGCCAGCTACCGGTCGGCCATCTTCTACACCAGCGACGCACAGAAGGGGATCGCCGAGGACACCATCGCCGACGTCGACGCCTCCGGCTTGTGGCCCGGCAAGGTCGTCACCGAGGTCTCGCCCGCCGGGCCGTTCTGGGAGGCGGAGCCGGAGCATCAGGACTACCTCGAGCGCTACCCCAACGGCTACACCTGCCATTTCGTACGCCCGGGCTGGAAGCTCCCGCACCGGGCTGACAGCGTCACCTGAATGCTCCTTTGATGGGCTCATCGTTGCCGGGGGAATGGTAGGGTCGCTACCTGGTCTTGACGAAGTACAAGTTGCCGTAGCCATAGGCGGATTGTCGGTGGTGAGGGCGAAGGCCGTCGGCGTACTCGAGGCAGCGATAACCGAAGCTCTCCAAGTACTCGATGCAGGCGGCGGTGCTGGGTCCGGGCATCCCCACATAGTCACCGGTCTCGATGGTGATCATGGGCCCGGAGTCCGAAAGCAGCCTGCGCATGCCCTGCAGTATCGACAACTCGGATCCCTCGGCATCGAGCTTGACGACGTCCGGCGCCAAGCCTTCCCTCGCCGAGAATTCGTCGAGCGTGACGGTGGCTACTGGATACGTGACATCTTGAAGGTGGTGGCGCTCAGCGGTGGGCACCCTGGCGCTCTCGAGCAGGGTATTGAGGGCCGAGTGCCGGAGGCCAAAGTCGTGGAGAGCCGTGAGGCCGCCAACGGCGCTTACCAGCGCACTGGCGGGCACGGACGTTCGGGAGACCTCCTGTGTTGCGCCGCAGCAGGCCAAAAGTGCCTCTGCTTGGCTCGAAGGCCACCACAACACCGCCAGGTTCCACCATCCGGCTGGCGATCAGAGAGTGGTAGCCGTACTGGGCTCCAACATCGACAAACACCATTCCCGGTCGCAGGTTGCGCAGCAGCACCCGGGACAGGTCGGCTTCTATGTAGCCGTATCGGTAGATGGCCGTCCCTACGATCTCGGGGAGCACGACGCGGACCTGGTGGCCCGTGAAGAGGCGACAGCCGACCTCGATCGGTCCAGCAATCTGACGGAAGATCGGTCGTAGTTGCCGCCAGGGCTGCATCACAGACTGGCCCAACCCCGTCATGGCACGCGCTTCGGCCCGGCTCAGCTCGTCCAGCCATTCGTCGGTACTGACCATACCTGTGGACCCTGGATGCATTGCTCTCTACGACCTCCCGGAGGCGGACGTCCGCTGGCGGGACTGGTCTCCCAGTCGACGACTAGGCCACGGCGCGCGAGACCCGCCTGATCTATCTCACTGGGAGACGTGAGTGTCCACGTCCCAGGACAGCACTACGTCGTCAGCGATGATGTGAAGTCGTCGGTTGGTCAACCGAATGCCGTCGAGGACCCTGTCGATCCCGAGGGACCCGACGGCCTCAGTGCCCCGGCCGATGATCGTCGGGGCGACGCCGACAATGAGACGATCGACCACGGCGGCCGCCAACATCGACGTGATGACCTTGGCCCCGCCCTCCACCAGGATCGACTCCACTCCGTCCTGACGCAGCTGTCGCAGGCCGGAGGTGAGATCGACCCCCTGCGGACCAGGGTCGACGAGCTGGACCTTGATATCCCTGGCCCGCAAGGCTGATCGCCGCTGACGGTCCGACCGACGAGTCGACAGGATCGTCGTCGGCGCCTCCCGCTCGAGGATCTGGGAGGTGGGGGGAATGCGCAGGGTTGAGTCGAGAACGACCCGCTGAGGCGAGACGCCCGGTACCATCCGCACGGTCAGCTGTGGGTCATCCTGGATGACTGTCCCAACTCCGACGAGCACGGCATCGCAGGCGGCCCGCAGGGCGTGGGAGATGCGTCGCTCAGCTTCACCGCTGATCCATTTCGAGTCGCCAGTGCGTGTAGCGATCCGTCCGTCAAGCGTCTGAGCGTATTTCAACGCGACGAACGGGCGGTCGCCAGATGCCTCCTTGGCGCCGAGCACCTGGCTGATGTCGATAGCCTCGAGCTCGGTTGTACCGGAGAGGGCCGAACCGCTGGGTCGTAGGTGGCCCAACCGGCTCGCCTTCGTTCGTACGTAGGAGACGTTGCGGATATGGGGGGCCGTGGCCGATGGGACGACCTCAGCAACATCGACTCCCGCGTCTCTGAGGCCACTTACCTTGGACGGGTTGTTGGTGAGCAGCCGGACAGAGGATATGTGGAGCGCCTTGATGACTGACGCCGCGTCGGCGTAGTCACGCTGGTCGATACCGAGGCCTAGACGAAGGTTAGCGTCAAGGGTGTCTGCACCGTTGTCCTGTTCGACGTAGGCAAGGAGCTTGTTCATGAGCCCGACGCCTCGACCTTCGTGGCCGGTGGCGTAGATGAGCACGCCGCGGTCCGCGGCGGCGATCCTGCGCATGGCCAGGCGAAGCTGGACACCGCACTCGCATCGCAGCGAACCTAGGGTGTCCCCGGTCAGGCATTCGGAGTGCAGCCTTGTCAGTACCGGCGGCTTGGCGGCCACGTCCCCCTTGACCAGAGCCAGGTAGGTCCATCCCCGACTGTGTTTCGAACGCCTGAGCGTCGAAGATCCCGAAGGCCGTCGGCATTGAAACCTTGGCTACCTGGCGGGGACCGTTCGCCTCCCGAGCTACCCCTTCGCTGTCCATCTCCACCGGCCGAATAGGGTTCTCAGCCATGAGGAGGCAGGATAGGGCTACTGCGGGGCTGAGGCCGAATGGATGGCCGTCGCGGTGACGGCCCGAGCCCTCTATTTTGTGGCGCCACGGCGGGTCGAGGTACGCGAGGTGGAGTTGGATATCGACCTCGGAGCCGGGGAGGCGCTGGTGCGGACCGAGTACTCCGGGATCAGCGCCGGCACCGAGATGCTTGCCTTTCGTGGCGAACTAGATCCTGACCTGCCCCTGGACGAGACCATTGGGCCACTATCGGGCACCTTCCGCTACCCCTATCGCTACGGCTACAGCTGTGCCGGGCGGGTGGAGCGGTCGCTAGGGCGCCTGCCTGAAGGCGCGCTGGTCGTGGCGCTGCATCCCCATCAGGAATGGTTCGTAGCTCGCGAGTCAGAGCTCATCCCCGTGGAAGAGCAGCACGGTGCCAGGGTGGCCACGTTCCTTCCTCTCGTGGAGGCGGCCCTGCAGATATCCCTCGACGCCGGAGGGGTGCTTGGGGAGGATGTCGTAGTGATTGGACTGGGAGTAGTGGGAATCCTGACCGCCATCCTCCTCAGGTGCTCGGGTGCAATGGTGATCGCCACTGAGCCCGAGCCTTGGCGAAGAGACGTCGCCTCCTCGTTCGGTGTGGAAGCGGTCGCTCCGGAGGACCTCTCGACGGTCGTCCGGGCCCGAACGGGCGATCGCGGGCGTGCCGATACTCGTGGAGCTGAGCGGGAATCCTAGGGCGTTGGCCGAGGGGCTGGAGTTGTTGGCCCACGAGGGCTGCGCATTGGTGGCATCGTGGTACGGAGACAAGGAGGTGACGCTTCCGTTGGGTGGTGCCTTCCATCGGCGACGGTTGACTCTGCGCAGCACGCAAGTCTCGACCATCCCGGCTAACGAGAGGGGTCGTTGGACCGTTGCCCGCCGGCGAGCGGCCGCCCGTGATCTCCTCACGGAGCTGCCGCTCGGCTCGTTGGCATCGCATGAGTTCGCGTTGGGCGAGGCCCAGCAGGCCTTCGAAGCGATCGACCGTCAAGAGGAAGGACTCCTTCACGTGGCCTTGCGCTATGGATGAGTCGGTGTACCAGGTCGGGACGGCACAGACGGTGCGGGCGCTCCACGTCATGCCGGGCGTGCTGGGACCAGAAGGTCAGCTACACGCCCACGACTACAAGATCGAGGTGCTGGTCGATCGGGAGGCTCTCGGGCCGGAGAGCATGGTGTGTGACCTCGACGTGCTCGACGCCGCGCTCGGCGACATCGTCGGACAGGTGCGCGACCAAGATCTCGACAAGATCAGGCCGGCGCATGCGGAAGCGGTGACCGTCGAAGTCTTCGCCCGTGGTGGGCACACGACGCACTAGCAGCCGTGATCCGATCGGCCGGGGGAGAGGTCCTCACCGTGCGCATCTGGGAGTCACCGGTGGCCTTCGGCGCCTATCGGGCCCCTCTGCGGTGACGAGGTCACACGAGCTCGAGGTAGGCCTCCACGCATCGACGGGCGCAGGCGTCCCAGGTGAAACGCTCACACACCAATGCCCGCCCGTTGTCTCCCATACGGCGGGCTCGCCGGGGGTCGCCGAGGAGCAGCGCCAGGTCATGCCGAAGATCGGCGGGGTCTGCTGGATCGACGAGATATCCGGACACCCCGTCCTCCACGATCTCGGGGACCCCGCCCAGCCGGCTGGCGACCACGGGCGTACCGCTGGCCATGGCCTCGAGAAGGCTCAACCCCAGCAGCTCCGAGCTCTGCATGAGCCGGCCGTAGCAGGTGACCTCGACCGAGGGGAGGACGACCACTGCTGCCTGCCGGTACAGATAGGCGAGCTCGGCGTCCGAGACGGCGCCAGCGAAGCGGACGAGACGGCCCTCGGCCAGACGATGGAGGAGGTCGACGTAATCGCGCGTCCGGTGGGTGTCGATCGTGTCCGGCGGTACCCACTACGACCAGGGATGCCTCTTCGGGAAGGGCTTGGATGAGGCGGTCTACGCCCTTGTGGGGCGTCAAGTCGAGACCCACGAACAGCACCCCCCGACGATCACCATCCGGTTCCGGTTTGAAACGGTCGACGTCCACGCCGCCGTAGACCACCCCGTGCGCCATGGTGCGACGCCCAGCATCTCGGCGGAGTAGCGAGAGACGGTCAGAAAACGATCGAACAGCCGGGGCAAGAGCCCAGAGCCAATCTCCCCCGGGCAGCCCGTGATCCGTTGTCACAAGCCTCTGTCGTCGGAGTGTCCCTGCGAGAGCAGAGAGCCGGCTCGGCGTACTCCGAAGGTGGTGGGTGTGGATGATGTCAGCCCCCGCCAATGGTTCCAATAGTTCCACCGAAAGGGGTGGGCGGGATGCCCCCAGAGATGGGCTACGGGCTTCAGCACGCGAACCGGTGCGTCTCTGGCATGGTTGACCGACGAAGAATCGGTTCCAAAGGTCACCAGTTGGCAGTCGACGTAGCGGGACAGGCGCGCGCGAGCTCCGGGGTAGCGTTCTCCGCCTCCGAAGAGCCCGCCGTCACCGAAGACAGTCGGGCTCATGTGGACAACTCGCATGCTGAGAGTCTCCCTCGTCACCCTGGGCTCGCCTGATCGACTTACCGGCGGCTACCTCTATCACCGCCGCCTGGCCGACGCAGCGCCAGCCCACGGCGCCCAGATCTCGTTCATATCCTTCCCCCTTATCCCCTATGTGTCCTCGGCTCGGCGGGCCAGCCAGGTCATGGCAGAGGCACAGAGAGGTGGTGCCGACATCATCGTCGTCGACAGCATCGCTGCCGCCAACCTGGCTCCGTGGCTAGTGACCCATCGTCTCGATCGGCCCATGGTGGCGATGCTCCACCAGCCCCCGGGGGGAATCGACCACGGCCCGATCCGGACGCCTGCCCAGGCCCTCCTGGACCGGTTCACCTACGGCAGGGCCGCCCGTCTCCTGGTCGCCAGTCGGGCTTTGGCCGATCTGCTGGAGTCGGCTGGCTTCCCTCCGCGCCTCGTCAGGGTTGTACCCCCGGGTCGAGACGTAGGGGTCGCGGTGGAGAACGATGAGTCCGACGACCTTCGCTTGGGGCGGCGCGGGCGGTATTTCCTTCTGCGCTCGCAACCGGGTGCCCCGGAAGGGCATCCTGCCACTTCTCGACGCATTTGGCCGGTTGTCGGATGAGACGGGCACCCTGCATCTCGTCGGCGACCAGGCGGCGGACTCCCTCCTACACGGCGAAGGTGAGGTCGCGGCTGGCCCGAGCCGATCTGGCCGGGAGGGTCGTGGCCCATGGGCCGGTAACAAAAGGAGCGAGATGGCTCGGTCACTACCGTGGCGGCCGACATCTTCGTCTTGCTCAGTTGGAGAGAGCCCGATGGCACGGTCTACGGCCGAGGCCATGGCGGCGAGGCCAACCAGTTGTCGGGTGGCGGGCTGGGAACCTCGTTCATCTCGCCGATGATGGCCGCGAGGGAGTCCTTGTCTGCCCGGGCGATATCGATGGCCTGGCGAGGGCCCTGGATGAGCTGGCGTGCCAACTTGACGTCTACCGCAGGCGCCTGGCGTCGGCCGCTCGTCAGAAGGCGAGGTCTTTCCCGACATGGGAAGAGACTGCTCGGCTCGTTCTTCTCCTACCTCACGGACGTCCTGGACGAGTCGGATGCCAACCAGTGAGCGCCTTTCCTCGCCGTGGTGTGGCCGCCCGGAGCGGTACTCGAGTGGCGCCCGACGCTGCGGGCTTCGGCGGGCGAGGCGAGGCCGGGTGTTTGGGGATAGGTGTGGTAGCGGGGTTCCGCTCCGTTCCGGGTCTGGACCAGGTTTCTCAGGCGACCTGCTGAGCCGTCGGGATAGCGTTACCGGCATGGACGCCACCACTCTGCGAGGGATCCAACGCCCGCTCAAGGACCAATACCGATCCGAGCCCACAAAGGCGGTCGTGACCCTACAGGCGACAGGTTCGCTGGCCGATTCCGAGGTGGCTTGCTCGGTCCAGACCGGTCGCGGTCTGGTCGAAGCCGGACTGCACCCCGCGAGCGGGGGCGACGGCAGCCTGGCCTGCTCGGGGAGACATGCTCCTCCAGGCCCTCGTGGCCTGCGCCGGAGTGACCCTGCGCTCGGTAGCGACCAACCGCGGTATCGAGGTCACCGGGACCGTCCGGGCCGAAGGAGACCTGGACTTTCGGGGGACCCTTGGCGTCGACCGAAACGCACCGGTCGGGTTCCGCTCCATCCGCCTATCCTTCGATCTGGACTCCACGGCGTCCAAAGAAGAACTCGACGAGCTGATCACTACCACCGAGCGTTACTGCGTCGTGTACCAAACGCTCGCCTCGCCACCCCAACTCGACATCCGTCAAGCGACGGGGTAGATCGTAAATGTAATGCGATAACCAGCGATCACCCCACTAATCGACCACCACCTCACATCTATGGATCTCGAGCCAGGGGGACCTCACGCGGTTGGGCGGCAGGCGGCGTTGTCAGTCGAGCGTGATGACGACCTTGCCGTTGGCGCGGCCCTGCTCGACGTACGCCAGCGCCTCGAGGGTCTGGTTGAACGGGAACGTCTTGTCGATGAGGGGACGAAGGTGGCCGGCGTCGTAGAGGGAGGCCAGCTCGCGCAGTTGCCCGCCGTTGGCCTGCATGAACAAAAAGGAGTAGCTCACGCCAAGCTTCCGCGCCTGCTTGCGGACCTTGCGGCTCAGCAGCCCCATCACGGCGCCAATGAACGTCGGCGCCCCGAGCTGCCTCGCGATGTACTCCGCGAAGGTCCCGATCCGCAGGTCGCGGGGCGAGCGTAGACCTCGTCGCCTGCCTGGAAGTCGCGTACGGCAGAGCCGACCCTGGTCACCACGCCAGCGACGTCGTGGCCAAGCACGAACGGGGTCTGGTACTTCAGGAGCCGCTTGAACTCGCCGTTGCGGACCATCTTGTCCAGGGGGTTGATGCCGGCGGCGCTCACCTTGACCAGCACGTCACCGTCGCCGACCTCGGGCTCGGGTACGTCGGCAGCGCGGAGTCCGTCCTTGCCGTAGCGCTCGACGACGAATGCCTTCATGACCGTTGCACCATGGGCACGATATCGCGCTTGCGTTCTATAATGCAACTCACTAGCCTGGCTGCTGTGGAACGGAAGAGCTTCGCCGACATGCACTGCTCGGTGGCCCAGTGCCTGGAGGTCGTGGGCGAGTGGTGGTCGCTGCTGATCCTGCGCGACGTGTTCTTGGGGGTGACCCGCTTCGATGACTTCCAAGAACGCCTCGGGATCTCCCGGAACATCTTGAACCAGCGACTCAACCACCTCGTCGACGCAGGCGTCCTCCAGAAGGTCCCTTACAGCGAGCACCCCCTCCGTTATGACTACCGGCTCACCAGCACGGGCCGCGACCTGTGGCCGGTGCTGACCGCCATGCGCCAGTGGGGGGACCGACACGCCGCACCGACGGTCCTCCGCTTCAGGTAAGGCATGAGGCCTGCGGCAAAGTCGCCGACGCCGTGACGGTCTGCTCTGCCTGTGGCGAGCCGCTCGCGGCGAGCAACGTACGTGCCCTCCCCGGTCCGGGCGCGGTCGAGCTTCTGGTCGAGGCCGCGAAGCCATGACAGCCGGACTAGCCCGAACGCATCGCCGTGCATTCAGGGATGTGAGCGATGTGCGCCCTGTTGGAGATGGCCGATTCGACGCCGAGGTCGCCCTCGAGTGGACCATCGGCGGAAAACCCAACGGCGGCTATCTGCTGGCAATGCTGGGGCGTGCCGCGACGTGGACGGACGCCCATGACCACGTCATCGCCGCCAGCGCGCACTTTCTCCGCTCCCCGGATCCCGGTCCGGTGGTCATCCAGACCGAGGCGTTGCGGACAGGTCGCTCAGCGACCCAGGTGCGAGCCCAGATGACCCAGGGCGGCCATCCCTGCGTCGAGGCACTCCTCACCGCCTCCCACCTCGACGAAGCCACCCGTCCGTACTGGAGCGCTGGGCTGCCACCGATCAGCTCGACCAGCTGGGCCGACTGCGATCGTCTGGTGCCGATCCTGCCGAACGGCCAACCGGTGGCGATCATGGAACAGGTCGATGTCCGCATCGCACCCGAGGCCCAAGGGTTCACCAGAAGCCAGCCGACCGGCCGGGGGGAGCTGCGGGGCTGGCTCGCCCTGCCCGGCGGCGAAGCGTTCGATCCGACGTCGCTACTCTTTGCCGTCGACTCCTTCCCCCCGGCTACCTTCGACGTCGAGTTCGCCGGTTGGGTTCCTACATTGGAGCTGACCGTCTACGTTCGGGCGCTGCCGGCTCCGGGCCCGGTCCGGGTCCTGCACCGTGCCCAGATGATCGAAGCCAAGCGCGTCGATGAGGTCTGTTTTGTCTGGGACAGCGCTGACCGGCTCGTCGCTCAAGGTACCCAATTGGCGGGGATTCGCTTGGGATGAGCTCTACCGAAGAGGGTCAGACGCCGGTGTCAACGTCGGCGGGCCCGGACCTCGATCCCGTGCCGCTCGGCTCTGCCGGCGCTTTCGTGGCCCACGCTGGGCTCGTGGTGGACGAGGTCGGCCACACCTGTGTCGTCGGACACATCGACCTCAGCGAGGATCACCACACCCCGTGGGGGATCGTGCACGGCGGGGTCTACTCCACTGCCATCGAGAGCGCAGCCAGCATTGGGGCCAGCAGTGCAGTCCGTGATAAGGGGCAGGTCGCCGTCGGCCTGACTAACACGACCCACTTCCTGCGCTCTCTCGTCTCGGGGCGGGTCGCCGTCGAGGCTGACGCCGTGTACCAAGGACGCAACCACCAGCTATGGCGAGTAGACGTCACTGACAGCTCGGGGCGGCCGGTCGCCCACGGCGAAGTCCGCCTGCAAAACGTCCAGCCTCGGCCGTCACGTTAGGGTCGCGCCACCCCGTATGGGTTGTCGCGCAGGCCTCAACGGCTCGGGAGGGATCGCGGTAGCCCGAACCATGCGAGGACAGCTGTTGTCGAAGCGGGTCATGGCACAAATCCGGTCGCCGGTGAGGGTGAGCACGTAGAGGCCGGTTCCGTGGCGGATGCCGTCGGGAGCGCGCAGGTAGGCGCCGAACGCCGGCTGGCCGTTTGCTCGAGTCGGCACGAGGTCGAACCTTCGGCCGGCATCGAACAGGCTGGCGCAGAAGCGGGCCACGATGTCGCGACCCTCGTACTCGAAGGGCATCGGTGGCATCGACATGAAGACGTCGTCGGTCAGAAGGGCCACCAGCGCGTCGAGATCGGCGGACTCCCAGGCGCTGACAAATTTCGCCACGATCGCACCCTCGGAGGGCGAGTCGGCGGCGGGAGACGGATCGAGATGTCCGGCCGGCGGCCATCGGCGCTGCAGGCTGGCGCGTGCCCGTTTGAGGGCGCTGTTGACCGATTCAACGGTCGAGTCCAGCATGCTGGCCACCTCGTTGGCGTGGAATCCGAGGACGTCACGCAAGACCAGCACGGCGAGCTGGCGACGCGGCAGCACCTGAAGGGCGGTCACGAACGCCAGCGAGATCGATTCGTTCTGCTCGTAGCGGGCCTCGGGGCCGAGCGGCACGTCGATTGCACCCTCGAGGAGGATGTCAGGGTACGGCTCGAGCCAGACGACTTCGCCGAGCCGGCTCGGCTCGGGCGGTTCAACCTTGGGCACGTCCCACTCCTTGGCCGGGCGTCGGCTGGCCGACCGACGGGCGTTGAGGCACCGGTTGGTGGCGATCCGGTAGAGCCAGGTGCGCAGCGAAGCGCGCCCCTCGAACCCTCCAAAGCTCTGCCAGGCGGCCAGCAGCGTGTCTTGGAGGGCGTCCTCGGCATCCTGGAAGGATCCGAGCATCCGGTAGCAGTGCACCTGGAGCTCGCGGCGGTGCGGCTCGGTGAGCTCGCGGAACGCATCGCCGTCCCCCGCCCGTGCCCTGGAGATCAAGTCGGCCGTCACCACCGGTAGCTTCTCCTTCTTCCTGCGCCCTGTCGGACTTCCACCTCGTTATAGACACCGGCCGCGGCGCGAACTGGGCGGTTGGTGGGCGCCCATTTTTCCGATGCCGCGGTGCCTACACCAGTCGTAACTGACAACATCAACGGAGGGAACACCGAAAATGGGAAAGATCGTGATGAGCGGCCCTCAGAACGTCTCGCTCGACGGAGTGGTCCAGGACCCGGATGGTGCGGAGGGCTTCCGGCTGGGCGGCTGGTTCGGCCAGTTTGGTGGCAAGGACCTCGAAGAGTGGGCCAAGGTCGCGCTCGACGAGGCGCTGAGCTCCGAGGCTTGGCTGCTCGGTCGGCGGAGCTACGAGTATTTCGGGCAGCGGTGGCGACCCCGGAGTGGCGAGCTTGCGGACAGGTTGAACAGCATGCCCAAGTACGTCGTGTCCTCCACTCTCGTAGATCCGGACTGGAACAACTCGAGGGTCCTCAAGGGTGACGTGGTGGACGAGGTCACGAAGCTGAAGCAGGAGCTGGACGGGGACATCGTCGTCCCTGCCAGCTATCAGCTGGGGCGCACTCTGATCGAGCACGACCTGGTCGACGAGCTGCGGCTGGTCGTCTTCCCGGTCGTGCTCGGGGCCGGCGAGCGCCTCTTCGGCGAGACCAGCGACAAGAAGCCCATGCGCCTCGTCGACACCCGGACCATCGGTGACGGTCTCGCCTTCCTCACCTACGAGCTCGTCCGAGACGCATAGATATACCTATCAGCTATCGGCGCGTCTGCGAAGCGGCCCAGGTCGCTTCGCAGAATTGCCGCCGTGCACGTCGACGACGCCGCCCACCCGGCGGTAGGTGGCAGCAGGACGCCGCGATATTGGGCGAGCCCCTAACAGATTATTGGGACGATTGGTTCGTCGTCGCTGAACCGGCTCTATCCATCGGCGCTGGCGCGGATGTCGGCAATATGAGCCTCGGCCGCGGCGAGAACTTCGTTTGGGTGCGGGAACACCCAGAAGCGGCCCGTCGTCACCGCCTCATACACCCTCTCGGCCACCTCGGCCGGTGAGATGCCCGTGGCAGAGAGTGCCTGCTGAAAGAAGGCCCGGGCCGGCCCGGTCTCCACTCCAGCCCCGCCGAGAGCTTCTGGCCGGTTGCGCTCGCTCTCGAAGATCCGCGTGCGAACCAAGCTGGGGCAGAGCACGGATATGCCCACACCGGTGCCCGTTAGCTCGGCCCGCAGCGTGTTCGCGATGGCGACGACCGCATGTTTGGTAGCGCAATACGGCCCCAGGCCAGGGGCCGTCGTCAGGCCGGCCAACGAAGCTGTGAGTACCAGGTGGCCGGCTCCCTGGCCCGTGAGGTGGCGCAGGAAGGCGGTGGTCGTGCAGACGACGCCGAGGAGGTTGACGTCGACCACCCAGCGCCAGTCCGATAGGGAGGCGTCAGCGATCATTCCGATCGGAGCGACCCCCGCGTTGGCGCACACCAGATGAACCGCGCCGAACCGCTCCAGCGCCTCGTTTCGCAATCGATCGAGAGAGGCGGGGTCGGTTACGTCCAGCGCCACGCCGTGGACATCGGCGCCTGCGGCCGACAGCTCGGCTGTTGCTTCGTCGAGCGCGGCCGGCTCGATGTCGCCGATTACCACCTTGGCGCCGGCAGAGCCGAACCGCTCAGCCATCGCCCGCCCGATTCCTGATCCCCCGCCCGTCACGACCGCAACCTTGCCGGTCAGATCCTCGATCATGCCTCATTATGGGCGGTGTCGGCGTGGCCGTCTCGAAGGTTCGCGCCCGGGACGGCTCGGGTCACCATCCGTCATACGTACGGACGAATATCTCCAGGTCAGTGGAGCTCAGGGTCGGGAGCGGAAGGCGACGACTCCCGTGCCAGCGGCCACGAGGTGCCGCGCGGCAGCGCCGAGAGCGCCTGCCACCTCGGGCGACACGGCGGCCCGCCCAAAGGCAGCTCCATTGTCCTTTCTTAGGTGTGCCGACGCTGCACCAGCTCGATCTGGTAGCCATCGGGATCTCCGACGAAGGCGATCGTCACCGGCCATCGGTCCAGGTCCTGCGGCTCAGAGATCGTCGTTGCGCCCGCTTCGAGGGAACGCCGGTACGTTGCATCGATGTCCTCGGTGTTGACATAGAGCTTCCAGAACGCCGAACCCATGTCGATTGCACCCTTGCGATCCTTCTGCTGGGCCAGCTGGAGCTTCGAACCCTTGTCTCTGTTCTCGACGATCGCCTCGAACGCATCGGGGATCTCGGTTCGGCTGGTGCATTCCAGGCCGAGTGCCTCGTAGAAGGCGACTGACCGATCGAGATCCGTCACGTTGATGCAGTATTGACCGAGCCATGTTGCCATTCGGGCCTCCTTCATTGGGCTGGAGAGGTTCACACACGCTCCGTCTCGTCCCTCGCCCGACGTCTACCGACTGTCGAGCCCGAACCACTACGGAGCTTGACCCGCTCGCCGTTGCGCCATGCCGAGAACAACGAGCCGAACGCTGTCGAAGGGATCGCTGTCGGGGACACGGCGTTGGCGTAACAGCTGATGCACGTGGGGGACCGAGTCGGCCCCCAGGGCCTTGGCCGCTCGCCTCAGATCGACAATCGGCGGGTGTCCTGCCTCGGACGCCGCACGGCGTCCGACACAGGAGGTGGCAGCGCCGACGACTGCCGCCAACAGCTGCTGGCTGGTGTCGTAGGCCTCGGCGACGGTGAATCCGTGACCCCCGAGCACCTCGAAGAAGCCCTCGAGATGCTGCGCCGCTCGGAGCGTGTTCACGGTGCCCGCCAATACCTGGCCGATGATCTCGGGTTGGGCGACGAGGGCGTCGTAGACGAACCAGGCGTAGTCAAGGAGCCATTCGGTCCATTCCTGGCCGTGGTCCTCGGGCAGGTCCAGTGCGCCGAGCGAATGAGCCGCCGCCGCCGCCAACAGGTCCTCCCGGGTGCGCACGTGGTGGTACAGCCCCGGCACGCTCATCCCGAGGTGGTCGGCGACGTTGCGCACGGTGGCACGGTCCAGACCGATGGCGAGCGCCGCCTCCGCGATCTCGGCGGTGGTCACCGTCGGGGGACGCCCGACCCTTGCAGACGGAGTTTTCATAGACTAGTATGATAATAGCTGGACGCCGGGAGGTTGTCGACTTGGATTCGCTAACAGGCCGGACCGCTGTCGTGACGGGAGCGGCGAGCGGGATCGGCCGAGCCATCACCGAGCGGTTCGCCGCCGAAGGTATGAACCTGGTCCTCGCGGACGTCGAGGAAGGTCCGCTGGCGGCGACCACCGCCGCTCTGGTCGGTACTGGAGCGCGGGCGGTCTCCGCGCTCACCGATGTCACTTCTGTGGCCGCCGTTCAGTCGCTGCTCGAAGTGGCTCGGACCGAGTTCGGCAACGTCCACGTGCTCTGCAACAACGCCGGTGTCGGTCCGCCCGCGGAGCAGCAGCTGTGGCTCAACACACCCAACGACTGGCGCTGGACGTTCGGGGTCAACGTCTTCGGCGTAGCCAACGGGCTCCATGTCTTCGTCCCGCACATGGTCGACCACGGCGAGGAGGGCCATATCGTCAACACGTCGTCGCCCGACGGCGGCATCGTCGCCATGCCCAGCGCTGCCGTCTACGCATCCTCGAAGGCCGCCGTCGTCACGATGACCGAGTGCCTGCATCACCAGCTGCGCGAGCTCGGCGCCCGTGTCGGTGCCTCAGTGCTGTTGCCTGCGGGCGGCCTGCTGCTCACCGGGCTGTGGACAGCGGATCGCAACCGGCCCGAGGCCCTCTCCCGGGAGCGACCTCGAGCCCGCCCGCCGGTCACGGCAGAGGCCTTTCGGCGGCATCTGGCTGAGCAGGGCCACGATCTGCCGGTCATGGCTCTGGAGGAGGTGGCCTCGTGGGTGGTCGACGGCATTCTCACCGACCGCTTCTGGCTGCTTCCCGACGGCATGCTCGACGACGAGGTGCGGGGACGGGCCGAAGCGATCATCAGCCGCAAGGAGCCCTACCTGCACCGAGCGGGTATCTGAGACGGAGGGGAGCACCATGGATCGCTATCTCGTGATCTCGGCCGACACGCACGCCGGCCCGCCTTCAGAGGCCTATCGGGACCACGTCGATCCGCAGTACCGGGAGGCCTTCGACAAGGACCAGGAGCGCGCGCTCGCCCTTCGCTCACTGATCCTGGAGTCCGCTTCGGAGGAACAGACGAAGTTCCGCGAGGAGTGGGAGGAGGAGACCGGCGACGGCGGTCAGCTGGCCTCCTACGACTCGACCGCTCGCCTGGCGGAGCTGGACAACGAGGGTGTTGCCGGCGAGGTGATCTTTCCCGATGCAGACGTGCTGGGCGGCGGGGCATCTGCGCCATTCGGCGCCGGGCTGCAGTCGTCTGGCGAGCTCGACGGTGAGCTCGTGATGGCCGGGGCCCGCGCCCACAACCGGTGGTTGGCCGAGCTGTGCTCGGACAGCCCGGAGCGGCGTTGCGGCGTCGCGACGATCCCGATCCTCCACGATGTCCCTGGCGCCGTCGCCGAGATGGAGCGTGTCGCCGCCTCGGGGCTTCGAGCAATGATGATCCCGACCTTGTGGGGCGACAAGCCCGCCTACCACGACCCTGTCTACGAGCCGGTCTGGTCCGCCGCCGAGGATCTGGAGCTGGTCGTGAACGTCCACTCCGGAGGAGCGTCCAAGGACATCCTTCCCGGGCCCGGCATGGTTCCCATCTATGCCACCGAAGCCTGGTGGTGGGCTGCTCGTCCGCTGTGGGTGATGATCTGGGCCGGGGTGTTCGACCGTCATCCGAGACTTCGCTTCGCCC
Organism: uncultured Actinomycetes bacterium; assembly: GCA_963731255.1. Classification (GTDB taxonomy): domain Bacteria; phylum Actinomycetota; class Acidimicrobiia; order Acidimicrobiales; family AC-9; genus AC-9. The sequence goes on along the minus strand of CAVSUO010000007.1, from coordinate 213,013 downwards.
TGACCGAGGACGGGGCCTGGTGGCTGCCCGACATCCTCCAGCGAATGGACGAGAAGTGGGTCGGGGGACACAACACCCGGAAGTTCGGCAGCCTCTTTCGCGCAGGCCACCGAGCGAAAGCCGAGTGAGTACCTCGGCACCAATGTCTTCCTGGGAGCATCGACTCCAACCCGACATGAGGTCGCGACACGCCGGCGGGTAGGGATCCACACCCTGCTCTGGGGCAACGACTTTCCCCACCCCGAGGGCACCTGGCCCCATACCCGCGACTCCATCCGCCACGTCTTTCACGATGTGCCGCCAGACGAGACTGCTCGGATGCTCGGAGCTACTGCCGCGGAGGTGTACCGCTTCGACAAGGACAAGCTCGCTGACACGGTCGGGCGCATCGGCCCGACCCGACAGGAGGTGCACTCGTGAGCAGGCCCGACATTGACGGTACCGGGGCAGTGGGCTCTGGAACCGACGAAGCGTGGGACATGGTCGGCATGCCCATGCCCCGCGACCTGGCACTGCTCGACCCGAGCACCAGCCGCCTCCGGGTGCGGACTGTCACCGACCGCTTCCCGTTCCCGATACCCAACGGGTGGTTCGTGGTGGCAACGTCCGCCGAGCTGCACACCGGTCAGGTTCGTCCGCTCCATTACTTCGACCGAGACCTCGTGCTGTATCGAACCGAGGATGGCCATTCCCGTCTGGTCGACGCCTACTGCGCCCACCTCGGGGCGCACCTGGCCGTTGGTGGGAAGGTCGAGGGCGACTGCATCCGCTGTCCCTTCCACGGTTGGGCCTACGACGGTGCAACGGGCCAGTGCATCGACATCCCCTATGGTGGGGCCGAGCGCATCCCTTCGCGGGCGCGAGTCCGGCCATATCCGACGGTCGAGCGCAACGGAGCGGTCTGGGCCTGGCACCACCTCCATGAAGGCGAGCCGTTCTACGATCTCCCCTCGGTCCCCGAGTTCGAGGATCCGGCGTGGATGCCCACCCATATGCGAGAGTTCACCATCGCCACGTCGTGCCAGGAGATGGCCGAGAACAACCACGACTTCGCCCACTTCCAGTTCGTCCACGGCACGGACAACATCCCCGAGTCCGAGGAACGGATCGAGGGCGCCTACAAGTCGGTCAAGAACCCAGGGCTCGAGCGGGAGACATTCGGCCTCGGCCTCGGCGTCGTGCGTATCCCCGGCGCACTCACATTCTTCTCCTCGGTCACGCCCATCGACAGTGACAACGTGCACGTCCGCTGGTTCTTCACTGTGCCGGTCGGGTCAGGCGAAGAGAGCCTCCGGTTCTTCGCCGACCAGTTCACCGCCGGTGTCACCCAGGACATCCCCATCTGGGAGAACAAGATCTACCAGGAGCGACCGATCCTCACCAAGAGCGAAGCCGGGATCGTCGCTCACCGCAACTGGTGCAAGCAGTTCTATTCCTGAGCCGACGGCCTCTAGGGGACTCAGCTCGTAGGTTGAGAACCTTTGCAGCACAGCCTCAGGAGCCGCCTCCTTCGGCCCCAACAGTGAGCCGTGCCCATCGAGCGGCAAGTGCAGTGCGGGCCGATACTGATATTATATATCCCATCACACAGCGGATAAGAGGCGAGTCGGTCCGGAGGCGTGATGAGGATGCAGAGAAGGCTGGGCCCCCTGCTCGCGGCGGTCACCGTCGCGGCGGTGGGAGCCGCTTGTGGTGGTGGATCGAGCAGTAGCTCGTCGACGAGCCCTAGTACCCCACCCACCACGGCCGCGCCCAGCGGTGGCACGGCCTCAGCTGTCGGGATCACACCGAACCAGGTGACGGTTGGCAACGTGTCGATCCTCTCTGGCCCGGTACCCGGACTGTTCAAGGGCGCACCCTATGGAGCCGACGCCTTCTTTGCCTACCAGAACAGCCTTGGTGGGGTGAACGGGCGCAAGCTGGCGCTGAAGTCTGCAGACGACGCCTTCTCCTGCTCCCAGAACACAAACGAGACCCAGTCGCTGGTCCAGCAGACCTTCGCTCTGGTCGGCTCGTTCTCGCTGTTCGACAATTGTGGTGCCAAGGTCCTCCAGGCCCAGCCCGACGTGCCTGACGTCAGCGAGTCGCTCGATCCAGTGGCGCAAGCTCTGCCCAACAACTTCAGCCCCCAGCCCATCCAGAACGGGTGGCGCACCGGGCCCCTCATCTACTACAAGCAGCGCTATCCGCAAGCGATCAAGAGCGTCGGAGCGCTCATCGGCAATGTCCCATCTGCGCTCTCTGCCTGGAACAACGAGAAGGCGGCCATGCAGTCACTCGGCTACCACGTCAGCTACGAGCGGGATGTCAACCCGCTCGACACGGACTTCACCTCCGACGTGCTGCGGATGCGCAACGCGGGCGTGCAGTTCGTCGTGTTGAACTCCAGCATCCAACAAGTCACCGCCGTCCTCAACAATGCGCAGCAGCAGGGCTACAAGCCGCAGGTGTTCGAGTCGCCCGGCCAGTCGTACGATGCCAAGTTCTTCCAGCTGGCCAGTCCCGGTGCGGGCCAGGCAATGCTCTCCGACCAGGCGCAGGTGCTCTACCTCGGGGGAGACCGAAATCAGGTCCCGGAGGTGAACCTGTTCCTGACCTGGCTGGCCAAGACGCACCCGGGCTTTCAGCCCGACATCTTCACCCTCTACGGCTGGACCTCGGCCCGGCTGTTCACCCAGGCCCTGCAGGCGGCGGGGCTCAATCCCACCCGGGCGGGAGTGGTGGCCGCGCTGCGCAACATCCACAGCTTCGACTCCAATGGCATACTGGCGAGCAGCGACCCGGCAGCCAAGAAGGCGCCCACCTGTTGGTTGCTGGTCAAGGTGAACGGCAACCAGTTCCAGCGGTCGAGTCCACCGAGCCCATCCCGAGGCTTCAGCTGCAACCCCGGCGGCTTCTTTCCGCCGAGTTGAGGCTCTGCTGTTCCGGCCCCGACACTGTGATCCGTGCGGTCGGCTCCGGATGGAAAACCGAATGCACGCTCTGGCGCCGGCACTAGAGCACACAGCGGTCGCTCCAAGGAGAAGTGTGGCAGCCCGCGGACCCAGAAGCCGCTCGTGGGGGTCATGAGGAGTTCTGTGTCGAGGCGGGATCGTTGCGCCGAGCGGTGGACCAGATCCTGCACATCCCTCGGATCACCTCCGCCACCTTCTCGTTGCCACCGCCGCCCGAGCAGGACGCAGTCTCTGGGAGATGAGCGCCACGGTGTGGGCATCCGCATACCCGTCCGGCGACAACCCTTATCTGGGCGACGTCTCCTCGGTCTCGGCAAATCTCTGGTACTCAGCAATGGCTCGAGCCAGAGCGCGCTCGGTCTCCCGGCCCAGACCGTCAGGCGTCCGGATCTCGACGTCCGAGCCGGCGCCAACTCGCCAGTGCCCGAGCAGTCGTCCGTCGGCCAGCACGACGTGACGGTATCCGTCCAGGAATCCGGGCACCGAGAAGCTCACCCGCGGACCCTGGAGCACATTCCGGCTCTGGCCGTAGGAGATGATGATCTCGTCGTAGCACGGCACCAGGTGGACCCGAGGGCCTCGCCATGGCCACGGACGGGCCTCATCGGTGAACCAGTAGGTCCTTCCGTCGAGGGTCTCCGAGGCCAGGCGCGACCTCGCCATGTGCAGGGCCGCCGACGCCTGTGCTGCATTGAGGCCGGACCACCACGAGAAGTCCTTCACCGTGGCCGGACCACGGGTCGAGAAGTACCGCCTGGCGAGCTCTTCAAGGGCGTCGTCGCCCGTAGGCCCCCGCCCCGGTGGAACTCGCTCCTCGAACCAGGCATAGGTGTGCTGTTTGCCCCTCATGGGCCCGCTGCAGATCACGGCCCTGAGCTCCGCATGCATCAGCAGGTAGGTGACCCGCTCTCCGGCGGTGGCGATCCCCTTGGCCTCGAGGACGGCAGCCAGCTCCCGGCGGGTCTTCGGATCCTCCCTGACGGCCTCAGCTATCACCTCGTTCGACCGATCGAGGGTGCGAGCGTCGAGTCCCAGGTCCCGGTAGCGACGCCCGTTGCCCGCATCGACCTTCGGGCCGCTCAAGGCGATGAGCCAGCTCAGGTCGCTGGCCGCTACGTAGTGCCAGGTCGGCCGCAGCACGTGGGTGCGGAGGACGCTACCGTCAGCAAAGGCGCGGTCAACGGCGGCCGCCACACCGGGACCGGGCATGCGCGCGGCCACCGACCAGCGGGCAGAGCCATGGTCTTGGGCCTGCATGGCGGTCATGTGCGCCACCACCTCGCCGGGCTCGGCATGCCCCCCAGTCGACAGGAGTTGTCCCTGGAGGCGTCGTCGGGCCATCCAGTCGAATGGGTTGCCGCCCGGTCCACCCATGTCAGGCCGGCCTCTCGCTGTCGACCACCTCGATCACCCGGTGGAGGCCTGACGCCACACCCTGCAGGGTCGCTTCTCCGATCTTCTTTCCGAGCGCATCGCACCACCGGCGCTGTGCCACGTCGATTCGCGTACAGCACGCGGCGCCCCTTCGTGGTCAGCTCCACCAGCTTGGCCCGCTGGTGGGCTGGGTTGTCCCGATAGGTGCCGAGGCCCTCTGCGACCAGGAGGTCTGCAACCCGCTGGACGCTCTGGCGGGCCAGGCGCAGCCGCCGGGCGATGTCAGAGACCGCCCGGGCTTGGTCTCGGCACTGGTCGAGCACCACCCAGCGGGCCAGGCTCTGACCGGTTGGCCTAGTCAGCGCCTCGCCCGCCGCGCTGAAGCTGCCGTGCAGCCGCAGCACCTGCTCCAACACCTCGTTGAAGGCCTCCCCGCCGACGACCGCCTGGGAGGAGACTTGACAGCATCCTGTCGTATCGGTACGGTACGAGTCATGACAGCATGCTGTCATATTGCGACTGTGGGCCGCAAGCCCTGACCCCCGAAAGGACCCGACATGGCCTCGGAGACCGTCATGCCGTTTCGGATCGAGATCCCCCAAGCCCAGCTCGATGACCTGGCCGAGCGCCTCTCCCGCACCCGCTGGCCGGACGAGCTGCCCGGCGGGGGCTGGGAGCACGGCGTCCCGCTCGGCTACATGCAGGAGCTGGTCGAGTACTGGCGGAGCGCCTATGACTGGCGGGCCGAGGAGCGAGCACTCAACCAGATCCCCCAGTTCACCACCGCGATCGACGATCAGATGATCCACTTCCTCCACGTCGAATCCCCCGAGTCCGGGGCGCTGCCCCTGATGCTGATCCACGGCTGGCCGGGGTCATTCCTGGAGTTCCTCGATCTCATCGGGCCCTTGAGCAACCCCCGGGCCCATGGCGGGGATCGCGCGACGCCTTCCATTTGGTGATCCCCTCACTGCCGGGGTTCGGCTTCTCGGGGCCCACCCACGAGGCGGGCTGGACCACCGGACGGATAGCCCGGGCCCTGGTCGAGCTGATGAGCCGTCTGGGATACGAGCGCGGCCGATGATCTCGCACACGCTCACTACGAGAACTCCTTGGCTCGCCACTAGACGTGGATTGCTGGGCGGCGAGCTGTAGGGTGCTGCGTCCTCCGAGCGACAGGTCCTCGAGGTCGGCGTCCGACGAATATCGCCTCTGGGACCGCGATCATGATCGATCCGTATTCGGGAGTTTCCCGGAAGGGCATCACTTCGGGGATTGCCCCTCGGCGGGCCGTTGGCTGTGCCCGCTTCACCCTGTGTCTGCGGAGTGCTGCTTGCCTTCGGACGCCGTGGGCACTTCGGCCGTGAGGTTGTCCGGGAAAGCGTGGGCGTGGGCGGTCATGGGCTCCCCGACTGGGATGTCCCTCGTTTCCCCCATCGCGACCTCCCGACTGGCGGTACCCGTGCGCCGACAACCGCTTGTTCCCCGGTCGAGGCCGCCCGGTTCACGGCTGGTCCAGCGGCAGGCGCGAAGATCTTCCTCGGTCAGAGCGGTGCGCCCTGCGAACCGGAGCGTGGCGATCGGAGAACAACTACCGGATGGAGGAGTCCGACTCGGCGGTCATCGCCGCCTCGCTCGAGGATCCCGGGGCCTTCGGCGTCCTCTTCGACCGCCACGGTCGGCGCTCCTGTTGCGGTTCTTGGCCCGCCGGGTCGAGCCCGCCGAAGCCGAGGGCCTGCTGGGGGAGGTCTTCCGGGTCGCCTTCGAGCGGCGGCGGGGCCTTCCAGCTGGACGCGGGACTGCGCCCGACCCTGGCTCTACGGGATCGCCGCCAACGTGGTGGCCAAGCACCACCGAAGCGAGGCCCGACGGCTCCGGGCCACCGTCACGGCTGGCTGGCTCGGCCGGACTTCTGCCGGAAGACCCCGGCTGAGCGGGCGGTACCGGCCGTCGACGCCCAGGCCCGCTGGGCCCCGGTCGCCGAGGCCCTCAGCCGAGCTCCCCGACCCGGAGCGCCAGGCCCTTCTGCTCTTCGCCTGGGAGGAGCTCAGCTACGACGAGATCGCCGACGCCCTCGGGGTGCCCGGTGGGCACCGTGCGCTCGCGGCTCAACCGAGGCCGGGCCCGCCTGGCCGGCTCTGACCGGGGTTCGTCGGGACAGTCCGAGGCAGTGCCCTCTTCGGATCACGGAAGGCCACGCCATGACCGACGACTTGGACCCCTCCGCCAGCTCCGGCCCGACCGGGCGTTGCCTGACGACCCCCCTGATCCTGAGGTCCTGGCCCGGGAGAAGGCCCGGCTCATGTCGGCCATTGCCGAGTAGACGGAAGCGGCCAGCGCAGTCCAGCACGTGCGCGCCGTGAGCCTCTCAATCTACCCCCGCCTAGCCTACCGGAACGAGGTGGCCGCCCTGGAGTTCCTCACCCGGGCCTTCGGGCTGACCGAGCGCCGGGAGGCCCGCATGGAGCACCCCGAGGGGATGCTGGCCTGGCTGGAGATCGGCGATGGTGTGGTCATGATCGGCCGGGCGGGCGAGGACCATCACGGCCTCTACAGCCCACTGGACGCCGGCGTCACCGACCGCCATGGTCAATGTCTACGTCGCACGACATCGACGCCCACTACCAACGGGCCAAAGCAGAGGGCGCCAGCATCGTCATAGAGCTCGAGGACATGTTCTGGGGCGACCGCCGCTACGAGGCCCTGGACCTCGAGGGCCATCGGTGGCACTTCGCTGAGCGGCTATCGGATATCCAGAGCCGAGACGATTCGTCATCCCGTTTGAAACGCCCATGCACAAAAAGGAGACGAGAGTGCGAGTGACCGGCGTGGTTGCCAATCTTCGAGTAGCGGACATCGACTTCGCACGCGACTTCTACCAGGGCTATCTGGGGCTCGAAGTCGAGGAGTTCAATCTGGGATGGGTAGCGAGGTACACCTCGCCTGGCCGAGCAGCCGTGGTGCAGCTAGTGCATAAGGGATGCGACAGCACCTGAGGACTCAGTCATCTCGGTTCATGCTGGTCGGAGCGTTGACGAGGTCTTTGCCGACGCCGTGAGTCGGGGCTATCAGATCGTGCATCCGCTTACCGACGAAGCATGGGGCCTTCGAAGGTTCTTCGTCCGAGCACCCGATGGCAACGTTATCAACATCACTAGCCACGCCGATGAGTAGCCGCCGATCGGCGCCACGCATGGAGCGCTAGCAAGCGACTGCTGTTCTGTTCGGCTTGCGGCCTCTTCCGACCTTCGGCTTCGGCCATGGCTTCCTCGAGAGGCGAGGTCGCCTACGCGTTCGGCCGAAGACGATCGACTTCCTCGGGCCGGAAGGCCCTGACGCCACCGGGGAGGTCCACCAGCCTGCCACGTGTCCGCGTGGACGGCAGCGATGAATTCAGCGGGCCCTAGGCCCGAAGCTCGCAGAGCGTCAGCGGGAGAGAGCAGGCCGCCTCATCACCTGCACGGGCACGTTCGATTGGACCCAGTATCACTACGTCGACTCGTTCATCGCCTGGGCGACAGCGGCTCCTTGAGCGGAACACGGGGGTCATTGACCGACAACGCTGGCTGTTCGGTTGCCGGTTCATCACGGTCATGCTTTTCCTGAAGAGCTCGTGACTGCTTGCTCCTCGGTCGGCTCCGCATGCCTATGGCTAGTGCGGCATTCGCTTGCCCCACACGGCCAAGAGAGTCGCCGAATACCTCCTCGGCAGCGCCGAGCGCGCCCAGATGGCTCTCGCCGGGACGAATGATGAGCTCAGCATCGGGGAGGAGGGACACGACGTGCTGGCCGTGGGAGAGGGGGACGATGTGGTCGGCGTCGCCGTGCCACCATCGGATCGGCACGGTGACGTCCCGCACCGAGAATCCCCAGGGCCGGCAGAAGAGCAAGAAGTCGAAGAGTGGCGCCGCGAGTGCCCTGCGGCTACCCCGCAACAGATCATCGAGGAACATCGCCTTGATCTCCGGTCGAGAGAAGACGCGCCGGTCACCCTCGGGGGAGACGCGCGCATATGCGTCGAATGCCGGCGATGCCACGGGCCTCATGGCCCGCACACCGAAGCCGAGGACGGTCGAAAGCGGTAGGTGCGTCGCCGCCACGAGCGGCGCCAGGGGGAGCGAGCCAGCCGACCAGCCCGCCCGGGACGGCGTCCTCTCCCTGTGTTGGGGCGACCCCACCGAGCACACCGCCGACCACGACGCGCTCGGAAAGGGCGTAGGCGCACGCCAGCACATAGGGGCCACCGCCCGAGAGACCGAGCATGGCGAAGCGGTCCACACCCAACCTATCCAGAAGTCGGGTGAGGTCGGGCACGAAGTCGAGGAACGACCTGTACAGAAACGGCGTCGACTCTCCAACGCCCGGGCGGTCGATCCCGATGACTCGGATCTCGAGCTCCTCGGCCGCCAGCCTTGTGGACTGCGGGATCTGGCGCCGCGCCCCGGGCGTGCCATGCATCCAGACGACCGGACGCCCCTGCGCCGGGCCGAACTCGCTGAAGGCGAGTCGGCGGCCGGGCCCAACTTCCATCGTTCCTTCCAGATGGGGTTCGACGAGGTCGCTCACCTAGGACAGCCTGGCAGTACGGTTACACGTCTCCAAATCACCGATGCCCTCCATCGGTCGCCCGACAGGGTCGATCTGATGACGGTCCTGGCCACCGTATAGGTACCGTGGATCCGGCGATGACCGGAGACACCTACACCCATGGCCACCATGACGCCGTGTTGCGTTCGCACCGTTGGCGGACCGCGGCCAACTCCGCCGCCTACCTCCTTCCCCATCTCGCGCCCGGCCAGAACCTGCTGGACGTCGGTTGTGGGCCTGGCACGCTGACCGTGGATCTCGCTCGTCGTGTCGCGCCGGGAGAGGTGGTCGGGGTGGACACCTCGGCGGCCGTGATCGAGGAGGCCCGGTCGCATGCTGCGGAGGCGGCCATGCCAAACACACGATTCCTCACTGTCGATTTCCGGTTCGCGGGCGAGCAGCGTCGGACGTTCGACGTCGTGCACGCCCATCAGGTGGTCCAGCACCTCAGTGATCCTGTCGAGATCCTCGCTCGGGCTTAGCTCGAAGTCCGACGCCGCTGCCCGCACTGGGGCGCCCACTCGGCTCCGGACCACATGGGTCGTCGATCCTGACCTCAACCGGGTCGAGCTGGTCCAGTGGCCGGCGGATCACGCGGACGGTATCACTGCGGCCGACTGGGCAGACTGACCTCTGCCCGCGCCACGAACCGTCAGGTCAAGACCAACAACCCCGAGGGCGACCCGGTCGCCCTCGGGCACGGCACCAGGTGCTGGTGCTATTGAAGCTCCGCGCCTACCTTCCGATTCACCGGGCTCTTGAAGTTGGCCGGATTGAGTACCGCACACAAGCTCGTTGCGTTGAGTCCGACGCGGCGGCTCGGTGCCATCACGAGGCCAATGTCGTCGAGGCGTCGGGGCCGCCCAAGGAGGTCGCGGCGGCTGTGCTGTCGGCGTTCGCGGCTGGGCGCCTGGTCGAGGTTGAGTTGATCGGTGGGGTCGAGCAGCGCCCGATCGAACTGGTCGACTATGACCCGGCATGGCGGGCCCGATTCGACGCCGAGCGCCGCCGCGTGGTCGACGCCCTCGGCGACTCTGTCCGGGTAGAGCACATCGGATCGACAGCGGTGCCCGGGCTTGTGGCCAAGCCGATTGTCGACCTGCAAGTGAGCGTGGCCGATGTCTGCGATGAGGCAACCTACCTGCCGTCCCTGGTTGCCGCCGGGTACCAGTTGCGAGTGCGAGAGGGCGGCCACCGCATGATGCGCACGCCCGAGCGCGACGTGCACCTGCACTTATGCGACGCTGGCAGCGATTGGGAAGACCGGCACCTGGCGTTCCGGGACCGGCTGCGCTCCTCGCCCGCCGATCGAGATCGCTACGCAGCCGTGAAGCGCCAGCTGGCAGCCCAGGGGTGGTCGTCGATGAACGCCTACGGGGTAGCCAAGTCGGACGTGATCGCCAAGATCATGGGGCGAAACACTGGTACCGACGTGGTTTCCCGCCTGCCGCCGCCAGCGTGAGGCGCCCAAGGCTTGACGAAGACACGGCCACGCCGCCACCCCTCCTCTGGGCTGGACTGAAGCGACGACCGGAGGTGCCGCACCCATACCAGCATCAGTCCTGGCCGGTCCATGCTGTCCCACTCCGCCCGGACGGTTCCGATTATCGGAGAGATTCGGCGAGCAAGATTTCGACCCTTTCGGTCATGCCGGATGTTTCTACGGGCGCCCGCCCGCTGACCTGGGTGGGTATGAAGCGCGGCCAGGCATCACTGTAGAGGCAGATCTCGAACAGGTCCCACCACGGTTCTATCGCTCGTCCCGACTCGGCTTCATACGCGGCCGAGAACTCCTGGGCCCATTCGGCCGAGAAGAGCACGGCGAGGTTCAGCCGGCAGTGCCCGACGTCGCGGTCCGCGTGCCCCAGACCAGCCCAGGTCCAGTCGACGATGCCGGTGAGGTGTCGGCGCGTCCACAACAGGTTGAAGTGTTGATAGTCGCCATGAATGAAGGCCCGTCCAACCGGCGCGGGCGTCGAGAGTCGATCCTTGGCTGCTCGCCACAGCTCAGGCCGGCGAGCATCCTGGGGCGGGAGGAGCTCTCCGTCGGGGTGACCGGTGACGGGAAGCTCCACCTGGACCTTCAGAGCGTGGATTGCCGCTAGGGCCTTGGCGACCTGCCGGATCCAGTCGTGGGGGTCTTTCGGAGATAGCAACACCCGGCCGGGGAGCCGGGTCATGAGGAGAGTCGGGACCCCGTCGGTGTCGGCACCTGCGGAGCTGGCCACCACCCGGGGTGCTGGTAGGCCTGCCCGCTCCAGGGCCGTCAACACCTGTGCTTCACGCTCTACCGAGCCCCGGCGCTCCTCGTCATCACCTTCGACCCAGCGCTTGAGTACCAGCTGGCGAGGCTCAGTAGGCGTGTTGACGGTGACGAGATGGACCGAGGAGATGAGTCCTCCCGTGAGACGCCGCCAGGCCGTGACCCGGGAACCGGGTGACACCGATCTGGCCACCCAGGCGAGCGTGCCCTCGGGCGGTCGACGGCGAAGGAGTTCCCCCACAGCTCCAGCATCGCAGGGGGGACCGCGAGTCACTAGAGGCCTCGTGACCTTGAGAGACCTGTCCCCGGAGATCGCCTCCCCAGCTGAGCGATGGGTGGCCCCACACGCCGGTTACGGGTCACCCGATCCCTGGCAATCGGGCGCCCGTCCCCATCTGGTGTCGGTCGGCACGGTTGAGTTCCACAAATGAATCCGGCACCTCGGGCCTGGCCGGGATTAGGGTTCGACCAATATACGAGGAGGTCAGTCCGTTCGCCGGAACGGCCCGCTACTACTCGGGGTTCTCGACAGCCCGGTCGGGGCATCAGCATCACCCCCGACTTGTATTGTCATATCTCTGGCCTCCGACCTCAAAGAGTTCCTCCAGAAGCCCGTCGACAGTGGAACACTGCCGGGCGCAGTGGCCTTGGTGGCGCACGGCGACCACATAGAGGTCGAGACCGCAGGGTCGCTCGACACAGAGGCCACTACGCCGATGGCGCACACGAACTCGATCTTCCGCATCGCCTCGATCACCAAGCCGATTGTGGCCGCCGGGCTGCTGACCCTGGTCGAGGACGGCCGGGTCGGCCTACACGACCCGGTTGACACCTGGCTCCCGGAACTGGCGAAGCCGATGGTTGTCCGGACGCCGTCCAGCTCCATCGACGACCTGGTCCCCGCCGACCGGCCGATCACCGTGCTCGACCTGCTCACCTTCCGTACCGGGTACGGCTTCCCGTCGGACTTCTCGCTGCCGCAGGTGCAGCAGCTGTTCACGGTGCAAAAGGACGGTCGACACCCTGCCACGTTCCCGCCGCCAGACGAGTGGATCGCCGCGCTCGGCCGAATCCCGCTGCTCTACCAGCCCGGCCGGACCTGGCTCTATGACACCTCCGCCACCATCGAGGGCATCCTGATCTCCCGCGTCACCGGTAGACCGCTGCCCGACGTCCTGGCCGAACGGATCTTTGTGCCGCTCGGCATGGTCGACACGGCGTTCCACGTGCCCGCTGCCAAGCGCCACCGGTTCGCCAGGTACTACGAGCCCCAACCCGACGGCTCACTGCGGCTGGTCGACCCGCCGAACGGGCAGTGGAGCACCCCACCCGCCCTCCCGCTCGGCAACGGCGGGCTGGCCTCCACTATCGACGACTGGTACGCCTTCGCGCGCATGCTGCTGGGGCAGGGCACTTGTCGGCGCCCGCCGAGTGCTGTCACCGGAGTCGGTCCTGGCCATGACCACAAACCAGTTGACCCCAGCCCAGCGCGCTCGGGAGCGACCTCTTCCTCGAGGGGCAGGGCTGGGGCTACGGCGGCTCGGTCGACATCGCCACGACCCAGCCGTGGAACGTCGCCGGCCGCTACGGCTGGACCGGCGGCACCGGCACCTCGGCTCACATCGTTCTGCGCACCCGCTCTGTTACGATCCTGCTCTCCCAGGTCGGCGACACCAGTCCACGCCGACCCCCCTGGCATTTCGACTTCTGGCGACTCGCCAGCCGCGGCTCAAGACGCTCGACCAGACAGGGTCCATGGCCAGCCCGATGGTCGTTCCAGCTGGAGGTGGGGACTCATAGTGGTGCCGCCCTACCGCGCCCTATAACGAATACCGGACGGAAGGTCGACTGGTGGCCCCGAAGGTGCTGGTGTCGAATACGCGGACCGAGGCCGGCCACAACATCCGGGTCGTGGGCGGCCGCGCCCTTCGCCGGCCTGTCCCTGGCCCTGGAGAGCGCCGGAGCCGCGATCCTGATCGCCGTCGGCGTCGAGCTGCTCTTCGAGGTAGCAGCTCGGACGAGACCTGAGCGACCATGACCGGCTCCCCACTGAGCAACTGACGAAGGGATCAGCTGGAAGGGGTGCTCGGTCAGTGGGACAACGAATATCGCTCGACCGCACCCGCCTATGCGGAGGGCCGCCTCTAGCGCAAGCGGCGTCAGGGATAACGGCCGTGAACCTCGAACTGAACCGCCTTCGGCTGCGGGATTCCGCCAACTTTCTGGAAGGCGGGCTGGAGCCGGGTTGCGAGGAACCTGTCCCAATCGCTGACAGATTCCCACCATTCAATGACGTAAATACCATCGCCGGTTGCTCCCGCCGCATGAGCGAGCAGGCCCTCTGGCGCGGAATTGTTGTCGATCCAACCCAACTCGCTCCTGACGGCATCGTATTTGTCGATCCCTACCCCGCTGAACTCCAAGACCTGCGCCATCGCCATTCTCGTACCTCCCTACTATCGGCCAGAAACGTTTCAGTATGCAGTCTTCCCAGCCAGGGCCGTCGCAAACGATCCACCTTCGCCCTGGCTGTGGCAGGGCTCGAGGGTTGTTCGGTGGTGGGGTCCGCATGGTGACCACCACACCCGACCGCCAGACCCATGGCCCCTGCCCGCCATGATCCGATCCTGTTCGCTGACCGCGCCGTTACCGGCATTCGTCCTAGGAGACCTCGGCGACTGGAACTATCTGATCCGATGAAGCGGGCTCGTGACGAGTAGCGCCCTCGGAGGTGGGGCCACCAGGCAGATCGGTCTGGTTGAGTGTCCCTATGGGCAGGGAGAGCGACGGGTGCCCAGTCAACCGGTCGGGGTTGTCAGCCGCCGGCGGGCGCTACCGCACCGTCGCCCCAGGGTCGGGCAAGTCAACCGACGCGAGGCGCCTTTCTGGGTCATGATTGTGGGTCGCCGTGTCGAGGAGAGATTGCCATGCCTACCGTTACCCCCGACGACTGGTCCGGCCTTCCCCGCATCCCGCGCCGAGCGGACGCAGCGACCGAGCGCCGGGTGGCATCGGTGACGACGGCGCCGAGCGGATTCGAGGGCGAGGGATTCCCGGTGCGCAGGGCCTTCGCAGGGTTGAGCCTCGCCGACCTGGACCCATTCGTGCATATGGACCAGATGGGTGAGGTCGACTACGCCCCCGGTGAGCCCAAGGGAACGCCCTGGCACCCTCACCGCGGTTTCGAGACCGTGACCTACATGATCGACGGCACCTTCGCCCACCAGGACTCCAACGGCGGCGGTGGCCTCATCACCGACGGGGCGACCCAGTGGATGACCGCTGGGGGAGGGATCCTGCACATCGAGACCCCCCCGAGGACCTCGTGGTCTCCGGAGGCCTGTTCCACGGCATCCAGCTCTGGGTCAATCTGCCGGCCAAGAACAAGATGATCCCGCCCGCCTACCAACCGCTCGAAGCCGAGCAGGTGGTCCTGCTGGCATCCGAGGACGGAGCGTCTCTGGTGCGGGTGATCGCCGGCGAGCTCGCCGGGTGTCGGGGCCCCGGTTCGACTCATACGCCGATGGCCCTCATGCATGCCAGCCTGTCGCCGGGGGCGCTGCTGGACCTGCCCTGGAACAGCAGCTTCAACGCACTCATCTATGTCCTTGCTGGGTCGGGTCGAGTGGGCAGCCAGGAGCGGCCGGTGCACAGCGGGCAGCTGGTGGCGTTCGGGCCTGGGGACTGGATGGGCGTACGAGCCGACGATCAGCAGGACTCGAGCACTGTCCACTTCGAGGCGCTCATCTTGGGTGGCCAACCCATCCGTGAGCCTGTCACGCACTACGGACCATTTGTCATGAACACCCGAGACGAGATCATGCAGGCCCTGGAGGACTTCCAAGCCGGTCGCCTCGGTACCATCCCACCGAATGCGCTGATGCCCCACGTGCCGGATCCCAATCCGGTTCGAGCCGAGCGAACGGGGATTTGAGCGAGTGCACCCCGAGGCAGAACCGATTCGTCATCGCAGTGCCGGAGTACAACGCGTCGATGCCTGGCCTGCTCAAGAACACCATTGACTGGGTTTCGCGCTACCTACGCCTGAGGTCCACGTTCACAGTTGACGGAGTCGCACTTGTTAGGAGGCAGAAATGCCGAAGAAGAGCGGCCGCCTCGGCACGACATAGACGAAGGCAGGGACGGTCTACAGAATGCTGGCGACAATGTTGATCACCAGAGCGAGGATCACGGCGCCGAAGAAGTAGGAGATCAGGGCATGCTGCAGCGCTGCTCGCCGGACGGCCTTGGCGGTGAGGTTGGTGTCGGAGACCTGAAATGTCATGCCGATGGTGAACGACAGGTACGCGAAGTCCACGTAGGTCGGTAGGTCTGCCTCGTTGAACTCGATGCCGCCGGGCTCGCCCCGGTAATAGAGTCGTGCATAGTGCAGTGTGAACACGGTATGCACCGACACCCAGCCGACGACGACGCTAAGTATCCCGACGGTCAGCAGGTAGGCCTTGGTGCCCCCATGAGCCGTTCCGGCTCGCACAAGGGTCAGGGCGACCGCTGCCAGGATCGCCACTCCTGCGAGCACGACCAGGACGTCGGCAAGCGTGCGGCCGGGATCGAGACGGACAGCCAGCCGACGGGTCGACTCGGGCTCGAGAGGCCAAACGACAAACCACACCATCATCAGGTACGAGCCTCCGGCGACGACCCAGCCGATGAGGGCCGCCGCCTGGGGCAGCGTGAACGTCGCCGCCACCAGTCCGGCCGCCAGCCCCAGGACGGCAGCCCAGACAACTCTGGTCACTGCCGAGGCGTTGCGGACGAAGCTCGCGAGCATCAGTGGCCTCCCACCCGACGACCCGACTGGCGAGGGAGCTTCGTCATTTGGGGTGAACCACCCGCCTGGCGGGCCTGCGTGAGCGCGGCGAGAGGCCTCATCGACCAAGGGGCCGCCATCGACTCGCCACACGACCTCCTCAAGCTTTCGGACGGAGTGTCGTAGTGATCGGCGTCCCCGCCCGTATGGCGAGCGTCACCGGGGTTCGCTCGGCAATGGACGCGAGCGCATCGAGCTTGTCGCCGGCAACATCGGCAGGGACGATGATCGTACGCACGATAGTGCCTCGGCGCTGGTCATCGAGATCGTATCGGGCGTCGACCTCGATGGTGCTGAGCTCCCAGTGGTGACGTTCGGCGTACATGCGAAGGGTCGTGGCCGTGCAGGCCGCCAGGGCGCTGACCAGGAGCCCGAGTGGCGAGGGGCCGCTGTCACCGCCGCCGGAGGCGACGGGCTCGTCGGCCAGGAGCTGATGCGGGCCTGCTCGCACATCGACCCGGTAGGCAGGCACGGCCGAGCCCGTTGATCCGATGGCGCTGGCGAGATGACGCACGGTCGTCACTGTGCTCGGCCCTCCAGGTGCCGGGACAGGGAGATCGTCGGGCCGGAAGCGCCCAGCTGGGCATCGGGGGCAGGCCCGGAGATGCGCCCGACGGGCTCGGCCGGCAAGCCGTCGATGTCGGTGCCCGCGGCGAACTGTGAGCGCTGCTTGACCACGGCTCCGGCCCGTACGACGCAGAAGGCGCCGAGGACACTGCCGTCGCAGACGATGGCGCCTGGTTCGACGATCGACCTGGCGCCGATGCGACAGCCGTGGATCATGGCGCCGGGGCCGATGATGGCCCCGTCGTCGATGATGAGCTCGTTGTCCGGCAGCAGGTGCAGGACCGTGTTCTCGAGGATCTGGACATCGTTGCCGATTCGCACCGGGCCGTGCGAGTCGCCGATGACCTTGACCCCGGCGCCGATGATCGTGTTGTTCGCCGACGACGATGTCGCCGGTGATCTCGGCGGTCGGGAACAGGGTGGCCGACGAGGCGATGGTCGGAAGGATGCCCCGGTAGGCGTACAGCTGGCCCATGGGAATGGCCTCCTGTCTGTCGTTGACGAGCGACGGCAGTCGGCGCCGGCACCGAGAGGTCGCCGCCCCGCAGGCCGGCCAGCCGACGGAGATCGTCGTCTGTCGCCGATCGCACGATACGCGCTGGTCGCCCCACGGCGACGACGTCACTGGGCACGATCATCCCAGGCGGCACGACCGTTCCCTCGCCGAGGAACACGCGGTCGCCGAGGCGGGCGCCGGGCATCAGCGTGGAAGCGTTCCCGATCTCGCACAGGTCGCCCACCGTCGCGCCGATCGACCAGGCAACGGTGGCCGAAGGTGCTCCGCCGCCCAATGGTCGTAGGGATGCCCGCCGTCCCGACGACGACGGAGTTCTCGAGGACGGCCGATCCGGTGCCGACCTGAACGCCTGCGTCCCCGGAGCGGACGACGGCTCCCTCGGCGAGCAGCGATCCCTCGCCGAGGCGCGCCGTTCCCAGCACCACGGCAGACCCGGCCATCTGGAGGGGACCGGCCTCCCGGTCGGCGACCGCGGTGCCCGGTCCAACGCTCATCGGTCGGTGGCCGACGGCGCCTCGTCGGCGGCAATGCTCAGCATCGCGATCACCTCCCCCTTGATCGAATGAACTCTGGCACGTCTGGAGGCAACGGTCCACCTCCTCGGTGTCGGCCATCTCCCGGATGCGATCCGGCGGCGGACAAAGCCCTGCCAGACGGGCGCAGCGACCGGAGACCGGGTCTACGTACTGGCGGACCCAACGGAAGTGTCGGACGAAATGCTCGAGAGCAGACTGTGGCCGACTAGTGCCCAGAGGTCACCGAGAACGAACGGCATTGGCACCAGTGCTGCCGTGAGCGCACCCTTCCGCCCGACCAGCGACCCGGAGACGGCTCCAGTCATGGCGTCGAGTATGTCGCTCAACAGCCCCATGGCGAGCCAGCGGCGGACTCCTTGGTCGCCGGCGTCAAAGGCAGCGGCTGTTCCTGCGCCGAGTACGAGATCCCTGATGCCAATCGTGCGCATCAGTAACACGGCGGTACCCGTGGGCGGCTGACCTTCTTGCAGCCGGACGACTGCCTTCGGAGCCAGGATGAGCCCCACACCGACCGCGGCACGCAGGTAGCCCATCACGCGTGCTAGCCTGAGGCTGCCCGGGCACCGATCCGGTTGGCTGAGTCCTTGAACTGTGGAGGACAGCCATGGCCAGGGTCTACCACGTGCCTCGGCAACCCGCGGTCGGGATGTCCCCAAAGTGCCTGCTTGATAGGGACACTCGCGAACGGGTCGATCATGATGGCTGCCCGACGACCTGACGAAACCCAATCGGGCAGCTCGGTAAGAGCAGGTCAGATTGAACGGGCGAGATCGCTGACTCGCCGCAGTCCGTACTTCTCGGCGGTGGCTGCCGTGACCACCACGCCGTTCTTCGCCTCGGCAGGGGACGGCCGCAGTGCCGTCAGTCCCCTGGCCCGCAACGAGTCCTGGAGTGCTCGATGCGAGACCTCGATGTCCGGTGACTCGGTGCTGTCCGGCTCCAGGTAGGCCAGCAGACTGCCAAGGTACTCGGGGACGAGGCTGAGCTCGCCGTCCTCCAGCCGTGGGATGTACGTTGCTCGGTCTCCGACTGCGGGCGCTTGCTCGATCCGATAGCCCGTGTCGCCAAGGGTTTGCGTGTAGAGCTCAGCCACGGTCTGGCTTTCGGAGAAGTTGGCTGACCCCACGACAATGACCTTGTTGGTATCGGCCGGCGTCGGCAGCCGCGAGGGCAGGCGGTGCTGCTCGAGCCAGCGCCTCGCCGCGTGTGCTCGTGAAGCACCGAGTCCGAGCTCAGCGTTCAGCTCAGCCAGCCCATCCGTCGTCAGCGCGGCGCTCACCGAATCGAGGCTGGCGACGAGCTGGGACCCATACTCGTCGATGAGCTGCCCCCGGAGGACGGGCGTGACGTTCTCTGCCGGTTGGAGGTGCCGGTCGTCTTCCAGGACGACGAACTCTCCGGTCGTGAGCAGGCCGTCAGTGGTGAAGAGCACACCGACGTCTATCTCGCCGCGACGTAGTGCGGTGGCCGTCATCGGTCCCCCAGGGTCCAGGGCCCGGAACTCCTTGAACGCCAGCCCGTAGGTCCGTTGCAGCCCCGGAAGACAGAAGCGCTCGTGAGGGCACTCGGGTCCAGAGCCGATCACGAGTGTGCTCGCCAGCACGGCACGGGGGGCGCGTGTCAGGGGAGGATCCTCGTGGGTCACGACGTCGTCGAAGCATACCCTACCGATCGAACCGTGGCCCTCCTCGGGTCCTCAGGTTGCTCGGACACTGAGGAGCGTTACGAGTAGTTGAACTGTTCTCTCCAATCGGTCGGGCGACCTTCCGGGGTGAGGTCGAAGAGGTTGAAGAGCGGCTCGATGGTGCCGGTATGGCGCGGATCCTGTCCAGGGTCGGCGGCGGCGTAGAGCATCTCGGAACCCCAGAAGTGGCGAATCAGATCACCGTCGCGGTGAAAGACGTTGACCATAGGTTGCTGCTCGCCGTCAGTGTCCTCACCGTGGTAGTCGCGCTTGAAGCTGTTGCCTTCTGATGAGATGAGACGAAGGTGTCGCCATCCGCGTTCTTTGGCGAAGTGGAGAACGCGTGGTAGCGGTGCCTTGGCGACGGCCACGAAGTTGACCCGGTCCGCGAGATGTTCGACGGCGCCATCGAGCTGGTCGAGAAGCGCTGTGCACGCAGGACACGGTCCTTCCGCGAGTGGCAGTAGCGCTGTTTGACCCGCCTTTGGCCCGGGTGCATGGTCTTCAGAGTGGCGCGGGAACATAAAGCTGTAGGTGATGAGCGAGTCCTTGCCGGATGCGAACAGCTCGGATAGTCGAACGTGTGCCAAGACGCCGTCAGCGTCTGTGCTCTGGAAGACGTAGTCCTCTGGCACCACTCCACCTGATGGGAGGCGGCGCCTGGTCTCGGCAACTCGCTCCATGGCCCGACGGAGCTCGATCTCCTCGTCAAGCAGCCGATCACGTGCCGCCCGGTACTGCGCTGACTCTCCTGGGAAGGTCAACCCCATATCTACCCCTCTCGAAGGTGAAGCAGAGGACCGCGACGCAGCTGCGAAAACTCCAGAGGCCTGTTCACCTGCTAGCCGGCGAGCGATCGCTCGTAGGCATCAAGGAAGTCGGGCCACCCGCGCTCGAACTCGTCACGCTGTTCCTCGGTGGGAAATCCCGTATCGAGAAGGGTGAGCAGAGTCTTGCCATCTCGCTCCTCGAAGGTCACAATCACACGGGTCTCAATCGAGGTCCTGCCTGGCATCGCCATGATCTGTCGGTAGACGAGCCGATGCGGCGGCTCGATCAGCTCGAAGATGCCTTCCTCGGTGTACATCGGATCGCCCGTGGGCCCGACGACCGACACACGGTAAGAACCACCGACGCGGAAATCGGTCTCTGACTCCACGACGACTGATCCCTCGTCAGGTGCGTACCAGCCCCGCCGGCCATCGGCGTCGACCCACTGGTGGAACGCCTTGTCGGGCAGGACGTCGATGAGGCGCTGGAGGCGGATGTCGAAGCCAGTCATCGTCTCGTGGCCTTCGTCGCCTCGACGTGTCGTGTGAACCGGTCGAGCCGTCGATCCCAACCCTCGCGCCGTTGTTCGATCCATCGGGCGGCGTCGTCCAATGGGCGTCGACGCAGCTGGCACCACCGAGTTCTGCCCTCCTTCATGGTTTCGACCAGGTGCGCGTCTTCCAATGTACGGACGTGCTTCAGGACTCCGGGCAAGGACATGCGGAGAGGCGCCGCCAGCTCCGAGACCGACACTGGCCCGGTGCCCAGCTGATCGAGGATCTGGCGACGGTGCGGATCAGCAAGTGCCGAAAACGTGCGATCAAGCACGGAGGGATACTGAACCATTGAGTTCAGTATTGCAGAGCTGCAGGGTTGACGTCAACAACGCCAACCTCGGCGGCCCCCGTTCTGCTGAGGGCCGAACCGCCGTCACGATTCGGGCTCCGACTCCGATCCGCGCAGCAACGATCCGAACACGAGGTCTGCGGTCTCCAGAGCCTCGTCATGATCGAGGACCGCACCGCTGAGCTCGGGGTGCGCTCCAAAGTACGCGTCGGCTCCTTCGGCGCTGGCGTAGAAGGCCACGTGCGGACAGCAAGCCTCGGCTGCGGTCGAGCAGGCTCGCGGTGAAACCTGCCACCACGACCGTCGAGGCGGGTGACCACTCCCAGTCTGTCCCGTTCCGTCGGATCCAGATCACCTCACCGGTTCGGGGTTCGGTCGAGGAAATGACGCCGTCCCTGCCCGTCATCAACGGGATGCCGAGGGCGTCGATGGCGCACATCGCATTCAGCAGTGGGCCCTCCTCCAGCTGCACGCTGTCGTTGGCCGGAACACCAGAGAAGGGGTAGGCGACCACGACCGAGCCGTTCGCGAGGTGGACCAGGTCCTCTTCGGCGAGCGCTCGAAGCGCCGCCTCCGAGTCCAACCCGAGGTGAGTCGCCTGGTCGTGAAGCCAGCCGAGCGCCGGGGCGGCTCCTGTGTCGAGAAACGCCTGGAGGACGCGTCGGTGAAGGGCCCGAGTCTCGGGGGCGAGCCTTTCCTGGGATTGGGAGACGAGATTCAGGCCCGCCTCCTGGGCGGCCCTCACGAGGTCAGTTGATGCGGTCATCGGGTTCCTCCGGGTCGAACTGGGCTCAGGGGACTGAGACGGGGTCTTGGTCGCCGGTCTCGACTGCGTCGAAGATCGGGCAGAGCCGGCGGGGCCGGGACCGGCCGCAGGTGGCGACCAGCTGGCGAAGCGAGTCGCGCATGGCGGTCAGGCTGGCGATCTTGCGCTCCAGCTGGGCGAGCTTTTCCCCGGCGAGAGTTCGTGCTGCGGCGCAATTCTCGGGTCCCCCTGCAGCCAGGTCGAGCAGGACTTCGATCTCCTCCAGAGAGAAGCCCAGCAGTTGGGCGCTTTTGACGAAGCGGACGGTCTGTACCGCCTGGGTCGGATAGGAGCGGTATCCAGCACCAGAGCGCTCGGGTTCGGGAAGGAGGCCTCGGCGCTCGTAGTACCGGAGGGTCTGCACGTTGACGCCGGCTTCGGCGGCAACCTGGGAGCTGCGCATGCGGTCAGGGTAAACCCTGTACCTAGGTACAGAGTCAAGCTCCTCTGGCCAGCTCGTTAACGGCCGATGCGAGGACCTCCTCGACGAGAAGGCGATCCGAGCCCCAGCCGTTGCGCAGGTCGTCGAGAAAGTCGACGACGGTGACCACGTCGATCCAGGGGTGGTAGGTCGTGCCCGATGCCTGCTCCCAGAAGCGGGTGAACCGCTCGGCGACCTGCCGGCTGAAACGGAGGAGGTTGGACCGGCAGTGGCCGACATCGATTGCAGCGGGGCCGATACTGGCCGACGGCCAGTCCACGACGCCAGAGACGCGACCGCGGAGCCACAGCACGTTGCCGGGGTGGAAGTCCCGCTGGATGAACACCGGGGGCAGATGCGGTGCCGGCTCCTGGAGGATCTCGACGGCCCGCTCCCACATGCGGGGCCGGCGCGCCCAGGGCGGCGGCTGGTAGCTCTGCTGGCGATAGGGACTGTAAGGGACGGATGACCCCCGGGGGCGGGAGGGCGACAGCGTGGATCCTCGGAAGCAGTTCGGCCAGTCGGTGAAGCCAAGCCGGCGCGGCATGACCAGGTTGACGGGCACCACCCGTTAGTGCAGACTTACACGTTAGTGCAGGCTTACGCGACTCAGCGGGTGGACGGCGCTGGGAGATCCGACCCGCCGGGCGATCTTCGAGCGGCTTGTTGAGCGCCCGCGTGCGGTGGGGGAGCTGGCCGAGCGGATTGCCCGTCAGCCGCCCCGCCGTCTCCCAGCACCTCAAGGTGCTGAAATGCGCGGGCCTGGTTACCGACCGGCAGGCCGGCAAGCGGCGCATCTACCAGGTTGACCCGGACGGCCTGGCCGGCGCTGCGCGGTGATCTTGACCGGTTCTGGAACAAGACGCTCGTCGCCTACAAGGCAGTCGTCGAGCAACCAACGAAGGAGAGCAGCGATGAGCGACCCAGGCAGCAGGCAACGTCGGTGCGCGACGTCGATCGTCGTGGAGGCGCCGATCGACCGGGCCTTTCAGCGTCTTCACCGACGACTTCGGCAGTTTCAAACCGCCCGAGCACAACCTGCTGGGGAGCGAGATCGCCGAGACGGTCTTCGAGCCACGCGTCGGCGGCTTCCTCTACGACCGCGGCGTCGACGGCAGCGAGTGCCGCTGGGCGCGCGTGCTGGCCTATGAGCCGCCGCACCGCCTGGTGCTCAGCTGGGACATCAGCCCGCAGCTGGCAGATCGAGACCGACCCGGCGAGGACCAGCGAGTGGGAGGTGCGCTTCATCGCCGAGACGCCCGACCGCACCCGCGTCGAGCTCGAGCACCGCAACCTCGACCGCCACGGCGAAGGCTGGGAAGGGGTCCGCGACGGCGTCGGAGGCGACCAGGGCTGGCCGCTCTACCTGGAGCGCTACGCCAAGCTGTTCGGCGAGAAAGACTGATCCCTCTACGCCGCGACGTCCACTCCGTTGCTCTCGGGCGAACCGTTGGGCGGAGTGGCGCTACTCGCTGCTGCCGCGTTCAAGGATCCGTCGCCGGCGGGGGTCCTCCTCTCCCCGGCACCACGGCCGGTGTCGTACCGCTCTCTAATACGCAGCGGTGTTACAAAGTGATCGCTCAGCCGACACCCCGGTGTCCGAACCAGCGCGGGCCTCGTGCCTGGCCTGCCACTGGGCCTCCAGGCGACCGAGGTTCGTGGCCGATGGTCCGTTGTGCCTGATCTCGTTGTCGATCGCCCGCCAGTCCGCGGTGGCGTAGAGGTGCCCGAGCACGGAGCTGGCGCCGAGGTTGATGCGGTTCAGCAGGACGAGGTCCTTGGGCATTCGAAGCTGCCGTGTGACGTCGTACCAGGGCCCAAAGGGCTCGTAGGAACGGGCCACGATCTCAGCCGCGAACTCTGGGGTCTCGGTGAACGGCTGCTCGTCCCACCGATCCCTCAGGGCGTAGCGGTAGAACTCGAGCAACCGACTCGGCTCGACCTTCCGTGCGTCGTCCTCGCTCAGCATGCCCAGCTCCATGAAGGCGCGCACCACGCCGTCGGTGTCGTTGTCAAGGGCGGCGTCCACCACCGCCGACATCACCGAGAGCTGTTCGGCTTTGAAGCGCTTGACCGATCCGAAGTCGAGGAACGTGACCGATCCGTCGTCGTGGAACAGATAGTTGCCCGGGTGCGGGTCGGCGTTGAACACCCCGTGGCAGTGAAGGCTGGCGAAGACGAACCGGAATATGGTCTCGCCCCACTGGGAGCGGAGTTTGTCGTCGGCCTCGAGTGCCGACGACCAGCGCCGTCCGCGGACGTAGCTCATGGTCAGCACCCGGCCGGTAGAGAGCTCCGGGTGGACAGCCGGTATGCGGATGAATGGATGCCGGTCGTAGATGGTGGCGAACTCCTGCTGGTTCGCGGCCTCCGTCCGGTAGTCCAGCTCCTCGCCCACGCGCTCTCGCACCTCGTCCACCACGGCCTTGGGGTCGAGCCTCGGCGCGGGGCCCGAGCAGACCCGCTCCTGTCTTGATCAGTGTGGCGAGCAGTTCGGTATTGGCGAGGTCGGCCCGGATGGCGTCGGCCACCCCTGGGTACTGGACCTTCACCGCGAGCTCGGTGCCGTCCGCCAAGCGGGCCAGGTGGACCTGGCCTATGGAGGCGGCCGCGATCGGCTTGGGCGAGAAGAAGGCGAAGAGGTCTTCTGGACGTGCATCGAGCTCGGCCTCGATCACCGATGCGATCTCGTGCTCGGACAGCGGTGGAACGTCATCCTGGAGCCGGGTCAGCGCCGATTGGAAGGTCTCCAGGTAAGGAGCTGACGCCAGACCGTCGGCGCCGACGAACGAGAGGATCTGGCCGACCTTCATGGCGGCGCCCTTCATCTCGCCCAGGGCATCGGCGTAGCGTTGGGCGAGCCTCTCCTGGCTGGCCCGCTCAGCGGCTTCGGCAGCCCTGCTTCCCCGGGCGCGCCGCAAGCGGGTTCCGGCCCGGGTTGCCGCGGTGTGTCCCGCCAGCCCGCCGAGACGAGCAGCGCGACCAAAGCGGCC
Source organism: uncultured Actinomycetes bacterium (assembly GCA_963731255.1). Classification (GTDB taxonomy): domain Bacteria; phylum Actinomycetota; class Acidimicrobiia; order Acidimicrobiales; family AC-9; genus AC-9. The sequence continues at coordinate 187,864 of CAVSUO010000007.1, read as the reverse complement.
GGTGGTGAGGCCGCCCGCCCTCTCCTCACGCCCCCGCAGGGGGGAGCCCTGGCTGGTGGCTCCCGCGCCGGATCGGATGGGAGCTTTCGGCTGTGTGATCACGTTCACCGTCCTGTGAGGTCAGATGGATCTACTAGGGATAGGTGGGCGGGTTACGGGGAGCCGAGCTACAGGGGAGATTCGAGTAAAGGCGAGAAAATCGGGTTCGACGCGAGCAAGCCACGATGTAACCCCGGCGGATATCTGATCTCAGAGGGCGACGGGCCCCGGACTCGTCGTCGCGTGTCGACCCGAAGGATCACATGTGCACGACTCGACGTAGGATGTCCGCTCCGACCGGCGAGCCGGCCGTCTCGAGGGTGGGCTCGGGTTCATGATCGACATGGCCCACCTCGTCGAGGACCGACGGATACTCGTCTGCTGCGGCTCGGGCGGGGTGGGCAAGACCACGACGGCGGCGGCCGTCGCATTGGAAGGCGCCCGTCGGGGCCGGCGAACCTGCGTCGTCACCATCGACCCGGCGCGACGGCTGGCCGATACTCTCGGATTGTCGTCCCTCACGAATGCCCCCGGACGGGTGGTGGGCCCGTGGCGCGGGCGAGCTCTGGGCTCTGATGCTCGACACCAAGAGCACCTTCGACGCTCTGATCACCCGCTACGCCGCCGATGCCGATCAGGCCAAGGGCATACTCGAGAACCCGCTCTATCGCAGTTTGTCCGCCTCCCTCTCCGGCACCCAGGAGTACATGGCCATGGAGAAGCTCTACGAACTGAATGAGGAGGGTGGGTTCGATCTCATCGTCGTCGACACCCCACCGACTCGGAACGCCCTCGAGTTCCTCAGCGCCCCGCGCCGGCTCACCCGGCTCCTCGAGAACCGGGCCTTCCGGGCGGTGGTCATGCCCACCCGGGTCTACCTGAGGACCGTTGGCGTTGCCTCTCAGGCTTTTGCTGAGACCAGCATCGAAGATCGTCGGATCGGAGATGGTCAGCGACGTCGTTGCCTTCTTCCATGCCTTCGCTGGTATGGAGGCAGGGGTTCGCAACCGGGCGAACCGTGTGCAGCTGCTGTTCGAGCCCTCGACCGCTTTCGTGCTGGTCGCTTCGCCCAGCCGGGATGCAGTCGACGAGGCCCTGTTCTTCGTCGATCGGCTCGGCGAGTCTCACGTGGTCGTCGATGGTCTGATCGTCAACCGCGTGCAGCCCCGCTTCGACGTGCCGGCTACCGGATCGCCCTCTGTGGTCCCTCGCCGCAAGGGGTCCGAATGCCGTCGGCGGGCGAAGGGCCCAAGCAGGCCCTGGCCGCGCTCGTGGCCAACCGGGAGGAGTTCCGAGCCGTGGCGGAGCGAGAGGAGATGCACTATGGCGCCTTGGCCGCCAAGTTGGCGCCCGCTCCCGTGGCCCGAGTGCCCTTGTTGCCGGCCGACGTCCACGATCTCGCCGGTCTCGCCCTGGTCGCCGATCACCTCTTCCGCGGCTGGACGAGGCAGCCACCGAGCCTCCAGCGGCATAGCGCTTCCAAGGGGGACAGCCCAAGGGCGCCGGGATTACGTCAGTGAGTCGAACCCGGTGCACTTCGAGGCGGGAGCCGTCGAGGCGCAGGCTGTCGTGAGTTGGTACGGGCCGTAGCAACCCGGCCCCCTACCACCAGCTGCGCGAGGGACGACGAGCTTGGCTATACGGCTGGTCTCGGCGCTCGGCTCGGAGCCCCAGGGTGGGCGTCGGAGCCACCGCCATGGCCTACGAGATAGACGAGCCAGCCGACTCCACTCACCATCCAGAGGCTGATGAACCGGTAGAGCAAGACGCCGGCCAGCGCCGAGCCGTGGTGGACTCCCATCCCCATCAGCGCAACCGACAGGGCGCCCTCCACCACCCCGAGGCCTCCCGGCGTGAGCCCGAGGCTTCCCACGGCGGCGCCAACCCCGTAGGCGAACAACAGCCCGTGCCATGGCACATGGGCCCCGACGGCGAGGAGGCTCACCGCCAGCACACCGACGTCCGCCAGCCAGTTCCCGAAGGCGAGCCCGAGCACCTTGGCCCAGTCGGACCGCTTGAGGTGCAGGCATCGCAGGCGGGCCACTGCGGACTCGATGGCTTCCCGGGCGCTCCCGACCGGCCGGTGGACCACTCGCTGTACCAAACGGAGGAGCCAGGCGACCGGGCGCTCCAGGGCCTTCTCGGCGCGACGGTTGCGGATGGCGAGCGAGGCGACGACCACCGCGATGACGCCGAATAATCCAGCGAGCAATCCCGTCACGGCCACGGCATCGTTGCCCGAAAGGATGGCCCCCACGGCGAGAATAACCGCCGACGCCAGGGACGAGACGACGCCCGAGACGACCAGAGCCCAACCGGCCAGGGTCGAGTCCACGCCCAGCCTCTTGAACCGGCGGAAGGCGTAGGCGATCCCTATCTGGGTGCCGGCCAGCGGTACCGACACCGAGATTGCGTTGCCCGCATAGGTCGTGGCCAGCATGGGCCAGAGCCCGATTCTGGCATTCCCGGCCCGGAGCAGCCGGCGCTGCATACGAGCGAACATGGCGATCGACGCCGACTCCAGCTCCAGCGCCAGAGGGATCCAGAGCCAATTGAGGTGTGCGAGCACCCCAAGCGACGACCCGATGAGGCTGCGCTGGCTGACGCCCAGGACGACCAGGCCAACAACCGACAGCGCCTTGAATGCGAGCCGCAGATGGTGGCTCCGGGGCGCAGCCGCCGGCACCGAGGCTGCAGTTCCGATCCTCGGCACCATCGTGGTTTCTGTGCTTTCCGCGTCCTTGCCCGAGCCCCTGGCCTCCTCGTCCCCGCCGCCGGGAGGCGCGTCCGCCCGTTGTGGGTACGGGCCCAATCGGGGCCGCACGCGTGGCCGGTCCAGCAGCGGGCTCGGCGTGCTCGACATCGTCATCGATCTCTGCCTGATGTGTCTTTCCATCCAGCTGGAGATAGGTGGGGGGGTTACGGCTTTGAGCTCGGCGTAACCCCGCGCCCTATCAGGAGATGGATGGAAACCACACACGCGAGGGGGTCCCCGATGGCCGTCCAGAGCATCACGTCGTCGTCAACGCCCGGATGCCGCTCGGAGCGCGACCGCAGAGGTATACAGCTCGCGGTTCACGTGCTCGTGGCCGGGGTGTGGTTGGAACGTCAGGTGGCTCGACGGCTGAAGGCGCACTCGTGAGCATGGCGACGAGCGGTGCCGCTGGGTCGGCCCACTGGTCAGCCGCCTGTAACCCGGCTCCCTAGTACTAGTTGAGATGACCACAGCTGCCTGAGCCGCCTCGACGGGACCTCACCCCGAGGCCCAGCCCACGCCAAGCACTCCCCCCGAGTGGCGGTCAGGGGCATCTGCGGCTCGTAGAGGGCGAGATGTACGCGGACTGGAAGCCGCGTACCTCGACAACGTCGCCCGCATCTATCGGCTCATGTTCTCCAGGGTCGGGAATCGGCCCGACGCCGAAGACCTGACCTCGGAGGTCTTCCGGGCCGCACTCGGCCCGCTGCGCCTGAGCTCCTCGAAGGGAGAGGTCCGCTCCTATTTGCTCACCACTGCACAAACCGCCCTGGCCTCCCACTGGCGACGGCGGTTCGGCCTCGAGGTGACCGACATCGATCCCGACACCGACACCCGCTACGTGGCGGAGGCGCCGGCACTCAGCGATGCCCCCGAGCGGACGGCGCGCATCCTCGGCGCTCTCCCGGACAGGTATCGCCGGGTGCTGGAGCTCCGCTTCCTCGAGGCCTGCTCGATCAAGGAGGCGGCTCGGGCCATGGACGTGAGCGTGAGCAACGCCAAGGTTCTCCAGCACCGTGCCCTGCGCATGGCCGCGAGCATGAGAGAGGAGACGAGCTCATGATCGGCCACCGGTTGACATCAGTCATCGAGGCTGTCCTGGGCGACCGACGTCCCAAGGGCTTCCGCGCCAGCCCCGAGGATGCCGAGGTCCTTCGGGTGGCCATCGAGCTCCGGGCGGCGTGCCCCGGGGCGAAGGGTCCCGACGAGCAGTTCATCGCCGCGCTACACGGCCAGCTCGCTGGGCAGGCCGATGAGCTCTCCGTCGTCGAGCTCTCATCGCCTGGCCGACACGTGGCGCAGGCGACGGCACTCCGCGCCCCAAAGCGGCACCTACCGATACGAGGCCTCGTGGGCATCGCCGCCGCCGCCGTGGCCCTGGTGGGCGGCACGGTGATGGTTACCAACACCGTGGATCACCCCTCCCGGACCACCACCCCTCAGGTCGCGCTCGGTTCATCGCTTCGCTTCGGCAGCCTCCACGCCGCCAATGGACGCCTGGTGGGTCAGGTCTACGTGCACGCCGGGGATCCCTCCTGGATCTTCATGAGCATGTCCGACGGGAAGACCACGGGCACCGTCATGTGCCAGCTGCAGCTGGCCAACGGCAGCACTGTGCCGGTGGGAGCGGTACAGGTGCACGACGGTCGAGGCCAGTTGGCCCGTACCGTGGCGGTCGATCCGAGCCAGCTCAGAGGGGCGAAGCTGGTCACGCCCGGCGGCTCGACGGTGGCAAGCACCACTTCTCCTGAGTCGCGACATTCCATTGACTGCATGAGCCAGCGCTGCTCGGCCTGACGGCGCGGACGCTCGGAGGCAGCCTGGCTCGTGCCGATGCTGACCGGACCGTAACCCTCGGCGCTATCACACAGCAGAGCTCAACACGGAGCAGATCTACGGGACGGTCAACTGGCATCCAAACCGACCACGCTTCTCGACGAAGGCCACGGGGACACGAGCAGTGCATCGTCTCCGCCGCGTCGGCCCAGGAGACTGGAACCGGGCCTCGGCACGGTCGTGGTGGCGATCGGCGTCCTCGTGGTCGGCTTGACGCTTGCTTTCGCGCTGGGTCAGACGGGCAGCGGGGGACCGGGCGGGAACGTGCCCGTGTCGACGGCTGCCGGCGCCTCGACCACCGTGCAAGCGAGCGACACCCTCGGCCGTGATCATGATTGGAAGCTCACCAGCTACAGACGCCAACGACGGCGAGATCAGCTTCGTCCCCAGGTCGGTGACGATCCACGCGGGGCAGACCGTGGAATGGAAGTGGGACGACAGCTCGGTGCCCCAGAACGTGACCTTCGCCCCCGGGTTCCATAGCGCCACTCAGACCTCGGGGACCTACTTCCACACCTTCGATACCGCGGGCGTCTACCCGTACAGCTCGACGATCCATTTCGACACCCGTGGAGAGGTGATCGTGCGATGAGCACAACAGGGAAGAACTACGGCCGTGCCGACACCCTCAGCTATGAGGGGTCGCCCGGCCGGGCGGCGGAGTCGGTCGTGCTCGGCGAGGTATCGAGCGGCGCGGCCAACGATCTGGAGGGTGCCACCGAGCTGGCCCACCCATATGGTGCGGGAGTTCGGGATGAGCTCGCTCGGCCCGGTTGGCTTCGCTCCCAACTCGACGGCGGAGCTCGGCGTTGGCCTGAGCCGACCATACGCCGAGGGAACGCAGTGGCTCATCGACGAGGAGGTGATCAGGCTCCTGCGAGAGGCCCAGCAGCGAGCGCTGGAGCTTCTCGGTAGTCTACCGGGATGCCCTCGAGATCCTCGCCCGGCGGCTGGTCGAGGCCGAGACCATCGATGGGGCCGAGGTCTACGACGTCCTGGCCGTCCCCGCGGCGCCAGACGTGTCGACGAACGGATCGACGCCGGAGACGGCGCTCCGTGCCGTGTCGACAACCACCGATCACAAGCCAGCAAGTCGAGAGCCGTGGCCTGACCGGTACCCGGGTACGTGTCCGCAACCACTTCGACGGGTCGTGGGTATCCGGGTTCGAGATCGAACGACTGGGCGCCGGGACCAACGGCCAGCCCGGATACGAGCTACGAAGACTTTCCGATGGCGCCACGCTGGCCGGGACGTTTGAGCAGCGAGAGGTGCAACCGGAAGGCTGACTGCCGCTGGGTCCTGATGGGTAACGGCAGCTGCCGAGCTGTCAGATCGGCGGAGGGAGCAACACTTGTACCTGTCCGTTCTGCTCGCGAACCTCCAGCCGGGGAGCGGGCCCGGCGGGGTCGGGAGCTGCGCGCAGCAGGTCGCCTGAGGCCGAGAAGGCGGTGTTGTGGCAGGGACAGTCGAGGCGACGAGCGCCCTGGTTGGCCTGGAGCAGGCAGCCTTGATGGGTGCACACGCCCGAGACAGCGCGGCAGTGTTCCACTGTCGTTGGTGACGAATCCCACCGTGGCCGGGGTGTCGAAGCGGGTCAGGACACCCTCGGCCAACGATGCGGTCGAGGCCACCGTGTGCCAGGTGCCGTCCTTGGGCGACAGCTGCTGCTGGGCGGACTGGCGTGCAGGCTGGCCGGAGGGGCCAAACGCCGTGCGGTCGATGGCCAGGGCCACGCCGGCGGCGGCTGCTGCTACCCGGCGCCCTCCAACAACCGCCGGCGGGAGACCAATGGCGTCGGTATCTGCGCCTCGCCGTCGTCCAGCTCGCGGCCAGCCGGTCCCGCAGGTCGCTCACGAACTCCGGGCTCGGTGTCGCGTCCTCGGGCCGGGACCCTCGCAGCTCTATCGCCGCCCTCATCGTTTCGGCATCCTCGGGGGATGGGCGGAAGCGCGGAGGCCGGCGGTTCGTGGACCAGGGCCTCGACAAAGGCGGTGAGGCGTCGCCTCGTCATCGTTCTCTCCCTTCGGTTGCACCCGCCGCCAGCCGGAGGGCGCGGTGCTGGAGCACCTTGGCGTTGGCGACGGTGATGTTCATGGCCCGAGCGGCCTCCTTCAGCGACAGCGCCTCCAGGAAGGCGCAGCTCGAGGATCCGGCGGTAGCGCTCGGGTAGGTCGTCCAGGATCTGAGCTGCCCGTTCGGAGGCGTGTGCGTCAACGACGTCGTCACCAGCGTCGGGGAGCTCCGTGTCCGGGTTGAGGGTGGTCACCTCGATACCGAAGCGACGTCGCCAATGGGACGCCAGGACCGTCTGGGCGGTCGCCCGCAGGTAGGCACGAATCTCGGGATCCGAGGCGGACAGGCGGAGGGGTCGCAGGGCGCTCCGAAAGACCTCCGAGGTGAGATCCTCGGCATCGGGACGCGTTCCGCCACCCGTGAAGATCAGCCGATAGATATGTTCCACATTGTCGCGGTAGACGGATTCCCAGTTCGGGGACATGTGGCATCAATTCGTTCCCAGTCGTGCACAGTATCCGCACCTGGCCCCGGAGCCCGAGGATCGGTGAGCAGAGGGGTCATCCCTACCTATCCGCGCCGATGGACGACGAGCACGGGACGACGCGAGTGCGCACCGACAGCCTGGGCGACGCTGCCGATGAGCACGTCGGCGAGCCCGCTGCGCCCGTGGGAGCCGAGCACGATGAGGGTCGAGTCCTGCTCGTCGGCGACCTCGACGATGCCCTTCCAGGTGGGCGCGGCCTCCCTGGCAATGCTCCTGGCTTTGAACCCTTCTGCCTGAGCCAGTGAGGCCCCCTGGGCCGCAGTTTCCTCGGCGGCGGCCCTGACCTCATCGACTGCGGCGGCATCCATCTTGAGCGCGGTGGGGGAGTGAAGCCGACGTTGTAGGGCTGCCAGACGGTGAGAACAAGCGCCTGGCGGCCGGGCCTCAGCTGGCGTGCAGCCTCCGCGATCGCCGCCTTCGCCAGGTCGGAGCCGTCGAAGGCGAACACGATCAGGTCGGCCGCGGCATCGACCATCTCAGACCTGCTCCTCGACCTGACGCATCAGGTCGGCTGCTCCGTCCGGCCCGCGCCGACCGCGTCAGGTGTGGGTGACGGCGAGCTTGGTGGCTGCCGGCATACGGCGCTGAGCGAGCGCAGTAGTCGACGACTCCGAACGTCGTCATCGGCCACCCGCTGAGGAGGGGCCGCCTCGGTCGACGGCCCGCGGACGGCAGCCAGCAGTCGTGGTGAATCCCAAGCGGGCCCTTCGCCGGCCAGCCACCGCTCGAACGCGGGGGTGGGCGGGCGCACCCGACCGAGGGCGTAGAGGCTGACGCCGGCCACGGCGCCGCCGGCGGAGATCCCGAAGCAGACCCACAGGGCGATGGTCGTACCCGCGCTCAGACTGCTGCCGACCGTGACCGCCAGGTACGACAGGACGGGTGCGATCATGAACGCCGCCACGGCACGCAGCAGCTCGACGATGGCGAACACCCGCTGCACGCCCGAGGACCATACGGAGAAGCCGACGAGGTAGAGCGCCGGGGTCACTGAGGACCCCACGCCGACCCCGATCAAGCCCGAGCCGACCAGGGTGAGGACAGCTGTCGGCGGGATGATGCGGCTGATGACGACGATGCCGGCGCTGAGCAGGATCATCCCGGCCAGGACGAAGTAGTGCAGCCCCCGCTTGCGGAAGACGACACCGAACACGATGGCGCTGATCACCGCACCGCCGAACTCGGGCAGATAGAGCAGCCCTACGTGCAGGGGCGTGTACCGGTGCGACAGCACCGCCCCGCTGAGCACGATCGCCGACACCGAGGCCGCCGCCGCACACATCGCCACGAGGATCCCGGTAGTCGGAAGGGTGCTGACGAGAGGGCGCACCTGCAGGAGCCCGCACATGCCGCCATACTCAGCCACCAGCAGGAGGACGATCAACGCCAGGCCGCCGATGAGCGGCCCGAGCGTCAAGGGATCGAGAAACCGGTGGGTGAGCAGCTCAGAGGCGCCGAAGAAGGCGGCCACGCAGCCGCCGGCGGCGAGCCCGAGGGCGAGCGGATCGACCGGCGCGCTCCGGTCAGCCGGCGGGGCGTCGACGAAGGTCAGCAGCGACAGCAGCAGTGCAGCAACGGCGATCCCGACGACGATCCAGAACAGTGGTCGCCACGCGTGCCCCGAGGCCTGGACGCCGCCGATCACGGGACCGAGAGCGACGGCGCCGAAGATGCACAGATTCAGAATGATCGCCGTCCATCGCGCCTTGGAGGCCGGGTAGCCGATGATCAGCGGCGGAAGGGCGGCGATCAACAGGAGGCTCGTACACAGTCCCTGCAGCACGTGGCCGGCGATGAAGGCCCCCGCGGTGGTGGCCGAGGCGGCGAGCACCGAGCCGATCACCAGCAGCACGCCGTAGACGAGCAGCATCCGCCGCTGCGGGAGACGAAGTGCCAGTTGCACGGCCAGCACCGTGCCGATCGCGTAGGCCGCGTTGGCCATGCCCAAGGAGAGACTCATGGCCTGCTGGCTCATGTGCAGCTGTCTGGCAATGATGGGCGCAAGTGGCTGGAGCGCCGCCGACAGCACGAGGTACGGAACGAGGGCGGACACGACCATCGCCGCCACCACCGGATAGCGGCCTGCCAGCGGACCCTGTCGCATCAGCGGCGGAGACCGGGGTCGTTGGGATGGGACCATGAGGCGACGGCCTTCATGCCGTCGTTGACCTCAGACTCGAGGGTTCCGTCCGGAACAGGGCCATCGAGCGCGACCAGGAATTCCATCGTGTCCTCCTCGGCAGATCATGTGATGAAATGCAGGCTGCCGTCAATGTCGTACGTCGCTCCTGTGAGTGCGGTGCTGGTCACTGATGTGGACAGGGGGTGCGGCGGCGGCGTCGGTAAGGCCCGGCGGCCGGCGGGTGATGACGCCTCCTAGCGGGACCCTCCGCCGAAGCCGATCTCGTTGCCGTCGGGGTCGCTATAGAGGACCTTTTGAACGCCGTTCTCGTAGGTCTCCCGTTTCACTGGCTCTATGCCCCGCTCGGCGCTCCCGGCGACGCGCTCATCGAGGTTGTCGACGAAGAGGGTGACGACCGAATTACCGGCGCCTTCGGGGTGCAGCTTGATGTAGATGGACCTGTGCTCGGCGAGCTCCCACACCGCCTCGGTGTCGTTCGGGATGAAGCTCGGCTCGGCGTTGAACAGTCGGACGTACCACTCCCTGGCAGCCTCGTAGTCGCTGACGTAGATCCCGGAGAAGAGCGCGAGCAGCACGGTCTTCGACCCTACCTGGGCGCGAACGATCGCGGTTGCCCTCGAGCTCGAGCGGGCAATCGGAGGGTGGGCGCCGCCGAGCGATTGAGCAGGCCGGCGCCCCGTCGCTCCAGTCACACGGCGCGACTGATCGTTGTCGTGATGGCGGAGCAAGTGCTCTACCGCCGGCCGTCTCCTCTGCTGTTTGCGCTCGAGATCCCTCGGGCGACCGCCGACGCCGCCGTGCTCGGACCCGCCTGGCCGCTGCTGAGGCTGGCACCGCATGGTGATGGCCACCCGGTGCTCACCCTGCCTGGGTTCACCGCTTCCGACGTCTCGACCCAGGTTCTCCGACGATTCCTCAGGAGCCGCGGCTACCACGTCCACGCCTGGCGGTTGGGACGAAATCTGGGCCCTCGCCCAGCGACGATCGAGGGTCTCAGGGCCCGGGTTCGGGAGCTGGCAGATCGGCATGGGCGTCCGATGAGCCTCGTGGGTTGGAGCCTCGGGGGTATCTACGCTCGGGAGATCGCTCGCGCCGCGCCCTCGGCGGTGCGCCAGGTCATCACTCTCGGCAGTCCATTGCGGCTTCGAGATCGAAGGAGGAGCAACGCCGGCGCGTTGCTCGAGGCGGTGCGGGGTCCCTACGAGGAGGGTGTTCAGATCGAGCGTCCGCCCGAGGAGGCACGTGGGGCGTTGCCAGTTCCCGCCACCGCCATCTTCACCCGCAGTGACGGAGTTGTGCCGTGGCGGGCGTGTCTCGAGATCCCGTCGACCACGAGCGAGAGCGTCGAGGTGTTCGGTAGCCACAGCGGGCTCGGTCTCAACCCGGCGGCCCTCTGGGTCATTGCCGACCGACTCGCGCAGCCGGAGGGCACTTGGCGGGCCTTCCGGCCTCATGGAGTAGCTGCCCGGCTGTTCCGGCTTGAGCCATACTGATGGCTCGGCGGGCGCCAGCCTGTTCAGCCGCCGAGGGTGAGCAAGGGGGGCGGTATGTACATCAGGCTGTTGAACTACAGCGGTGTCACGGACGTTGACGCCGGAGTCACCTTCATCAGGGAGCAGGCGCTCCCGGTGGCGCGCCAGCAGAAGGGCTTCCGAGGGGTGACCGCCAGTGTCGATCGATCCGAGGGCGTTGTCGGGGTGCTCGCGCTGTGGGAGACCCCCGAGGATCGGGAGGCGAGCTTCGCCGGCCAGGCCACCCTCCGGCAGCAGGGAGAGCGAGTCATCGGAGTACTCGAGGTGGAGAACTTCGACGAGACCGTGATGGAGGCGGCCACTCCTCCCAGACCGGGAGCTTCCTTGATGGTGGTGAGGGTCAGCATGGACCCGACGAGAGTCGATGACAACATCGCCCACTTCAAGCGCGAGGTCGTTCCCCGGATGAAAGAGCAGCCAGGGTTTCAGGCCGTCCGCCAGATGATCAACCGGGAGACCGGCCAGGGAGCCGTCGGTACGGTGTGGGCCGATCACGAGTCCATGCAGGCGTGGGCTGCGGAGGCCGTGGTCCTCCGAGAGGAGGCAGGCAAGGCCCGCGGGATCAAGTTCTCCGAGCCAAGCTTCCGAGAGATCGTCTTGGTCGAGCGGTAGGGCTCAGCCCCAGCCCTCGGGACCCCCCTCACTCCTCGCTCAGATCCGAAGGCCCGCATTGACTCGTGCCGGCTCCGGCCCTGACACCCTCCCGGCGATCGGGGCTAGCAGGTGCGCCGACTCCGGCCGCGCACTATGGGACGCTTTGGGCCCTCTGGTCGGCGCCCCTCTGACCGGCCGCGACCACCAGGCCCAGGTCCGGTGCGACCAGGGAAATTCCGGTCGTCCGGGTGGCGGTCACACTCCGGTGGTGGCCTGCGTCAACATGGTGTGACCACGATGGAAGTGACCGACTTCGACGCCGAGCGGCCCCGGCTGACTGCGATCGCCATCCGGATACTCGGGTCGGAGGCCGATGCCGACGACGTCCTGCAGGAAGCCTGGCTTCGGACTCTCCCGCACTGACGACATCGACGACCTGCCCGCCTGGCTGACGACCGTCGTGACGCGGTTGTGCCTTGACCAGCTGCGCAAGCGACGTACCCGGTCGGAGGCCGAGAGCCGAGGCACCCGCCGACCCCGCTCCGGCTGACCCGGAGGCCGACGCGCTGCTCGCCGAGAAGATGGGCGACGCGATGCAGGTGGTCCTCGACGCCCTGGCGCCGGCCGAGAGGGCGGCGTTCGTCCTGCACGATGTCTTCGGTTATCCGTTCGACGAGATCAGCACTGTCATGGGGCGCTCGGGTACGGCCGTACGCCAGTTGGCGAGCCGGGCGCGGCGCAAGGTGCAGGGCGTGCCGGAGCCGGCTGCGTCGCAGGCGGCGCGCGCCGAGAGCCAGCGGGTCGTCGACGCGTTCCTCACTGCCGCCCGCGGTGGGGATCTTGCCACCCTGTTGTCGCTGCTCGCGCCCGACGCTGTCATGCGTGCCGACCTGGTCGGACAGACGATGGGCACAGATCCGCTGTATGACGGCGCAGCGGCCGTGGCTGCTCGCTTCAACGGCGCGCGGGGGCGGCACCGGTCACCATCGATGGTGAGCTCGGTGCCGCCTGGATCCACGCCGGGGCGATCAAGGTGGCCTTCGTGTTCCATGTCGAGGCGGGCCTGGTGCAGGAGGTCGAGCTGATCGCCGACCCAGACGTGCTGGCGACCATGGACATAGTCCGTCTCCGGGCGAAGTCCCGAGAGGTCGATGTCGCACGATCACGATGGCATGAAAGTGACGGTCCGACAAGCGAAAGGAAGCGAGGATCATGAAGACCATGACGTGTCGACAGCTGGGTGGCCCGTGCGACTCTCCGCACCAGGGCATGACCGCAGACGAGGTCATAAAGGCGCAAGATCGGCATCTCAAGGAGATGGTCGCTCAGGGTGACACGACGCACGAAAGTGCCTTGAAGGCGATGAAGGGCCGGTGGAAGAACCCCATCAAGGGCATGGGGTGGTATCGGCAGGCCAAGCGTGATTTTGCCGCTCTTCCCGAAGGCTGATCATTCGTGTGGTGGCCGGCGAGTGGTGTCGTATTCGGCCCTACCTCCGCGCCACTTGGACGATGTCGTCTCGTAGCGGCGCGATAGTGGCCAGCACCTTGTCGATCCCTCGAGGCGTCGAGCAGACCGCCGAGGGCTTCGTCGCTACCGCTGCGGACGCCGGGCTCGGAGCGAGTAGGTGAGGGGGAACCGCGGATCTCCCGGTCGGAACCCATACAGGCGATCCTCGCCGAGTTCGAGCCATGGCGTGGGCGCAGGCGTGACGTCGAACTCATGGAACAGTTCGATGCTCATGCCGGCGTCCAGCACTGCCGTCAGGACCGCGGAGATCGCGTGGAGGCGCTCGAAGCTCGACACGGCCGACAGCGGCCGGTTGGCGTCGGCGTAGCTCACTCGGTTGGGCTCGTCCCAACGGGTGTACGCAGCCCCGAGGGCGGGCTGGGTGATGGTCGAGCCATCCTCGATCAGGGCGACCCACATAGGGTGGAGCTCGACGACGTACAACACGCCACCGGGCACGAGCAGGGTGTGCACCACTTCCGCCCACCGGGCCAGGTCGGGTAGCCATCCGAGCGCGCCAACGCCGGTATAGACGACGTCGAACGTGCGCCCACCGAGTGCGGCGACAGCGTCATAGACGTTCGCTTGGACCCACTCGACCTCGAGTCCGCAGCGCGTCGACAGGTCACGGGCGACTGCGATCGCTTCATCGGAGAAGTCGAGGCCGACAACCCGAGCGCCTCGTCGCGCCCAGGCGATGGTGTCGCTTCCGATGTGGCACTGCAGATGAACGAGGTCCAACCCTGAGACCGGGCCTAGCTCCACGTCCTCCCACGGGCGAAGGTCGTCTCGGCCGGCGACCAGCCCTTCTACGTCGTACAGCGCCGTGGACGGGTGGATCGACGCCATCTCGTTCCACAGCCGCCGATTCGTCTCGAGCCAGTCCTGGTCGCCATCGTCAACCATCTCGAACAGTTTGCCCGGCGACGAACCACGGGGCGAGCACGCTCGCACCTTGATACCTGCCCTGAAGCCGGCTCGTGGCGACGGTGCTTGCGCCGTTCGCCCACCTACCCTCGGAATTCCGTGCTGGATCCGACGGAAGTCCGTCCGGTCGAGGATTGAAGATCGGTCAGGGTGTCAGCACGACCTTGCCCGGAATGTGCTCGGTGGACTTGGCCATGAACGCCTCTCGGGCGTGGGCCAGTGGGTAGACCGCGCCGACGTGGGGGCGCACCGTGCCATCGTCGACGAGTCGGGTAATGGCGCGCAGTTGGGCACCACTCGGGTCCCGCACGAAGTGAACCGTGCGGATGTCGTCCCGATCGGTCTGCGGGGGAGCCATGACGGACACCAGGGCACCACCGGGCTTGACGATCGCCGGTGAACGGGCGAGGACGTCATCGCCGACGGCGTCGTAGACCAGGTCGACCTGGCCGACGGCCGTCTCCCAGCCGTCCCGCTCGACGTCGACGAAGTCATCGGCGCCCAGCTCGAGCACTCGCTGCCGAGCGCCGGCTCGCCCGGTTCCGATGACGTGGGCGCCGGCCCAGCGGGCGAGCTCCACTGCCATCGCCCCGACCCCGCCGCCGGCACCGTGAACCACCACGGTCTGTCCGGACTCGAGGTGGCCGTGGTCGAACAGCGCCTGCCACGACGTGAGCCCGGCCTGCGGGATGGCAGCGGCTTCGACGAAATCAACCGTCGTCGGCTTGGGTGCCAGGCTGCGAGCCTCGATCGTCACGTACTCGGCGGCCCAGCCGTCGCGGTACCCGTCGATGAGGCCGTACACCTCGTCGCCCACGGAGACGCCGGCTGCCCCGTAGCCGAGCGCGACCACGACGCCCGACCCCTCGTGGGCCGGGATCAGTGGCGCGCGGTCGTGTCCGGCTCGATCGGTGAAGAGCGGCCATGTCAGCTCGGTCGGCGTGAAGCTGGCGGCGCGCACCTGCACGAGTGCGTCGCCGATCGCGGGCTGCGGATTCGGGGCCTCCTCGTAGACGAGGCCCTCGATGCCCTCGAAGCCCTCCGGCTTCTCGATGCGTACGGCGTTCATGGGAGCCTCCTACTCACATCGGGCGGAATTTCGTCGGTCATAGCAATGACCCGCCACGACCAAGGAATGTGACCGATGGACGACAGGGACGGGACGCCCTGGTAGGTGTCGTGCCCGGTGCGCTCGATGCGCTCCATCCCGCCGTGCTAGGCGATCCCCGACGGCGTCCGAGGGATGGCGGCTCCTGTTCCTCTTGCGCACGCTTCGAGACGATGAACGAGCGTCAGCCCGTCGGGGCCGAGGTCCTGGCATGAGACGTGATCAGCTCGACCATCCGGTCCCAGTACTGGGGGGGATAGTCGTGGCCCATGCCCTCGACGATCTCCAGCCGGGCGCCGGGGATGGCGGCGGCGGTGGCCCGTCCGGCCTCCAGGGGGACCAGCCGGTCGGCGTCGCCGTGGACCACCAGGGTCGGGCACGGTCAGTGATCCGAGGGCCTCGACCCGGGAGGGCGAGGAGCCGACGGCCATGGCCTGGCGGGCCCGGCCCTCGGGATCCCAGCACCGGTCGAAGGCGGCGTGCGCGTCGGCGGTGATGCGGTCCACGTCGAAGCAGGCCGGGCTGCCCCACGCCCGCAGCCCGGCCAGGTGGCGCTCGGCCGCCTCGTCCCGGGTGGTGGCCGGCGGGGCGGTGAAGGCGGCCAGCACGTCGGGGTCGCGCTCGCCCGGCGATGGCGCCCGGGCGCCGACATCACCGAGGTCATGGACAGGATCCGCTCCGGGTGGCTGATCGCCATGGCCTGCACGATCATCCCGCCCATCGACCAGCCGGCGATGTGGGCCGGCGCGGCGCCCGACGGCGTCGAGCACCGCGAAGCCGTCCTCGGCCATGTCGTCGACGCGTGTACTGGGGCCCGCCCTTGAGGTGGCTGGACAGCCCGACGTCACGGTTGTCGAAGCGGACGACCCGGAATCCCTTGCCGGCGAACTTCTCGCAGAACTCGACCTTGAAGTTGATGCACTGGCTGCCGAGCCCGTTGACCAGCAGCAGGACCGGGTCGTCCGTCCCGGCCGAAGGTCTCGTAGTAGAGGGACACGGCACCGTTGACGGTGGTGGGCATGTCGCAGTATAGGCGTCGTTCGAGGATCTCAGTGATCCGGTGATTCCACCGGCGGCCAGGTACGGCGAGCGTCGTCGACTGGGCTCATGAGGCCCACGTCGTTGCCGTCGGGGTCGGCGACGATGGCGTACCGAGCGCCCCAGAAGGCGTCGAACGGTGGCTGTCGTCCCCGGTAGCCGGTGGCAATCAGCTCTGCGTAGCGATCGTCGACCGCCTCGCGATCGGGGAGTGAGAACCCGACGACCACGGACACACTCTCTGGATCCTCACGCCAACCCGCGTGCCAGACCCGGGCGGACTCCGGTGTGTCGAGCTCGAGGCTGAAGCCACTCGGCATCCTGAGCTGGACGTGGACGCCGGCATCCTCATCGCCGTCGGGCACGGCCACGCCGAGCCGACGGTAGAACGCGAGGCTGGCCGGCATGTCAGTGACAACCAGGTTGAGCATGTGCAGGTCAGGCGGATCGGCGCTCATGAGGCGACAGTCTGGCAAAGCCAGTGAGACCACTGGAGCGGCCCTCGCCGGAGGTGAGGGACCGGGCGACGCCCTCAAGGTCGAGCTGGAAGGGAGGATACCTGTCCGTGACGAGAACGAGCGTGCTAAGCCTGAACCCCGGGTGAACCACCGCATCAGGCCGACCACGAATTCATGGAACGAGCGGGGATAGCGGCCCTGTGAAGAGCACCACGAACCAGCCGACCAGGCTCAGGACGGCCGCGGCGATGTACAGGAAGAAGAGCACGATGTAGTGCGGGATGGCCAGGAACCGCGGTCAGGGAGCGTGGGCCCTGAGGGCGCCACGAGCGCCTCCGGCCACGCCCATCAGATGAAGGGGGTTGCCGGCCTCGACGGTTGGAGGATATGCGCCCTCGGCTGCAATAGTGAAGGCCATGGCCGACGACGACCTGGCTGATTTCGAGTGCACCGCCTTCTCCCACGCGGGGAAGACCCGGGCTGTCTACCGCAAGGGAAGCGGTCCGGCCGTGATCGTGATAGCGGAGATGCCGGGCATCACGCCGTTGGTGGCCGACTTTGCTCGAAAGGTGGCGCAGATCGGGTGCACGCCGGTGATGCCCCACCTCTTCGGGACGCCAGGCAAGGATCCGCTCGCCGGCAACCGACTCGACTCCCTCGGCTACGTTCTCTCGTCGTTCGCGCCGATCTGCGTCAGTCGGGAGTTCACCGTATGGGCGACCAACCGGACGTCGCCCGTGATCGAGTGGTTGCGGGCGCTGGCGGCGGCCGAGCACCAACGATGTGGTGGGCCCGGTGTGGGTGCGATCGGCATGTGCTTCACCGGCGGATTCGCCCTGGCGATGGCAACCGATCCCAGCGTCCTTGCGCCAGTGTTGTCCCAGCCGTCACTACCGTTCGCAACGACGAGATCACAGGGACACGCGATCGATTGTTCGCCCACCGATCTGGCGACGGTCAGGAAGCGCTGCGATACCGAGGGTCTCGGCGTGCTCGGCCTCCGCTTCTGCGGCGACCGCTTCGTCCCATCGGCTCGCTTCCGCTACCTGAAGGAGCAACTCGGGGATGCGTTCGTGGCCGTCGAGCTGGACGATTCCTGCGCCAACCCCGAAGCGCCCATGAGGCCACACTCGGTCGTCACCGAGCACTTGATCGACGAGCCGGGCCAGCCGACGAGAGAGGCGCTCGATCGGGTGCTCGACCTCTTTCGCCAGAAGCTGCTCACCACCTGAGGGGTCAGGCGCGGCTCACCCGCTGGGAAGATGCCCCATCAACCCCTGCTGGATCCCGCTTGGCACGCCCAGGAGCACGAGGAGCTGGTTGAAGTTGACTCCGACCGCGGACGAAACGCCCTCGACGGCACCGCCGTTGGATCGCGCCAGGGTGTCCCCGAGCGTTCCGCCTGCTCGACCCCCGCCACCCCACCCGATCTCGAGGTTCGGAAACGCGTCGTGAAGCGTACCGACGACGTCGCCCGCGTTGACGTGCTGGCCGATCCTGACGGCGGGAGTGATGTTCTCGGCGTAGTAGACGACCTGCCCGGCGAACAGCCCACTGTCGAGCTGCAGGGCGATGAATGCCCCACCAGGCCAACCCGCCTCGGTCGTCATCCGGATGGTGCCGCTGCTGATAGCCAACAGCGGTCCAGCGCCGGAGTAGTCGACGCCCTGGTCGATGCGCTTGGGTTGAAGGTTCGCGATCTGGGCGAGCGGGTTGACGTAGCGGTTGGCGGGGAGGGGAGGCGGGGTGCTCGGCGGAGCCGTCGCGGTCGGAGCCGTTCCCGGAAGAGGCGGAGCGAGCCTCGCCACGTCCATTCCTGGTGGCGGAGTGGTCGGCAGCACGCCCCTCGACCCGTGGCCCGGATGGAAGGACGCGGCGCGAGCGGCGACTCCGCCGCTGGTCAGATCGGGACCCGCGCTACCGCTCGCCAGGTTCGAGGCGGCTGGACCAGGAAGGATCCCGAGGCCGATGCCGGCAGCTGCGGCCATCAAGGTGGCGGAACACGCGAGGAGGCCCCTCCTGACGACCGCCGGGGTCGTGAGCGGTGCGCGCTCTGCGAACACCCGGAGCCCGTTCGCCCGCTTCCGAAGGAGGCGAACGAGCGGGAGCGCCCTGGCGTCGGCCGCCAGGGCCAGGCGGGCGGCGGCCCGGATCAGGAAGAGGCGCGAGGAGGCGGCTCGCTCGACCCGCTCAGCAAAGTCGGCGCTGACGAAGGGACCGGTCTCGGCCGTTCCGAGCGGGTCGGCCCGGCCTGTGGAGCGCTTCGTCATGGGCGCGAGGGGACCCAGCGATCAGGCCGGCGCGCCGGCGTCGCCTGTTTGGTCAGCCCAGGCCCCTTCCGCACGGGCGGCTCGATTCGCCGCCGGGGTGGTCGTATCCTGCCTGCCCGAGTCACAAATACGACAAAATCGTCAGGTTTCGGGCCTGGTGAGCCGCCATTCTCCTCCTCCCCGCCGCGGGGCAGACTGCCTGCGTGTCGGCCCCGCTACCTGGCATCTCGGCCGTGGTCGAGCGTCTGCGCGCCGCGGGGTGCGTCGCGGCGGAGGAGGAAGCGGACGACATGCTGGCGGCCGCACCGGACGCACGAGCGCTCGAGGCATGGCTGCGTCGGCGGGAGGGAGGCGAGCCGCTGGCGTGGATCGTGGGCGGGCTGACGTTCTGTGGCCGATGGCTGCACCTCTCGATGGGGGTCTATGTCCCCCGGATGCAGAGCGAGGAGCTGGCCAGGCGGGCGGGGCGGTTGCTTCCTGAGGACGGCCGCGCTGTGGACCTCTGCACCGGTGCGGGCCCCATCGCGGCCCACCTGCGGGCCGAGGTGCCGACCGCCAGGGTCATCGGTGTCGATCTCGACGTCGCCGCAGCTGTCTGCGCCACGGGTAACGGCGTCGCCGCCCTGGTTGCGGACCTCGATGCGCCGCTGCGCGCCCGTCATGCGATTGACGTCGTGACAGCAGTGCCGCCCTACGTCCCCACCGACGAGCTTCGTCTGCTACCGGCCGACGTCCAGCGCTTCGAGCCACGGGCTGCGCTGGACGGGGGCGGCGACGGGCTCGACGTGGCCCGTCGCGTTGTCCTGGCCGCCAGCGGAATGTTGCGGCCGGGCGGCTGGCTGCTCATCGAGGTCGGCGGGGCCCAGGACGAGGCGCTTGTGCCCCGCCTCCGGGCATCGGGATTCGGGAACATCGAGCGCTGGTCGAGCGACGACGGCGAGCTGCTCGGAATGGCCGCCCAGAGGAAGCGCGTTCACTGAACGCGAGCAGTCTGACCGGCTCGCTGGTCAGGCGCCGCCGGTCGGCTGTTGGATCACCAGGAGGCACAGGTCGTCGCGGCGTGTGATACCGGAGAGGGAAGAAGCGAGCGCATGATCGGCCACGGCATTGGTCCCGTCGAGGGCGGGTGACTGGGTGACCGCGTCCAACAGCCGCGTCAGGCCGACGTCGAGCGCCTCGTCCCGGTTCTCGATCAAGCCGTCGGTATAGAGCAGGATCAAGTCACCGGGTCCGAGGACGGTGGATCCTTGCGTGCGGCCCCCGTGACCGACACCGAGCAGCGGGCCGTGGCGATCCTCCATCAGCACTGGCGGGGCGCCTGCCCGGATCAGCACCGGCGGCGGATGACCGGCGTTCGACCAGACGACCCGTCCGGAGGTCGGGTCGAGCGAAGCCACGACGGCAGTTGCTACCGCGATGTCCTCTGCCGTGTCGTCGGCATACGCGAGCAGCCGATCGGCCACGTCCAGGCCCGCAGCCGGGTCGAGATCGGCGTAGGCGGTGGCCCGGATCGTGTTGCGCAGTTGACCCATCACCGAGGCGGCCTGAGCTCCGTGCCCAGCGACGTCTCCGACAGAGAACCAGAGCCGGTCGTCGGGGCCGTAAAAGGCGTCGTACCAGTCTCCGCCGACGTCCATCCCAGCTTCAGCGGGGAGGTATCGGGCTGCGAGCCTCACGAGGGGAGAGCGAGGAAGGCGTCGCGGGAGGATGGCGCGCTGGAGGATCGAGGCGACCTCGCTCTTCTGCTCGAACAGCTCGGCCCGCTGGACGGCCAGTGCGCACTGGCCCGCCATCGTCGCCAGGAAGAGCCGCTCGCCCGGCTCGAACCTCTGCTCCTCGGGCCAGCTGAGGGACAGAAGCCCCACGACATCTTCCCCCGCCACCAGTGGAAGATGGGCGAGGGCACGCACCCCGAGCGCCTCGGTAGCGGCGCGGAGGTGGGGGTAGTCGCTCAGGTACTCGGCGAGAGTGCGGTGGAAGAGCGGCCTCCGTGTGGACAGAGCGTCGCCGGTGGCGGATGGCGCGCTGGGCGGGATCTTGGCCATGAGGCGAGCCACCTCGTCGGGGACCGGTTCGAGGCGCAAGAACCTGACCGACCGACGGTCGACGTCCAGCAACAGCACGGTGGCATAGGCGGTGCCGAGCAGCGAGGTAGAACATGACACGATCACGTCGGTCACTGCCTGCGTTGTCAACGCGTCCCCGAGGGCTGTCGTGAGCTCCTGCAGCTTCCTGGCCCTCGCCATGGAAGCGTGCAGCTCCCCGACGAGCTCGTTGTTCTCGGTGGCTGCGGCTCGCCGTAGACGATTGCCCGTGTCCCGGTCGGTCTCGATGGCTGTCGCTCCTAGTGCGGGCGCCCACCGGGTCGCGTACCGGGCGGAGCCGCGTCGAGGGCACCCAGTGACTCTCGCCTGTCGTCGGGCGCGCTCTGATTCGCCACGGACGCAAGTGTCTCAGGATGCCGCCCACTTCGCAGACCGCGGCAGTCCCGTTTCTCCCAATCCCGTGCCTTCATCCCCTTCGGGAAGCTCACCCTCGGGCAGCCTGCCAGGCCGGGCTCTCGAGGAAATGGTTGTCGTACAGCTCCTGGGACGCCATGAGGTCCTCGATCGTCGCCTCCCCTCTGGCCAGTCGTTCCAGAAGTCGGAAGTAGCCGAACCGCTCGATCCCAGGAGCGAGGACGATCAGCAACTCGCCAGGATGGCCGGGAGCTGCAGCGAAGGCATGAGCCATGTCGGGAGGGACGACGGCGACGTCTCCCTGTTGGGCGGTCACCACCCGGTCGCCCGTCAGGATCTGCACCCTGCCGCTGAGAACGTAGAACAGCTCGGCCGACTTGGTGTGCGTGTGCGGGAGCGCACCGTTGGCACCTTCTCCGAGCGCTGTCCTCATGATGCTGAGCGCTCCTCCAGTGGCGTCGCTGTCGGCGAGAAGCCGCGCGGTGACCGGCGCCATGCCGAGGACCTCTGCGTCGGCCTCCCGCACGACGACGGCATCGTCGAATCTCGGCACGGTCATGCGCACATCCCTCTGTTCGTGGCCGAGGCGACCGCAGTTCGGACCGGGCGCCCGGCGATGCTCACGATGCGGGTTTCGTTCCGCCTTCCAGCTGCTGCTTGAGTAGCTCGAGCGCCCGGGCGTTGCCCTTGCGCATCGTGCCCGACATGAGCGGGGCCATGAGCTTGAACAGGCCGCCGGGCTTGGGCGCCATCACCAGCGTCACCCGGGTGCCCTCGCCCTCGTCGGACAAGGCCCACGATCCCGCCGGCTCCATCGAGCCGGGGCCGGCTTTGGCCGGCGGCCCGTGCCACGCGAGCCTCGATGGCTCCTCGAACTCGGTCCACTCGAAGGTGCTCTCGGCCGAGCCCCGCGCCATCTTGTAGCTGTACTGGGTCCCACGAGCCGGCTCGCCGGGCGAGACCTGCTTCACCCAGGCGAACTGGGTGACGTACTCGGGCAGGCGCTCGGCGTGAGCGAGGTGGCCGAAAACCTCGGACCGTGGTCGGGCGATGGTCGTCTGCGCCTCGATGTGCATGGGTCAATCCTCCCGGTTGGGACACGGTCTGGGGCCGCGCACGGCCTGAGCCTAGGACGACGGACCGCCCGACAGGGATAGACGGGGAGCTGCCACTCGGCGCACCGTGAGCCGCGTCACCCGGGGCCCGGCCCACCTGCGGGCAGAGGGTCAACGGGGTGCTGCGGCGAACACTGATCGGGTGATCTCGGGCTCCCGGTCACGCGTGACCGCACTCGCTGTCAGCGCCGTGGCCACGGTGAGCCCCATCGTGATGATCTGCAGCGCCGCCGCCGCCGCTCACAAGGTCGGCGTCGCCCGCCTCCGGGCCGCGCAGGCCGCCGCCATCGGCCCCCTTGCTGCGCCCAACAAGGCCCTGGCCAGCGCGGCGGCTCCGCGTCAGGACAGGCCGCACACCCCTGACCAAGGTGGATCCACGCCAGCCGGACAGAACACCACCACCGGAACAGGACCGCCGCCGGCCCGGACCACGGCTCCATCGACCATGGCGGCCCCTCCCTCGACGACGACGACCACCTCACCGTCGCAGATGGTGATCAACACGTCGCACGACTTCGCTGTGGCCCTGCTCGAGACACTCGGCGACGTGGTCACGTCGCAGAACACCGGCGCCGTCGTTTCGTGGGAGCAGGCGGAGGGCGGCGCCTGGAACAGCCCGGCGAAGTTCAACCCGCTCAACACGACTCGTAGGATGCCGGGCTCGTACAGCATCAACGGCGCCGGGGTTCAGGCCTACACGAGCTGGCCCGAGGGACTTGCGGCCACGGCCCAGACGCTCCAGGCAGGTGCGTACGGAGGAATCCTCGGCGCCCTCAAGGCCGGCACCAGCGAGCAGGCGGTGGAGCGGGCGGTGGCCTCGTCGGTCTGGGGAACGGGCGGCTTCCAGCTGCTGCCGTGACCCCTGACTCAGGCATTACGGCCGCCGAGCAGCTGCGGCGCGTTCGCCGGGCCAGCGCTCGATCTCGGCCTCGGTCTCACCGACCGAGGAGGACCTCGTGAGCTACCGGGTGGTCAGCTGGAGCACCGGCAACGTCGGTCGGCACGCCATCGCCGGGATCGACGCCCACCCGGACCTGGAGCTGACCGGGGTGTGGGTGTCAAGCCCGGCAAAGGACGGTCGCGACGCCGGCGAGCTCGCCGGGCTCGGTCGGGAGGTGGGCGTACGGGCGACCACCGATGCAGAAGCGCTCATCGCCCAGGGGCCGGACTGCATCGTGCACTCGGCAATGGCAGACCACCGGCTGATGGAAGCGATGGAGGACCTCCAGCGCTTCCTGCGGGCCGGGATCAACGTGGTGTCGAGCGGGCCGGTGTTCCTCCAGTACCCGGACGGTGTCGTGCCTGACGAGATGGTCGTGCCGCTGCGGCAGGCGGCGCTCGAGGGCCGCTCGTCACTGTGGGTGAACGGCATCGACCCCGGGTTCGCCAACGACTGGCTGCCGCTCGTGCTCACCGGGATCAGCGAGCGGGTCGACGAGGTTCGTTGCCTCGAGATCCTCAACTACGCCACCTACGACCAACCCATGGTGATGTTCGACATCATGGGCTTCGGGCGTCCACTCGACGATGTGCCGTTGCTGCTACAGCCAGGGATGCTGACGACTGCCTGGGGGAGCGTCGTGCGCCAGTTGGCAGCCGGGCTGGATGTCGAGCTGGACGACGTCGAGCAGGTCTACGAGAGGCTGCCGGCGCCCGAGACCTTCAGCGTCGCTTCCGGCACCATCGAGGCCGGCACCGCCGCCGCCCTGCGGTTCGAGGTCCGCGGTATGCGCAACGGTCGTGCGCCCGTGGTGCTCGAGCACGTGACCCGGTTGCGCGACGACCTGGCGCCCGAATGGCCTCAGCCGGCTGGAAGCGGCTGCTACCGCGTGATGGTCACCGGAGAGCCCAACTACACCCTCGACCTGCAGCTGCTCGGGAGCGACGGTGATCACAACACCGCCGGCCTCAAGGCGACCGCCATGCGGCTGGTGAACGCGGTGCCTGCCGTTGTCGCCGCGCCGCCAGGGTTGCTCACCGCGCTGGACCTGCCGCTGGTGACGGGCCGCGGTCTCGTCGGCTGATGGCCGGGCCCGGCAGCCGATCCGGAGCGCCGGGCGCCGGCGCGCTCCTCGAGGGCATCCGCGTCCTCGATCTCAGCATCTGGCGACCGGGTCCCTATGCGACCCAGCTCCTCGTCGAGCTGGGGGCCGAGGTCGTCAAGGTGGAGCCGCCGGGCGGCGACCCGATCCGCGTGTTCCCAACCCTCTTCGCCGTGCTCAACGCGGGGAAGCGATCCGTGGCGGTCGACCTCAAGGATGCTGCCGCGCGCGCCGCCGTCCTGGAGCGGACAGCCTCGGCGGACGTCGTGGTCGAGGGGTTCCGTCCCGGCGTGGTCGACCGCCTCGGCGTCGGCGAGGATGCCGTGCGGGCGAGGAACCCGTCGGTCGTCTACTGCTCGGTCTCGGGCTACGGCCAGGACGGCCCACTACGTCTCCTTCCCGGTCACGACCTGA
Source organism: uncultured Actinomycetes bacterium (assembly GCA_963731255.1). Lineage (GTDB taxonomy): Bacteria > Actinomycetota > Acidimicrobiia > Acidimicrobiales > AC-9 > AC-9. The sequence continues at coordinate 163,064 of CAVSUO010000007.1, read as the reverse complement.
ACTATCAGGCGTGGGCAGGAGTGGTCGAGCCTCGACCCGGCGACGACACCCCAGTCGTGGGACGTCCACCGATCGCCGACCTGGCCGGTGGCTGCTACGCCGCGTTGGCGATCTGCGCCGCGCTGGTTCGGCGCCTTCGTCGAGACGAAGGCGAGCGCATCGACGTCTCGATGACCGACATTCTCGCCACGTGGACGGGCGCCCTACCGCCGCTCACGCTGCCCGATGGTCGATCGCTCGGGGAGCTGCCCGGCTACGGGACCTTCGCCACGGCCGACGGTGGCTGGATCGCGCTCGGAGTCCTCAGTGAGGACGGCGCATGGAGGGACCTCGTGCGTGCCCTCGGCCTCGACGACGCCGCCGCGCTCGGCTTCGCCGAGCGACTGGCGCTCGGCCCGCAGCTCAACGAGCGCATCGTCAAGGCGGTTGGCAGTCGAGGCCGGGACGAGGTCGTCGCCGCGCTGGTCGACGCCGGCGTCCCCGTCTCGCCCGTCCTGTCTCAGCACGAGATGCTCGACGCTCCGCTGTTCCGCGCAAGGGGCACGGTGGCAGACGGTCCCGACGGGGCGCCGGTGATGTGCCATCCCGTTCGCTACGACCGCCACCCGGCGCAGGCTCCGCGGGACGCGCCGCCACTGGCAACCGGGGTGGACAACCTCCCGCCGTGGCTCTGAGGGGGCCCCATGCACGGTTGCGCCCCTTGTCAGGGCCACGGGGCCGTGGTACGCAACTAGGGCACACAAGGGAGGGTGTATGCAGGCTGCGCCAGAGTTCAGCCTGGTCGTGTCGGAGGACGACGGCACGTCGGTGGTGAGCGTGAAGGGCGAGCTCGACATCTTCACCGCCCCACGTCTGAGCAATGCGCTCGCAGGCCTGGTCGACGCTGGTCAGGATGTGGTAGTCGCACTGGGGGATACGGCGTTCATGGAATCGACCGGCATCGCCGTGCTGGCACAGACGCATTTCGCCCTGGAGCAGCGTGGCGGCCATCTCACGATCGACGCACCGCGCGACAACGTGTTCAAGGTCCTGGAGCTGAGCGGCCTGACCGGCATCATCACGATCACCCACCCCCCGTCCGCACACTCGCAGCAGTGAGGCGGCGCTAGACCGCACCACCGCTCCACAAAGCCCGCGAACCACGCAAACCGGAGCCACCAGCGCAACCGCCGAGGTGAGGAGGACGGCCTGGAGGCCCTGGGCCCTCGCCTTTCTTCCAGGGCCCCCGGCCGTTCTCTACGACCACGAGGGGGGAGCCGCCGCGGTCACATCTCACGGTAGACGTGTCGAGCACCGTTGAGAAGGGGACGACGGGTCACCTGTCTGAGTGAAATCGAGACACGCGCTCACCACACCCGCGGCGCATGTTGGGTGGCCAAGCCGAGCATCCCCGGCTTGGCCGACCCAACCCCCAGTGCCCACGCGCCAGCTGCTCAGACCCTACCCATCTGGCGGAACCGCTAACAGGCTCGCTGCGGTGCGGGGTCCCCCGGGGGCAGGACATCTTCGCCCGAAGCTCGAAGAAACTACAGCGATGGCCGACCTTGGCCGTCTCGATGGCGGCGGAAGTCAACTCGAAGAGATGGTGGCCGACGAGGCTGGCAAGGACGCCCTGCTGGCTCGGCTCACCTTGCTGTCCGAGGCCAGCACCGTGCTGACCGAGACGCTGGATCCCGACGCAGCCCTGTACCGGCTGGCCCAGCTGGTGGTACCGGTGCTCGGGGACTGGTGCGGCGTGCACGTCCTGGACGAGACAGGTGCGGTGCGAACGGCCGCCGCCGCCCACCGGGATCCGGCCGGGACGGCGTGGGTCGACGACGGACTGGACGCGTCACCCGGGCTGGCGAGCACCTCTCCGGTGGCCGGCGTGCTCAAGGGCGGGGAGCCACAGCTGATCAGGGCGGTCACCGACGAGCTCCTGGTGAGCAGCGCCGGCAGCTCCGAGCAGCTCGAGGTCTTCCGCGCCCTGGGCATCGAGTCGGCGATCGTGGTGCCGCTCCGGGGCCGGGCGCGGGTGCTCGGGGCCATGGCCGTGGTGTCTGCCGAGTCGGGTCGCCGGCTCGACGACGCCGATCTGGCGGTGGCCGTCGATCTGGGCCGAAAGGCCGGCCTGGCCGTCGAGAACGCCCAGCTCTACCAGCGGGCGCGCCACGTCGCCGAGGCCTTCGAGCAGGGGCTGGTTCCCGAGCGGCTGGCGACGGTGCCAGGCCTCGACGTGGCCGCTCGCTACCTGCCCGCCGGGGGAGCCGAGGTCGGCGGCGACTGGTACGACGTGATCCCGTTCTCGGACGGTCGCGTCGGTCTGGTCATCGGCGACGTGATCGGCCACGACCTGCGAGCGTCGAGCATCATGGCCTCGTTGCGCACGGCCGTCCGCGCCTACGCGTGGACGGGCAGCCCGCCGGCGGTGGTGGTCGATTACGTGGACGAGCTCGCCCGCGGCCTCGAGGCCGACCAGATGGCGACCCTGATCTACGGCATCTACGAGCCGGCCACCCGTCGCCTGCGCTGGAGCAACGCAGGGCATCTGCCACCGCTCGTCATCGGACCGGGGCCCACGGCGACCTACCTCGAGCAGCCGAGCTCGGTGCTGGTCGGCGCCATGGGCGGGTTGTCCTACTCGGAGGGCGAGGTCGACCTCGCTCCCGGCTCGACGGTCCTCTTCTACACCGACGGCCTCATCCAGGAGCGGGGCGGGCTGGTGAGCGAAGGTCTCGATCGCCTCAACCAGCTGGCGGCGACGCAGTCGGGCGCAGATCCGGCCCAGCTCATCAACCGGATCCTCGCCACCATGCTGGGCGAGGACCAGCGGGCCGACGACATCGCCCTTCTGTGCGTTCGGGTCAAGCCCTGAGCCGCCGCCTGTGGCGGCTGCTCGAGCCCTACCACTCGGTGCTGTACTTCGCGCCCGAGGCGAGGGAACGCTACGACGAGATCGGACTGCGCGGCTTCTGGATGGGCTATTTCGCCGGCCGCGCCGCACCGATGGGAGCGGTGAGCGCCGGCACCGTGGTGGCGACCTTCTTCAACTTCCGTCCGGACATGGTCGCTCGCGCCATTCCGGACGCCTGGTCCTTCGCCAGCCCTGCCGCCGTGATCGATGCCCGACTGGCAGGTGTGGATGGAGCGCTGCGCCGGCTCGTCCCCGGCAAAATGGACGACCCCGCCGTGCACGAGGCCGCCGCCCTGGCTCGGGCCGCGGCGGAGGAGGCGGACGCGCCGGGACGACCGCTGTTCGCCGCCAACGTCGAGCTGCCGTGGCCGGACGAGCCGCACCTCGTGCTGTGGCAGGCGGCCACCTGCCTACGGGAGCACCGGGGTGACGGGCACGTGGCGGCACTCATGGCCGCCGGACTGGACGGTTGCCAGGCCCACCTCACCCTGGCCGGCACCGGAACGGTTCCGAGAGAGGTGCTGCAGCCCAATCGCGGCTGGAGCGACGAGGACTGGACGACGGCCGCCGAGCAACTGACGGCGCGCGGCTGGCTCGACGCCGCCCACCGGTTGACCGAAGAAGGCCGCGCCGCGCGACAGGCCATCGAGGACCAGACCGACGACCTGGCGGCGTCGCCGTGGAGCCAGCTCGGGGAGCATCGCTCCGAGCGTCTGTCCGAGCTCCTGCGGCCGCTCGCCCGTGGCGTCGTCAGCGCCGGCGGGGTGCCGGTGCCGAACCCGATCGGAGTCCCGGAGCCCTGACCGAGCTCCGCACGTGGCTGAGGTGTGATGTCAGCACGGCGGACAGCTCGTCCAGCACGGACCCGGAGACGCCGCTGAGCGCGACGACGCGCTCGTGCTCGCCGGCGCGCAGCCAACCGATGTAGGTCGGCACGTAGACGAGGCAGCAGCCGTCCACGGAGACGCTCCGGCACGGCACGTCCACGCCCAGGGCCTCAAGGGCCGCGGCGTGGCGTCGCTTGGCTGCGTCCTGCTGGACGTCGTTCCACCGGTCGAAGGCCCGGCGGATCTCGGTCGCCACCTTGGTGTCGCGCACGCCCGGCCTGATGGCACCTCCGGACAGGTCGATGTCGACGGCAGCGCCGTCCTCGGGTGACGCAGGGCCCAGGAAGGTGCCGGACACCGCCTCGTAGGTGTTGGTGACGCTCTTGGTGACGAACCGCTCCCTTCCCCAGCGGACCTCCATCGACGTGATGCTGAGCGGGACCAGGTACACCGGGACCCAGACCGGGTCGAACCAGACGAGCTGCTCGACGGTTCGCAGCCCGAGCCGGCCCCTGCCCTGCACACGGGCGCGTGCCAGTGCCCGCTCCTCGGATGCGCTGAACGGGTAGCCGCGGGCCACCAGGGCCGGTCGTCCGACGTCGAGCTGGCGCGCCACCGCGGGCCCGAGCAGCTGGTCCAGCTCGGCCGGTCCCCACAAGTCGATCCCGAGCTCGACCGCGGCCTGCTCGGCGCCGGCCCGCCATCCGTGGAGGGCCACGATGATGCCCTTGTTGAGACCGAGGTCGGCAAGCACGTAGCTGAGCTTGGACACGGCGTCCTTCTCGATGGGCGACTCCCACGCCTTGCACTCGACGGCGAGCCGAAACGTCGTCAGCGGGTCCGACTTCTCGGCCAGCACGTCTATCTCGTGTGTGCCCCCCGATCGCCCGTCCAGGTAGGCGTTGCGGCGCACGACGTAGCCATGGGCCGCGAAATGGTCGCCGATGCGCTCCTCGAGCAGCTGCGCGCGCTCGGCCGACGCAGTCATCCTCCCTCCTGCCGCGCCGGCGCGCAGCCAGCGGCGGTAGCGCTCCGAGTCGGTCCAGGCTCCGGTGCGGGCGTCGAACTCCGCCGCCTCCGGCGCCATCCAGTCGGTGCGCCCGCTCCTCGCCTCTGTCGCCGAGACGTCGAGATGCATGTCGGCCAGCTCCAGCGTCTCGCATCCCGAGGCCTGGTGCGACGCGCGGGGCGACCACGACCCGACGGATGCGGCGCAGCGCCTCGTCGCGCGCGAGCTCCGACCCGCCGTACCAGACGGGGTCGACGAGCTGGGCCCACTTGTCACCGCCGACGATCAGCACGTCGTAGCCGTCAGCCACGTCGGCCAGCAGGCGGGCGTCTGTCGTCCGGACTCCGAGCCACGGCCGGCTGGCGGCGATCCGCTCCAGGACCTCCAGCCGGTCCTCCAGACGGGCCAGGTCGACGGGTTCCTTTCCCAGTGGCGAGCGGGACACGACGAGGTCGAGCCGCTCGAGCTCGCACTGCCGCCACGCCGCCTCGGCGATGGCCAGGTGGGCGACGGTCGCAGGATTGAACGAGCCCGGATAGGCGCCGAGGGTCACCTGGTCCAGGCTACGCAGGAGGGCTGACAGTCCCCGTGACCTCACGTCCCCCTCCTTCGGAGACGGCGGGCGTAGCCTGCAGGAGGAGGCGCACGTGCCGGTTACGGTCTCGGGCGTGGGCGAGGGAGGTGAGCCGATGAGATCGTCGAAGGGAGTGCGTCCCCTGTCGGCCCTGGTTCTGGCCGCCGGCGAGGGGACCCGGATGCGTTCGACCCAGCCCAAGCCGCTGCACCTGCTGTGCGGACGTCCCATGGTGCTCCACGTTCTCGACGCGCTCGCCGAGCTTCCCGTCAAGCGGGTGGTCGTGGTCGTCGGCCACGGCGCCGAGGGCGTCACCAAGGCCGTCCAGGAGGGTGCCCCGAGCACGTTCGCGCTCGAGTTCGTCGAGCAGCACGTGCAGCGCGGCACGGGCGACGCCGCCGCCGTGGGCTTGACGGGCTTTCCGGACTTCCCCGACGACGAGCAGGAGGACGGAGACGTGGTCGTCCTCCCTGGTGACGCGCCGCTGCTCCGGCCACCGACTCTGGCCGCCCTCGTGCGGACGCATCGGGCCAGCGACGCCGCGGCCAGCCTGCTCGTCGCCCGCCTGGAAGATCCCACCGGCTACGGACGGCTGGTCAAGGACAAGGACGGCCGGATCGCGCGCGTCGTCGAGGAGGCTGACGCCACCGAGGAGGAGCGGGCGGTCGACGAGGTCAACACCTCGGTCTACTGCTTCCGGCGCAGCGTGCTGGCGCCCGCCCTGCGGCGGCTCAGCCCCGAGAACGCCAACGGCGAGTACTACCTGACCGACACGGTCGCCGTGCTCCACGACGCCGGCTACCAGATCTCGTCGCTGGTGGTCGCCGATCCCATGGAGGCGGCCGGCGTGAACGACCGGGCGCAGCTGGCCGTGGCCGAGGCCGAGCTGCGCGACCGTACCAACGAGCGCTGGATGCGCCGGGGCGTCACGATGCACGATCCCGAGCGAACCTACGTCGACGCCTCGGCCCAGCTGGCCCCGGACGTGACCCTGCTACCGGGCACCGTCCTCGAGGGGACCACCGCCGTGGCGACGGGCGCGTCCATCGGGCCCGACACCCGCCTGGTGGACTGCCGGGTCGGCGAGGGCGCCATCGTGGAGCACTGCGTCGGCCGCCAGGCCGACATCGGCGCCGACGCCCGCGTCGGGCCCTACGCGGTGCTCGAGCCGGGCTGCCGGGTGGCGCCGGGGACGCTCACCGGGCCATTCTTCCGGGGTGGGGGAGACGAACACGGGGGCTGATCGTATGGAGCTCGTACCCAAGAAGCGCCTGCAGCTCTACGCCGGCCGGTCCCACATGGACCTGGCCGAGGAGATCGCCGGGCATCTCGGGGTGGACCTCGGCGAAGCGAACCTGCGGGAGTTCGCCGACGGCGAGATCCACTGTCGCTTCGGGGAGTCCGTCCGCGGCACCGACGTCTTCGTCATCCAGACCCACTGCGGCCCCGTCAACGACTCGATCATCGAGCAGCTCATCATGATCGACGCCGCCAAGCGGGCCTCGGCCAAGCGCATCACCGCCGTGTGCCCCTACTACGGGTACTCCCGCCAGGATCGCAAGGCCTCCGGACGCGAGCCGATCACGGCCAAGCTGATCGCCGACATGCTGCGGGTGGCCGGGGTCGACCGGGTGGTGAGCGTCGACCTGCACTCGGGCCAGATCCAGGGCTTCTTCGATGGGCCGGTCGACCACCTGACGGCGCTGCCGGTGCTGGCCGACTACCTCCGGCGTGAGGGCGCGAGCGGGATGGTGATCGTCGCCCCCGACGCCGGACGGGTCAAAGGTGCGGAGCGCTTCGCCCAGCACCTCGACGCCGACCTCGCCATGGTGCGCAAGCGCCGGGCCAAGGAGGCGGCCAACCAGGTCGAGGCCATGGACGTCGTCGGCCCGGTCAGCGGCCGCTGCTGTGTGCTGGTCGACGACATGATCGACACGGCGGGGACGGTGTGCGCCGCGGCCGAGCTGCTCGTCGACCGCGGAGCCGCCGAGGTCTGGGCCATGGCGACCCACGGTCTCCTGTCGGACCCCGCCCTCGATCGTCTCAAGAGCTCGCCCCTCGCCCGGGTCATCGTGACCAACACCCTGCCGTTGGCCGACGACCGCCGGATCGACAAGCTCGAGGTCCTCTCGGTGGCCAAGATCATCGCCGATGCCATCGACGCCGTCTTCGAGGACACCTCGGTCTCGGAGATCTTCGGCGGAGAGAACCAGACCTAGGGCGTCGGCCCACCCGCCATGCCCTAGACTCGGGGCCGCCCGGTGCACCTTTCTCGGGTAGGAGCGCGTTCGCATGGCCGAGATCCCCATTGCCGCCGAAGCCGGCCGACTCGTCGGCTCGGCCCAGTCCCGCCGCCTCCGGTCGGCCGGGAAGGTGCCCGCCGTCGTGTACGGACACGGCGTCGACCCGTTGCCGGTGGCGGTCGACGCCAAGGACCTGCGGGCGGCGTTGACCACCGACGCCGGGCTCAACGCCCTGCTGGCCCTCCAGGTGGACGGTGCGACCCACCTCACCATGGCCAAGATCGTCCAGCGACACCCCGTGCGGGGCACGGTCGCGCACGTCGACTTCCAGATCGTGCGCCGGGACGAGGTCGTGACGGCCGAGGTGCCCATCGTCCTGGTCGGCGAGGCCGTCCAGGTCCACCGTGACGACGGCCACGTGGACCACCAGCTGTTCACCATCGCCGTCCACGCAGTTCCCGGGCGCATCCCCAATGCCGTCGAGGTCGACGTGAGCGAGCTGACCATCGGCCAGACCATCCGGGTGGCGGAGCTCTCGCTGCCCAGCGGGGTCACGAGCGACGTCGACCCCGAGGCCCCCGTGGTCGTCGGCCAGGCCCCGCAGGTGAGCGAGGCCGACCTCGTGCCCGAGGGCGCCGAGGAGGAGGCCGCCGCCGAGGAGGGCGCCGAGATCGCCGCCGAGGGCGAGGGCGCAGCGGCGTCCGGAGCCGAGGCCACCGCCGGCGAGGGCGCGGCCGCCCAGGAGAGCGCGTCCGGCGAGGGCGGCAAGGGCGAGCAGGGCGGCGAGGGCGAAGCCGGCCCGGGAGGCCGGCCCGAGGGCTAGGCCCTGCTCCGCCCCCGGACCGGCACCCCCGCCGACCTGGTGGCGGTGGGTCTCGGCAACCCCGGCCGCGAGTTCGGCGACACCCGGCACAACCTCGGCGCCGACGTCGTGTCCCGCCTGGCCGACCGCCACGGCGGCCGCTTGCGGCTGGCGCGCGGCTCGCGAGCGCTCAGCGCAGAGGTGCGCGTCGACGGCCGGCGGCTGGCGCTCGCCTTCCCCCAGACCTACGTGAACGAGTCGGGCGTGGCCGTGGCCGCTCTCGTCCGTCGCTACGGCGTGACGGACCTGAGCCGTCTGCTCGTCGTCCACGACGAGCTGGACCTGCCGGTCGGGCCGCATCAGGGTCAAGCTCGGCGGGGGCACGGCCGGGCACAACGGTCTCAAGTCGATCCAGTCCCACCTCCACGACGCGCGGCTTCGCCAGGATCCGCATCGGGATCGGGAAGCCTCCCGGCCGTCGCGAGGGGGCCGACCACGTCCTCGGCCCTCCCCGTCGGGCCGAGCGGACCGAGCTCGACGTCGCCGTCGAGGAGGCCGCCGACGCCGTCGAGGTGGTCCTGGTCGACGGCATCGACGCGGCCATGCGCCGCTTCAACAGCCCCCGCGAGGACGCGTGACGGGCGTGGGTGCCGCTCGCCCCGGCCGTGCAGGCCGCGGCGCACGTCGGCGCGACAAGTTCACCAGTTCGCACCCGGCGCGAGCTTTCTGGTCGCGTTCATGCCCCGGAAACGCAGTCCCGACGCGACCAGAACGGTCGTGGCGGCTCGCCGGGCACGAACTTGTCGCGATCAGGCCATGCGGCCTCAGCCGGTGGGGTCGTCCCCGGGCGGACACCTCGCCGCCGCCGGCCGTCGCGCACGTCGCCGGTAGCCTGAACCGGTGAGGCTCCGCTCCCTTCCTGGCCTGCTGCGCCACGACGACGCCGTCGTCGACGTGCTGGGTGCGGCGGGTGCCGTGGTTGCCGTGCCGGAGCCCGCCCGGGCCTTCACGCTGGCGGGACTGGCGCAGCTGAGCGAGCGCCAACCGCTGCTGGTTGCGGTGCCCACCGGCACCGACGCCGAGCGGCTCGCCTTCGACCTCCGGGCCTACGCGGGACCGGACGCGGTCGAGATCTTTCCGGCATGGGAGACGCTTCCGTTCGAACGGGTCAGCCCCAGCGTCGAGACCATGGGCCGGCGGCTGCGGGCCATGTGGCGGCTGCGCCACGGGGCAGAAGGGGGGCCGCGACTGATCGTGGCACCCGTGCGGGCCCTCATCCAGCGACTGGGACCTCGGGTCGAGGACGCCGAGCCCGTCGTGGTCGCGGCCGGCGACGTCGTCGACGCCGACGAGCTGGTCGAGCGGCTGTCCCTCGCCGGGTACCGGCGTGAATACCAGGTCGAGCACCGGGGCGAGGTGGCGGTCCGCGGCGGCATCGTGGACGTGTTCCCCTCGACGGCCGACGGCCCCGTCCGCATCGACCTGTGGGGTGACGAGGTCGACCGCCTCACCGCCTTCGACGTGAACGACCAGCGGTCGACCGAGGACCTCGAGCGGGTCGAGATCTTCGCCTGCCGTGAGCTTCTCCCCACTCCCGCCGTCCAGGAGCGGGCCAGCCTCCTCGTGGGCCAGCAGCCCTGGGGCCGGGCCCAGTGGGAGCGGCTCGCCGAGGGCCTCATGTTCGACGGCATGGAGTCGTGGCTTCCTTGGCTGGCGGGCGAGGAGCACCTCCTGGGCGACCTGATCGGACCGTCGGGACAGGTCGTGCTCGTCGACCCCCGCCGGATGCGCGACCGGGCTGGCGAGCTGATCGACGAGGAGGTCGCCCTGGCCGCCACGCTGGCCCAGACCTGGGGCGCGACGGAGGGCCGGTCGGAGGAGACCGCCGCCTTCCCCCGGCTGCACCTGCCGTTCGAGCGGCTGCTCGCACACACCAAGGCGCCGGTGCTGTCGGTCACCTCGGCGCCCGAGGCACCGGGCACGCCGAGGATCTCGGCCACCGGGTGGGACCCGGTGGTGGCCGACGCGGCGCGGCTGGCCAAGCAGCTCGGTGGCCTGGTCCGTGAGGGGTACTCGGTCACCGTCTGCGCCGAAGGCGAGGGGAGCGCCCGGCGCGTCGCCTCGATCCTGGGCGAGGAGGGCCTGGCCGCGCCGGTCATGGACGACGGATCGGCCGACCTCACCGCGGCCGGGGTGCGGATCGTCGTCCAGCCTCTGGAAGGCGGGTTCGTCCTCCCGACGGCGAAGCTCGCCGTGCTGGCGGAGACCGATGTCACGGGGAGGCGTCGCGCCCATCGGCAGGCCCGACCGCGGGCCGCGCCCCCAGGACGGCTTCTTCGACGACCTGGCGCCGGGCGCCTACGTCGTTCACCACCAGCACGGCGTGGCGCGCTACGCGGGGATGGTCCGCTCGCGCCATCGGCGGTGGTGAGCGCGACTACCTCCTGCTCGAGTACCGCGGCGGCGACAAGCTCTACGTCCCGTCCGACCAGATCGACGCCATCACCCCCTACACGGGCGGAGAGACGCCGACGCTGCACCGCCTCGGCGGCTCCGAGTGGCAGCGCACCAAGGCCCGTGTCCGGGCCTCGGTGCGCGAGATCGCCGAGGAGCTGGTCGCCCTGTACCGGGCGAGGACCACGTCGCCCGGTCACGAGTTCGGGGTCGACTCGCCGTGGCAGCGCGAGCTGGAGGAGGCGTTTCCCTACGCCGAGACTCCTGACCAGGCCCGAGCCATCGTCGACGTCAAGGCGGACATGGAGCAGCCGGTCCCGATGGACCGGCTGGTGTGCGGCGACGTGGGCTTCGGCAAGACCGAGGTCGCCATCCGGGCCGTGTTCAAGGCCGTCCAGGAGGGCAGGCAGGCTGCGGTCCTGGTGCCGACGACGTTGCTGGCCCAGCAGCACTTCCAGACCTTCTCCGACCGCCTGGCCCCCTACCCGGTGCGGGTCGAGGTGCTCTCCCGTTTCCTCACCACGGCCCAGGCCCGGCGCGTCGTCGACGGGCTGGCCGACGGATCGGTCGACCTCGTCATCGGCACCCACCGCCTGTTGAGCTCCGATGTCAAGTTCAAGGACCTGGGCCTGCTCGTCGTGGACGAGGAGCAGCGCTTCGGCGTCACGCACAAGGAGGCGATCAAGGCTCTCAGCACGGGCATCGACGTGCTGACCCTGACCGCCACGCCCATCCCCCGCACCCTGGAGATGAGCCTCACCGGCATTCGCGACCTCAGCCTCATCAACACGCCCCCGGCCGAGCGGCAGCCGATCCTGACCTACGTGGGTGAGCTCGACGAGCGGGCTGTGAGCGAGGCCGTGCGTCGCGAGCTGCTGCGAGAGGGCCAGGTGTTCTTCGTGCACAACCTGGTCTACGACATCGAGGCGACCGCCACCCGGCTGCGGAACCTGGTACCCGAGGCGCGGATCGCCGTCGCCCACGGCCAGATGGACGAAGGCAGCCTCGAGAAGGTGGTGCTCGACTTCTGGGAGGGCCACTACGACGTGCTGGTGTGCACGACGATCATCGAGTCCGGCATCGACATGCCCACCGTCAACACGCTCGTCGTCGACCGCGCCGACCGACTGGGGCTCGGTCAGCTCCACCAGCTGCGCGGCCGCGTCGGCCGGGCCGGCCAGCGGGCCTACGCCTACCTCTTCTTCCCTCCGGACCGGTCCCTCACCGAGGAGGCCTACGAGCGCCTGCGCACCATCGGCGAGCACACCGAGCTGGGGTCGGGCTTCAAGATCGCCATGCGCGACCTCGAGATCCGGGGCGCCGGCAACCTCCTCGGATCGGACCAGTCGGGCCACATCGCGGCGGTCGGCTACGACCTGTACGTGCAGATGGTCAGCGAGGCCGTGTCCGACCTCAAGGGCGAGGTCCGCCGCCCGCCTGCGGAGATCAAGCTGGACCTCGCCGTCGACGCCCACCTCACGAGCGACTACGTCGCTCGTGAGGATCTCCGTCTCGAGGCGTACCGTCGCCTGGCGTCGGTCACGACGCCAGGCGAGGTGGACGACATCCGCACCGAGTGGCTCGATCGCTACGGTCCGCTTCCCCGCCCGGCCGAGGCCCTGCTCGCGGTCGGAAGGCTGCGGGCCGAGTGCGTGCGGTCGGGCGTCCGCGAGATCACGGTGACACCGGCGCGCCCGGGCGGCATCAGTGCAGGACAGCCCGTCGCCCGTCTGGCGCCGCTGTCGCTCAAGGCCAGCACCCAGGTCGGTCTCAGGCGCCGCCACCCGGGGGCGGTCTACAAGGAGGACCTGTCCCAGGTGGTCGTTCCCCTGCAGCGCGGGGTGGATGTGCCGGACGCACTCGTCACGCTGCTCGGTGAGCTCGTTCCCGACGGCGCCGACGGCGACGGGAGCCGCCCCGCTGGCCAGGAGGCGGTAGGCAGCCGGTAGCATCCCGACACCGTGCGAAAGGTCCTCGTCCTCGCGGTCGGCGTGCTGGCGCTCGCCGGCGCCGGGTGCAACCCCACCTCCCCATACGCAGCCAGGGTGAACGGCGGCACGATCAGCCAGGGAGACCTCAACAACGAGCTGACCGCCATACGGAGCGATCCCGCCTACCTCAACCAGATCCAGACCCAGAGCCAGGTCACCGGCGCCGGCCAGGACAGCTTCGACAGCTCCTTCGTGGCCCAGGTCCTCAACCGGCAGATCGTGTTCGAGCTGGTCCACCAGGAAGCGGTCCGGCGGGGGATCAGCGTCAGCAGCCAGGACATCCGTCTGGCCCGGGCCGACGTCGCCAGCGCCCTCGGCGGGGCGAACGTCCTCAACGCTCTACCAGCGTCCTACCAGGCGACCCTCATCCGTCACTCGGCCGAGGTGACGGCGCTGGAGGCCAGGCTGGCGGGTGTCGACGTCAGCCCGGCGGCCATGGCCCAGTACTACGCCACGCACCAGCAGGCGTTCGTCCAGCAGTGCGTGAGCCACATCCTGCTCTCGAGCCAGGCCGACGCCGCCGCCCTGCGCGCCCAGATCGTGGCGGGAGCGAGCTTCGCCGACGCCGCCCGCTCCCAGTCCCAGGATCAGGCCAGCGCGGCGAACGGCGGCAACCTCGGGTGCGGACCCACGGGACGGTTCGTGACCGGGTTCGAGCAGGCGGTCGACGGGCTGCCCACCGGGCAGCTGAGCCAGCCCGTCCAGACCCAGTTCGGCTGGCACCTCATCGTGGTGACGAGCCGTCAGCCTCTCTCGCTGGCCCAGGCCCAGCCGCAGATCCGCGCCGCCCTCCTCGCCAACGCCCAGACCGCGCTGACCAGCACGCTCCAGCGGGCCGAGTCCCGCGCCAGCGTGACCGTCAATCCCCGCTACGGCACCTTCCAGATCCGCGGGGGCCAGGCCGGCATCGCGCCGCCGACGGCACCACCGTCGTCCACGCTCAACTTCGTCCCCGCCAGCGGGAGCGTGTCCTCGGGCGTCGGCTCGACCCCGTGACGCCGCGGGTGGTCGTGGTCGGGTTGGGCCCGGCCGGGCCCGAGCTCATGACCGCGGCGACGCGCTCGACCATCGATCGCGCCAGCCACCGCTACCTGCGGACGGCCCGCCACCCGGCGGCGGTCGCCGTGGGCAACCTTCAGTCGTTCGACGAGCTGTACGACTCGACGCCGTCGTTCGACGAGGTGTACGCCGCGATCGTGGACGCGCTCGTCGAGGCGGCGGCGACCAACGGGGAGGTGCTCTACGCCGTGCCGGGCTCGCCGCTGGTGTCCGAGCGCACGGTCGAGCTGTTGCGGGCCGACGATCGGGTCGAGGTCGAGGTCGTGCCGAGCCTCTCCTTCCTCGACCTGGCGTGGGACCGTCTGGGGATCGATCCGCTCGACTCGAGCGTGCGCCTCGTCGACGGACCGTCGTTCGCGGTCCAGGCCGCGGGGGAACGGGGACCGTTGCTGGTGGGCCAGTGCTGGAGCCGTCAGATCGTGTCCGACATCAAGCTCGCCGTCGAGCATCCTCCCGATGCGCCCGTCACCGTGCTGCAACGGCTGGGGCTGCCGAACGAGGCAGTCTTCGAGGTCGACTGGGTCGACCTCGACCGCTCGGTCGAGGTCGACCACCTCACGACGCTCTTCGTACCCGCGCTGGCCGAGCCCGTGGCCGCCGACCTGGTTCGCCTCGAGGAGCTGGTGCGGACGCTGCGGCAGCGCTGCCCCTGGGACCGCCAGCAGACGCACGCGTCACTCACCCGCCACCTGCTGGAGGAGACCTACGAGGTGCTGGAGGCGATCGAGGCGCTCGGACCGGGCCGGGGGGCGGCGTACCACCACCTCGAGGAGGAGCTCGGCGACCTGTTGTTCCAGGTCTACTTCCACAGCGTCCTGGCTGCCGAGGCGGGCCAGTTCGGCCTGGCCGATGTGGCCCGGGGGGTGCACGACAAGCTCGTGCACCGTCACCCCCACGTCTTCGGGACGGTGGAGGCGGAGACGCCGGACGCGGTGATGGCGAACTGGGAGCAGATCAAGAAGCGCGAGAAAGGTCGCCAGAGCGTGATGGACGGGATCCCGGGAGCCCTGCCGTCCCTGCTCCACGCCCACAAAGTCCAGCGCAAGGCGGCGACGCTCGGCGTCGACTGGCCGTCGGGTGACGCCGCCCGCCTCGCTGCCCAGGAGCAGCTCGGCGCCCTGGGCGACGAGACCGGCTCCGACGAGGCCGAGCACCTGGGCGACCTCCTCTTCGCCGTGGTCGGCCTCGCCCGCCACCTCGGGCTCGACCCGGAGGCGGACCTGCGGCGGGCCACGGTCCGGTTCCGCGACGTGTTCGGCGAGGTCGAGCCGCCCGAATGACCCCGAATCGCCCCCGATCTGCCCTCCACACGAGGTAACTTCTTCAACAACAACCACAGGAGCCACACTGGCGTGAGCCGCATCCAGCACCTGGCGGGGCGAGAGGTCCTCGACTCCCGCGGCAATCCGACGGTCGAGGTCGAGGTCCAGCTCGCCTCGGGAGCGGCGGGGCGGGCGATCGTCCCGTCGGGCGCATCGACGGGGACGTTCGAGGCGACCGAGAGGCGGGACGGCGGCAGCCGCTACGGCGGCAAGGGCGTCCTCGGGGCGGTGGGCAGCGTCGGAGGCGAGATCGCGGACGCCGTCACCGGCCTCGACGGCACCGACCAGCGGGCCGTCGACACCACCCTGGTCGACCTCGACGCCACCGACTCCAAGGCCCGGCTCGGGGCCAACGCCCTGCTCGGTGTCTCCATGGCCGTCGCCCGAGCGGCCGCTGCCGAGGTCGGCCTCCCTCTCTACCGCTACCTGGGCGGGGCCAACGCGCACGTGCTGCCGGTGCCGATGCTGAACGTGCTCAACGGCGGCGCCCACGCGGACAACAACGTCGACCTGCAGGAGTTCATGATCGTGCCCGTCGGCGCAGTGTCGTTCTCCGAGGCGCTGCGCTGGGGTGCCGAGACGTACCACGCCCTCGGCCGCTACCTGCGGTCCGAGGGCGAGTCGACGACGGTGGGTGACGAAGGTGGCTTCGCGCCGAACCTGTCATCCAACGAGGACGCCGTCAGGGACCTCGTTCGTGCGATCGAGGATGCCGGGCTCGTCCCCGGTGACGACGTGGCGATCGCCATCGACCCTGCCGCCACCGAGTTCTACCGCGACGGCCAGTACCACCTGGCCGGCGAGGGCCGCAAGCTGTCGGCAGACGAGCTCGTGGCCTACTGGCAGGAGCTGTGCGACCGATACCCGATCGTGTCGATCGAGGACGGCCTGGCCGAGGAGGACTGGGACGGCTGGGCCGCGCTCACCGCTGCGCTCGGCCGACGCGTCCAGCTTGTCGGCGACGACGTCTTCGTCACCAACATCGAGCGCCTGCGGCGCGGCGTGGCCTTGGGCGTCGCAAACTCCATCCTCATCAAGCCCAACCAGATCGGCACGCTCACCGAGATGCTCGAGACGATGGAGCTGGCCGCCATGAACGGCTACTCGATGGTGATGTCGCACCGCTCGGGTGAGACCGAGGACTCCATCATCGCCGACCTGGCGGTGGCCACCAACTGTGGGCTGATCAAGGCGGGGGCGCCCGCCCGCTCGGACCGGGTGGCGAAGTACAACCAGCTGCTACGGATCGAGGACCAGCTGGGCGAGACGGCCGAGTACCGGGGCCGCTCGGCCTTGTCCGGCGCACCGGGGGACGGGTGACGCGCCGCACGGTCGTGCTGCTCGTCGCCGCCGGCGCCACGCTGGCCCTGCTGGTGCTCGTCGTGTTCCCGACCCGTTCCTACCTTCGGGAGCGCACCAACATGAACAGCGCCGCCCACCAGCTCCAGGCCCTCAACACCCAGAACCGGCAGCTGACCGACCAGATCGGCAGGCTCAACAGCGACGCCGAGATCGAGCGTCTGGCACGCAAGGACTACGGGCTGGTGAAGCCGGGCGAGCAGGCCTACGCCATCCTGCCCGGGGACCTGGCCAGGAACGCGGCCGCCAACAAGCCCCCCGCAGCCAAGGCGCCGGCGTCCAAGGCCCCCGCAGCCAAGCCGGCCGCGGGTAACCCGTCGGCGAGCCAGCGGGGCCAGGCTGGGGCCGCTCACCAGAGCCTTTGGGGCCGCTTCCTGGACCAGCTGGCGTTCTGGCGCTGACGGCCGCGGCGCTAGCCTGAGTCGCACCCTCGTCGCTGGGTCTGGGTCAGGAGGCAAGGCGTGAGCATTCTCGGCAACCGGGTCGTCCGCAAGGAGGACCCCAAGTTCCTCACCAGCGGGGGCACCTACGTCGACGACGTGAAGCTCGAAGGCGCGGCCCGGGTGACCTACGTGCGCTCCACGTTCGCCCACGCCCGCATTCGTTCCATCGACGTCGACGAGGCCCGGGAGGCGCCGGGCGTCCTCGCCGTGTTCACCGCGGCCGACGTCGAGCTCGACCCGCTCCCACCCGAGATGCCGATCCTCAACCAGCAGATGTCCCAGCCGTGGTTGGCCGGCGACGTCGTCCGCTTCGTGGGCGATCCGGTCGTCGCCATCGTCTCCGAGACCCAGGCCCAGGGAGAGGACGCAGCGGAGCTGGTCCTCGTCGACTACGAGCCCCTTCCGGCGTTGGTGGATCCCGAGGAGGCGCTCGAGAGCTCGACGATCCTTCATCCCGAGGCGGGCACCAACGTTGCCGTCGACCTCCAGTTCGGCCGGGACGAGTCGCTCTTCGACGGCTGCGAGGTGGTGGTCGCCAGCGCATGCGTCAACCAGCGGGTCGCGCCCTGCCCGCTCGAGGTGCGGGCGGTGGCTGCCCGCTGGGAGGACGACGGGCGCCTCACGCAGTGGTCGTCGACCCAGGCGCCGCACTCGGTACGTGACGCGCTGGCCCAGACGTACGGCCTCTTCGAAGACGAGGTCCATGTCATCGCTCCCGACGTCGGGGGCGGCTTCGGAGCCAAGATCGGGGGCTACCCCGAGGAGCTGTTGATCGCCTGGCTGGCCCGCCGGGTGGGCCGCCCGCTGAGGTGGACCGAGACCCGCTCCGAGAGCATGGTCGCCCTGGGCCACGGGCGGGCCCAGCTCCAGGACGTCGAGATCGGCGGCTCGCGGGACGGGACCATCACCGCCTACCGGCTGACGTGCTGCAGGACTCCGGGGCCTACCCCGCGCGTCGGGGCCCTCCTGCCCTTCATGACCAGGACGATGGCCTCGGGTACCTACGACATCCCCAAGGTCGAGTTCAACAGCCGCTCGGTCGTCACCAACACCACGCCCGTCGTCGCCTACCGGGGCGCGGGCCGGCCCGAGGCGACCGCCGCCATCGAGCGGGCTATCGACCTGTTCGCCGCCGAGATCGGCATGGACCCCGCCGAGGTGCGCCGGCGGAACCTGGTGCCAGAGAGCGCGTTCCCGTTCACCACGCCAACGGGCGCCCACTACGACATCGGCGACTACACCCGCGCCCTCGACCTGGCGCTCGAGGCCTCCGGGTACACCGAGCTGCGCAAGGAGCAGGCCCGGCGGCGGGAAGCGGGCGAGGTGCGGCAGCTGGGCATCGGCCTGTCGATCTACGTGGAGATCACCAACGGCGTACCGGGTGGGGAGTTCGCCGCGGTCGAGGTGCGGCCCGGACGGCACGGCCCTGGTGCGCACGGGCACCTCCCCGCACGGGCAGGGCCACGTGACGGCCTGGGCCATGCTGGTCGGCGAGCAGCTGGGGCATCCCGATCGACGCCGTCGAGGTCGTGCACGGTGACACCGACGTCGTCCCCCGCGGACAGGGCACGTTGGGCTCGCGCTCGCTGCAGGTCGGCGGGGTGTCGGCCCGTCAGGCGGCGGGGCAGGTGGTCGACAAGGCGCGCCAGCTGGCGGCCGAGCTGCTCGAGGCCGATCCTGCCGACGTCGTCCTCGACAAGGTCGGCGGCCGCTTCCACGTGGCCGGGACGCCGGCCGTCGTCCAAGATCGTGGGCGGAGCTGGCGCGCGAAGCCGGTGCCGAGCCCGGCGGGCTCTCGGCCGAGGCCGACTTCACGCCGTCGGGGCCGACGTTTCCCTTCGGCGCCCACGTCGCCGTGGTGGAGGTCGACACCGAGACCGGCAAGGCGACCCTCGAGCGGCTGGTCGCGGTCGACGACGCCGGCCGCATCCTCAACCCGCTCCTGGCCGAGGGCCAGGTCCACGGCGGGCTGGCCCAGGGCGTCGCCCAGGCGCTGCTGGAGGAGGTCCGCTACGACGAGGACGGCAACCCGGTCACCGCCAACCTGGCCGACTACGCCTTCGTCTCGGCCGCCGAGCTCCCCAGCTTCGAGACGGTGTCGATGGAGACGCCGACGCCCATCAACGAGCTGGGCGCCAAGGGCATCGGCGAGTCGGGCACCATCGGCTCGACCCCGGCCGTCCAGAACGCGGTGGTCGACGCCCTCTCCCACCTCGGCGTCCGCCACGTCGACATGCCGGCCACCCCCCAGCGGGTGTGGGAGGCGATCAACGAGAGGGGGACGTCGTGAGAAGTCCGATCTCAGCGTCAACGGACGAGCCGAGGAGCACGAGGTCGAGCCCCGGCTGCTGCTGGTGCACTACATCCGGGAGGTCCTCGGCCTGACCGGCACCAACATCGGGTGCGACACGACCTCCTGCGGGGCCTGCACCGTGCTGTTGGACGGCGAGTCGGTCAAGTCGTGCACCGTGCTGGCCGTCCAGGCCGACGGGGCGGAGATCACGACCATCGAGGGCCTGGCCGGCGACGGCGCGATGCACCCGATCCAGGAGGCGTTCCGCGAGCACCACGGCCTCCAGTGCGGCTACTGCACCCCCGGGATGGTCATGGCCGCGGTCTCGCTGCTGGAGGAGCACGCCGATCTCACCGAGGCGGAGGTGCGGGAGGGCCTCGAAGGCAACCTCTGCCGCTGCACCGGCTACCACAACATCGTCAAGGCGGTGCTGGCGGCAGCGAACGCTCGGGAGGCGCTGGCATGATCCCGGCCGCGTTCGACTACGCAGCGGGTCGACGTCGGTCGACGAGGCCCTCGGCCTGCTCGCCGAGCACGGCGACGAGGCCAAGCTGCTCGCCGGCGGTCACTCGCTGCTGCCGCTCATGAAGCTGCGCCTGGCCGCGCCGTCCGTGCTCGTCGACATCGGGCGTCTGCGCGACCTCTCGTACGTCCGCGACGCCGGCGACCACGTCGCCATCGGCGCCCTCACCCGCCACCGCGACCTCGAGACGTCCGAGCTGCTGGCCGGCGCAGGTGCCGCTCCTCGCCCACGTGGCCGGCCAGGTCGGCGATCCCCAGGTGCGCCACCGCGGCACCATCGGCGGCTCGCTCGCCCACGGCGACCCGGCCTCGGACCTGCCGGCGGCGGTCCTCGCCCTCGGTGGCACGCTCGTGGTCACCGGGGGCCGGCGGGCGAGCGGACGATCCCGGCCCGGTCGTTCTTCGAGCGGCTTCCTCGAGACGGCGCTCGGCCCCGACGAGCTGCTCACCGAGATCCGGGTGCCCAAGGCGACCGGCGGCTGGTCGTACCAGAAGTTCAACCGCCGGGCCCAGGACTGGGCCATCGTCGGGTGCCGCCGTGGTGCGCAACTCGACCACCGGCGTGGCCCTGGTCAACATGGGCTCGACGCCCCTGCGGGCGTCGGCCGCGGAGGCGGCGCTGGCGTCGGGTGCGTCCGCCGCCGACGCCGCCGCCGTTGCCGCCGAGGGGACCGACCCGCCCGGCGACCGCAACGCCAGCCCCGAGTTCCGCCGCCACCTGGCGACCGTGCTCGTCCGCCGGGCCCTGGAGGAAGCGGCCGGCTGACGGGCGCCGTTCCCCAGTTGGTCGAAGGCGAGGGGTAGCACGGCGGCCGGTGGGAGAATCGCGTAGGTATGGATCCTGACGGCGTTCGGACGGCCCTGGCCGCCCACGACTACCTGGCCGACGAGGGGCTGGCCACGGCGGTGTTCCTGGCCGTCGCCCTGCGCCGGCCCCTGCTGCTCGAGGGCGAGGCGGGGGTGGGCAAGACCGAGGTGGCCAAGGTCCTGTCCCGCTGGACCGGCGGCGAGCTGCTCCGGCTCCAGTGCTACGAGGGCATCGACGTGGCCCAGGCGGTCTACGAGTGGGACTACTCCCGCCAGCTCCTGCACCTCCGGGCGGCGGAGGTGCGGGGGGCCGCCGCAGGCGAGCCGCCCGGACCGGGCCTGGAGGACGAGCTGTACTCGGAGCGCTTCCTCGTGCGCCGGCCGCTGCTCCAGGCGATCGCTCCTGTCTCGGCCCCGGGCGGGTCGGTCGACCGACCCCCGCCCGTGCTGCTGATCGACGAGGTCGACCGGGCCGACGACGAGTTCGAGGCCTTCCTGCTCGAGATCCTGTCCGACTACGCGGTGACGGTTCCCGAGCTGGGCACGTTCCGGGCCGAGGCCCCGCCGGTCGTGGTCATCACGTCCAACCGGACCCGTGACGTCCACGACGCGCTCAAGCGCCGGTGCCTGTACCACTGGGTCGAGCACCCCGACTTCGAGCGCGAGGTGGCGATCGTCAGGCTCCGGGCGCCAGGTGTGGCCGAAGCCTGGCCCGACAGGTCGCGGCGGCTGTGGAGCAGCTTGCGCCAGACTGGGCTTGTACAAGCCGCCGGGCGTGGCCGAGACCATCGACTGGGCTCAGGCTCTCGCCGCCCTCGGTCGCTCCGAGCTCGACGAGGACGCCGTCGACGCTCACGCTCGGCACGCGTGCTCAAGTACCGCGAGGACGCCGAGCGGGTCGGCTCCGCCGGTGTCGCCGACCTGGTCCGCGCCGCTGGCACCCGGGGGGCGTGAGTGGCGACGGCGGCGATCCACGGCGAAGGCGACCGCCTGGCGGTCGCCTTCGCTCACGTCCTGCGCGGCGCGGGCCTGGACGTGCCCGTCGGCTCTGTTGTCGGGTTCGCCCAGGCCCTGGGGGCCCTCGGTGTGCAGCACCAGCGTCCCGTCTACTGGGCAGGGCGGGCGACGCTCGTCCCCCGCCCCGAGGACGTCGCCACGTACGACCGCGCCTTCGCCGCTTTCTGGCTGGGTGAGGGTGCGCCGCCCGCCGAGCGGTCCGAGGTCGCGACCCTGACCCTCCTGACCGACGACGGCGACGTCGACGCGCCCGCGCCACCGACGGCGCCCGCCGAGCCGCCCGGGCCGACCGTGACCGTTCGCTACAGCCCCACCGAGGTGCTGCGCCACAAGGACTTTGCCGAGTGTTCCCCGTCCGAGCTGGCCGAGGCCCGCCGGCTGATGAGCGACCTCCGGCTGCGCGCCGCCCTGCGCCGCTCCCGCCGCATGCAGCCGGCGCGCCGGGCCCGGGGGCGACCCGATCTGCGGCGAACGGTGCGCACCGCGCTGCGCGCCGGCGGCGAGCCGGTGCGGCGGGCCCACCTCGAGTCCGGTCGACGGGCCAGACGAGTCGTCCTCCTGTGCGACGTGAGCGGCTCCATGGAGCCCTACGCCCGGGCCCTGTTGCGATTCCTCCATGCCGCGGTGGCCAGCGGGTCGCGGGTCGAGGCCTTCGCCCTCGGGACGCGGCTCACGCGCCTGACCCGCCAGCTGTCGGCGCGCGATCCCGACGCCGCCCTGCGCCAGGCGGCGACCGCGGTCGTCGACTGGTCCGGTGGCACGCGGCTCGGCGAGGGGCTCCGCGCCTTCAACGACGGGTGGGGCGTCCGCGGCCTGGCCCGGGGCGCGGTGGTGGTGATCCTCTCCGACGGATGGGACCGAGGAGACCCGCAGGTGCTGGCGGGCGAGATGGCCCGGCTGAGGCGGGTGGCGCACCGCGTGGTCTGGGTCAACCCGCTCAAGGCCTCGCCGGGCTACGCCCCCCTGGCCAGGGGCATGGCGGCGGCGCTGCCGTACGTCGACGATTTCGTCGAAGGGCATTCCGTGGCTTCGCTGGAGAACCTCGTGGAGGTGGTGGCCCGATGAAAGACGTGCTCGACGACATCGAGCAGTGGCGCAGCTCGGGGCGGCGCGTCGCGCTGGCCCGTGTCGTCGGCGTGGAGGGTTCGGGACCCCGTGGTCCCGGCGCGACCATGGCCGTGAGCGAGGACGGCGAGGTCGCCGGCTCGGTGTCGGGCGGGTGTGTCGAGGGTGCCGTGGTGACGGAGGCGCTGGACGTCCTCGCCGGTGATCGCAGAGCCCGGCTGTGCACGTTCGGCTACTCAGACGACGAAGCCTTCGCCGTGGGGCTCACGTGCGGGGGGACGATCCACGTGCTGGTGGAGCCGCTCGACTGGTGAGCCTGTACGAGACGCTTCGCGACGCGCTGCGGGCCGAGGAGCCGGTGGCGCTGGCGACGATCGTGGAGGTGGCGGCCGAGGGCACCGACGGGGGTGAGGGGCCGGACCTGGCGGTCGGGGCCAAGCTGCTCGTGCGCCCGGACCGGCCGCCTCTGGGGTCGCTCGGAGAAGACGGTCTCGACAGGGTCGTCGCTCGGGACGCCCTCGGTGCGCTCACGGCGGCGACCACGTCCACCCGCCATTACGGCCGGCACGGCGAAGCCCGGCAGCGCGAGGTCGCCGTCTTCGTGGAGGCGTTCGCGCCCCCGCCGACCATGGTCATCTTCGGCGCCGTCGACTTCACCGCCGCCCTGGCCAGAGTCGCGAAGCTGCTCGGGTACCGGGTCACGGTGTGCGACGCCCGAGCGGTCTTCGCCACACGGGCCCGGTTCCCGATGGCGGACGACGTCGTGGTCGACTGGCCCGATCGGCTCCTCGCCAAGGTCGGCGCCGACCTGGGGCCGCGCGACGCGGTGTGCGTGCTCACCCACGACCCCAAGTTCGACGTCCCCGCCCTGGCCGCCGCCCTGGGCACCGACGCCGGGTACGTCGGTGCCATGGGCTCGCGGCGCACGCACGACGAACGTGTCGCGCGGCTCCGTGAGGCGGGGGTCGCCGAGGAGGACCTGGCCCGGGTGATGAGCCCCATCGGGCTCGACATCGGCGCCCGCACACCGGAGGAGACGGCCATCTCCGTCGCGGCCGAGATCATCGGCCTGCGCACCGGGCGACGGGCACCGTCGCTGCGGGACGCCGAGGGCCCGATCCATCCACGGCCGGCCCGGGAGGCCGGCCCAGATGCGCGGCCGGCCCGGGAGGCCGGCCCAGATGCGCGGCCGGCCCGGGAGGCCGGCCCAGATGCGCGGCCGGCCCGGGAGGCCGGCCCAGGCACCCGGCCGCCGACCGCCCGCAAGCGGTCCCCGGCTGGGACAGACTGAAGCCATGGAGAAGCCACCCTCCGACGAGGGGCATCCGGTCGTGCGCATCTCCGACGCCGATCGCAACCAGGCCGTCGAGCTCCTTCGGCTCCACACGGCCGAGGGGCGCCTCACGCTCGACGAGTTCTCCGAGCGGGTAGGACTCGCGTTCGCAGCCCGCACGCACGCCGATCTGCAACAGGTGATGGGCGATCTGCCGGCGGTGCAGGCGCCGGTGCCGGAGACCGCTCGACGTCCGGCGACAGGGTGGACGGTCGCCATCATGAGCGGCTCGCGCCGCACCGGGCGCTGGCGCCCCCGGGCCCACACCAAGGCGGTGGCGTTCATGGGAGGCTGCGAGCTCGACCTGCGCCACGCCGAGATCGACGGTCCAGAGATCGTCATCACCGCCGTGGCCTTCATGGGCGGGATCGACATCGTCGTGCCCGAGGGCATCGAGGTGGACCTGACCGGCGTCCCCATCATGGGCGGCAAGGACCTCAGGGTCCGCGACGTCGCCCCGACACCGGGCGCCCCACGGGTAAGGGTGCGCGCCTTTCCGGTCATGGGCGGGGTGACAGTTCGCAGCAAGGGTCTGAAGGAACGGGTGCGAGGCCTGGTCGAGAGCGGCGACGTCAGGGGCGCTCTCGACGTGGCCGCCGACGGCGCGCGCCATGTCACACCAGGCCCGAAGGGAGGCCCGTTGGGAAGCTCGCGGCGCGCGCCGGTCCGCCCATCGCCACGGCGCCGGGCCCGACGCGCTCGAGCCTGACCCGGTCGACGCGCCCGAAGAGCTGCCCACGGCACCCGACGGCACGGTCACCATCCTGTTCAGCGACATCGCCGGCTACACGCCCATGACCGAGCGGCTGGGCGACCTCAGGGCCGGCGAGCTGTTGACGACGCACAACAAGATCGTGCGCAGTCAGGTGGCGACCCATGGGGGCTACGAGGTCAAGGCCCAGGGCGACGGCTTCATGGTCGCCTTCGCCGGCGCCGGTCGGGCCCTGCGCTGCGCCATCGCCA
The DNA here is from genome assembly GCA_963731255.1 of uncultured Actinomycetes bacterium. Taxonomy (GTDB): domain Bacteria; phylum Actinomycetota; class Acidimicrobiia; order Acidimicrobiales; family AC-9; genus AC-9. The sequence continues at coordinate 138,088 of CAVSUO010000007.1, read as the reverse complement.
TCCAGCGCGCCTTCGCCGAGCGCAACTCCGCATTTCCCGAGGAGCGCATCGACGTCCACCTTGGCCTGCACACGGGGGAGGCCGTTCGCCAGGGTGACGACTTCCTGGGACGGACCGTCATCATGGCCAACCGCATCACCGCCCAGGCTGAGGCCGGCGAGATCCTGGTCTCGAGCCTGATCCACGAGCTGGCGGCCAGCTCGGGCGAGTTCTCGTTCGGGCAGGCCCGGCAGGCCGAGCTCAAGGGCATCTCCGCCCCCCAGGTGCTCTACCCCGTCACGTGGTCGGTCTGAGCGCGGCTCGAGACGACGCGGGATCGTGACCACGGCGGCCCTCGTCCTCGCCGCGGGCGGGGGCAGCCGCTTCGACCGGGAGACGAGCAAGCTGCTGGTGCCGTTCCGGGGACGTCCACTCGTCTCGTGGGCCGTCCGCGCCGCGCTCGACGCCGGACTCGACGAGACCGTCGTGGTGATGGGCGCGGTGGACGTCGCGGGGGCGGTGCCTCCCGGCGTCACGCTGCTTCACAACGAGGCCTGGGTCGCTGGTCTGGCCAGCTCGCTGCGGGTCGGGGTGGACTGGTGCGAGCGCCGGTCCCACGCCTCCGTGGTCGTCGGCCTCGGCGACCAGCCGCTCGTTCCGTCCGAAGCCTGGCGGGCCGTGGCCGGCTCGACGGGCGCCCCGATCGTCGTGGCGACCTACGCCGGCCGGCGCCGCAATCCCGTCAAGCTCGACAGCTCGGTGTGGTCCCTGCTCCCGGTCACGGGAGACGAGGGGGCGCGGGTCCTGATGGCCAGTCGGCCCGCTCTGGTGTCCGAGGTAGCGTGCCCGGGGGATCCAGCCGACATAGACACGGTGGAGGATCTGAGAACGTGGAGCTGACCAACGAGTTCACGGTAGGTGTCCCGACCGAGCAGGCCTGGGCCCTGTTGACCGACGTGGAGCGGATCGCCCCGTGCATGCCCGGGGCGGAGCTCCAGGAGGTGGAGGGGGATGAGTACCGGGGTGTGGTGAAGGTGAAGGTCGGGCCCATCACCGCCCAGTACAAGGGCCGCGCCAGCTTCGTCGAACGTGACGTTCCCGGGCTGCGGGCCGTGTTGAAGGCCGAGGGCCGTGAGACCCGGGGCCAGGGCAACGCCAGCGCCACCATCAGCGCCTCACTCCATCCCGATCCGGGCGGCACCCGGGTGGCCATCGTCACCGACCTGGCCGTCACCGGCCGGGTCGCCCAGTTCGGTCGGGGCGTGCTGGCCGACGTGAGCAGCAAGCTGCTCGGCCAGTTCGTCGACTGCCTCGAGACGACCGTCCTCGGCCGGGTCGAGGCCGCTGGCGAATCGCCCACTGCCACGCCTGCGCCGGCGGTCGAGATGGAAGTCGCCGAGTCCTCCGCCAGCCCGGTCGGCGGCGGGGAAGCAGACGAGGCTGCGGGCCCGATCACCAACGGCGCACCCGCCACCCCCGGCGGAGACGGCGCCGGACAGCCGACGGTCCGTCGTACGGACACGGCGCCGGCCGAGCCCGTCGACCTGATCGGCGTCGCCGGAGGGTCGATGGCCCGCAGGGCGGCGCCGGCGGCGGCAGTGGCCTTCCTGGCCCTTCTCCTGGTCGTCTTCCGCCGGCGCCGCCGACGGTGAACGACCGCGATCGGGACGAGGTGGCCGTCCTGCTCGGCCGCCCCCCACTCGGTCGCTTCGAGGTGGTCGTGCGCGGTCCGGCCGGCCAGCCGACGGTGATCCGGAACGAGCCGCTCCTGGAGGACGGGACCCCCATGCCGACGCGCTGGTGGCTCGTGGACCCGGTGCTGCGGGCGGCGGTGAGCCGGCTCGAGGCCGAGGGCGCGGTCAGTGCGGCCGAGACGGCCGTGGAGCCCGCCGACCTGGCGGCTGCGCACCGCCGTTACGCGGCCGAGCGTGACTCGGCGCTGCCTGCTGACCACCGAGGTCCCCGCCCCACCGGCGGCGTCGGCGGAACCCGACAGGGCGTGAAGTGCCTGCACGCCCACCTGGCGTGGTTCCTCGCCGGAGGTGATGACCCCGTCGGGCGCTGGGTGGCCGCCCGCCTCGACCTCGGCGGAGCCCGCACCGGTCCCGTCGCCGCCATCGACTGCGGTACGAACTCGACCCGGCTCCTCGTGGCCGACGCCGACGGCAAGCCGCTCGAGCGCCTGATGCACATCACGAGGCTCGGCGAGGGCGTCGACGCGGCCGGCCGCCTGGCCGGTCCCGCCATCGCCCGGACGGTGGCCGTGCTCCACCAGTACCGGGAGCTGATGGAGCTGCACGGCGTCGTCGCCGCTCGGGCGACCGCCACCTCGGCGGCTCGGGACGCCGCCAACCGCGACCAGCTGTTCGCCGAGGCGGAGCATGTGCTCGAGGTGCCCCTGGAGCTTCTGTCCGCCGAGGAGGAGGGTCGGCTGTCGTTCACCGGCGCGACCGCCGAGCTCGACCCCGAGGGCGGGCCCTACCTCGTCGTCGACATCGGTGGCGGTTCGACCGAGCTTGTCACTGCGCGACCCCCTGCCATCGTCGTGGCGTCCGTCGACCTCGGCTGCGTCCGCGTCACCGAGCGGTTCCTTCACCACGATCCACCGCTGCCGGCGGAGCTGGCCGAGGCGGGCGACGCGGTTCGCGCCGCCCTCGATGCCGTCGTAGCCGCCGAGCCGGCTGTCACCGAGGCGACACACCTCGTGGGTCTGGCCGGCACGGTCACGACGCTCTCGGCCATCGACCAGGGCCTGGTCGGCTACAGCAGGGACCGCATCCATCACTCGGTGCTGGGACGCCGGCGCGTCGAGGAGCTCCTCCTGGCGCTGGCGGGGGAGAGCAGGGACGACCGCCTGCGTCGTCCCGGTCTCGAAGCGGCGCGCGCCGACGTGATCGTCGGTGGCACGGTGGTCCTGGCGACGCTCATGCGCCAGCTCGAGCTCGAACGGTGCCTCGTCTCGGAGGCCGACATCCTCGACGGGCTGGTCATGAGCCAGCTCCGGTCCTGAGCCTGGACCGAGCCGTCGTCAGTAGAGTGCCGGGGATGCCCCTCTCCGAGCGCATCCTCATGGGTCCGGGGCCCTCCAACCCCTATCCCGAGGTCACGGCGGCGCTGGCTCGACCGCTGCTCGGCCACCTGGATCCCGAGTTCCTCTCGGTGCTGGACGAGGTGTGCGATCGGTTGCGGGCGGTGTTTCGTACGGGCAACCCCTTGACGCTGCCGATCAGCGGCACGGGCTCGGCCGGGATGGAGGCGGCGTTCGTCAATCTCGTCGAGCCGGGCGATCCGGTTGTCATCGGCGTGAACGGCCTGTTCGGAGAGCGCATGTGCGACGTCGCCGGCCGGTGCGGGGCGGAGGTCACCCGCGTCGACGCGGCGTGGGGAAAGGCGATCGATCCCGACCGGCTCGTCGGCGCCCACCCCGCGCCCAAGGTCATCGCCGTGGTCCACGCCGAGACCTCGACCGGAGTCCGCAACGACGTGGAGCCCCTCGGGCGGGCCAAGGGCGACGCCCTGCTCCTGGTCGACTGCGTGACCTCACTCGGGGGCATCCCCTTCGACGCCGACGGGTGGGGCATCGACGTGGCCTACAGCGGCACGCAGAAGTGCCTGGGCGTGCCGCCCGGGCTGGCGCCGCTCACCGTCAGCGACCGGGCGCGGGCGCGCCTGGTCAGTCGACCTCGGTCCTGGTACCTCGATCTGGGCATGCTCGCCGACTACATGGAGGCCGGCGGTGGCCGCCGGTACCACCACACGGTCCCCGTCCCGATGATCCAGGCGCTGCACGCCGGTCTCGGGGTGCTCCTCGACGAGGGGCTGGAGCCGTCCTGGGCCCGGCACGACCAGTGCGGCCGGCAGCTGCAGGACGGTCTGGAGAAGCTCGGCTTCGAGCTCCTGGCCGAGGAGGGCCACCGCCTGCCCGAGCTCACCACCGTGTGGGTCCCCGAGGCGGTGCTGCCCCCGGCGATGAGCGAGGCGGCCGTTCGCTCCCAGCTGCTCGAACGCTACGGGATCGAGATCGGCGGCGGTGTCGGGGCCCACGCCGGAAAGGCGTGGAGGATCGGGTGCATGGGCCACACCGCCCGTCCTCGCAACGTCACGCTGCTGCTCGGGGCCCTGGGCGAGGTTCTCGGCAGATGAGCGGCGTGTCGGCTGAGCGAATGGCGGCCTGGTGGCCCGATCCCGAGGATGCGGCGAGAAGCAACGTGGGCCGGTTCATGGCTCTCCACGGCATCACCCGGTTCGACGACCTCGTGGCCCGCTCGATCGACGACGCGGCGTGGTTCTGGGCGGCCGTCGTGGACTTCCTCGGGATCCATTTCGTCGAACCGTACCGGCAGGTGGTGAACGTCGACCGCGGGGCCCCATGGGCCCGGTGGTTCGTCGGTGGACGGCTGAACCTGGCCGAGGTGTGCGTCGATCGCCACGCCGCCGCTCACCCTGGCCGGACGGCGGTGGTCTGGGAGGGCGAGGACGGCGACGTCCGCACGTGGACCTATGGGGAGCTCCGTTCGCAGGCCGACGGGCTGGCCCGGATGCTGGCCGGGCGCGGGGTGGGGGCGGGCGATGCGGTGGGCGTCTTCATGCCCATGGTGCCCGAGACCGTGGCCACACTCATGGCGCTGGCCAAGCTGGGCGCTGTCTTCCTGCCGCTGTTCAGCGGGTATGCGCCGCACGCGGTCAGCACCCGCCTGTCCGATGCCGGCGCCGTCGCCCTCGTGACCGCCGACGGATTTCGTCGTCGCGGGGCCGTCGTGCCCATGCTCGACGTGGCGCGGGAGTCCGTGGCCGCTGTGCCCTCGGTGCAGACCGTCGTCGTCGTGGAGCGGCTCGGCGGCGGCGTTCTCGACGCACAGACGTGGCTGCCGTGGCCCGATCCGGACGGCGAGGCCTTTCCGTCCCGATCGCTCGACTCCGAGCACCCGCTGTTCATCGGCTACACCTCAGGGACGACGGGGCGACCGAAGGGGTCGGTGCACGTCCACGCCGGCTTCGGGGTCAAGGCGGCCGAGGAGGTGGCCTTCCAGTTCGACTGCCGGCCCGACGACGTCCTCTTCTGGTTCACCGACATCGGATGGATCATGGGCCCGTGGAAGGTGTTCGGCGGCCTCGCCGTGGGTGCCACGCTCATGCTCTACGAGGGCGCCCCGGACCATCCGGGTCCTGACCGGCTGTGGGCGTTGCTCGAGCGCCATCATGTGACCATCTGTGGGGTGAGCCCGACGCTCGTGCGCGCGCTGTTGGCTCACGGCGACGACCCGGTCACGACCCACGACCTGTCGGCGCTGCGCATCCTCGGCTCGACAGGCGAGCCCTGGAACGAGCAACCGTGGTGGTGGTACTTCCAGGTCGTGGGCGGCGGGCGGTGCCCGGTGATCAACATCTCGGGCGGCACCGAGGTCGGCGCGTGCTTCCTGTCCCCCCACCCCGTCGCGCCCCTCAAGCCGCTCTCGCTCGGTGGCCCCGCGCTGGGCATGGCGGTCGATGTCTTCGACGACCAGGGCCGGCCCTTGCGAAATGCCGTCGGCGAGCTCGTGTGCACCAAGCCGTGGCCGGCCATGACGAGGGGCCTCTACCGTGACCCAGAGCGCTACCTCGAGACGTACTGGTCGCGATGGCCGGGCGTGTGGACCCACGGCGACTGGGCCTCGATCGACGACGACGGAGAGTGGTTCCTGCACGGTCGCAGCGACGACACGATCAAGCTGGCCGGCAAGCGTCTCGGACCCGCGGAGGTCGAGTCAGTGCTCGTCTCGCACGCCGCCGTCCTGGAGGCCGCCGCCATCGGCATGCCCGACGCCGTCAAGGGAGAGGTGCTGTGGGCCTTCGTCGTGCTCGGCCCGGGCTGGCGCCCGGGCGAGGATCTGCGTCGTGAGCTGACAGCGCTCGTCGCGGATCAGCTCGGGCGCTCGTTCCGTCCTTCGAGCATCCGCTTTGCCGCCGCCCTTCCCAAGACCCGCAACGCCAAGGTGCTGCGACGGGCCGTCCGCTCGGCGGCGACCGGCGGCGATGCGGGCGACCTGTCGGCCCTGGAGGACCCGGCCGCGGTGGACGCCGTGCGGGAGGCCCAGTGAGGCGGGCCCAGTGAGGCGGGGCCTGTGATCCGGGCCTCGACGCTCGAGCTCACCGGGCGACGCGTCCTGCTGCGCCCGCTGGTCGAGGACGACTTCGCCCAGTGGCAGGAGGTCCGCCGGCGATGTCGGAGCTGGCTGGTGCCGTGGGAGCCCCGTCCGCCCATGGGCTCGTCCGACGCCGTCGAGGACCGGCGGGCCTTCGCGGCGCGCTGCGGCGGGCGTGAGCGGGAGCGCCAGCTCGGCAGTGGCTACGGGTTCGGCATCTTCGTCGAAGGTCGTCTCGGCGGGGAGATCAACCTGTCGTCGATCCAGCGGGGACCCTTCCAGAACGCCTACGTCGGCTACTGGATCGACCAGGCCCTGGCCGGTCGGGGTTACGCGCCCGAAGCCCTCGTGGTCGTGATCCGGTTCGCCTTCGAGGAGCTCGACCTGCACCGCCTGCAGGTCTCCATCATTCCCCGCAACCGGGCCAGCCGACGCGTGGTCGAGAAGCTCGGTCTTCGCAACGAGGGGGTGGCGGTGCGCTACCTCCAGATCGACGGCCGCTGGGAGGATCACATCCGCTACGCCATCACCGCCGAGGAGTGGGCCGAGCGAAGGGACGAGTTCCTGGGCGCCTGGACCTGAGCGTCTGGCCCGGCTGCCGGCCGACTCACGCCTCCGGATTGCGCACGACGGCCGGTGAGTGCCGGAAGAACGCCTCCACGTCCCGCTCGTAGGTGTACTCGGGAGGGGTCGCGCCCACCGTGCGCCGCAGCCGGCGGGCCCGGGCGAAGTTCTCGACGGCGCCGGCCGACGTGTAGCGGTACGTGAACCCGGCCGTCCTTGAGCCTGCGGTTGTCGATGCCCCGCCCGAAGCGGAGCAGGTTGAGCAGCTCCGGAGGGCAGGTCGAGCAGGCCCAGCTGGCGGAGCGGAGCGGCGGCGACGTTGGTCAGGACCGGACGGCAGCGGCAGCAGGCGGACGCCGCAGATGCTGGCCACCTCGCTCCAGGGGAGGCGGCCGTCGCCGGCGACGTTGTAGATGCCGGCCACGCCGTGCCTGGTGACGAACTCGAGGCAGCGGACGACGTCGCCCTCCTCCACGAACTGGATGAGGGGATCGAAGCCGAAGACGTAGGGCGCCGTCTGGCGCTCGAGGGCCTGGCTCGTCGCCGTCACGATGTCGGTCCCGAGCACGTTGGCGAAGCGCAGCAGGGTCACCACCACGTGGGGGTTGTCCTCGGCGAAGTCGCGCAGGTAGCCCTCGGCCTCGAGCAGCGATCGACTCGACCCGGCGTCCGCGGCGGCCCCGTGCGAGGCGTCTCCTCGCGGAACCACACCGGGTCCTGGAACGAGGACCCGTACACCAGGCTGGAGGACTTGACCACGATCTGGCGCACCGGCGCTGCCGGCGGCGCTGGCCGCGGCCAGCAGGTTCATGGTCCCGATGACGTTGGTCTCGTGCAGGGCTCGCCCGCTCATGCGGGTCGAGTCGACGACGAGGAAGGTGTGGACGATCGTGTCGACCTGTGTGGCGCGCACGATGCGGGACAGGATCGAGTAGCTCTGGTCGGCCCGCACGTACTCGGTCCGCTCCAGCGCGACCGTCGGGGTGACGGTGTCGAGGCCGACGATCATCTCGACGTCGGGGTCCTGCTCGAGGGCCTGGGCCATGCGGCCGCCCCAGAAGGTCCCCAGGCCCGTGATCAGGACACGGCGCCCCACGCCGGTCAGCCGAACCAGACGCTGCGGCGGTCGCGCAGCATGTCGTAGAGGTTGTCCTGGAGCTTCACCCTGATGGCCTCGGCCTCGTCCATGACCCGGCTCTTGGAGTAGCGCTCCTGCTCGGGTGGGACCTCGAACGTGACCGGATCGAGCACCGCGCAGCTTGAACTTGGCCGGGAAGTAGGCGAGTGTCCCGACGACGGGCCCGAACACCAGATGGTTGGCGGTCATCGGGACGTAGGGCACGCCCGAGGGCGCGGGCCAGCGCCGGGACCTTGGCGAGGATCGGCATCGACTCCTCGGCCCCCACCACGGCGATGGGCACGATGGGCACGCCGGCCCGCATGGCCATCTCCACGAACCCGCCCCGCCCGAAGCGCCGGAGCCGGTAGCGCTCCTGGTAGAGCTTGCCCGGACCCTTGGTGCCCTCCGGGAACACCAGGACGAGCTGCCGCTGCTCCCGCAGCAGGCGGTAGGCGTTCTCGGGGTGGGCGGCCACGCCACCCGACTCGGGCCCACAGGGTGCCGACGACCGGGAAGGCCTTGAAGATGTGGTCGGCCAGGCCGTAGACGGGCCGCCCCAGCTCCTCCTCGATGCCGTGCATGATCACCGGGGCGTCGGAGGGGATGGCGGCGGCGTGGTTGGCGACGAGCAGGGCACCACCGCTGGTCGGGATCTTCTCCAGGCCCTCCCACTCGACCCGGAACCACTGGCGGTAGAGCGGGCCGTAGATCCGGCGGGCGAGGGCCCGCATGTGCTCGGAGCGGCCCCACTCGTCGACGTCCGACAGCCGGGGATCCTCGCAGCGGCGCCTCGGTCTCGGCCTCCCGGGGACGGAGCGGGACCAGCGCCGCCGGTCTGGTTGCCTCGACGAACCTGTCTCCAGCCGCCACGGAGTCATGTTATGCCGCCGAGACAGGCCTATCGTATTGGCGAGGACGACGGGGGACGTAGCCCAACCGGCAGAGGCAGGGCGCTTAAAACGCCCGTAGTGAGGGTTCGATTCCCTCCGTCCCCACTGCCTGGCACTTCTGGGGCACCGGCTGCATTCGCCCTCCCGGTGCAGGCGAGCGGCGGTCCGCACCACCTGGGGCAGCGCCCTGCGGGTGGGGGTGTGGGCGGCGACAGCGCCGGGGCCTCGAGGTCGGGCCGTGCGCCGGCGCTGACCCGGGTGCTCACGCGGATCGCCTCTCTGCGACGACGCGGCTGCTGTCGACGAAGGCGATACCGGCAGCCGCCAGCTCGGCGCGCACCGTGCTGTGGTCTGCGGGCGACACACCTGCGCACAGGTCCTGCAGCACGGTCGTACGAAAACCGGCGTGCACCGAGTCCCAAGCCGTCGCCGCCACGCAGTAGTCGCTCGTGAGGCCGGCGACGTGCACGTCGTCGATCGCTCCGGTCCCGCAGCCAGGTCTCGAGGTAGGTGCCCTGGGTGTCGGTGCCCTCGAAGCCCGAGTAGGCGGCCCGGAAGCGGCCCTTGGTAAGACGGCGTCGGGGTCGCAGTGCAGGTCAGGGTGGAAGTCGGCCCCCGGCGTGCCGATCACGCAGTGGGGTGGCCAGGTGTTGAGGAAGTCGGGGTGATCGGTGAAGTGGTGCCAGGGGGCCTCGTGCTCGTCCTTCGTGGCGACCACGGCGCCGTAGAGGTCCCGATGGGCGCGGACCCACGCCCGTGATGCGGCGGGCGACGTCGTCGCCTCCTTCGACGGCGAGGGAGCCGCCCGGGCAGAAGTCGCGCTGGACGTCGGTCACGATCAGGACTGTCGAGCTGGACGCCGTGCCCACCTCCTCATGCCCTTTTCCTGGTCAGAAGCATAAAGGCGGGAGATACGGTCTGGCCCCGCCATGGCCGACATCGACGACATCCGGGCCGACCTGGTCGCCGAGCAGGAAGATCTGGATGTCCTGGTCGGAGGCCTCGCCGAGCGGGACTGGGGCCGGCCGACGCCTGCCGAGGGATGGACCGTCGGCGACCAGATCGGGCACCTCGCCTACTTCGACGCCGCGGCCGAGAGAGCCCTGACGGCGCCCGGAGCAGTTCCGGGCCGAGGTCGAGGCCGTGCTGGCCGAAGGTGACGACTTCACCGAGCGGCACCTGGCGGACGCCCGCGCCATGACCAGCGCAGAGCTTCTCGGGTCCTGGCGTCGCGGACGTCAGGACCTGCTCGCCGCGGTGGCCGCCGCCGATCCCGGCGGCCCGTGTGCCCTGGTACGGGCCGCCCATGAGCCTCGCCTCGTTCGTCAGCGCCCGCCTCATGGAGGCCTGGGCCCACGGTCAGGACGTCGCCGACGGCGTGGGCACGACGCGGGCTCCGACCGACCGCCTCCGCCATGTCGCCCACATCGGGGTCCGGTCTCGTCCGTTCAGCTACGTCGTGCGCGGCCGCGAGCCGCCGCCCGAGCCGGTTACCGTCGAGCTCCTGGCACCATCGGGCGGGCGGTGGACCTGGGAGGCGGAAGGTTCGCGCACGACGCAGTGCGTGGGTCGGCCCTCGGATTCTGCCTGGTCGTGACCCAGCGCCGGCACGTCGACGACACCGACGTCGTCGCCGAGGGGGACCTGGCCCGGGAGTGGATGCAGCTCGCCCAGGCCTTCGCCGGCCCGCCGGGCCCCGGTCGTCGCCCGGGCCAGTTCGCGCCGCTGGGCTGAATCGCTATCAGGTGGCGGCGGACACCTCGGGGCTGGGGCCCGGCTCGGCGGCGCCTGCGTCGGGGCGCGCGGCACCCAGGTCGGCGGTGGCGTCGCCACAGGACGGCGACGGCGACGAAGCCGCAGGCGCTGAGGATCAGCGAGACGACCTCGACGGCATCCCACAGGCGGGGAACCGCCAGCCAGAAGAACTCGTCGGTGAAGCGGGTGAGTGACCACAGAGCCACGGCCAGGGCCGTGATCATCCCGACGGGGCGACCCGCCCGGGTCCATCGCTCCACGAGGAGCAGGATGCCGAGAATGGCGAAGCACTCGAGCGACTGGAAGACCGGCACGGGGATGCGTTTGCCCACCTGGCCGGCATACTCCAGCCCGTACCAGGCGTTGGTGGGATGGCCCCCGCCGTTCACCATGAGCTGGGGGCCGAGCAGCCGCCCGACGCCCCAGGCGGCCGCGAGAACGGGCGCCACCAGGTCGAGCGCCCGGCTGGTGGGGAGCTCGGGGCAGCGGCGCCGGGCCAGCACGATGGCGACCGGGACGGCGAACAGCAGCCCGCCGAAGGACGACAGCCCGCCGTGCCAGATGGCGAAGATGTCGCCGGGGTTGTTGGCGTAGAAGCTGATGTTGGCGATCACGTGGACGACGCGGGCTCCGATGATGGCGCGGCGACCACCCACAGGAAGATCCCCGTCGCCCACCGCCACGGATAGCCGTTCTTGCGCAGGCGGTGCTCGAAGTAGCGCAGGGAGAACCAGAACGTCAGGGCCAGCCCGATCCCATAGGTGTGGATCTGGAGCGATCCGATATGGAAGTCGACAGGGATTGGCTTCAATGCGGCTCTCCGGTTGGCCCGTGGGGCGTTCTCAGTATGCACCGCCCGACAGAGCTACGGACGGCGGCGCTCCGGGGATGTCGGCCTGGTTTCCCGAACACATGTTCGACTAGCTGCCGCGTGGCTGATGGTCCGCGGCGTCCCCGTGCGGCTGCGCTGGCGGCTGGCCGAGGACGACGGGGGGCAGCCGGCGCTCTTCGACGACGACGAGCTGCTGGACCGCCACGTCGGCAGGGGCGAGTTCCGGGGCCTCGAGTTCCTTCACGTGAACGCCCGCCGGGTGATCAACGAGGTCCCCGCGCGCGTCCCGGATGCCCTTCCGCTACACGATCAACGCCTATCGGGGATGCAGCCATGCCTGCAGCTACTGCGTCTCAGGCGACACAGCCATCCTGATGGCCGACGGGCGGACCCGCGAGATCGCCGACCTGCGGCCCGGCGACCGGGTGTACGGCACGGTCCGCGACGGCAACTACCGCAGATATGTGACGACGTCGGTCCTCGCCCACTGGTCGACGCGCAAGCCGGCCTTCCGGATCGTCCTCGAGGATGGCAATGAGCTCGTGGCCAGCGCCGACCACCGGTTCCTGACCGATCGTGGCTGGAAACACGTGACCGGTACCGAGCAAGGTCGTCGCGGGCGCCCCCACCTGACGCTCAACGACAAGCTGATCGGTACCGGCCGCTTTGCAGCACCGCCCGAGCACACGCCTGACTACCAGCGCGGGCTACCTGTGCGGGCTAATTCGAGGCGACGGCAATCTGAAGACCTATCACTACCAACGGGCCGGGCGGACGAACGGTGACGTGCACCGCTTTCGACTGGCCCTTACGGACATGGAGGCGCTGCGACGGGCGCAGACCTATCTGCTCGATGGTGGTGTGGCCACACGCTCGTTCGTGTTCAAGGAGGCTGTCGGTGCATACAGAGCGATCCACGCGATCCGGACCCAGGCCCGACCTGGCGTCGCTGCCATCGAGGAAGTCGTTGGCTGGCCTACTTGCTCGACGACGGACTGGTCGAAGGGGTTCCTGGCCGGGATCTTCGACGCCGTGGGCTCCTACAGCGGCTGCATCCGGATCGCCAACAGGGACGATCAGATCATCGAACGAACGGCATCGTGCCTGGTAGGCCTCGGTTTTGACGTCACGATCGAGGCCAGCTCGTGGCCCGTGAAGTACGTGCGGATCCGGGGCGGCCTTCGGGAGAACCTGCGGTTCTTCCACACCGTCGATCCGGCCATCACCAGGAAGCGGACAATCGACGGGACGGCACTGAAGAGCGACGCTGCCCCTCGGGGTGGTTTCGGTCAAACCCCTTGGGCACGAGCTCCCGATGTACGACATCACGACCGGCACCGGGGACTTCATCGCCAACGGTGTGGTCAGCCACAACTGCTTTGCTCGGCCGACGCACGACTACCTGGGGTTGAACATCGGCGAGGACTTCGACCGGCGGATCGTCGTCAAGGTCAATGCCGTCGAGCGGGTGCGGGCCGAGCTGGCCGACGCCAGGTGGCACGGCGAGCCCATCGCCATGGGCACCAACACGGATCCCTACCAGCGGGCGGAGGGCAAGTACCGGCTGACGAGGGGGATCGTCGATGCACTGGTCGAGGCGGGCAACCCGTTCTCGATTCTCACCAAGTCCACGCTCGTCCTCGGCGACCTCGACCGCCTGGCCGAGGGAGCGAGCAGGACGAGCGTCAGGGCGAACCTGTCCATCGGGACGCTCGACGAGTCGGTGTGGCGGACCAGCGAGCCCGGCACGCCGCACCCTCGCCAGCGGGTCGCCGCCGTGGCCCGGCTCAACGAGGCAGGCGATCCCGTGCGGCGTGCTGATCGCTCCGGTGCTGCCCGGCCTCTCCGATCACCCGGACCAGCTCGAGGCGGTGGTGGACGCCTGCGTGGAGGCCGGTGCGGTATCGGTGTCCACCAACGCGCTGCACCTGCGTCCCGGTGTGCGGCAGCACTATCTGGACTGGCTGCAGCGGACGTACCCCGACCTCGTCGACTCCTATCTCCGCCGCTATCGGCGGAGCGCCTACCTCCCGAGCGCCGACAACAGCGCCGCTCAGCGCCCTCGTGGCCCGTCTGGTCGACGCCGCGCTGACCCGTCGAGGTGGTCGCTCCCGTGCGGCGCGACGCGACCGTGCAGGACCGATCGGGTGCTCGCGCCGGGGGAGCGACCGGCGCCGCGAACCGGCGGCACGGACCGCCAGCAGCCTCGTCGGCCCAGCTCCATCTCGGCATGTGACCAGTCAGAGCAGCGGCTTCAGGCTTCCGGCGCAGGGGCAGGCGGCATCGCCGAGATGGGCCACCCCGTACAGGTCCTCGATCGTCGCCAGTATGCCGGCGTGGTCGACCGGGCGGCCGATCGCAGCCCGCCAGGAGCCCCCTGGGCAACGACTATGGTCGTGATACGACCGCCGTGAGCACCGCTGCAGCACGATGCATCGGAGGTGCCTTCGTCGAACGTCACGATCACGACTCCGTGGTCCGTGAACCAGCTGCGATCCCAACACGGGCTGCAGGTTCTTCGCCATCCAGGCGTCCATCACCGCCGTAGTGCAGTCGTGCCCGTCGTCGCACAGGTCAGGCGTGACCCAGAGGAACGGCGGGCGCGCCGGGGCTGGTCAGATCCTGCGACAGCTGGTTGTAGGGCACGACTCGCTGGCACCGGGCCGGATCGTCGGCCAGGTGCGAGACGTACATGAACGGATCATGCTTCTTCGCGTAGGTACCGTACGAGACGCCCCGATAGCAGGGCACCGGCATGGCCTCCATGTAGGCCTTCCAGCCGATCCCCTTGGCGTCCAGCTGGTCGACGAGCGTCTGGCCCTCGACCCGGCATCCGCCGCAGTCCGAGTCGATGCCGAAGGTCGTTCCCGCCAGCAGCTCGAGGTAGTTCGGCAGGCTGGGATGGGTCGTGCCGTAGGCGTTCTGCGCAGAGCCGAACCGACTGGCCAGACCGTTGAGGTAGGGCGCCTGTGGATTACCGATGACGGTGCCCTGCTCCCGGTTCTCGAGGACCACCACCATCACGTGGGGGACCGCGGCCGCTGCCGGGGGACTGCTCGGCGCGGACCGCTCAGCGGGGGACCGGTCGGCGCGGGGCCGGGGCGGACAGCGGTGTGTCCTGCCTGGCCACTGCACGCGGCGCCGACCAACGCCGTGACGCCAAGTGCCAGAACCGTGTGGCGCCAGTGCCGGCGACACCCTGGTCAGGCGACGTCGCCGCCATCGGCCCTGTTGGCGAAGCATGACACCATCCTCGCGTCCGATCTTTGGCCATACTTCTTTCCTGTGGCGTACGAGGATCTAGACACCCGACCCGACCTGGGCGTGGACTCGCCGCCGCCTCCGGGGCCTCCCCCCGAGCTGCCGCCGTCCCGCGAGCGTCGTCGGCGCCGGCACCGCCGGAGGCCCCGGCTGTGGAAGGGTGTCTCGACCCAGGGGCGGGCCGTCCGGGCCGCACTCGCTGCGCTCCTCCTCCTCGGGATCAGCTGGTTCGGCTGGTCGTTCGGCCACGCCCTGACCGTCCCCGGCGGGGCGAGCCTCGGTGCCAACGCCACCGAGTGGGTGCGCGACCACGGTGGCGCCGGCATCGTGCGCTGGGTCGAGCGCGAGTGGTACCTGCACCACCAGCCCCCGAAGGGCGGCCGTCCGGCGGCGGGGCTCATCCCCTCGGCTGGTCCCTCGACCCGGGCGCCGACGACCAAGGGTCCGCCGCACCTGCAACCACCGGGCCCCGTCGTACCCCTCGCCAGCCCGCCCCTGCCGGGCGAAGGCCAGTGGCATCCCATCGGTCGGCTGGTGGGCGGCCTGCCGGCCGAGTACGCCGCCTACATCCGGCCTGACGCCGTCCACACGAGCCTGGTCACCGGGGTGGCCTGGATGGACACCGACCTGCTCCGGGCCAAGCTGTACTCCGGGTCGGAGGTCCCCGGCGGGAGCTGGCCGACGATGACGCCCGTACCCGCCCGACCAGCGCCCAGCCCTCGTGAGCGCCTTCAACTCGGGGTTCCGCCTGCAGGACTCCCGAGGCGGCTACTACACCGACGGCCGGCTCGCCAAGCCCCTCGTCGACGGGGCCGCCTCCCTGGTCATCCGGGCCAACGGGGTGCCCACGGTCGCCAAGTGGGGGAGAGACGCCGTCATGGGCCCCGACATCGTGTCGGTGCGCCAGAACCTCGCCCTCGTCGTCGACAACGGCACCCCGGTGCCGGGCCTCCAGAACGACTCCAACATCAACTGGGGAGCGACCTTCGGCAACGCCGTCCTCGCCTGGCGCTCGGGGGTGGGCGTCACCGCCAACGGCGCCCTGGTCTACGCCGGAGGCCCGGGGCTGAGCGTGTACACGCTGGCCCAGGTGCTGGCCCACGCCGGCGCGGTGCGGGCCATGGAGCTGGACATCAACAGCGCCTGGGTGAACTTCCTCTCCTACGCCCAGCCGCCGGGCCTCCCGGCTGCGCCCGACAACGGGACGAAGCTGCTGCCGGGCATGCAGTGGTCGACGGGGCACAGCTTCGAGCCGAGCACCCGCGACTCGATCGTCCTGTCGGCGACGCCGGGGGCTGACGCGCTGGCGGGGAAGACGACGCCCTCACTCCACCACGTCGACGACACGACCATCTCATCGGTGAGCGTCCCGACGACTCGGGCCGCTCGACAGGTTCCGTCTCGAGGGGCGGGTGGTCCTGCTCACGGGCGCGTCGAGTGGTATCGGGGAGCACCTGGCGCGGGTGCTGCACAGCGCCGGGGGCCGGCTGGTGCTGGCCGCCCGGCGGGCTGACCGGCTCGAGGCGTTGGCAGCCGGGCTCGACGGCGCCATCCCGGTGGCTGCGACGTGAGCCGGGACGAGGATCTCGAACGCCTCGTCAGGATCGCCCTGGAGACACACGGCCATATCGACGTGCTGGTCAACAACGCCGGCACGGCCGACCCGCGTGCCCGCCGAGGACGAGCCCTCCGAGCCTTCCGCGAGGTGCTCGCCGTCAACCTCACCGCCGCATTCGTCCTCACCCAGCTCGTGGGGCGTCAGATGCTGGAGCGGGGCAGTGGCGTCGTGGTCAACGTGGCCTCGGTGCTCGGGCTGGTGGCGCTCGGGGCAGATTCCCCAGGCCGGCTACGTGGCCAGCAAGGGCGGCCTCGTGAACCTCACCCGGGAGCTGGCGGCCCAGTGGGCCCGGCGGGGCGTGCGGGTGAACGCCCTGGCCCCGGGGTGGTTCCGCACCGAGATGACCGAGGAGCTGTTCGCCGACGAGGGCGGCCAGCGCTGGATCAGGCGCAAGACCCCGATGGGCCGGGCAGGCGAGCTGCACGAGCTCGACGGCGCCCTGCTCTTTCTGGCCAGCGACGCCAGCGCCTACGTGACCGGCCAGGTGCTCACCGTCGACGGGGGATGGACGGCCGTCTGAGCGACCGCGCCGCCAGCCCCGTCGCCGGCCTCAGGCGTCCATGAGCACGATCACCTTGCCGAGCTTGCCGGGAGCGGCGAAGCGTTCGTAGGCGTCGCCCACCTGCTCGAGGGGGAAACGGGCGGCGACCGGCACGCGCAGCCGTCCGGCGGCCAGCAGCGGCAGCACCTGGCGCTCGACCCGTCGGGCGGCGTCTGCCTTGGCTTCGAGCGGGCGGGCCCGCAGGGTGGAAGCCGTGGATGCGGGCCCGGAGGATCATGAGGGTGTGCAGGTCGATCTCGGCGGTGCCACCGGCGCCCGCTCCGATGACGCTGATGCGCCCACCGACGGCCAGAGCAGCGAGGTCGGCCGCCATGTTCGGACGCTCCGACCAGCTCCAGCACCACGTCGAACGGACCCGCCGACCCGAACTCGTCGGGCCCCACGACCTCGGCGCCGAGAGCAGCCACGGCGGGGCGCAGCTCCGGCCGGCGGACGGTCGCCGTGACCCGGGCGCCGCGCCGCCGCCGCCAGCTGCACGGCGGCGGTGCCCACGCCACCGGCGGCGCCGTGGACGAGAGCGCGCTCACCGAGCGCCAGCTGGCACTGGGTGAACGAGCGCGTCGTGGGCGGTCGTGAACGCCTCGGGGAACCCGCCCGCCTCGTCCCATGCGATGGCGTCGGGGACGGCCAAGCGCGGTCCGCTCGTGGACGAGGACCAGCTCCGCCTGTGCTCCACCGCCGACGACCGCCATGACGCGGTCGCCCGGCCCGAACCGCTCGACGTCGCGCCCCACGGCCACGACCTCGCCCGCCAGCTCCAGCCCAGGTATGTCGCTCGGGCTGCCGGGGGGAGCGGGGTAGACCGCCCTGGACCTGGATCAGGTCGGCGGCGTTGACGCCGGCGGCGCGCGTCCGCACCAGGAGCTGGCCGCTGCCGGGAACGGGGTCGGGCCGGTCGGTGACGACCAGCGCCCCGTCGGCGATCGTGGCCGCCCTCACGCCTTCGGTCTCTCGAGCCGGCTATCGGACCCGGCCGGCGCCGTAGTACGCCGAGCGGATGGCCGGGTCGTACTGCGACGGTCGCGCCCGAGTGCGGAGCGTACGACCATCTGGCCGTTGCCCACGTAGATGCCGACATGGCCCGGCGCGGGCCCGCCACCGCCCCAGTTCTCGAAGATGAGGTCCCCCGGTTGCAGATCGGCCTGGGACACCCGGGTGGTGTCGTCGTACTGGTCCGCGGAGGAATGGGGCAGCGAGACGCCGGCGTGCTCCCAGGCCCACATCGTCAACCCCGAGCAGTCGAAGGAGTCAGGCCCGGCGGCCCCGTACTGGTACGGCTTGCCGATCTCCTGCTCGGCCCAGTACACGGCGGCCGACGCGCCACCGTTGGGCGGCGGAGCCGGTCCGCTCGCAGGTGGAGAGGCCGGTCCGTGGCTTTGTCGGGGTGCGGGACCCGGCGCTGGCGGCGACGGCCTGGGCCGCCTGGTGCTGCTCCTGGGCCTGGGCCACCAGGCCGACCAGCTGGCCCTTGCACGCGCGCCAGGGTCGCCTGCTCGGCGGCGGTCTGCGCGGCGGCCGCCCGGCCGGCGCTGGTCACCGCGCCCAGCGCGGCCTGCGCGGACTGCTGGTCCTGCTCGAGTGCCTGCTGCCTGGCCTGGAGGGCCTGGCGGGCCTGGTGGAGGCGGCTCAGGATCTGGTGCTCGTCTCCCGCCAACACGTCGAGGTACTGCTGGCGCAGGAGGGAGTCGTAGCGGGCGTCCCTGAGCACGTCGATCGACTGGTCGGTCGCCGCCATCCATGAAGCGAGCTGACGGCGTCCTGGCGCAGCCGCCCGTCTATGGCGCTCACCTGCTGCCTGGTTCTGCGCCACCTGGGCCTTCGCCGCGTCGACCTCGGCCGTCACCGAGTCGGCCCGGATCCGGGCCAGGTTGTACTCCTCGGTGAGCCGGTCCTGCTGCGCGCTCTGGGCCTCGATCTGGGCGGCGAGGGCGCTGGCCTGGGCCTGCAGGTCGGCGGCCGGATCGGCCGCCGCAGGCGTGGGACGGGCAGCCAGCGGGTAGACCACGACGGTCATGGCCGAAGCAGCGAGGGCGACGAGGTCCGACGCCACGGGGCGGTCATCTTCGCGGGCCGGCGCGTTCCGTGGAGCGTGGCGCACGACGGGATCAGCAATCTACGGTTTTCGCCGCATATCGGTGCAAACCAAGAAAGCAGCCCGGGCATGGGATCGAGCTAGGCTCGCGCAATCGCACCCCGGGTCTCCCCGCCGCTTACACCGAACTCGGTGCCCGGCGCTACCGTCCCGAGCATGAGTGACGTCTCAGCTGATGGCGAGCACAGGATCGAGCACGACTCGATGGGCGAGGTCCGGGTCCCGGCCGCGCGCGCGCTGGGGAGCCCAGACCCAGCGGGCGGTCGAGAACTTCCCGATCTCGGGGATGCGGATCGATCGCTCGCTGATCGCCGCCCTGGCGGCCATCAAGGCGGCGGCCGCCCGGCGAACGGCCGGCTGGGAGTGGTCGACGCAGATGTGGCCGAGGCCCTGCACCAGGCCGCCGACCGAGGTGGTCGAGCGGCCGGTGGGACGACCATTTCCCCGCCGACGTCTTCCAGACGGGTTCGGGCACCTCCTCGAACATGAACATGAACGAGGTGCTGGCCAACCTGGCGGGCGAGCGCCTGGGCCGCGAGATCCGCCCGAACGACGAGCCCAACGCCTCGCAATCGTCCAACGACGTCTTCCCCTCGGCCATCCACGTGGCCGCGTGCCGCGGGATCGTGTCCGGAGCTCATCCCCGCCCTCGAGCACCTGTGCGAGGCCCTGCGCGAGCGCAGTCGCCGGTTCGCGCACGTCGTGAAGTCGGGCCGGACCCACCTGATGGACGCCACCCCGGTGACCCTGGGCCAGGAGTTCGGCGGGTATGCCGCCGCGGTCGAGAACGGCGTCGGAGCGGCTCCGCGACTGCCTGCCGCGGGTCGGCGAGCTGCCGCTCGGGGGAACCGCGGTCGGCACCGGGCCTCAACGCCCCGGAGGGTTTCGCTCCCGCTGTGATCGACGAGCTGGCCGACGACGCTGCGGCTTCCGCTGACCGAGGCTCGGGACCACTTCGAGGTCCAGGGCACCCGCGACGCACTGGTGGAGGCGTCCGGGGTGCTGCGCACGGTGGCGGTGTCGCTCTACAAGATCTGCAACGACCTGCGGTGGATGGCGAGCGGCCCTCGGGCCGGGCTGGCCGAGATCCGACTGCCCGACCTGCAGCCGGGATCCTCGATCATGCCCGGGAAGGTCAACCCGGTCGTGCCCGAAGCGGTCTGCCAGGTCGTCGCCCAGGTGATCGGCAACGACGCCGCGGTGGCCTTCGGAGGTGCAGCCGGCAACTTCGAGCTCAACGTCATGCTGCCCGTGATCGCCCGCAACCTGCTCGAGTCCATCCGCCTGCTCGACCGTCGGCCAGCCGGGCGCTGGCCGACAAGTGCGTGCCGGGCATCGAGGCCGACGAGGAGCGGTGCCGGACCTACGCCCTGTCGTCGCCGGCGATCGCCACCGCCCTCAACCCCTACATCGGCTACGAGCAGGCGGCCAGGGTCGTCAAGCAGGCGATCGCCAGGGCAAGGACCTGCGCACCGTGGTGCTCGAGCTGGGCCTGCTCGGCGAGGACGAGGTCGACAAGGCCCTCGACGTCGAGGCCATGACCCGAGGCGGCATCGTTCGCTGACGCCGCCCCGGGGGCCCAGGGGTGCCCGTTGGTAAGGTCGCTGCGGTGCATCCGATCGAGCGGCTTCGGTACGTGGCCAGGGCTGACGGAGCCGGCCCGACGTCGCTCACCGTCGAGGCAGCGCACGCGTTGGCGGGGTTCGCCGACGACCCGGCGGCGCTCGTCACCGCCTGCCGACGGCTCGTCGATCGCCATCCGACCGTGGGCCCTCTCTGGTGGCTGGCGTGCCGGGTGCTGGCGAGCACCGATCCCCAGCAAGAGGTGTGGAGGCTGGCCGACGAGCTCGAGGCTGACGCGACGCCCCTCGTCCTCGCCGATCGCATACCCGGTGACGCCACCGTTCTCGCGCTCGGTTGGCCCGAGCTGGCTGGGACGTGCCCTGGCACGCCGGGGTGACCTCCAGCTGCTCCTCGTCGATGCTCTCGGCGAAGGGTCGGGCCTGGCCCGCCGGCTCCGGTCATCCGGCAGTGAGGTGCTCGAGGTTCCCGAGTCGGGTGTGGGAAGCGCTGCTGCCGCCGCCGACCTGATCGTGCTGGAGGCGTCCGTGGTGAGCGGAAGACCAGTTCGCCGCCGTCGCCGGAGTCGAGCGCTGCCGCGTCGGTGGCCGGGCTGACATCGATCCCGGTCTGGTTGGTCGCAGGCGTCGGACGAGCGCTGCCCGCCCGACTGGGCGAGGCCGTGTGGCGTCGTCTCGACGATGATGCGGACACTCCCTGGGATCGCGAAGAGCGAGCTGGTTCCTGTCGACCTCGTCGACCGCGTCGTCGGACCGTCCGGCGCACAGGCGCCAGCGGACGCGCTGCGCCGATCGGACTGCCCGGTGACCCCCGAGCTGCTCAGGCAGGTCGGCTGAGCTCCGCTGGCCTGCGGGCCTCCCGGGCCCGAGCACGTCACGCCCGTACGGCGCTAGCGTGCCCGACCCATGGGCGAGATCATCGAGTTCCCGAGCAACGGCACGACCGCGCAGGGCTACCTGGCCACCGAGGGGCAGGCCCGGGCGTGGTCGTCATCCAGGAGTACTGGGGCCTGGTCGACCACATCAAGGAGGTGTGCGACCGCTTCGCCGCCCAGGGTTTCGTGGCCCTGGCCCCCGACCTGTACCACGGTCAGCGGCACGGGAGCCCGACGAGGCGGGCAAGCTGATGATGGCGATGCGCATCGAGCAGGCGGCGAAGGACATGAGCGGCGCCGTCGACGCCGTGAAGGCCCGGCTGCTCGAGCCACGGCGTGGGCGTGGTCGGGTTCTGCATGGGTGGGGGGCTGGCGCTCGTGCTGGGCTGCGAGCGGCCCGATCTGGTGAAGGCCGTCGTCCCGTTCTACGGCCTCATCCCCTGGGCCGGTGCTCCAGCCCGACTACTCGAAGCTCGATGCCGCCGTGCAGGGTCATTTCGCCGAGCA
Organism: uncultured Actinomycetes bacterium; assembly: GCA_963731255.1. Lineage (GTDB taxonomy): Bacteria > Actinomycetota > Acidimicrobiia > Acidimicrobiales > AC-9 > AC-9. The sequence goes on along the minus strand of CAVSUO010000007.1, from coordinate 116,331 downwards.
GGACGACACGGCCGGCCCCACAGCCGCGACGCGAGCTGGAGAACACGCTGACGGCCCTGGGCAAGCGGGCCCGGATGTACATCTATCCCGGCACCCAGCACGCCTTCTTCAACGACGACCGGCCCGAGGTGTACGACACGACCGCCGCCCGGGAGGCCTGGGAGAAGCTCCTGCCCTTCCTGCGCGACGAGCTGCGCTGAGGTCACCGCCCGCACGGCGGGCAGCGGGGTTGCGGTCCGCCCTGGCGGCCAAGCCGCCAGGGAAACAGTGTGACGGCGCACTGGCGGCGGTCGGGGGGCGCCCGTAGCATCCGGTGCATGTCAGCGCGATCCAGGGATCTCCCTCGCCGTTCCTGCCTGTCGGTGCCCGGCTCGAACGAGCGTTTCCTCGAGAAGGGCCCCAGGGTTCCGGCCGACATGACCTTCCTCGACCTCGAAGACTCCGTCGCCCCCCTGGAGAAGGAGTCGGCACGGGCCAAGGTCGTCGACGCCATCAAGAACCAGGACTGGGGCGAGCGGGTGATGTGCGTCCGTGTCAACGCCTGGGACACCAAGTGGACCTACGGCGACGTGATCGAGGTGGTCGCCAACGCCGGCGAGCGCCTCGACGAGGTCATGCTGCCCAAGACGCAGTCGGCGGCCGAGGTCGTGGCTCTCGACCTCCTGCTCACCCAGGTGGAGGTCAACGCCGGGCTGTCGCCGGGCCATATCGGCATCGAAGCCCAGATCGAGACCACGCGGGGGCTCATCAACGTGGAGGAGATCTGCGCCGCGTCTCCCCGGCTGGAGACGATCGTCTTCGGGCCGGCGGACTTCGCCGCCTCGATGGAGATGCCGGTGCTGACCGGTGGGGTGTCGATCGCCGAGTACCCGGGCGACCACTTCCACTACGTGCTCTCCAAGATCCTCATGGCCGGACGGGCCAACGGCCTTCAGGTCATCGACGGCCCGTTCCTCAGGATCCGGGAGCTGGACTCGCTCCGGGAGTACTGCAACCGGGCTCGCACGCTCGGCTACGACGGCAAGTGGGCGCTCAATCCCGACCAGGTGACCGTGCTCAACGAGGTCTTCTCGCCGACCCAGGAGCAGTACGACCGGGCCCTCGCCATCCTCGCTGCCTATCGCCAGGCGACCGAGGACGAGCGCAGGGGCGCGGTGATGTTCGGCGACGAGATGATCGACGAGGCCAGCCGCAAGATGGCCGTGAAGTTCGTGACCAGGGGGGAGCGGGCGGGGCTGACGCCCGGTTCGGACTAGCGCGGTCGTCAGGGCTGAACCGTGCCGCACCGACAGCTCGACACGGCCGTGATCGACGCCGTGGTCCCGGCCCGCAACGAGGCGGCGACGGTGGCCACGGTGGTGGACGCCTGTCGGCGGTGCTCGGCTGTACGCGAGGTGATCGTGGTCGATGACGGCTCGGTCGACGACACCGGCGATCGGGCCGCGGCGGCGGGAGCCAAGGTCATCCAGCGGGGTGGAGCCGCCGGCGCTCTCAGCGGCTCGAAGGCCCACGCCATGGAGGCCGGCGTCGCCGCCTCGGACGCGCCGGCGCTGCTGTTCGTCGACGCCGACCTGTTGGGTCTCACGAGCGGTCACCTCGACGAGGTGTGCCGGCCCTTCATCGAGGGCCGGGCCACCATGTCGGTGGGCTGGTTCGACTACGGCGCGTGGAACCCTCTCGTGCTCCGCCTCCCGCCGACGACCGGCGAACGTGTCGTCCCCCGTTGGGTCTTCGAGGCCATCCCGCCCGAGAAGCGGGACGGCTACACGATCGAGATCATGATCAACGAGGTCATCGCCGAGGGTCGTCTGCCGACCTCGGCCCGGATCATGCGAGGAGTGACCCACCGCACCAAGCGCCAGAAGCTCGGCCGTCTCGAGGGCTACCGGCGCACGTGGGAGATGTTCTGGACGCTGCTGTCTCTGCCGCTCACCGGCGTGGTCCGCTGGAGGAGCTACTGGTTCTATCTGCGCGGGCTCACCGTGGAGAGCCGGCCAGCCGGCGGGCGATGACCTTGAGCGCGAGGGTCTCGTCGGCCCCTTCGAAGATCGAGAGCACCCTGGCGTCGACGAAGTAGCGGCTCACGGGGAACTCCTCGGCGTAACCCATGCCGCCGTGGATCTGCATCGCCTCGCGGGTCACCCATTCCGCTGCCCGGCACACGTACGCCTTGATCATCGACGCCTCGAGAGCGCCCTCGCCCTTGGCCATCAGCCGGGCCACCTGGTAGGCGAACTGCCGGCTGGCCTGGATGATGACTGCCATGCGGGCGAGCTTGGCCCGCGTCAGCTGGTAGTCGAGGATCGGCGACCCGAACACCACGCGGTCGGCGGCGTAGGTCGACGCCGCCTCGTAGGCGGCCTGCATCAGGCCGAGGGCCCTGGCGGCGGTCTGGAGCCGGCCGTTCTCGAACCCCTCCATCTGGTAGTAGAAGCCCCGGCCCTCGCCGTCGGACCCTCCGATCAGGCAGTCCTCGGGGACCCACCAGCCCTCGAAGGCGAGCTCGTAGGAGTGCATGCCCCGGTACCCGATGGTGTCGATGGGGCGACCCTCGAGACGTCCCGGCGGGCCGGTGCGGCCGTCGGCGGCGGGGTCCTGGGTGAGCACGAAACCGTGACCGTCTCCTCGCGGCTTGGGCACGACGAACAACGACAGGCCCCGGTGTGCCTTGGCGCGGTCCGGATCGGTGCGGGCCAGCAGCATCAGCACGTCGGCGCGCGCGGCGAAGGTGCACCACGTCTTGACCCCGTCGATGGCCCAGCCACCGTCCCGGCGCGGCCGCGGTCGACCTTGATGCCCGGCGACGTCCGAGCCGAAGTCCGGCTCGGTCACCGCGACCGCGGCCATCACCTCGCCGCTGGCCAGCCGTGGCAGCCAGTGCTGCTTCTGCTCCTCGGTGCCTCCCTTGACGAGGGCGCGGGTGAGGATCTCGGGTCGGGTGACGAGCGAGCCCCCGGCCCCGAGCGATCCTCGGGACAGCTCCTCGGTGGCGACGACCATCCCCATGTACTCGCTCTCGCCGCCGGCCGCGAACCCGCCGTACTCGGCGGGCACGGAGAGACCGAAGGCGCCGATCTCGGCCAGCCCGGCGATGATCTCCTCGGGGATGTCCTCGTTGTGACGGTGCACCCCCTCGGCCACGGGCCGGATCTGCTCCTCGGCGAACCGGCGGAAGGTGTCCTGGACCATCTCGAAATCGGCGTCGAGGTGCCGGGGCCCCTCCTCCCCGGCCAGGTCGGCGAGCACCGCCGGGAGCGCGGTACGCCCGCACGAACGGCAACGTCGCGTCCATGCGGCCGGGCTCGGTCCCCCACTCGTCCTCCCGACCGAGCGTGCGGGCCAGCAGGTCGTGCACGGCGTCGGCCACGAAGGCGCAGGCCAGGATGGCCTCGATCTCACCCTTGGCGCCGTAGTCGAGCACGGCCCGGGCACACTCGACCGACGCGGCGGCGTGTGCCAGGTCGTAGGCGAGGACCTGGTGCTCGTCGGGCCCGCCGACGGACGCCAGGTGCCGGGCGGCGGTGTCGACGGCGACCGTGGCCTGCTCGACGACGACGGCTGCGGCGTCGAGATCGGGGGCGATCATGCCGCGCAGGTTAGAGGCGGCGAACCCGCCGCCTCTACCGAGCCTCCCGGCGGGCCAGCACCGTGACGAGGGGCGGGAGGACGACCGGGTCGTCTCCCGGATCGACCTCGCTCAGGGTGGCGAGGTAGCCCGTGACGGGCCCCGGCCCGGCTCCCGCTGGCGCCTCGGCCCAGGCGTCGACCAGGTCCAGGCCAGCCCGGCGCACCAGGGCGGGCAGGAGGGCACCGACGTCGGGGTGCGGGGCGTCGGGCATGGACAGCGGGTCGCCTCCGACCCGGCCGGCGCTGGTGATCGGCTCCTGGGCGACGACCCAGCCACCCGCGCGCACGGCCTTCGCCATCCGGGCCAGCACGGCCACCGGCTCGACCACGTGCATGAGCAGGAACCGGCAGAAGGCAAGATCCACCGCCTCGGGCAGCAGCAGGTCCTCGCCGGCCTGGGTGATGGCCAGCACCTGGGTGTGCGCCGCCGCGGTCCGCGCCACCTCGTCGCGGGCCCGGGGGTCGTTGTCGACCGCGTAGACCCGGCCCGTGCGGCCGACGATCTCGGCCAGGGCCACGCTCACGTCGCCCCCGCCGGCGCCCACGTCGACGCAACGCCAACCCTCTCCGACGCCCAGCCGTTCGAGGGCGGTCGCCAGCGGGCGGCGATAGACGTCATTTCGCAACCCCAGCTCGGTCATGCCGCTCGCGCCGCCTCGAGCAGCTCGTCGATCGCGGGACGTTGGTCCGTGCTGCGGGACAGAGGCGGTCGAGCACGGCGACAGCGTGGTGCTGGCACGGCAGTCAGGCCAGGAGCCGGTGGAAGACGAGCACCGCCGCCCGTCCCCGCTTTTCCGACAGGCGCCACCGGTCTCCACCGTCGTCGGCCAGGTCGATGGCGGGCGCAGGCTCACCGATGAGCACGGGCATGCCCGACGGTAGCCTGTCGGCCGTGCCGAGCCGAACTGATCCCGCGCTGGCGGACGAACTGGTCGAGGCCGTTCGCACCTTCGTCGCCAAAGAGGTGATCCCGGTCGCCAGCGAGCTGGAGCACGCCGACGCTTATCCCGACGATCTGGTGGAGGCCATGCGGGAGCTGGGCCTGTTCGGATGCCTGGTACCACCCGAGCACGGAGGGTTGGGACTCGACACCATCACCTACGCCCGCATCGTGGCCGAGCTGGCTTCGGGCTGGATGTCGCTCACGGGTGTGCTCAACACCCACATGATCGTCGCCACGCTTCTCGATCGGCACGGCACGCCCGAGCAGCAGGCCCGCTGGTTGCCGCGCATGGCCACGGGCGAGCTGCGAGGGGCGCTGTCGCTCAGCGAGCCCGACGCCGGCAGCGACACCGCCTCGCTGCGCTGCCGGGCCCGGCCAGACGGCGACATCTACGTGCTCGACGGCACCAAGATGTGGGTCACCAACGGCGAGCGAGCCGGGATCGTTGCGCTGGCCGCCCGGGCGCCGGAAGGCGTCACCTGCTTCATCGTCGAGAAGGAGCCTGGGCCCCGCTCCGGTGGCATCACGGTCTCCCGGCAGATCGGCAAGCTCGGTTACAAGGGCATCGAGACGGTCGAGATGTCCTACGACGGCCACACCGTCCCCGCCGACGCCGTGCTCGGGGGGGACGCGGGGCTGGGCCACGGCCTGGGCCAGATCCTGGGTGGCCTCGAGCTGGGGCGGGTGAACATCGCGGCGCGGGCGTGCGGTGTCGCCGGGGCGGCGTTCGACGCCGCCATCCGCTACGCCCAGCAGCGTGAGACGTTCGGTGTGCCGATCGCCCGTCACCAGGCCATCCAGTTCAAGCTCGCCGACATGGCGACGAAGCTGGAGGCGGCCCGTCTGCTGACCCGGTCCGCCGCCGAGAAGCTCGACGCCGGAGAGCGCGCCGACGTGGAGGCGGGCATGGCCAAGCTGTTCGCCTCCGAGGCGGCGCTCGAGATCGCCACCGAGTCCATGCGCATCCACGGCGGCTACGGGTACAGCACCGAGCTCCCCGTCGAGCGGTACTACCGGGATGCCCCGCTCATGATCATCGGCGAGGGGACGAACGAGATCCAGCGCATGGTGATCGCCCGGGGCCTGCTCCGCCGTCACGCCCTCTGACAGCGGGCGCGGCTGGCGGGCCGGAGGGCGGTTGAGGAACCGAGCACCCTCGGCTGGCCCCCGTTCTTGCGAAATCGGGGGCCAGCCGAGATGCCGCTCCCTCTGGCCCCGGAGGAGGGCGAGCGCCGGAGGGTCTCCCGGTTCCACCTCTTGTCGAAAAGGCGGCCGCTATCACCGAGCGCTTCGCCGCTTTCGACGACAGGTGGAACCGCTGTTGTCCCGCGAGGAGCTGCCTGACCGTTCGGCGCGATCAGGCCGAGGGACAAGTGAGCCGGGCGAGCGCGATCGGGCCGGATTTCGGAGAACCGGGCCGATGCGCTCGGCCGGGTCGCCCATAGGGGATCGACTGGGCACCGGCGCCGGTCCAGGGCGGCGTGTTCCGGCAGGTCGCCCGCGGTGGCTACGGTGGCCGCTCGTGAAGGTGACCATGCTGCTCTGCGACTCCGCCCAGGTGGCAGACGGAAAGCTGTTCATCCTCGGCGCCGGCTGGAGCATGATCGGCCCCGAGCCCGCCCCCTCGGCCGTCGCCCTCAAGATCGAGGTCGGCTGGCACGAGGCCCTCCAGCCCCACCACTGGGAGCTGTACCTGGTCGACGCCGACGGGCGGGACGTGAACATCGACACCCCCGAGGGGCCCCGTCCCGTCGAGGTGCGCGGCGACTTCCATGTGGGACGGCCGACCGGCGTGCCCGAGGGCAGCCCCAGCGACGTCGCCCTGGCCGTCAACCTCGGTCCCGTGCCCTTGGCCACGGGCTCCCGCTACACCTGGCGGCTCAGCATCGACGGCGAGACCGACGAGGGCTGGGAGCTCGGGTTCAGCACCAGGCCGTCGGTGTCCACACCATGACGGTCCACGAACGCCCCTTCGGCGGCTACCTCGAGGACTTCGTGGTCGGGCGATGTCTTCCGGCACTGGCCGGGAAAGACGATCACCGAGTACGACGATCATCTCTTCTGCATGATCACGATGAACCACCACCCGTTGCACACCAACGCGTGGTTCGCCGAGTCGGAGACGGTGCACGGCCGGAACGTGGTCGTGGGCAACCTCGTCTACTCGCTCGTCCTCGGCATGAGCGTCCCCGACATCAGCGGTTCGTGCATCGCCAACCTCGAGGTCGAGTCACTCGTCCATCGCTATCCGACCTTTCACGGCGACACCATCTACGCCGAGACCCGGATCCTCGACGTGACGCCGTCGCGCTCCAAGGACGACCGGGGGATCGTGACGGTCGAGTCGAAGGGGTTCAACCAGCGCGGCGAGGAGGTCTGCTACTTCCGTCGCAAGCTTCTCGTGTGGAGGCGCGAGCAGGCTCCGGCTCGTCGCCGTCCCTACGGCGAGGACGTGTGGGACTGAGCCTCGCCCACGGCGCTGGTCGCCGGCGAGCACCACGCTGTGAGACATTTGTCACAGTGAGTTCGCCCCGCCGACACAGCCGGGTAACCTCCTGTTCAGTCCAAGGGGGGCAGTGCTGAAGGTCACCTTTTACGGGGTGCGAGGCTCGTGCCCCTGTCCGAGCGAGGCGAACCGCCGCTACGGCGGCAACACCGCCTGCGTCGTCGTCGACGCCCCCGGGGAGCCACCGATCATCTTCGACCTCGGGACCGGGTTGCGACAGTTCGGGGAGCAGCAGCCGACCGACGGCTCGTTCCGGGCCACGGCGTTCCTCACCCACATCCACTGGGACCACGTCCAGGGCCTGCCGTTCTTCCCCCCATCGACCGCGTCGGCGCCGAGCTCGACGTGTACGGGCCGGCCCAGGAGGAGGGTTCCCTGCACGACGTGTTCGGTGACTTCATGCGCCCCCCCTACTTCCCCGTGCACTTCAGCGAGCTGCGGGGCGACATCCGCTTCCACGACGTGCTGGACGAGGACTTCTCGGTCGGAGCGGCCAAGGTGAGGATCCGGCCCGTCCCGCACTGCGGGCCGACGCTCGGCTTCAGGGTCGAGACGGGGGGCTACAGCGTCGCCTACGTCAGCGACCACCAGGCCCCGCTGTCGCTTCGGGGCGTCGCCGACAGCGTGCTCGAGCTGTGCGACGGCGTGGACCTGCTGATCCACGACGCCCAGTACACCCAGAGCGAGTTCCGGGAGAAGTCACACTGGGGTCACTGCACTGTCGAGTACGCGCTCCTGGTGGCCAAGGAGGCCGGCGCCCACCGGCTCGCCCTCTTCCACCACGATCCCGCCCACGACGACGACGAGCTCGACCGCCTCCTGTGGGAGGCCCGCTGCATCTCCAGCGGTGTCGGTGGCGTGGACGAGGTGGTGGCGGCTGCGGAAGGCTTGGTCATCGACCTCCATCGCCCCTGAGCGCGGCGGTGGGCCCAGGTCGACGGCCAGCCCAGGAGGGTGGCCCGAAGAAGTTGCCGCCGGCCAGGGAGGCCGGCCCAGGGAGTCGGAGGGCGTGGACGTGACCGAGCTCGGTGGGGTCGCTGCCGGCGGCAGACCGGTCGGCCCGGGAGGCCGGCATGGGGACGAGCAGGACGACCTGCAGCGGAGATCGGCGCCGACGATCGACACGGCTCGGTATCGCGAGGTGCTGGGTCACTTCGCGACCGGCGTCGCCGTGGTGACCACGGCCGACGACGAGGGCCCGGCCGGGTTCACCTGCCAGGCGTTCAACGCCCTGTCCCTGGACCCCGCCCTCGTCGTGTTCGCGCCCTCACGTACGTCGCTCACCTGGCCGAGGATCGAGACGACAAAGGTGTTCTGCGGCAACATCCTCTCCGAGAGCCAGGAGGCGCTCGGTCGGGTGTTCGCCACCAAGAGCGACCGGAAGTTCGACGGGGTCGGGTTGGCGTCCCGGCACGACGGGCTCACCGATCCTTCACGACGCCCTGGCGTGGGTCGAGTGCCGTCTCGAGGTGGCCCACGACGGCGGCGACCACCTCGTCGCCATCGGCCGTGTCCTGGACATGGGCGTGGGCAAGGGCCACCCGCTCGTCTTCTACCGGGGCGGGTTCGGCCGCTTCGAGGCCTGATCCCGCGTGCCCACCATCACCGCCTCCGAACAGATCGTCGACGTCGTCGTGGTGGCACCGGACGTCCACGGGGACGAGCGGGGCCGCTTCCTCGAGACCTACCGCCGCTCGTGGTTCCCTCTGGGACGCGAGATGGTGCAGGGGAGCTGCTCCGACAAGCGGGCCGGCGCGCTGGTCGGCCTCCACTACCACCTCCATCAGGCTGACTACTGGTACGTGGTGCGCGGCCGGGCCCGGGTGGTCCTGCACGATCTCCGCCAGGGTTCGCCGACCGATGGCGCCACGATGCTCCTCGACCTGGGCGAGCAGAACGCCCTCGGCGTGTTCATCCCGCCCGGGGTGGCCCACGGCTTCGCCGCGCTGGCCGACATGACCCTCACCTACCTGGTCGACGGGTACTACAACCCGGCCGATGAGCTGGGCGTGGCCTGGGACGACCCCGAGATCGGAGCCGATTGGGGCGTCACGGCCCCCGTCGTCTCGGACCGGGACCGGGCCAACCCCCGCCGCTCGGACGTCCCGTCCCCCCTGCGGCCGACCCTGGGGTTGCGGACATGACCGGTGGCCGCCAGCTCGGCGTCTAGGCTGAGGCAGGCTTTGGCGGGTCTCCCTGGGGGGCCTGGCGGTCTGTTGACACCAAGTGACTCCGATTATTCGGTTCAATAGAGTCTCGTGTACGGCAACGGGAACGACATCCCGCAGGGGTCTCGGACCCCGCGACGGGGAAGGTGGGCACTAGGGCAATGAGCATCTTGCTGCTCGTCGTGGTCCTGCTCGTCATAGCCATCGTGCTGTCCCGTCTGACCTGGGCGTCTCAGTTCGGAGAGCGACGGTCGATCAAGCACCACGAGCAGGCGATGGATGTGCTGCGGTCGGTGGCCGGCCGCCCCGAGGACACCGAGGAGAGGGCCTACAGCGCCCAGGGCGCGGCCCACGGCGGCGACCACGTCCGGTCATCGGTGGAGGACAGTGCGAGCTTCCCCGCGCCCGCGCCAGCGCCGGTGGCCGCGCCGTCGGCCCAGGCGGGCGGGAGGGCCGTGCCAGAGGCGTCGGTCCACCGCGAGGAGACCATCCGCATCCTGCGGTCCGAGCCGACCGGGGCCGAGCCGCCCAGTGCCGAGCCGCCCAGTGCCGAGCCGCCCAGTCCGACCGAGCCGCCCGGGCCAGTCACCCACGACCGAGCCACCGGGATCGGAGGCGCCCGGGGCCGAGCCGACCGAGGCACGTCCCGAGGAGCAGCCGGCCCACACCGCGGAGGGCCAGCCCGACGGCAACGGCGGGCCGACCAGGCCGCGGCTCGGGTTCCCGGACGATGACACCAGCGGCTCCGGTCCTGTCACGCTGCCCCCGGGTGTGGCCGACGCCATCCGGGGTGCCCGCGGTCGGGCGAACGGCGGTGGTTGGAGTGGCGATCAGCTGACGGCCGGCGGCGACGGATCGGGGAACGGGCATCGGTGGGAGGATGATCCCGCCGCGGCCTCTTCGGCCCTGCCCAAGCCGCCCTCGATCGACTGGACGTCGTCCCGGTCGGCAGCCCGGTCGCGGTCGAGAGCGCGGACACGATCGAAGCTGTGGGGTCGAGTGCTGGCGCCGTTCGTCGCCACGGGACGGGCTGCGTCGGGTGCCAGAGATCGTCTGGGTGCTCGTCGAGCGGGGGCGGGTGCCGACACGGTCGACAGCGGTTCCGGCACCTCGTTCACCGCTCCGGTCGCAGAGACGACGGCCGCCGAGGGCGTCAACGTGGTGACCGACGACACGGCAGAGGTCGCGATCCCCACCGAGCACCAGGACGAGGATGTCACGACCGCCAACGGCGACGAGGGGAATGGCGTCACGACCGCTCCTGTCGCCCAGGTGCCGCCCGCGGCGCCGGATGGCGACGACCATCTCCTGGTTCCCGAGGCCAACGGGCCCACCGCCATCGATGCCGCTCCCAGGGGACCGTCGTGGGGTGCGAAGGTCAGCGAGCGGCCGCGGTGGGCTCTCGCCGCCGGCCTCGCCGCCGTCGTGATCGTCGTCTGCGTCGTCGTCGGCGTCCTGGTCGCCTCGTCGACGTCGTCCAAGAAGGCGCCGCCGGCCAGCCAGGCATCACCTCCGGCGAGCACGGCCCCGGCGCCGGCTCCGTCACCGTTGACGCTGGTCTCCCACGACGACCAGGGAGCGGTGTGGAACGTCAACGCCAATCGGCTCTCGCTGTCGGCTGTGGCCAGCGGGCGGGTATGGCTGGAGATCGTCGCCAGCGCGGGGCCGTCCGGCCCGGTGCTGTGGCAGGGCGTCCTGACGAGCGGTCAGAGCCAGACCATCACCAACGACGCGCCGGTCTGGATCCGTATCGGCGCCTCGTCGAACGTCACCGTGACCGTCAACGGCCACGGTGTGCTCCTGCCGCAGGCGCCGAACACCTACAACCTCACGTTCCAGCACGCGCAGGCGTAGGTCACGGCGCTGATCCCGACCGAACGCAGGACGAAGGCGAGCACGAGGGCCTCGTCCCGCCAGGCGTCGTAGCGGCCCGACGGGCCCTGGTGACCGGCGCCCATCTCGGTCTTCAGCAGCACCCGTGCATCGCCGTCGGTCGCGCGCAGCTTGGCCACCCACTTCGCCGGCTCCCAGTAGCTGACCCTCGGATCGGTCAGTCCCGCGGTGACCAGCATCTCGGGGTGGGGACCTGAGGTCACGTTGTCGTAGGGCGAGTAGGACTTGAGGTAGGCGTAGGTGTCGGCGTCGTCTCTCGGGTTCCCCCACTCCTCCCACTCGAGCACGGTGAGCGGCAGCGAGTCGTCGAGGATCGTCGTGAGGCAGTCGACGAACGGCACCTCGGCCACGACGGCCCTGAACAGCTCGGGCGCCAGGTTGGCCACCGCACCCATGAGCATCCCGCCGGCGCTGCCCCCACGAGCCACGAGTCTGTCCGCCGAGGTCCACCGCTCGGCTACGAGGTGACGGGCGCAGGCCACGAAGTCGGTGAAGGTGTTGGTCTTGTGCAGCAGCTTGCCGTCCTCGTACCAGCGCCGGCCCAGCTCGCCTCCGCCGCGCACGTGGGCGATGGCGTAGACGAAGCCGCGGTCGAGCATGCTGAGACGCAGCGACGAGAAGAACGGGTCCAGGCTGTGCTCGTAGGCGCCGTAGCCGTAGAGGAGGGCGGGAGCGCGCCCGTCCCGCACGCGGTCCTCTCGGTAGACCAGCGACATGGGGACCCGCGTCCCGTCGTCAGCGGTCGCCCAGGCCCGCTCGGTCCGGTACCGGGCCGGGTCGTAGCCCCCGAGCACGGGTTGGCGCTTGAGCAGCCGGGCGGTGCGGCGCTCCATGTCGTAGTCGTAGACCGAGCGGGGTGTGACGAGCGAGCTGTACTCGTAGCGCAGGACCTGTGACCCGAACTCCGGGTTGGCCCCGCCCCAGGCGCTGGACACGCTCTCCTGCTGGGCGACGGTGTGGGACCCGCCGTCACGCAGCCCCATCACCCGGATGCGCCGGGTGGCCTCGGACCGCTCGTACAACACCAGGTGCTCGGCGAACACGTCGACGTCCTCCAGCCTCACGTCGGGCCGGTGGGCGACGACGTCGCGCCACGCCTCCCGCCCGGGCTGCTCGACCGGAGCCTCGACGAGCCTGAAGTTCTCGGCGTCGGCGTTGGTCACGATGAGGAACCGGCCGTCGTGGTGCTCGACCGCGTACTCCACTCCCTGTCGGCGGGGCTCGACGATCCGCAGCTCGCCGTCGGGATGGTCGCCGGACAGCACGCGAGCCTCGCTGGTCACCTTGCTCTCGAGCTCCAGCACGACGAAGGCGTCGTCCTTGGTCTTCGAGACGCCGACGTAGAAGCGCTCGTCGTCGCTCCTGGTGGACGCAGACGTCGGCGCCCGGATCGGTGCCCACCGTGTGGCGCCAGAGCTGGTGGGGGCGCATGGCGTCGTCGGGACGGGTGTAGAAGACGGTGGCCCCGTCGTTGGCCCAGGCCAGGCCGTAGTACACGTCCTCGACCTGGTCCGGGAGGTCCTCACCCGTGCCGAGGTCGCGGACCCGCAGGCGATGCCGCTCGCCGCCCGTGGTGTCGATGGCGTAGGCCATCAGCCGGTGATCGGGGCTCACGGCCAACCCGCCCAACGAGAAGTACTCGTGGCCAGCGGCGAGGTCGTTCTCGTCGAGGAGGATCTCCTCGTCGGTATCGGTCGCCGTGTCGCCGGGCGAGGTCGGAGCAGGCTCCGGCGGGGTCGGCCGGGCGCCGGCAGTGGATGGCGTACTGGCGGCCCTCGACGGTCCTCGAGTAGTAGCGCCAGGGCCCCTTTCTCACCGGGACCGACAGGTCCGTCTCCTGGATCCGGGCCACGATCTCGGCGTACAGCGCCTCCTGCAGCGAGGCGGTGTCCGCCATCATCGCCCTGGTGTAGGCGTTCTCGGCCTCCAGGTAGGCGATGACCTCCGGGTCGTCCCGCTCACGCAGCCAGTACCAGTCGTCCACCCGCTCGTCCCCGTGGGCCCGCAGCACCGTCGGCCGGCGGGGCGCCACCGGCGGAGCGGGCGCGGCCTCAGGCCAGTGCGGTCGGGGATCGACATCGCCTGGAGAGGATAGGACCGGCCGAGCGGCCGGGGGCGGCTCGGATCGGGCGAAACGCCCGTAGGCTGGGCGTCGGCGGGAGGTTCCTCCGGCCCCTGGGAGTTGTTACTATGGACGTAGGAGAAATTCGGACGGCAGACATTCGGATTGCGCCGACCACGACGAGCCGACCAAGGAGGGGCTGATCGCCTGATGGCAACCACCGATCTGGACCTCGGCCGGTACAAGCTCGGGTGGAGCGACGTCGAGGACTACATCTTCAAGCCCAAGAAGGGCGTCAACGCCGACATCGTCCGGGAGATGTCCTGGATGAAGGGCGAGCCCGACTGGATGCGGGACATGAGGCTCAAGGCGCTCCGGCATTTCGAGCGCAAGCCGATGGCGCCCTGGTTCGCCGTCAACATGCCGGACCTCGACTTCGACGACATCTACTACTACATCAAGCCGACCGACAAGCAGGTCGACGCCTGGGACGAGCTCCCTGACTCGGTGAAGGCGACCTACGAGAAGCTCGGGATCCCCGAGGCCGAGCGCAAGTACCTGGCCGGCGTCACGGCCCAGTACGAGTCGCGAGGTCGTCTACCACCGCAACCGGGACAACCTGGAGAGCCAGGGGGTCCTGTTCTGCGACATGGACACCGCCCTGCGGGAGTACCCCGAGCGTCGTCAAGCAGTACTTCGGGACGGTGATCCCGCCCAACGACAACAAGTTCGCCGCTCTCAACTCGGCCGTGTGGTCGGGTGGCTCGTTCATCTACGTGCCGCCCGGCGTCAAGGTCGAGATGCCGCTGCAGGCCTACTTCCGGATCAACGCCGAGAACATGGGCCAGTTCGAGCGGACCCTGATCATCGCCGACGAGGGCGCCCAGGTCCACTACATCGAGGGTTGCTCGGCTCCGGTCTACACCTCGGACTCGCTGCACTCGGCGGTCGTCGAGCTGGTGGCCAAGCCCAGCGCCCGCATCACCTACACCACGATCCAGAACTGGTCGAGCAACGTCTACAACCTCGTGACCAAGCGGGCCCGCTGCGAGACCGAGGCCCACGTCGAGTGGATCGACGGCAACATCGGCTCCCGCCTGACCATGAAGTACCCGTCCGTGTACCTCATGGGCCCCAAGGCCTCGGGCGAGGTGCTCTCGGTGGCGTACGCCGGTCCCGGCCAGCACCAGGACGCCGGGGCCAAGATGATCCACGCCGCCCCCGAGACCAGCTCCACCATCGTGTCCAAGTCCATCTCCAAGGACGGGGGGATCACGACGTACCGGGGCCTGGTCCACGTGGACGAGGGGGCCACCCAACGCCAAGAGCTTCGTCCGCTGCGACGCTCTGCTCCTCGACGAGATGAGCACGTCGAACACCAAGCCCTACATGGAGGTCGAGGAGCGGGACGCCCAGATCGGCCACGAGGCCACGGTCTCCAAGGTCGGCGACGACCAGCTCTTCTACCTGATGAGCCGCGGCCTCTCCGAGCAGCAGGCCATGAGCATGATCGTGAACGGCTTCATCGAGCCGGTCACCCGGACCCTGCCCATGGAGTACGCGGTCGAGTGGAGCCGGCTCATCGAGCTGCAGATGGACGACGCCGTCGGCTGAATCCGCCGGGTGCGGCGGTCGCCGGCCTGTGAGCGGACCGCGCCCGATGTAGACTCGGGTTCCCTCCGAGCGAGGGTGGCTCGTGGAGACGAGCCCGCCGGGCTCAGGGGGAAGCAGCTCATGCCGATGCGCGAGGAATGCAAGCACTTCCAGAGCCGGACCTACGCATCCGGCGAGGTGGCGCGCTTCTGTGTGCTCGATCTGGCCCCCGAGGCGCCGTGGCGGTGCCCCGACAACTGCCCGGCCTACGAGCGGCGGATGGCGGACGCGGGCTGGGCCCACGGCAGCCTGGTCGAACCGGCGATCGAGGAGGAGCCCGGCCAGGTCCCTGGCCCCGAGGCGGCCCACCTGCTCGACGAGGCGGAGGACATCGTGAACTCGGTCGGGGCCTCGGTGGCGGCCGAGGTCGAGCGGGAGCGCGAGCGTCGGGCCACGACCGCCGCCAGTCCCGTGGTGGCGCCGCTGGCGCCGCGGGCGCTGACGCCGCCCCTGGGCAGCGCTCGAGCCGAACCGGCCCTACTGGCCGCTGAAGGTCGGCGGACGCTTCTCGACGAAGGCGAGCATCGCCTCGCGCAGGTCGTCCGAGGGCAGGAACGCGGCGTTCCAGGCGGCGACGTAGTCCAGCCCCTCGGCCACGCTCCGGTCCTCGCCGGCGGCCAGCACCGCCTTGGTGCCCTGCACGGCCAAGGGCGAGTTGGCGGCGATCTCGGCCGCCATCTCGGTGGCCGCCTTCACCACGCCCTCGTGGTCGGGGAGCACGTCGTTGACGAGGCCGATATGACGGGCGCGATCGGCGGTGATGTCCTTGCCGGTGTAGGCGAGCTCGGCCACGTGCCCCATGGGGATGATGCGCGGGAGCCGCTGCAGGCTGCCGAGGTCGGCGACGATGGCGATCTTCGTCTCCCGCACCGAGAAGACGGCGTCGGCCGAAGCCAGGCGGATGTCGCAGGCGGCGATGAGATCGACGCCCCCGCCGATGCAGTAGCCCTGCACGGCGGCGATGACCGGCTTGGGGCAGTCCGCCACCGCGGTGATGGAAGCCTGGAGGCGATGCACCTCTGTCCGGGTCTGGCGGGCACGAGCCACCTGCGACCCGCTCGAGCCCGCTATCGAGCCGCCCATGGCCTTGAGGTCGAGGCCGACACTGAAGTGCGGTCCCCGCGCCGCCACCACGACGGCGCGGACCTCATCGTCGTCCGCCACCTCCTGCATCATCACGGGGAGGTCGGCCCAAAAGTCCGGCCCCATGGCGTTCCTCCGCTCGGCGCTGTCGAGCCACAGGGTGGCCACGTGACCGTCGCGCTCGATGGAGAGGACCTCTGAGCTGGGCATGACGGCCACAGTAGCGGCGTGCGGACAGTAGGTTCGCCCCGCATGGCCATCGAGCTCGGCTACCGGGTCGTCGACGTGTTCTCCGACCGGCCGCTGGCCGGCAACGCCGTGTGCGTGGTGCTGGACCCCTGCCCCGAGCCGGTGATGGGCGCCATCGCCCGGGAGGTGAACCTGAGCGAGACGACGTTCCCGACCGTCATCGGAGACGACGAGTACGACGTCCGCATCTTCACGCCCACGGGCGAGCTGCCCTTCGCCGGTCACCCGAGCCTCGGCACGGCGTGGGTCCTCGGGCCCAGGCGCTGGACCCAGACGTCGGCGGGCGCGACCGTGGTCGTCGAGGCGGACGAGGCGGGGGCGGTGATGGGCCAGCCCACGCCCGAGATCGGCGAGGTTCCCACGGCCTGGCTGACGGATGCGAGTCTGGACAGCGCAGAGGGCGCCTATCGGGCCGAGGCTGGAGGTGTGGCTCACCTCCTCGTGCCGGTGACCGCCCGCCTCGACCGGCTGCGCCTCCGGCCGGCCGCGCTGGGAGAGCTCGCCGAGAAGGCCCGCGTCGACGACCGTCGGGCTGTTCGTCCCACTCGACGACTCGACGCTGCACGCCCGGGTGTTCGTCCCGGCCGAGGGGTTCGAGGATCCCGGCACCGGCTCGGCGGCCGGGCCCATCGCTCTGCTCGCCCGCAGCCTCTGGGGGACGGCGACCGACGTGATCATCCACCAGGGTGACGAGATCGGCCGGCCCTGCCGGATCGAGGTGCACGCCGAGGAAGGCGACGTGCGGGTGGGAGGAAGGATCGCAGCCAGCGCCGAGGGCAGGTTCACCCTGTAGGGCGAGGGGAGGCGGGTCACTACAGTGGACGGGTGCTCGGGAGCGACCAGCGCCCGATCTCCCGATCTCGTCACCGGAGATGACCACGCCCTCGACCGAGTTCACCGCTGACGCCGCGGCCGCCCTGCCGGGGCCGGCCTGGATGCAGCAGCGGCGTGCCGACGCGCTGGCGCGGTTCGAGGCCCGGGCGCTGCCGACCGAGGCCGAGGAGGTGTGGCGCTACAGCCGCATCGACGAGCTCGACCTGAGCGCCTACCGACCCGTCGTCGCCGGCGAGGCACCGAACGGTCTCCCAGCCTGCGGTCACGGCCATCGCCGATGCCGCCGGTCCGCGCTCTGGGCTGCTGGTGCATGCGCGACGGCCGGGTGTCCCACGCCGAGCTCCGCGACGACCTCTCAGCCAAGGGCGTCGTTCTCGGAAGCCTGCTGCATGCGGCTCCCGACGAGGGAGCGGAGGTCCTCGGTGCGGTGGCCGGAGCGCCCGACGCGCTTCGTGGAGCTGGCCACCGCCTTCCTCGGCGAGGCCGCCTTCGTCCGGGTGCCGTCGAAGGTGGAGCTCGACGCGCCGCTCGTCGTGGTGCACTGGCTCGATACCGACGGAGGCGCCGTCTTCCCTCGCACGCTCGTGCAGGTCGGCGAGTCGAGCCAGGCCGGCGTGATCGAGGTGACGGCGTCCGATGATGTCGCTGGGCTGGCGGCTCCGGTCGTCGAGCTCGACGTCGGCGACGCGGCCAACCTCGCCTACACCGGCCTCCAGCAGCTCGGCTCGCGCGTCTGGCAGGTCGCGTATCAAGCCAGTCGGGTCGGCAGGGATGCCACCCTGCGGTCGTTCACCGCTGCCCTCGGCGGCGGTTACGCCAGGCTGCGAACGGACTCGCGGTTGGCCGGCCAGGGAGGGTCGACGCAGCTCATGGCTGCCTTCTTCGGCGCCGGTGACCAGATGCACGACTTCCGCACCCTCCAGGACCACGACGCCCCGAGGACGACCAGCGACCTGTTGTTCAAGGGCGCGGTGCGGGACCGGGCCCGATCCGTGTACAGCGGGCTCATCCGGATCCGGCACGGCGCCCACGGAAGCAATGCCTTCCAGACCAACCGCAACCTCGTGCTCTCCGAAGGCGCCCACGCCGACTCCGTGCCCAACCTCGAGATCGAGGAGAACGACGTGCGGTGCAGCCACGCCTCGACGGTGGGACCGATCGACGAGGAGCAGCGGTACTACCTCGAGAGCCGGGGCGTACCTCCCGCAGCGGCGGATCGCCTGATCGTGGGCGGGTTCTTCGGCGACATCCTCGATCGCGCTGCCGGCACCCGGTGTGCGCGCCCGTCTCCGGCAGGCAGTGAACGATCGCCTGGAGAGTGACTGAATGGGCGAACGTATCAGGCTGTGCGCCACTGCCGACGTCCCCGCTGGTGCGGCGCGGCGCTTCGACGTCGGCGAGCATCGCATCGCGCTCGATCCGCGTCGACGACGCGTTCTATGCGCTCGGCGACCGATGCAGCCACGCCGACTACTCGCTCTCCGAGGGCGAGGTCTACGCCGAGGACCTCGAGATCGAGTGCTGGAAGCACGGCAGCACGTTCTCACTCGAGACGGGCGAACCACTCTGCCTGCCCGCCACACAGCCGGTGCCGGTGTACGAGGTCGAGGTCGAGGGCGACGACGTGATGGTGCGTGACGCCGGCCCGTGAGGCCGGCCCGGGAGGCCGGACCGAGGCGGCAGGCGTGGAGCGCCGGCCCGGGAGACCGGCGCCGGCAAGGAGCGTCCTCTCCGTGGCCGGGCTGCGGGCAGGTGTCCCCGAGCGGGAGATCCTCGAGGGTATCGACCTGGAGCTTCGCAGCGGCGAGGTCCATGCGGTGATGGGGCCCAACGGCTCAGGCAAGAGCACGCTCGCCCACGTCCTGATGGGCCGGCCGGGCATCCAGGTCACCGCCGGTGGCGTCAGCCTCGACGGCATCGACCTCCTCGCCCTGCCCACGTGGAAGCGGGCCCAGGCGGGGCTGTTCATCGTGCCGCAGTACCCGACCGAGGTGCCGGGCGTGAGCCTCGAGGACGCCCTGGGCGAGGCGCTGACCGCAGCCGGACGGGACCGGGCCGAGGTGCCCGAGCTGGTGGCGGCGGAGGCGAGCCGCATCGGGTTCGACCCGAGGTTTCTCGTCCGGCCGCTTGAACGTCGACTTGTCGGGCGGCGAGAAGAAGCGCAACGAGACAGTGCAGCTGGGCGTGCTGGGACCCAGGTTCGCCGTGCTGGACGAGGTCGACTCGGGTCTCGACATCGACGCCCTGCGGGCCGTGGCTCGGCGCATCGAGGCGGCCACCGACGGAGTCGAGCCTCGGCGTGCTGGCGATCACCCACTACACCCGCCTCCTGCACGTGCTCCGCGCCGACGCGGTGCACGTGCTGGTCCGCGGGGCCGATCGTGGCCAGCGGAGGCCCCGAGCTGGCCGAGGAGCTCGAGACGACGGGCTACGCCCCGTACGGGGTCGACGAGCCGGGAGCCACCGTCTCGGGCCCCTGAACGGCCGGCCAGAGCTCGTCCGGGCCCACCTCGGTCAGTCGCGCGCCGGCACCGCGGCGAGGATCACCAGTCCGACCCCGACGATGAGAAAGCCGGCGGCGAAGCCGATCGTCGACCCGCGGGTGAGGTTCTGGGTGACACCCTGGAACGCCTCGTAGGCGAGCGCTCCGTAGGCGAACCCGACGATCAGGAAGCCGGCGGCGGCGATGAACAGGCCGGGAGCGAGGCTCGGCCGGTGCCGGTGGTGGCCTGGCGGCCCCGCCGCCGCCTGCACCGGCTGGGTGGCGGGTCCGGGAGCGCCGCTCGGTCCTCCGCCCAAGCTGCTCGGTCCACCGGATGGGTTCCTCGTCGCCGTTCCGGCCATCGTGCTCGTCCCGGCGCCTGGCGTCGGGCCGCCCGCCGTGCCGCCAGTCCCGCCTAGTGCCGCCACCAGGTCCGGGCGTGCCGCCCACCGCCGGGCCACCTGGGGAGGCGAGGTCCGCGCCACAGTGGGGACAGAATCGAAAGTCCGAGGGCACCTCATGCCCGCATCGGCCGCAGTAAGGCATGGCGTCTACCTTCCTCCGACGGGGGTTTGCCCCGCTCCAAGCACCCGTCGGCGTGAAAGGGTACCGCGTCATGCGACCGCTCGGGGTAACCGCTCGGGCCCGTGCTGAGCCTGCGACGTGGGTTTCCGTGCGCGGCGGTGTCGTCGTGCACGCGCGGTGGACGGGAATTTCGGGTTCGGCTAGAAGCCGAGCTCCGGAGAGGGCATCCTGGTGTGGTGGGCGAAGACGGGAGGATGCCGATGGGAAGGCACGTGATCCGGCTGGATGCCGGTGCGGAGGCCGAGGAAGAAGCCCTGCGGGTGGCGGACCAGGCGTACGACAAGGCCATGCACGCCACCATGGACGTAGCCAACAGCGAGCTCGAGCGGGCCGAGGCCCTCCGCGTGGCGACCGTCGCCCGTGCCGAGGCGCTCCGAGCGGCCGACCGTGGCGCGGGCGGACGCGCTGCGTCGGATCTCCAGCGAGCACGTCGAGACCGTGCGACGAGCCGAGTCGGAGCGCACGGCGGCCCTCAAGCGCTCGGAAGCCCGCTACCAGGAGGCGCTGATCACGGCCGAGGAGTCGGCCACCAAGGCCGTCGAGTACGCCTACGAGGCGGAGATGGCGGCTTCCCAGGCGGCTCACGAGGAGGCGCTCCGAGCCGCCGAGACAGCGGCAGTGAGCGCGATCGCCAGGGCGGCGACGATCCGCCAGGCCGCCATGGCCCGAGCCGAGGCCATGAGGAACGCCAGCAAGTCGCGAGCCGAGGTCGTGCGCGACGCCACAAAGGACTACGAGGCGGCCCTCGACGCGGCGGCTCGCTCGAGAGCGGAGGAGCTGCGGGAGGCGACCCGGGAGCAGGACGAGGCGCTCTACGCCGCGACCGTGGCCTACGAGACGGCGCTGCGGGCGGCCCAGGGCGCTCCGCCGAGCTTCGAACGCGTGGATCCGACAGCGGATGCCCCCGGCCCGGCAGCGAACGAGGGAGGCCCGTCGCAGTCGGCGGCGAACGGCCAGGGCGAGCCCACTCCCACCGACGGCAAGATCACGCCCTCGTGACCTGACATCGGGCGCCGGGGCTAACGTGCCGGCCCGATGGGCTCTGTTCCGGCGTCCGGCACCAACGCTCCGCTCGGCACGATCGTGGTCGTCGGTGGCTCCCTGGCCGGCCTGCGGGCGGTCGAGACCCTCCGCCGGC
Organism: uncultured Actinomycetes bacterium; assembly: GCA_963731255.1. GTDB lineage: Bacteria > Actinomycetota > Acidimicrobiia > Acidimicrobiales > AC-9 > AC-9. Next base: position 95,108 of record CAVSUO010000007.1, on the reverse strand, counting down.
TCGGTTTCGAGGGTCGCATCCACCTGGTCGGCGCCGAGCGTCATCTGCCCTACGATCGACCGCCGTTGTCCAAGCAGGTGCTGGCGGGGACGTGGGAGCCCGATCGCGTCTGGCTCAAGGAGGACGACGCACTGGCCGACCTCGAGGTGGAGACCCACCTGGGGTGCACCGCGACCGACCTCGACCTCGACGAACGGGTTGTCGTGCTCCACGGTGGAACGCGTCTCGGCTTCGACGGTCTGCTCGTGGCCACGGGAGCGACGCCCCGCCACCTGCCGGACACGGCCGACCTCGACGGGGTCCACGTGCTGCGGACGCTCGAGGACTGCCTGAGCCTGCGTCGCGCCTTCGACAACGGGCCTCGGGTCGCCGTGGTCGGCGCCGGGTTCATCGGCTCGGAGGTGGCGGCCACGGCGCGCACGCGGGGCCTGGAGGTGACCGTCCTGGAAGCGCTACCGGTGCCGCTGGAGTCGGGACTGGGCCCGGTGATGGGCAGGGTGTGTGGGGAGCTCCACCGCGATCATGGTGTCGACCTGCGGTGTGACGCGGGCGTGGCTGGGTTCGACGGCAACGGACGTGTCGAGCGGGTGTGGCTCGCAGACGGGTCGGCGGTCGAAGCAGACGTGGTCGTGGTGGGCGTTGGGGTGCTGCCCAACACGTCGTGGCTCGACTCGTCCGGCTTGACGATCAACAACGGCCTGGTGTGTGACGAGCGGTGTGCCACCGGCGCGCCGGGTGTCTACGCCGCCGGCGACGTCGCCCGATGGCACAACCCGCTGTTCGACGAGGAGATGCGGGTCGAGCACTGGACGAACGCCTCCGACCAAGGGGTGGTCGCAGCGCAGAACCTTCTGGCCGGGCCTGGGTCGGGAGAGCCCTACGCGCCGGTGCCGTACTTCTGGTCGGACCAGTACGACACCAAGATCCAGCTCGTCGGCCACCCCCGACCCGGCGACGAGGTCCGCGTCGTGCGTGGTTCGGTCGAGGACCGTCGCTTCGTCGCCCTCTACGGGCATCGGGGCCGGCTGCGCGCCGCGCTCGCGTTCAGCTCGCCCCGGCCGCTCATGGCCTACCGGCGTCTCATCAGCGAACAAGCATCATGGGACGACGCACTGGCGCACGCCGCCTCGGCGGGTTAGGCGGGGCTGGGTTCGTCGAGGCCCTGCTCGTCGAGGCCCTGGGCCAGGGCGTTCCACGACAGGGTGGCGCACTTGATCCGCACCGGGAACTTCACTACGCCCTGCAACGCGGCCAGGTCGCCCAGGGCCACCCCGGGCTCTGTTCCATCGGCCGGGGCGGCGCCGTTGCCGTCGCCGTCCCCACTGTCGAGGCGGGCCTCGTGCACCGACATGAGTCCCTTGAAGGCGCGGATCACCGCCCGGGCCTCATCGATCGAGCGGCCCTTGACCACCGTGGACATCATCGAGGCGGACGACTGGCTGATCGAGCAGCCCTGTCCGGTGACCTTCACATCGGCGATCGTGCCCCCGTCGACGTCGAGGTAGACGACGATCTCGTCCCCGCAGAGCGGATTGAAGCCCTCCACCCGGCGCGCCGGGGGCGACGGAAGCTCGCCCCGGTTTCTCGGGTTGCGGTAGTGATCGAGGATGATCTCGCGGTACAGGTCTTCGAGTCCGGCCATGCAAGCTCCTAGAAGAACAGCGCCTCGGCCTGGGTCAGAGCCTCCGACAGGGCATCGACGTCCGACTCATCGTTGTAAACGTACAACGATGCGCGAGCCGTGCCGCTCACGCCGAGGCGGCGCATGAGGGGCTTTGCGCAGTGGTGGCCGGCACGAACGCAGACCCCGGCCTGGTCCAGCACCTGGGAGAGGTCGTGGGGGTGCACGTCCTTGTACGTGATCGACAGGAGCCCGCCCTGTCGACAGGGGTCACGGGGGCCGTGGATGACGATGGCATCCCCGTGACGCCTGCTCAGGGTGTCGAGGGCGTAGGCCGTCAGGTCGATCTCGTGGCCCCGCACCGCGTCCATGCCCAGCGCCTGGAGATAGTCGACGGCAGCCCCCAGCCCGATGGCCTCGGCGATGGGAGGGGTGCCCGCCTCGAACTTCCACGGAAGCTCGTTGGGCTCGTAGCCGTCGAGGCGCACGTCGCGGATCATCGAGCCGCCACCGAGGAACGGAGGGGTCGCGTCCAGGAGCTCCTCGCGCCCCCAGAGCACCCCGATCCCGGTCGGTCCCAGCATCTTGTGACCGGTGAAGGCCAGGAAGTCGCAACCGAGCGCCGTCACGTCGGTCGGGACGTGGGGGACGTACTGCGACCCGTCGCCGACGACGATGGCGCCGTTGGCGCGCGCCGCCTCGACGATGGGCCCGAGTGGGTTGATCGTCCCCAGCACGTTGGACATGAGTGTCACTCCGATGAGCTTCACCCCGTCGGCGAGACGCTCCAGATCGTCGAGGGCCAGCTGCCCGTGGTCGTCGACCGATAGATAGCGCAGCTCGAGGCCCAGCTGCTCGGCGAGGATGAACCAGGGCACGAGGTTGGAGTGGTGCTCCATCTCGGTGAGCAGGATCGCGTCCCCCTCCCGGAGATGCTGGCGCCCCCACGCCTGGGCGACCAGGTTGAGCGACTCGGTGGCGTTCTTGGTGAAGACGACCTCGCGGGCGGGCACCGGCGCGCCGATGAAGCGGCCGACCTTGGTCCTGGCCTCGAGGAACAGCCGGTCGGACTCCTCGGCGATGGAGTAGAGGCCGCGATGGACGTTGGCGTAGCTCGACTCGTAGTACGCGTCCATCGTCTCGAGGACGGCGCGGGGCTTCTGCGACGAGGACGCGGAGTCCAGATAGACGAGGCGGGGGCCCTCACGGGGACGGTCGAGGACCGGGAAGTCCGCCCTGAGGAGCCCACCGTCCACGGAGCCGACCCTGTCGATCAGGCGCGCCATGCGTCGTAGCCCTCCTCCTCGAGGCGGCCGGCCAGCTCGGGACCACCCGAGTCGACCACGCGCCCGCCGATGAGGATGTGAACCCGGTCCGGCCGAAGCTCCGACAGGATGCGCTGGTAGTGCGTGATCAGAAGCACGCCGAGCTCCGGACGGGCCGTGCGCACCTCCTGGACGCCCCTGGCCACCACCCGGAGCGCGTCGATGTCGAGCCCCGAGTCGGTCTCGTCGAGAATGGCCACCTCGGGCTCCATGATCGCCATCTGGAGGACCTCGTTGCGCTTCTTCTCCCCGCCCGAGAAGCCCTCGTTGAGGTAGCGGTCGCCGAAGGAGGGATCCATGCCCAGCTTCTTCATCCACTCCATGATCGACAGGCGCAGCTCGAGGACCGACATGTCCATGCCCCGGCGGGCCGAGAGCGCCTGGCGCAGGAACTGGGCGACGGGCACACCCGGGATCTCCTCGGGGTACTGGAAGGCCAGGAACATCCCGGCCTTGCCCCGTACGTCGGGCGCCCAGTCGGTGACGTCCTCTCCCTTGAACAGCACCCGCCCGGCGGTGACGCGGAAGTCGGGACTACCCAGCAGGGCGTTGGCCAGCGTCGACTTCCCTGATCCGTTGGGTCCCATCAGAGCGTGGATCTCACCCGGGAGGATGACCAGGTCCACGCCCTTCAGGATCTCGGTGCCCTGGGCGGCCACGTGGAGGTTCTGGATCTCGAAGATCGGCTCGGCCACGCCCCGATTGTATTAGCACTACGGCGGTAGGGGAAACCCCCTCTTCTGCCGGTGGCGGAGCCACCGGCCGTGCCGCCGTCGGTGGTGGCTACCAGCCCCGGTCGATCCACTCCTGGAGGTGGGGCCGCTCGGTCCCGATCGTGGTCTCGGCGCCGTGCCCTGGTAGCACCAGGACGTCGGGAGCCAGGGACGCGAAGAGCCGATCCTCGAGCGAGCGGATGATGGTCGGGAAGTCGCCTCCGGGAAAGCCGGTGGCTCCGGGGCCGCCGGGGAACAGCGTGTCCCCGCTGAACAGCACGGGAGCGCCCTCGAGCCGGAAGCACATCGACCCCGGTGTGTGGCCCGGCGTGTGGATGGTCTGGAGCCGCAGCCGGCCCACCTCGAACACCGAGTCGTCCTCCAGCAGGAAGTCGTACGACGGCAGCATGCCGGAGTCGTCGGGGGTGACGCCCACGTCGATCCCGGCGTCCCGGACGGCCGGAACGGCCTGGATGTGGTCCCAGTGGCCGTGGGTCTCGAGGACCTTGACCACGTTGAGCCGCCGGCACAGCTCGAGGAGGCGGTCGTGCTCGTTGGCGGCGTCGATGAGGACGGCCTGGCCCGTCTCCTTGCACCGGAGCACGTACACGTTGTTGTCCATGGGTCCGACCACGACGTGGTGGATCTCGGCCCTGCCGTCTTCGAATTTCATCTTGACCACCCGGTCTAGTAGAACTGGACCATTCTCGCCGCCCGATCGAGGGGGAGCAGCAGTGAACTTCGCGTTCAGCGAGGAGCAGGAGGAGCTCCGGCGTTCGGTACGCCGGTTCCTCGATGACAAGTCTCCCATAACCGAAGTACGCCGCCTCATGGAGACTACCGAGGGTTACGACCCGGCGGTCTGGGCCCAGATGGGCGCCCAGCTGGGGCTCCAGGGGCTCGCCATCCCCGAGGAGCACGGGGGCTCGGGCTTCACCTACGTGGAGCTGATCGTCGTGCTCGAGGAGATGGGTCGGTCCCTCCTGTGCGCGCCCTACTTCGCGACCGTCGCCCTGGCCGCCAACGCCATCCTCACCTCCGGTGACGATGCGGCGAAGAAGGAGTTGCTCCCCGGCATTGCCAGCGGCGACACCATCGCCACCTTGGCCTTCACCGAGGACAACGGGCGTTGGGACGAGGGCGGCATCGCCACGGCGGCCACCCGGACGGGAGACGGATGGACCCTCGACGGGCACAAGATGTTCGTGCTCGACGGCCACGTCGCCAACCTCGTGGTCGTGGCGGCGCGCACCTCGGCGGGCCTCAGCCTGTTCGCCGTGGACGAGAACGCCCCGGGCTTGACCCGAACGGCCCTGGCCACCATGGACCAGACGCGCAAGCAGGCCCGTCTCGAGCTGTCCGGGACGCCGGGGAGGCTCATCGGGGCCGACGGCGGGGCCTCGGCGGGATTGTCGCGGACCTTGGACCTGGCGGCCGTGGCCCTGGCTGCCGAGCAGGTGGGCGGCGCCCAACGGTGTCTCGACATGAGCGTCGAGTACGCCAAGGAGCGGGTCCAGTTCGGCCGGCCCATCGGCAGCTTCCAGGCCATCAAGCACAAGTGCGCGGACATGCTCCTCGAGGTCGAGTCGGCGAAGTCGGCCGCCTACTACGCCGGGTGGGCGGCAGCCGAGGGCTCCGACGAGCTACCCGTGGTGGCCAGCCTGGCCAAGGCGTACTGCTCCGACGCCTACTTCCATGCCGCAGCGGAGAACATCCAGATCCACGGCGGGATCGGCTTCACGTGGGAGCACGACGCCCACCTGTACTTCAAGCGGGCCAAGTCCTCCGAGCTGCTGCTCGGCGACCCGACCTACCACCGGGAGCTGTTGGCCCAACGCATCGGTCTCTGAGCCCCGGGCTGTCCGACGGCCGACGCCGGGTTCGGCCGGTACGTGGCTAACCTGGTCGCGTCATGGTCACTGTGGTGCTGGTGATCGTGGCCGCGGTGCTCGTGGCGGCGCTGGTGGCGAAGGCGGCCACCGTCACCCGGCAGACCGAGCGGCGACGGCCAACGGGGCGTCGGCGGACCGTCGACCAGGACGTGGTCGCGTCCTGGGTGGTGCGCCACCTCCCCTTCGAGGTCGGCGAGATGCTGAGCCAGCAGGACGTGCGACGCATCATCGACTGGAACCTGGAGTACTTCCGCTCCCGGACCACCTCCGGGAACGGGCACTCGGCCAGCGTCGAGGCGCCGATCGTGGTGGCCGGCGCCGAGACGGTCGACTACGTGCTCGGGCGCGCCGGCGCCGTCGGCACGACCTACACACCCGCCCAGGTGCATGCCGTCCTGGCCGCCCAGATGAGCTACCTGCAGTCCATCGGGGCCATCGGAAAGGATCCTCCCGAGGCTCATTGAGCTGCCCCGGCGCGATACTGACATGGTGGCGTCGACACCAGAGCGGGACCCGGGAGAGGGCCGGCTGCGGGCCTCCGACGCCGATCGGGACCGGGTCTCGGCGGTGCTGCGTCAACACTGCTCCGCAGGGCGGCTGACCTTCGAGGAGCTCTCCGACCGGCTCGAGCAGGTGTACAGGGCCCGCACCCTCGACCAGCTGTTCTCCCTCACCAACGACCTGCCCGATCCCGAGCCACACCCCCACCTGGCCGAACACCTCCCGCAGCTGCCGACCGTCGCTCCGACGCGCCAACGGGCGCTGGCGACCCACGTGGCCACCTACGCCATCGTCAACGCCGTGCTGGTGGCGGTGTGGGCGGCGACGGGGGGCGGGTTCTTCTGGCCGATCTTCCCCATCGTCGGGTGGGCCGTCCTCGTCGCCGTCCACCTCGTCAGCGTCGTGCGCGGTGCGGGTCACCGCGGCGACGGCTGAGATCCCGCCGCCGGCAGAACTACGCGCCGGAAATGCCTCCGCAGTGCTCGCCCGCCCGTATAGCCTGTGGCCACCAGAGAAAGGAGGTGGTCCAACTGAACTGTCAAACCTCAGGGACCCTGGAGGTGGCTGGCCGCTAGGGCGGCCGCTGGACCACCTGGTGAATCTCAGCCAGACACCGCTCGGCGAGGCGGTCGGGAGCCGGTCCCACCCGATGTCGTAGGTCCTCGTCGGGTCCTTTCCCAGCAAAACTTGTTCGTCCGGGGGGCGCTTCGGCGCCCCCCGGATCCATGTCCGGGCGGTAGCCCGGCCGACGGTGTGCAGCCAGCCCGGTTGGAGCCGGGCCAGGTTGGCTCCCGATCACCAGGGGTAGGTGCGATCTCGTGCAGTTGGACATACGCAGCGGTGGGCTCACGCTGCGCGGGTATCTCGTGCGTCCCGACCTCGAGCCGGGCCAGTCGTGCGGATTGCTCCTGCTGTGCCACGGCTTTCCGGCCGGCCCGAAGGGCGCAGCGGGTACCGGGCAGACCTACCCGCAGCTGGCCGACCGCCTGGCCGGAGAGGCAGGTTGGGCCGTCCTGACGTTCAACTTCCGGGGGACTGGGGAGTCCGAAGGCGATTTCTCTCTCGGTGGCTGGATGGACGACCTCAGGGCCGTCATCGACCACGCCCTGGGTCTGCCTCAGATCAGCGGCGTTTGGCTGGCGGGGTTCAGCACGGGGGGATCGCTCGCGCTCTGTGGGGCCGGCGAGGACGAGCGAGTGCGGGGCGTGGCCGCTCTGGCCGCGCCCGCTGACTTCTCGCAGTGGGCGGACGATCCCGACCGTCTCCTGGTCGAGGCCGGTGATCTCGGTGTGGCTCGCAATGCCGGGTTCCCGGACGACCCCGACGCCTGGTCCCGGGAGCTCGATGAGCTCCGGCCGCTCGCTCTGGTGGGAAAGGTCCCTCCGCGGCCGCTGCTCATCGTCCACGGTGGCGACGACGCCGTCGTGTCCGTGATGGACGCGCGAGCCCTCGACGATGCGGCGGACGGTCGGGGTGAGCTGCGGGTGCTCAGCGGCGCCGGTCACCGCCTTCGTCATGATCCGCGCGCCATCGCCGTCCTGCTGGGCTGGCTCGAGCGCCAGGGCGAGGGAGTCACGACCGAGGGCGTCTGAGCCGGGTTGCCCGAGGTCGCCGCGAGGTTCACGCCTCCGGGGCGCCGACGGCAGCCAGGGCAGCGTCGAGGGCGCGACGCAGGGTCCGGGCTCGGTCCTCGGGATCGCCGGTCTCGGTCAGGAACCGGACGACGACGAACCGGCGACCGCCTGCCTCCACCATGGCCTCCACCGACTCCGCCGTCACGCCACCGGTGACGAAGAAGGGCCGGTCGGCGTGGGCCGCCGCGTGGGACACGTACCCGAGGCCGGTGCCGGCCCGTCCCGGCTTGGTCGGTGTGGGACTGACGGGCCCGGCCGACAGGTAGTCGATCGGTTCGCGTGCCGCCGCCTCGAGCTGGGCGGGGTCGTGGGTCGAGAGCCCCACCAGGGCGTCGGGCCCCACGATGCGCCGGGCCAGGGAGGGCGGAGCGTCATCCTGGCCCACGTGGACACCGTCAGCGCCGAGCTCGAGGGCGAGGTCGGGCCGGTCGTTGAGGATGAACGGGACGCCGTGCTGGCGGCACACCTCGAGGGCGAGACGGGCTCGGGCGAGCAGCGGTCGTGCCTCGAGCGACTTGTCGCGGAGCTGGACGACATCCACCCCGCCGCGGATGCACGCGGCCACGAAGCGGGGCAGGTCCGGCCGATCCGGGCAGCACAGGTACAGGCGCCGCCCGTCGAGGTGACGGCTCCTGGCCATCGGTGACTGCGCTCGTCAGGACTGGGCCGAGGGCTCGGCCCGCGCCTGCGCCTTCATGGCTCGTTTGTGCTCGCGCACCTTCCCGAGAGCATCAGGACCATCGATGTCGGCAACCGACATGAAGCTGTCGGGCTGGCCGAAGGCGCCCGCTGCCTCCTCCCACCCCGAGGGTCGCACGTCCATGCGCTTGCCCAGCAAGGCGACGAAGATCCGGGCCTTGCGGTCGCCGAACCCCGGGAGGGACCTGACCGTCTTCAGCAGCTCCTGTCCGCTGGCGGCGGACCGCCAGATCTGCGACGCGTCCCCGCCGTAGTCGTCGACGACGACCCGGCACAGCTCGTGAACACGGCGGGCCATGGAGCCGGGGAAGCGGTGCAGCGCGGGCGGGCCGGTGAAGACCTTGACCAGCGCCTCGGGGTCCATCGCCGCCATCTCGGCCGGGTCGAGGCGTCCACCCAGCCGCTGGCGCAGCTCCAGCGGGCTCCGAAACGCCCATTCCAGCGGCACCTGCTGGTCCAGCACCATGCCGATCAGCAGGGCGAGCGGGTCGCTGCTCAGGAGCTCGTCGGCAGCGTCGTCGCCGGAGAGAGCAAGTGAGGGCACGGGCTGGAGTCTCTCACGAGTCCCGCGGATCGGGCCTGTCGGAATCGATGCCGTACCGGGCGATGGCGTCAGCCACCTCCTCGGCCTTGGCCTCGCCCAGCTCGACGAGGGCGGTGAGCACGGCCACGACGACGTGGGCGGCGTCGGTCTCGAAGTGTCGCCGCAGCGCGGCGCGGTTGTCCGAGCGCCCGAACCCGTCGGTGCCGAGCGGAGTGAAGTGACCGGGTACCCACCTGGCCACCTGATCGGGCACGGCCTTCATGAAGTCGGTGACGGCCACGACCGGGCCCTCGCTCTGCGACAGGGCCTCGGTGACGTACGGCGTCCGGGACCGCTGGCCCGGGTGGAGCCGGTTCCAGCGCTCAGCCGACAGCGCTTCTTCGCGCAGTGCCTTGTACGACGTCACCGACCACGCCTCGGCTGCCACGTCCCAGTCGCGCGCGAGCATCTCGCGGGCCTCCATCGCGGTCTGCCAGGCCGGTCCCGAGAAGAAGATGACGGCGCGCCGCCGCTGGGACACCTTGCCGCGCGATCCCTCCGGTAGACCGGCGAAGCGGTACATCCCCCGGCTCACGCCCTCGCGCACCCGCTCGCCCTCGGCGCCCTCGGGCAGCGAGGGCATCACATAGTTCTCGTTGTAGAGGGTGAGGTAGTAGAAGCGGTCCTCGGGGTCCTCGCCGTACATGCGGGTGATGCCCTCGGCGACGATGACCGCAACCTCGTAGGCGAAGGCGGGGTCGTAGGCCGAGAGATTGGGGAACGTCGACGCCAGCAGTTGCGACTGACCGTCCTGGTGCTGGAGACCTTCGCCGTTGAGCGCCGTGCGCCCCGCCGTCGCGCCGAGCAGGAAACCCCGTCCCCGCGAGTCACCGAGCGACCAAGCCAGATCGCCCACCCGCTGGAACCCGAACATCGAGTAGAAGATGTAGAAGGGGAGCATGGGCTGGCCCCAGGTGGCGTAGGCGGTCGCGGCGGCGGTGAAGCTGGCCATGGAGCCTGCCTCGGTGATGCCCTCCTCGAGTATCTGCCCCGACTCGCTCTCGGTGTAGGACAGGAGCAGGTCGGCGTCCACGGGCGTGTACCGCTGCCCGCCGGCGGCGTAGATCTTCATCTCCTTGAACAGCGCGTCGAGGCCGAACGTGCGTGCCTCGTCGGGGATGATCGGGACCACCCGGGCACCGATGGCGTCGTCCCGTAGCAGGTTGCGCAACAGCCTGGCGAAGGCCATCGTCGTGGACACGGCCTGGTTCCTGGAGCCGGCCAGGAACTCCGCGAACGCCTTGGGATCGGGCGCCGGCAGCGGCTTGGCCCGTACGACCCGTGTGGGTAACGAACCGTGGAGTGCCTTGCGGCGGCCCATCAGGTACTCGTGTGCCGGCGAGCCAGGGGTGGGGCGGTAGTAGGGCGGGAGGTCGGCGTCGAGCGCCTTGTCGGGGATCTCGTCCTCGAGATAGAGGCGCTCCCGGAGCCGCAGCAGCTGCGCCTTGGTCATCTTCTTGATCTGGTGGGTGGCGTTGCGGGCCTCGATCTCGGGACCCAGGGTCCAGCCCTTGATCGTCTTGGCCAGGATGACGGTGGGCGCCCCCTGGTGCTCGGTGGCCGCCTTGTAGGCGGCGTAGAGCTTGCGGTAGTCGTGGCCGCCGCGGGGCAGTGCCTGCAGGTCGGAGTCGGAGAGGTGCTCGACCATCCGCCGGAGCCGGGGGTCGGGACCGAAGAAGTGCTCGCGAATGTACGCCCCTGACTCCGTCGCGTACTTCTGGTACTCGCCGTCCACAGTGGTGGTCATCTTGTTGACGAGCGCCCCGTCGACGTCTCGCATCAGCAGCTCGTCCCACTTGGAGCCCCAGATCACCTTGATCACGTTCCAGCCCGCGCCCCGGAACGTGGCCTCGAGCTCCTGGATGATCTTGCCGTTGCCGCGCACCGGCCCGTCCAGGCGCTGGAGGTTGCAGTTGACGACGAACACGAGATTGTCGAGGCCCTCCCGCGCTGCGAGTGACAGACCGCCGAGCGTCTCGGGCTCGTCCACCTCGCCGTCGCCCAGGAAGCACCACACCCGGGATGCGGTGGTGTCGGCCACGTGCCGGTGCCGTAGGTATCGGTTGAAGCGCGCCTGGTACACCGCGTTGATCGGGCTCAGCCCCATCGACACCGTGGGGTACTCCCAGAACTCCGGCATCAGCCGGGGATGGGGATAGCTCGAGAGGCCGTTGCCGCCGATCTCCTGACGGAAGTTGTCGAGCTGGGCCTCGGTCAGGCGGCCCTCGAGGTAGGCGCGGGCGTAGATGCCGGGAGAGGCGTGACCCTGGAAGAAGATCTGATCGCCGGCAGTGCCGTCATCCTTGCCCCGGAAGAAGTGGTTGAAGCCGACCTCGTAGAGCGACGCCGAGCTGGCGTACGTGGCCAGGTGCCCGCCGATGCCCTCGGAGCGGGCGTTCGCCCTCGTGACCATCACCGCCGCGTTCCACCGGATGAAGGCGCGGATCCTCCGCTCCATGTGCTCGTCTCCGGGGAACCACGGCTCGTCCTCGGGCGGGATCGTGTTGATGTACGGCGTGGAGACGGTGGCCGGGAAGCCCACCTGGGCCGCCCGGGCCCGCTCCAGCAGCTTCATCAGCAGGAAGCTGGCTCTGGTCCGTCCCCGGGTCTCCACGATGGAGTCGAACGAGTCGAGCCACTCGAGGGTCTCCTCGGGATCGATGTCCGGAAGCTGATGGGAGAAACCGTCGAATATCACACATCCATCCTCGCGCTTCCGGTCGGCTAGTCGAGAGGTTCGGGGCATGCTGTTGGTGATGGCCACGACCGTGTACACCGACGGCGCGTGTCTGGGGAACCCCGGCCCGGGCGGATGGGCCTGGGCCGTCCCGGGCGGTCGCTTCGCCAGCGGCGCCGAGCCCATGACCACCAACCAGCGCATGGAGATAGCGGCCGCCCTCGAGGCGCTGCGGGCGCTCGAGGCGCCCGTGGAGGTCGTGAGCGACTCGATCTACGTCGTCAACTGCTTCCGCCAGCGGTGGTGGGAGACCTGGGTGCGCAAAGGCTGGCGCAACGCTCGCGGCCAGCCCGTCGCCAACCAGGATCTGTGGAAGCCGTTGGTCGACCTGGTTCGCTACGAAGGCGGCATGACGTTCCGGTGGGTGAAGGGGCACTCCACCGATCCCTACAACGACCTCGTCGACCGCTTGGCCGTGGAGGCGGCTCGGACCCAGGCGGGCCGTGCGGGTGACGGCCCCCCAGTCGCCGGATAGAGAAGACGAGTGGCCGTCGGAGTCGACACGGGAGGCACGTTCACCGACGTCGTCGTCGACGACGGCCGCGTGCTCAAGGTGCCTTCGACGCCGCGAGACCCCTCCGTCGCCGTCGTCGAGGCGCTCCGGCACCACCCTCGGCCCGACCTGCTCGCCCACGGCACGACCGTGGCCACCAACGCGTTGCTGGAGAGGCGGGGAGCGCGAGTGGCCCTGGTCACGACCCACGGCTTCGCCGATGTGATCGAGATCGCCCGCCAGGACCGCCCGGCGTTGTACGACCAGTGGGCCGATCGGCCCGAGCCGCTCGTGCCCCGCGAGCTCCGACTCGAGGTGGCGGGGCGCCTGGACGCGACCGGCGCGGAGATCGAACCCCTCCCGCCCGAGCTCCCCGCGATACCGGAGGACGCCGAGGCGCTCGCCGTCTGTCTGTTGCACTCGGACCTGGACGATTACCAGGAGCGTGACCTCACCGACCGCCTCGCGTCGCTGGGCCTGCCAGTGTGGCGATCGAGCGACGTCTCGCCGGAGTTCCGTGAGTACGAGCGAACCGTCACCACCGTCGTGAGCGCCCACCTCGGCCCCACGTGCCGCGACTATCTGGCCCGGCTGGCGACCATGGCCGGCGACGTCCTCGTGATGACGTCCGCCGGTGGCCTCGTGCCGGTCGATCAGGCGGCGGCCAGGCCGGCCACGCTGCTGCTGTCGGGACCGGCCGGCGGCGTCCAGGCGGGAGCGGCCGCCGCCATGGCCGCCGGCTTTCCCGACGTGATCACCTTCGACATGGGCGGGACGAGCACCGACGTCTGCCTCGTGCGTGACGGCGTCCCCGAGCCCGCCGCCCAGCGGACGATCGCAGATCTTCCCTTGCGGCTTCCTGCCCTCGACATCCACAGCATCGGCGCCGGCGGGGGGTCCATCGCCCGCATCGACCCTGGCGGGGCGCTGGCTGTCGGCCCCCAGTCGGCCGGGGCCGACCCCGGACCCGCCTGCTACGGGCGCCAGGACACGACCGCCACGGTGACCGACGCCGATCTGGTTGCCGGGCGCATCCCCGCGGGCACGGCCTTTCCCGGGATCGGCCCGCTGGACGACCGGGCGGCGCGACGGGCTCTCGATGGCGGCGGCATGGACGCCGAGGGCGTGATCACGGTCGTCGACGAAGCCATGGTGCAGGCGCTGCGGGTCGTGTCGGTCCAGCGCGGCGTCGATCCCCGTTCCCTCGCCCTCGTCGCCTTCGGGGGCGCAGGGCCGCTCCACGCCTGCGCCCTGGCCGAGGCGCTCGACATGGCGGCGGTCGTGGTCCCACCGCGCGCCGGTGTGCTGTCCGCCGTGGGCCTGCTGTGCTCGCCACGTCAGGCCGACGTCGTCCGGTCGTGGCCGACCCCCGGGTCCACCGACGGTCTGGCTCGGGCTCTTAGCCAGCTGGCCGAGCAGGCGGCCGAGACGGTGGCCGCCGAGGGTCGCGCCGATGTCGACGTCGAGACCGCCGTGGACTGCCGCTACGCCGGCCAGAGCCACGAGCTCACGGTGCCGTCGCCCGATGCCTTCCCGGCTGAGCACCGGCGCCGGAACGGGTTCTCCCGACCCGGTGCTCCGGTGGAGGTCGTGGCTCTGCGGGCCCGGGCCACCGCGCCCCCTCCGCTGACGGTGGAGGCCCTCGGGCGGCCTCGCACGCGAGAGCCGGCGACCGGACCGTGCGTGCTGGCCGAGCCCGACTGCACACTGTGGGTCCCCGGCGGCTGGCGGGCCGAGGTCGGCGGCGACGGCGCCTGGGTGCTGAAGCGATGAGCCTCGATCCGGCGTCCCTGCAGGTGCTCATCTCCCGGCTGACCGGCGTGGCAGACGAGATGGGCGCCGTCCTGCGCCGCGCCGCCTTCAGCCCGAACATCAAGGAGCGGGCCGACTGCTCGGCGGCGCTGTTCACCGCCGACGGCGAGCTGCTCGTCCAGGCCGAGCACATCCCGGTGCACCTCGGGTCGATGCCCGCGTCGGTCCGTGCCGTCATCGACACCGTCGACGAGCTGGACGGACCGCTGCGGCCTGGCGACCGGCTGGTCCTGAACGATCCCTTCGCCGGCGGTACCCACCTCAACGACCTGACCCTCGTGTCGCCGTGCTTCGTGGACGGTGTCCTGTCGGGCTGGGTCGCCAACCGCGCCCACCACTCGGACGTCGGTGGGATGGCGGCCGGCTCCATCCCTCCCGACGCCACCGAGATCTACCAGGAGGGACTGCGCATCCCGCCCCTCCGGTTGGTGCCCGAGGTCGAGGCGATGCTGGCGGCGAACTCGCGGACCCCCGAGGAGCGCAGGGGCGACCTCGACGCCCAGGTCGGTGCCAACAGCGTGGGTGTGGAGCGGATGGCCGAGCTCCTCGCCGCCGGGGCACCGGTCGACGACGTCGTCGCCTACGGGGAACGGCGCATGAGGTCGGCGCTGACCTCGCTACCCGACGGCTCCTGGTCCTTCACCGACGTGCTGGACTCCGCCGACGCGGCCCGGGTCACCGTTCGCCTCAGCGTCGCCGACGACGAGGCCGTGTTCGACTTCACCGGTTCGTCGCCACAGCAGCGGGGAAACGTCAACGCCGTCGAGGCCGTCACGGTCAGCGCCGTCGGCTTCGCCGTGCGCGCCGCCACCGATCCGAGCATCCCTGCCAACGGCGGCGCCCTGCGTCCCGTGCACGTGGTGGCACCGGCGGGGACGGTCGTGGCCGCCCGACCGCCGGCTGCGGTGGGAGCGGGCAACGTCGAGGTCAGCCAGCGCGTGGCGGACGTGTGCCTCCGCGTCCTGGCCGAGGCGGCGCCCGGGCGGGTCGGAGCAGCCGGGCAGGGAACGATGAACAACGTGATGATCGGTGGCCGGGGATGGGTGTACTACGAGACGGTCGGTGGCGGTCAGGGCGGTCGCCCGGGGCGGGCCGGTATGAGCGGGGTCCACACGGCGATGACCAACACCCGCAACACACCCGTGGAGGCCCTCGAGCGCTCCTTCGGTCTCCGGGTACGCCGTTACCGGCTGCGGCGGGACAGCGGAGGCCGGGGCCGCTGGCCGGGCGGCGACGGCATCGAGCGGGATCTCGAGGCGCTCGAACCGGTCACCGTCTCGCTCGTCACCGAGCGCAGGGTGAGCCGGCCGTGGGGGCTGGCGGGTGGCGAGCCCGGCCAGCCCGGCGAGAACTGGCTCCTACCGGGTGGAGACGAGGGCCGGGCCCGGCTCCTCCCCGCCAAGGTGACCCTCGAGCTGGAACAGGGCGACGTCCTCCGCATGCGCACCCCGGGTGGTGGCGGGTACGGCCCGCCCCCCTAGCCGCTGCACGGCTGCGGGTGGTTCGTCGGCCGGCCTCCCGGGCCGGCCCTAGAGTTCCGGACCATGCGCATCGACGGCACGGCAGCACTGGTCAGCGGCGGGGCCTCCGGCCTGGGCGAGGCGACGGCGCGCCGGCTCGTCGCCAACGGAGCGGCGTGCACGATCCTCGACCGCAACGCCGAGCGCGGCGAGGCGCTGGCCAAGGAGCTCGGCGGCGTCACCTCGTTCGTGGCGGCCGACGTCACCGACCCGGGTCAGGTTGGCGAGGCCGTCGAGCAGGCCGCCCGCTCGGGTCCGCTCCGCATCGCGGTCAACTGCGCCGGGCTCGGCCTCGCCACGCGACTCGTCGACCGCGGCGGTTCGCCCCACGATCTCGACACCTTCCGCTTCGTCGTGAACGTCAACCTGATCGGCACGTTCAACGTCATGCGCCTGGCCGCCTCGGCGATGGTCGGGACCGAGCCCCTCGATGACGGCGAACGAGGTGTGATCGTCAACACGGCGTCGGTTGCCGCCTTCGAAGGCCAGATCGGCCAGATCGCCTACTCGGCCTCCAAGGGCGGGATCGTGGGCATGACGCTGCCGGCCGCCCGCGACCTCTCACCGTCGGGGATCCGCGTCCTGACCATCGCGCCCGGCGTCATGGACACGCCCCTGCTCGGCCTGCTCCCCGACGAAGGACGCCAGGCCCTCGCCGCCGGCGTGCCCTTCCCGAAGCGTCTCGGCACCGCCCGACGACTTCTCCGCCCTCGTGGTCCACCTCTGCCAGAACGCGTACCTGAACGGCGAGGTGATCCGCCTCGACGGGGGCCTGAGGATGCAGCCCAGATAGCGCAATAGGCTTGGCCGATGCGCTACGTCGAGGTGGGTGGAGTCCGTGTGTCGGCCATCGGGCTGGGCACGTGGCAGTTCGGTTCGATGGAATGGGGGTACGGCTCCGCCTACGCCGAGCACGACGCCCTCGACATCGTGGCCCGCGCCCTCGAACTGGGGATCAACCTCGTCGACACGGCCGAGATCTACGCCTTCGGGCGCTCCGAACGCATCGTCGGGCGGGCCCTGGCCGGCCGACGGGACGAGGCGTTCCTCGCCACGAAGATCCTCCCGGTCCTGCCCCTGCCGCCGGTGATCGAGCAGCGGGCGAGGGGCAGCATCCGCCGACTGAACGTCGATCACCTCGACCTCTACCAGCTCCACTGGCCCAATCCGGTCGTACCCATCGGCCCGACCATGGCCGGCATGCGCCAGCTGCGGCGATCGGGCCTCGTGCGCAACGTGGGCGTCAGCAACTTCTCCCTCGGCGCCTGGCGCCAGGCCGAGTCCGCCCTCGGTGCACCCGTGCTCAGCAACCAGGTCCAGTACAGCCTGGTGGCCCGGGCGCCCGAGCGGGACCTGCTCGGATGGGCGCGGGAAAACGACCGCCTGGTCATCGCCTACAGCCCGCTCGGCCAGGGGTTCCTCTCGGGTCGATACAGCGCCGAGCACCGCCCTGGGGGGCTGCGCGGCGTCGGGAGCCTGTTCCTCCCCGAGAACCTCGACCGGGGAGCACCCCTGCTGGCCGCCCTGCAGGACATCGCCAAGGTCCACGACGCCACCGCATCCCAGGTGGCGCTGGCCTGGGTCATCCGGCGTCCCAACGTCGTGGCGATCCCGGGGGCGAGCAGCGCGGCCCAGGTCGAGTCCAACGCCGCCGCCGCCGACCTGGTGCTCAGCGACGAGGAGGACGCTCGGCTCAGCGCCGCGTCCGACGCCTTCGAGCCGCTCTCCGGCCCCGCCGCCGTGCCCCGCATCGTCGAGACTCTCCTGCGCCGAGCCTGACGGCGCCGCCCGCCCGTACCGGCTGACGATTCGCCACCGCGTCGTCTTCGGGAGGCGACAGGCCCGGTAGGTGCCTCGGCACACGCGCACGACACGGCCGCGCCTGCGCTCGTACCCGACCGCGTCGCCGAGAGCTTGGCGCGGGTAGCGACCCGTGACATGCCGACCTCTGGCCTCGATTCCCGCCATGACCTCACCGATGGTGAGCGGCGCGGCGGCGAGGATCAGCGTGGCCAGCGCCGCCTCCCGCAGACAACGCCCTCGGAGGGTGCTCGCGATCACGGCACCGACGGTAGCGACAGGGTGTATCAGCCGACGCCTTGGCGAAAATGGTCGGTCGCGCCGGAGCGCCGCGCCCACCCCCGACGCATTGCTCCGGTTCCACCTTCTGTCGAAAGTGGGCGACCGCCGTGAGGGCAGCGTCGCCAATTTCGACAACACGTGGAACCGCGTGGTCGTCCCCGTCGTCGCCCTACGACGATGACTTGCTGGCGGCGACGGCGGCGTCGCGGTGCCGGCGGGCCGCCCGGCGGAGCTGGATCATGCGGGCGAGCCCGACGGCCAGGACGATGACCGCGCCGACGATGGCCGAGCCGAGGAGTGACAACGCCAGCGGGACCGAGCCGTGGAAGACGATGAACGTCACCCGCACGTCCTCGAGATTCTGGAAGATGAAGACCAGCAGCGCGATGAGGAACACCAGGCCGACGGCGAGGGTGGTCCAGACCGAGCTGACACGGGTGCGGGGGGCCGTCTTGCCGGTGGGAGGCGCCGGGGTCGGGGTGGTCGCCTGGGCGGGCCGCTCGGCCTGGGGCTGACTGGCGTCGGCGTTCTCAGGGCTCATCCCTTCGCCTATACCCGGCCTGGCACGGTGGGAAGAGTTACTAGGCTGTGAGCGGTCCAGAGGAGGTGGTCGGCACGGCCCGCGAGTTCGACGTGGTGGTCATCGGTGGCGGCCCTGGGGGATACGCGGCAGCCCTCTACGGCGCCGCAGCCGGCCTGTCGGTGGCCGTCGTCGAGAAGGACAAGGTCGGCGGGACCTGCCTGCACCGAGGCTGTATCCCGGCCAAGGAGTTCCTGGAGACGGCCTCGGTGTTCCGGACCGTCGCCGGCGCCAAGGAGTTCGGCATCCAGGCCAGCCAGCCGACGGTTGACTTCGGTACGAGCCAGGCCCGCAAGCAGAAGGTCGTCGACCAGCTGTGGAAGGGCCTCTCCGGTCTCATGAAGCAGCGCAAGATCACCACCGTGATCGGCACCGGCTCGTTGGGCGCCGGTCACCTGGTGCGGGTCGACGACGGCTCCGAGCTGGTCGGGAGGCACGTCGTGCTGGCGGCGGGATCGGTGCCCAAGACCATCCCGGGGTTCGAGATCGACGGGCAGCTGGTGATGAGCTCCGACGAGATCCTCGAGCTCGAACGGCTGCCCGCGTCGGCAGTCGTCATCGGGGGCGGCGCCGTCGGTTGCGAGTTCGCGTCGATGATGGCCGACCTCGGGACACAGGTGACCGTCCTCGAGGTGCTGCCGTCGCTCATACCCGGCTGTGACGCCGAGGTCTCCGGCGCCGTCTCCCGCTCGTTCAAGAAGCGCGGCATCGTGGTCCACACCGGGGTCGAGGTCCACGGACACGAGCCCAACGGGAACGGGACGACCGTGTCTTTCGGCGACGGTGAGAAGGTGAGCGTGGACGCGGTGGTCGTGTCCGTGGGGCGCCGGCCCGAGAGCCACGGGTCTGGCGGACCCGGAGGCGGGCGTGGAGCTGGACGATCGAGGCTTCGTCCGCGTCGACGACCACATGCGCACCACGGCCGACGGCGTCTACGCCGTGGGCGACGTCGTACCGACGGCTCAGCTCGCCCACGTGGGCTTCGCCGAGGCCGTCGTGGCCATCAAGGACATTCTCGGCGAGCCCGTCGTGCCGGTCGACTATGCCGCCGTGCCCTGGTGCATCTACACCCACCCGGAGGTCGCCTTCGCCGGCCTCTCGGAGGCGGCGGCGCGCGAGGCGGGCTACGACGTGGTGGTGAAGAAGGATCCGTTCGGCGGCAACAGCCGGGCCAAGATCGTGGGCGAGACCGAGGGCCTGGTGAAGGTCATCGCCGAACGGGCGCCCGACGGTCGCGCGGGGCGGCTGCTGGGGGTCCACATGGTCGGGCCCTGGGTCACCGAGCAGCTCGGTCAGGGCTACCTGGCCGTGAACTGGGAGGCGACCGCCGATGAGGCCGCCCAGTTCATCCAGCCTCACCCGACCTTGTCCGAGGCGTTCGGAGAGACCGTGCTGGCCATGACGGGGAGAGGACTGCACGTTGGCTGACGTGACCATGCCCCAGCTCGGCGAGACGGTGACCGAGGGGACCATCACCCGCTGGCTCAAGCAGGTCGGGGACCCGATCGGCCAGGACGAGGTGCTCTTCGAGGTCTCCACGGACAAGGTCGACTCCGAGGTGCCCGTCGCCCTCGGCGGGCTACCTGGCCGAGATCCTCGTCCCGGAGGGCGACACGGTGGACGTGGGGGCCCGGCTGGCGGTGATCACGCCGGAGCCGCCAGGTGGGACAGGGAGCGGCGACGGCGCGCGGCGGCCTCCGACGGCCCAGCCGACAGCCGAGGCCCAGAGCGAGCCGGCTGCCCGCACCGACAGCCCGCCCCAGCCGCCCGAGCCGGAGCCCGCCGCGCCGAGCCGGCACCCGAGCCCGCGCCCCGAGCCCGAGCCTGCTATGGCGCGCGCCGGCGACCGAGCCCCGCGGCGCGCCGGCGGACGCGCCGACCGACGGTCAGGGTGGGGGCCAGGTGCTCTCCCCGGTCGTCCGGCGTCTCCTGGCCGAGCACGACCTCGACCCGTCCCAGATCCGCGGCACGGGCGCCGGCGACCGGATCACCCGAGCCGACGTGCTCGCCGTCATCGACGCCCGCAGCGGAGCAGGTGACGCGCCGGCTCGACCGGCTCCGGCAGCCCCGACCACCGCCCCGCCGCCTGCCGCACCGGCGGCCCCGACTCCGCCCCCGAGCCGGCCACCAGTCGCCACCGCGCCGACGGGCGACGCGCGACGAAGTGATCCCCTTCTCCAACATCCGCCGGCGGACGGCCGAGCACATGGTCCGGTCGAAGGCCACCTCGGCCCACACCCTGGTGGCCGTCGAGGTCGACTTCGAAGCGGTAGACCGGGTGCGACGGGCCGAGCGCGAGCGGTTCAGGACCCAGGAGGGCATCTCGCTCACGTACCTCCCGTTCGTCGCCCGGGCGACGATCGAGGCTCTGCGGGCCCATCCCCACCTCAACGCGTCGGTGGGCGACGACGCTCTGGTCGTCCACCACGACGTGCACCTCGGGATCGCCGTGGATCTCGACTCGGAGGGCCTGATCGTGCCCGGTCATCCACGATGCCGACGGCAAGCGGCTGCCCGCTCTGGCGAGGGAGGCTGCCGACCTCGCCAGCCGGGCGCGCGAGCGCAAGCTCGGCGCCGACGACATCGCGGGCGGAACGTTCACGATCACCAACCCGGGCCCCTTCGGGACGATGATCACGGTGCCGATCATCAACCAGCCCCAGGTCGGCATCCTCTCCACCGACGGTGTCAAGCGCAAGCCGGTCGTCGTCGACGCTCGCCGACGGCAGCGAGGGCATCGCCATCCACTCGGTCGGCGTGCTGGCCCTGTCGTTCGACCATCGGGCGGTGGACGGCGCCTATGCGTCACGGTTCCTGGCCAAGCTCCGCGAGGTCCTCGAGACCAGGGACTGGGCCCAGGAGCTCTAGGCGCGGGAGTCGCGGACGAAGGTGCTTCGGACACGCTGGCTCGGAAGGGTCCGCTACGGCGATGCCCACGCGCTCCAGCGGGCGTTGTTCGCCCACGCCACGGACGACTACCTGCTCCTCCTCGAGCATCCGCCACGTCTACACGCTCGGCGTGAGGGCGCGAGGCCGAGCACGTGCTCGTGCCACCCGAGTCGGTGGGGGCCGAGCTGGTGCGGGCAGACCGGGGAGGCGACGTCACCTACCACGGCCCCGGCCAGTTGGTCGGCTATCCGATCGTCGGCGTGCCGACCGTTCCGGGAGCCACCCGGTCGTACGTCCGGTCGGTGGAGCAGCTCGTCATCGACTCGCTCGCGGATGTGGGCCTGCCCGGCGCCGGCCGGCTCGGCGATTACCCGGGCGTCTGGATCGACCCCGACGGCGCCGATCCCCGCAAGATCGCAGCCGTTGGTGTGCGCATCAGCCGTGGCCGCTCCATGCACGGCTTCGCGCTGAACGTCGATCCCGACCTCGCCATGTTCGGGCACATCGTTCCCTGCGGTATCTCGGACAAGTCCGTGACGTCGCTGGCGGCGGAGGGGGTGCGCGTCGACCTGTCGACGGTCGTCGACGCCGTAGCTGCCCGCGCGTCCGTCTCTGGGGCGGGGAGGCCGACCGATCCGAGCGACAGGACGTGGCCTGGCGTGTGGCGCCGTCGGACCTCTCCGCGTTCACCCGGGCGGGGCCGAGCAGGCTCGAGGGACGCCTCGCCGAGGCCGGGGTCGACCCGGCGGTAGGCGTGTCACTGACCGCACGCAAGCCCGCCTGGCTGCGGGCGAAGGCCGTCATGGGTCCGGAGTACCGGGAGCTCGAAGCAGACGATGCGCAGCCTGGACCTGGTCACCGTGTGCGAGGAGGCGGGCTGCCCCAACATCTTCGAGTGCTGGGCGGACGGCACGGCCACCTTCATGATCAACGGGGAACGCTGCACCACGGGCCTGCGGCTTCTGCCTCGTCGACACCCGCCACCCCCTACCCGTCGACCCGGAGGAGCCCGAGCGGGTGGCCGAGGCGACGGCCGCGCCTGGGCCTGGCCCACGCCGTGGTCACGGCAGTCGCCCGTGACGACCTTCCCGACGGGGGTGCAGGCGCGTTCGCCGCCACCATCGAGGCCATTCGCCGGCGCTGCCCGGGGGCGGCCGTCGAGGTCCTCATCCCGGACTGCAAGGGCGACGACGCGGCGCTGGCGACGATCTTCGCCGCCCGTCCCGAGGTGCTCAACCACAACCTCGAGACCGTCGCCCGCCTCCAGCGGGCGGTACGGCCCTCCGCGTCCTACGCCCGCAGCCTGTCGGTCCTGGGCCGGGCCAAGGAGGCCGGGCTCCTCACCAAGTCCGGCCTGATCCTCGGCATGGGCGAGACCGAGGGCGAGGTCATCGGCGCCCTGGCCGACCTGCGCCGCCGTCGGAGTCGACATCGTCACCCTCGGCCAGTACCTGCGACCGACCGCCGATCATCTCCCCGTCGCCCGGTGGTGGCGGCCCGAGGAGTTCGACCGGCTGCGCCAGGCGGGTCTGGCGCTCGGTCTGACCCACGTCGAGGCGTCACCCCTGACCCGATCGAGTTACCACGCGAGGGGCGCGGCGGCGGCCGCGACCAGTCACACGGTGGCGGGCTGAGCGCGTGGAGCTCGGTCTGCATGGGCGCGTCGCGCTCGTGACCGCGTCGTCGCCGCGGGCTCGGCTTTGCGTCGGCCGCGGCGCTCGTCGAGGAGGGCGCGCGCGTGCTGATCTGCGGCCGAAGCAAGGACTCGGTCGAGGCGGCCCACGGCGAGTTGCAGTCGCGCGTGCGTGACGGGGCGGAGGTGGCAGCGGTGGTGGCCGACGTCACCGAGTCTCGGGCTCCGGCCAGGCTGGTGGAGGAGACGGTCGAGCGCTTCGGCGGTCTCGACATCCTGGTCGCCAACGCCGGAGGCCCTCCGGCCGGCCGCGCCCTCGAGGTCGACGACGCCGCGCATGGAGGCAGCCATCGGAGCAAACCTGCTGACTTCCGTGCGGTTGGCTCGCGCCGCGGTCCCGCACCTGCGTGACCGCGACTGGGCGCGGATCTGCTTCATCACCTCGTACTCGGTCCAGCAGCCCATCCCGACGCTGGCCCTGTCCAACACGGCGAGGGTCGGGTTGTGGGCGTGGGCCAAGACGGCGGCGAGCGATCTCGCCGGAGACGGGATCACCCTCAACCTGGCTTGTCCCGGGCCGCACGCCACCGAGCGGATGACCGAGCTCGGCGGCGGCGCCGGCGTCCGGATGGGTGATCCCGCCGACTTCGGCAAGGTGGTCGCCTTCTTGTGCTCCGAGCCCGCGAGGTTCATCAACGGCGCCGCGATCGTCATCGACGGGGGTGCGACGCTGGCGCTCTGATCGAGCGCTGCGTCAGGCCACGAAGTACTTGGCCCGCGGATGGTGGCAGACGATGGCCGACGTGGTCTGCTCCGGGTGGAGCTGGAACCCCTCGCTCAGCTCTACGCCGATGCGATCGACCTCCGAGCAGCTCGACGACCTTGGCGTTGTCCTCGAGATCGGGGCAGGCGGGATAGCCCCACGAGTAGCGCCCGCCGCGGTACTGCTGGCGGAACAGCCCGCCGAGGCTGGGTCCGTCCTCGTCGGCGAAGCCCCACTCCTCGCGTATGCGCCGGTGCCACAGCTCGGCCAGCGCCTCGGCCATCTCGACCCCCAGGCCGTGCAGGAGCAGGTAGGCGTGGTACTGGTCGTCGGCGAACAGCCGGGCCGTCGCCTCCGAGACCGCCTCGCCCATGGTGACGACCTGGAAGGCGGCCCAGTCGGGATCTCCTGACGACGCCGGCCGGAAGAAGTCCGCGATGCAGAGCCAGGGTGGCTTTCTGCTGCCGGGGGAACGCGAACCGGAGCCACTCGGCCTGGCGGGCCTCGTCCTTCCAGATCACGAGGTCGTCGCCGTCGGCGTTGGCGGCGAAGTAGCCCCACGCCACCTGGGGCACGAGGACGCCGCTGGCCCGCGCCTCGCCCAGCTGCTCCCGCAGCACGGCGCGGACACGGGCCTTGAACTCGGCGTCCGACTCGCCTCCCTCGGGTCGGTAGCCCCACTGGTTGCGGAACAGCGCCGTCTCGTTCAGATAGGCGGCGATCTCGTCGATGGCGACGCCCTTGGCCAGCTCCGAGCCGACGAACGGGGGGTCGAACACCGGAGTTGTCCGCGGGCACCTCGGGCGAGCGGTCGGGGATCTCGTCCGGGCTTGGCCTCGGCGGTCTGCTGGCTCTTGCGGGGCGGCAGATCCCGACCACCCAGCGCCGCGGCCGAAGTCGGGGTCTTCCTCGCCGGTCCGCTCGAGCTCGCACAGGCGGTCCATGGTGCGCAGGCCTTCGAAGGCGTCGCGGCCGTAGAACAGACGGCCCTCGTAGACCTGGCGCAGATCCCGCTCGACGTAGGTCCGGGTGAGCGCGGCCCCGCCGAGCAGCACGGGCAGGCGGGACAGCCCACGTCCGTTGATCTCCTCGAGGTTCTCGCGCATGATCAGCGTCGACTTCACCAGCAGGCCGCTCATGCCGAGGGCGTGCGGCGTTCACCTCCTCGGCCTTGGCCAGCATCTCGCCGATCGAGACCTTGATGCCGAGGTTGTGCACCTCGTAGCCGTTGTTGGTGAGGATGATGTCGACCAGGTTCTTGCCGATGTCGTGCACGTCGCCCTTCACCGTGGCCAGCACGACCCTGGCCCTTGCCGCCCTGGTCGGAGTGCTCCATGTGGGGCTCGAGGTAGGCGACCGCCGCCTTCATCGTCTCGGCCGACTGGAGGACGAAGGGGAGCTGCATCTCGCCCGAGGCGAACAGCTCGCCCACCGTCTTCATCCCGGCGAGGAGGAGGTCGTTGACGATGCCGAGCGCGGACCACCCGCTGTCCAGGGCCTGGTCGAGCTCGGGCTCGAGCCCGTTGCGGTCGCCGTCGACGATCCGCTGCTCCAGGCGGCGCTCGAGGGTCCAGCCGCTGCGGTCCTCGGCGGCCGTCGTGGCGCTCGACGACACACCCTCGAAGAGCGACAGCAGCTCGGACAGCGGGTCGTAGCCGTCACGCCGCCGGTCGTAGACGAGGTCGAGGCAGACCTGTCGCTGCTGCTCGTCGATCCGGTTGAGGGGGAGGATGCGTCCGGCGTGGACGATGGCGGCGTCGAGACCGGCCTCGACGCACTCGTGGAGGAACACCGAGTTGAGCACGTGGCGGGCGGCGGGGGACAGGCCGAAGGACACGTTGGACAGGCCGAGGATCGTGAACACGCCGGGAAGCTCGGCCTTGATGCGGCGGATGCCCTCGATGGTCTCGATGCCGTCGCGCCTGCTCTCCTCCATGCCGGTGGACAGGGGGAGGGCGAGTGGGTCGAACAGCAGGTCGGACGGCTCGAGCCCGTAGCGGTCCACGGCGATGTCGTGGATCGCCCGTGCCGCACGGAGCTTCCACTCGGCCGTGCGGGCCTGGCCCTCGGTGTCGATGCAGGTGCACACCACGGCGGCCCCGTACTCGCTGGCCAGCGAGAGGAAGCGGTCGAGCCTGGTTCCCGGGGCGTCGCCGTCTTCCAGGTTGACCGAGTTGAGCACGGCTCTCCCGCCGATCCACGCCAGCCCCGTCTCCACCACCTCGGCCTCGGTCGAGTCGAGCACGATGGGCTGGCTGGCCTGGGTGGCGAGGCGGCTGGCGACCTGCTCCATGTCGGCCGGGCCGTCGGCGCCGGTGTAGTCGACGCAGACGTCGAGGAGGTGGGCGCCCTCCTTCACCTGGTCCCGGGCCATCGCCGTGCAGGTGTCCCAGTCCTCGGCCAGCATCGCCTCGCGGAAGCGCTTGGAGCCGTTGGCGTTGGTTCGCTCGCCGACGACCAGGAACGACGTCTCCTGGGAGAACGGGACGTTCGTGTACAGCGACGCCGCCCCGGGCTCGGGCTCGGGGGTGCGACGGGCAGGCGTCAGCCCGCCACAGCTCTCCACCACCTGACGGAGGTGCTCGGGGGTGGTGCCGCAGCACCCGCCGACGACCGTCACGCCGAGGTCGGTGATGAACCGCCGGTGGAACTCGACCAGCTGCTCCGGCGTGAGGTCGTAGTGCATCCGGCCGTCGACGACCGACGGCAGGCCGGCGTTGGGCTGGCACGAGATCGGCATGCGGGCGTGGTGCGACAGGTGGCGGAGGTGCTCGCCCATCTCCGCCGGGCCGGTGGCGCAGTTGAGCCCGATGACGTCGGGGCGCATGGCGTCGAGCGCGCACAGGGCGGCCCCGATCTCGGTGCCGGGCAGCATGCGTCCGGTCAGCTCCATGGTCACCTGGACCTGGATGGGGACCTGACGTCCGACGGTCGCCATGGCCCGCCGGCAGGCGATGATCGCCGCCTTGGCCTGGAGGAGGTCGAACACGGTCTCGATGACGAACAGGTCGACGCCGCCCTCGAGCAGGCCCCCGGGCCTGCACCTCGTAGGCGTCTCGCAGCTCGGCGAGGCGGATCTGGCCGAGGGAGGGGAACCTGGTGCCGGGGCCGATGCTGCCGGCGACCCAGCGGGGGCGGTCGGGCGTGGCGTAGCCGTCGGCCACCTCCCGGGCCAGGCGGGCGGCGGCCAGGTTGAGCTCGTGGGCCCGGTCGGCGATGCCGTACTCGGTCAGCACGGTGGGGAAGGCGCCGAAGGTGTCGGTCTCCACCACGTCCACGCCGACCTCGAGGAAGGAGCGGTGCAGGTCGGCGACCACGTCGGGCCTGCTGGTGACCAGCACCTCGTTGCAGCCCTCGAGCTGGGGCCCGCCGAAGTCGTCCGGGCCCAGCCCGGCCAGCTGCAGGTTGGTGCCGGTGGCGCCGTCGAACACGACGACGCGCTGGGCTACGGCCTCGAGATAGCTGGTCATCGGGGCCTCAGGTTATCGGGGAGGCGCCGAGACCTCGGACTGGCGGCCGGCGGCGTCCGGGTCCGCCGGGGCGGCGTGGCCGCCGGACGAGAGGTCGCCGGTAGATTGAGGCCGCCGTGAAGATCTACACGAAGCGAGGCGACGACGGCACCACCGGCCTCCTGTACGGAGGCCGGGTGCGCAAGGACTCAGCCACCATCGATCTCAACGGGGCGGTCGACGAGGCCCAGGCCGTGCTGGGCGTCGCCCGGGCCGAGGCGCCGCGGGGTTCGGAGCTCGACGACCTGCTGGTCGCCCTGGAACGGGATCTGTGGGTCCTGATGGCCGAGGTGGCGACGGCGCCCGACAACCGGCACAAGCTGACTCCGGGTGTCAGCCTGGTCACCGGCGACATGGTGGCAGCTCTCGAGGATCGTATCGACGCCCTCGACGAGCGGTTCGAAATGCCGACCGAGTTCGTGGTCCCCGGACAGACGCGGGTGGCAGCCCTGCTGGACCTGGCCCGCACGGTGGTGCGCCGGGCGGAGCGGCTCTCCTTCACGCTGGCCGAGGGATCGCAGGTGGGGCCCTATCTCAACCGCCTGTCCGACCTGTGCTGGACGATGGCCCGGTGGCAGGAGGACGAGCACCTGCCCAGCCGCCCGGGGGGCAAGCGACAACAGCGACACAAGGAGCCCTGATGCCCATCGCCTTCACCACCGCGGGCGAGCTCCCGCAGGACCTGGACGCCCTCGGCATTCCCGTCTTCGCCGGGCTGGAGCCCGTGCCCGGAGTGCCGGTCGAGATCGACCGGCGGTTCTGCGAGCAGCGCGGCTTCGAGGCCAAGGCGGGTGAAGCCCTCGCC
Organism: uncultured Actinomycetes bacterium; assembly: GCA_963731255.1. Lineage (GTDB taxonomy): Bacteria > Actinomycetota > Acidimicrobiia > Acidimicrobiales > AC-9 > AC-9. The sequence goes on along the minus strand of CAVSUO010000007.1, from coordinate 67,317 downwards.
CTCCAGGGCGACGACGACGTCACGGTCGTGGTGGTGGGCCTGGGCGCGCCCGACGAGGTGGGACGCGAGACCCTGCGAAAGGCGGGGGCGGCGTTCGCCCGGACGTCCGGGCATGCGGCGGCGGCTGCCTTCAGCCTCCCTGGGGCACGGCCGGCAGGCCTTGACGCCGGCACCGCCGCCGAGGCCGTGGTCGAGGGGATCGCCCTGGCTGCCTACCAGTTCACGACGTACAAGGGTCAGGCCAAGCCGAGCAGGCTCGAGCGCCTGTCAGTCGTCGGCGACGACGCCGCTGCGCTGGGGGCTGGCGTCGTGCGAGGCGCCCGCATCGCCGAGGCCGTCTGCATGGCCCGGGATCTGGTCAACGAGCCCGCTGGGGCGATGACGCCCAGGCGCCTGGCCGACGTGGCTCGCGAGCTGGCCGACCGGCACGGCCTGTCGGTCACCATTCTCGACGAGGTGGCGATCGCCAGCGAGGGTCTGGGCGGTCTGGCGGGCGTGGCCCAGGGCTCGGAGGAGCCGCCCCGCCTGATCGAGCTCGTCTATCAGCCCTCGAGCCCGGCGCCTGGCGTCGGTGACGGGCACGTGCCGACCGTGGCGCTCGTCGGCAAGGGCATCACCTTCGACTCCGGCGGGCTGTCGATCAAGACCGCCGACGGGATGATGACCATGAAGACCGACATGAGCGGGGCCGCTGCCGTGCTCGCCACCATGTCGGCGCTCGCAGACCTCGGAGTCGCGGCCAAGGTGATCGCCATCGTGCCGGCCACCGAGAACATGCCCGGGGGCCGAGCCGTCAAGCCGGGGGACGTGCTGAAGATCCGCAACGGCAAGACGATCGAGGTGCTCAACACCGACGCCGAGGGGCGCCTGGTGCTGGCCGACGGCCTGTCGCTGGCGGCCGAGGCGGCTCCCGACGCCATCGTCGACGTGGCCACGCTGACCGGCGCCTGCGTCGTCGCCCTCGGTCGCCAGATCGCCGGGCTCATGGGTAACAACGAGGACCTGGTGGGCCAGGTCCGAGGGGCGTCGGAGCGGGCCGGCGAGCCGGTCTGGCACCTGCCGCTGCCGGAGGAGTACCGCAAGGGCATCGAGTCCGAGGTGGCCGACATGAAGAACATCTCCTCGCCGGCCGGGGCCGGCGGCGCTCTGACCGCCGGTCTCATCCTGGGGGAGTTCGTCGGCGACGTGCCCTGGGCGCACCTCGACATCGCCGGGCCGGCGCGCTCGGATGCCGACGAGGGCTACACGCACAAGGGGGCAACGGGCTTCGGCGTGCGTACCCTCATCGAGCTGGCGTCGCAGTTCGCGGCACCCCGCCGGGAGGCGCCGCCTCACCGCTGAGGAGCGGCGGGCGCTCCCAGGCCCAGGCTGTCGACTCCTTTGCCAGGGCGGGCCCGAACCGCCATCGCTTCAGCTGTCGCTCCACCGAGTCGTGGTCCTCGCCCAGTTGGCGCAGGCTGAGGGCGAGCTGGCGCGAGCGCTGGCGTTGGCGCGCCTCGGCCGCCGGTGCCAGCTGGGCGTCCTGCCAACGCCGGTGGCTGTGCTGCAGTGACTCCGGCAGGTGCAGGACCTGCCTGCGGCTGAGCGGCGGGAGACGTCGGCGCACGGCCAGGCTGTCGTAGGTCTGCGGCCTGGCCAGCTCGAAGACGACGCAGCGACCGAGGGCGCGCACGAAGGGCGAGCTGCGGCCCCCTCTCATGCCCAGACCCAGGCTGCGGGCCGTCTCGGCCAGGTCGAGGGAGAACCCGTCGGGCTCGACCTCCAGGCGGGAGGCCAGCCGCCGCAGCAACCACGTCGTCGACGGGCCCAGGACCGCCAGCCAGTACGACTCCACGTACGGCGATCGGGGATCGTGGCCGAGGGCGTCGATGACCACGTCTGGCCACGGCACGATCCTGAGCGTTCCATTAGCGCATGAGGGCAAACCTTTGTGATCTCTCATGCACTTTCATTATCTTCCCGGCGGCGGCGGTGTCAAGACGACGCTCAGACCCGTTCGCGATCAACCTCGGTGGGCTCGGGCGGCAGGCGCCGCCACTCGCGTCGCCGGCGACCAGCGGAGAGAACGCTGCTGGCCACGTCGCCGGTGTTCTGTATGAAGAGCGCGGCATTGCCCCATACGAATGGCAACCACACGGGGATACCAAGGAAATCGTTGCTCGAGTAACGCCACGCTCCAGCATGAATACCGAGAGCCTCGGCCGCCGGTCCGAAGATGAATCCGACCGCGTAGACAACCAGGCTTGCCCGGGTAGGTCTCAGCAGGAATATCGCCACCCCTACGGCCAAAACGAGCACGATCAGGGCCACAGGGTGTCGCCATAAGGCAGCGGTCACCAGCAAGGTCGAGAAGGCCAGGATGGCGCTGATCAGCGCGGGGTGGAGTCTGCCATATGGGAATTCTAGGCCTGGGCCCAGGCCGACAGGAAGGCCAGGGCGGTCGCAGGGCGTTGTCAGCCGCCAGCTGCTCGGGTGTCACACGGGGGCGAAGCCCCGCTCGACCCCTCTGACGGCCGGTGCTCAGGAGCGGTCGTCGATGACGTCCAGGTCGTGGAACGTGGGTGGCCCGTCAGCGAAGTTCATCATCTCCTGTGAGAACTGCTGGGTCTCAGGCATATTCGAGTTCTGCATCGCCGACTCGTAGGAGTCGAAGAAGACCACAGTGAAGTAATGGTTCGGGTCCTTGCGGTCCCGGCACACGACGCGCCGGCCGGCTGACCGCTTCCCCTCGGTCGCCTTCTCCCAACGCTCTGCGACGCCCTGCATGGCGTCGATGTTGGCGCTCCGATACTCGATGATCTGCACAAAGCTCATGTGCACCGCCCCCCTTTGGCCGATCTCACGATGCTCTCATGTATCCGGCACCGGTGAGAGGGGATCGCTGCCAGCGTCGGCTGAAATCCACACCCGGCGCGGCGTCAGCTCACGAGCGGCGGCGCTTGCGACGCGAGTTGACCCCCGCCTCGATCTCCGCCACGAGCTCTCCAGTCAGGGAGATCAGGGCCGATCCGGGGCGGCGGCCGTAGGTGGCGGCGATGGCTTCCCGTTGGGGGAGGGCGGTCTTGGCCAGCCAGACACGGGCCTCCTCGAGGCTGGCCGTGGCCTCGTCCCACGACCGGGTGCCGGCTCGCACGCGGTTCAGCACCACCAGCGCCGGCACGCGGGCCTCCCGGGCCAGGTCGAGGGTGTTGTCCAGTCGATCGAGGTCGGACCAACTGGTCTGGGACGGCACGACCACCACATCGGCGATGTCGACGGCTGCTGAGACGATCGGCAGCTGGCCGGGCGGGGTGTCCACGACCACCACCGGGTAGCTGCTGCCGATCCCACTCAGGCGTCGGCGGAGATCCCGGGTGGGCAGTGACACCGTGACCGCCCGGAGCCCGGAGCCCTCCTCGGACGCCGTGTCCGACCAGCGCATGGCCGAGGCCTGCGGGTCGGCGTCCACGAGGAGCGCAGATCCGTGCTCGTTGGCAGCGGCCTCGGCCAGGCCCACGGCAACGGTCGTCTTCCCGACTCCGCCCTTCAGGGCTGCAACGACGATCAGCACGGCTGGGAGCCTACGCGGCGCGGGCCGGGCTTCTCCACGTCCCGCTCACGGTCCTCAACTGAGGCGAGGCGCCCCACAGCCTCGGTGGCCACGGTGCCCAGTATCGCCCATTGTGTCCCGGTTCGGCCACAAGGTTTGCCGGGATGGTGGCTGGCACGGCCACCGGCGGCGGTGCCCTGTCGCTACGCCCCCTTGGGGCCGAAGAAGCTCCGGAGGAGGGGCTCGTAGTGCTCGAGCGGCTCGCTCCGGTAGTCGCTGTCGAAGGCCACCTGGTCGTACTTGGCGCAGAACTCGGCCGTGTAGTCGAAGTACGGCGAGTCCCGGTGGGCATCGCGGGCGTCCTTGTCCAGCCCGATGTGGTGCCAGAAGTAGTAGCCCTGGAAGGTCCCGTGGTGGGCGACCATCCAATGGTTCGCCTCCGACACGAAGGGCTGCAGGATGCCGGCGGCGATGGCGGGATGGTTGAACGGGGCCAGGGTGTCGCCGATGTCGTGGAGGAGCGCGCACACGAGGTACTCGTCGTCGCGACCGTCCCGCTCGGCTCGGGTCGCCGTCTGCAGCGAGTGCTCGAGGCGGTCGACGGGGAACCCGCCGTAGTCGTTGCGCAGGTAGCCCAGCTGCTCGAGGACGCGATCGGCGACCATGCTCTGGGTCACCTGGAGCTGGGGCATGATCGCCGCCCAGTCCTCACTGGTGGACTCGTCGAAGCTCTTGAACGAGGCTCGCACACCCGTCGTCGTCATCGGTCGTCAGTCCTCCCACCTGGGGGGTTGGTACTCCCTACGACCTTACCCGCAGCGTGAGGGCGGCGAGCCAGCGGGCTCTGGATACCAGCCCCTAGCCGAGGGTATAGCTGGTGCGGTGGCGCAGGCCGATCGACGGACCCGGGGGGCGGCTGAGGGCGTGAGCGACGCATCGACCGTGAGCCGTATCAGCCTGCGCGTGAACGGCGAGACCCGCTCGCTCACGCTCGACAACCGGACGACGCTGCTCGACGCCTTGCGCGAGCACCTCGATCTCGTCGGATCGAAGAAGGGCTGCGATCACGGACAGTGCGGAGCGTGCACCGTTCTCATCGATGGTCGGCGGGCCAACGGCTGCCTGCTGTTCGCCGTGGCGATGGAGGGTGCCGACATCACCACCGTCGAGGGCCTCGCAACTGAGGACGAGATGCACCCGGTGCAAGCCTCGTTCGTGGACCGCGACGCGCTGCAGTGCGGGTACTGCACGCCCGGTCAGATCTGCTCGGCGGTGGGCATGCTGGCCGAGGCCGGCCTCGGCTGGCCGAGCGCCGTCACCGATGACCTCGGCAGCGAGACCGTGAGGCTCGATGCCGGCGAGGTGCGAGAGCGGATGAGCGGCAACCTGTGCCGCTGCGGCGCGTACGCCAACATCGTCCCTGCGATCCTCGACGCCCGATGAGGCAGTTCGGTTACCAGCGGGCGGCCGACACGGCGGGGGCCGTCGAGGCGGTGACGGGCTCCCCGCCTGCGGCCTTCCTCGCGGGCGGCACCAACCTCGTCGACCTCATGAAGCTCGGGGTCGAGGCGCCGGAGCTGCTGGTCGACATCACCCGGTTGCCGCTCGACGGGATCGAGGTGGCGGCCGACGGCAGCGTTCGCGTCGGAGCGGGCGTCCGTAACAGTGAGCTGGTCGCCGATCTCGTCATCCGGCGCGAGCTACCCGTGCTGGCCCGAGCCGTGCTCGCCGGTGCTTCGGGTCAGCTGCGAAACATGGCCACCGTTGGCGGCAACCTCCTCCAGCGCACCCGATGCCTGTACTTCCAGGACGTCACCAAGCCGTGCAACAAGCGGGTACCGGGGTCGGGGTGTCCGGCGATGGAGGGTGACCATCGCAACCTTGCCATCCTGGGTGGCTCGTCGTCGTGCATCGCGACGCACCCCTCGGACATGGCCGTTGCCCTCGTGGCTCTCGATGCCGTCGTCCACCTCGAGGAGACCCGCGGTACACGAGCCATACCCATCGCCGAGCTGTACCGGCTGCCCGGTGACGAGCCCCACCGGGACACGACCCTGCCGCACGGCTCGCTGATCACGGCCGTCGAGGTTCCGCACCTCGGCTTCGCCAGGTGCTCGACCTACCGCAAGGTGCGAGATCGGGCGTCGTACGCCTTCGCCGTGGCTGCCGTGGCCGCCGCCCTCGACGTCCGGGAGGGCGTCGTGCATGACGTCCGCCTGGCCCTGGGAGCGGTCGCTCCGGTGCCGTGGCGCGCCCACCGGGCCGAGGAGGCCCTACGGGGCAGGCCGGCGACCGAGGCGAGCTTCCGTCTCGCGGCCGAGGCCGAGCTTGCCGAGGCCCGACCGCGGCGCGACAACGGCTTCAAGGTGCCCCTCGTTCGCAACGTGATCACCCGCACGCTGTCCGACCTGGCGGGGCTCGACGCGTGAGCGTCCTGACCGAGCCTGGCAGACGATCGACCGGCGCGGCCATCAGCCGCGTGGAGGCACCGGACAAGGTCAGCGGCCGGGCCCGGTACGCCTTCGAGCATCCCCTCGACGACATCGCCTATGCGTGGCCGATCGCGGCGACGATCGCCAAGGGGGAGATCCGCTCGGTAGGGGCCGAGGCGGCTCTCGCTCTCCCCGGCGTGCTGGCCGTGATCTCCCCGGACAACGCGCCGCGGCTGGCGGCAACCGACGATCGCGAGCTGGCCCTGTTCCAGTCGCGCGTCGGTTGCCTACCGTGGTCAGCTCGTGGCCGCGGCCGTGGCGACGAGCCTCGAGGCCGCTCGCGAGGCTGCCGAGACGGTGACGATCGACTACGCCGTTGCCGGCCACGACGTCACCCTGACGACGGACCATCCGAAGCTGTACGCGCCGGAGTTCGTCAATCCCCGCTTCGCCGACCGACACGGCGGTCGGCGACTTCGATCGCGCCTTCACCGATGCTCCCGTCCGGGTCGACGAGACCTACCGGACGCCGGCCGAGCACAACAATCCCATGGAACCGCACGCCACGGTCGCGGCCTGGGACGGTGACCGGCTGACGTTGATCGACTCGAGCCAGGGACCTCCCCGCGTGAAGCCCACCATCGCCACCCTGTTCGGCCTGGATCCCTCCCATGTCCGTGTCATCTCCGAGCACGTCGGCGGCGGGTTCGGCTCAAAGGGTTTCGCCCGGCCCAACGTCGTCCTGGCCGCCATGGCGGCCAAGGTCGTGCAACGTCCCGTCAAGTGCACCCTCACCCGCCAGCAGATGTTCTCGGTTGTCGGCCACCGCTGCCCCTCGATACAGCGCGTGCGGCTGGGCGCCGACGTGGATGGTCGCCTGGTCGCCGTCGCCCACGACGTGGTGGAGCAGAGCTCGACCCTCAAGGAGTTCGCCGAGCAGACCGCGGTCGCCACCCGTCACATGTACGCGGCGCCGCACCGCCGGACGACGCACCGGCTGGCGCGGCTCGACGTCCCGACGCCGTCGTGGATGCGAGCGCCGGGCGAGTGCCCGGGGATGTTCGCGCTCGAATCGGCAATGGACGAGCTGTCGCAGGCCTGCGGCCTCGACCCGGTCGAGCTGCGCATCCGCAACGAGCCCCCCTCTGATCCCGAGACGGGTCAGGCCTTCTCCAGCCGCAACCTGGTGGCGTGCCTGCGCGAAGGAGCAGCCCGGTTCGGGTGGGGGCAGCGGGATCCGCGGCCGGGGGTTCGGCGACATGGGCCGTGGCTGGTCGGCACAGGGGTGGCGTCGTCCACCTACCCGGCGCGGGCGCTTCCCTCGAGCGCACGCGTGACGGCCGACGATTCGGGCCGCTTCGAGGTCTCGATCGCAGCGGTCGACATCGGCACCGGCGCGCGGACGGCGTTGCTCCTGATCGCCGCCGAGGCGCTCGACGTCCCGACCGAGGCGGTCGAGATGCGCATCGGCGACAGCTCGTTGCCGGATGCGATGATCGCCGGCGGCTCCATGGGCACGGCGTCGTGGACCTGGGCGATCGTCAAGGTCTGTCGTGCCCTGCGGGAGCGGATCGAGCGCGATCACGACGGCACCGTGCCGCCCGGCGGGCTGTCGGAGGAGGCGAGCACCGACGCGGACATCGCCGCGCTCTCCAACTCGGCCCGGTACTCCTTCGGAGCGCAGTTCGCCGAGGTGCGCGTGGACGCCGACACGGGTGAGGTGCGCGTTCCCCGCCTGCTCGGCGTGTTCGCCGCTGGACGCATCGTGAACGCCACCACGGCACGGTCGCAGCTCATCGGCGGTATGACGATGGGGCTCTCGATGGCCCTTCACGAGGAGAGCGCCCTGGACCCCGAGTTCGGCGACTTCCCCAACCACGACCTGGCCAGCTACCACGTGGCCGCCTGTGCCGACGTCATGGACATCGAGGCGACCTGGGTCGACGAGGAGGAGCCCGAGCTGGGCCCGATCGGGGCCAAGGGCATCGGCGAGATCGGGATCGTCGGCACGGCAGCCGCCATCGCCAACGCCGCTCATCACGCCACGGGGATCCGGGTACGCGACCTGCCGCTGCGGCTCGACAGGATGCTGCGCTGAGCGGTACGCCCGAGGTCTTCGCCGAGCGGGTGCGGGCCGTCATCGGAGGGCTCCGTCCGGGCGAGGTGGTGACGTACGGCGAGGTGGCGGCCGAGGCCGGCGCTCCCGGGTCAGCGCGAGCCGTCGGGAGGTTGCTCAGCACCGACGCCCATCACGACCTGCCGTGGTGGCGGGTGGTCACCTCGACGGGACGACTCGTGCCCGGCCACGAGCGTCGCCACGCCCGCCTGCTTCGCGCCGAGGGCGTGAGCGTTACGCGTGGTCGGGTCGACCGCGTGCGGCCCTAGCCGTTCGCAAGGCTCATGGTGCCGCGCTCGATCAGAGGGTTACCCCGCTGCTGGCTCGGCCAGCCATTGGGCGAGCTCGATCGTGACGCCGCCGGGGCCTCGCAGGAAGACGAGTTTCCTGTCGTGGAACGTCATGACCTCATTGCGGAGCCCTATCCCGCCCGCCTGGAGCTTGTCGATCATGGCGTCGATGTCATCGACACGGAAGCACACGTGGTTGAACCCCGTTCGGGCCAGGTTGCCCGTCTCGGCGTCGACCTGGACCGGTGGGTTGTGGAACCGAAGCAGCTGCACCTCCTGGTGAGAATCAGCGCCGCTCAGAGCGAGCGTCACGTGGTCGGCTTCCCAATCAGCGATGCCCATGTACTTCGACATCTGGTCGCCGCTCACGACGACGTTGTGCGTCTCATGGAACCCGAGCAGCTCGAAGAACCGCCGTGCCACGTCGAGGTCGGTCACCACGATGGTCACGTGATCGAATCCTGGTTGCATACTCCTCAATGTACGGCGATCCGACGGATCGCGCCGGGGTGAACGCGTCACGCGATCCCTTATGACCCGAACGTCCCAAGAGTGGTGCCATCATCGGATCGTTCGGGCGCCCCCGCGTAGAGGGCGCCCGACCCTGGCATGAGCGGCGACCGCGCGTGCACGCCTGAGCTGTCGCCATCGGCGCAGCGGCCCGGCGTCCGTCAACCGGGCTCCTCGTCGGCCGCCGTTCGGCGCTCGATGTCGTCCTCGATGGAGCGGTGTGCGAGCTCGACCTGGACCAGGCCCGTCACGATGGCGATGGACGTGGCGAGCACGGCGTGGACCCCGAAGTCGGCCACCAGCGGGAGAGCGTGGGCGGCCTCCTGGACGGTGGACGCGACCCAATCGGCGACGAAGAACGGCACGCTCACCAGGAAGAAGGCCAACCAGAATCGACGGCGCACGAGCTGTGCAGACCGTCGTAGAGCTCTGACGGCGGTCGTTCCCTCGATGTTGACGATCGGGCCGGACAGGCACAGCAGGGTGAAGAAGATGACCCCGGGAACGAAGAACACGAACAGTCCGAGGAGGACGAGAGCGACGACCAGCACGTCGGCGAGAATGAGCGGACGGTAGGGCAGCGTTCGTACCACGGTGGGGACGCTCTGGGCAGCACCTCCGTGGGCCGCTTCACCAACGAGCCGGTCGAGCAGGCCGACGAAGAAGACCTCGCCGAGGACGTCGGTGGCGAACGCGGCCACGTCGAGAGCCACGACCCAGCCGACCGCCCAGTTGTGGGCCCACGCCTCGACGAGCGTCTCGAACAGCGCCGTAAGCCCGAACACGACCACGGCCACGCCGACCACCCGCGCCCAGTGGCGGCGACCGGCATAGGCGGCACCGGCGACGACACTCCGCGCGCGGTGATCGGTTGGTGAGCGTGAGCTCGGGTCGTCACGCCGTCAGATATCGGTCGATCACGCGGTGCATGTGGAGGAGATTGCTCTCCTGGCGGGGGTTGAGGCGGAGCCCGTGGCAGGCGCGGGACTTCATCCCCGCCTGGATGTGGGCCATGTTGGCGAAGTCCTGGTTGGTGATGAGGCCCCAGTCCTTTGCCGTCCAGTCGGGGTAGAACTTCCGCTCTGGCATCTTCCAGGGCTCGTCCGGGCCGGGCCACTGCAAGGTCCACAGGTCCTTGATGGCGGAATCGGGATCGAGCCCGTTGGGACGGACGCGGAAGAGGATGGCCGTCCCGGGGTACGTCGGGCCCACCATGTTCGGGAACCAGTACACGTCGTCGGCGCTCGTCATCTGGTCCAGGTCGAGGCCGGAGACGTCGAGGCCGCGCGACCGGAGCATCTCCATGCGACGCTGCTGGTACGCCTCGAGCAGCGACGTTCCCGGCGGGAGGGGTGAGCTCCGCAGCTCGTCGACGATCTCCCGCTCCTCTCGGTAGAACAAGTCCGCCCAGGCCGGAGACGAGCGAGGAGAGGATCTCACCCTCGTCGATCTCGTCGTCCCGGAGCCCGAGACGGGGGCTGGGGCGAAGCTCACGACGGGCGTGGGCGAGCCGGCCGTAGTGGGCGTGCGTGTCGAACTGGACGTACTCCATGTTCACGTCGTCGGTCCAGGCCAACAGCTGGGGATGGGTGCCCTGCACGTGGTAGCCCTCGTTGAAGGCGTCGACGACGACCTTCCAGTTGGCCGGCAGGATCGTGGTCCGATACGCGGCGAAGCGCATCTGGTCGAGGTGGAAGGGCCCGAGCAGCTTGGGAATGGGATCGAGGAAGTCGATCAGGGGCTCGGCATCGCGGTCCATGTTCACGAACACGAAGCCGCCCCAGCGTTCGGCCCGCACCTCGTGCAGGCCGAGGTCCGACGGCACGTCCGGGAACTCGTGGCGGTCGACGATCTCCGTCAGCTGGCCGTCGAGGGCATAGCGCCAGGCGTGGTACCGGCATCGGATCTCGACCTTCGCCAAAATTGCCTCGTCCGTCGGCCAGCCGGGTGCCCCGGTGCAGGCACGTGTTGAAGTACCCCTTGATGGTCCCCGGGTCCGTGCGCACGACGAGGATGGACTGGTCGCCGATCGTGTACTCGAGGTAGTCGCCCGTCTCGGGGAGCTCCTCCTCCCGGCAGGCCACCTGCCACACGCGCGGCCACAGCTTCTCCATCTCGAGGTCGAGGAACTCCTGCGAGACGTACCGCTCCTTGGGGACCAGCCCGTCGGCCCCCACCAACATCGCCGTGGCGTCGCGGATCGACATGACCCGGCTCGCTCCTTCCTGCCAGAATGCGCCTCTAGCTTCGCGCCCGGCGACTCCGGCCGCTTGCTGGCCAGGGAAGGTCGACGCTGATGGAGTTCAACCTGGCCGATCTGTTCGAGCGCGTGGCCGGCACGGTCGGCCACCGCCAGGCCCTGGTGTCCGGGGACCACCGGCTCAGCTACGCCTTGCTCGACGAGCGGAGCACGCGCCTGGCGCACGGCCTGGCGGGCCTCGGGGTAGGGCCGGGCGATCACGTCGGCCTCTTTCTCTACAACTGCGCCGAGTTCGTCGAGACGATGCTGGCCTGTTTCAAGCTGCGGGCCGTACCCGTGAACGTCAACTACCGCTACGTCGGCGACGAGCTCGCCCACCTGTTCTCCGACGCCGACCTCGTGGCCCTCGTCCACCACCGCGAGCTCGGGCCTCAGGTGGCTTCGGTTCCGAGCCGGCCGCGTTCGCTCCGGGTGCTCATCGCGGTGGCCGATCGGAGCGATGCCGGCGACACCGACGGGCTGTGCTACGAGGACGTGCTGGCCTCCGGGTCGGCGACGCGGGACTTCGGTCCGCGGTCAGCGGACGACCACTACGTCTTGTACACCGGAGGGACGACCGGTCTGCCCAAAGGTGTGGTGTGGCGGCACGAGGACATCCTCTTCGTCACGCTCGGTGGTGGGAACCCTGGCGGGCCGCCCATCGAGCGCCCGGAGGAGGTGGGCGAGCGCGCCCGCGTCAACCGGTCGCACCGGATCGCGCCGTTCCTACCGCCGGGTGATCCTGGTCCCGACGAGTTCGTGGCCCTGGCTCTCGGTCCGCTCATCCACGCCAGTGGCCAGTGGACGGCGCTCAGCACGCTGCTCGGCGGGGGCAAGCTCGTGCTCTACACGCACCGGAGCATGGACATGAGCCGGGTGCTCGAGCTGGTCGAGTCGGAGCGTGTGACCATGCTGACGATCGTGGGGGACACCAGCGGGCGCCCGCTCGTGGAGCTCCTCGAAGCCCGACCCGGTTCGTACGACACGTCCTCGGTGCGCCTGCTGGGCTCGGGCGGCAGCATCCTCACGGCAGGCATCAAGGACCGGCTCCTGTCGTCCCTGCCGAGCGTCCTCGCCATCAGCGAGGCGGTCGGCTCGTCGGAGGCGCCCGTGCAGGCGACGGCCATCGCCACCAAGGTGCGCCGGCGTCGTCGCTCAGCTTCGCGGCGCGCGACGTCACCATCGTGGTGGACGACGACCTGCGACCCGTCACTCCGGGATCGGGGGAGATCGGACGGCTGGCGACGCGAGGACGGGGGCCGATCGGCTACCACAAGGACCCGGCCAGGACGGCCCGGACCTTCGTCGAGATCGACGGCGCCCGTTGGTCGCTCCCGGGTGACATGGCCACGGTGGAGGCCGACGGCACCATCCGCCTGCTGGGCCGAGGCTCGATGTGCATCAACACCGGCGGCGAGAAGGTCTACCCCGAGGAGGTGGAGGCGGTCATCAAGGCCCACCCACACGTGGCCGACGCGGTGGTCGTGGGCGCGGACGACCCCCGATGGGGCCAGCGCGTCGTGTGCGTCGTGCAGCCCACGCCCGACGTGCGCCCCCACTCTGGAGGAGCTCCAGGCGCACTGCCGGGCCCACCTGGCCGGGTACAAGGCGCCCCGGGCCCTGTACCTGGTGCACGAGGTCGAGCGCTCAGCGGCGGGCAAACCCGACTACCGGTGGGCCAGCGCGGTCGTCTCGGCGGTCGCCCCGTCGGGCACCTGAATGCCATACTGCTGCCGGGAGGGCGATGTGACCGACGACCTGGCCGCGGGGCGGAAGGCATACGCCGAGCACCGCTGGGCGGATGCCTACGCGCACCTGTCGTCTGCCGATCGGTCCGCAGCGCTCGATCCCTCCGATCTCGAACTGCTCGCCGAGTCGGCGCGGTGGTCGCGCCACTTCGAGATCCTGCTCGACCTGCTGGAGCGGACGGGGTCGGCGTACGGCGAGGCCGGTGACGACCGGGGAGCGGCGCGCCTGGCGCTGTCCCTCGCGGCGAGCACTTCCAGCGAGGCGACACCGCCGTCACCAGCGGCTGGCTGGCTCGGGCCTCGACGCTGCTCAGCGACGACACCGAGTGCGCCGAGTACGGCCTCCTGGAGTGGATGATGTGCCGGGCCATGTCCGAGAGCGGCAACGTCGACGCCCACCGCGACCTCGCCGTGCGGGTAGCCGAGCACGGCCGGCGCCTGCGGGCACCCGACCTCGAGGGCCTGGGCCTCCTGGACCAGGGCCACGCCCTGATCGTCGAGGGCCGGTTGGCCGAGGGGATGGCCCTCATCGACGAGGCCAACGCCCTCGCCGCGAGTGGGTCGCTCACGCTCATGGCGGCGGGCACGATCTACTGCTCGACCATCTTCGCCTGCCGCAACCTGGGTGACTGGCGGCGCGCCGGCGAGTGGACCGACACCGCGTCGCGCTGGTGCGAGCGGCAATCGGTGAGCGGCTTCCCCGGCCTCTGCCGGTTCCACCGGGCCGAGGTGCGGCGGCTGCGGGGCTCGCTGGACGAGGCCGAGCGGGACGCCGTCGATGCTGCCGACGAGCTCATGGGATCGGCACCGCGCTTCGCCGCCTGGGCCTTCCACGAGCTGGGGGAGGTCCGCCGCCGGCGAGGCGATCTGTCCGGGGCGGCGGCAGCCTTTCGCCGGGCGTCGGAGCTCGGTTTCGATCCCCAGCCGGGCCTCGCCCTGCTACGCCTCGACCAGGGCCAGCCCGACGCGGCCCTGCAGGCCGTCTCGAACGCCTTGGCGGACGAGTCCGGCTTCGTCCAGGAGCAGCGCGCATTTCTCCTGCCCGCGCAGGTGACCATCGCCGTGGCGGCCGGCGCCGTCGACGTCGCCGGCGCGGCGGCGTCGGCTCTGACGACGCTGGCCGAGGCCAGCACCACCTCGGCTCTGGCCGCTAGCGCCGCCGGTGCGCGAGGACAGGTCGCGCTGGCCGAGGGACGCGTGAACGAGGCCATCCACGAGCTCGGCCGGTGCGTCGCGGGGTGGGCCGAGCTCGACGCTCCCTACGAGGCCGCGCAGGCCAAGGTCGAGCTGGCTCGCGCCTACGAAGCGGCCGGACGTCACGACGACGGGATCATGGAGCTCGAGTCGGCGCGGGCCGCCTTCGAGCGGATCGGGGCCGCCAGGGCGGCGGCCGACCTGACGTCCCGCCTCTCGGCGTGGGCATCGGGACCACGTCCGGTGCGGACGTTCATGTTCACCGACATCGTCGGGTCGACCAAGCTGGTGGAGGCGCTGGGCGACGAGGCCTGGGACGCCCTGCTGACGTGGCACGACCGCACCCTGCGCTCGGTGTTCGAGCAGTTCGAGGGCGTGGAGATCAAGCACGAAGGAGACGGCTTCTTCGTCGCCTTCGACGACACGTCCGGAGCGGTGGAAGCGGCGCGCGCCATCCAACGACGGCTCGCAGACCACCGGAGAGAACACGGCTTCGCCGTGCAGGTTCGCATCGGCCTCCACACCACCGAGGCGACGGAGCGCCACGGCGACTACGGCGGGAAGGGTGTGCACGAGACGGCGCGCATCGCCGCCGCTGCCGGTGCCGGCGAGATCGTCGCCAGTCGGGCGGCGCTCGCCTCGGCGGGCGACCGCTTCCCGGTGGACGACGAGCGTTCCCTCACCCTGCGCGGTCTGTCCGACCCGCTGACCGTCGCCACCGTCCGCTGGTAGCCGCGGCGCTCACAGGGCTCTGAGCACGGGAACGCACGGCGATCTCGGGATGCGATGCTTGGGGCCGTGCCGCCCACAGACCAGATCGATGTCGTCCGGGGGTGGATAGACGCCGCCAACCGCATCGTCGTCCTCGCAGGCGCCGGGATCTCGACCGACTCCGGGATCCCCGACTTTCGTGGCCCCCAGGGCGTCTGGACCAAGAACCCCGGGGCCGAGCGTCGGGCCTCCATCCAGCACTACCTCGAGGACCCGGAGGTCCGCCGCCGCTCGTGGCAGGACCGGCTCAGCTCTCCGGCGTGGGAGGCCGAGCCGAACGCCGGCCACCGCGCCCTGGTGGCCCTCGAGCGACGAGGCAAGCTCGACACCCTCGTCACCCAGAACATCGACGGACTCCACCAGCGGGCAGGCAACGACCCGGCGCGTGTCGTCGAGATCCACGGGACGATCCACTGGTCGGTCTGCATGTCGTGCGGCGACCGCAGACCGATGCCCGAGGTGCTCGAGCGGGTGCGGGCGGGGGAGCCGGACCCGGCGTGTCTGGCTGCCGACGGGACCACCACCTGCGGCGGCATCCTCAAGTCGGCGACGATCAGCTTCGGCCAGAGCCTGGTGCCCGAGGACCTGGCCCGGGCCGAACGGGCAGCGTCGTCGTGCGACCTGCTACTGGCCGTGGGATCGACCCTCACCGTGTTCCCGGCGGCCGGCCTGGCCCCGCTCGCGCGCCAGGCCGGGGCCCGTCTCGTCATCGTCAACGCAGAGCCGACGCCCTACGACGACGTGGCCGACGCCGTGCTCACCGACCCCATCGGCGAGGTGTTGCCCGCCATCGTGTAGGCGTCACCACCGGCCCCGATGCACCACGTCCGAGACCGGGCGGCGCCCGCGTGCCAGTGACGGCGACGGTTCGTCGGGGGCCGGGTAGCCCACGGCCACGGCTCCGATGGGCCGGTACCCGTCGGGTACCCCGAGGGTGTCGAGCAGCTCGGCCTCGCCCCTGAAGATGCCGAGGAACGCCGCCCCGAGCCCGGCGTCCACCGCGCTCAGCAGCATCAGCATGACGGCGAAGCCCGTATCGACCAGCCAGTAGGGCACCGGCCAGGCGTCGCCCCGGTCGAGCCCACTGCCCGCCTTGTCGGGCTCGGCGTAGCGGTCGAGGTAGGCCTGCCGGTGGGCGAGTGGTAGGACGACCACCGGGGCCCGCAGCAGGCCGGCCCGGCGGGTGCCTGCCCTCCAGTCGGGCGTGGTCGACCGTGCGCCAGAAGAGCTCGCGTCTGGTCCGGGCCCTCCAGCACCACGAAGGCCCAGCCCTGGCTGAACCCGGCCGAGGGCGCCCGGATGGCGCGGGCCAGGATGGTGTCGACGACCTCTGGCGGGACAGGTCGGTCCTCGAAGCTGCGGACCATGCGCCGACGTCGGATGACCTCGTCGAGCTCCACGCCCGGCGACGCTACCGGGCGGGAATGTCGACTCCGCGGGTAGGGTTTACGTGTACGGAATCAACCGCTCGCAGGAGCGTGATAGACGTGCCCACTTTCAGAGAGCTTCTCGCCCAGGCCAAGTCGGCCATCCACGAGGTGGATGCGGCCGAGGCGGACAGCCGCCGGGGTGAGGCGCTGTTCCTCGACGTACGGGAGCCCGAGGAGTACGAGCAGGGCGCCGTCCCCGACGCCCTGCACATCCCCCGAGGCAACCTGGAGACCCAGGTCGAGGGCCGGGTCAGCGACCACGATCGCCCGATCGTCGTGTACTGCGCCAGCGGCGTCCGGTCGGCGTTCGCGGCGAAGACGCTGGGCGAGCTGGGCTACACGGACGTCGCCTCCATGACCGGCGGGTTCAACCGCTGGAAGGACGAGGGCCGGGACTGGCGCGCCCCCAGGACGCTGACGCCAGAGCAGCGCAACCGCTATCACCGCCACCTCCTCCTGCCCGAGGTCGGCGAGGCCGGACAGCAGCGTCTGCTGGACGCCAAGGTCCTCCTCCTCGGTGCGGGGGGCCTCGGCTCGCCGGCCGCCCTGTACCTGGCCGCCGCGGGGGTGGGGACCCTCGGCATCATCGACATGGACGAGGTCGACGCGTCCAACCTCCAGCGTCAGGTCCTGCACAACCTCGACCGCGTCGGCGAGCGCAAGGTCGACTCGGCCAAGAAGACACTGACCGCCATGAACCCCGATCTCGACGTCGTCACCTACGACGTGCGGCTCGGCGCCGACAACATCCTCGACATCATCGACGGCTACGACGTGATCGTCGACGGCACCGACAACTTCCCCACCCGGTACCTGGTGAACGACGCCTCGCTGGTCAAGCGGATCCCGGTCGTGCACGGTTCGATCTTCCGCTTCGAGGGCCAGGTCACGGTGTTCGATCCGTACAACGGGCCCTGCTACCGGTGCATGATCCCCGAGCCGCCGCCCGCCGAGCTGGCCCCGTCCTGCGCCGAGGCCGGGGTGTTGGGCGTGCTGTGCGGGATCATCGGCTCCATCCAGGCCCTCGAGGCCGTCAAGCTCATCCTCGGCCTGGGCGACACCCTGGTCGGGCGGCTGATGGCCTACGACTCCCTGGAGGAGAGCTTCCGCACCTTCAACGTGCACCGGGACCCGGCCTGCCCGGCCTGTGGCCCCGATGCCGGCGAGATCGTCATCGCCGAGTACGACGAGCTGTGCATGCCGCACCCGACGGCCCCGCCTTCGGGGACGGAGCCGCCACGCCGGTCTAACCTCTGGGTCATGGCCCAGCCGTCGGAGCGCCGGACCGACTCCGGCATCGAGATCCGGCCCGTCTACACCACCGACGATCTGGGGGGTGGGACCCGGAGCGCCAGCTGGGGGCGCCCGGCCAGTACCCGTACACCCGCGGCGTGTACCCCGACATGTACCGGGGCCGGCTGTGGACCATGCGCCAGTACGCCGGCTTCGGCACGGCGCAGGAGACCAACGAGCGGTTCAAGTTCCTCCTCGGCCACGGCCAGACGGGGCTGTCGTGCGCCTTCGACCTGCCCACGCAGATGGGCTACGACTCCGACCACCCCAGGGCCGAGGGCGAGGTGGGCAAGGTCGGCGTGGCCATCGACTCGGTCGAGGACATGCGCGCGCTGCTGGCGGACCTCCCGCTCGACCGCGTCACGACGTCGATGACGATCAACGCCACGGCGGCCATCCTCCTGCTGCTCTACCAGATCGTGGCGGAGGAGTCCGGCGTCGCCGCCGACCGCCTGGGCGGCACGGTCCAGAACGACATCCTCAAGGAGTACGTGGCCCGCGGCACCTACATCTATCCGCCTCGCCCGTCGATGCGGATCATCACCGACACCTTCGCCTACTGCGCCGAGCACCTTCCCGCGTGGAACACGATCTCGATCTCCGGCTACCACATCCGTGAGGCCGGGTCGACGGCGGTCCAGGAGGTCGCCTTCACGCTGGCCAACGGCATCGCCTACGTGGAGGCGGCGCTGGCTGCCGGCCTGGGCGTGGACGAGTTCGCCCCCCGGCTCAGCTTCTTCTGGAACGCCCACAACAACCTGTTCGAGGAAGTGGCCAAGTTCCGGGCCGCCCGGCGGATGTGGGCCCGGATCATGACCGAGCGGTTCGAGGCCAAGGACAAGCGCTCGGCCCTCCTCCGCTGCCACACCCAGACCGGCGGGTCGACGCTCACCGCCCAGCAACCGGAGAACAACATCGTGCGTACCACGGTGCAGGCGCTGGCGGCCGCCCTCGGGGGTACGCAGAGCCTGCACACCAACAGCTTCGACGAGGCCCTCGGCCTACCGACCGAGCGGGCGGT
This sequence comes from uncultured Actinomycetes bacterium, assembly GCA_963731255.1. Lineage (GTDB taxonomy): Bacteria > Actinomycetota > Acidimicrobiia > Acidimicrobiales > AC-9 > AC-9. The sequence continues at coordinate 48,744 of CAVSUO010000007.1, read as the reverse complement.
CAGGATCGCACTGCGGACCCAGCAGATCATCGGCAACGAGTCGGGGGTGGGCGACACCGTCGACCCGCTGGGCGGCTCGTATTTCGTCGAGTCTCTGACCGACGCGGTGGAAGCGGGGGCGTGGGACTACCTCGAGAAGATCGACGGCATGGGCGGGGCGGTGGAGGCGATCGAGGCCGGCTTCATGCAGGACGAGATCGACCAGGCCGCCTACGCCTACGCCAAGGCCGTCGACGATGGCGAGAAGGTGATCGTCGGGGTCAACCGCCACGTCGACGAGGTCGTCGAGCCGGTCGAGGTGTTCCCGATCGACCCTGCCCTGCAGCGCCGGCAGGCCGAGCGCGTCCGCCGGGTACGGGCAGAGCGGGACCAGCCCAGGGCCGAGGCAGCCCTGGCCGATGTGGGCGCCGCCGCCCGGGGCACCCAGAACCTGCTCGTGCCCATGAAGGAGGCCCTCAGCGCCGGGGCCACCCTGGGCGAGGTGAGCGACGTGCTCCGCCAGGCTTTCGGCGTGTACCAGCCCACGCGCTGACGAGGACGGCGCGCCGGTACCCTCGGTGGCATGCCGGTGCGCTTCGTGATCATCGGGGGCGGCCCGGCCGGCATCCAGGCCGCCACCCACGCCGCCCGCCTCGGGGCGGAGGTGACGCTGGTCGAGCGCGACATCATGGGCGGCGCGGCGAACCTGTGGGACTGCATCCCCTCCAAGGCCATGATCGCCACCGGCGGGGTGATCGGCGTGACCGGGCGGGGCCACGCCCTGGGGCTCACCTGCACCGGCGCCACCCTCGACCTCCCCGCTCTGGCCGAGCGGATCGGCATGATCAGCGGCCACCTCGAACGATCGGTGACCGACCTCCTGACCAGTCAGGAGGTGCGCGTCGTTCGCGGCCGGCGCGGACGTTCAAGGGCCCCCGCCAGGTGGTCGTCGAGACGTCCGAGGGCCGGGTCCTGGAGCTGGACGCCGACGCCGTGCTGCTGTCGACCGGCAGCCGCCCGCGGGTGCCGGACTGGGCGGAGGTGGATGGCAGGCGGGTCCTGATCACCCGGCAGGCCTATCCGCCGCCCGAGGTGCCCGAGCACCTGGTCGTGATCGGCTCGGGGGTGACCGGCGTCGAGTTCGTCCACATGTTCCGGTCGTTCGGGAGCGAAGGTCAGCCTCATCGTGAGCCGCCAGCAGGTGCTACCGGGCAAGGACCCCGAGGTGGCGGCGGCTCTCGAGGCCGACTTCCTCAGCACCGGGGTGGTCCTGTACAAGGGCGCGCGGCGACCGGTGTGACGGTCAAGGACGACGGCGTGATCGTCGAGTGCAACGACGGGCGCATGGTCGACGGATCGCACGCCCTGCTCGCCATCGGCCCCGTCCCGAACTCCGAGGGGCTCGGGCTCGCCGAAGCCGGCGTCGAGGTCGACGACGGTGGCTACGTGCCGGTGAACCAGCACTGCCAGTCGAACGTGAGCCACATCTACGCCGCCGGCGACCTGTCCGGGAAGCTGCCGCTGGCGTCGGTCGCATCCACCCAGGGGCGCAAGGTGGCCGAGCACGTCATGGGGCTCCACACCCGCCAGCACCGCCACCTCGACTACGACAAGGCGGCCAGCGCCATCTTCACCGAGCCCGAGATCGCCGACGTGGGCCTGGCCGAGGCCGAGGCCTTCGCCCTGGGTCGCAAGATCCGGGTGACCAAGGTGCCCTTCGCCGCCAACGCCCGGGCCCTCATCGACGGCGACTCCCGGGGGTTCGTCAAGATCCTCTCCGACCCGGCCACCGGGCGTGGTGCTGGGCGGCTCGATCGTCGGGGAGCGGGCCGCCGAGCTGATCTCGGTCATCGCCGCTGGCCGTCACGGCCCACCTCCGGGTCGGCGACATCGCCGAGAGCCTGCTCGTGCACCCCGCGCTGGCCGAGGCGCTGGCCGAAGCGGCCGAATAGGGCTCTCGTCCTTGGCCCTTGGCCGGTGGCCGTATCTAGACGCGGACAGGTTCGCCGGCCGGACCTCGCTGAGACCGTACCTACAGCGTTTGCACCGCAGAAACGCGGTCTACTCACGACAGGAACGGTCGTTCAGGTCGGGCGAGGGCGAACCTGCAGCGTCTGGCATCGGTTGGCACCGCCCGGTCGGCACCCCGCCGGTCGGCACTTCCCAGGTTCAGCCCGCCGAGCCGGCGAGCTGCGAACGCAGGCCCTCGTCGCGTGGCGAGGTCCACGATGGTCCAGGCCATCGCCAGCGCCCCGTCCCGAACCGCCCGGTCGGCGGCCGGGGTGATGGCGGCGGCGGCGAACTCGGGCTGGTGGTTCACCGCAGGCGAGGAGTCGATGTCGAGCATCGGGTGGATGGAGGGCACGGCCAACGACACGTTGGCCATGTCGGTCGAGGCCATCATGACCTGCTTGGGCACCTCGGGGAACGTGCGGCCGAGGCCTCCGGCGTTGCTGCCGGTAGCGCACCTGCATGCCGGTGTGGGGCACGAACTCGGAGTAGCGGGGGCTCCGCTGGTCGAAGCCGACCTCGGTGCCGGTGGCGAGGGCGCCCGCCTCGAAGCACCGACGCACCCTGGCCTCGAGCGTCTCCAGTGCTTCGAGGGTCGCGGCGCGCACGTAGTACTTGGCCGACGTGTGGGCGGGGATGATGTTCGGAGCGTCGCCACCCTTGGTCACGATGCCGTGCACCTGATCCTGGCTGCCGGAACTGCTGTCGCAGCAGCCCGATGCCGACCTGGGCCACGGTCAGGGCGTCGGCGGCGTTGAGACCCGCCTCGGGGAACGCCGAGGCGTGGGCCTCTCGCCCCGTGTAGTGGACGTCGAAATGTGACACGGCGAGGCAGGGCATCTGGATCAGCTCGGCCGGTCCCGGGTGGACCATCATCGCCGCGTCGACGCCCTCGAACGCACCGCGCTCGAGCATGTAGATCTTGCCCCCGCCGCCCTCCTCGGCCGGAGTGCCGATCACCTTGACGGTGATGCCCGAGGTCGTCGGCGATGCGAGCCAGGGCCAGGCCGGTGCCGACCGCGGAGGCGGCGATCACGTTGTGCCCGCAGGCGTGGCCGATGCCCGGGAAGGGCGTCGTACTCGGCGCACACGGCGACGACCATCGGCCCGCTGCCCGGCGCTGGCGATCAGAGCGGTGGGCAGGTCGCACACGCCGCTCTCGACGTCGAAGCCGGCGGAGGCGAGCGACTCGCCCACCCAGGCCGCCGCCCGCTCCTCCTCGAAGGCCAGCTCGGGATGGGAGTGGATGGTGTGGCTCAGGTCGACGAGGCCCGTGAGGTGGGCGTCCAGCTGGCGTTGGACGAGGGCCTTTCGATCCGACGGTTCCGTTCTCCCCCCTCGCCGCCATGGCAGGCCCCTTCCGCTCGTCCGCTAGTCGATCACGGCGATCACGTCGCCGGGCCCGACCGCGTCGCCGGCCGCCACCCTGATCTCGGTCACCGTACCCGGCCCGGTCGGCGTTCATGTTGTTCTCCATCTTCATGGCCTCGAGCACGCACACCGCCTGCCCGACGTCCACCTCGTCGCCTTCCTTGACGAGGACCTTGACGATCGTCCCCTGCATGGGGACGGTGATCGTCCCTGTGCCGGCTCCGCCGGTCGCACCGGCGGGCGGCCGCGTGCGCGCCGGTGCCCGGCCGCGTCGCCCGGCTCGCGGGGCTGCCCGTCAGCGACGCCCGAGGCAGGTGCCTCCGCCAGCTCGGGGACCCACAGCTTGACCTGGTACCGGCGGCCGTTCGACCTCCGCCTCCACCTCCCGCAGCACCCGGCCCTGCCCGTCCTGGGCGGGGCAGGGCTGCGGCGTGGCGGCAGCGGCGGCCGCGCTCCCGACCTCGCTCTCCTCGACGGCGCCCGCGTCGGCGGCCGGAGCGACCGCGGCCTCCCTGGGGGGCGAGGGTCGCTGCGGTGCCTCCACCCGGGAGAGGTCCAGGCTCTCCTCCACCCACCGGGTCGAGTGGCGGGAAGCGGCGAAGTCGGGGTGGGTGAGGATGGCCAGGTGGGCCGGGATGTTGGTGACCACGCCCTCGATCTCGGTCTCCTCGAGCGCCCGGATCATCCGGCGCCGCGCCGCGCCGCGGTCGGGGCCCCAGGTCACGAGCTTGGCCACGAGGTTGTCGTAGTACTGGCTCACCGTGTCGCCGTCCGCGTAGCCGGCGTCGGTGCGCACGCCCGGCCCGTCTGCGGTGTGCAGCCGGGTGATCGTGCCCGGGAGAGGGCAGGAACCGGCCCTGCGCCGGGTCCTCGGCGTTGATGCGGCACTCGATGGCGTGGCCCCGGCGCTGCACCTGCTGCTGGGTGAAGCCGAGCGGCTCTCCGGCGGCGACCTGCAGCTGGAGGGCGACGAGGTCGACGCCGGTCACCATCTCGGTCACCGGGTGCTCGACCTGGAGACGGGTGTTCATCTCGAGGAAGTAGAACTCGCGGTCCTGGTAGAGGAACTCGACGGTGCCCGCGTTCACGTAGCCGCACGCCAGCGCCACCTTGACGGCGGCCTCGCCCATCTCCTGGCGGATGAAGTCGGGGAAGTCCGGCGCCGGGCTCTCCTCGATCAGCTTCTGGTGGCGGCGCTGGCACGAGCAGTCCCGCTCGCCCAGCCACACGGTCTCGCCCCCGGCGTCGGCGATGATCTGCATCTCGATGTGGCGGGGCCAGGCGAGGTACTTCTCGAGGTAGATCTCGGCCCGTCCGAAGTAGGCCTGGGCCTCGCGCTGGGCGGACTCCATGGCCTCGCGGGCGTCCTCGGCCCGCTCGACCACCTTCATGCCCCGACCGCCTCCGCCGAAGGCCGCCTTGATGGCGACCGGCCATCCCATCTCCTCGCCGAAGTCCACGATCTCGTCGAGGTCGGTGACCGGGGTGGAGCGACCGGGCACCCCGGCCACGCCGGCCTGCTCGGCCGCCCGCCTGGAGCTGATCTTGTCGCCCATGATCTCGATGGCATCGGCCGGGGGTCCGATGAACGTCACGCCCTGGTCCTCGATGGCCCGGGCGAAATCGGCGTTCTCCGAAAAGAAGCCGTAGCCCGGATGGACTCCGTCGGCCCCGCTGCTGGCCACGGCTTCGAGAATCGCCTCGGTGTTCAGGTAGCTCTCGGCGGCGGTCTTGCCCCCCAGGGGGTGCGCCTCGTCGGCCAGCCGCACGTGCAGCGCCTCCCGGTCGAGGTCGGAGTACACCGCGACCGTGGCGATCCCCACCTCACGACAGGTGCGGATGACCCGGACGGCGATCTCGCCCCGGTTGGCGATCAGGACCTTGGTGAGCACGGCAAGCCTTTCGACGCTGCTATCCACCTATGGTTAGTGCGATGCTCGACGGTGGCGCCAGAGCACAGCTGGCCACCACCCGGTTCGGCGATGTTCGTTGGGTACCCTCGATCGACTCGACCAACCGCCATCTCCTGCAGGAGGCCCGGGCTGGAGCCGCCGAGGGCACGGTCGTGGTGGCGGACCACCAGGGCTCGGGACGGGGCCGCCTCGACCGGGCGTGGGTGGCGCCGCCGGGCTCCTCCCTGCTCGTCTCGGTGCTGTTGCGGCCCGATCTCCCCGTCGAGCGCCTGCACCTCCTCACCTCGATCGTGGCCCTCGCCGGCGCCGACGCCTGTGCGTCGGAAGCCGGCGTCGAGATCGGCCTCAAATGGCCGAACGACCTGGTCGTCGGGTCGCGCAAGGTGGGCGGCATCCTGGCCGAGACCCAGCTCGAGGGTTCCCGGGCCCGGGCCGTGGTCGTGGGGCTGGGGCTGAACGTCAACTGGGGCGGGCGGCTGGAGGGCACCGAGCTGGCCGCCTCGGCGGTCGCCCTCGATCACCTGGCCGGCCGACGAGGTGGACCGCGGCCGGCTGCTCGTCGCCCTGCTGACCACCCTCGAGGACCGGTACCGGGCCCTGGCCGACCGGTCCGGCCAGCTGGCCCAGGCGGCCGAGTACCGCCGGCGCTGTACCAGCGTCGGCCGGGCGGTGCGGGTCGAGCTCGCCGACGAGACGTTCACGGGAACGGTGGCCGACGTCAATGACGAGGGGCACCTGCTGGTCGACGTCGGCATGTGCCTCAGGACCGTGACCGCGGGCGACCTCGTGCACCTACGCTGACGACCGGCGGCGGGGCTGGGGTCCCTGCCGCTTCGGAGGAGGGCGGGGATGGGGCCCCCGCCCGGGGCGGCGAAGCCGCAGAGCAAAATAGCCGCATGGACTTCGAGCTCTCGGACGAGCAGGAGGCCTTCCGCAAGGTCGTGCGGGAGTTCGCCGAGGCGGAGATCGCGCCCCACGCCGAGGAATGGGACCGCCGCCACCACTTTCCCGTCGACGCCGTGCTGGCCATGGGAGAGCTGGGGCTGTTCGGGCTGCCCTTCCCCGTCGACTACGGAGGATCGGGGGCCGACTTCACCACCTTCTGCGTGGCGGTCGAGGAGCTGGGCCGTGTCGACTCGTCCATGGCGATCACTCTCTCGGCCGGGGTGGGCCTGGGGGCCAACCCGATCTTCGCCTTCGGGACCGAGGAGCAGCGGCGGCGGTGGCTTCCGCCGTTGTGCGCTGGTGAGGCGCTGGCCGCCTTCGGGTTGACCGAGCCGGACGCGGGCAGTGACGCCGGCGCCACCCGCACCAGGGCCGTGCTCGACGCCTCGACGGGAGAATGGGTCCTGGACGGCGCCAAGGCGTTCATCACAAACTCCGGCACGCCGATCACCTCGCTGATCACCGTCACCGCCCGCAGCGAGGGCTCGTCCGATCGCGAGCGCGGCATCAGCGCCATCGTCGTGCCGGCGGGGACGCCGGGGCTCGTGGTCGAGCCGCCGTACCGCAAGATGGGGTGGCACGCGTCGGATACCCACGGCCTGGTGCTCGACGGCTGTCGGGTGCCGTCCGACCACCTCCTGGGCGGGCAGGGTCAGGGCCTGGCCCAGTTCCTGGCCATCCTCGACGGCGGGCGCATCGCCATCGCAGCCCTCGCCGTCGGCCTGGCCCAGGCCTGCCTCGACCAGTCGCTCGCCCACGCCCGCAGCCGTCAGGCCTTCGGCGGACCGATCGGGCGGCACCAGGCGATCGCCTTCAAGTGCGCCGACATGGCGGTCGGGCTCGAGTGCGCCCGCAGCCTCACCTACAAGGCGGCATGGCTCAGGGACCAGGGCCGCCCGGTCAAGCAGGCGGCCGCCATGGCCAAGCTCTACGCCACCGAGGCGGCCGTCGTCGCCACCCGGGAGGCCACCCAGATCTTCGGAGGGGCCGGCTTCATCGACGAGTCGCCCGTGTCCCGCTTCTACCGCGACGCCAAGATCCTCGAGATCGGCGAGGGCACGAGCGAGGTCCAGCGTCTGGTCATCAGTCGCGGCCTCGGACTGCCCGTGCACTGAGCCACCCGGCTCGACCAGGGGCGAACCTGGGACCGGACTAGTCACTGGTACCCTGTCGCCGCAGTGGCCACCCGAGGCGACACGATCGCTCCCGAGCGCCCGGCCACCCGGCCTCGTCACATCCGGCCCCGCCGGTGGCCGCGACGCGTGCTGATCGGCGGGAACCTCGCCGTCGCCGCGGTCGTGCTCGCCGCCGGGCTCGGCTACCTGTACGTGAAGCTGCGGCTGGGGGAGATCAACTCGGTCAACATCCCCGGGCTGACCCCGGCGACCAGCGGACCGACGAACATCCTCGTCGTCGGCTCCGACACCCGCTCGGGCCTGACCGACCCCAACGCCCGGAGCGCGTTCGGAGCCGGCACCGGCGCCACCGCCGGTCAGCGCAGCGACGTCACGATGGTCCTCCATATCGACCCCAACTCCAAGCAGGCGTCGGTGCTCTCCATCCCCCGCGACCTGTACGTGCCCATCGCCGGGACCAACCGCTCCGACCGGATCAACTCGAGCTTCGGCAACGGTCCCCAGCAGCTCATCCAGACCATCCAGGCCGACCTGGGGATCCCCGTCCACCACTACGTGTCCATGAACTTCGACGGCTTCCAGGGTCTGGTCAACGCGGTGGGCGGGATCGACGTCAACTTCCCCGACCCGGCCAAGGACGCCTTCTCGGGGCTCAACATCACCAAGACGGGCTGCCAGCATCTGGACGGGGCGGCGCGCCCTGTCACTGGCCAGAAGCCGCGACTACCAGTACCTCGCCAACGGGTCGTGGCACTTCGACGGCGAAGGCGACCTGGGTCGGATCCGCCGTCAGCACACCTTCATCCGCATCCTCATGGCCAAGGCCATCTCGGCGGGGATCCACAACCCGATCACGGCCAACTCGCTCATCAGCTCGGCCGTGCACGACGTGACCATTGACGACAAGCTGTCGACGAGCGACATCCTCGGGCTCGCCATGCGGTTCCGGTCGCTCGATCCGAACAACCTGGTCACCTACACCCTCCCGACCATCGCCTGCGGTGATCGGCGGCGCCGACGTGCTCCGCCTGCAGCAGCCGGCGGGAACCCAGACCGTGAACCAGTTCCTCGGCAAGGGCCAGCCGCCGGCGCCGAGCACGTCCGCGCCGCCCCCGCTGGCGCCCTCCAGCGTCAAGGTGCAGGTGCTCAACGGCTCGGGCACGGCCGCCCAGGCCTCCCGCGCCGCCACCGAGCTCAAGTCGGCGGGCTTCGTCGTCACCGGCACGGGGAACGCCGCCGGCACCCACCCGGCGACCTCGGAGGTGCTCTACGCCCCGGGGAAGCAGCAGGCAGCCCAGCTCCTCCAGGGGCGGGTCGGCGGGGGCGCCAGCATCCAGCAGGACCCCGCGCTCCAGGGCGCCGACGTGTCCCTGGTCACCGGGACCTCCTTCTCCGGCATCACGCCGGTGGCGGCTCCGGCACCGCCTCCGCCACTGCGGCCCCCGCCCCGCCGGTGCTGCCTCCGTACGATCCCCGCGCCTGCTGACCGGGGTGGGGTCGACCGTCCCGGCCCCGACCCAAGAGGCTTCCCGGGCGCTGAGCGCCGTAGTGTTCGTCCGATGGCCGTGCTGATCACCGGCGGAGCCGGGTTCATCGGGTCCAACTTCGTCCGCCACCGCGTGGCGACCCATCCCGACGATCGCGTGGTGGTGTACGACGCGCTGACCTACGCGGGCAACCGGGCCAGCCTGGCCGACCTCGAGGAGCGCATCTGCTTCGTGCACGGCGACATCTGCGACCAGGCGACTGGTCGAGCGGGTCCTGGCCGAGCACGACATCGAGGTCGTCGTGAACTTCGCCGCCGAGTCCCACAACAGCCTGGCCGTGGTCGACCCGGCCAGGTTCTTTCGCACCAACGTGCTCGGCACCCAGGCCCTGCTCGAAGCGGGCCGGCGGGCGGGACTGCGACGCTTCCACCACGTGTCGACCTGCGAGGTCTACGGCGACCTGGCCCTCGACAGCGCCGAGTCGCTTCACCGAGGAGTCGCCGTACCGGCCCCGGACCCCGTACAACGCGTCGAAGGCGGCGCCGACCACGCCGTGCGCGCCTACGCCGAGACCTACGGGCTGGCGGTCACCATCACCAACTGCTGCAACAACTACGGTCCGTACCAGTTCCCGGAGAAGGTCATCCCGCTGTTCACCACGCAACGCGCTCGACGGCAGCTCGCTCCCGCTCTACGCGTCGACCGCTCCACCGGCGCGAGTGGCTCCACGTCGACGACCACTGCCGGGCCATCGACGCCGTGCTCGAGCGGGGCGAGGTGGGCGAGACGTACCACGTGGGCATCGGGCCTGGAGGCCAGCATCGAGGAGATCGCCGACGAGATCCTGGCCGCCCTGGGCAAGCCGTCCGTCGCTCAAGACGATCGTGCCCGATCGTCCCGGCCACGACCGCCGCTACCTGCTCGACTCCACGAAGATCCGCAGCCGAGCTGGGCTGGGAGCCGTCGATCTCGTTCGAGCAGGGCCTGGCCGACACGGTGGCGTGGTACGCGGCCAACCGGGCCTGGTGGGAGCCGCTGCGCGACCGGGCCCCGGTGCGAGGAGACGGCGTGGGCGCGGTGACCAGGGTCCTCTCACCGGCGCGGGCGGGCAGCTGGGCCGGGACCTGGTGGACGCCCTGCCGCCGACGGCAGCGGGAGGGCCCACGAGGTGGTGGCCGCCGACCGCGACCGGCTCGACGTGGCCGACCGGGACGCCGTCGCTCCAGGCCATCGGACCCTCCGCCCCGACGTCGTGGTCCACGCCGCCGCCTGGACCGCGGTCGACGCCTGCGAGGGCGATCCCGACCGGGCCATGGCCGTCAACGCCCTGGGCACGCCGCCACGTGGCCGAGGGCGCCGGCAGGTGGGCGCCCACGTCTGCTACCTCTCCACCGACTACGTCTTCGACGGCCGGGCGCCGAGGCCGTACACCGAGTGGGACGAGCCCAACCCGCTGTCGGTCTACGGCCGCTCCAAGCTGGCGGGCGAGGCAGGAGCTCGACCCCGGCCACGCCGTGGTCCGCACCTCGTGGGTGTGCGGCCGGCACGGGGCCAACATCGTCCACACCGTGCTGCGGCTGGCCGCCGAGGGATGGCACGCTGCACTTCGTGGACGACCAGCACGGGTGTCCGACCTTCACCGAGGACCTGGCCCAGGCTGGTGCGCTCGCTGGCCCTGAGCCGACGACCGGGCGTGTTCCACGTGACCAACCAGGGCCCCACCACGTGGTTCGGCTTCGCCCGTGCCATCCTGGCCGCGGCCGGCCCCGATCCCGAGCGGGTCGAGGCCGTGACGACCGACGCCGCTCGACCCCCCGCGCCCGGCGCCCCGCCCGGCCAACTCGGTGCTGGACAACGCCGCCCTGCGCCTCTCCGGGCTCCCGCTGCTGCCGGCACTGGCAGGAGCCGCTCGATCGGCTGGTCAAGGAGCTCACCAGGATGAGCTCGATCACCGATCGTCGGCACGGGCTACGTCGGGCTGACCACGGGCGCCTTTCTCGCCCACCTCGGACACGAGGTGATCTGTGCCGACGTCGTCGAGGACAAGGTCGAGCGCCTCCGCCGGGGCGAGGTCCCGATCGTCGAGGACGGCCTCGACGAGCTGGTGCGGGAGGGCCTCGACGGCGGGCGGCTGTCGCTTCGTCGCTCGGGGCGGAGGCGGCCGCGGCCGACCGGGAGTTCGTCTTCCTCTGCGTGCCGACACCCCAGCGGGAGCGACGGGTCGGCCGACATGGCCTACATCGAGGCCGGCCGCCAGCGAGATCGGGCCGCGTCCTCGCAGCCGAGGCCGTCGTGGTCAACAAGTCGACCGTGCCGGTGGGCTCGACCCGGGTCGTGGAGCGCGGCCCTCGGGCGCAGCGACGTCTCGGTGGTCTCCAACCCCGAGTTCCTCCGCGAGGGCTCCGCCGTCCACGACTGCTTCCACCCCGACCGGATCGTCATCGGCAGCGACGACCAGGCGGCCGCCATCCGGGTCGCGGCGCTGTACAAGGCGCATCCAGGCGCCGCTGATCGTCACCGACCCCGCGTCGGCCGAGACGATCAAGTACGCGTCCAACGCCTTCCTCGCCACCAAGGTCAGCTTCGTCAACGCCATGGCCAACCTGTGCGAGGCCGTCGGCGCCGACGTCCGCGAGGTGGTCCTGGGCATGGGCTACGACAAGCGCATCGGCTTCGAGTTCCTCCGGCCGGGCCCGGGCTGGGGCGGCAGCTGCTTCCCCAAGGACACCAGGGCCCTGGTGCGCATCGCCGAGGACGCCGGCTACGACTTCGGGCTGCTGCGAGGGCGTCATCGCCGTGAACGAGGAGCAGTACGACCGGGTCGTCGACCAAGGTCCGTCGGCCCAGGCGGGCGGATCGGTCGAGGGCGTGACGGTGGCGGCGTGGGGGCTGACCTTCAAGGCCCGCACCGACGACCTGCGGGACTCCCCGGCCCTCCATGTCATCGACCGGCTGGCCGACAGGGGCGCCCGCGTCCGGGCCTACGACCCGCACCGTGCGCGGCCCCTCGATCGCCCGGTCGCATCGACGTCTGCGACGACCCGTACGCAGCGTGCGAGGGTGCCGAGGTGCTGGCGGTGCTGACCGAGTGGGACGAGTTCCGCTGGCTGGACTTCCGCAAGGTGCGCGACCTGATGGCGCGGGCGTCGGTCGTCGACGCCCGCAACCTGCTCGACTCCGGCTGCCGCTGCGCCGAGCGGGCTTCGCCTACCAGGGGATCGGGCGCCGTGACCGATCGGGCTCGCAGCTGGCCGGCCGGCAGGGGCCGGGTCGTCGTCACGGGCGGGGCCGGCTTCCTCGGCTCGCACCTGTGCGACCGGCTGCTGGAGCGTGGCCACGAGGTGCGTCTGCATCGACAACTGCGTCACCGGGTCGACGGCCAACGTCGAGCACCTGATGGGCCGACGCCGACTTCAGCCTTCGTCCGCCACGACGTCAGCAAGCCGGTGTCCGTCGACGGCCCGGTGGACGCCGTGCTCCACTTCGCCAGCCCGCCTCGCCCCGCGACTACCTGGAGCTGCCCATCCAGACCCTCAAGGTCGGCAGCCTGGGCACGCACAACTGCCTGGGGCTGGCCAAGGCCAAGGACGCCCGCTTCCTCCTCGCCTCCACCAGCGAGGTCTACGGCGACCCCGAGGTCCATCCCCAGACCGAGAGCTACTGGGGCAACGTCAACCCGATCGGGCCCCGCGGGGTCTACGACGAGGCCAAGCGCTTCGCCGAGGCCATCACCATGGCCTACCACCGCGCCCACGGCGTCGACGTGCGCATCGTCCGCATCTTCAACACCTACGGCCCGAGGATGCGGCCGTCCGACGGTCGGGTGGTGTCGAACTTCCTCGTCCAGGCGCTGCAGGGCAAGCCGCTGACGGTCTACGGCGACGGCACCCAGACCCGGAGCTTCTGCTACGTCGACGACGAGGTCGCGGGCATACTGGCCCTGCTGGAGTCGGACCACGTGGGCCCGGTCAACATCGGCAACCCGAACGAGTTCACCGTGTCCCAGCTGGCCGAGATGATCATCGAGATCACCGGCTCGTCGTCGGAGATCGTCCACGAGCCCCTGCCGGTGGACGACCCCACCCAGCGGCGCCCCGACATCACCCTGGCCCGGTCCGTGCTGGGATGGGAGCCCCGCGTCCCGATCCGCGAGGGGCTGGCCCGCACCGTGTCGTACCTCGAGGCCGAAGTGAACCGCCGTGAGCACTGAGGCAGGAGACGCGCTATCAGCGGCTGTCGGTCGTGATCCCGCTGTTCAACGAGCGCAACACGGTTGCCGAGGTCGTGCGTCGCGTGCGTGCGGTCGACCTCCCGCTGGACCTCGAGGTCATCGTGGTCGACGACGGGTCGACCGACGGCAGCGACAAGATCCTGGCGGCGCTCGAGGACTCGACGTTGCGGGTGCTCACCCACCAGACGAACCGGGGCAAGGGCGCCGCCATCCGGACCGCTCTGGCCTACGCCAGGGGCGACCTGGTCGTCATCCAGGACGCCGACGCCGAGTACGACCCCGACGACTGGCCGAGGCTGTTGGACCCCATCCTCAAGGGCAAGGCCCTCGTCGTCTACGGCAGCCGGTTCACGGGCGAGCGCAAGAGCATGCCCCTCGGCAGCTGGCTGGGCAACCGCCTGCTCTCGCTCATGACGAGCCTGGCCTACGCCACGACCCTGTCCGACATGGAGACCGGCTACAAGCTGTTCGACCGCCGGGTCCTGGACGGCATCACCATCGAGTCCGATCGTTTCGACTTCGAGCCCGAGATCACGGCGAAGGTCCTCCGGCGCGGGCACCGCATCTACGAGGTACCGATCTCCTATGCCGGTCGCGACGCCAGCGAGGGCACCAAGTTCACGTGGCGCGACGGCATGGGGGCCCTGCGGACCCTGGCCCGCTACCGCCTGCGGCCGGATCGGTGAGCCAACACGGGGCGGAACGATCCCCCGAGGAGCTCCCTCGGGACACCCGACGCCAGCCCGTCGGCCGACGTCTCCCGCCGGGTGGACGCCGTCGTCGTGAACTACAACGCCCGCGACGAGCTGCTCGAGTGCGTGGGGAGCCTGCGGGCGGACGGCGTGGCCGACGTCATCGTCGTCGACAACGGCTCGGCGGACGGGTCGGCCGCCAGTCTCGGCCGCGGCCGATCCCGAGGCCAGGCTCGTGGAGACGGGTGCCAACCTCGGCTACGGCGCCGGCGTCAACCGCGGGCTGGCCCAGGGCCACCGGGAGCTGGTGCTGGTGTGCAACGCCGACGTCGTGGTGCGTCCCGGCACCCTGGCCGCCCTGACGGGCGCCCTCGACGCCGATCCCGGCCTCGCCCTCGTCGGACCCAAGCTCCTCAACCCGGACGGGACGCTGTACCCCTCGGCGCGCACGTTTCCCTCGCTGGTCGACGCCATCGGACACGGTTTCCTCGGCCTGGTGGCACCCCGGAACCGGTTCACCAGGAGCTACAAGATGATGGACTGGGACCACGCGGGCAGACGGAGCGTCGACTGGGTGTCCGGGTCGTGCTTCCTCGCCCGGCGTCAGGCGCTGGAAGACCTGGGCGGCTTCGACGTGTCCTACTTCATGTACCTGGAGGACGTCGATCTCTGCTGGCGTCTCGGGCGAGCCGGATGGGGAGTCGCCTACGAGCCGTCGGCATGCGTGCTCCATGTCCAGGGGGTGTCGACCGACCAGCACCCCTACCGGATGATCCTCGCCCATCACGAGTCGCTGCTGCGGTTCGCCTGGCGGACCACGACCGGCTGGCGCCGGTTGCTCCTGCCTGTGGTCGCGGTGGGTCTGGCCGTTCGGGTCATCGGCGCCTCGGCGCAGCGGGCAGCGGGCAGGCCCCGGGCGTCGCGGTAGGGTCGCACCCCGTGAGGGCTGTCGTACTGGTCGGGGGCGAGGGAACGCGCCTTCGACCCCTCACCAACACCACCCCCAAGCAGCTGCTCCCCGTGGTCGAGCAGACCATGATCGAGCGCGTGCTCGCCCACCTGGCCGCCCACGGCGTGGAGGAGGCGCTGCTGTCTCTCGGCTACCGACCGGACGCCTTCCTCAGCGCCTTTCCCGAGGATCGGGCCGGGGGCGTCCGGCTCGGCTACGCCGTCGAGCCCGCGCCGCTGGACACCGCCGGCGCCATCGCCTTCGCCGCTGCCCACGGTGGGATCGACGACACCTTTCTGGTCGTGAACGGCGATGTCCTCACCGACCTCGACGTGAGCGCGCTGGTCCGCTTCCACCGCCAGCGAGGGGCGGAGGCTTCGATCAGCCTCACACCTGTCGACGACCCGTCGAGGTTCGGCGTCGTGCCGACCGACGCGGACGGTCGGGTGCTCGCCTTCATCGAGAAGCCCGATCCGGGGCGGGCGCCGACCAACCTGATCAACGCGGGCGCCTACGTCCTCGAGCCGTCGGTGCTCGACCGCATCGACCGCGAGCGGCGCGTGCTCGATCGAGCGCGAGACTTTCCCGGCGATGGTCGAGGCCGGGCGGCTCTTCGCCCTGGCTTCCGACAGCTACTGGATCGACGCCGGCACGCCCGCGCAGTACCTCCAGGCCCATCGCGACCTGCTGTCCGGAGCCCGCCCGGGCCCACCGGCGCCCGGTGCGAGGGAGGCGTCGCCCGGGGTGTGGGTCCTGGGGGCGCCGGTGATCGACGGTGAGGTACGGCCCGACTCGCTGATCGGCGAGGGCGCCTGCGTGGCGTCCGGCGCCGCGTGGTCGAGCTCGGTCGTGGGCGCCGGCGCGCGGGTCGATCCAGGCGCCTCGGTGGCCGGCTCGGTCCTGCTGCCCGGCGCCGCCGTGGCGGCCGGGGCCGCGGTCGACGACTCGGTCGTCGGGGCGCAGGCGGTGATCGGCGAGAGCGCCGTGGTTCGCGACCTCTCGGTGGTTGGCTCGGGCGTCGTCATCGACGCCGGCGCCCGTGTCGAGGGCGACAAGGTGCCCACATGAGGGCAATGGTCACCGGCGGTGCCGGGTTCATCGGCTCGACCCTTGTCGACCGCCTCCTCGCCGAGGGTCACGCCGTCGACGTGGTCGACGATCTGTCCACGGGCTCGCTCACCCACCTGGCCGACGCCCGCTCCGGCGCCGCCAACGACATGACGTTCCATCACCTGGACATCCGCTCGCCCGGGCTGGTCGACCTGATGGCCCGCCGGCCGCCGGAGGTCGTCTTCCATCTCGCAGCCCAGGCCGACGTGCGGGTGTCGGTCAGCGACCCGGTCCTCGACGCCGAGATCAACATCCTCGGCAGCCTCCGCGGTCCTCGAAGGGGCGCGGCGGGCGGGGACGTCGAAGGTCGTCTTCGCGGCCAGCGGCGGCACGCTCTACGGCGACGTGCGTCCGTCGGACCTGCCCGCCCGCGAGTCGCTTCCGCATGTCCCGACGTCGCCCTACGGGGTCAGCAAGATGGTCGTGGTCGACTACCTCACGGCCTACCGGGAACTGCACAACATCGAGTTCTGCGCGCTGGCTCTCGGGAACGTCTACGGGCCCCGTCAGGACCCGCACGGCGAGGCGGGTGTCGTCGCCATCTTCGCCGGCCACCTCGTGGCGGGGGAGCGGTGCACGATCTTCGGCGACGGCTCCCAGACGCGCGACTTCGTGTTCGTTGACGACGTGGTGGACGCCCTGGCCCGAGCGGGCCAGCGCGGTGGCGGACTGCTCATCAACGTGGGCACGGGAGTCGAGACGTCGGTGCTCCAGCTGTACGAGACGATGGCCAGGGCGGCCGGGAGCTCACAGCGACCCGTCCACGCCCCCGCCCGGGCGGGAGAGCTCCATCGCAGCGCCCTCGACCCCGGGCGTGCGGCCATCCATCTGGGCTGGAAACCGTGGACGACGCTCGCGGACGGCACGGCGGCCGTGCTGGCGGCGACTGCTCCCGACACGGCCGGCACCAAGCCGGGCCCAAAGGCCAAGGGCCGGCGCGGATCGGGTCAGCGGAAGAGGTCCTCCCGGTAGGGCCTGACCACCTCCTCGCTCACCGACGACTCGCGAAGCCAGCTCGGGTCGACTCCCCGGATGACGGCGACCGGCACTCCCGACGCCTTGCCCATGACCAGCTCGGCGGCTCCCGCCAGCTCGTCGGCCACGCAGATCTCGGTGCCCACGAGGACGCGACCGCGCCCGTCGGTGGTGCCGCGAAGGTCGACGACCGCGGCCACGCCGGCGACGCCGATGGCCACGTCGGTGCTGCCCCGACGCCACGTCCGACCGAACGTGTCCGACACGACGACTCCGACGGTCACACCGGTCCGGGCCCGCAGGCCGTCGCGTACGCGGCGCGCCGAGCGGTCCGGGTCGACGGGCAGGAGCGCAGCCCGGCCCATTTCGACATTCGAGAGGTCGACGCCGGCGTTGGCGCACACGAAGCCGTGGCGGGTCTCGGTCATGATCAGGTCGTCGCGGCGACGAAGGATCCGCGTCGCCTCCGTCTCGACCAGCTCCCGCACCGACTGCGGGTCCTCGGGATCGACGGCCACCAGGCGCCCCTCGGCCTTGGAGACGATCTTCTGGGTGACGACCACGACGTCGCCGTCGGCGAGCTCGACCCGCTCCGCGATGAGATCTGCCAGGACGTCCCCGGCCGCCACCTCCGGTAGGCCGACCACCGGCAGCACCTCGAGGGTCACGGGCGGGTGGCGCCGGCGGTGAGGACGACCTCGGCCAGGGAGGCGGCGAGCTCGGGCGAGCTCATCACCGCCGGGGCCACGACGCACCGCAGTCCCTCGGCCTCGACCCGGTCGGCGAGGGCGGCGTCGGCCTCGTCGACGACCAGGATGGACGCAAGGGGCGCGTAGAGCCGGGCCACGCCGACCACCGACGCTTCGTGGCCGAGCTCGGTGAGCAGCCGGTCGGCGGGCCCCTTGAGGGCGGCACCGGCGACGATCGGCGACACGGCCACGGTGTCCGCCCGGCGGTGGGCGATCGCCTCCTCGACGCCGGGCACGGCCAGGATCGGCCCGATCGAGACGATGGGATTGGACGGGCACACGACGACGGTCGTCGCCGACTCGATGGCCTCGATCACCCCGGGCGCCGGACGGGCCGACTCGGCGCCATCGAAACGTACGGCCCGCACCTCCACCGAATGCCGTCGCCGCACGAAGTAGTCCTGGAACTCGACCTCCCTGTCCTCGGCCTGTCTTCGGACCCGCCTCCCGGGCCGCCCCCGTCCTCGGCCAGCGTGACGCGGGTCCGCACGGGATCGTCGGACATTGGGAGCAGGCGAGGTCCGACGTCCCAGCTGGACGCGACCTCGGACGTGACCGCGGTCAGCGTCGCGCCATCTCGCAGGCGCTGGGTGCGGTAGAGGTGCGTCGCCAGGTCGCGGTCGCCGAGACGGAACCACGTCTCGCCGCCGTAGCGCTCGAGGGCCTCCATGGCCGCCCACGTCTCGCCCGCCAGCCCCCAGCCGGTCTCCGGGTTGACGACCCCGGCCAGGCTGTAGGTGACGGTGTCCAGGTCGGGGCTCACGTGCAGGCCGTGCAGGACCGTGTCGTCACCGGTATTGACGACGACGGTGATGTCACGGGGCGGGACGACGCGAACGAGGCCACCCAGGAGGCGTGCTGCGCCTACGCCTCCTGCCAGGGCAGCGATCATGCTCGTCAGGCTAAACCCGCCCAGCGGCTTGTGGGAGGCTCCGGTGATGCGACGCTCGGGCGCGCCGACCCCGCCGGGCCTGGACCTGGCCTTCGACGCCACGCCCCTGCTCGGGACGAGAGCCGGTGTCGGCGCCTTCTGCACCGGCGCCCTCCCCGCGCTCGCCGGCGTGGACGGGCTGCGGGTGCGGGCGTTCGCAGTGAGCTGGCGGCGTCGCGGACGGATCGTCGAGCACCTTCCTCGTGGAGTGGCGGCGGTCGACCGGCCCATGCCGGCCCGGCCGATCCACCGGGCGTGGAGCCACACGCCGCTTCCGCCGGTCGAGTGGTTCACCGGCAGGGTCGACGTCGTCCACGGCACGAACTTCGTGGTGCCGCCGGCTCGTCGCGCCGCCCGCGTGCTCACCGTCCACGACCTGACCACCGTCCGGTTCCCCGAGATGTGCGACGAGTACACGCAGACGTTTCCGAGGCTGGTTCGTCGAGCCATCCGGCAAGGAGCGTGGGTGCACACCCCGTCGTCCTTCGTGCGAGACGAGGTGATCGAGCTGCTGGGCGCGGCGCCCGAGCGGGTCCGCGCCGTGCACCACGGTGTCCCCGCGGTCGACCGTTCGGGCGGGTGCCCGGGTGAAAGCCCCGGCCCCGTGCCGGAGGGCCCGTACCTGCTCGCCCTGGGGACGCTCGAGCCGAGGAAGGACGTGGCGACCCTGGTCCGGGCCTTCGACCGGGTGGCGGGGCACCACCGTGACCTGTCCCTCGTGGTGGCGGGACGCGAGGGGTGGGGCATGGAGAGCTTCGAGGCGGCGGTCGCCGCCTCACCGTGGCGCGACCGCCTGGTGAGACTGGGGTACGTGAGCCAGGCCCACCGCTCCCGCCTGCTCCACGGGGCGGCGCTGTTCGCCTACCCGTCGTTGTACGAGGGCTTCGGGTTCCCGCCCCTCGAAGCCATGGTGGCCGGCGTTCCCGTCGTGGCCACCACGGCCGGGGCCCTGCCTGAGGTCATCGGTGACGGGGCCGAGCTCGTCGCGCCGGGCGACGCCGACGCCCTGGCGGCTGCCATCGACCGCCTGCTCGCCGACGACCGAGCCAGGGCCGACCTGGTGGCGAGGGGGCGACGGCGGATCGCGGACTTCAGCTGGGACGAGTGCGCGGCGGGCCTCGCTGGGCTCTACCGGGACGCCTCGGCGGCCGCCGTGGGCAGCTGAGCCCGTGCGGGTGCTCATCGTCGTCGAGCAGCTGCGCCGGAGGGCCCCAGGTGGCATCGGCACCTACGCCCGTGGTCTGCTCCACGGTCTGGGCCGCATCGGGGCTGGTCCGGGAGGCCGGCCGGGCGCGGCGCCCGCCGTCGACGTCACCCTCCTGGCCAGCCGGCCGGGGGCCGGCGCCGATCCGCTGGCCTCCTTCGGCGTGCCCGTCCGGGCGTCGCCGCTGCCGGGGCCGGTCCTCACCCGGGCGTGGGACGTCGGGCTGTTGGGCGCGCCGGACGGGTTCGACCTCGTCCACGCCGTCTCGCTCGCCGTGCCGCGGAGCCGGGCGCCGGCCGTGGCGACCGTGCACGATCTGGCGTGGCGGCAGGTGCCCGACGCCTTTCCCCCTCGGGGCCGGCGATGGCACGAGGCCGCCCTGCAGCGCGCCCTGCGACGTGCCCGTCTCTTCCTCGTGCCGTCAGCCGCCACGGCGGAGGCGCTCGAAGAAGCCGGCGGGCCGCGCGACCGGATCGCAGTCTTCGAGGAGGGCGTCGACCATCTCCCCCCGCCCGACACCGGCGCCACCCGCGATCTCCTGAGTCGCTTGGGCGTCGACAGCCCATACCTTCTCAGTGTGGGCACCAACGAGCCCCGAAAGAACATCGAGCGCCTGTGTGACGCCTACGCACGTGCCCGGTCGCAGCTGCCCGAGCCGTGGCCGTTGGTCGTCGTCGGTCCTCAGGGGTGGGGCGGTCCCCTCCGCCCCCGCCCCGGTGTGGTGCTGGCGGGAGAGGTGACACCGGCCGTGCTCGCCGGTCTCTACACCGGGTGCCGCTGCCTGGCCTACGTGCCGCTCCACGAGGGCTACGGTCTGCCCGCCCTCGAGGCCATGGCTGCCGGGGCGCCCGTGGTGGCCAGTCCGATGCCCAGCACCCGGGGCGCCGCCCTCGAGGTCGATCCGCTCGACGTGGAGGCGATCGCCGACGGACTGGTGGTCGCGTCGGTGGACGGCGCCCGCAGGGACGGGCTCGTCGCCACTGGCAGCCAGCGGGTCGACAAGCTCACCTGGGAGTCCAGCGCCCGCCGGCACGTGGAGCTGTGGGAGCAGCTGCTGTGACCGCGCCGGTACGGCTCAGCCTCGACGTCAGCGCCGTGCCGGCCGAGCCGGCCGGGGCGGGACGGTACACGCTGGGGTTGGCCGCCGCCCTGGCCGATCGACGGGACGTGCAGCTGACGCTGGTGTCGAGGTCGGACGACGCCGACCGGTGGCGTGCGCTCGCTCCCGACGCATCCGTCGAGGGCGTGGCGCCCGGCCCGCGGCCGCTGCGGCTGGCGTGGGAGCAGACCCGGTTGCCTTGGCGCCTGCGCCGGCTCCCCGTCGAGGTCCATCACGGACCTCACTACACGATGCCCGAAGCGTCGTCCCTGCCGTGGGTCGTGACCATCCACGACCTGACCTTCTTCGACCACCCCGAGTGGCATCAGCGGACGCGGGTGCCGTTCTTCCGCCGCGCCATTCGGGTGGCCGCCCGCCACGCCGAGGCGCTGGTGTGCGTGAGCGCCAGCACCGCCGAGCGACTGTCGGAGATCTGCCCCCCCTCGGGGCCGGTGTACGTCGTGCCCCACGGTGTCGACCACGAGCGCTTCCGTCCCGACGAGCCCGAGCCGGGTGCCGACGAGGCGGCGCTGGCCGGCCTCGGCATCACCGGCCCCTACGTGGCCTTCGTCGGGACGCTCGAGCCTCGCAAGGACGTGCCCACCCTGGTGCGCGCCTTCGACCGCATGTGCGCGGCCCACGCCGGGCTCACCCTCGTCCTGGCCGGGGGGAGCGGTTGGGGGGCGGCTGCCGTCGACCAGGCCATCGCCGAGGCCCGCCACTCCGAGCGCATCGTGCGAGCGGGCTACGTCGCCGACGCCGTGGTCGCCGCCCTCCTGCGGCGGGCCGCCGCCGTCGCGTACCCCTCCCTGGAGGAGGGGTTCGGGCTGCCGGCGTTGGAGGCACTGGCGTGCGGTACCCCGCTGGTCACCACGACCGGCTCCGCCATGCAGGAGGTGGTGGAGGGGGCCGCCGTGCTCGTCAGCCCGGGCGACGTGGACGGGCTGGCCGGCGCCCTCGACCTGCTCGTTCGGCGCGACGAGGGGCTGCCGGCCCGTCGCGCCCGGGGGCTCGCCGTCGCCGCCAGGCACAACTGGGCGGCGAGCGCCGCGGGACATCTGACCGCCTATCGGGCGGCCATCGCCGCCAGAAGGGCTCCCAAAGAGCCCGACTAGCGTGAGCCGGCGTGCGAGCGTTCGTCACGGGAGGCCAGGGTTTCGTCGGGACCTGGCTCCAGGACCACCTCCGGGAGTCCGGTGACGATGTGGACATCGCCGACGCGGGGCTCGACATCGGAGACGCGGACGGGCTCCGCCGCGCCGTCGCCGACGCCGCGCCTGACGCCGTGTACCACCTCGCCGCGTTCACCCACGTGGGCCAGTCGTGGGGCGAGCCCGAGGAGGTCTTCCGGGTCAATGCCGTGGGGACGCTCAACCTGCTGGAGGCGGCCCGACGTTGCCCGTCGCCGCCTCGGGTGCTGCTGACCAGCTCGGCCGAGGTCTACGGAGCGGTCAAGCCCGAGCACCTCCCGCTCACCGAGCGCTCCCCGCTCCTTCCGGTCTCGCCCTATGCGGCCAGCAAGGTGGCCGCCGAGTTTCTCGGGGTCCAGGCCCACCTCGGCCACGGGCTGCCCGTCATCCGGGCCCGCGCCTTCAACCACGTCGGTCCTGGGCAGGCGCCGTCCTTCGCCGTCTCCGCTCTGGCCAAGCGCATCGTGGAGGCCGAGCGGGCCGGCGGGAAGGAGCTGCGCGTCGGCAACCTCCGGCCCCGACGCGACTTCACCGACGTCAGGGACGTGGTCCGCGCCTACCGGTTGCTGATCCTGCGGGGCGAGGCCGGCGCGGTCTACAACGTGTGCTCGGGCACCGACGTGGCCATCGAGGACATCGCTCACCGTCTGCTGGCGATCGCGGGCTCACAGTTCGAGCTCGTGTCCGACCCAGGCCTCGAGCGTCCCGCCGATGTGCCGGTCCTGCGGGGAGACTCAACCCTGTTGCGGTCCGCCACGGGCTGGCGACCGACCCTGGCTCTCGACGTCACCCTGCGGGCGGTGCTCGACCACTGGCGGGCCGCTCGTGACTAGCTGGGAGGCCAGCCCCTCGAGTCGCTTGTGGAGCTCCCTGACGTCGCACCTGGGCGTGCTGGATGCCGAGCACACCGAAGCCCACGACGATGTAGGCGGCGTCCCTCGCCAGCTTTGGCAGTGGGTCCACGCGTCGAGTGACCCGGATCGTCGTCGGGCGGGCGCTACCGCCGCCGCTCGGTCGGCCACTCGGCCGTGAGCGGCGTGCGGTCGTTGTCCTGGGTCACGTCCCCCTCGTGCGGCGCACCGTCACCCGGCGGCGCACCGGCGGGTGCGGTCTCGCCGGGGGCTCGGGGTCTCGGGCGCAGCTCGGGGCGCCCGTTGGGCGGCAGACCGTCGTCGGAGGAGGCGAAGTGGGGGACGGTGGCGGCGGCGCCGTCGCCGTGGACGGGGCGGCCGTAGGCGGTGTCGACGAGGCGGGCCACCTCCCCGCCGTCGATGGTCTCCTTCTCCAGCAGCGACGCGGCGACCAGCTTGAGACCCTCCTTGTGGCGGGTGAGGAACTGGGTCGCCCGCTCCTCCTGCTCGCGGAGGATGCGCTCGACCTCCTCGTCGATGACCCGGCTGGTCTCCTCGGAGTAGTCCCGGGAGTGCATCAGGTCCTCACCGAGGAAGACCATGCCCTGGGACCCCCAGGCCATGGGGCCGACGCGGTCGCTCATCCCCCACTCCCGGACCATCTTGCGGGCCAGCTCGGTGTTGCCGACCAGATCGTTGTTGGCGCCGGTCGACAGGTCCGCCGTAGATGAGCAGCTCGGCGACCCGTCCGCCCATGCGCACGGCCAGCGAGTCCTCGATGTACTCCCGGGGGTAGATGTGGCGCTCCTCCATGGGCAGCTGCTGGGTCACGCCGAGGGCCATGCCCGTCGGGAGGATCGTCACCTTGTGCACGGGATCGGCGTAGGGCAGCACGTAGGCCAGCACGGCGTGGCCACCCTCGTGATAGGCGACCCGCTCCTTCTCCTCGTCGGTCAGGGCCAGCGACTCGCGGCGCTGGCCCATCAGGACGCGGTCGCGGGCCGCCTCGAAGTCCTCCATGGCGACGGATCGCTGCCGCGCCGCACGGCGTGGAGGGCGGCCTCGTTGACCAGGTTGGCCAGATCGGCGCCGCTCATCCCGGGCGTCCCCCGGGCGACCAGGCTCGAGGTCGACGTCGGGCGCCATGCGCTTGTCCTTGCAGTGGACCTTGCAGGATCGGGAGGCGCTCCTCGAGGTCGGGCAGCGGGACGACGATCTGGCGGTCGAACCGACCGGGGCGCAGGAGGGCGGGATCGAGGATGTCGGGCCGGTTGGTGGCGGCCATCATCACGATGCCCTCGGTCGTGTCGAAGCCGTCCATCTCGAGAGCATCTGGTTGAGCGTCTGCTCCCGCTCGTCGTGGCCGCCCCCGAGCCCGGCGCCCCGCTTGCGGCCGATCGAGTCGATCTCGTCGACGAAGATGATGGCGGGCGCCTGCTTGCGGGCGGTCTGGAACAGGTCCCGCACCCGGCTGGCGCCGACGCCCACGAACATCTCCATGAAGTCCGAGCCGCTCACCGACATGAACGGCACCCCGGCCTCGCCGGCGACGGCCCGGGCCAGCAGCGTCTTGCCGGTGCCGGGCGGGCCCACCAGCAGCACGCCCTTGGGGATGCGGGCGCCGATGTCCTTGAACCGGCCGGGGTTCTTGAGGAAGTCGACGACCTCGCTGATCTCCTGTTTGACGCCCGTTGTAGCCGGCGACGTCACCGAAGGTCGTGCGGGGCCGCTCGGTCGCTGTACAGCTTGGCCTCGACCGCCCGATGGACATGATCCCGGTCATCTGGCCCTGGGCCCGCCGGTTCATCCATATGAAGAAGCCGATGATGAGCACGATCGGCAGGACGTAGATGAGCACGGACGAGAAGATGCTCTGCTGAGGGGTGTTGAAGTTGAGCTTCACCCCCTTGGTCCGCATGGTGGTGACGTCGTTCTGGATGGGGGGCGAAGGGCCGTTGACGGTGTAGTCGGAGCCGTTGCTCGAGCTTGCCCGAGATGTGGCCGTTGCTGTTGTCGATGGTCGCCGTCTACACCTGACTGTTGTTGACGTCGGAGATGTACTGCGTATAGCTGAGCTGCTGGCTCGGGCTGTGGGAGAAGAACGGCGGGATCACGAGAGCCGCGACCACCAGGCCGAGCAGGACGATGACCGCCCAACGCCAGCTCTGGTCAGGTCCGCTCGATCCACTGGCACCGGAGCGGCCTGGACGACCCGAAGGACGTTCCGGCCGGGGATCCGGAGGTTGGCGACTCATGGGACCCATGCTAGAGGTCCGGGCGGCGTACCGACGCCCAGGGGGCACGCATGTCGAGCCCCGGCGGTAACGTCGCGAGGCATGGACGTCTCCTCGCTCTGCGGCCGGCGCCGGCATCTTCGCCGCATCCCGAGGGTGAGCGTCGGTCGGGGTGACGGGCCCGACCAGGACGTGACAGGTCCCGAGCCCTGGGGTTCGCCTGGTCAGCGCCCTTCGCCACCGGCGTGGGGTCGACCCGAGCCGAGTTGGGAGATCCCGCCGCGCGAGGGGACGGGTGGACGCCCGCCGCCTCCGGGCGTCCGGCCGCCCCCGCCTGTCGGTTGGGAGGGGCGCCCGTCGCCACCGGCCGACGCCGACGGCAGGCCTGCTCCGCCGATGCAGGGTCGGTGGGGACTGGGAGACGCGATACTCGGCTTCGTCGTCGGCGTGATCGCCTCGAGCCTGGCCGTGGTGATCTGGGTCGCGTGCCACTGGCGAGCGCGTCGACGAGCTCCGTCGACCTCGACCGTGGGGGCCACGGTGCCTCGTTCGTCGGCCTCTGGGTCGGCCTGGCGGGGGCGCCGGTGCTCGCCAGCCGCCTGAAGGGGGCCGAGCGGCTGGCGGTCGACTTCGGGCTCCGGCTGCGAGCTCTGGCCTGACGTGCCACTCGGAATCGGAGTCGGGCTCGGCTCGCAGCTGATCCTGCTGCCGGTGCTGTACATCCCGGTTCGGCGTGCTCGTCCCGCATCTGGACCAGCAGCTCGGCCAGCCCGCCCAGCACCTCACGGGAGGGGCGGACACCGGCGGGCTGGTGGTGCTCGGGATCTTCGTGGTCCTCGGCGCCCCGCTCGTCGAGGAGCTGTTCTTCCGTGGGCTTCTCCTGCGCTCGCTCGAGAAGACCAAGGGACTGGCGTCGCTCGGCCGTCGCGCCTGCCCGACCGTTGCCGTCCTCGTCTCTGCCGTCGCCTTCGGGCTGGCCCACCTCGAGGTGCTCCAGCTCCTGGGGCTCACCGCCTTCGGGGTCGTGCTCGGCGTGCTGGCTGAGCGGTGGCGTCGCCTGGGACCGGGCATGGTGGCCCACGCGACTGTTCAACGCAGTCACCGTCATCGTGATCGCCCTGGCCCGATAGGGGAGGTCCCATCCCCCCGTACAGTGCCCCGGGGGCGCGTCGGGCAACATAGAGCGCAGATGCGCCGCCCGTCTGCCGCAGCCCTGGGAGCCTTCGTCGCCGTCGGCGGCGCCGTCGCTTTCGTCCTGTGGCAGCTGCACCCGTCGCTGCTGCTGCTCAACACGACGACGTCCGGCGGAGACACCGGCGCGCACGTCGCCGTGCCCGCGTTCCTGCGCGACCACCTCCTGCCCCACGGCCGGCTCACGGGATGGAGCCCCGACTGGTACGGCGGCTACCCGGCGCTGACCTTCTACTTCCCACTGCCCAGCCTCATCGTGGTCGTCTTCGGCCTGGTCCTGCCCTACGGCGTCGCGTTCAAGCTGGTGACGGTCCTCGGGCTGCTGACCCTGCCGGTCGCGGCGTGGGCGTTCGGGCGATTGTCCGGGATGGCCCGTCCCGGGCCGGCCTGCCTGGGCGTGGCCACCTTGCCCTTCCTCTTCGAGCGGAGCTTCACGATCTACGGCGGCAACGTGGCGTCGACCCTCGCGGGCGAGTTCGCCTTCTCGATCAGCCTCTCGCTCGGGCTCGTCTTCCTCGGCGTCGTGGCGCGGGGACTGCGCACTGGCCGGCACCGTGCCCTTGCGGCCGGCCTGCTGGCGCTCACCGCCCTGTGCCACATGATCCCGACCTTCTTCGTGCTCGTCGGTGCGGGCGTCCTGTTGCTGATGGGCGCGAACCGCCGGCGGCTGCGATGGATCGTCGGCGTCGTGGCAGCGGGGCTCGCCATCACCGGCTTCTGGTCCATCCCGTTCCTGTTCCGGCTTCCGTACACGACGGACATGGGTTGGGAGAAGGTCACCGAGTACGCCCACAACCTCTTCCCGTCCGGGCAGCGATGGGTGCTGGTGCTCGCCATCGTCGGCGTCGTCTTCTCGCTCGTGCGCCGCCGGCGGATCGGGATGTTCCTGTCCGTCATGGCGGTGCTCTCGGCGGCGGGGTTCGTGCTGGCTCCTCAGGGCAGGCTCTACAACGCACGCCTGCTGCCGTTCTGGGTGCTGTGCCTCTATCTGCTGGCTGGGGTGGCGGTCGCTGAGCTCGGGACGCTCGCAGGGGAGCTGTGGCGGGCCCGCGCCCGCCAGGTCCCGACCATTGCCGGCACCGGCCTGGCGGGCGGTGGCCTGGCGGGCGGTGGCCTCGCCGGCGCCTCGGCGGGCGGGGGACGGATCACCACCGAGGCGTTGGTGGGCTTCCTCACGCCCGTGCTGGCTCTGCTGGCGGCGGCGGGCTTCGTCGCCGCTCCCCTGGTGAACCTTCCCTCGTGGTCGCCGGTCAAGCCCCAGGCCAGCTTCGTCCCGGACTGGGTGCGCTGGAACTACTCCGGCTACGAGGGCAAGCCCTCCTACCCGCAGTACCGCGCCCTCATCAGCACGATGGCCAGGTTGGGCCAACAGCAGGGCTGTGGTCGGGCCATGTGGGAGTACGGGCCCGACCTCGATCAGCTCGGCACGCCCATGGCACTCATGCTGCTTCCCTACTGGACCAACGACTGCATCCAGTCGATGGAGGGGCTGTTCTTCGAATCGGCCGCCAGCACCCCGTACCACTTCATCAATCAGTCAGAGCTGTCGGTGACGCCCTCGCAGGCCATGCGCAACCTGCCCTACGGGCCCCTCGACGTCGCCGCCGGCGTACGCCACATGCAGCTGCTCGGGGTCCGCTACTACATGGCCTTCTCCCCGCAGGCCCAGGCACAGGCGGCCTCCGATCCGGACCTGAGCCTGGTGGCGACGAGCGGCCCGTGGCCGGTGACGTCGGGCTCCACGGTGATCCAGCGCACCTGGAACATCTACGCGGTGCGGGGCGCGGCGGAGGTCGCCCCGCTCTCCGAGCAGCCGGTCGTCATGACCGGGGTGGCCAAGGGCGGCAAGTCGTGGCTGAACGCGGCCGTCTCCTGGTACGACGACCCCACCCGGTGGAACGTCATGCTGGCCGCAAGCGGGCCGTCACAGTGGGCGCGGGTCCGGGGCTCGGATCCCAACCCGCCGACCAAGACCGTGGCCCCGGTGCAGGTGAGCGGCATCAAGACCACCGACGATCGGATCAGTTTCGACGTCGACCAGACGGGGTCGCCGGTGCTGGTGAAGACGTCGTACTTCCCCAACTGGCAGGCCACCGGGGCCAACGGTCCCTGGCGGGTGGCGCCCAACCTGATGGTCGTCATCCCGACTAGCCACCACGTGTCGTTGCACTACGGCTTCACGCCCGTTGACGGCCTGGGTTGGGCCGTCACCGCGGGAGGGCTCGCGGCGGTGGCGTGGATGGCCGGACGCCCCCTCGTCACCCGAGGCCCGCGGCGCGGCCGGAGGATCCGGCGCGAGGAGGAGCCACCGGGGGAGGGCGATGGGCGCGGCAGGGACGGCACAGAGCTCGAGACCGCCCTCAACCGTATCGGCGCCCTCTCGCCGCTGCCCTGGAGCCCCACGGCGACGACCCACACGACGCCGAGCCCGCCTCCGCCTCCCTAGCCACGGGGCCGGGGGCGCCCGGGTAACGGCGAAGTAGGCTCGGAACGCTGATGTTGCCACTCGATCCCATCTTCAAGGCCTACGACGTCCGCGGCAGCGTGCCCGACCAGCTCGACACGGAGGTCTGCCGGGCCGTCGGGTCGGCCTTCGCCCGGTTCACCCGGGCGCCACGGCTCGTGGTGGCGCGCGACATGCGCGAGTCGGGCAGGCCGCTGAGCGAGGCCTTCATCGACGGTGCCGCATCGGAGGGGGCCACGGTGACCGACCTCGGCCTCGCATCGACGGACCTGCTGTACTTCGCTTCGGGGCGTCTGGACGTGCCGGGCGCCATGTTCACGGCATCGCACAACCCGGCCCGCTACAACGGCATCAAGATGTGCCGGGCCGGAGCCAGCCCGGTCGGCCAGGACACCGGATTGGGTGAGATCAAGGCTCTGGCTGGCGCCTCGGGGGGCAACGGGGCGGCGGCGCGGGGCGCGTCGAGCACGCCGACCTGCTCGACGAGTACGCCGCCCACGTGCGGTCCTTCGTGGACGTGGATGCGCTGGCGCCGCTGCGGGTGGTGGCCGACACGGCCAACGGCATGGGAGGGCTCGTCGTGCCCAGCGTGATGGCCCCTCTGCCCTTCGAGCTGGAGATCCTCTTCCCCGAGCTCGACGGCAACTTCCCCAACCACCCAGCCGATCCCATCCAGGCGGAGAACCTCGTCGACCTCAACAAGCGGGTGCTGGCGACCGGTGCGAACGTCGGGCTGGCCTTCGACGGCGACGCCGACCGGGTCTTCCTCGTCGACGAGCGGGCCCAGCCCCTCTCGGGCTCTCTGACCACGGCCCTGGTGGCCAGGGCGATGCTCGAGAAGCATCCCGGGGCCACGATCCTGTACAACCTCATCTGCTCCAAGGCTGTGCCCGAGGTCATCGAAGAGAACGGGGGTGTGCCCGTCCGCACCCGCGTGGGCCATTCGTTCATCAAGGCCGTGATGGCCGAGACGGGCGCCGTGTTCGGCGGCGAGCACTCGGGGCACTACTACTTCCGTGACAACTACCGGGCCGACTCGGGGCTCATCGCCGCGGTGATCGTCCTCGAGCTGCTGTCCACCTCTGGCCAGCCTCTGTCCGAGCTGCGAAAGCCCTTCGAGCGCTACGCCGACTCGGGTGAGATCAACACCGAGGTTCCCGATCCGGTGGCCGTCGTCGAGTCGATCGCCGCCGAGCTGGCCTCGGTGAGCGGTCCGAGCCTCGACCGCACCGACGGGCTGACCGTCGACTGGGGCGACTGGTGGTTCAACATCCGTCCCTCGAACACCGAACCTCTCCTCCGTCTGAACCTCGAGGCCCGCACGCCTCCCGAGCGCGACGACCACGTGGCGGAGGTCCTGGCGATGATCCACCGGGCGGCCGGGGAGACGGCCGGCGCCGGTCCCACCCACCGAAGGGAGAGCTGAGGTGGCACTCGACCCCCTGCTGCTCGAGATCCTGGCCTGTCCCGAGGACAAGGGGCCGTTGCTGTACTTCCGCGACGAGGACAGCCTCTACAACCCGCGGCTCCACCGGCGCTACGCGATCCGGGACGACATCCCCATCATGCTCATCGACGAGGCCGAGACGGTCGACGACGCCGAGCACGGCAGGCTCGTGGCCAAGGCCGAGGCGGAGGGCATCAGGCCGACGTTCGATCCCGGGGAGAGCCCTTCGGGCGGCACGACGGCGTGAGCAGCGAGGTCCTCGACACGTTGGGGATGTGGGATGCGGCCGCGCAGCTCCCCGAGCAGCTGGCGGCGGCGACCCGTCAGGCCGCGGACACATCCGGGCTGCCAAGCGGGGCGTCGATCGCCAACGTCGTCGTGCTCGGGATGGGTGGCAGCGGGATCACGGGGGATGTCTTCGAGGCCGCGGCCGGGTCGGACCTGCGCGTGCCGGTCTCGGTCGTCAAGTCCTACTGCCTCCCGGGCTTCGTCGGCCCGGCGTCGCTGGTCTTCGCCGTCTCCTACTCGGGTGACACCGAGGAGACGTTGGAGGCCGCACGGGCCGCGGTGTCGCGCGGGGCGGCCGTGGTCGTGGTGACGAGCGGCGGCGAGCTGGCCAGGCTGGCCGAGGAGTGGGGTGCACCTGCCCTGCACGTGCCCGACTCGATCCCCCAGCCTCGAGCCGCCGTCGGAGCGATGACGGTTCCGCTGTTCGTGGTGACCGAGGACCTGGGGCTGCTCCCCGGGGCGCGGCAACGGGTCGACCAGGCCGTGGCCCAGCTGCGGCACCGCCGCGACCAGCTCGTGGGACCGGCGAGTCCGGCGGCGGCCCTCGCCCGCCGCATCGGGCGCACGATTCCTCTCGTCTACGGCGCCGCCGGTGTGGGCGCGGTCGCCGCCCGGCGCTGGAAGGCGGACGTCAACGAGAACGCCAAGGCGCCGGCGTTCGCGGCCAGCCATCCGGAGCTGTGCCACAACGAGGTCGCCGGGTGGGGCCAGCACGGGGACGTCACCCGCCAGGTCTTCACCCTGGTGAACCTCCGCCACGAGGGCGAGCATCCCCGGGTCGCCCGCCGCTTCGGGCTGGTGGACGACATCGTGCGAGAGGTCGTGGCAGGTATCGAGGAGGTCCGGGCCGAAGGGGAGGGTCGGCTGGCCCAGCTCCTGGACCTCGTCATGTTCGGTGACTTCGTGTCGCTGCACCTTGCCGCCCAGGAGGGACTCGACCCGGGACCGGTCCCCGCCCTCACCGAGATCAAGAGCCGCCTCACAACTGGCCCGGGAGGCCAGTGAGCCGACACCGCCAAGCCGGAAGGATGACCGACATGGAGTACGACATCGCCGACGCCAGCCTCGCCGATCTGGGGCGTCAGCGCATCGCCTGGGCCGATTCCCACATGGGCGTGCTGGCCACGATCCGGGAGCGCTTCGCCAAAGAGCGGCCGCTCGACGGGGTCACCGCCGCCGCCTGCCTCCACGTCACGACCGAGACGGCCAACCTGCTGCGAACGCTGAAGGCCGGTGGAGCCGAGGTGCTCGCCTGCGCCTCGAACCCGCTCTCGACCCAGGACGACGTGGCCGCGTCGCTGGTGCGTGACGAGGGGATCGCCGTGTTCGCCGTCCGCGGCGAGGACTCCGAGAGCTACTACGCCCACATCGACTCGGTCATCGATGCCGGACCCAATGTCACGATGGACGACGGCTGCGACCTCGTCTCCCGGCTCCATCAGTCCCGCCAGGACAAGGTGGGCGAGGTGCTGGCCGGGACCGAGGAGACGACGACCGGCGTGATCCGCCTGCGCGCCATGGAGCACGAGGGCGCGCTGCGTTACCCGATCGTGGCGGTCAACGACGCCGACACCAAGCACCTTTTCGACAACCGCTACGGCACGGGCCAGTCGACCCTCGACGGGATCATCCGGGCCACCAACGTGCTCCTCGCCGGCAAGCGCATCGTCGTGGCCGGCTACGGCTATTGCGGCAAGGGGGTGTCGAACAGGGCTCGGGGCATGGGCGCCCAGGTGATCGTGTGCGAGGTCGATCCGCTGCGCGCCCTGGAGGCGGTCATGGACGGGTTCCGGGTCGAGCCCATGGACGAGGCGGCCGCCGAGGGCGACATCTTCATCACGGTGACCGGCAACCGCGACATCCTCCGGGCCGAGCACTTCCGGGCCATGAAGGACGGCGCCATCCTGGCCAACTCCGGGCACTTCGACATCGAGATCGACCTCGATGCGCTGGCCAAGATGACCGGTGACGAGCGTCGCCGTCAGGTGCGGCCCTCGGTGGAGGAGTTCCTCGTCCCGGGGGGCCCACGGGGCGACAAGCGGGTGCTGGTCATCGCCGAGGGCCGTCTGGTCAACCTCGGGGCGGCCGAGGGGCACCCGGCGGCGGTCATGGACATGAGCTTCGCCAACCAGGCCCTCGTGGCCGAGTGGGCGGTCCGGCGGGCCAGCGGGCTCCCTGCCTCGGGTCCATCCCGTCCCGCCCGAGATCGACAGGGAGATCGCCCGTCTCAAGCTCGACACCATGGGCGTGTCGATCGATCGCCTCACGCCGGCCCAGGACGAGTACCTGGCTTCGTGGACGACTGGCACGTAGGGACTAGGCCGCGTCCGGCCGGCAGGTCCTACACTCTCGTATGGGCTGCGTGCGGGTCTGTGGTTGCAAGTCGAGGCCAGCCGTAGGCGAAACGACCCACGTAAGGCAACCCTTGGTTGCTGAGCATGGTGCGGCTTAGGCGTAAGTCCTGCCCGCCGACGTGCCGGCTGTCGGCACCGGCGGCGAAGAGGCGACGCGGGCCACGGGGCGCGCTGTGGGGCCAACCGGCCGCCAGCGCCCGGCTCGCCACCCTCTCGGCAGGCGAGTGTGGGGTCAAAGACCAGGTCAGCCGCTCGCGGCCCACCCGCTGACACAGGAGGAGAGCACCGTGGACATCTCGATCCAAGGCCGCAACGTCGAGGTGTCCGAGCTGCTCAAGGCGACCGTCGAGGAGAAGATCACCCGCCTCGGGCGCTACCTCGAATCGATGGAGCGGGCCGAGGTCCGCTTCCTCGAGGAGCGAAACCCCCGCATCGCGGACAAGGAGGTCTGCGAGGTGACCGTGGTGGGCCACGGCCACGTCGTCCGGGCCCGGGCGGCGGCCACCGACACGTTCGCGGCCGTCGATCGCGTGGTCGACAAGCTGGAGCACCGGCTCGAGAAGCTCAAAGGTCGCCTGATCGGCCGCTCCCACCCCCGCAGGCACACCGGTGTCCCCCCCGGGGCCCAGGCCGTAACGGCCGTGGCAGAGGAGGAGAGCGAAGGCGACGGTTCGGACGAGGATGCGCCGCGTATCATCCGGACGGTCCAATCCGATACCAAGCCCATGACCCCGGAGGAGGCCGTCCTCGAGCTGGACCTACTGGGCCACGGGTTCTTCCTGTTCACGAATGCTGAAACCGGCCGCGCCGCGGTGGTATACCGGCGTAAGGACGGTCAAATCGGACTAATCGACACCACCTGACACGGGGGACACTTGGTCGACAACCAGATCTCGGGAGAAGACGGGCAGGTCATCCGCGTCCTCATCGCGGACGATCAGGCCCTGTTTCGCCGGGGCTTGTACGTGGTTCTGGGCACCGAGGGTGGTATCGAGGTCGTCGGCGAGGCGGAGGACGGCGCCGAGGCCGTCGCCAAGGCTGAGGAGCTCGCTCCCGACGTCGTGTTGATGGACGTGCGGATGCCCCAGGTGAACGGCATCGAGGCGGCGCGCACCATCCGCACCGTCACCCCGTCGGCCAGGATCCTGATGCTCACCGTGAGCGACGACGAGGAGGACCTCTACGAAGCCGTGAAGGCGGGAGCCAACGGCTACCTCCTCAAGGAGATCTCGGTGGAGGAGGTCGCCGACGCCATCCGTGCCGTCGTCCAGGGCCAGAGCCTCATCTCGCCCTCCATGGCCTCGAAGCTCCTCACCGAGTTCAACTCCTTGGTCAGGCGGGCCGAGGAGCGGCCCCAGGTCCCCCCGCCGGAGCTGACGGGCCGGGAGCTCGAGGTGCTCAAGCTCGTCGCTCGGGGGATGAGCAACCGGGACATCGCCGACTCCCTGTACATCTCGGAGAACACGGTCAAGAACCACGTCCACAACATCCTCGACAAGCTCCACCTCCACTCGAGGATGCAGGCGGTCATCTACGCCGTCCGGGAACGCCTGATCGAGGCCGAGGACCGCTAGGGGGAGCTCGCCCGAGGGCGGTGAGTGAGCGCGCCCGCCGCCGGCCGCCGTTCTTCGAAATGGCGGCCAGCGGCCGGCGCCGCCCCCTCTTGCCCCGCCAGCGAGCCGCGGGCAGAGATCTCCGCCGTTCCACATTTGGTCGAAATTGGAGCTGACTGCCCGCCCGGCCCAACCCGCTTTCGACGAGATGTGGAACCAGAGGAATGCCCGGAGGGCGCTCCGGCCGTACGGAGCCGATGGCACGGGGTGAGCCGGTCCAGCGCATCGGCCCGATTTCGAAGAACGGGGCGATGCGCTGCGGCCGGATCGCCCGCCCAGAAGTCAGCAGGGGCGCCGGTAGACTGGGCGGACGATGAGCGTCCTCACCAAGATGCTGCGCGCGGGCGAGGGGAAGAAGCTCCGTCGCCTGCAGGAGATCGTGCCGATGATCAACGACCTCGAGCCCGAGGTCGAGGCCCTCGACGACGAGGCCCTGCGGCACCGCACCGTCGAGTTCAGGGAGCGCCTGGACCGGGGGGAGGCCCTCGACGATCTGCTGATCGAGGCGTTCGCGGTCGTGCGGGAGGGGGCCCGGCGGGTCATCGGCCAGCGCCACTTCGACGTGCAGCTGATGGGGGGGATGGCGCTTCATTTCGGCTGGATCGCCGAGATGAAGACGGGCGAGGGCAAGACGCTGGTGTCGACCCTGCCCGTCTACCTCAACGGCCTCACCGGCAAGGGCGTGCACGTCGTCACCGTCAACGACTACCTGGCCGCCCGAGACGCCGAGTGGATGGGACAGATCCACCGCTGGCTGGGCCTCGACGTCGGGCTGGTCGTGCCGACGGTCGAGGACGCCGAGGCCAAGCGGGCGGCCTACGCCGCGGACGTCACCTACGGCACCAACACCGAGTTCGGGTTCGACTACCTGCGCGACAACATGGCCCGGTCACGCGACGCCATGGTGCAGCGGGGTCACGTGTACGCCATCGTCGACGAGGTCGACTCGATCCTCATCGACGAGGCTCGCACCCCGCTGATCATCAGTGGCCCCGCGGCCGAGTCCGCCCGGCTCTACTACCAGTTCGCCGGCGTCGTTCGCACGCTCAAGCGCGAGGTCGACTACGAGGTCGACGAGGAGAAGCGGACGGTCTTCCCGACCGAGGAGGGCATCGAGAAGGTCGAGGGACAGCTGGGCGTCGGCAACCTCTACGACCTGGTGTCGGTCAACTACGTGCACCAGCTCCAGCAGGCCCTCCGGGCCAAGGAGCTGTACAGCCGGGACAAGGACTACATCGTCGC
Source organism: uncultured Actinomycetes bacterium (assembly GCA_963731255.1). Lineage (GTDB taxonomy): Bacteria > Actinomycetota > Acidimicrobiia > Acidimicrobiales > AC-9 > AC-9. The sequence continues at coordinate 13,089 of CAVSUO010000007.1, read as the reverse complement.
CGGCGGCGAGGTGAAGATCGTCGACGAGTTCACCGGCCGGATCCTCGAGGGCCGGCGTTGGTCCGACGGCCTCCACCAGGCCGTCGAGGCCAAGGAGCGTGTCCGCATCAAGGAGGAGAACCACACCTGGGCGACGGTGACCCTCCAGAACTACTTCCGCCTCTACGAGAAGCTGGCCGGCATGACGGGCACGGCGGAGACCGAGGCGTCGGAGTTCGCCAACACCTACGACCTGCCCGTCGTGCCGATCCCGACCAACCTGCCCATGGTCCGTGCCGACCACCCCGACCTGGTCTACAAGAGCGAGCAGGCCAAGTTCGACGCCGTGGTCGACGATCTGATCGAGCGGTACGAGCGGGGTCAACCCGTGCTCGTGGGAACGGCATCGGTTGCCAAGTCAGAGGTGCTGTCGAGGCTCCTCGACATCCGGGGCATCCCGCACAACGTGCTGAACGCCAAGCAGCACGCCCGGGAGGCCCAGATCGTCGCCCAGGCCGGCCGCCTTCATGCCATCACGGTGGCGACGAACATGGCCGGACGTGGCGTCGACATCCTCCTGGGAGGCAACCCCGACGGGTTGGCGACCCAGGAGGTTCTGGCCCAGGGCCTCGACCCCACCAGCGACGAAGGGCGTGCGCTGTGGGCGGAGCTGCGACCCAAGTTGGAGGCCGAGTGCCGGGCCGAAGGCGACAAGGTCCGCGCCCTCGGCGGCGTGTACGTGCTCGGCAGCGAGCGCCACGAGAGCCGCCGCATCGACAACCAGCTGCGCGGACGGTCAGGCCGTCAGGGCGATCCGGGCGAGAGCCGGTTCTTCCTGTCGCTCGAGGACGAGCTCATGCGGCTGTTCGCGACCGGCGCCATGAACTGGGTGATGGCCAAGGCCCTCCCCGAGGACGTCCCCATCGAGGCGAAGATGGTCACCCGCGCCATCGAGCGGGCGCAGAACACGGTGGAGGCGCGCAACGCCGAGATCCGCAAGGACGTCCTCAAGTACGACGAGGTCATGAACGAGCAGCGCAAGGTCATCTACCAGCGCCGCATGCAGGTGCTGGACGGAGAGGACCTGCGGGAGCGGACCGAGGAGCTGCTGGACGAGGCGCTGGACCAGGTCGTGACGGCGACCTGCGAGGGGTACGCGGAGGACTGGGATCTCGCCGCCCTGATCGCCGAGGTCGGCCAGTACTACCCGACCAAGTTCACCGAGGCGGACCTCAGGCAGGCCGAGTCGTCCGATCAGCTGTACGAGAGCCTCCGCGCCGAGGCCGTCGACTACTACGCAGAGCGGGAGACGTCGATCCCGGGAGGGCCCGACGTGGCCCGCTCCCTCGAGCGCGAGATCATGCTCCAGATCATCGATCAGCGTTGGCGCGAGCACCTGGCCGAGATGGACTACCTGCGTGAGGGCATCAACCTGCGGGCCATGGGCCAGCAGGACCCGCTGGTGGCCTGGCAGCGCGAGGGTTTCAACATGTTCGGCCAGCTCATGGACGCCGTCGACGACGACTACCTGCGCTACGTGCTGCACGTCGAGGTCCTGACCGAGCCGGCGGCCGAGCCCGATCTGGGCCAGGCCAGCTACCTGGCCGCCGACGACCCGGTCCAGGGGCCGGCGAGCATCGCGCTGGCCGCCCAGCAGGCCCAGCTGGCCCAGGAGCAGGCCCAGGCGACGCTGGCCCAGATGACGGATCCCGGTGCGGCGGGCGCCCCTGAGCCTGCCGCCGCCGGAGCGGCGGCGCCCGAGGGCCTCGCCCAGGCTCCCACCGTCAAGTCCGACCGCGACAAGATCGGACGCAACGACCCCTGCTGGTGTGGGAGCAACAAGAAGTACAAGCTGTGCCACGGCCGCTGAAGCCGGAGCCCCGCCTCCGGTGGCTCGGAGTAGCCGGTGCGCGACTTCGCTGACGACCTGGCCACGCTGCGCAAGCGTCTCGAGGAGGCCAAGACCTACCTCGATCTCCCGGGGCTCCAGGCCCGCCTGCGTGCGCTCGAGGCGGACGTGGGTCGCCCCGACCTCTGGGACGATCCGGACGCGGCGCGCACCACCACCACGGCGTACGGCCGGGTCGGCGGTGACGTCGAGCTGCTGACGGGGCTCGACGCCCGCCTCGCCGACGCCGAGACGCTCTACCAGCTGGCCCTCGAGGAAGGCGACGAGTCCGTGGAGTCGGAGCTGGCCGAAGCGGTGGCCGACCTCGGACGCCAGCTCGATTCCCTCGAGCTGCGCTCGCTCTTCTCCGGTGAGCACGACGACCGGGACGCGGTGGCGGAGATCCACGCCGGAGCCGGCGGCACCGACGCCCAGGACTGGGCCGAGACGATGCTGCGCATGTACCTGCGCTGGGCCGAGCGCCGCGGCTTCTCGGTCGAGATCGACGAGGCGTCGCCGGGTCAGGAGGCGGGCATCCTGTCCGCCACCTTCATCGTGCGAGGCCGGTACGCCTACGGCTTGCTGGCTGCCGAGCGCGGCGTGCACCGCCTGGTGCGCATGTCACCGTTCGACGCCCAGAAGCGGCGACAGACCAGTTTCGCGTCGCTGGACGCGGCGCCGTTCCTGGACGACGTGTCGGCGGAGGTCGACGTCGACGAGAAAGACCTCCGGATCGACACCTACCGCTCCTCTGGCGCCGGCGGTCAGCACGTCAACGTGACCGACTCGGCCGTGCGCATCACCCACCTCCCGACCGGGATCGTGGTCTCGGTGCAGAACGAGCGCAGCCAGCACCAGAACAAGGCCAAGGCGCTCCAGATCCTCGGGGCCAAGCTCGCCGAGCGACAGCGGGAGGAGCGCCGCGCCGAGCTCGACGCCATCTCGGGACCGCAGACCGATGTGGCCTGGGGCAACCAGATCCGCTCCTACGTCCTGGCGCCGTACCAGCTGGTGAAGGATCTCCGGACCAACGAGGAGACGGGGAACGTCGACGCCGTGCTGGACGGCGACCTCGACCGGTTCATGGAGTCGTACCTCCGCTGGCGGCGGGCCCAGGAGGGCTAGCCCGATTGGCGAAGCGCCCCTTGGGGGGTGCTACTGTCGCCGTCCGACAGTGGGCCGACGTTCGCTCGGCGGGAGGGCGCTGCTCCGTGGATACCTATGATCCGACTGGACAACGTCACCAAGACCTACAAGGGCACGGTCCCCGCACTCCGCGACTGCTCCGTCGAGATCGGACGGGGTGAGTTCGTCTTCCTCGTCGGTCCGTCAGGGGCCGGCAAGTCGACGTTCATCCGCCTGATACTGCGCGAGGAGTCCCCCGACCGCGGCCAGATCTGGGTCGCCGGCTGGAACATCGGCCGTCTCAGGCACTGGAAGGTGCCCTACCTGAGGCGCAACATCGGCTGCGTCTTCCAGGACTTCCGGTTGCTGCCGAACAAGTCGGTGTTCGCCAACGTGGCCTTCGCCCTGGAGGTGATCGGGCGGCCCAAGTCGATGGTGACCGCTCAGGTTCCGCAGGCCCTCGACCTGGTGGGTCTGCGGGAGAAGTGGGACTGCCTGCCCAGCGAGCTGTCGGGCGGTGAGCAGCAGCGGGTGGCGATCGCCCGCGCGTTCGTGAACCGACCGCTCATCCTCCTCGCCGACGAGCCCACCGGCAACATCGACCCCGGCACCTCGGCCGAGGTCACCAGGCTGCTCGACCGGATCAGCCGCACGGGCACGACGGTGCTCATGGCCACCCACAACGACGCCATCGTGAACACGATGCGTCGCCGGGTGATCGAGCTCGACAACGGCGTCGTCGTCCGTGACGAGGACGAGGGGGCCTATGACGCTCCCGTCGCGCCGTACGACGACATTCCCGACGCCGTCGCCGCGTCCGTCGAGCCCACCTCCGCCGGGGTCGAAGGGTTGCGCTGAGTGTCCCTCTCCCTCGACTACGTCGCACGCGAGACGGGCACCAACCTGTGGCGCAACAGGTTGATGACCGTGGCCGCGGTGCTGACCGTCGCCGTCTCGCTCTCGCTGGTCGGCGCGGCGTTGCTGCTCAAGCAAGGTGTGTCCACCGCCACCACGAGGTGGAAGGGCGGCGTCCAGCTCGCCGTGTTCATGCAGCCACAGGCTCCCCCCGACCAGACGCGCGCGGTAGCGGACAAGTTGGGCTCCATGCAGCTGGTCAAGCGGGCGACGTTCTGCGACCAGGCGTGCTCCTACAAGGAGTTCCGCACGATGTTCGCCAACCAACCGGACCTGGTCCAGAGCGCGGCGCCCGCCGACCTCCCACCGTCGTTCCGGGTCGTCGCACGCGACGCCAACCACGTCCAACAGGTCGGGTCGACCTTGAGGCCCTTCGCCGGCGTGAGGAACGTCGTGTACGCCAAGCAATCCGTCGACACCCTGCTCAGGGTCACCGGGATCGCCCAGGCGGTCCTCCTGAGCGTGGCGGTCATACTGCTCGCGGCCGCCGCCGTGCTCATACTCAACGCCATCCGGATGGCGATCTTCGCCCGGCGCCGCGAGGTGGCGGTCATGAAGCTCGTCGGCGCCACCAACTGGTTCATCCGGGTGCCGTACATGCTCGAGGGCGTGATCCAGGGGCTGGGCGGGGCGTTCGTGGCCGTGTGTGTCGTCGCCGTCGTCAGCTTCCTGCTGCGGTACTCGGTGCAGCACTACGACGTGACGCTGTTCCAGTCGATCGTGGTGTCCGGCCACGATCTGTTCCTCACCGAGCTCGCCGTGCTGGTGATGGGGATCGTCGTGGGGGCCGGCGGCTCGGCCCTGGGCGTGCGGCGCTTCCTCGAGGTCTAGCGACGGCCCGGGAGGCCGGCCCGTCGACGAAGCCGCAGGCGCAGAGCGCCTAGGGGCCGGCCTCGGGCTCCCGGGCCCTGCCCAGCACCTCCTCGTTGTCGGCGCCGAGCGGGCGCCCGGACCAGCGGATGTGCCCGGGCGTGGCCGAGAGGCGGGCCACGACACCCTGCATCGGGGTGCCGTCCACGTCGCGCACGGCGCGGCGCGCCGTCACGTGTGGATCGCCGAGGATGTCCGCCATACCCATGACCGGCGCCACGGCGACGTCGGCCGCGGTCAGCGTTCCGAGCGCGTCCGGTGTGGTCCGGGCGCCGATCCAGTCGGCCACGGCCCGGTCGACTTCCTCGCGGTGCGCGGCCCGCCCCGTGTTGGTGCGGAGGCGATCGTCGTCACCCAGCCCGACCAGCTCCAACAGCCGCCGGGCGACGGGCTCCGAGGACGTCTAGATGGCCACCCATCGTCCGTCGGCGCAGCGGTAGGTGCTCCGCGGGACGCTGTACGGGATGCCGGATCCCAGGCGGGGCTGCTCGTAGCCGAGCAGGCCGTAGGCCGCGGGGAGGGGACCCATGACCTGGAGCATCGAGTCGAGGAGGTTGGCGTCGACCACCTGACCGACCCCCGAGTGCAGGGCGACCATGGTGGCGAAGGCGCCGACCAGCGCCGTCACCTCGTCGGTGAGGGCGACGGGCGGGAGCAGGGGCGCCCCATCCGGCTCGCCGTTGATGGCGGCGAAGCCCGACATGGCCTCGGCCAGGGTGGCGAAGCCAGGACGGCCGGCGTAGGGGCCGTCCTGACCGAACCCGGTGATGCGCGTGATGACCAGACGGGGGTTGCGTCCGAGCAGCACCTCGGGCCCGAGGCCGAGCCGCTCGAGGGTGCCGGGGCGGAAGTTCTCGACCAGCACGTGCGCCTCGTCGCACAGGCCGAGCATGGCCGTGCGCCCCTCCGCCGACTTGAGGTCGAGGGTCACGCATCGCTTGTTCCGTCCCTCGAGCTTCCACCACAGCGAGACGCCGTCCCTGGTGTCGCGCCAGCCCAGGTCGCGGGCGGCGTCGCCGCCGTCGGGCCGCTCGACCTTGATCACGTCGGCGCCGAAGTCGGCCAGGTACCGCGCGCAACCGGGAGCGGCGATGAGGCCGGAGCAGTCGATCACCCGGATGTCGGCGAGAGGGCCCTCGCTCACGCCGCCGACCTTATCGGTGGCGCTCCCGGCGCCTGGGATCCGACCAGGGCCCCGATTGACGCCGCGTCAGGAAATGAGCGACGGTGAGGACCGGATGCCGAGCCGGCCGAAGCTGGCCCGAGAGAGGAACGACTGTCGTGGGCAGACTCGACCGTAAGGTGGCGCTGATCTCGGGCGCGGCCCGGGGCCAGGGTGAGGCGGAGGCCCGGCTCTTCGCCACCGAGGGAGCCAAGGTCGTGGTGGGCGACGTCCTGGACGACCTGGGAGAGAAGCTGGCCGTGGAGATAGGGGACACAGCCGCCTACGTGCACCTCGACGTCACCCGTCAGGACGACTGGGATGCGGCCGTCGAAGCGGCGAGGTCGAGGTTCGGAAGGCTCGACGTGCTCGTCAACAACGCGGGGATCCTCCGTTTCGGCTCCATCGAGCGGACCTCGTTCGAGGAGTACCGGCGCGGTCATCGAGGTCAACCAGTTCGGCTGCTTTCTCGGCATGAAGGCAGCGATCCCGGCCCTCAAGGCCGCTGGTCGGGGCGCGATCGTCAACATCTCGTCGACCCAGGGCCTCGAAGGGATGGCGGGAGCGTGCGCCTACACGGCGAGCAAGTTCGCCGTCCGGGGCATGACCAAGTCCGCGGCACTCGAGCTCGGGCGCTTTGGGATACGGGTGAACTCGGTGCACCCCGGTGGCATCGACACGCCGATGCTGCAGCTCGACCAGGTGGACCAGGCCAACAAGGACGCCGCCTACCGCCACCAGCCCATCGGGCGGATCGGCCAGCCCGAGGAGGTGGCCCGCCTCGTCGCCTTCCTCGCTTCGGACGAGGCCTCGTACTCGACCGGCGCCGAGTTCCTGGTCGAGGGCGGCATGACCGCGGGACTGTCCTTTCCGGGCTTCGAGTGAACGAGGTGCACGAGGGGAGGAGCGCGCCCCGGTGAACCTGCGCTACTCGGAGAGCGAGGAGCGGTTCCGAGGCGAGCTCAGGGAGTGGCTCGATCGTGTCCTGCCCACGGTCGGCCCTCCGCCGGCGATAGACGACTGGCCGGGGCGCCGCGCCTACGACACGGCGTGGCAGCGGATGCTGTTCGAGGCCGGGTTCGCCGGCATCAGCTGGCCGAAGGAGCTGGGTGGCCGGGGTGCATCGCCGGCAGAGCAGCTGGTGTTCCTGGAGGAGACCGAGCGGGCCCACGCACCCTACGTCGGGGTCAACTTCGTGGGGCTGCTGCACGCCGGCCCCACGTTGATCGCCGAGGCCTCCTCCGAGCAACGTTCGCGGTACCTGCCGCCGATCCTCCGCGGCGACGAGGTGTGGTGCCAGGGCTTCTCCGAGCCGGGGGCGGGGTCGGACCTGGCCGCGCTGCGCACCAGGGCTGTTCGTGACGGCGACGACTACGTCGTGTCGGGGCAGAAGATCTGGACCTCGCACGCCGAGGTGGCCGAGTTCTGTGAGCTCCTCGTCCGCACCGACCCCGACGCGCCCAAGCACCGGGGGATCTCCTGGCTGATCATGCCCATGGACAGCGCCGGACTCGAGGTCCGGCCGCTGCGCACCATCTACGGGTCGTCGGAGTTCAGCGAGGTGTTCCTGGACGAGGTGCGGATACCGGTCGCCAACCGCGTCGGAGCCGAGAACGACGGGTGGCGGGTCGCCATGGTCACCTTCAGCTTCGAGCGGGGCACGGCGTTCGTGAGCGAGCTGCTGCAGACGATGGAGCTGCTCGAGAGCCTCGTCGAGATCGCCCGGTCGACTGGGGCAGAGGGAACGCGCCCGTGGGACGACGCCGGGATCAGGCGCGAGCTCGGCCACCTGGCCGCGGACCTCGACGCCCTGTGGTCGCTCACCAAGCGGAACGTGACACAGGCGTCCCGGACGGGCGTGCCCGGTGTCGGGTGGCTCGGTGTTCAAGCTGCACTACTCCGAGGTCCGCCACCGCCTCGGCGACCTGGCCCTGCGCATCCTCGACCGGGCGTCGCTCTCGTTCGACGACGTCGGCGGGGCTCGCAGCGGCGACCAGGTGCACGGGTGGGTCCATGCCATCTCGCTGTCCATCGCGGCCGGCACCTCGCAGATCCAGCGCAACATCCTCGGCGAGCGGGTCCTGGGCCTGCCCCGGGAGCGCTGAACGTGGACTTCGAGCTCAGCGAGCGACCAGGAGGCGCTCCAGGACGTCGTGCGCAAGCTGTGCGCCGGTCGCGTTCCCGATGGCCACCGTACGGTCGTTGGAGGATCGCGGCGGCGTGGAGCGGGACCTGTGGCGTCGTGCTGGCCGACGCCGGCGTGTTCTCCCTGCATCTCCCCGAGTCTGCCGGCGGTGTCGGGCTGGGAAGCTGTCGAGTCCGTCCTCGTCTTCGAAGAGCTGGGCCGGGCCCTCGTCCCCGGACCGCTGATCTGGACGCCACCTGGCAGCCGGGATCGTCGACGGCGCCGCCGCCGGGGAGCGCGTCGTCGGCGGCGTCGAGCGGCGAGGCCCACCGGGCCGGCGGACGCCTCTGGTGGTCGAGCACCTCGGGGCCCTGGACCGCCTGCTGGTGCTGGACGAAGCCGGCGTGTGGGAGGTCGATCCGGCAGCGGTGGCGGGCGAGCCGCGTGCAGCACCCCCTGGACCCGCTGACGCCCGTCCACGTGGCGCAGGAGCTCCCCAGTGGCCGGCAGGTGGCCGGGCCCGATACGGCAGCGGCCTGGCGACTGGAGGGCGCTGCCCTGGCTGCCGCCCTCCTGGTCGGTCTGGCCGGAGCGGTCGTCGACACGGCGGTGCCGTACGCCAAGGAGCGCCAGCAGTTCGAACGGCCGATCGGCTCGTTCCAGGCCGTCAAGCACCTGCTGGCCGACATGCTGGTGCGGGCCGAGGTGGCCAGGGCAGCGGTCTACGCCGCCGGCGCACACCTCGACGATCCCGGCATCGGCGACGTCCACCGGGCGATCGCCGGCGCCAAGCTCATGGCGGGGGACGCCGCGCTCGCCAACGGCAAGGCCTGCATCCAGGTGCACGGGGGGATGGGGTTCACGTGGGAGGTCGACGTCCACCTGTACCTCAAGCGAGCCCGTGTCCTCGACACGATCTTCGGTCCGGTCGACGCCCAGGCCGAGGCGATGGCCGAGCTCATCTGAGCCCATGCGGGCCTGGACCGTCCACGAGCTCGGCGATCCCGCCAAGGTGCTCCGGCTCGAGGACGTCGAGGAGCCGGCTCCCGGCCCCGGTGAGGTGGTCGTGGAGATCGCCGCCTGCGGGCTCAATTTTGCCGACATCCTCCTGTGCCGGGGCCAGTACCAGCAGCGACCTCCGCTGCCGTTCACGCCCGGGCTGGAGACGAGCGGACGGATCGTCGCCGTGGGGGAGGGCGTCGTCGACCGGAACGTCGGTCAGCGGGTGATCGCCGTGCCCCGCCTCCCTCGTGGGGGCCTGGCCGAGCGGATCGTCACCCCGGCTGCGGTCACCTATCCGATCCCGGACGACCTCGACGACGCGGAGGCGGCAGCGATCCACGTCGCGTACCAGACCTCCTGGTTCGCCCTCCACCGCAGGGCCGCTCTCCGCCCGGGCGAGTGGCTTCTGGTCCATGCGGCCGCTGGTGGAGTCGGCTCGGCCGCCGTCCAGCTGGGCGTGGCTGCCGGGGCGCGGGTGATCGCCACGGCCGGCGGAGCCGAGAAGGTCGAGCGGTGCCGCAAGCTCGGCGCGGAGGTCGTCGTCGACTACTCGGCGGAGGACTTCGTCCCGATCGTGAGAGACGCCACGGGAGGGCACGGGGCCGACGTCGTCTACGACCCCGTGGGTGGCGACACCTTCGACCGCTCGCGGAAGGTCGTGGCGTGGGAGGGCCGGCTGCTGGTCATCGGCTTCGCCAGCGGGCACATCCCCGAGGTCCCCGCCAACCACCTCCTGGTGAAGAACTACGCCGTCGTCGGGCTCAACTGGGGTGCGTACAACGATCACGATCCGGGAGCCATCGCCGAGTGCCACGCAGAGCTCATGCGGCTGCACGGCCAGGGACAGATCGCCCCGTCGGTGTTCGCCGAGCTTCCTCTCGAGAAGGCGGTCGAGGGGCTCGTGCTCCTCGGCGGACGGCAGACGTTCGGGAAGGTCGTGGTCAGGCCGGCCGCACGCCGTCAGGCGCCCGAGTCGACGCCCAGGTAGGCGTTGCGCACGAGTCGTCGGCCAGGAGGTCGCCGCGTCGGCTCGGTCCTCGCCACCCGTCCCGGTCTCGAGGACGTAGGCGCGGTGCGCCCGGGCGAGGGCCTGGGCGGCGTTCTGCTCGACCAGCAGCACGGTCGTGCCCTGCTCGGTTGATCTCGGTGATGATGTCGAAGATCTGGTTCGACCAGCAGCGGGGCCAGCCCCATCGATGGCTCGTCCAGCAGCACCACCTCGGGCCGGGCCATGAGGGCCCGGCCGATGGCCAGCATCTGCTGCTCGCCGCCGGAGAGCGTGCCGCCCGCCTGCTTGCGCCGCTCGGCCAGCCGGGGAAACAGGCCGAAGACCCGCTCGAAGTCGTCGGTCGAGCCGGCTCCTCGCGGAGCGCCCGTAGGCGCCCATCTCGAGGTTCTCGACCACCGACATGCCCGGGAAGATGCCCCGACCCTCCGGCGCCTGGCACAGTCCCGCAGCTGACCCTGCGGTGCCCGGGGAGGCGGGTGATGTCCTGCGTCCTTGAACAGGACGTCGCCCGAGGTGACCGCGTCGCAGGCCGGAGATCGTCTTGCAGCGTCGTCGTCTTGCCCGCGCCGTTGGCGCCGATGAGGCGTCACGATCTCGCCCGTCGTCGACGGCGAGGGAGACGCCCTTGAGCGCCTCGACCTTGCCGTAGTGGACGTGGAGTCGTCGGCACCTCAAGCAGCATCGCGTCGGCGCACCCCAGGTAGGCGGCGATCACCGCCGGGTCGGTCTGCACGTCGGCCGGGCAGGCCCTCGGCGATCTTCCGGCCGAAGTCGAGCACGGCGATCCGGTCGCTGATCGTCCATGACCAGGCTCATGTCGTGCTCGATGAGCAGGACGGTGACGCCCGTGTCGCGAATGGATCGCACGAGGGTCTGCAGGGCCGACTTCTCGGCCGGGTTCATGCCCGCCGTCGGCTCGTCGAGCAGGAGCAGGCGGGGCTCGGTGGCCAGGGCCCGGGCGATCTCGAGCCGCCGCTGGTCGCCGTAGGAGAGGTTGCTGGCGGCGTCTCGTCGGCCAGCTCGGCGATGCCCACCAGCTCCAGCAGCTCCATGCGCCTCGCTCCGGCCCTCGCGCTCCTCGGCGCCGGTGCGGCGGCAGACCGAGCACGGCGCCAGGGATTCCTGTGCGATGACGGGCGTCGGCGCCGACCATCACGTTCTCGAGCGCGGACATGTTGCGAGAACAGACGGATGTTCTGGAACGTGCGGGCCACGCCGAGGCCGGTGATCTCGTGCGGCCTGCGCCCCACGCAGCGACCGGCCCCCGAAGCGGAGCGTCCTTCGGTGGGCTGGTAGACGCCGGTGACGACGTTGAAGACCGTCGTCTTGCCGGCTCCGTTGGGGCCGATGAGGGAGAAGATCTCGCCCTGGTCCACGTGCAGCGTCGAGGTCGGCGACAGCGACGAGCCCCCCGAAGCGCACGGTCAGGCGTTCGAGCTCGAGCAGCGCGCCGTCACTCATCGGCTAGGTCTTCTCTTCCTGCTCGACCGACCGCCGTCGGCGCCGCTCGCCGAGCCGCTCCCGTCCGGAGTGCTCGATTCGGCGTCGCCGCGGCCGGCAGCAGCCCCTGCGGACGGAAGATCATCATGATCACGAGCGCGGCGCCGAACCAGAGCACCCGGTATTCGGCGAAGCCCCGGAATCGCTCGGGCAGCCAGCCGACGACGAACGCGCCCGACGATGACCCCGGGCAGGTTCCCCGAACCCCCGAGGACGACCGCCGCGAGGAACGAGGATCGAGAACACGAACAGGAAGTTGTCCGGGGTGATGGAGATGCTGCTTGGCGGCGAACACCACGCCGGCCAGGCCGCCGATCGACGCCCCGATGGCGAACGCCCACAGCTTGAACTTGAACGTCGGCACGCCCATCAGCTCGGCCGCGTCCTCGTCCTCCCGGATCGCCGCCCAGGCCCGTCCGACCCGGCTGCGCTCCAGCCGGCGGGCACGACGATGACGACCACGATGATGTCGCCAGGACCAGGTAGTAGTAGGGCCTCGGGTCGAGCACCCCGTAGGTGAAGGCGTTGAGGTGCCGATGTCGGGCGGGTGGGGGATGCCGGCGAGATGCCCCTCGGGCCCGCCGATCCAGTTGGTGTTGTTGGCCGACGTCGCGGATGATCTCGCCGAAGCCCGAGCGTGACGATGGCCAGGTAGTCGCCCCGGAGGCGCAGGGTCGGGGCGCCGAGGATCACCCCGGCGACGCCGCGAACAGCCACCCCGACCGGAAGGATGAGCCAGAAGTCCACGCCATAGTTGCGCCCAGCAGCGCCATCGTGTAGGCGCCGATGGCGAAGAAGGCGACGTACCCGAGGTCGAGCATGCCGGCCTGGCCGACGACGATGTTGAGCCCCACGGCCAGGAGCACGTAGATGCCGATCGGATAGAACAGCAGTGTCTTCCAGTCGCTCGCCGGCGCCATGATCTGCCCCACGGAGTCAGCCGGGGCCAGCACGGCCAGCACGATGACGCCGAGACCGACGCCCCACCGGCTCCAGCGGGGAAGGCGGCTCCAGGTCCGGGCGATGGGACTGGTGACGTCGGGCAGACCCGCCCGCCAGGCGACAGCTGCGGCGCGCCGACGGCCTAACACGGCGCCGATGGCTTCGGCCCGTCGCCGGGGTCGGTCGAGTGGGCGCGAGGGCCGAGTGAGCGCCAGGGTCTGGCGGGCCCGGTCGTCGTCGGGGCTGGGTGCGGCGCCTCGCTTGAGGACCCTCATATCCTGCTCCTCGCCAGCTGCTCGCCCAGCAGGCCCGTGGGCCGGACCATGAGGACGAGGACCAGGACCACGAAGGCGATCACGTCCTTCCACTCGGCCCCGAAGATGCTGGCCCCGTAGGACTCGATGAGGCCGAGGGCGAAGCCGCCCACGAGAGCTCCCCTGAGGTTGCCGATCCCCCCCAGCACGGCGGCGGTGAAGGCCTTGATGCCGAGCAGGAAGCCGATGTTGTATTGGGTGACCTCGAAGAAGGTGCCGAACAGCAGGGCGGCAACGCCGGCCATCAGCCCGCCCAGG